>JADJMG010000001.1 GCA_016709725.1 Bacteroidota bacterium
TTTAGCTATAGGAAGTTACGATTGAAAACACAGCCAATATTTTCTTCGATTTTAATGCTCCAGTAATTACTAATACTACAAGTAATGCAGTAATAAATTGTTCAATTCCACCAACCATTATTACAGCGAGTATTTGTAATGGGGAAGCATATTCACTCAACAGTGCATTGTATTATAATGATGGCACCTATCAGCAGAAATTAATTACAAGTGTTGGATGCGATTCCATCATTGAATTACAACTAATCGTTTCAAGTATTACAAATACGATTTCGCAATCGTCGGCAATTTTACAAACTACTGCGAGTGGTTCGGGGTATCAGTGGATCGATTGTGCTACGAATATTGATATTTCAGGTGCAACGAATTCAACGTTCCAACCAACGCAATCGGGCGACTATGCTGTTGCTGTCGTCTACGGTACTTGCATCGACACTTCGTCCTGCTTTGCTTTCTCTATGGTTGGACTTCCTTCTTCCATTGGGGCAGATGTAATTTTCCAAATAAGTATTAATTTAGAAATATAAGATGATGAAAAATATTTTACTTAAACTTATTTGTGTTATCACTTGTTTAGGATTTAAAACATCTAGTTCGGCTCAGCTTGTTTATATTCCAGATGCAAAATTTAAATATTACTTAAATCAACTTTTTTCAAGTTGTATGGTGGGAGATTCTATTGATCCGTCATGTCCAGCGGTATTGAATGCGCAGTATCTTGATCTCAACAACCGACAAATTTCAAATCTGAGTGGAATTGAGGTTTTCGTAAATGACACATTATTGATTTGTAATAACAATCAACTCACAACATTACCACAACTACCTCCTTTAATAAAACAATTAATCTGTCCAATAATGAATTTAACATCATTACCTCCTTTGCCCCATCATTATCTATCCTGAAATGTGACAATAATAATCTTGCTTCATTACCAATTCTACCATCTACCTTAACTCTTCTTAATTGCAAATCGAATAATCTAACATCATTACCATCGTTACCATCGAATTTAATTAATCTTTATTGTGATTATAACCAACTCAATTCGTTGCCTTTCTTACCTTCAACTTTAACACAAACCATAATGTCAATAGTCAACCAAATTTCATGTACCGCCATTGCCTTCTTCTTTGACCCAATTCAAATGTTTCTACAACCAGCTTACATCTTTACCTCTTTTCCTTCGACATTGACCTACCTTGATTGCAAGCAAAATCAGATTATTTCAATTCCACCATTGCCAAATTCCATTGACATATCTAAGTTGCAGCGGGAACCAGATTAATTCTTACCCGTATTATCTTCCTCATTAACTATTCTTAATTGTTACTACAACCAAATTAATACCATTGCCAACCTTACCTATTCCATTAAACTGATCTAAACTGCTTAACCAACTCACTCCTTACCTACTACCTTCTACATTACTTGATCTTGAATGCGAAAGCAATTTACTTACTTCCTTGCCAATATTACCACTACTTTAAATGATCTCGGATGCGGAAGAACCAATTATCTTCATTGCCAAATTTACCAGCTACTTTAATTTATTTTTATGCAGCGAGAATCACTACGTCTAATACCTACATTACCTTCTACATTAAAATTTTATTTTGTACAGACAACCTGACTTCTTTGCCTTACTTACTTCTTCTTTAAAAGTTCTTTATTGCTGGAATGCTTACCCAACTCATTGCTTTACAAGAGTTTGCCTGATGCTAACAGAATGTAATGTGCATTTATTTAACTCATCAGCATCATTACCTTCATTTCCTTATTCATTGACTAAGACTCCATTGTTCTTACAACCCATACTTGTTTGCCCGACTTAAAAAATATTTCAAATTTGAATTTCCAAAACACCTTGATAAACTGTTTGCCAAATTATGGAAACATAACTATTCCACCAGGCGCAAATTTTTTCCTTGCGTTTAACAGCACGGTTGGACGATTTGGAATATTGAAGGGCAAACTTTTTTTGATACTGATTCTAATTGCAATATTGGTACGAATGAGTCTCTAATCAAAAACCAAAAAATAAACTTGTACAAAAATGGTATTTTAGAGCAGCAAACATATTCTAATTTCAAAGGCACCTTCGACTTTGATACTTATTCTTTCAATTTATACAAAATAGAATTTGACACCATTAATTCACCTTTTACAATAAAATGCCCGACTTCAACATTTCATCTTAAAAATATTTCTGTTTCAGACTCACTACACTATGATTGCAACTTTGGTCTTGATTGCAAAGGGATAGATTTAGCTACAACAAGTATTTATGCAAATGAATTAAGGCCTGGAAATATTTCTGGAATTAAAATAAAGGCTGGAGATTTCAACGATATTTTTGGTGCGCATTGTGCCGCAGGAATAAGTGAACAGTGAGTATCACCATTACCGGAGCATGTAATTATATTTCACCAGCCATCGGTGCATTAACTCCCAATTCAATAATTGGGAATGTTCTCACTTACAATATAGCTGACTTTGGAGTGTTAAGTTATGACAGCAGTTTTAATTTTAATATTTTGGTAGACACGACCGCAGTATTGGGTAGTCAAATTTGTATACAAGTTTCCATTTCCAACCAGGAAAAGAATTAAATTATTACAATAATTTTTATCACAATGCTTTACGGTGGTAGGTAGTTTTGATCCTAATGATAAAACAGCATTTCCTAATTCTACTTTAGATATTAGTGGGGACCGATGGTTAACGTATTTAATCCGATTTCAAAATACAGGAACAGCATCTGCTGAACATATTTTTATTACCGACACTTTGAGTGCTTCTTTAGATTGGTCAACATTTAATTTGCTTTCGTACAGCCACCAACCTCTCACACAAGTTTATAATGATGGATTAGTAAAATTTAGTTTTCCGCATATCAATTTACCCGACAGCAACACGAACGAACCCGCAAGTCATGGATATGTTCAATATAAAATTCGAGCGAAGGATAGCTTGGCAATAGGAAGTTCGATTGAAAATACTGCCAATATTTTCTTCGATTTTAATGCTCCTGTAATTACTAATACTACTAGTAATGCTGTGATTAATTGTTCGATTCCGCCAACCATCATTACAGCGAGTATTTGCAATGGAGACGACTATTCACTAAACGGTGTATTGTATTATAACGACGGCACCTATCAACAAAAATTAATTACAAGTTTCGGTTGCGATTCCATCATTGAATTGCAACTAACCGTTTCTAGTATTACAAATACCATTTCGCAATCGTCGGCAATTTTACAAACTACTGCGAGTGGTTCCGCTTATCAGTGGATCGATTGCGCAACGAATACTGCTATTTCAGGTGCAACAAATTCAACATATCAACCCACTCAATCCGGCGACTACGCTGTAGCAGTCACGTATGGTAATTGCATCGACACTTCAGCATGTTTCTCATTCTCCATGGTTGGACTTCCATCTTCCATTGGGGCGGATGTAATTTTCCAAACTCGTTATAATTCCAATTCAGATCAGATACAACTTCATGCTGAAAAACTGAAAGGCAACAAAGGCGTGTTGCGATTGATGGACATTAGCGGAAGAATCATTTTCCAAAAACTAATTGAAAATATTACTGCAGGAAATCTCGACATTGAAATCCCTGCAAAAGGAATGAACGCTGGAATTTATTTGGTGAATTTGATTACCGAATTAGATAATATTTCGGGAAAGGTGGTGAAGTATTAATCCGTTTTAGCGGAGTCGAATTCCAAGTAAATTTTGATGATTTAATTGATTCTTTGGCAAAAGAGCTCGATTACATTAAAAAAGGCCATTTTTTCTTTAATTTTTCGTGATTTTTCTTTAATTTTTAGTCTGACATCTTGTCAGTAGACCGCTATTTTATGTATCTTTGCAGTCCATTTAAGAACATGTTGCACGAAGGAAATAAGGTGATTGATGAAAAGCGTCAAGGGGAAGCCTTGATGCTGGAAGTGGCTGACACCATCCAATGGCAAGAAATTGTTTTTGGAAAGTTATGGTTGCGCCATGAATTTTTCGGATAGCGAAATTGTTGCGTCGATCTTAACCGGAAACGGATTTGAAACTACAAAAGATTATAAAACCGCTGATGTTATTTTCATTAACACTTGCGCTATTCGTGATCAAGCTGAAACGCGTGTGCGTACTCGATTGCAAGATTTTAAAAAATTAAAGAAACAAAATCCTTCCTTGATTGTAGGTGTTCTCGGCTGCATGGCTGAGCGATTAAAATCAAAATTTTTAGAGGAAGAGTTGTTGGTGGATATTGTTGCAGGTCCGGACGCGTATCGCGATTTACCGAATTTAATTGAGCAAGTGGAAGGCGGACAAAAAGCAGTAAACGTGTTGCTTTCACGAGAAGAAACGTATGCCGACATTAGTCCCGTTCGATTAGGAACAAATGGAATTATCGCCTATGTCTCCATCATGCGCGGTTGCGATAATATGTGCTCGTTTTGTGTGGTTCCCTTACCCGTGGCCGCGAACGTTCACGTGATCCAGAAAGTATCATAGCCGAATGTAAAAAGCTTTTTGAAGATGGATACCGCGAAGTAACCTTACTCGGACAAAATGTAGATTCTTACCTCTGGTGGGGCGGTGGACAAAAGAAAGATTTAGAAGAAGCGGTAGTGCATGCAGCACTCAATCATCTACTGCCCGATGAAGAACAAAAACGATTTACCACATTCGCTGATTTACTAGAATTAGTAGCGGGGGTTCATCCTGATTTACTCGTGCGCTTTTCGACCAGTAATCCGCGTGACATGACGGATGCCGTATTACATTCGATAGCTAAGCACGAAAACATTTGTAAGTATGTGCATCTTCCTGTACAATCGGGAAGCACATCCATGTTAGAGCGAATGAATCGCGGCTATACGCGTGAACAATACATTGATCGCATTGAAGCGATACGTCGAATTATTCCGAACTGTGGAATCAGTACCGATATCATCAGCGGATTTTGTGGAGAGACGGAAGAAGAACATCAAGAAACCATCAGCTTAATGAAATGGGCCGGTTATCATTTCTCGTACATGTTTAAATACTCTGAACGTCCGGGAACGGCTGCAGCAAAAAAATATACTGACGATATTCCAGAAGAAATAAAAGGAAGAAGATTGCAGGAGATTGTCGATTTACAACAAGTATTATCTGCAAACCGTTCGGCAGAAGCTATGGGAAAAACATACAAAGTACTGATTGAAGGATTTTCAAAGAAGTCGAAGGAAATGTACTCTGGAAGAAATACCCAAGGAACCGTTGTCGTATTTCCATGTGGCGATTTGAAGCCCGGTGATTGTGCCGATGTGCTTATCACGCGAGTTACTGTTGCTACACTCATTGGAGAAGTCGTGAAATCGTATCCAAAAACTAATTTTCAATTTACCGTATGAAATTACAAGAACTAAAAAATAGATTTGGTATTATCGGTAACTCACCGCTGTTAGATCATGCCATTGATATTGCAAGACAGGTGGCGCCAACTGATCTTTCGGTTTTGATTACGGGAGAAAGTGGAACAGGTAAAGAAATTTTTCATCAAATCATTCATTTCCTCAGCAGTCGAAAACACGGACCTAACATTTCGGTGAACTGCGGTGCTATTCCAGAAGGAACCATCGACTCCGAATTATTTGGACATGAAAAAGGTTCTTTCACAGGAGCACACGAAGCACGCAAAGGTTATTTTGAAGTAGTAAATGGCGGAACCATTTTTTTAGATGAAGTAGCCGAGTTGCCACTCATGACCCAAGTGCGATTATTACGTGTGCTAGAAACGGGTGAATTCATTCGCGTAGGTTCCAGCAAAATGCAAAAGACCGATGTGCGCGTGGTGGCAGCTTCCAATGTTCAAATTCCCGATGCAATTGAGCGAGGAAAATTCAGAGAAGATTTATATTATCGTTTAAATACAGTTCCCATTCACGTTCCGCCCTTGCGCGATCGAAAAGGAGACATCTTTTTACTGTTTAGAAAATTTGCGGCCGACTTCGCCGACAAATATAAAATGCCGGTCATTCATCTTTTACCGGAAGCACAGCAATTGTTGATCAACTATCGCTGGCCGGGAAATGTGCGTCAATTAAAAAATGTGACGGAGCAATTATCCATTCTTGAAAAAGAAAAAGAAATTACTCCTGATGTTCTTTTGAAATATCTACCGAACAATGATAACAATTCCATGGCAATGGTATTGAAGGACGTGTCCAATAGTAATGGTGAATTCACAGAGCGAGAAATGCTTTACAAAGTACTTTTGATATGAAAAAGATTTGACGGACTTGAAAAAGTAGTATCGGGAATTATATCGGGAAACACCGCTTCGTTAAAAGATCAATTAAACTATGAACATGAGACGTACACCGAGAATAATCATGATTTAATTCATACTGAGCCGGGCGTTACACTTTCAACGAAAGCTATAAAAATTGATGCGCATGAATCCTTTGCGGATGAAACCTTATCTCTTTCCGACAAAGAAAAAGAAATGATTACGAAAGCACTCGACAAATACAAAGGAAAACGAAAAGATGCAGCCAAAGAATTGGGCATTTCAGAACGTACTTTGTATCGCAAAATAAAAGAATACGATATCAACGGATGAAAAAATCAATTCTAATTTCTATCGTTGTGATGCTCGCTATTTGGTCGGGATGTGGGATGTATTCCTTTTCTGGTGCATCCATCTCCCCAGAAGTAAAAACATTTTCGGTGCAATATTTTGCGAATCGTGCACCCTTAGTACAGCCTACCTTAAGTCAGGCTTTTACTGAAAGAATCAAAGATCGTTTCATCTCACAAACGAGTTTGAGGCAAGTGGATCGTGATGGCGATATTCAATTTGAAGGCTACATCAGCGACTACCGTGCTCAACCTGTAGCGATACAAGGCACGGAGACCGCTGCATTAAACCGCCTAAGTATTAGCGTTCTGGTAAAATTTACCAATACAAAAGATGCTACACAAAGTTTTGAAAGTACTTTTACACGCTATGCCGACTATGACAGTCAGAAAAGTTTAGCTGAAGTAGAGTTAACATTGATTGATGAAGTGAACAAGCAATTAGTAGACGATGTATTTAATAAATCCGTGAGCAACTGGTAATGACAAAAGAAGAATTTTTATCACTGATCCGTACACCTGATGAGGTCATTCATCAGCGACCTGAGACCATTGCTTCACTGGTGAAGGAATTTCCTTATTGTCAGGCTTTGCGTTATTTTTATTTATTGCAGTTACATGGGCAAAATCATATTTCCTACGCTCAGCAATTGAAATTAAGTTCGGCCTATGCGCCCGATAGAAAACGTTTGCACCAGTTGATTCATCCTGAATTAATGATGCACGATTCAGTGGCATGGAATGAGAACATCGCTCTTGAAAACGAAGGGATGATGGATACTTCCAGCGAGAAGAAAGAAGTTTCTTCCATTAATGTTGTTGATGTTCCAACCGATGAAACCATCGGCACCAATCAAAATCATCCAGCCGAAATCAGTGAAGAGACCCCATTCGATACTTCTGAAATTCCATCTCCAAAAGCAATTGAAGTAGAGAAGAAAGAAGTGCAAAGTGACGAAGACACCATCTCCGCAGAGGAAATTGTGATCCAGCGTTTGAAAGAATTAAATATTTGGGTAGAACCGGAAGGACAGAGCGAGAAGGAAAGTGAGAATGAGAATGAGAATGAGAATGAGAATGAGAGTGAGAGTGAGAGTGAGAGTGAGAGTGATGAGCAGCTGGCCTCGAGTGCCTCAGCCAGCGAGGAGGAACAGAGCGAGGAAACAATTTTAGTTCCGCATGGGATGATTGAGGAAGATGATGATCCGGATTTAGAAGCGGAAATTGAAGAGTTGGAACGTTTATCGGCAAAACGAGAAGAAGAAATAAAAGTCGAAACAACACTTGTTGCATCGAAAGAAAAAGAATTAGATCCACTTGAGGAATTAATTTTAGAGAATATTGTTACATCACAAGTCAACAGTTCTGATTATTTTTCAGAGGAGAAAAAGAATGAAATTGTTTCGGATGAATCGGAAGAAGACAATTTATCAGAGGGGAATTTAGAAGATATTCCTGCTTCTGTTTTAAATGCCACTCCAACTCCCATTGAGCCCATCCCCCATCAATCAGGGGAAGTACATTCATTTGCAGAATGGTTGCATCTGAATCAAAAATCGGATTCGAAAAAAGATGAGAAAGTCGAGGCAATTAAGAAAGAAATTCAGACTGAAACTCCTATTCCTGCAGCACAATCATCTCCAAAAACGTTTGAACATAGAACGATCGTTTCTGAAAAAGAAACAACATCGATACCTATTGCAGAAGTAAAAAATTCGAGAGAAGAAATACAAATCGAAGTACCCGCCGCAAAGACAATTTCGGATTCAGCAGTGAATGCTCCGAAAATGTTGTATGTAAAATCAACATCCCCACAGCAACATATCGCTCCTGCATCACATCAAAATGAAGTAATTGCTCCCCTACCGAATCCTGCAATTCCAGTTGAAAAAATTCCATTTAGCACCATTTCCAATACGCCATTAGATACCGATCCGAATTTAATTCCGCCTAAAAAGCCGATTCCGGATCCTTCCTTAGTAGATACCGATCCGCCTAAAAGCAAGGTACCTTCCGACCAGTTAATCGATAATTTCATCAAGCAAGAACCTAGGATTACCCCATCCAAAAGCGCTTTTTATAGTCCGATAAACATGGCGAAGCGAAGTATTATTGAATCGGACGATATCGTAAGTGAAACATTAGCAAACATTTACGCTCAGCAAGGGAATTTTCAAAAAGCAATTTCATTCTATACGAAATTAAGCTTGAGATTCCCCGAAAAAAAGCCGTTACTTTGCAGCCCTCATTAAAGAATTAGAGAATAAATTAAATACTTGAGCTTAAACCATGTTCACACTCGTACTTGTCCTCATCATCATAGTTAGCTTCCTTCTAGGAATTGTTATTTTAGTACAAAACTCTAAAGGCGGAGGTTTATCATCTGGCTTTGCTGCATCTAACCAAATTATGGGTGTACGCAAAACCACCGATTTCCTTGAAAAATTAACTTGGGGATTTGCCATCACGATGTTGGTATTAGCCGTCGTTGGTAATTTCGTTATTCCAAGAAATACGGGTACGAACAATGCATCGATCATTGAAGATCAGATTCAAAATGTTCCTGCTGCACAAGCACCAGCTGCACAACCTGCGGCTCAACCGGCACAACCCGCGGCACAACCTGCTCCTGCAGGTGATCAGCCAACTGCTACGCCAGCCCCATAAAATATTCCACTGACAGGTTGTCCAACAATTTGTCAGAGAAATGCTGTCAATTGACCTATACTAGGAAGAATTGACAGCATTTTTGGTTTAATTCCTCGTGGCACAATTGCTGTTAGTTATTTTACAGGGAGAAAATCCCTTCAATAATTCATTTAACAAATCCTTAAATAAACTCAAGTAAAATGAGCAAAGTAAGCATCAAACCATTAGCAGACCGCGTGATCGTTGAAGTATCACCAGCTGAAGAGAAAACCGCTAGCGGACTTATTATCCCTGACACAGCAAAAGAAAAGCCTCAAAAAGGAACTGTAGTTGCAGTAGGAGAAGGTAAAAAAGACGAGCCTATCACAGTAAAAGTAGGTGACACCGTTTTATACGGAAAGTATGCAGGAACAGAAATTAGCGTAGACGGAAAGGAATTTTTAATCATGCGCGAATCCGACATTTTCGCAATCATTTAATTGAATCAATCAACCTTTAAAATCAAAAAAAACTAAAATAATTATGGCAAAAGAAATCTCTTTTAACCTAGAAGCACGTGATGCTTTGAAGCGTGGTGTTGACGCATTAGCAAATGCAGTGAAGGTGACATTAGGTCCAAAAGGACGTAATGTAATTATCGATAAAAAATACGGTGCTCCAAGTATCACTAAAGATGGTGTTACAGTTGCAAAAGAAATTGAATTAAAGCACCCGGTTGAAAACATGGGCGCTCAAATGTTGAAAGAAGTTGCTTCAAAAACAGCAGATGTTGCTGGTGATGGAACGACTACTGCAACGGTATTAGCACAAGCTATCGTTACTGCTGGTTTGAAAAACGTTGCTGCGGGTGCAAATCCAATGGATTTAAAACGTGGTATCGACAAAGCGGTTTTAGCAGTGGTTGATAGCTTGAAAAAAATGAGTAAGAGTGTTGGTGACGACATTCAGAAAATTGAGCAAGTAGCTACCATTTCTGCAAACAACGATAGCGAAATTGGAAAGTTGATTGCACAAGCGATGGAGAAAGTGAAGAAAGAAGGTGTTATTACTGTTGAAGAAGCAAAAGGAACTGAAACTACAGTGACTGTAGTAGAAGGTATGCAATTCGATCGTGGATACATCAGTCCTTACTTCGTAACGAACGCTGATAAAATGGAATCAGTTTTAGAAAGTCCATACATTTTACTTTACGACAAAAAAATCAGTAACATGAAAGAATTGTTACCGGTGTTGGAGAAAGTAGTTCAAACAGGTCGTCCGATGTTAATCATCGCAGAAGATGTAGATGGAGAAGCATTAGCAACATTAGTGGTAAATAAACTACGTGGTTCATTAAAAATTGCTGCAGTGAAAGCTCCAGGATTTGGTGATCGTCGTAAAGCCATGATGGAAGATATCGCAATCCTTACCGGTGGAACTGTGATCAGCGAAGAGCGTGGATTCAAATTAGATGCTGCTGACTTAACGATGTTAGGTTCTGCTGAAAAAATCAGCATCGACAAAGACAATACAACGATTGTTAATGGTGCTGGTGAAAAGGCAGACATTACAGCTCGTGTGAATCAAATCAAAGCTCAAATTGAAACGACAACGAGCGATTACGATAAAGAAAAATTACAAGAGCGCTTAGCTAAATTAGCAGGTGGTGTTGCTGTTCTTTATGTTGGTGCTGCTACGGAAGTGGAGATGAAAGAGAAGAAAGATCGTGTGGACGATGCATTACATGCAACGCGTGCTGCGGTGGAAGAAGGAATTGTACCAGGAGGTGGAGTTGCTTACATCCGTGCTATTGCTGCATTAGAGAAAATGAAAGGAACGAATGATGATGAAACCACTGGTATCAGCATCGTGAAGCGTGCTTTAGAAGAGCCACTTCGTCAAATTGTTTCCAATGCAGGAATGGAAGGATCGATCGTGGTACAAAAAGTACGCGAAGGAAAAGATGACTTCGGTTACAACGCACGTACTGATGTGTACGAAAACATGATGAAAGCTGGAGTAATAGATCCAACTAAAGTAACACGTGTTGCTTTAGAGAATGCTGCTTCTATCGCTGCGATGTTGTTAACTACAGAGTGTGTATTAAGCGACATCAAAGAAGACAAGCCAGCTATGCCACAAATGCCAGGTGGTGGAATGGACGGAATGTACTAAGATTAAATTTCAAAGAATGAATAGAGAGCCGCTCCGATTAGAGCGGCTCTTTTTTTTGACGCGATTTGCGAGTGATACGAAATGCGAATAAACACGAAATGCGAAACTAATGCGAAATGCTTGACATGAGCTTGTCGATGGGCTAAATGGTTACCCTGGACACGAAATGAGAATTAGTGCGAAATGCGAAAGCTCTATGTCGCAATACGAATCAATTTAGTACTTGCGCAATCAACAGTCTTAGTGCGCCATTCTGCGAAACTTAATTACTTTAGATTCAACAATTCACCCTTAATAAACAGTATCTTTTACAAACCATTGTGATTTGAGCGTAGCCTCTAGACAACTCCAGATAGAAATCTATCGAGTTTACCATCGCGAAGCCTCGTGACACCTCAGAAGTACAGTGCTTTGCACAGACTTCTGAGCGCAGCAATTTACCAATTTACCAACTTGCCAACTTGCAATTTTTCCGGAGGTGTAAACATTATTTTTAAAACATTTTCCATTCGCAGCGCTTTTTCCTATTTTCGTGGAATGGTGAACACGGAGCAACTATATAAATATTTTCTCGAGAGTCAATTGGTATCAACGGATACGCGCAACCTTCCTTTGGAATGTATTTTTTTCGCGCTGAAAGGCCCTAGTTACAATGGAAATTTGTTTGCGATGCAGGCCTTGGAGAATGGTGCTTCTTATGCGGTGGTGGATGATCCCGATATCTATCGGGAGTTTGGTGATGATCCTCGACTCCTTCGTGTAGAAAATGTATTGAAAAGCTTACAAGATTTAGCGACTTATCACCGACAAGTACTCGACATTCATGTGCTCGCCATCACCGGCAGCAATGGAAAAACTACAACTAAGGAATTATGTCACGCTGTATTGAAAAAAGATTTTGAAGCGATTGCAACGATTGGGAATTTGAATAATCATATTGGCGTACCGTTAACGTTATTGCGTTTGAGCGATGAACACGATTTTGCCATTGTGGAGATGGGCGCCAATCATCAACAAGAAATTGCAGCACTTTGTCAAATTGCTCAACCTGACTATGGATTAATCACCAACATTGGAAAAGCACACCTCGAAGGATTTGGTGGCATAGAAGGAGTAAAGAAAGGGAAAGGGAGATGTATGATTATTTACGTAGTAGTGGTGGACTCATTTTCGTTCATCTCGACAATACCATACTGCGCGAACAACTTCGCGGATACGATAGCATTGTTACCTATGGTGAAAGCACGCAAGCGCAATACCGAGGTGGAATTGTACCAAGTTTAACTACGAATTTGGAAGTGGAGATCACGCATCCGTTTGAATTAAACATTAAAACAAAATTTACGGGTGATTACAATTTCCAAAATATCATGTGTGCCGTTGCGATCGGTGCGCATTTTGGAGTGGACCCATTCGACATTAAAGAAGCCATTGAAAATTATATTCCCGATAATCAACGATCACAAATTATCAAGAAGGATCAACTGACGATTGTACAAGATGCATACAATGCGAATCCAAGTAGTATGAAAGCGGCGCTGGACAATTTCAAAAAACATTTTAGCGGTAGTAAGATTGTCGCTTTAGGAGAAATGTTGGAGCTGGGAAATGCATCCGCTGATGAACATTTAAAAGTGGCGGAAGAAGCTGCAGCACTTTCGGAAGCCACCTTGCTGTTAGTAGGGAAGTTGTTCGAAGCTCCTTCCAAAAAAATTAAGAGTCTGCATTTCGAATCCTCGCAGCAATGCATGGAATGGTTGAAAGAAAATAAACCTACTTCGGGTAGTATTTTAATCAAAGGTTCGAGAGGATCGCAGATGGAGAAATTACTAGAAGCTTTTTAAACGCAGCGGTCGCAACGTTTATGCAGCGGTCGCAAAGAAAAAAACTTCAAAATTATTTATCAATCTCGTAGATCTTCAAGAATTTTAATGAGCAACAAAGTGACCTCCAATTCTGAATTCTGAATTCTACATTCTGAATTAAAAAGGAAGCCATCTCCTCCACCCTGCTCTCTTCTTAGCAGCGGCTTCTTCTCTTTCGTCGTAATACCCAGCATTTCCGTCAAGGTATCCATAATGATGTCCGTAGCCGGAACCTGTTGAAAAATCAGAATCGTTTAGCACAATAGATGCATTTGGAATTTTTCCATCGGTATACAGATCATCCAGTGTTTTCAAAAATTCTAATCTGGAATATCCTTGGCGAACAACATATAAATTTACATCCGATTGATTCAATAAAATAAATGCATCGGAAACAACACCGATTGGCGGCGTATCAATGACAATGAAATCGTATCGTTTTTTTAATTCAGCCAGCATCTCCCCCATCAACGGTTTCGACAATAACTCTGCGGGGTTAGGAGGTGTTGGTCCTGAAATGATAATATCTAAAAAAGGATTTTCTGTTTTACGAATAACCTGATCTAACGTATGCGCCCCTACTAAATAGTTTGAAGCACCCATATCATTCTTCCATCCAAAGTCATTGAACAGTTTAGGCTTTCGTAAATCCAATCCCAGCACTACTACTTTCTGTTGCTGCATGGCAATGATCCCAGCCAAATTCAAGGTAATAAATGATTTTCCTTCTCCACCAACCGATGATGTAATCAAAATGGTTTTACATCCATCGCCCTGACCATAGTATTGCAAATTAGTACGAATCGTTCTGAATGCCTCTGCGATGGCTGATTTTGGCCGTTGCGAAACCACTAAATTCAAGGTCTCATCGGAATGTCCTACCACACCAATTACAGGAACTTCAGTGTGTATTCCTATATCATCACGATTCAAAACCGTATTGCGCAGTAAACTTTTTGCGGTGATAATGGTGGTCGGAATAATCATGGTTAACAGTAAAATTACGGCTACAATTATCTTTTTATTGGGCTCAACCGGTTCATCAGCCAATGCAGATGTATCCAATATTTTGTTGTCCGAAACAGCAGTTGCTTTGGCTATACTGGTCTCCGCTTTTTTCTGAAGCAGGTACGTGTAAATATTTTGGTTGACTTCAAAATTTCTCTTGATACCCAACAACTCTCGCTCCATTTCAGGAACTTGCTTAATACTGCCTTCGTATTTATCAAGCTGGGTGTTTAAAGCATCGCGTGTTACGACTAATCGCTTTTGGATCGATTTCACATTCTCAATTAATGCAGATCGATTCTCAGAAATCTGCTGATCCAATACTCTCACTGCAGGAGCATCATTTTTTACACCAAAAGATACACTCTTTCTCTTCGCTTGTAATGCCTGCAGATTGGTAATTAACTCAACCAATAATGGGTCGGGGATTCCAAGACTGGTAGGCGCTAAATTGGTAATATCATCGTTGGTGGTTAGGTAATTAAAAAGATTTTGTAAAGAAGTAATCTCAATATTGTTTTTAACGCGGTCGAGATCCAAGACATTTAATTTTTGCAAAACAGCCTTCGACTCTTCACTTAAATCAACCGTTTTATTTTTTTCTTTAAAAGCCTGCATCTCCTGCTCATTCGTGCTGAGCATCGATCCAGTATTATTCAATTGCTCATCCACAAACTTTAACGTAAGAGAAGCTACCTCTGCCTTATCCTGAATATCTAAATCAATATAAACTTTTCCAACTTCATTTAAAATATCTAATGCACGAACCGGAATAACATCCATATAAGTAAGGCGAACAATATTCGCATCCTTATCGAGTGGTTCAGCAGTAAGATTCTCCAGCATCTCTGCAATTAATTTATTGGCTGAACGAACCTTAAATTCATAGGTGCCACCAATGACTGGTTTTACAAAATTCCCCTTCTGTAATCTAAATTTAAAATGTTTGGTTTCAATATCCTGTCCAAATGCAAACTTCTGATTCAAATAAAATGCAGGAAGCTTATCACCGTCATACTCCACTTCTAAATTAAAATAGTTTGAATCAATGACCGTAATACTAAATGCTAAATCTTTATACTCACGAATAAAAGTATCCACCTCCACTTTAATGGGTGATTTAGGATATAACGGTTGCGTTGGAAAATTAGTGGTCGACCAATATTGAACTTCTAAATTTAATCGTTTAATAGTCTCTTGAATGACCGTCCGTGAACGAAGAATACCAATCTCGGTGGGTAAATTTAAATTAGTACCAAACAAATCACTCGACAATAAATCAGAAACATTGGCTGGAGAAGATTGTTCATCATCAATTAAAATACTTGAAGAAGCTTGATAAACTGGCAATGTAAATCGAACATATAGCAGTGCCAATCCAGTGAAGAAAACTCCGGCAATTAAAAAATAATGCCACTTTCGTAAAATATCACGAAATACATTCAGAATTTGAAATTCATCTTCCTGTTGATTATTTTTTTTCAGCGGGTTCATTGGGATCGGAAATAAGCCGTAATAATTAAAGCCATAGAAGTCAATAACGATGTAAAGATTGCCGCAGCTGGAGAAACAGCAGTAAATGCTTTCTTACGAGTTGGGGGAACATAAATTACATCATCCGGATGAATATATTTCGTTTGTCCGGTGAACGATTCCTTCTGAGTTAAATCCACGTTGATTTCAATAGTGCCGTTTGAAGTTTTACGCAGAATTTTCAATTTAGTTCGGTCCCCAAAATTATTTAAATCACTGGCCATTGCTAAAGCCTCCAACAAGGTTAATTGCTCGTTGGGTACATAATACAATCCGGGTTTGTTTACCTCTCCCAAAACAGAAACTTTAAAACTTAACTTTTTCAAAACGACAACAGGATCATCAATAAATTTTTTGAAGCGATTATTAATCGTATCATGTGCATCATCCAATGACAATCCTGCTACATGCATGGTTCCAATATAGGGCAGAGTTAAATTACCCCTTTGATCGACAACAAATCCCTTTTCATAGGCATTTCGGGTATCATTTCCTTCACCTACAACTGACGAATTCGCGATACCAGGAAATGCTTCCTGATTGATGGTAAAGAGCTGCACCGATAAGATATCTCCTGGAAAAAGATACATTTCAAAAGTGGTCGTGTCCGACCAAATATTAACATCCCCCTGCATATAAACTAATTTTTTTTGCGGAGTACAAGCCTGCACAAGTACGATAAGAAGGAAGCCAAGTACTAATCTTTTCAGAAAGGTCATAGTTTTTTTATTGTAGTACGCTACGGGCAATAACAATACGTTGCACTTCAGAAGTACCCTCGTAAATTTGAGTAATTTTTGCATCACGCATTAAGCGCTCTACGTGGAATTCTTTTACGAATCCATATCCACCATGAATCTGCACAGCTTCCACAGCAGTCTTCATCGCTACTTCCGAAGAAAATAATTTTGCCATGGAACTGGCTTGGTTATAGTCTTGTCCAGTATCTTTCAACCAAGCTGCTTTTAAGCAAAGTAATCGCGCTGCTTCGATCTCTGTAGCCATGTCCGCTAACTTAAACTGAATGGCTTGATGATTGCAAATTTCCTTACCAAATGCTTTTCTTTCTTTTGAATATTTCAACGCTAATTCATACGCGCCACTTGCAATGCCTAAGGCTTGTGCTGCAATTCCAATTCGACCACCAGTTAACGTCTTCATGGCGAACTTAAATCCAAACCCATCTTCGCCAATTCTATTTTCCTTGGGCACTTTCACATCCTGAAACATCAATGAATGCGTGTCGGAACCACGGATACCTAATTTATTTTCTTTGAGTCCAACTGTAAATCCAGCCGCCCCTTTTTCTACTATCAAACAATTAATGCCTTTGTGCCCTTTGGCAACATCGGTTTGCGCCATCACCAAATAAACTGAAGCCGTGCTACCATTGGTAATCCAGTTCTTCGTTCCATTCAATAAATAGTGATCGCCTTTATCTTCTGCTGTGGTGCGTTGCGATGTAGCATCCGACCCTGCCTCAGGCTCACTCAAGCAAAATGCACCTATGATTTCACCTTTCGCTAAAGGCACTAAATATTTTTGCTTTTGCGCTTCTGAACCAAAGGTCTCAAGGCCCCAGCAAACTAAACTGTTGTTCACCGACATTACCACCGACACCGAAGCATCGATTTTGGAAATTTCTTCCATCGCCAATACATACGAGATAGCATCCAATCCACCGCCACCATACTTGGGATCTACCATCATTCCTAAAAATCCTAACTCGCCTAAACGCTTCACTTGTTCGGCCGGGAACTTCTGGTTTTCATCACGTTCTATCACTCCGGGCAATAATTCTTGCTGTGCGAAATCACGTGCAGCCTGTTGAATCATTAAATGTTCTTCACTCAATTGAAATATCATAATGTCTAATATTGAAGGTCAAAAATAAACCTTTCACACTCTATATCCATTGTCTAAAAGAATATTTTCCTTTGCATTATGTTAATAAACGAAAAATCACCGGTTATCAAAGCTATTGGACTCATGTCGGGCACCTCTTTGGATGGTGTCGATTTAGCTTTCTGCACTTTTTCTTTGGTGGATGAAAGATGGACTTTTACAACAGAAGCTGCTGAAACCTACTCTTATACAGACGAATGGCTGGAGATTTTAAAAAATTTACATCTCCAATCGGCTTCAAAAATATTTGAAGTGGATGCTGCGCTCGGTCGCTATTACGGGGAACTCATTAAGAAATTTATAAAAAAAAATAATCTCCATCCCGACCTTATCGCATCCCATGGGCATACCCTATTTCATCAACCTGAAAAGGGTTTTACAACTCAAATTGGTTCCGGCGCACATATTTCTGCTATTACAGGGTTGAGTACCATCTGTGATTTTAGGAGTAAAGATGTGGCATTGGGCGGACAAGGTGCTCCACTGGTTCCTGTTGGCGACCACTATTTATTTTCAGATTATGCTGCTTGTTTAAACTTGGGAGGGATCGCGAATATTTCTATGGTTTCGGAAGATGGACGAAGAGTAGCTTATGATATTTGTCCAGTGAATATGGCGCTAAATGCACTTGCTCAAAGGGTAGGAAAACCATTTGATGAAGATGGTCTTTTAGCTCGATCGGGAACCATTATTCCTGAATTATTAAATCGATTAAACGCACTCCCCTTCTATCAGCAGAAAGGAGCGAAATCATTAGGACGAGAATGGTATGAAAAGGAGTTCAGCGTCCATCTTAACGAAGGAAAAGTAGAGGACTTAAGTAGGACGGTAGTTGAGCATATCGCACTTCAACACCAACTTGCATTTTCAACCATCCCTATGGATGGAAAAATCTTGGTGACGGGCGGCGGAGCCTTTCATCAATTTCTACTGGAAAGAATGAAAACAATAAGCAATAAAAATTTGCAAGTACCCGAAAAGGAACTCGTCAATTTTAAAGAAGCGATCGTATTCGCTTTCCTCGGCGTATTAAATTACTTGGGTAGAGTAAATGTTTTCGATAGTGCTACAGGTTCAATAAAACAACATGTGGGTGGAGCAATGTACAGTGGTGACCGACTATAAATCGTCGTCGTCGTCATCAAAATCATCTTCAAAACCCTTAAAATCATCAATCATCTCGGGATCCAATTGATCGGTGTCATTGTCTTCATCTTCTTCTTCAAAATCATCGAACTTCTGATTTTTTTGTTCTTTTGATTTTAAAGGTTCCATCTTTCGCGTCTTGCCGCTTGGAACCGCCTTCTTTGCTTTTTCGGCACTAGGCTTGGCCGTTTTTTTTGGGATTTTCATTTTTTAATTCGCAAGAATTAGATCAGTTTTTTTATGTGATTTTATGTTGTTTTAAATAGCTGAACTATCCACCACGCGTGGTGATAGGACAAATGTAAAAAAGAAATAATCGAAAATCATAATCCTAAAAATTTTATTTTATATTAAATAATTAATAAACAAGTACTTATATTTGCATCTAAATTACTGATTCTTATTATGCTGCAAAACTTTCTGATTTAAGCAAAGTGAATCCACCCATCGGAAAATTACTTCCTAAGGATTGTATTTTTCGGATATACAGAGACGTTAGATTCAGTAAAAATAAGGCACCGTACAAAGCACATTTTTCTGCGTCAATAAATGAAGGTGGAAAAAATCAAATTTATCGGGCATCTATATTCACATCGAACCCGGAGGCGAATGGGGAAATTTTATAGGTGGCGGAGTATGGAATCCTGAATCCGAAAACCTGAAAAAAATTCGACAAGAAATTGAATACAATCACGAAGAGTTTTTTAAAATCATTAAGAATAAAAAATTCAAGGAACTTTTTGGAGATCTATCTCAAGAGCATAAATTAAAACGATTGCCCAAGGGCTTAGAGCCTGGACACCCTGCAGAAGAATATCTAAAATTAAACAGCTTTCTGGTTACTTGTCCCATCAACACCAAAGATGTGACCACCGATCAACTTCGAAAATCAATTGTTACATCATATAAAACGATGATGCCGTTTTTGAATTTTATTAATCGAGCTGTTGAATAAAAAAGACTAAAGTTTTATAACCTGTTTCGATAACATTATTTCACCATCAACCACAATCCGAACTACAAAATAACCACTCTGTTTCAGATTTAACTCAGAGATTTTAATTACATTCTCACCCTTTTGATGTTCCATTTTTTTACTAGCTACTTGTTGTCCTAACGAACTCCAAATCTCAATGGATGAAACACCATCACTTTCCGACTGAAAGGAAATTTTACTATTTTCCTTTAATGGATTAGGAGATACTTTTAATTTACTTACGGCTACTATATTTCGTAATGAAATAGGATCAAACATTTTTGTTGTTCCATCAAAATCCGTTTGAGAAATTCGATACAATAAATCACCGCTTGGAGCTACTGCATCAGTAAAATTATACTCACGAACAATATTACTGTTTCCTTCTCCTTTAACTTTTCCGAGTGACATAAACTCACCATCGTTCACCGATCGATAAACTGTAAAAAAATCATTATTCATTTCATGGGATGTTGCCCATGATACGACTACTTCAGCATTCTGCTTTCTGGCTTTGGTCCAAAGTAAAGTAACGGGTAACGCACTTCCTCCGCTGTAAATGGATCGCTTTTCAATGGTCACTCGATTACATGCATCGGTAATCACAACGGTTATTGTTCCTGTTTGATTTGAACTGGTTAACGTTGGGGTGAATGATGTTGATGCTGCATTTGGGCTCCCAAATGTACCGGGAATCGTACAGCTCCATGAATACGTATAAGGCGCTGTTCCACCTGTGATATTAACCGAAACATTTCCTGTCATTCCAGAAACAAATGATCCTTGAATAGAAGAACTACTAATTTGTGGTGCTCGCTCTTTACCTGCTAATAAACAAAAGTTTAAAAATGCGCGTTGTGCAGCTACTTTCTCGGCAGTTGTTCCTGCGCCGTTTAAATCATGACCACCTTCATACATAACCCAACCGTTGGATGCATTTCCAAAAGCTGGACCATATACTAAAAGTACTCCTTCCTTCGGACTCGATCCTGAACTTGTAGTTACAAGACGTGTAGTTGTACTTCGCCAAGAACTAGTCGACAAAGGCAGATACCATTGCTCCGATCCACCTAAACAAGCTCCCGACATACCTCCCATAAATTGCATGATTGGATTCGTTGGAAACAGATGTGTATACGGGGAAACGGGAGGCTTAGCGTGTACTTCGGTAACGCCAACGCATTTACTATTACCATAACATTGTAAACCACTGGTCGATAAAAAATTCATTTTCTGAGCACTATTGGATGGGTTGACTACATTTTCCAACATCGATACTGAGTGACATTGCGACCAAATAAATCCTTTTTGATTGAGTGCAAAATTGTAAAGATTTCCATGCGTAGCCCATGTAGGATCACCATGCGGATTCACCCATAAATCGTCGCAACTGGTAATTGAATTGGGTGATCCTAGCGAATAAGCTGTTGAAGGAATTCCAGCATTATCAAAATAGGCTATAATGATGGATTGATTTCCACTTAACGTATCGATGACTGTTCGAGGAAAACTATTGATCGTATAACTTACAGGTACGGAAATGGGTGAAGTGGTATAAACTCCTTGCACACCTTGTGTCAACCAATACGCAATTCGAGTTTGAATATTGATATCAATCAAATCTCCAGGAATGACAAACGATCCACCTTTGTAATTAATGCTGTTGTATGTAAAGTCTGTTCCGTCTTTTACTTTGGAAGTATTAATACACCACTTCACTGGAATTTGATGTACGGTAATCAATTCATAAATGAGACCATATGGCTTCAATCCACTTCCAATGGAAGGAGAGGAACTGCCCATATTGATGATGAAAGATCCAGTGGGAACAGTTTCAGTAGCACCGTTTACCTTTGTCGAGGTTCCTAATTGTAAGTAAAGAAACCAACTAAGTGAAGTGACAATGGCAAAGATGGCCATGGTCGCTACCACCATTTTAAAGGTTATACGAGCGCGAAGCTCTTGACGGATAAGTCTCTTTTTCATGATAACAAAATATACCCCTTTGTACGATGTAATGAAAAAACAGTTCGGGCATTAAAGCATCAATTTTGATGGTTTTACATCTAAAAATGGCTTAAAAACATCCTTCAAAAAAAATAAATCACAAAAAAAAGCCCTGTAGCAGAGTAAACACGCTACAGGGCTTTTCAATTATTGTAAGTTATTTAAGCCATCAATGACAATTGCTTTGCCGTTTTAGGCGTAGACTTTCCATTGTTAGTAGGCTTTGTTTTCGCCTTAATTTTAGTAGAAGATTTGGTATCACTTTTCACCACGGAACCGTTCAAATTAAATGCTTTTTTCATGATGTCAATTGCATTCAATTTTTCCCAAGGGAACAAAGTTACTTTTACTTTCTTCTCGTTCTTTTTTCCTTTGTTAAACACTTTCACGACTTCTTTCGACTCACGACCCATGTGCCCGTAAGCAGCAGTTTCGCGATAGATGGGAGTACGTAAAGCAAAACGTTTTTCAATGAAATAAGGACGCATATCAAAAGCTGGAAGCTTCTCAATGATACGAGCAATTTGTCCGTCGGTCATCGCCACTTTCGCAGTACCATATGTATTCACATACAATCCTACTGGCTTCGCAACACCAATCGCATAAGCCACTTGCACTAACGCTTCGTCACAAACTCCAGCCGCAACTAAATGCTTCGCGATATGACGCGCTGCATAGGCTGCAGAACGATCTACCTTTGAAGGATCTTTTCCTGAGAATGCACCACCACCGTGAGCTCCTTTTCCACCGTAAGTATCCACAATGATTTTACGTCCTGTTAATCCGGTATCACCATGTGGTCCACCAATCACAAACTTTCCAGTTGGATTTACGTGATAGTTAATTTTATTATTGAACAAAGCTTGAACACGCTTTGGTAATTTTTTCATCACGCGAGGAATCAAAATATTTTTAACGTCCTCTGTAATTTTCGCTAACATCTTTTTCTCTGCACCAAAATCATCATGTTGTGTTGAGATTACAATGCTATCGATACGAATGGGAGTATGATCATCATTGTATTCAATGGTCACTTGACTCTTCGCATCTGGACGAAGGTATTTGATCGCTTTGTTTTCACGACGCAATACCGCCAATTCACGAAGTAACAAATGCGCTAATTCCAACGGAAGTGGCATGAAATTATCCGTCTCACGGCTAGCATATCCGAACATCATACCTTGGTCACCAGCACCTTGCTCTTCTGGCTTTTTACGCTCTACACCTTGATTGATGTCGGCCGATTGCTCATGAATCGCTGAAAAGATTCCACAAGAATTTGCTTCAAACATATATTCGCTCTTGGTGTAACCAATATCACGAATTACTTCACGAGCAATTTCTTGTACATCTAAATAAGCTTCTGATTTTACTTCACCAGCCAAAACCACTTGTCCGGTAGTAACTAAGGTTTCACAAGCTACTTTAGAGCTTGGATCATAAGCCAAAAAGTAATCGATAAGTGCGTCTGAAATTTGATCAGCCACTTTGTCTGGATGACCTTCTGATACTGATTCTGAGGTGAATAGATACGACATGCTATAATTATTTATGTGTTTTGATTTATTTTTTGGAAGCCCAAAGATAGAAATTGAAATAGGATAATAGGCAACTATTTATTAACGGTTAATTGACGGAAAACCGACTCTAGATTTCCCTCTTCTTTCTGCAATCCCATCACCGTCAAATGATGGTCTACAGCAAAACGAAATAGTTCTTGGCGAATATCGATATCACCTTCACTTTCTATTCTCCAGGTCTTATCCTTTTCTTTATGAACGCTTAACACGCCCTTGATCTTCATTAATTGTACTTCATTTGCCTCTTTGTCGAACTCCACATGAATTACATTTCCGTGTTTCGATTGCTGGCGAAGCACATTAGCCGAATCATCCGCTACAATTTTTCCTTTGTTAATAATAAGCACACGATCACAAATGGCTTCTACCTCTTGCATAATATGGGTTGATAGTATTACCGTTTTTTCCTTGCCGATGTTACGAATCAAGGATCGGATCTCTACCAGCTGATTGGGGTCGAGGCCCGTGGTGGGTTCGTCTAAAATTAACACACTTGGGTTATGAATCATGGCTTGTGCCAATCCCACACGCTGACGATACCCCTTGGAGAGCGCTCCAATTTTTTTGTGCTGCTCTACTCCTAATCCTGTCAATTCAATCATCTCCTTGGTGCGTTTTACGGCTTCGGCTTTGGGTAGATGGATGCGTCCCACGAACTCTAAAAATTCCTTGATGTACATATCCGTGTAGAGGGGATTATGCTCTGGCAGATAGCCCACCATCGCCCGAACCTCCATCGATTGATTGACAACATCATATCCATTGACGGTCACCGAGCCGGAAGTTTGCGGGAGGAAACAAGAAATAATTTTCATCATGGTCGATTTTCCGGCACCGTTGGGTCCCAAAAATCCGACTACTTGTCCGGGATGCACTTCAAAAGAAACATCATCGAGTGCTTTTTGCTCCCCGTATAATTTACTGATCGACTTAACAAGAATTGACATTGCCCGCAAAGGTAATGGATCAATTGGTTTGTTCTGCCGTCTACTGTCATATATTTGCACCGTGAAGGGAAGAGTATTAAAATCGACAGGCAGCTGGTTTCTGACTGAAGATGAGCATGGAAAAGTCATTTCCTGCCGTATCCGAGGGCAACTGCGCCTTCGTGATATTGGCTCTACCAACCCCATTGCGGTGGGTGACTTTGTTCATTTTGAGTTACAGGAAGATGGTACGGGCACCATCCTAGAAATTGAAGACCGAAGAAATTACATCATCCGCAAGTCAGTCAACCTAAGTAAGCAAACGCATATCATCGCTGCTAATATTGATATGGCTTGGCTGATGGTCACCCCTGCTCTACCCAAAACCTCCACCGGATTCATTGATCGTTTCATTGCAGCGGCTGAATCGTTTCGCATTCCCACCGGATTAATATTTAACAAAAGCGATTTATTTAAAGATGATTTAGCCCATGTGCAAGATGAGTTCATTCGCATTTATGAACCCTTAGGTTATCCTTGCATAAAAGTTTCTACCATCACTTCAGAAGGAATGGAAGATATCCGAAATGCATTTCAATCCAAAGTCAATTTACTGGCCGGACATTCGGGCGTTGGAAAATCGAGTCTGCTAAATATTCTTGAACCCACGCTCCAACTCAAAACGGGAATCATTTCTAAACAACATCTCACCGGAAAACACACTACTACTTTTGCCGAGATGCATTCATTGGGAAATCAAACGTATTTAATCGACACACCGGGCATCCGCGAATTCGTAAACATCGATTTCAAACCTTCCGAAATTGGACATTACTTTGTCGAATTTCGCGAGCGCATGAATCAATGTCACTTCAACAATTGCCTCCACGAAAACGAAAAAAAATGTGCCATCAAACTCGCCGTTGAAAAAGGCGAAATCAATCCCGAGCGATACTATAATTATTTAAGTATGGTGCGTAACGAAGATATTTTTCGGTAAAAAATTAGTCGTTACGACTATGATTGATGGGCCACTGATTTATTATGATGGTAGCGAGGCTTCGCTATGATTTTTTATGATCCCCCCGCGCCCGCTGCGTGAACTTTGCGCCCGTTGCGTTTAAGTTGTAAGTTTTAATAACCAAAACTTTCATTCCATTTTCAAATTTTCAAATCGAACCATTTTCAAATTTAATACTTTTACCCCATGAGAGTTATCTTACAACGCACCTCCCACTCAAGTGTACTCATCAACGGTAACGAAAAACGATCCTGCCAAGGCGGCTTATTGATTTTACTGGGAATTGAACATGCCGATACCGAAGATGACATTGATTGGCTTTGCCCAAAAATTGTAAAACTCCGCATCTTCCCCGACGAAAGTGGAGTAATGAATAAAAATATTATTGAACGCGAAGGTGAAATTTTACTCATCAGCCAATTTACCTTACATGCAAATACCAAGAAAGGAAATCGCCCATCTTACATAAACGCCGCCCGACCTGAGCAAGCCATTCCTCTCTACGAAAAGTTCATCTCATCCTTAGAAAAAGAATTGGGTAAAAAAATTACCACTGGTGTTTTTGGCGCCGATATGCAAGTAGAATTAATTAACGACGGACCCGTAACTATTTTTATGGATAGTAAAGACCGTGGTTAAATCCCGAAATTCGGAGGATATCTTTTGGCTAGTAGCATCGCCATGCATGGCAATGCTACAGTATAAATATATTCTCTAAAACTACCTGCAAATTATTGTTAAAATCTTATCTTAGTCTGACGCTAATTCCAAAACACTGATTTTATAAAAAATAACAAAACTCTCGAAAACTTTCTATTCCTAATTTTACATTTCATCTACCCAATAAAACCATCTAAACAATATGAGCTTAACTATCGCCCAAGAAAAAGTTGATCAATGGATAAAAGAACACGGTGTTCGGTATTTTAATGAATTGACGAACATGACGCTTTTAACGGAGGAAGTGGGAGAATTGGCGCGTATCATGGCTCGAAAATATGGAGAGCAAAGTTTTAAAGCCGGCGAAGAAAATACGGATTTAGGAGACGAAATGGCCGATGTGCTTTTTGTACTCATCTGCTTGGCCAACCAAACGGGAGTTGATTTACAAGCTGCTTTTGATAAAAACCTCGAAAAGAAGTCGAAGCGCGATGAAGTCCGACATAAAAACAACGACAAATTATTGTAATACCAACGCCACCTTTAAATTTAGCAGCAAAGCAATGACAGACAATTACGACATAGAAAAAAAGTTCAGTTACTTAGGAAAAGACCTAATTACAGAATTGCTTGAAGTTTCAGTGGTGAAAACTTTTCCTCCCAACACAGAATTAGTCAGAGAAGGGCAATACGTCAAATATATTCCCATTGTATTGGACGGACTTGTAAAGGTATTTACTCAATTTGAAGCAAGAGAAATCCTTCTTTATTACATTAAACCCGAACAGAGTTGTATCATGTCGTTCTCGTCTTGTATTAACAACGATAAAAGTAAAATATTTGCAATCACAGAGGAAGAAAGCAATATTTTACTTATCCCTTCAGAAAAGATGGCAAAATGGGTTATTCATTTCCCGACTATAAATATCTTGTTTTATCAACAATATGACCTGAGGTATTCTGAACTTGTTGATATGATACACCAAATGCTTTACTTTAAACTAGACAAAAGAATTTTGGATTATCTTTTGGAAAAAGTGAAGGTGAAAGGGAAAAATCCAATTAAAATATCACATAAGGAAATAGCAAATGACCTTGGCACAGCCCGGGAAGTGGTAAGTAGGTTGGTAAAAAAACTTGAAAGACAAAATTTTCTTAAGCAATACCACGACAGCATTGAATTAATTTCACCTTAGTGACTTTAGTTACTGTACAAGCTTTTTCCTTTACAGTACTTTGTGGTACAATTGAAAAACATGAAAACAATTTACAAGTTTGTACTTATGTGCATTTTGTGTATTGCAATCGTATCTTCTATTGTATACATCGTAAAGTTTTTAAACAAATAAAAATCAATCAAAAATGAAAAAGAACATGTCTTCAGCCGACAGAATTACTCGATTAATTATTTCGGCAATTATCGTAACACTTTATTTCACTAACACGGTTAGTGGGACAGCGGGAACAATTTTACTTGCATTAGCGGGTGTATTTACCTTAACAAGTATTATTAGTTTTTGTCCTTTGTACTCCATCTTTGGCTTTTCGACTTGTTCTGTTAAACAACACTAGACATTAGTTGAGCTATTGGCGTTTGTCGCAATGGGAGGTCGATGGAGTTCAATCAAGGACAATGCTTTTATGAAAGCTTGTCCTTGATTAACTGTTAAATGCTCAATTCGCGATGCTTTGCGACCCCCTACTGCTGCAGGCAATAAAGTGTTATTCAATATCTAAATGAACTGATGTGAACATTACTTTCGAGGTAGATATCCAAACGGACAAGTTCGCGCCATTCTATTTTTTATGGGTTCAAAATATGCCTCAAATTAGTATAAACTCCTATTTGTTAATTACTTCTAGTTTTTAAAAAGACTCCATTCCAATATAAACGTATCTTTGTGCCGGATCTATAATCCATCGAATGATTGCTGATATATTAATTACAACCATACTTGTACTTTTAAACGGATTTTTTGTCGCTGCTGAGTTTGCAATAGTGAAAGTGCGACAAAGTCAAATTGAACTTAAAGCCAACCAAGGGAATTCTGTTGCAAAGGTGGCGATGGGCATTTTGAATAATATGGATGGCTACCTAAGCGCATGCCAGCTCGGAATCACTTTAGCCAGTTTAGCATTAGGTTGGATTGGAGAACCTGTAGTTGCGAATATGGTGCGTGGATTCACTGGCTATTTTGGAATGGACATCGATGAGGAAAGCCTACACCATGTTAGTATTGTAATTGCATTTGGTTTAATCACTGTGTTACATATTGTATTGGGTGAGCAAGTTCCTAAGACGGCAGCTATCAAAAGCCCCTTGAGTTTTACCATGTACATCGCACTACCTTTGCGAGCGTTCTATATTTTATGTTCTCCTTTTATTTGGGCGTTGAATGGGATGTCGAGAGGTGTATTAAACCTCCTTGGATTAAAAGGCAAAGAGCATTCTGAAATTCATTCGGAAGAAGAGATTCGGATGTTACTTACCGAATCGGAAGAAGGTGGAGCAATTAAGCAATCGGAGCATGAATTGATTCAAAATGTTTTTGAGTTTGATGATCGTGTGGTTCGACAAATTCTGATTCCCAGAACAAAATTTCTGCCATCGATGTAGAATCAACAAAGGAAGAAGTAGTTCAGAAAATTATTGACGAAGGGTATTCACGTATGCCCGTTTATCAGGATTCGCTCGATAATATTATTGGATTGATTTACTCTAAGGATTTAATCAAAGCCCTCCACGAAAAAAGTTTTAAGGGAGTGAACGAAATGTTGCGCCCTGCCTATTACGTCCCGTACAATAAACGCATCAACGAATTGTTGAAAGAATTCCAAACGCAGCATATCCAAATGGCGGTAGTAACGAATGAGTCGGGTGGCACAGCCGGAATTGTGACGATGGAAGATATCATTGAAGAATTAGTAGGCGAAATTCAAGATGAGTACGATGATGAAAAGCCATTAGTTGAGAAGAAAAGCGAAACGGAATTTATTGTGAATGCCAGTGCATCGGTGAGTGATGTAAACGACGTTTTACCCATTGCACTTCCCGAAAGTCCGAGCTACGAAACCGTTTCCGGATTACTCAATTATATTTATGATCGCATTCCTGCGGTGAATGAAAAGCGCATTTTTGGAGGTTATGAATTTACCATCGTAAAACGTTTCAAGCACAGTGTTGATTCAGTGAAAATGGTGGTGGTGAATGAAAATTCGGTAAACGAAGAAAATTAATACTAAGATTTCTCGATCAATTATTGTTTGGTGCAAACCGCAGTAGCACTTTGTCCGTCGCTCGAATAATTCAAATTCATTTTCTCATTGGCGCCTTGCGAGAAATACAATCCCGATCCTTGCACGACGATTAAGGTCACTCCAATCTGTTGATTTGGGATCACGATACTTTTTCCAGAAACTAAACCCAAAGCCACCGCTGTATTTCCATAATTCGAAAAGTTGGAAAGTCGGAGTGAATCGGATTCACCATAAGAAGTAATAATTATAGGAAAAGTAGTAGTCGAAGATCCGATGGTTTCGGCGCAGCTCCAGGTTCCTAAAAATTTTTCTCGATCGTCGACATTAATATCAGGCGAATCTTCATCGGAGCAGGCACTAAGCATAGCCAGTGCGACCATTGTTAACAGAAGTTTGTAATTCATAAGATTTTGGCTAAACTAAAGGTATGAGCGCCAAAAAACAAACCAAAATGATGCCAATAGCTCGCTGTTATAAAAATGGAAGGATCTCTCTATAAATAAGCATAAAGGTTTTTAAATTTGTACAAATTCCATTGATATGAAGCAATACCATGATCTCCTCCGCCATGTTTTAGAAAATGGAGTCAAAAAGAAGACCGTACGGGTACTGGAACGATCAGTGTTTTTGGCTATCAGCTAAGATGCAATTTGGAAGATGGATTTCCACTGTTAACGACCAAAAAGCTTCATACCAAGTCGATTATTCATGAGTTACTGTGGTTTTTAAAAGGCGAAACCAACACCAAGTATTTAAAAGAGAACGGAGTTTCCATTTGGGATGAATGGGCCGATGAAAACGGGAATTTAGGTCCGGTTTACGGGAAGCAATGGCGCTCGTGGCCTACTCCTGATGGCAAAAATATTGATCAGATTTCGGCACTCATCTCCCAAATCAAGAGCAATCCTGATTCTCGTCGATTGTTAGTCAACGCTTGGAACGTGGGCGAAATTCCACAAATGGCATTGCCTCCTTGCCATATTTTATTTCAGTTTTATGTAGCCAATGGTAAGTTAAGTTGTCAGTTGTATCAACGTAGTGCCGATTTATTTTTAGGTGTACCCTTCAACATTGCCTCCTACGCATTACTCACCCACATGGTGGCTCAAGTTTGTGGACTCGGGGTTGGGGATTTCGTACACACCTATGGTGATGTTCATATTTATAGCAACCATATGGAACACGTAGAATTGCAACTCAGCCGCGAATTCAGACCCCTACCTACCCTACAAATTAATCCCGAAGTAAAGGACATTTTCTCTTTCCAATTTGATGATTTTAAGATTGAAAATTATGATCCGTGGCCAGCGATAAAGGCACCCGTCGCCGTTTAAGGAATTGCAAATTGGCAAGTTGGTGAATTGGTGAATTGTTTTCAAGGTAGAATATCGCTGCTAACGTAGCTTAACGCTGCGAGCGCTGCGCCTGCCTGCCGGCAGGCAGGTTTAAACTTCCCAATATTTCTATTTTGATCGCCAACCTCGCTATTTTCATCTCACTCTTAAACCATTATCCAATAATCTTCTCTAAATTAGAACCCTATTATTTAATCATTAAGATTATTACCTAGTTAATAATTTCTTTACATCGAAGGAATTTTATGGAGGTATCGTCTAAACCCATCAGAACCAAAACCAAACAATTTACCCTATGAAAATACTATTACAAGGGGCTGTGCTCTTCTCCGCCTTTATCATTGGCACGAGTACATTAAAAGCTCAAAACCTACCTGCTGAAATGCACATTACTCCAGATGGAAGGATGCTGATGATCGGCAGTGAACCCAATACTGGATACTATGATCAAAGTTTGGTTCGACGTATTGATCTTACTTTTGCAAGTCCAAACTTTTGGACACAATTAACGACCAACTACTCCACCAAGACCTATCTTCCAGCTACGTTACAGATTGATGGTCAAACTTTCGACAGTGTGGGCGTTCGTTTCAGAGGAAACACTTCATTTCAAACGGGATCTTCCCAGAAGAAATCTTTTAAAATGGAATTGGACTATTGGAAAAGCGGAGCTGATTACGATGGTTACAGCACTTTCAAAATCAACAATGCAAATTCAGATCCTTCTATGATGCGCGAAGTGTTGTATACCTCTTTTATACGCCGACATATTCCTGCTGCAAAATCCAATTACATTAAGCTTTATTTAAATGGTGCTAATTGGGGATTGTATCCTAACATCCAACAATTAAACAAAGACTTTTTAGAACAATGGTATTTAAGCAACGACGGAATTTGGTGGCGTGCTGATAAACCTCCGGGAACAGGTGGTGGTGGTGGATGGGGAGATGGAACAGCAGCGCTAAACTATCTCACCAATGATACAAATACATACAAACAATATTATACTTTGAAGGAGGCTACTTTTACTCAACCGTGGGAGTATTTAATACGCGCTTGTGAAAAATTAGAAAATACGCCGTTGGCAAATTTAGAAGATACGTTAGCGCATTATTTTGATGTGGATCGCACACTTTGGTATTTGGCTTCTGAAATTGCATGGTGTGATGATGATAGTTATATCTATAAAGGGAAGATGGATTACTTCGTTCACTACGGTGCTGAAACTGGTTTAATTACACCCCATGAGGTGGATGGTAATGAATCATTCTATACACCGGGACTTACTTCGTGGGGTGTATTTTACAACCAATCCAATGTGAATTATCCTTTATTAAATCGTTTGCTAGCTGTACCATCTCTTCGTCAACGATACCTGGCACACATGCGAACCATCATTGCAGAAGAATTTGATACCGCCTATACGAATTTAACGATTAATAATTTTAGAGCATTAGTTGACACCATTGTTGCGAATGACACCAAGAAAATTTACTCGACCACACAATACAACAGTGATATAACTGTGCTGAGAAATTTTATTAATAATCGTAAAAATTATTTGAATGCAAATACGGAGATTCAAGAAGTTGGTCCAATTATTTATGACGCCACTTACTATACAAATGGAGTTCAGTACCAACAACCCACCGATATGCAGCCTACAACGGTTCGTTCTTCCATAATTTCACTCACTGGAATTGACAATGCACAACTCTACTATTCGAATAGTATAGTGGGCAATTTTTCTAAAGTTGAAATGTTTGACGATGGATTGCACGATGATAATATCGCAGCAGATGGCATATTGGGTGCAAGCATTCCAGGATTTGCAGCAGGATCATGGGTACGTTTTTATGTTCAAGCAGCAGCAGGGAACACGGCTAAAAGTGTTACGTATTTTCCTCCAGGAGCAGAACATAATGTTTTCATTTATACTGTGGCGCCAATAGCTTCTTCAGATTCTTCTATCGTGATTAACGAAGTAATGGCAACCAATGCAAGTGCTGTTGCGGATAACGCCGGTGAATTTGATGATTGGATTGAATTGTATAACAAATCGAATTCTCCAGTCGACATTAGCGGTTACTTTTTATCGGATAATCCAGTTAACTTAAACAAGTTTGAAATTCCTGCGGGAACCATTATTCCTGCCAACGATTATTTAATTATTTGGGCTGACGAAGACAGTAGCCAAGGGCCTTATCATGCAAACTTCAAATTGTCGGGATCCGGTGAATTGTTAATGTTGCTCGATCCACTTCAAAGGGTTGTTGATTCACTTTCATGGGGTCAACAAACTACCAATTCTGGATATGCACGCGTACCGAATGGAACAGGACCATTCATCATTCAAGGACATACTTTCTCTGCTAATAATAATTCGGTGGGTATCGAAGAAAATGTATCTGTGCCTGTGCAACTGTCATTGTATCCAAATCCAACTTCGAGCTTAGTTCAAATACAAGTTTCGGATGATGAGCAAAGAGATATTGAAATCTACAATGCAGTTGGACAAAAATAGATCGATTGGGATATTCAACATTCTTTAGTGTAAGCACGGAAGCATGGCCAGCAGGTATTTATTATGTGCGGGTTGGTGAGGCAGCGAAGAAATTAATTGTACGACATTAATTTCGGGTTAATATTTAAATATAACAACAAAGCCCAGGGTTTAAACCCTAGGCTTTGTTATTATATTTAAAACAATCATTTATCAAATTTAAACACATACCCCGTTCCAAAATTAAATCTACGGGTAGAAATAAGATCCTGATACATCACAAAAAAGGAAATATAATTGCGCTTGTTGATTTTGTGTTCGGAGCCTAAGGTATAGCGACGTTGATCGTAAAGGACATCTTCGCCAATGATGGTTTCGAATTGCTCCACACTGAATGAAAATTCTTGCTTGACTATTTTTCTTTTCACACTTAACTTTTGACGAAAGACGAACTGAGTGAATGAAAAAATATCATCATTTACCCCTACTTCATCTTCCTTTCCGGCTCTAAAGCGCAATGCCACATCGGTCTTTTTGAAAGAATGGCCGAGGACAGCATCCAGCATTAATCGATGTGATGATTCGCGAGATCCTAAGCCTTTATTCGAGGTAATATATCGATAATGCAATGTGGTTGAAAACACATCCGACCATTTTCGTTGAAGCGCCACATTCGGAAAATATCCTAAAGCCATCAATGGATCTAGGCTCCATCTCGACTCCAAGGTAATTTCAGCTTTCGTTTTATTAATGATTTTCTTCTCGAGCGAAACGGATGTCCACACTTGATTTTCCCAGATCACTTGACCAGAGACCATCACAGGAAAAAAAAACATAAATAAAAGAGAAACGCTACGATTCAACATTTCAATAAAAATAAATTTTAAGTTCGGCGCTGTCCTTTACAAAGTCGATGTAAACTACAGATACTTTGTGAATTTTTAATCCGGTACGTTCACGGAGATCATTCAACAATTCCTGCTCTTTGTCATCCCTCACATTTTCAATTTTTTCATACTGGATGGTTTGTGTCTTCTCGTTTTTTACAAGTACACCTCCATCTAACACCCAGGCAGCAAACATTAAAATTCCGTTTAATACGAAAGATTCGAAATACGTTCCTTTCACGGTGGAGTTAATCAATCCCATCGCAATGAACAACAACAAATAGGTCATATCTTTTTCTGAGATATTCTCAGTCCGATATCTCAATAGAGAGAAAACGGCAAAGAGTCCGAAGGCTGCTCCAAATGACATCTCCACCTTGCTTAACAAATAAGTGATGATGTAAATGATTACATTAAACATAAAAAACGTAAACACGTGATCACGCTTTTTATAATTTGGTAAGTAAATCGCAAAAACGATTGTTGTCACGGCTACCAAATCAATAAAAAATCGAATGAAAAATTTATCTCCTAGTTTATCAAACAATTCTAAATCCATAATTATGCTCTGTTTTGTATGTTTTTAATGAGTAACTGTTGTTTCTTAAATAAATTTTGTTTCAACGTCGGGCGTAAAAGTGAAAGTCCAAGGCAATACTTAGAAATGGAAGAAGGTTGAATTCTTCGAGTCTTCATTTCATTAATAAAAGCAGAAGGGGCTTTACTTCCTTGCTTTACTTCCGCTACAATAATATTCTCAAATTTTACATTGTTCTTATCATCCAAAAACTGAAGGTTTAAATCCAATGTCATTCTTTCGGGAGGATTTAAACTAACCAAGGTGATTCGATTAAAATTGATACACGTTGAACACTGCCATTCCCCCTGCTCTTCTTGTGTAACCTCTCTAAAAAATGTCAATTGATCAGGATGCAAAGATTTTTCGAATTGAGCTGTTTTCTTTCTAGATTTTATAGTTCTACCTTTATTGGTCTTCGCCTTTACTTCGATGAAACTAATGGATGAACTTCCATAACGTCGCAACCTTAACTTATAGCGACTCCCCCGTTGGTTATGGTGATTGAGATACAAATTCAAATTGCCATCATCGAAATATAGGGTTTCATACAAATGCATTTTTGTTCCTTCAATGTTTAAGATGGAATACTCTTTCACGAGCGAATTCAAGATATCATCCAAGATGTTAGCATGGAAAATATACTTCGTATCAATCCGATTAATCAAAGCCACTTCATCCATCTCCTTTAATGAGATCGAAGGGAATTGATCTAACTGTTGTTGCAAATCCATCAATCTACAAATTGACAGTAGTAACTGTAGGCAAGTTTACTTCTGAGCGGTTCTTCTTGATTTCAGTATCCAGGATAATGGGAACTTCTTTACCGAAATTAGTCAAGACCGTATCTTCGGTGTAAACAAAAATTCTATACTTCCCTTTTCTAAGAAATTCAAATTTATAACTCCCATCAAAACTGGTTCGGGTACGATCATCAAATGAACTGTGGTCGTCACCATAAATGATATATACATCTTATTCAAGTGCGGCTTTATCAGAATAGATGCTAGGAAAAGCTGTATACGTTCTCTCCAAAATTTTACCTTGTATGACCGAGTTTCCTCCTTCGCCTGCTTCCTTTTTACAGGCTGTCATTAGACAAAGAAACCCAAGGCTAATAAGTAATTGTTTCATGTTATTGAATTGGTTTACGATTTTACAAAAAATTAATGTGAAATAGACCTTTTGATAACAATAAATTTACTTCGTTTAATTAAACAAACCTATTAAAAATCAATGAATCAAGTAATCAAATGTTTTATTATGTAATTTCATCGCCAAACCCGAGTTAAATTAGTAACCCATGATCCTTTCTTTGATAGCAGCCGTCGATAAAAACCTTGGAATAGGCAAGGACAATCAGCTTTTATGGCACCTGCCAGCCGATCTTAAATACTTTAAAAAAATTACCAGTGGTAATACCGTGATCATGGGTCGACTTACGTACGAATCCATTGGAAAAGCTTTACCCAATCGTCGAAATATTGTATTATCCCGAAACAAGGATTTTGTAGCTGAAGGATGCGAAGTCATGGAAGATTTATTCTCGGCCATTAAATCATGCAAGAAGAACGAAGAGGTTTTTATCATTGGAGGAGCTACCATCTACCGACAAGCTCTTCAAGTTGCCGACAAAATTTATTTAACGAGAGTAGAAACCACAAAAGAAGCGGATGCCTTTTTCCCAGAATTTAGCTTAAGCGGATGGAAGTTGGTGCATATGGAAATGCATAAAGCGGATGAGAAGAATAAGTATAATTATACTTTTAGTATTTATCAACGCATCGGGTAATGACGCGATCCCGATAGCTATCGGGAGCGAATGAACACGAAATGCGAAATAGGTTACGAACTTGCCTGCAGCAAGCAGGTTACGAATCAATACGAATGTACGATCCCGATAGCTATCGGGAACGAATTTAGACTAATACGCTAAATCGCGAAATACTTGACCTGAGTGTAGTTTTCATACTAACTAAATTTTACTTTGCAGTTCTACGGGACTCGAAAGTGCGAAAAGCACGAAAATCGAAATGATTGCCAAAAATTTCACTTGCAGCTAGAAGCCAGAAGCTAATAAGCCTGATTCGAAGTCAAATATAATATTTCACAACCATCACCATTCAAGGCAACATCACTAAATACCTACGCTACCTTCAGCTGCTTGATGGTCGAGCTATTTAGTTTTTCGTTAGCATAAGCTAATGTGATGGTAAAATCTTTAGCTGATTTTCCGCTGGGAACTTCGAACATCGCATCTAGCATAATAGCTTCACAAATACTGCGTAAACCACGTGCACCTAATTTGAATTCTACTGCTTTGGTAACAATTAAATCAAGGGCGTCATCATCAAAAGTAAGTTTTATGTTTTCCATTTCAAACAACTTCTGATATTGGCGAGTCAATGCGTTTTTAGGTTCTGTTAAAATACGACGTAAGGCAGAAGCATCCAACGCGGCTAAATGTGTAATCACGGGCAAACGACCAATCAATTCAGGAATTAATCCAAAAGTTTTTAAGTCTACCGGACTTACGTATTGCACTAAATTATCATGATCAATTTGTGTCTCGGATTTTTGAGAATAACCAATGGCATTGGCTTGAAGACGGCGATTAATAATTTTATCGATGCCATCAAATGCACCTCCACAAATGAATAAAATATTTTGTGTATTAATCGGAATCAACTTTTGCTCTGGATGTTTTCTTCCGCCTTGCGGTGGCACATTCACCACTGAACTCTCTAACATTTTCAACAATCCTTGTTGAACACCTTCTCCAGATACATCGCGGGTGATGGATGGATTATCACTCTTGCGAGCGATTTTATCAATCTCATCGATGAAAACAATTCCTCTTTCAGCAGCAGCTACATCGTAATCGGCGCTTTGTAACAAACGTGCAAGCACGTGTTCCACATCTTCACCTACATAACCTGCTTCCGTTAATACCGTTGCATCTGCAATACAGAAAGGTACTTTTAATAATTTAGCAATGGTACGCGCTAATAATGTTTTTCCAGTACCCGTCTCGCCTACCATCACGATATTCGACTTCTCCAACTCCACATCATCTTTTCCGATTTTGCTTTTATGAATGAGTCGCTTGTAATGATTATAAACGGCAACAGAAATTACTTTCTTCGCTTGCTCTTGTCCGATGATGTATTCATCCAAAAACTTTTTTATTTCGGCAGGCTTCGGTAAAGTTAATGGAGTACCAATATTCGACTTCAGCTTTTGATCCTGTTCATCACCAATAATAGACTGCGCTTGGGTCACACATTGATCACAGATATGACCATTGATGCCGGCAATTAAAACATTGGCCTGACTTTTATCACGACCACAAAATGAACATACTATTTCTTGCTTCTGCTTCAAGGTAAATTTTATTTAAGCATAAAACCGATCCGCCAATGGAGGATCGGTTTTATGACTATTTTTCAATACTATTTAGTCTTCGTTTTGAAGAGAACTTCGTCAATCATACCATAATCTTTGGCTTCCTGTGCGGTCATCCAATAATCACGATCCGAATCCTTCCACACTTGCTCATAATCCTTTCCACTATGTTGGGAAATGATTTCATAAAGCTCCTTCTTCAACTTCTGAATTTCTCTTGCGGTAATTTCGATGTCGGAAGCTTGACCTTCTGCTCCACCCATCGGTTGGTGAATCATCACGCGACTATGTTTTAAGGCGCTGCGTTTTCCACTTGCACCCGAACATAAAAGAACAGCGGCCATTGAAGCTGCGATTCCCGTACAAACAATGGATACATCAGGTTGAATGTATTGCATAGTATCATAAATACCTAAACCTGCATAGACGGATCCACCCGGACTATTAATATAAATGGTAATATCTCTTTTCGCATCTGATGATTCCAAAAACAACAGTTGAGCTTGAATAATATTAGCTACATAATCATTAATACCTACTCCTAAAAAGATAATACGGTCCATCATCAAACGTGAAAACACGTCCATTTGGGCAACGTTTAACTGACGCTCCTCAATAATGGTTGGAGAAATATAATCGGCATACACGGAGCTGATGTAACTATCCACACCATTACTACTCATGCCACGATGTTTCACTGCATACTTGGTAAATTCTTTACGGAAGTCCATAGGTTGTTTTAAAGATTAAGGTTAAGAATAAGATTAATGATGGTGTTTATGACGGCTCATGAGGTCAATAAACTCATCATGGCTGATCTTTTTAACGTCTTTCGTTACGATTTGGTTCAGGTATTCGAACACTTTTCTTCCACTTAAGCTTTCTACTATTCTTTGTACTGATTCTTGGTTACTTACATACTTCATGGTCATCTCTTTTAACTTCTCCTCATCCAGCATGTGCGCTTGTCCATAACGCATATATTGGTCGATGATCATGGTTCTAGCGTAATTTTCTATCTCTTCCTTATTAATGGTCATGTTTTGATCGGCATAGATTTTATTCTCGATCAATCTCCATTTAAGGTCGCGGGCATACTGATGGTATTCATTTACCAATTGCTCATCGGTAATTTTTTCATTGCTTTGCTTCAACCATCTTTTCAAGAACTCATCGGGCAATGTCAAATTAGCTTCCTTCAAAAGTACATCTTCCATTTCATGTTTCAAGGAATTCTCGGATTCATATCCGTATCCTTGGGCAATCTCGCCACGAATTTTTTCACGGAAGCTGGCGATGTCAGTCACCACATTCTCGCCATAAACCTGATCAAACAAAGCCTGATTAAACTCTGCTTTCACTACTTTATTAATACGTTCGATGGTAAATTCGAAATCTTTGTCATAGTCTGAAACATTACCTTCCTTGATCCCTAACAAATACTTTACTTCAGATTCGATGCGAATGTCGGCTACTGGATTAAAAATAACGCGATCAGAAACTTTTACGCCATAAAACTTAGTACGTGAAGTTTCGTTCGCAATATTATTGATGGTCATAAAGGCTTGATGGGAATGTCCACCCTCCACAACATTACGGGCAGCATCCACTTCGCGGAACGTTCCGTACACGGAACAATCGGCATCGGTAACATCTGGGCTCGTATAATTTCCAAAGCGGCGAGCTAATTTGTCGATTTCTTCATCGATGGACTTCTCTTCTACTTGCACATCATAGGCAGTAAAAGTATGAGCAGGAGGCAATGATAAATTCACTTCTGGAGCCAAGGCTAAATCGAAAGCAAATTCAAAATTCTCGGGTTTATCCCAATTCATTTCAAAATCATTATCGGGCTTTGGCATTGGATTTCCCAATACATTTAGTTTATTGTCGGTAATAAATTTATCGACAGAATCGGCTACGATACGATTCAACTCATCTACCAAAACGGACTTGCCGTACATTTTACGCACCAAATTCTCGGGCACATGGCCCGGACGAAAACCGGGCATAGAAGCTTTCTTTTTATACTTACGGATGGCATCATCCACCTGCGGCTTATAATCTTCAGGCGTTAACTGCACCTTCAACACTGCATTTAGTGTGTCGATGTTCTCTTTTAAAATATTCATAGTATTAAATGGAGTTACTAATTGATAAACCTAACATGCCAACTCAGGGTGACAAAGTGGATGTCATGTTAGAAAATTCTATATTATTATATAGTGATTAATCGTTTTGACAATTTTCCGACAGCCAGGCAAACCTCTTTACTTACGGAAACAATTTCTTCTATTCATTAAAACCAGCTCCGACTTTTGGGTCGGAGCTGATCGTGCGCATGGAGGGACTCGAACCCCCACGCCGTGAGGCACCAGATCCTAAGTCTGGCGCGGCTACCAATTACGCCACATGCGCGATTTCAATAATGAAGACAAAGAACTTCCTTTTCGATCCAGATCACAGAATAATCTGCATTCCTTCCAATCGGAGGGCAAAAATAACAATCTTTTTAGCAATAAAGGCATGATTATACCGGATACTTTCTGAATTTAGCAGCCTAAAATCAATCAATTAAGAAAATATGTCATTTAGAACTGTAAATCCCGCCGAAATTAAGACCCAAGAAATGCATGCATACCTACTGGGTGCCGTGGCTCCCCGACCCATTGCCTTTGCCAGCACCATCGATAAAAACGGCAATGTGAACTTAAGTCCGTTTAGTTTTTTCAATGCTTTTGGGTCAAATCCGGCTACGTTGATATTTAGTCCGGCTTTGCGCGGACGAGATGGCGCTACCAAAAACACACTCGATAATGTTCGAGAGATTGATGAGGTAGTAATTAATATAGTAAGCTACGACATGGTTCAGCAGATGTCGCTGGCAAGTACTGAGTATCCAAAAGGCGTGAACGAATTTGTTAAATCGGGATTCACCATGCAAGAATCGGTTCTCGTAAAACCGCCACGTGTTCTCGAATCTCCGGCACAGATGGAATGCAAAGTCAAACAAATTATCGAAACGGGAACCAAGGGCGGGGCGGCTATGTTGGTTATTTGCGAAATCGTTTTGATGCATATTCGGGAAGATGTACTGGATGAAAAGGGCGCCATCGACCCATTTAAGATCGATCAGGTTGCACGTTTAGGTGGGAATTGGTACAGCAGAGCTGCCAAAGGATTATTTGTCGTTCCCAAGCCGCTTACTACTTTGGGGATGGGTGTTGATGCACTTCCAGAAGCCATCAGAACAAGTAAAATTCTTACCGGAAACGATTTGGGACTGCTTGGAAACACCGAAAACATGCCTTCTACAGAGGAAATTATTACGTACTCGAACCGAGAAGATGTGAAAAAATTCTTCGACACACTGCAAGGTGACAGAGAGAATTTAACAATGGCGGTACACCTCGCAGCCCATCACTTACTCGAAAAAGGGGACACACACGAGGCTTGGATGGTATTACTACATCATCATAAAAATTAATGATTTCTCCTCTGAAAAACTGCTTTTTTATCTCGTAAAAAAAATCGAATTATTTTATAAAATAATTTCCCCTCTGAGCCCCCTCTGAAACTAACAATTTCGCACTCCTGCATTGTTAATAAATTATTAGGAATACCGCTCTATGAAATTCTTAACTGAGATAAATTAGCATCATTCAATATCATTAAACAAAAAAAACAATGGCAACTAAAAAAGCAAAACCTGCTAAGAAGGCTACAAAGAAAGCTGCTCCTAAAAAAGCTGCGAAAAAGCTGCTCCTAAAAAAGCTGCAAAGAAAGCTGCTCCTAAGAAAGCTGCAAAGAAAGCTGCTGCTCCTAAGAAAGCTGCAAAGAAAGCTGCTCCTAAGAAAGCCGCTAAGAAAGCTGCTGCTCCAAAGAAAGCTGCGAAAAAAGCTGCTCCTAAGAAAGCTGCGAAGAAAGCTGCTGCTCCTAAAAAAGCAAAAGTAAAACGTACTCCTAATGCTGCTTTCATGAAAGCAATGACTCCAAGCTCTTCATTGGCTGCGGTTATTGGTGCTGGAGCAGTTCCACGTACTGAAGTAGTTAAAAAAATCTGGGGTTACATTAAAAAGAACAGCCTTCAGGACAAGAAAAACCGTCGTATGATCAACGCTGACGATAAATTGAAAGCGGTATTCGGCGGAAAAAGCCAGGTTTCAATGTTTGAAATGACTAAGCTTGTTAACAAGCACCTTTCTTAATCCTTAAGAAAAGTATAGAAAAGGTCATCTCTATGAGGTGACCTTTTTTTATGGACTCTATTTTTTATAAAAGTGAATTTTAAGGTGAGATGGGTTGTTCAAATAACGGATACAATCGCTTCTTTGAAGCAAGTTTTTAATGAAAGTTAGACGCAAATATTATTTTTCTAAGTACTTCGGGTATCGAAAGCATCCCGCAAGCCATTCCCCAATAATGTAAATGAGAGCACCATTAAAGCGATGGCAACCCCTGGAAAAATAGCCAACCAAGCGGCATCGACAACGATGTAGGAATAGTTTTCCTTAATCATCATCCCCCAACTCGGCGTGGGTGGTTGCGCACCCATCCCCAAAAAGCTCAAGCCTGCTTCTAGCAAAATAGCAGATGCGAAATTAGAAGCGGCAATCACGATCACGGGTCCAATAATATTTGGAAGAATATGCCGGAGAATGATCCGACTATCATTAAATCCCAAGGCTCTACCCGCCTCTACATATTGTTGTTCGCGCAAGGAGAAAAATTGTCCGCGAACCAATCGAGCAACCTCCACCCACATGGTGAGTCCAACTGCTATGAAGACCTGAATAAATCCTTTTCCCAAGGCCATGGTAATAGCCACCACCAATAACAAAGTCGGAATTGACCAGATCACATTAATGAACCATAAAATAATTTTATCGACCCATCCCCGGTAAAATCCAGCAAGGGAACCGAGTCCAATTCCAATAAATAAAGAGATGACAACGGCAATTAAACCCACCGATAAAGATACTCGCGTGGCTACCATCAACCGACTTAATAAGTCCCGACCAAATCGATCGGTACCTAAATAAAAAGTTTTTTTCGAGATGAAAGGATCAGCAGAAGCCGATTTTTTTGAATTTACTACGGTGTTTTCCTTCTCATTCAAACTCGCCAATGACACCATTCCGGATTCGCCCGGACTTGAATAATCCCCCGCATATTCTCTATAAAAAAGAGAATCGCGTTGCACCTTCCAATCATATAAAGGAATGAGTTTATGAGTCGAAGGATTTCCGCCCATCCATTTGCTCAATAAAGATATTTCTTGATCGTGTTGCTTGGGAATCTTTAAAAAAGAAATAGAAGTTCCTGGAGGTTGCAAACTCACTTGTAAATTCATCGAGTTAGAATCGGGGCTGTTATCAGGAACTAATATATAGCAGAACACAGCAATAAAAATGGATAGTGCAATCACTGTCAAACCGAACATGGCCGACTTATGCTGCTTCAGTTTTACCCAGGCAATTCGACCTGGTGATAACGTTTTGTCTTGATCCAATACTCTATTATAAGGTGATAAAGATAGATGCAAAAAACCAATTCTAACTTTCTCTTATTATAAATCATTAAAATTAATTCAAATTAAATGCTACCCTGGAAGTTTGAATATAATTACCTTAATCAATACATTTGGCAACATAAATACAACCCTCTAATGCTCGAATTAATTAGAACCAATTCCGACAACTCCGATTTTCAACTACTGGTTCGAGATCTTGATCTCGAATTAAAAATAAGAGATGGCGAAGATCATGCATTTTATGCACAGTATAATAAAACAGATAGTATAAAGTATGTAGTACTTGCTTATGAAAATTCAGAAGCTGTGGGATGTGGGGCCATCAAGGAATGGAATTCAGAAACCATGGAGGTGAAAAGAATGTTTGTGCCACTAAAAAATCGAGAGAAAGGAATTGCTTCATTCGTTTTAAAAGAACTTGAACATTGGGCGAAAGAATTAGGATACAAAAAATGCATTTTGGAAACGGGAGAAAAACAACCCGAAGCAATTCAACTTTATACTAAAAATAATTACAATCTTATTCCTAATTATGGACAATATGCAGGAGTAGAAGCCAGTAAATGTTTTGAAAAATACTTATCTTAAATCAACCTTAAAAATTGATATAAAAAACATCCATCAACTAAAAAAATCAAATTCTCTTTTTCATTTCCTTCGCAATTTCTTGCGCTCCTGCATCCTCTGATTTTTGCAATTCATCAATGATAGCTTGGTGATCTTTTTCATTTCTATTTTGACTGAGTTTCCAGGCTCCTTCCATATTTACCACTTCAATTTTAAATCCACGAATGGCTTTGATAAATTTCTCGAAAAGTCCATCGGGCAAATTTTCGGCAAATGCAGGTTTTTCCTGACCTTTTTCATAGCTATTTTGCATTCTGTACAAATGCGCTTTAAACTCATCTAAAGAAAGCTCCATTAAATTTCCAGTTACATGCACTGCTCTATAATTCCATGTTGAAACATTGGGGTGACTATACCAAGAAGAAGAAACGTAAGTATGTCCAGCAGAAAAAACAGCTAAGGCCTTCACTCCATTTTTCCCAATAAAAGAAGCTTGGGGATTCATGTTAGAAATATGTCCGTATAAAAACAATTTATCCCCTTCCATCACTACTTCCATGGGAATATGTGTTGCCAAGGGAAATTCATCTTCCTTCAACATAAAAACCGCAAAAGGAAACTCCTTTATAAACGATAACAGTTGTTCTTGGTCTGTGATACTGTAATGTGAAGGTGCGTACATAAATTAATACGATTTGCTGAACAATAATATCAAATTATTAATACAATCAAAAGTCAAACACCAATAAAACTAATTTTTACAATTACAGCTTGGTGAAAAAAACACATTTGTTTCGGGCAATAAGTTATAAATTTGCTCTTGTTCTTCCTGTGAAAATAAAATCCCTCTTAACTCCAACGTTTTTAAATTATGCAAGTGTTTAATCTCTTCGGGAAGTGCAATAATTTCATTATCCCATAGTTCTATCACCTCCAAAAATTCAAGTCGACCGATGGTATGCGGCAACGTTTCAATCACATTTCGATTCAATCCCAAATGAATTAATTGGGTACAATTACTGATTGAATCAGGAATTGCTTTTAGTTTATTATAACTTACATCGAGTACTTGCAAATTTTTCAATTCACCAATCCATTCAGGAATTTCCTTTAATCTATTTCTTGACAACTTTAATACTTGCAAGTTTTTAAAGTTTCTAATTTCTTCAGGAACCACTTTATGTTTTTGCTTACTCAAATCGAGTTTAAAAACAGAATCTGGATGTACAGATGCGGCGGCAAGAGATTTAAAGGTTTTCTGCTCCTTAAGTGATAAAGTATCCAACAAAGTTTGCCCTTGGCTTTGGATAGCAAGCATGAAGAAAAAGAAAACAAGGGAAATTTTAGTGTTTAACATGAATGGTGAAATTAAGCAGGACAACAAAGACTAAACGAAAAAAAGAATAAATTATTCAAAAGCGAAATGTAAATAACTTTATCTCGATTTTCCAGCCTTAACGAAGCAATTCATAGCATTGTTCTACATCCTTATTCATTTGTGCTACGAGGTCTTCTGCCGAATGAAACTTTAACTCGGGACGGAGATAATGTTTAAAATGCAGCGTGATGGCTTCTCCATAAATATCTTCATCAAATCCCAAAATATGGACTTCGATGGTTCGATCGCCATTGTCGAATGTGGGACGATGTCCGATGCTCAAAGCTCCTTTCAACATTTTCCCTTCCCACTCTACCATAACAGCATAAATTCCATTTGCGGGAACCAATTGATCGGGGTCGTTGCATTGCATATTAGCTGTAGGAAATCCAAGAGTTCGTCCTAGCTGTTTGCCTTTAATTACTCGTCCTGAGAGTCGGTAATCGTAACCTAATAAATGTGCTGCGATGTTTACTTCACCGCGCTTCAGCGCATTTCGAATTCGAGTGGAACTTACCGCGATGGCGTCGATATCTTGCTCCGGAATTTCCTCCACTTCAAATCCCAACTGTGGAGCCATTCTTTCTAATTCATGCATCGATCCTTTACGTTGATGACCAAACTGGTGATCGTAACCGATGACCAAGGTTTTAACCCCCAACTTTTCCACCAAAATGTTTTTCACGAAATCCTCGTATTCCATCTTTGAGAAATCAATCGTAAATGGTTGAATAACAAGATGATTTACTCCGAAATGCTTCATTAAGGATATCTTATCATCCAGCGAGGTAATCATTTCCAATTGGGCTGAATCCTGAAATAAAACTTTTCGAGGATGTGGGTAAAAAGTGAGCAAAACGACCTCTCCACCCTTTTCTTTAGCCAAGGCAGAAAGGCGTTCAAGGATCATTTTATGTCCGATATGCACACCATCAAAAGTCCCAACGGTGACTATAGGATATTGAGGTTTAATATATTCGCTAATATTTCTATAAATTTGCATCTTCGCTTTCAGCCCATTATTATCAACAAAATTGCGTAAAAATGTTGATAAACATATATTGAAGCAAAAATAGGTTTTACTTCATTGCGTGCGCTTTTTTATCTATTTTTGCACCCTCAAATTCAAATACCCAACCATGAATAAAGGTAAAATCGTTCAAGTCATTGGTCCCGTTATCGATGTAAGCTTTGAAGGTGAAGGAATTCAACTCCCAAACATATTAGAAGCCCTAGAGATCATCCGACCAAATGGTCAGAAAATTATTTTGGAATGTCAACAGCACATTGGTGAAGATACCGTTCGTGCGATTGCGATGGATTCTACAGACGGATTAGTTCGTGGAATGGAAGTAATTGCAACGGGTTCTGCCATCAAAATGCCGATTGGAGAAAAAATCAAAGGCCGTCTTTTCAACGTTGTTGGAGAGGCTATTGATGGAATCAACGATGTTGACAATGCGAATGGACTTTCTATTCACCGCGATGCTCCACGATTTGAAGATTTATCGACAGAAGCGGAAGTACTTTTCACAGGTATTAAAGTAATCGACTTATTAGAGCCTTACTCCAAAGGAGGAAAAATCGGTTTGTTCGGTGGTGCGGGTGTAGGAAAGACGGTATTGATCATGGAATTGATTAATAATATCGCAAAAGGATATGCAGGACTTTCCGTATTTGCCGGTGTAGGTGAGCGTACTCGTGAAGGAAACGATTTGTTACGTGAGATGATTGAATCGGGTGTAATCAAATACGGCGAAGAGTTCAAACACAGCATGGAAAAAGGCGATTGGGATTTGTCGAAAGTAGATTTGAAAGAATTAGAAAAGAGTCAAGCAACACTTGTTTTCGGACAGATGAATGAGCCTCCAGGAGCACGTGCTCGTGTAGCTTTATCAGGTCTTACCGTTGCTGAATATTTCCGTGATGGAGATGAGAAGAGTGGTGGTCGTGATATCCTTTTCTTTATTGATAACATCTTCCGATTTACACAAGCTGGATCTGAGGTATCTGCCCTTTTAGGACGTATGCCATCAGCGGTAGGATATCAGCCTACTCTAGCTACAGAAATGGGATTAATGCAAGAGCGTATTACATCTACAAAACGTGGATCTATTACCTCTGTACAAGCGGTTTATGTACCTGCGGATGACTTAACCGATCCAGCACCGGCTACAACATTTAGTCACTTAGATGCAACCACGGTATTGAATCGTAAGATTGCTGAGTTAGGAATTTATCCTGCGGTAGATCCATTGGATTCTACATCACGAATTCTTTCTCGTGACGTTGTAGGTGATGAACATTATGATACGGCACAAGCTGTAAAAGAAATTTTACAACGCTACAAAGAGTTACAAGATATCATTGCCATACTTGGGTATGGATGAATTAAGTGACGAAGATAAAATGGTAGTACACCGCGCTCGTCGTGTACAACGTTTCTTATCTCAACCTTTCCACGTTGCAGAGCAATTCACTGGATTGAAAGGAGTATTAGTTCCAATCGAGGAAACCATCAAAGGATTTAAAATGATTTTAAATGGTGAAGTGGATGAATATCCTGAAGCAGCATTTAACTTGGTTGGAAACATTGAAGATGCGATCGAAAAAGGAAAGAAATTGATTGCTGAAACCAAATAATTTAGAGACTAAAAAAAAACCGATTCATGCATCTTGAAATAATAACACCAGAGAAAAAAGTATTTGAAGGAGAAGTGAGTGAAATCATGGTTCCTGGATCACATGGTCGATTTCAAATGCTCGAGAATCACGCCTCCATCATCTCTACCTTGGTAAATGGTACGGTTAAAGTGAAGACCAAAGCAGGTATTGAAACCTTCGAATTAACAGGTGGCGTTGTTGAATTGCTAAACAACAAAGTGATTATTCTCGCAGAGTCAGTTTAAATAAACCCAATATTTAAAAGCCTATGGTTGAAACCATAGGCTTTTTTTTGTTTACCCCTTTTCGCTTAGTCTTCAACATGCTGATTTTGATATAAATACAATCAAACCCGTCTTTTGCCACGAGCTTCATTTTTTACCACATTTTCTTTTGAAAAATTGGCCATTTCAACTTTCTTTTAGATAAAAAAGCCCACCCTCATATTGATACAATTCACAGGGAAACGAAACTATTTCGTCAAATATTCGTGTAATCGTATACTCTCTCTCAACGCTATTCACTATGCGATTCGAAAAAATAAACTTATATTTGGATACTAAATCCTTCCATCATGAATAAAAGGATACTCATATCAGTCTCTGCAATTCTTCTTTTAGTTTGTCATTCAACTAAAACAAAAGCACAACTAACAGTTAGTTCTGCTCCTACAATTACCCAACTTGTTCAAAATATTTTGTTAGGCTCAGGAGTAAGTGCAAGTAATATCACTTATTCTGGATCCACTACGGCTCGCGGAAGTTTTACCTGCGCGGGAGCATGTAATGTGGGAATTGCTAATGGAATATTACTTACTTCAGGAAATATAACTACAGCCATTGGACCTAATAATAATCCTTCCGCTGGATTGGACAATTCTGCTGGCTCAGATCCTGATTTAAATGGTCTACATCCAACCGGGACAAATCCTCAAGATGCTGCGGTAATCGAATTTGATTTTATGGTAGCCACCGACTCCGTTCGTTTTAACTACGTATGGGGGTCTGAAGAATATCATGAATTCGTTGGATCAGGTTGTAACGATTACTTTGGATTTTTTATTAATGGGCCAGGTTTTGTTGGAAAGAAAATATTGCATTAATTCCCGGAACCAACATTCCTATTTCCATTAATACTGTAAATAATGGTAATACCTATTCAGGGCCTTGTTCGAACTGTGGAAATTTTTTCGACAATACAGGAGGTACAACTGTACAATATGAAGGATTGACAACTGTACTCACTGCATCGACTCAAGTTTGTCCCTGCGAAGTATATCATATTAAATTAGCCGTTCAAGATTTTTGTGATGGTAACTTTGATTCAGGAGTATTTCTTGAAGGAAATTCATTCGAATCCTTTGGTGTAATTCCAATCATCATTCCAGTAGGTCAGTATACGCAAGTGGCGGACACTATTTATATTTGCCCTGGAGATTCAGTTCAAATGGCTGTCAATGCCTGCCGATCTACTTTATGGTCAACTGGCGACACAACGAATTCTATTTGGGTTACACAACCAGGCGGTTATTTCACTGCTATTACCAACCCACCTTGCTTTGCATTTACTAACGTTCTTTATGTTCAATATGTTAATTCAGCAGCTGCGATCACGCCAAGTGGTCCTACTTCATTTTGCCCTGGTGATAGCGTAGTGCTTTCGGCAACTCCTGGTGTAAGTTATTTGTGGTCGAACGGTGCTACCTCACAAAACATTACTGTGTTTGGTGCAGGATCCTATCAATGTACAGTTTCATTTGGAGGAAATTGTGTAGGTACTTCCAATACGGTAAATACAACTTTACTTGCAGGATTAACACTTAATGTTGCTGCTTCAGGTCCTTTAACTTTTTGCCAAGGAAGTAATGTTACACTAACAGCATCTTCACCGAGCGTACTTTGGTCAACAGGTGCTGTAACGCAAAGTATCACTGTAAATTCAAGTGGTACCTACACAGTAACTCCAACGGCAGCTGGATTCTGTCCATCACCAACTTCCGCTGTTGTCGTGGTAAATACGAATCCATCCGTGACCATTGCAGGAAATAATACAATTTGTCAAGGATTAAGTTCAAACCTATCAACCACTGTTCCATTTAGTCAATACAATTGGTCGGGCGGACAAACCACCGCAAGCATTTCAGCCAATACTGCAGGATCGTATACCGTTACTGTTTCAGATGTTAATGGATGTACAGCTACAAATACATTTAACTTAACCGTAAATGCTAGTCCAGTCCCTGTAATTTCTGGAACTTTTGCTTTTTGCCAAGGTGTAAATTCAGTATTATCTACAACACTTCCTTATACCAACTATAGCTGGTCAACAGGAGTATCAACTTCAACTACGAACGTTTCTTTAGCATCCACATATTCAGTGACAGTCACTGATGCAAATGGTTGTACAGGAAGTTCGAGTCAACTCATCACGGTGTATACACCGCCTCTTCCGTCCATTAGTGGGGTGACTGCCATTTGCCAAGGAGCCAATGCAAACATTACTGCCTCTCCCGCTGGAATGAATTATTTATGGTCGAACGGATCTACTAATAATTCTATCCAACCAAGTGTTGCTGCTACTTATACGGTTACAGTAACCGATGGAAATGGATGTAGCGGAACAGCAAATCAAGTTGTAAGTGTCAATAATAATCCTACTCCTGCCATAACGGGTAATTTGAGTGCTTGTCAAGGACTTTCTTCCACTTTAGGGATTAGTTCACCATTTAATTCATACGCTTGGAGCAATGGTGCAACCACATCCACTATCTCTGTTTCTACCACTGGAAATTATAGTGTGATTGTAACCGATGCCAATGGATGTACAGGAAACACAAGTGTGCTATTTAATTCCTTACCATTTACCAATGCGGTGATCACTGGACCTGTAGGATTTTGTACAGGAAACAACGCAACCATCGATGCAGGTGCTGGCTATACTAATTATGCTTGGTCGAACGGTAACAGCGGCCAACAACTCAACGTTACTAACGGTGGCGCCTATACGGTAACAGTAACTGCGCCCAATGGATGTACAGGAAGTAGCAGTTATAATATTACAGCTTGGACATTACCTACTGCACAAATTGCTGGTGTTGCCACCATTTGCCAAGGCGCCAATGCAAACATTACTGCTTCTCCAGCAGGAATGAATTATTTATGGTCGAACGGATCTACTAATAATTCCATCCAACCAAATACTGCTGGGACTTTTACGGTTACTGTAACTGATGGAAATGGATGTACTGGAACGGCGAATCAAGTGGTGAGTGTAAATAATAATCCTACTCCGGCCATCACTGGAAATTTGAGTGCTTGTCAAGGACTTTCTTCCACTTTAGGTATTAGTTCACCATTTAATTCATACGCTTGGAGCAATGGTGCTACTACATCTACTATCTCTGTTTCTACCACTGGAAATTATAGTGTGATTGTAACCGATGCCAATGGATGTACAGGAAATACAAGTGTGCTATTTAATTCTTTACCATTTACCAATGCGGTGATCACTGGACCTGTAGGATTTTGTACAGGAAACAACGCAACCATCGATGCAGGTGCTGGCTATACTAACTATTCATGGTCGAACGGTAACAGCGGACAACAACTCAACGTTACTAACGGTGGCGCCTATACGGTAACAGTAACTGCGCCCAATGGATGTACAGGAAGTAGCAGTTATAATATTACAGCTTGGACATTGCCTACTGCACAAATCACAGGTGTTACAGCCATTTGTCAAGGTTTATCGGCAAATTTAATCGCAGGACCTGCAGGAATCAATTATCAATGGTCTACAGGATCGAATGCAAGTAGCATACAACCGAATACAAGTGGAATATACACTTTAACAGTTACGGACAACAATGGCTGTACAAACAGCATTACACAAAACGTTACGGTAAACAGTAACCCTACGCCATCCATTTCGGGTACGTTCACGGTTTGTCAAGGCGATCAAGGGTTGTTAGATGTTGGAAATACTCCGGGCATGACTTATTTATGGTCGACCGGTGCAAATGGATCTAGCATTCAACCAACAACAGCAGGACCTTATTCCGTTTTAGTTACTGATGCCAATGGATGCACAGGTACTGCCACCCAATCCTTGCTCGTTAATGCACTCCCTACTCCAACGATCAGCGGAGATCCCGATTTTTGTACTGGAGATAATGTTACTTTAAATTCTGTAGGAACTTATGTAAATTACCAATGGTCGAATGGAGTAAATACTGCCCAGAATTTAATCACTGCTGGAGGAAATTATGTACTTACGGTTACTGATAACAACGGATGTAGTGGAAATACCAATTTTACAGTAACTGAAAACCCATTGCCTCAACCTCTATTGCCGACCAACACGGATCTATGTGATGGCAACAATACGACATTGAATCCCGGTAATTTTACATCCTATGTTTGGTCAACAGGAAGTGTAAGTTCAAGCATACAAGCTTCTAGTACTGGAATCTTTGTGGTTACTGTTACCGATCAAAATGGATGTGTGAATTCTACCACTGCGAATGTGGTGGTTCATCTCAATCCTGTTCCGTCCATCCTTGGACAGAATGAAATTTGCGATGGTAAAACGACTGTATTAAGTTTAAATAGCAATTATTCACAATATCTTTGGTCGACAGGACTTTCTACGAATACACAAACCGTTAGTGCAGCTGGCAGTTATTCTGTTGTTGTAACGGATGCATTTGGCTGTACGGGTTCAACCTCATTTAGTGTTTTAGTAAATCCATTGCCGTTAGTAAATATAACTGGCGATCTGGACAAATGCTCAGGAGAAAGTACTACGTTAAGTACTACACCTGGACAAGGAACCTACAGTTGGACAAACGGAAGTACAGATCCTTCAATTACCGTTACTGCGGGCGGTATTTATACGGTTACTGTAACCACCAATAAAGGCTGTACAAAAAGTTTAGGCGTAACCTTTAACGAACATCCAATTCCAACGGCAGCATACGAACCGGAATCAAATATTACTTGTGAAGAAATCAGAGTGAAATTCCAAAACAAATCCATTAACGAAGCCGGTTCAACTTATAATTGGACATTTGGAGATGGCGGCACCTCTACGGATCGGTCACCATCTCACGTTTATGCAGCACCTGGAGAATACAATACTTACATGCAAGTAATTTCTCCTTATGGTTGTAAAGATGATACTTCGCAATTAGTAGAAGTCGTTACTCCTCCACTTCCAGAAGCTAAATTTAGTCAGTCGACACAATTAGTAAGCATCTTCAATTCAGAAGTATCCTTTAGTAATAGCTCTATCAATTCTGTTAAATACCGTTGGAATTTCGGAGATGGACAAACTTCCTCAGAAGATAACCCTACGCATATCTTTGATAAAGTAGGAACTAATAAAATCAAACTCATTGCATACAACATTGCGGAATGTTTCGACGAATACGAAGCCAATATAGAAGTAGCACCTTTCTTCATTCCAAGTGCATTTTCTCCGAATGATGATGGAAAGAACGATGTTTTCTTTGATGGAACACCGGTATTGAATGTCACTTCATTCGACATGCAAATATTTAATCGATGGGGACAAAATATTTATACTACCGATTCCTTCTTCCGACCATGGGATGGTTACATGAGTAACGGTGATCCATCGCCTGTAGGATTATACACGTATAAGATTAAAATCACCAGCATTAAAGGCAAATATTTTGAGTTTACTGGTTCCTTTAGTCTAATACGATAAAGGTTAACACTTCATTTAAATGCGACATGTCATTGACTGTCGCATTTTTTTATTTCATTTTTTCCATTTCAACAAATTTAAAAGTTCGGGTTATGCACAATTTCCCATTGTTTAATTTGAAAAATCCAAAAAAAGATTATATTAGCACAACTTTCTACGCTTTAATTTATTCAGATGAACAAACAAATCGAACTTATTGTCAAGAAATTTATTCTTCAAAAGAAAACGCAGTCCACTGAAGAACATTTAAGTAATTACGAATTAGCTAAAGGTCTTCGCATTTTAAAGTTAACTTCATTGCGATGGATAAGAGATATCACTTTCATCTTACTCGGTATCTTTTCTGCTGCTTTTGGACTGAAAAGTTTTTTACTGCCAAATTCTTTCATTGATGGTGGAGCAACGGGCATATCCTTGCTGATCACTGAAATTACTGATCTTCCTTTTTCAATATTAATTATAGTAGTAAATCTGCCATTTATTATTTTAGGCTATCATGTGATTGGAAAGCAGTTTGCTATTAAAACAGCTGCATCCATTTCCATCCTTGCCTTGGTCATGGCTACGGTGAGTTTTCCAGACTTGACCGATGAGAAAATTTTAGTTGCTGTTTTCGGCGGATTTTTTCTTGGGGCTGGGATTGGATTAGCCATACGAGGCGGATCTGTCATTGATGGCACGGAAGTACTCGCACTGTATTTAAGTCGAAAAATGGGTGTTACTGTTGGCGATATTATTACCCTTCTTAATATTGTTATTTTTTCTACTGCCGCGTACTTTCTATCCATAGAAACAGCGATGTATTCACTCATCACTTACCTCTCTGCATCTAAAACGGTAGACTTTATTATCGAAGGAATTGAAGAGTATACAGGCATTACCATTGTCAGCGTACATAGCGAAGCCATTCGAAACATGATCACGAACAAACTAGGGCGAGGCGTTACGGTATACAATGGAAAAAGAGGATTTGGCAAGCAAGGACACACGAACGAAATCGATATTATTTTTACTGTGATTACTCGTCTTGAAATTAACAAACTCAATTCCGAAATTCAGATCATAGATCCCAATGCATTTGTTGTTATGAATAGTATTAAAGACACCATTGGAGGAATGGTAAAGAAAAGACCTTTGTCACATTAGTTCTATTAGTTGAATTATTGCTTAACTATTTTAGTCGTAATCACGCCAATTTCTTCTGAAAGAAATTGAGCTGAATAAATCCCTTTTGGTAAGTGAGCGATATCGATTTTTTCTGCAGGATTTGACACTTGACTATCTATAATTAATTTTCCAACGGAATCAAATATCATCAACGTAAACGAACTTTGAATACCACTTACATTAATAAAGTCAGCTGTTGGATTTGGTCCAATTAAAACAATTCTTGCTCCAACAAATTTTTGGTAAATAGCTTCCCACTTCGTCAACTCTTCTTTCCCATCAAAATCCACTTGACGTAAACGATAATAACTGATATTGGGTAAAGGATTTTCATCAAAAAACTCATAGGATGTAACCTGAGAACTATTCCCAACGCCGCCAACTTTTCCTAAAGTTTCTGAATGAATCATATCAACGCTTCTCTCTATTTGAAAATAATCATTATTTTTTTCTGAAGCAGTCGCCCAGTTTAAATGTACTTTTTTCCCTTCCAAGAACGCATTAAAGTGTAACCAGGTAACAGGTAATGGAGAAATATTATTTGCCAAAGCCCAGTCACTTTGTGTATTCACACCGTTCACACTTACCTTATTAGTGGTTGCACTTTGAACAGGTAAAGCCGATTGCCACTTATTGGAACCGAAATTATAATTCTGTGCTCTCATTAAAGTAGCATCATCGTAAGGTGTAGGAGGCAATTCAGAAGCCAAATAATTAAATTCGATGGTTGCAAATCCACTAGAAGCTGTAGCTACATTCCAAAAACGATCGACAGTTGCATCTCGATTATCGGGTAACAATCCAATTTCAGAATTCAAATTTGTAATAGCCGGAGGCCAAGGTACGTTTGATGAACCCGTATGATACGTTGCAAAATTTACGACTCCAACATTCCCAGCATTCAATGTATAAATTAAAGGAATATATTGTGATGCTGAATAGGCAAAAGGAATAATATAGGTTCCAGTAACGCTCGACAAATTCCAATTCAATGCTCCACTATGGTCTTGAGCTTCACTTCGCAAAAAGCCATTAGTACGTGTCACGGCAGATGGATCGGCTCGTTCAACGTAAATTGTTCTTCCTCCATTCGCTGGATTACCTGCAGCTCCCGCTAAATTAACAATACCGTTAGTTAATCGAAGTTCTTGACGTATATAAACTGCGTTTACAGATGCTGGAATATTTGTAGGAGTTATGAAAGTGCCACTACCTGTATTGTTAATTTCTAAAATTCCATACTTATGGTTGTTTGAGGTAGCTACTCCAACATTAATACCAGTCAGAACTTGATTTCCTGTTCCGTAATACTCAACAATACTATTTTGATCCAAATAAAAATCCATGGCACCTACACTACTCAATGAAGCAACAGCAGTATTATTAAAAAAACCTGAAGCATGTGAAGTTCGTAAGCGAGCTGTATTTAATAAAGAGATTCCTGAATTAGCAAAAGTTGCATTCGAAAAAAGTTGATTTGCATTCAAATTTAATATGGCCGCAGGATGGACAACCAATAAATCGGTGGCAGCTATGGAATGAGAAGCCACTTGCAAATTACCTGAAACTACATCCAACAAACAACCGCTCAAAACATTCTGTTTTACTTGTTGAATATCATGGGTACCGGAACGAGTCATGGACATGGTGCCAGCACGATTGAAATTCAATATGCCAAAAACGATGATGTTCCGGCACCTGCGCGAGTCATAGATCCTCCTGCCCCTAATGTATAATTACTTCCTTTAAGATAAAGCGTATTAATGGCGGTAGAAGCGGCATTCGTACTAAAAGATATAACTCCTCCACTTTGTGTAAAATTCCCGTTTACAGTCCATGTGATCGCATCTAAAGAAGAGTTCAGTGTATTATTATAAATATTTAAAGTACCTGCACTCTGCAAAAAATTATTTACAAGATTAATATTGGCATTACCAGACCCGCCTTTCATGGAAAGTGCACCTCCGCTCACCGTTAAATTTCCTTGTAGATTAGCCGTAAGCAAACCTGATTCGGAACTTAAATAAGTATTTCCTCCACTTATAACAACACTTCCATTTATAGTCAACGCCAATGCATGCCCATTACCTCCATAATTAGGAATCACATTAAAATAATTGTTTCCTCCAGAAACATTAAACGAACCCAGTAAATTAACCACTTCGGATCCAGTAGCATTATTGGAATTGAACTCACCTAATACACCAGAAATAGTGAAATCTCCTCCCACTTGCATAAACAATTTCGCTGTTGCCGCAGTAGTACTTAAAGTAGCTAATCGGTGAATAGCAAATAAATCAGTAGTATTCGAAAAACTAATATTCATATTACCAGCTACCACATAAGAAATAGTTGACGAAACTGGATTACAACTATAATTAGCAATGAAAACACCTCCTGTAAAATTCACACTTCCAATTTGAAAACTAGGAACACCCGCCGTATAAGTTGTGTTATTTTGAATGCCTCGAAAATCGCCGGCAGATTGTTTGTAAGTTCCAGCAATATTAAATGTTGGTAAACCATCCCCATTATAAATTCCGTAAAACGTCCCCACAGCAAGATCAACGCTTCCTAGATTAAAAGTCAAATTTCCATTTTGCTGATAGATGCCATAAACAAAAGAAGAATTCAATATTTGTAGTGCCCCCGTCAAATTAATAACAACATCACCCGTACCACTCTGTTTAAATCTTAAATAACCATTATCCACATTGATGTTTCCGCCAAAAGAGAAGGTTTTATTTCCGTTTGCATCATCTAAATAAGTTGCACAAGCATTATTGATTGTAAAATTTCCAAGTATGCTGCGGGTATACCCCAAACCATTATTATTCCAATAAAACAACCCAGGATTCCAACTTAATATTAAATTTCCAAAATTAGAATTACAACCTGTAATCATTGAAGCTGTCGTTCCAGACCATTTGCTAACTCTAAATGTACTGTTAGCTTCAAAAGTTTCAATTCCTGCAAAAACAGTGGTGGCCGCTACTTGATTATTATTATGAATATATGTTCCTCCATTCAAGAGAATAAAATTCCCTGAAATTGTTAAAGTCTTATTGGCTCCACCACCTGAAGTTCCTGTGGTTAGTGTACCTCCATTCTGAACAGTGACACTATTTACATTAGCATTAGCAGTAACACTTACTACATGTGTATTGCAAATAAACACAATATCGTTTGTAGTAGGTACAGACGCTGCAGCTCCTCCACCACATGAACCTGTCGACCAAGTTGTAGTTTGGCTCCAATTTCCAGTTTGACGCGAATAAAATGTAGCTGCATCAGCACCCACAAATAGTAACATCATAAACATCGAAGACACTATCCATTTATGTAAAAAACTCATTTCACCTTTTTTAATGCAATTTCGGCAACTTCCTATCCTTTAAGTGAATCTAATTGGCAAATTGAATCAAATGGAGGGTGAATATGGTATTATAATGACTTAATATTAATTATGAAATTGAAAGAATCTTAAAAAATTGAATCTAAGATTCACTATATCACATCAATACTACATCTAAAATTTCGTTGAATAACTCCCTTCTTCACTTAAAAAGCGAAGTAAATAAATAGAATTTCTTGGCAAGTCAATTGGAAGTAAAAGCGAAGACTCATTCACCGTATTTTTTTCAAAAAGCAAACGTCCTGTCAAATCATAAATAGAAATAATACCCGAGGATAATTCAGGTAACCTGATTTGCAAAGATGAATTAGTAGCATCAAACCATGCATCTAATTCATTTTTCAAAATTTGAGACTTATAATAAACTACATCAGACCAAAATTCATCTCCATTAAAATCTGTTTCTTTCACTCGATAATAAGAATTTTCAGCATAAGCATCTAGATCTAATAAAGAATAATGTTTTAATTCATTACTATTTCCAGAGGCAGCAACAGATCCAATTTCTATGAAATCGGAATTATTTATAGATTTAAAAACCGTAAAAAAATCTGTATTTTTTTCAGACAATGTTGTCCATTTAATTTTTACATCTTTTCTTGAAGGTTCGGCTGCTATAGAGCCCCATTCTAGAGGAAGGTAAGAAGTTCCTGCTGCTAAAGCCCAATGAATATTTCTGGTGGCAAGTGGAACATTTACTTGATAAGGGGAGGATGTTTGTCCAAAAGTAAGAGGCTGCCAAGCATTTGTTGTAGTACTATAAGCAGAAGCCCACATATAATTGGGCGTATTAAAAGGTATCCCCGGTAATTCAGAAGCCACATAAGAAAAATTTAAATTGTATACATTGGTTGTACCTGTACCACTAATTCTCCAGAAACGATCAACGGTAGCGGTTCTATTATCTGGTGAGAGTCCGAAATTACTTGCCAAATTTGTTACACCTGGAGGCCAAGGTAAATTAGTTGCCGGAGTATGATAGGTTGAGAAAGAAACAGTACCCGCGTTACCAGAAAGCAATTGATAAGTGAGTGGGATATAATCAGTATTAGAATATCCAAAAGGTACGATATAGGTTCCGGCTACTGAAGACATCGTCCAAATGATACGACCACTATGATTTGTCGCTTCACTTCTTATATAACCACCCGTTCTTACGATCGCTGTTGGACTTGCATTTTCTATGAAGACGTATCGCCCGGCACTCCCTGGATTTCCAGGAGCATCGCATAGGTTAAATTCCCCTGCGGTAATTCTTAATTGTGTTCTTACATATACGGCATTCGTAAAAGTTGGTAAATAAGTTGGACTTACCCAAGTATTGGAGGGACCTACATGATTAATTTCTAAAATCCCATATTTATGTTGAGCTAACGAAGCAACTCCAACATTGATTCCTGAAACAAAACCGTAGGTGTTCGTATTGTATTCCACAATACTATTTGCTCCTAAAAAATAATTCATATTTCCACTCTTACGAAGCACCGGATTATTTGTATTATCAAATAATCCTTGAGGACGTGCCAATCGTAGTCTTCCATCATCGGCGACAGTAACTCCTGTATATGAATAGATCGTATCGGAAGATATTTGATTAGATCCAACTGATAATATTCCACCCGACTCAACGGTGAGCATGTCTAAATGAGGTGAATTGTGAGAACTAATTTGCAGGGGGCCACTTGTAACATTTAAAACACATCCCGATTTAATGTACTGCTTACATTGGCGGATATTGTGACTTAAATTTCGAAAGTAATTTGTAGTCCTTGAAAATTAAAATTTATTCTAGAAAAATTTAATGATGTACCACTTCCAGCCCGAAGCATACTCGCTGAATTTGAAATCGTGTAAATCGGACCATTAATATTAATTTGCTGCAATGAAGGTGAATCAAAATCGTCAAAATATAATATTCCCCCACTTTGAATGAAATCACCATTCACCGTTAATTCAATGGTATCATTCGCAGCACTTGTTTGTGAAAGCTGATCGTAGCCGTGTAAATAAAATACACTACTCACTAAATTCTGTGTAAATAAACCATTCACGGTAAATAATGCTCTGCCCGTAGAAGATTTTAGAATTGCAACCCCTCCCGACAATTGTACCGTTCCGTTTACTGTAAGCAAAGTTGAATCTGATGCATTTTCACTAAACCAAACTACACCTCCACTCATTAGTAAACCGCCTAAAGTGATATTAACCTTGTGACCATTTGTCTCGTCCAAACTCCCATTAAAAATAGTTTTGGCAGCTGTAGAAGTAAATGTCCCATTTACAATTGTTGTTTCTTCTCCTGATGATTCTGAAGTTTTAAATTCACAAGTTGAAACACCAGATATCGATAAATTACCACCAACCGTAAACAAAAGTCTTGTGGATGTTTTTATGCCGCTCAACGAAGCCAACCCAATTAAATTAATCTTATTGGTGGCATTCGTGAAATTAATGGTTGCATGACTTAGAATACTAACCGTGGCAAGTCCATTACTATTATGAGCGTTTGAAGCCATAAAAACACCATTAGAATATGAAAGCGAATTAATGGTAAGCGTAGGAACCCCATTGTTTAAAATCGTAGGTGCATTAATACCATAAAAGTCACCTGAAGATATGAATACACCGTTTACATTAATTGTGGTATTACCTACTCCATTTAATATTCCATCGTAAATACTACCCGCTACCGTGGTAAGATTATTAATATTAAAAATGAAATTATTGGATCCATTTGATATTCCTGTAAAACGACCTGAAGCATTAAGTAGTCCATTCCCCACCACACTAAATTGAACACTTCCAGCATTCGATTCTTTTATTCTTATTTTACCATCAACCTGTAAATTACCTCCCAAACTAATAGAAACGTTATTGGTTGAATTATCTAAAAAAGTTTGACAAGTAACCCCAATGGTCAAATCGCCTTGAACTAATCGAGTAACTCCTAAATCCTGATTATTCCACCAAGTTGCACCAGTGTTAAAATTTAGATTTACATGTCCAAAATTTGATGAAACGGATGAAATTAAAGGCATAGTATTTGAAAACCAATTATTTACCCTGACTAAACTTGTGGGTGAAAAGAATTCAGTTCCAGCAAACAAAGTAGTCGTGGGATTCAAAAAACTATGCTGAACTAAAGTTCCACCATTTAAAACAGTAAGTGTACTCGTTATGGTAACGGATCGATTCGTAGTAGATCCCCCACCATTCTGAAAAATGGCATTCGTATTTACCGTTAAACTATTAACTGTTGTATTGATGTTGCATGTTAAGCCAACACCGTTACAAACAATAACATCATCGGTTGCCGCAGGTAAACTTGCTGGAACAATAAAACTACCACAAGCAACAGTAGTCCAAGTAGTTAATGAATTCCAATTCCCTGTTACTACTGCATAGTAAGTAACGGCCTTGCTATACGAAGTGCACAGCAAACACAATACAATAAGGAATAATGTCCGAGTGATAGAACTCAAAGGGCGTTACAGTGGTTTAATAATTAAGAAGTTAAAGCTAATCTACCCTTACAAAAAACATCAAATGTTTGGTAAGCAATGGTATTTTAAGGGTCAATAGGACTTTCCCAATGACATTTCAATAATACCGAATATTTTCAAGTGGTGCAAATGCTTTTACAACCTGTTGATAATTTTAAAATAGAAACTCTGGATTTTCACATCGATACCAATTAATAAAAAAAGTTATTGGTGTGAATAAAATGATAAAAAGGACGAAGAAAATTAAAAAAATGGAAATTGAATACTATAAAACTATACCAAATAACATGGCTCTTTTCAAATATATTTTGGTACCCGCTTCCACCATGGCTCCGGGCTGTAGCTGATTCATCTTGTACAATTTTGAAAGCTTGACACCATACAACTGGGATATATCGTGCATCGTTTCTCCCTCTTGAAGGACATGTGTAAAGGTGGTTGATTTGTTCTTCTTGGCTTTTATAAAAACTTTATTGCCAACTTCTAAAATATCATTTTTATCCGCATCATTAAATTCTAATACTTGCCAAAGTTCAATGCCATGATCACTCGAAATTTTGGTCCAGGTGTCGCCCTCACGGGCGTAGACAAAAGGGACGCCATTCACGGTTTTAGTATCGATGGAAGAAGTTTTTGGGTCGGCACTCGATTTTACGGTCTTGATCTCCGTTTTCTTTGGGATTGACTTTGTTGGCGTTTCCCCTTTCTCCGCGGTGATTGGAACTTTAACACCTTGAACATCGAACTCACTTAAATTATATTTTTCAATGAGTCCAATTATTTTGCTTGCGTAACTTGGATTCGTTGCGTACCCCGCTTTTTTCAGTCCATGGGACCATCCTTTATAATCGGTAATTTCCAATTCAAATAAAGAATGGTAACGTTCGCGACTGCGTAAAAAATCGCTGTGATCATCGTACGACTGCGTTACATTTTCATATTTCCGAAAACACTCATTCGGAGCATCATCATCCTTGTGATAGGTATCACCACTCCACTCTTTATGACACTTAATTCCAAAATGATTATTAGCACCTTTGGCCAATGGGCTATTGCCATAATCGGATTCGTACATTCCTTGTGCGAGGGTAATGCTAGACGGGACGCCGGTTTTCATCATGTCAGAAATTGCAGCGTCTTTAAACATTTCAATATACATTTCGGGCGTAATTCGACCGGTATCACTTCGCAAATGAGGTTGCGCATGGACAATTACCGCTCCACCAAAGAAGATACAAACGAGACTAAATAAGATTATTTTTTTCACGTTACAAAGGTAACGAGATTGCGCGCTGATTATTCTTCTACATTTCACAGCTATTAACAATAAAATGTTAATGATCGAAATATTGCAATCCGCCGCTATGGACTACCATGATTTTCGCAGATTTCGGAAAGTAATTTTGTTGCAATAAATGCTGAACTGCATAAAACAATCTACCTGTGTAGATGGGTTCAATTGCTATTTTTTGATTTTCGTTCCATTTTCCAACAAAATCCTCTAAAAAAGTACTTTTTCTCGCATAACCACCAAATGTAAAGTCAGCGTTCAAGACGATAGAATCATTGACTTTCGCCTCACCACTTTGGAAAATATATTCTTCTTGTCGAGCTTCTAGCACCTTTATACCAATAATATTTTGATGCTTTTCAACTTGACGAGCGAGCCCTTTCAAGGTGGCTCCTGTGCCAACTGCCAATAAAATATGGGTATACTCGGCCGGAATAAATTGAGCAATTTGCTTACATCCTTCCACCCCAAGTTGATTACTACCTCCCTCTGGTATAAAATTAAAATTCTTGTATTTCGGAAAAGACGAACATGGATGATCATACGCCCTCATTTCCCTGTACTTTTCTCTGGAAACATAAACTATTTCCATACCATTCATCATCGCTTGTTGGATGGTATGAGTTGGCTCATCCAGTGCGTCACCACGAATGATTCCCACCGTGGGGATCGAAAGATCTTTTCCTACATGAGCTAAGGCTGCAATATGATTCGAATACTGCCCACCTACACTTACTATTCCATCAAACTTATTTTCAAAATAAAATTTGATATTCTCATACAATTTAAAAGTTTTATTTCCACCTATAATTGGATGGATAGTATCGAGTCGCAAAATCGAAATTTGTCGATTTTCACCATTCACATCTGCCCAGCGATGATCGACGGGTACTTCCTTTGGGATAAAATAATCTTCTAAGTGTGCAGCGAGCGGCAAGATTTATCGTTGAGCGGTTGTCTCAAAATCAAAATGCATCCTGCGGGCAAATGTATTCCATGCAATATTCTCCTCGGGCAATGTGCTTACCTTCGACATGCCATCTTTTCCGAAAACGCGAACACATACAAGGCCATTAGCATCTTTCTCAATACGAGATATAGCAAAAAGCTTATGATCCTTCTCCAAATTCCAAGTTAAATTTTCGGGAGTAAATACAAAATTCACAGCAGGCTTCGCATTCTTCTTACTTAAATCGGTAATAATAAATCGATTCTTTACCGCTTCAATTTTATAGGTCTTCCCTTTGTAATAAACAATCTGTTCTTCGTGTTCTCCCTCTTTCATGCTGATGGGATTGCTTCCCGACCAAAACTCAATCAAGTTTAAAAATACAGCATCAACAAATGCTGCGATTTGGTAAACAGGAATAACACACAATGCAAAAAACACAATCGAACGAACAAATTTGTCATCAATTGATCCATTCCACTCATATACTTTTTTTGTTAATTCAAATGATCCGTAACAGCCTGTTTGCATCAACATTCCAATTAAACAGATTGACATTACTGTTGCCCTAAGAAACTTTTTCATATTATTATTTGTTATGATACAAAATTAGTTTCTTTCCGTGTGGTGAAATAATAGTTGACGAATTTTCATCCACATGGATATGAACAATTTTATAATTGGTTTTTAATAATTTTACACCGAATCAAATTAGGGAGTCTGAAAATCTCCGTCTATCATCCAGCATGGCCTTCACCGACAAATTCGACAAAGAAGATTATTACCTTACCGAGGAAGGATATATTGTTTTTACGGAAAAATACCATCTAAAAAGAGGATTTTGCTGCCAAAGCGGATGTAAACACTGTCCGTGGAAGGAAAAAAGAACGCTACCCGAGGAAAAAAAGAAAGATTAAGTTCAGTTTACAATATTCATTTTTTGATTATCAACATCTTGACATTCATCGTTGCCTTTATTGAATTTTTAGAGATATAAAATTGTAATTTTGCTTCTATTAAAAGAACTAAAGATGGAAGATACCGCCACTAAACTTGATTTATCCACTTCAAAAACTCCCACAGGAACATCACTTAATTGTAAAGGTTGGGTACAAGAGGCCGCCTTGCGAATGCTTTGCAATAATTTGGATCCAGAGGTAGCTGAACGACCAGAAGATTTAATTGTTTATGGAGGAAGAGGAAAAGCAGCTCGTAATGTGGAATCATTTCACCTGATTGTAAAAGCGTTAAAAGACCTCAACGAGGATGAAACACTTGTCGTTCAGAGTGGGAAACCCGTGGCTATTTTACCTACGCATAAGGATGCTCCTCGTGTAATCATTAGCAACTCTCAGCTTGTTCCGAAATGGGCTACCTGGGAAGTTTTTGATGAATTAGAGAAAAAGGGTTGATGATGTACGGACAAATGACAGCCGGCTCATGGATTTATATCGGATCACAAGGAATTGTGCAAGGAACTTATGAAACTTTTAATGCGGTTGCCGATAAACATTTTGGAGGCTCGTTAAAAGGAAGGTTATGTGTCACTGCAGGATTAGGTGGAATGGGCGGCGCTCAACCTTTAGCCATTACCATGGCGGATGGTGTTTGTTTAGCAGCGGAAGTGGAAGAATGGCGTGCACAAAAACGTGTCGAAACTCGCTATCTTGATTTTATAGAACGTGATATTGATAAAGCCATTGACCAAGCACTTGAGTTCAAAAAGAACGGAGAGAATAAATCCATAGGTGTAATTTGTACCGCTGTTCAATTATTAAAAAGACTAAAAGAAAGAAATATTATTCCGGATGTTTTAACCGATCAAACATCAGCGCACGATCCCTTGGTAGGTTATTTACCAGAAGGAATTTCGAATGAAGAAGCGAAAGTGCTGAGGGAAAAAAATCCAGATCGTTTGGTAGAAATGGCTTATGATTCGATGGCCGAACATGTGTTGCTGATGATTGAATTGCAAAAACTCGGAAGCATCACTTTCGACTATGGAAATAATTTACGTGGTCGTGCTTTAGAGCGCGGTGTAAAAAATGCTTTTGATTTTCCTGGATTTGTTCCTGCTTATATTCGTCCCTTGTTTTGCGAGGGAAAAGGTCCCTTTCGATGGGCTGCATTGAGTGGTGATCCAGAAGATATTCGTGTAACGGATGAGGCTATCCTAAAACTTTTTCCAAATGATGTGGGCTTACATCGATGGATTAAAATGGCGCAAGAGCGCATTGCCTTCCAAGGTTTACCTGCACGGATTTGTTGGATTGGACAAGGCGACCGAGAGAAAGCGGGACTCCTATTTAATGAATTAGTAAAAACGGGAAAGGTGAAAGCACCGATCGTTATTGGTCGCGACCATTTAGACACAGGCTCTGTGGCTAGCCCTAACCGTGAGACCGAAGCCATGTTGGATGGATCGGATGCAGTGGCTGATTGGCCTATTTTAAATGCATTGATCAATACCGCAGGTGGAGCCAGTTGGGTAAGTTTACATCACGGTGGTGGTGTAGGAATGGGTTATTCTATTCACTCGGGAATGGTAATAGTTGCTGATGGTACGGAAGACGCCGCAAGACGATTGAAAAGAGTTTTACATAACGATCCTGCCATGGGTGTAATTCGTCACATGGACGCAGGATATGATATTGCCACCGATACAGCTCGTAAACATCGATTGGATCTTCGCGAAAGATTAAAGTAATATTAATTGGGTTCACTTCAATAATTAAATAAAGAAGTGAACCCGTATTAACTTTAATATTTTATAAATTTAGCAAACCATTCACGATTTCCTTGACGGAAAGTAGCAAAGTGTAAACCTTGTTTCAACTCTTGAACATCCAACTGATATTTGTTTTTATCATCTAAAACAATGGTTTCTTTCAGAATCATTCTACCTCTTAAATCAGAAAGAGTCATTTCTAATTCTGCACCACTCGCATCCTTCAATTCTACATAACAAAAATCACGAGCAGGATTGGGTGATACGGTAATTTCTTTAGAATTTACATCATCAAAAGAAATCAATCCCGTAATACCGGCATTTTCATAACCACAACTTTTCCCATAGGTTGTACCTCCTAAATCAGAATCAGTAGTGTCATAGGTAATAGCAAATCGATTCACCATTTTTCCGTTTGTCAAACTCATATAGGAGTAAGAGGTGGCATTATAGTAAGTAAGTTCTGGAGGAAACGGTATTCCAACATAAACAGTAGAATCAACAATTACTTGTGTAGATTTAAGACGCAAGCAATTCGTATAAGTACCTGAAGGATTAATTACTGTGCCCCATCCATCACCAACAGTCGTAATATTTCCATTTCGATATGTATTAACAGTTATACCTCCCGAATTTGAACTTTGTAATCCAGAAAAAGCATCAGTATAGGTCGTATTATAGGTTAAAGGAAAAACCCAATTTGTTTCCGGATTCGTATAGTTCATAATAAAATTAGATCCCCCAGATGTCAACCCAATACCATTAAATAATAATGAAGAGGTTGAAATTGTATAGTAAGCACTAGGAGAACCGACTCCAGTATTTATTGCTAAATTTGTTGTTGGGAAATTAGCATAAAATGGAGTTGAAGCGCCGTAGTAAAATAAAAATTTACTGTTGAAGCTTGAACCGCATTTGAAAAATTCCAAGTTTGATTGGCTCCTGCATTTCCATGAACGATGTTAGTAGTATCAACCATAATACGTGGTACTACACTTCCTGCACCATAAATGCTAGAACTTGTAAATGTAGGCTGAGCCATTAATGATGAACAGCAAATAATTGCTGATAATAGTGAATAAAGTTTTTTCATAATAGATAAGATTGATTAAATTAAGTGTTAAAGGTAGAAAATTAATGTTGCGCTCAGCAAACTCTTTTGAATTATAATAATTTGTTAATCAATAACTTAACGGCTTCAATAGCAAAATTTTTAAATGGTGTAAGAAAGCCAATTTTAAAAAGTAACTTAGCTAATCTAATAAAGTTAAACTTTGCAATGACAAGGAAAATAAATAAAATAAATTGCTTTGGGATAAATTTATTGATTTCCATGTTTTTTATTTTTCAATCTTCAAACCTAGTCGGACAAACCAATCAACTTATAATTTTTACAGGTTCCGATTGGTGTTTGCCATGCATGCGACTGGATAAAAATATTTTAAATGACTCCCTATTTATTCAATTCACTACACATGCTATAACTTTTGTTCATGCCGATTTTCCACAAAAGAAAAAATTAAGTGTTGATGAAATTTCTAGAAATGAAAAATTAGCAGCGCTTTATAATGCTAAAGGTATATTTCCATTTATTGTATTGGTCAAAGATGGATTACCCACACAAATCCCATTTCACGATCAAACTGCAAAAGAGCTCATAGCATCTATTCAACATATTTTGCAAGGATATGAATGAGTATCAGATTCAATGCAAGTTAATGGGTTCAGCTTTTGAATTGATCGTGGTGGCGCATGATTCTACAGAGGCTGATGGTTTTTTAAAAGCAGGGATAAATGAAATTAAAAGAATAGAAGAATTACTCACTGAATTCAAACCAACGTCTGAAACTTCACGAATAAATTCTTTTCCGGCGAACGAAATTTTTACCATCGATTCGGAAGTACATCAACTACTACAACGTTGTCAAAAATTATATAACATCAGTCAGGGTGCTTTTGATGTAAGTATGGCTCCTCTTAAAAAATTGTATTCTTTTAAAAGAACAGAAGAAAAACTACCCACAACTGACGACATTCAATCGTACACTTCAAAAAATCGGATTTAATAATATCCTTTTACTCGATAACCATAGAATTTGTCTTTTAAAAAAAGATATGAAAATTAGTTTCGCAGCGATTGGCAAAGGCTATGCTGCTGATAAAGTTCAATTTCTATGGAAGCAGATGGGTGTTACGGGTGGTGTAATCAATGCCAGCGGCGATATAAGTGTGTTAGGGGAACGGGCAGATGGGCGTTGTTGGTCGACGGGAATTTCCAATACCGATCGCAATCAATTACTCCATAAACTTCAAATGCCCTCGATGGCAGTAGCAACTTCCGGCGACTACGAACAATATTTTGAATGCGAGGGAAAAGATACAGTCATACTTTACACCCAAAAACAGGATTGCCCATACATGGAATTCGTAGCGTAACCGTCTTTAGTCCTTCGGCCGAGTTAAGCGATGCATTAGCTACAGCAGTCAATGTGATGGGAGTTAATGAAGGCAAACATTTTATACAACAGCTTCCACAAACTTGGTATTTTATACTCGATGAAAAAAATAATATCCATAGCAACTTACCCGCGTAAGTACATTTTATGCGCGGGCGTTTTCACTCTGTGGATGGCTTCTGCTTGTCAAGTAGTGAAGCCCTATCAAAAAGTTTATCTCAACGACCAAAAAATGCAATTCGATGCGAATGGAATGAAGAAATTTGAAAATTACTTTCAATCCATTCGTGAAGGAGCAACCATGCCTGGTTTTGACAAAAGCAGTGGGGGCTGCGGCTGCAATTGATATGAAAAAGATAATTATTATGGCGGGAATGCTTTGCGTGATTTCAAACGTAAAAGCACAAACGGTGGATAGTAATTATCAATATCAAAACATCGACAAAACCGAAATTGAAGCGCTGTATGGTTATTACATGCAGGATGGAAAACACAGTGCTGTTACTGGTGGACAAGGCACAGAAGAACTCAATGTTCAAGCCGTTTCTTTAAAAGCAAAACACTACCTCACTCCAAAATTTGAATTGAATTGGAAGGCAGGTGTAGATGTGATAACATCAGCTTCAACAGATAAAATTGATTATGTTCTTACTTCTGCTTCTCGAGTAGACCGAAGAATATTTGCGGACCTAAATTTTTCAATTTATACTAAAAACAAATCATTCATCACACTGGGTTCTGGTGTTTCTGCCGAGTCGGATTATCTATCAATTCCCGCTCGTATTAATTATCGTTCGCCTGAAACTACAAATGGAAGTCAATGGAATCTTTCGTTGGATGTCGCTTTTGACGATTTACGTTGGGGGAGATTTAATCCTGATTTTTATGCACCGGTCCGACTTGTTTATCCCATCGAATTAAGGAGTACTGATTGGTTTAAAAAATATCGAAGGCAGAGCTATAATTTGATGTCCTCCTACTCTCTTGTTCTCAGTAAAAAATCGCAGCTTGCCCTATTTGCTGGGATGAGTTTGCAGGAAGGATTATTGTCAACGCCCTTCCATCGAATTTATTTAACGAATGGGAATACTGTAATTGAAAAATTGCCATCTCAACGCATAAAAATTCCACTGGCAATGCAGCTGAATTCTTTTATCAGCTCTCAATTCATTTTGAAACAAAATATAGGATTGTACAAAGACAATTTCGACATCCATGCCCTTTCACTGGAAGAAGAACTCAGTTGGAAAGCAAATCGCAATATGTATGTATCGATTTTTTCAAGAGCCTATACACAAACTGCTTCCACGTATTTTAAAAAGAAAGGCGAGCATCAAGCAAACGTTTCATATTACACCTCTGACTTCGATCTTTCTAAATTCACTTCTTTAAATACAGGATTAGAATTATTCATACATCCTCTCTCTGCAGGGAAAATAAATATGATAAAAGGAATTGGAATTCGTGCATCGTATTATCAAAGATCGGACGGATTGTGGGCTATTAATGGATCACTGCTTGTTAAACTATAATTTAGTATTAATCTATTTAATCGGCAAATAAGAAACTCATTTTTTACCACAGAGACACAGAGGACACACGGAGGACCACTGAGAAATTACGAACAATAATAATTACATGTACTATTAACTTACTTATAATTCCGTCTATTCAATCACCAATCGTTCAATCACGTGAATGCCTTCGCTTTTAAAATTCACTAAATACATTCCAGAAGGGAGATGACTTAAATCTAACTCCATTCCATCTACACCCAATGAAATTTCTCGTTCTTGCATCACAACTTTACCCATCACATCCACCACTGAAAGTTGTGACATTTGACCTTGCAAAGAATTTGATTTAAGTCTGAAAATTCCTTGCGATGGATTAGGAACGATGGATAAAATTCCACTTTTATACAAATGACTATTTCCTGTAACCGATATGCAACCATTATAAATCACTTTATTCGTTTCTTCATAATCTGAATTCACACTAGCATTAAACTGAGCTATACAAATGGTTGATGAAGTTAATGTACTATAATAAACACGAAGGAAGTTCACCGGTACGATTTGCTTTGTCAAAGAAACCTCTGTAGTATCCACAAAGATAATTCGACCTGTAGATGCATTCCATTGAAACAATGGATCGAAGCCAGAATAGATAGAAACAACAGAATCAATTTGAAGCCCGGTCATTGTGAAATCAAGTCCTAACAAACGACAATCCGTATTAGCAACCTGTAAATCCAAATACTTAGCGGTAGTATTAATGGCACCAATTCCAAGTTTAACGGTATCATTAATATTTAGAATATTCCAAGGAAATTCACAATGTCTGTGCGTATTTTGAGTACCCCCTTGATGACTGTGGGATCCATTTTGAGAACGAATACAACCACTCAATAGAGCGACATCAGTCACTGTTAAACTATTGTCTCCATTCAAATCATTACAAGGGAAAACAGAATTTTGTGAAGTAATATCGGTCATGTATTGACTAACATCCGAATCGGTTTGAAGCGTGTCTAAATTTAAGTCTCCTCGAACACGTGAACCATTACAATTTCCCATGCAATCATACACGGCTAAACCAAATGTATCGCCAGCACAGTCAATCAAGGGTTGACAATTGGGAAGTACAGTAAATGAAGGAACATTCAGTGTATCGCGCGTAATATTAATACAAACAGCCGCCACATTATTATCGAAACGTTGTTCTTGTCGACCCAATGCATCTGGATCTTGATCCCAATTCACACGGATAACTAATGTATAACGCCCGGCAGGAATATTCGTAATATCGAGCCATTGGCAAGCCAAACCAGCACCATAGATATCGGCACAACCAGCTGAGATCCCCATATTACCACATCCATATTTTGCAACTCCACCAAAGCATTGCAAATCGAGTACACAAAATCCATTTTTAAATCCTGCTTGCATCGGCACGCCCAAGCTATCATAAATATCATACTCGGCATATCCAGCATAATGCCAATGACCATGACATTGATCAAATACAAATTGTGTATTACCCGTTTGTGGTTGACCAATATAATAATCCGCATCACCAATATTTGCAATACGTGTTGTAAAATTAATTACACTTCTAGGTCCATATCCTGACAAACAACCTTCGCCAATTAAGCAAACATCATTTCCATTTACCACTCCTACATTCAAGGAAGAAAGAAATGCACCTCCATCCACTACTAGATCAGGTCCCGAATTACAATTGGGATCACCCGGATAAATACAAATATTATTATTGACCGTTGCTAACGGATTGTAATTACAAGCAGCAGGATCTGTACAGCCTACAATAGGTCCGCCATAGGTAATTTGCCAAGTGATGGTATCGTTGGCACAAGAAGTATCACCTCCAATTCGAATATAGTAGGTTTGTCCAGCTTGAAGTCCGGCAGCTATAAATGCTTGTAATCCACAGGCTGAATCGTTATAAAACAAAGTCCCTGCATTCGCATTATTCCATATCAAATTGGTACAATGATCATAAATCCATACACGTGTATCGCAAGTATTAGCTGGAAAGCATGTGCTTACATTAAAAGTACCTGTTGTATCGGGAGTAAATTCATACCAGGTTGAAGAGCCCGTAGAAGAATTAACCGAATCTTGATAAACAGTAAAAGCAGAACCGCAATTACTTCCTGCGGGGCAATTCACATAACTCACCTCACTAAAAGTAAATTGACCACCTGAAGCTTGTAAAATACCATTTACGCTTACATTATAAAATCCATTTCCAAAACCACAACAAATACCGTCTCCATAAGTATCATTAATTTCAAAGATCAAACAAGAGCCAGAATCAACACATACCGTATCACCCTCGAAGGCTCCTGACATCAAAATAGTCCCTGTATTGTTTTTGAGGGTCCAACTGGTTTCTCCAGGGTAACTATCAGGTTGAATAAATACGATAACCTCGCTCTTACTTGGCGGGCATTGGGCCTGCATATTAAATACAGTAAATAATAATAATAGGGATAATAGAATTCTGGTCATGGCGTGTGAATAAGGAAATAAAGATAAGAAAAACTAGAAATTGGTTTGAAAGGAATCGTGAACTTTTAAAATATGGTTTTAAAGTACCATAAACCTGATAAATATTAGGGATAGTATATACCTAGCTTGCATTGAAAATTATCAGAAAGCAATGTTATTGAAGATTTGGGATTTCTACTTTTAATATTGAGATTGTGTTACTTACTATGACAACATAATCGTAAGCAACAAGATCTTGTGAATAAGAATAAAAATAGCACTTGCACCCAAATGACAAAAGCCATATTTTTGATTAAAATACTTCCCCATGAACCTTCGCGCAATATTCAGCCTCTTGGTACTGCTATTCCTTTTTCAATCAGTAAAAGCTCAAGAGAAAAAAATAAGCCCTCGCACCGATGACAAAACGAATCCGAACTGGATTACAATGATGCAAGATCCTCAAGTAAATTATTACGATGCTGTAAAAGCGTTTGAAACGTATTGGGATGGAAAAATTGAACCAGAAGAGGAAGATGAGTTGATTACAGAAGGAAAGATCACATCTGCAGAAGCGGATAGTTTAAGAAATGCGCGCGCTGCTTGGACACAGGCTCAACGCAACGAATACGAGACCATAAAATATCAGCATAAAAGATTTAAGGATTGGAAACGCACTGTGTTTCCTTTTGTGCAGTCGGATGGTCGAATTTTAAGTGAACAAGAACAATTAGAAATATTTCAAAAGCAACAACAAGTAAAAGACAAATAGTTTTTGAAACGACGCCTAACGATCCCTCACTACGACAACATGAAAAATAGTCTAACCCTAATCATAATCTTGTTTTTCATTTCCGCTCATCCTTCACACTCTCAAACAGCAAACTGGTCACCGGTAGGACCCGATTTTTTCCCTACCAATGCCAGTGGACAAATCCATGGAATTAGTCGCATCAGTCAGATGAAATTTCACCCCACGAACTCTCAAAAATTTTATGCAATCAGTGCACGTGGAGGTTTATTCATTAGCAATAATGCAGGCAACACCTGGACATTAGCACCTGGATGTGATCTTCTTCCTGGAATGCGTTTAGCCTCGGTATGTATTGATCACACGAACGATCAAATTCTATATTTAGGAACAGGTGATCATAACTATTACTACAGCGGTAGTGGCGTGTATAAATCTACAAATGGTGGTGTAACTTTTACAGCTACTTCCCTTACCTCCAAATTAGTTTTGGGAATGGTGATGGATCCAACCAACAATCAAGTAATTGTTGCTGCCACGAATCTTGGAATTTATAAAACCATCAATGGTGGAACTACATGGACCTTAAAAACAGCTTCGCGTGCTTTTGATGACTTAAAAGAAAAGCGCCCTGGATCAAGAGTGTTGTATGCTGCTACTACAGATTCTGCTTTCTTTCGCTCAAACGACTTCGGTGAGACTTGGACACAAATTAATAATGGCATTGTGATGCCCTCAGGCGTTACCAATGGTAATGGTTGTCGAGTAGCTGTTACACCTGCCGACACCAATATCGTTTATTTTGGAATGGTGAGTAACGGTGGAATTTTATACAAATCCATAGATGGTGGAAATAGTTTTACTCCAATTAAAACCACAGCTTCACCCTATTTAACTTATTATACAAATGACCCCGGTGACGTTGGACAAGGAGATTATAATTTTGGTTTAGGAGTTGATCGACTCGATCCAAATATTGTTTATTGGGTGGGGCATGCCGTATGGAAATCGACTGACGGTGGAATTACATGGGCACAACTTACCAATTGGTGGGCAACAGTACATACCGACATGCATCAAATCATTACGAATCCCTATAACAATACACAACTTTATAACATGAATGATGGCGGAGTGTGGCTGAGTACAAACGGAGGTGTGAACTGGACAGCAAAGAGTGATGGAATTTATGGATATGAAATTTACCGCGGTTTCTGTAGTCCAACGCGCAAAGACATGATCAGCATTGGGACGCAAGATAATGGAGAATTGTATTATAACAATATCGGTACAAAATGGTTTACAAATCGAGGAGGTGATTGGTCATCGCGCTGTGCATTCGATTACTTTCCCAATAGTCAGCGAGTTTATTATTTTGGCAATGCACGCCGAAGAAATGTAAATAGCAGTGAATCGACCTATGGATTACCCGTATCCAGCTTTAGAGCTATTGCCTTTTATCGTTCAACACCAAACATTGCATTTGTAGGTGACTCCAATGTGTTTCGCACTTCCAATTTATCAGCAGCAACACCCACTTGGAATACCATTTCATCATTTTATACTCGAATTATGGCCTTGTATGTTTCGCAAGCAGACAGCAATCGTGTTTACGCCATTACCAACGATCAAAAAATTTATGTTAGTACCAATGCAATGAGTGCATCGCCTACATTTACACAATATGCACTGCCTTTTGCTTCCAACAATAATGCGAGTGTTATTGGAGTGAAAAGCAACGTGAATACCATATATGCTATTCTCAATACACGTGTTTATAAATCCATCGACAATGGCGCCACCTGGACCAACGTCTCTTACAATTTACCAGCAGTGAATTATGTAGGCATTGTTACCGATGATTTCTTTCCGAGCACAGAATTGATGATTGTAGCGGGTGGAAATAATTCTGTTTATTTTAAATTAGGTACTCATACTAGTTGGACTTTATACCATCAAAATTTACCTACACGTACAACCATCAATGACATTTCAATTTTTGATGATGGAACTAATAATTCCATTTTGCGTGTTTCCACATATGGTAGAGGTATGTGGGAAACTCCCATCAGCAATTTAAGATCCATTAATGCTTCATTTATAGCCAATACGAATACTCCATGTATAGGTGATTCCGTTTCATTTAGCGATTTATCAACGGGAAGTCCTACTTCATGGCTATGGACTTTCACAGGAGGCTCGCCCGCTAGCTCCAATTTACAAAACCCAAAAGTAGTTTATAACACTTCAGGTGTATTTACGGTAAGCCTTACCGTTAGTGGTCCGGGAGGAAATAATACCATCACAAAAAATAATTTTATCTCTACTGCGGGACAACCCATTCCGCTTAATCAAGATTTTGAGTTAACCACTTTTCCACCCGACGGCTGGAGCAATATTGATGGAGGAAGCGATGGAAAAATATGGTCACGATCGGGACAAGCGAGTGGATTTGGCACAGGACTTGGCTCGATGGTTTATTTAAACTACACCATAAATTCTGGTGGATTAAGAGATGAAGTGCGATCTCCGCAATTCTATTTGAATGGTTTTGGAAACTATCAATTAAAATTTGATGTAGCACATCAATTGTATAGCACAAGTCCAACGTACTTAGATTCATTATCTGTATTACTCTCTACAAACTGTGGTGTTAATTACAATACGATCTATGTCAAACCAGGGAATTTGTTGGCTACGGTTCCAGGAACAGGTGGAAGTTTTTTCCCTACCGCAGCACAATGGAGAACAGATTCCGTTGACATCAGTGGGTATGCAGGACAAAGTATTCAATTATCCTTCATGAATCACGGAAATTTTGGAAACAATATTTACGTTGACAATATTCGCTTAATTGGATTAAACCCAACCGTAAGTTTAAGTTTAAAAATATTTATGGAAGGATATTACAATCCAGCTTCCAATCACATGAATGCGGTCAGTAATCCAGGAGGTGCACCTACTGTAACGGATACCATCACGGTTTCGCTAGCTAGTCCAACAAGTCCTTACAACACCATTTACACAGATCAAGAGGTGGTATTAACAAACGGTATTGCTAATTTACAATTCCCTATTGCCGCATTAAACAATTCATTTTATGGTGGTAAAACACAGGAACGCCCTTGAGACTTGGAGCAAAACACCCATTATGTTTAACACCAGTGCAAAGAGTTTGGATTTAACTCACCCGTAATTAGAAGAAATATCTATTCTGTGGTTGTGAGAGAGATTATTCAAAGATGAATGAATTTTCGAGGCTACAAAGTTTTAAAATTGAACACGGATGACACGGATTTTGCGGATTTTGCGGATTTCTCGGATTTCTAATTTAGTAACCTACTTTGTCAAAAAGAAGAATAACTATTGCTTTAATATTCAACTAACTATTCCATAAGTATCTAAACGTTTACCAACGGATAATAAATTAGATTTTTCGTCCCGATGAAATGCATTACTTTTGTAGCATGTCCAATTATCTTGACCTATTAAACGAGTCGCAACGTGAAGCTGTAAAACAAACCGAAGGACCTGTGATGATTATAGCAGGGGCAGGTTCAGGGAAAACGCGAGTTTTAACTTATCGTATCGCCCATCTCATCGAAAAAGGATGTGATCCATTCAATATACTTTCTCTCACCTTTACCAACAAAGCCGCTCGTGAAATGAAAGATCGTATTCAGAAAGTGGTTGGCGATGAAGCTAAGAATTTATGGATGGGAACTTTTCACTCCGTATTTGCTCGCATACTCCGCATTGAAGCCGATAAAATTAATTATCCCAAAAATTTCACCATCTATGATTCAGACGATAGCAAAAGTTTGATTCGTGATATTTTAAAAGAGCAGAACCTCGACGATAAAACATATAAGCCCAGCGCCGTTTTAAATCGAATTTCATCGGCAAAGAATAATTTATATACTTGGAAAGATTACCAAGACAATACCGATTACACCAGCGACGATTCCTCCACCGGGAAGCCTAAAATGGGTATGTTGTTCGAAATGTACAGCAAACGTTGTTTCAAAGCGGGTGCTATGGATTTTGATGATATCCTCTTCAACACTTGGCGACTCTTCAACGAACATCCAGATGTTTTGTACAAATACCAAACGAAGTTTAAGTATGTGATGGTCGATGAGTTTCAGGATACCAATTTTGCTCAATACATCATTGTAAAAAAATTATCGGCCATGCATCAAAACATTTGCGTAGTGGGTGATGATGCACAAAGTATTTATGCTTTTCGTGGAGCAAACATTCAGAATATTCTAAATTTCGAAAAAGATTACGAGGATTTAAAAACTTTTAAGCTCGAACAAAACTACAGAAGTACGAAAACCATTGTGCAGGCCGCGAATTCAGTGATTGTAGTCAATAAAAATCAACTAAAAAAAGACGTTTGGACCGACAATCACAGCGGAGAAAAAATTCGTGTATTGAAAGCACTAAGCGATAACGAAGAAGGGTATCAAGTGGCAAGTTCTATTTTTGAGGATAAGATGAACAAGCAACTTCAGAATAAAGATTTTGCTATTCTGTATCGCACCAATGCACAAAGTCGTTCGATGGAGGAAGCTTTGCGAAAACAAAATATTCCTTATCGTGTTTTTGGGGGAGTATCATTCTACAATCGAAAAGAAATTAAAGATTTGTTGGCTTATTTCCGCATGGCAATTAATCCACAAGACGAAGAAGCGATGAAACGTATTATCAATTATCCCACACGAGGAATTGGTAAAACGACCGTAGATCGAATCATTGAATATTCTGTTTTAAATAATGAAACCACATGGAATGTAATTCAAAATATTAATACACTGCCCGTAGGAATTAATACGGGAATACGTGATAAAGTTTTTGAATTTGGCAAGATGGTAAGAAGTTGGCAAATCATGCTCAACGATCATAGTGCTTACGAATTAGCAAGTCACATTTCATCCGCGTGCGGAATATTAACGGAGCTTTACAACGACCGAACACCCGAAGGCGTAAACCATTACGAAAACGTGCAAGCCCTTTTGAATGGAATCAAAGAATTTAGTGAAGATGGAAAAATCCCATTAGAATCTCCATCGGCAGAACAGGCACTTCCTGATTTAAGAACATTGGATCTGTACTTACAAGACATTGCCTTGTTGACCGATGCCGACAACGAAAAAGACGGTGATGACAATAAAGTTTCCTTGATGACCATCCACAGTGCAAAAGGATTAGAGTTTAAGCATGTTCATATTGTGGGATTAGAAGAAAATTTATTTCCGTCACAACTGAGTGTAAATTCCAGAACAGAATTAGAAGAAGAAAGACGATTGTTTTATGTGGCCATCACACGCGCTGAACAAAAATTAACTTTATCGATGGCGGCCACTCGCTACCGTTGGGGAAACTTAATCTCAAGTCAGCCTAGTCGATTTTTAGATGAGATTGACAGTGCTTGCCTCGACATGCCGGTACAAAAAGGTAGTGCATTATTTGATGACGTTGATGAACGCGGCGGTTGGGATCAATTTGGTGGCGGTAATCAAAACTCATATCGAAGTGTAACAAAATCAGCAGGAAATAAATCCTATGGTGGATCGCAAAGTAAATACAGCAGCAAACCAAATGTTGCCACAAAACCATCTGCACCAACTAACGGTAACGACGTACCGAAAGGTTTTAAAAAGTTGGACACGCTTCCCCATCGCCCGTTTCTTCTATTTCAGATTTCAAGGCAGATGACCCTTCAAAAATTTTGGTAGGTGTGTTTGTCGAACATCAACGATTTGGAAAAGGACAAGTCATCGCTTTAGAAGGACGCGTTCCAGAAAATAAGGCGACTATCTTATTTGAAGGACAAGGACAAAAGCAACTGCTCTTGAAATTCGCCAAGTTGAGAGTGATAGAGGGTTAAGCATTTAAGCGGATAGCCCATCTTTAGAAAAAACAAGATTGACCTCCAACCACTTAAAATTGAGAAAGAAAAACAAGGTTTGCCCAATTGCTTTTCGTAAATTTGTAATCTTAAAAATTAACTTCCCTTCATTTTGAGGAAGAAATCATAAAATTTCCCCAGTAACACATGGAATACAATACAGATAGAGCTTCGCTTACTATTGCTGAATATGGTCGATCCATTCAGGAAATGGTTGAATTAGCTGTTAACTTAGAAGATCGTGATGAGCGTACTAAAGCGGCTAAAACCATTGTAAATGCAATGGCCATTTTAAATCCAACGCTTCGAGAATTTGTCGACTACAAACATAAACTTTGGGATCACTTATTCATCATTTCCGACTTCAAATTGGATTGTGAGTCTCCATTTCCGATGCCTGATCAGGATTTAACGCATGTTCGCCCTGATCCACTCACCTACCCTCAAAAGAATATTAAGCTTCGTCATTATGGATCCATCATTGAATCCATGATTAAAGAAGCCCTCTTGATGGAAGATTCTCCAGAGAAGCAGCAGGTCGTAGAAACGATAGCCAATTTTATGAAAATGAGCTACCTAACTTGGAATCGTGACTCGGTAGAAGATGAGGTAATTCGTGAACAATTGAATACTTTTTCTGGTGGAAAACTTGTTCTACGTGACGACATTAAGTTAACGACACGTTTTATAGATTTACGTGAAGCGGACCGAAGAACGGCTCGCAATAAAAATCAGAAAAAACGTACCACATACAATGGCGGATATAGTCGCGGAAAATAAACCTGCAGAAACAATGAGTACTACTGGAGGAAGTTTTGAAATTACAGGAGGCATTAAGCTCAGTGGTACCATCGAGCCACAAGGAGCAAAAAACGAAGCTTTACAAATTCTTTGTGCTGTTCTTCTTACTCCTGAAACCTGTATCATTGAAAACGTTCCTGAAATTAGGGATGTCATTAAACTCATCGAATTATTACAAAAGATGGGCGTTCAGAGTGAACGTCTAGCTCCAAATACCTATTCTTTTAACGCGAGTAATATCAATCTAGATTATCTCGAAACAAAGGAGTTTGCGAAATTAGGCTCAGGACTTCGTGGATCCATCATGATTATTGGTCCGCTGTTGGCACGTTTTGGTAAAGCCGCGATTCCTCGTCCAGGAGGTGATAAAATTGGTCGACGTCGATTGGATACGCATTTCATTGGGTTCCAAAATTTAGGTGCTAAATTCAACTTTGATAGCAACGAAAATTTCTATCGTGTCGATGCACAACATTTGAAAGGCACCTACATGTTATTGGATGAAGCATCAGTAACTGGTACTGCAAATATTGTAATGGCCGCTGTGATGGCAGAGGGAATTACCTCCATTTACAACGCAGCGTGCGAACCTTACTTGCAACAGCTTTGCAAGATGCTCAATCAAATGGGCGCAAAAATTTCAGGGATCGGTTCCAATTTACTTACGATAGAAGGCGTAAAATCCTTGAAAGGAACTCGTCACCGTATCCTTCCTGATATGATTGAGGTGGGTTCATTCATCGGCTTAGCAGCGATGACACAAAGTGAGCTGACCATTAAAAATGTAGGATTAGCACATCTCGGCATAATTCCAAGTACATTCCAACGATTAGGAATAAAAATGGAATTTAGAGGAGATGATATTTACATTCCCGCTCAAGAAATGTATGAGATCGATACTTTTATTGATGGATCCATTCTTACCATTGCCGATCAGATTTGGCCTGGATTTACTCCTGACTTACTCAGTGTTATTTTGGTGACCGCGACTCAAGCGAGCGGAACCATCTTAGTGCATCAAAAAATGTTTGAGAGCAGATTATTCTTCGTCGATAAATTAATTGACATGGGCGCACAAATTATTTTATGTGATCCGCATCGAGCGACCGTGATTGGATTAGCCAGAAAACATCCGCTGAAAGGAATTCAAATGACATCGCCTGATATACGTGCAGGAGTAGCTTTGTTGATAGCCGCGATGAGTGCAAAAGGTAAAAGTATAATTCATAATATTGAACAAATAGACAGAGGATACGAGCGCATCGACGAAAGGTTAAATGCCTTGGGAGCACAGATCCGGAGAATTTAAATTGGCGAATTGGTGGATTGGTAAGTTAGTAGATTTGTGAGTTGTGAAAAGCCAGAAGCTAGAAGCTAGAAGCTAGAAGCTAGAAGCTAGAAGCTAGAAGCTAGAAGCTAGAAGCTAGAAGCTAGAAGCTAGAAGCTAGAAGCTAGAAGCTAGAAGCCAGAAGCCAGAAGCTAATAAAAGTTGCTAAAAATTAAATTAGACCTTAAATTCTATATAAACTACAATTATTACTCCCCTTACTCAAGTCTTGGTATTATTTTTGCCTAGAGCAGGATTCTTATAAAAAAACATCTTAAACTATATGAAAAAATTAGCAATTGCATTAGGAATCAGTGGGTTTATCGCACTTTCCGTATTTACTTTATGTTCGTTCAATAAGAATCCACAAGCCAATACGGGTACTGCGGTGGGTAATAAAGCCATCGATTTGGTATTTACGAGTCCAGAAGGAAAAACAATCGCGCTTAGTTCTTTAAAAGGTAAAATGGTTCTTTTGGATTTCTGGGCAAGCTGGTGCGGCCCCTGTCGCATGGAAAACCCACACGTGGTAGCTGCTTATCACAAGTACAAAGACCAAAAATTTAAGAATGCGAAAGGCTTTACTGTCTATAGTTTAAGCCTCGATCAAAATAAAGAAGCATGGATGAAAGCCATTGCAAAGGATCAACTTGAATGGCCTAACCACGTAAGTGATTTAGGCGGATGGCAGTCAAAAGGTGCAGCGATGTACGGTGTGAACTCTATTCCTGCTAGTTTTTTAATTGACGGAAATGGCGTTATTGTAGCGAAAGGATTACGTGGTGCAAGTTTAGAATCTGCGCTTGATTCCTACCTAGCTAAATCAACTAAAAAATAATAGTCCTTTATTTATTTTATTAGTCCATTCAAATCAAATTTAAGAAGCCCCAAAACGGGGCTTTTTTTATGGAAAAATCTGCCTTCGACATGCTCCCTTCGACAGGCTCAGTGAACTCAGGCAGCAGAGTTGGCTGAGGCTCTCGAAGCCAACAAAAAGCTCCCTTCGACAGGCTCCCTTCGACAAGCTCCCTTCGACAGGCTCAGGGAACTCAGGGAGCAGGGTTGGCTGAGGCTGCCATCGACAAGCTCAGGCAGCTCTCGAAGCCAACTTTACTCACAATTCCCTCTAGATAACTATTGCTGACAAACTGTCCAGATTAATCTGATGGCAGTATTTTTGAACCGCCGAGAAAAAATCATAAAATCATTCATTATTTTATTCAAGAAAGAGTCGATGAGCCAAGAAAAGGAAATAAAGCCAGAGAATATTGAAAACCTGGTTGAAGAAGAAATATTACGTTCGTCAGAAGCAGAAGCGGCTGAGCAAAAGCCAATTGAGGAAGATCCTTTAGCGAAGCTGGAGAAAGAGATTGCAGAATTGAAAGATCATCATTTACGCCAATATGCCGATTTCGAGAACTATAAACGCCGATCGATGAAGGAAAGGGTGGAGATGATTAAGTCGGCTGGGTCTGACATAATTTCCTCTCTATTACCCGTACTGGATGATTTTGACAGAGCGTTGAAAGCAATGACTTCGGATGTGGATGCATCCAACCGTGAAGGGATTATTTTAATTCAACAAAAGTTAATGGCCACGCTTGAGCAACGCGGATTAAAGCCTATGGAATCCATCGGAAAAGAATTTGATGTGGAATTGCATGAAGCCATTACAAAGATTCCTACGGAAGATGAAAACATGAAAGATAAAGTAATTGATGAAGTAGAGAAAGGCTATTGGTTAAACGAAAAAGTTATTCGTTACGCAAAAGTTGTCGTTGGCTGTTAAACCCATCAAAATAAAAAAATAGAATTTAGATCTAGTGCTGATGAATTAATTTTTAAATAAAAATCATCCGCACTAAAAATAATATTGCATGTCAAAGAGAGATTATTACGAAGTATTAGGAGTTGCTAAAGGCGCTACAGAGGCTGAAATAAAAAAGGCGTATCGTCAGATGGCTTTGAAATTCCATCCCGATAAAAATCCAGGTGATAAATCATCGGAAGATAAATTCAAGGAAGCAGCCGAAGCCTATGAAGTGTTAAGTAACCCTGAGAAAAAAACACGCTACGATCAATTTGGACATGGTGGTTTGGGTGGTAACGGCGGATACGGTGGACAGAGCATGAACATGGAAGATATCTTCAGTCAGTTTGGAGATATTTTCGGAGGCGGAAATCCTTTTGAAAGTTTTTTTGGCGGCGGCGGCGGACAAGGTCGAGGTGGAAGAAGAACCGTTAACCGCGGAACGAATCTTAGAATAAAAGTAAAACTCACGCTCGAAGAAATTGCAAAAGGCGCTGAGAAAAAAATAAAAGTAAATAAATTAGTATCCTGTCAAACCTGCGGCGGATCGGGTGCACAAGCTGGCACCGGCGCATTTTCTACTTGTAACACGTGTAAGGGCAGCGGACAAATTCGCAGAGTAACGAACAGCTTTTTAGGACAGATGCAAACCATCACTACTTGTCCTACCTGTCACGGAGAAGGACAAACCATTGCCAGCAAATGCAAAGGATGTACAGGTTCGGGTGTTCAGCAAGGCGAAGAAATTATTAGTATTAATATTCCGGCAGGTGTTTCGGAAGGCATGCAATTATCGGTTAGCGGAAAAGGAAATGCTGCAGAGCGCGGAGGAATTCCAGGCGACTTATTAATTGTGGTAGAAGAAATTCCACATCCAAGTTTACAGCGTGATGGTGAACATTTAATTTATGATTTATACATATCTTTTGCAGATGCATCGTTGGGTTGTTCAGTGGAAGTTCCGACGATAGAAGGCAAAGCGAAAATTAAAATTGATCCAGGCACACAAGGTGGAAAAGTGCTGCGCTTAAAAGGTAAAGGTGTTCCTGCTTTAAATTCGTATGCAAAAGGAGATTTGTTAGTGAACATCAATGTATGGACACCGCAACAACTCAGCACCGAAGAAAAGAAAACGTTAGAAAAACTCCGCGACGCCGAAAACTTCAAACCCAATCCAGGAAAAGGAGATAAGAGCTTTTTTTGAGAGGATGAAGGAGTATTTTCATTAAGTTGTTGGATTTTAGATTTTAGATGTTGGATGCTTCGCCCAGCAATTGAAAAGCAGTGAAATATTGCAAGGTTAGATGTTATGACTTAGCCTGAAATAGGCTATGCTCTCCGCTCTCCGAACTCCGAACTCCGCTCTCCGAACTCCCACTCACCTCCCCCATTCTTCGAATCGTTGTCCAATCAATTGAAACAATTTTTCGTTATGCGGTTGGTAGTAATCGAGTAACTTACGGCGAAGGGTATCCGACATTTTATCGTATTCACCGCCTGCATTAAACACTTTAAATTTTTCGGGTGCCCAAGGATTGAGTCCAACAAAATTTACGACTTCTTTAAAATAAGGTGCAGGATTTTCATAAAATTTTTCGCTCTGAATGACCATAATTTGATCTTTAGGAAAATGCTGATACCAATTTTCCAATTGTTCAGCGTAACAACCTCTACGGATGTATGAAAAATATTTATGTTCGAAGCTAGAATAACTTGGATCATGGCGAAGGCGTTCTTCGTGACCAAAGATGCGCTCATCTTCGAGACGGATCGCTTCTTCAAAATCGGTGAGTGGCTCAATACCTAATCGCACTTGATTGTTAAAACTAGAGATCGCACGATCCACAGGATTACGAAGCATGCAGATCATCTTTACGTTTGGTAGCAATGCCTTTACTCGCTGAGGAGATAAGGGATGCGCTAAATAATATGGTGATGACTCACCCGTAATACAATGTTGAGACAGCTCACGTTCTCTGCTTTCTAACTTTTGTTGCGTCGTGAAATGCGAACGATACCAATTCTCTCCTTTATGAAAATAGTAATCGAAGTAATGAACTTCCTTTTTGAAACAGGAAAAAACGGCGGGGTGCAGTATTAAATAATTATACAGTGAAGTAGTGCCGCATTTTGCTGCCCCAATAATTAAATACTCAGGTAAAATACGATTCGCACCGCTCCACAGTCGAAGTTTTTCCTCTCCTTTATAAAGGATTTGGTCAAGAAAGGAAGTCTTTTTTTTCGCTGACATTTCTAATTATTAAATCGTTTTAAGCGTTTAATTTTATCGAATTAATCTGACTAAAACTAAATTATTTTTTACTCTCCGACTAATCGCGCACCCAATTTTTATCCACAGAACTAATCAAGGAATAAACAACAGAATCATGAAACCTTCCTTTCGCAAAAAAATCATCTTTAAAATAACCTTCTCGAACGAAATGATTTCGTTCCAAGATATTCAAAGAAGGTTGATTTAGGGGTGAAACATGTGCTTCGATCGAATGCAATTTCAGCTGATCAAATCCGTAATCAATGGATGCTTTCAGAGCCTCTGTCATCATTCCTTTCCTTGGAAATCGGTATGCAATAAATATCCAATTTCTCCTCGGTAATGTTCCTTCATCAGCCTCCAGATGCCGATATGTCCAATCACTTTTTCTGGAACATGCTTTTCACAAATTACCCATGAAATTCCTTCGTTTTGATTGACCATATCTTCAATCTTTTTAATAAAATCAAAAGCTTCTGCTTTTTCTGTGATGAGTGGACGCAAAGAATTCTTATTGATGATGGGATCCGATCTTAAAATAAAAATTTCTTCGATATCATCAACATGAATACGACGCATTAAGAGTCGTTCGGTTTCAATGACTGGGAAAGGATTAAAATTAGGAGTGAGCATAATTGTTTGGTGCAAGATCAATTCAAGGGTTTGAGATTCTTGATCTACCGAACAAAAGTATTGAATCTAATCTTTCCATCCATTCAAGTATACGTTATCACGATAGCTCGGATTCTATTAATCTTCAAATCGCAAAGCCTAGCCATGCTTCTTTCAAACAATAAATTTCACTACCTTTGAGTTCAATATCACAACATGAAAAAAATAGTTCTCCAAAGTCATTTCGATCATTTTGAAAATCTTGCTGAATTACCGACAGCAGATCAACTGTTGATGGTAGAAGCACAGAAAGCAGCGGACGATGCTTATGCTCCTTACTCAAAATTTCATGTGGGTGCTGCGGTCATGTTAGAGAATGGTGTGGTGGTGAGAGGAAGCAATCAAGAAAATGCAGCGTACCCCAGCGGATTATGTGCCGAACGCGTTGCACTTTTTGCTGCCGGTGCTCAGCATCCCGGAATAAAAATTATTGCGATTGCAATTTCAGCGTATCCTGAAGGCAAAAAACAACTTTCGGTGCCCATTAGTCCGTGTGGAAATTGCCGACAAGTCATGTCAGAATATGAACTGCGTTATGATCATAAAATTCGAGTGATCATGGAAGGTGGCAATGGAACTTTTATCGCTTCTGAGAACGTTGTGCAGTTCCTTCCTTATGTTTTTAGTGGGAGTGTATTGAAGAAAAACTAATATTTCAGGTCGTGTTTTTAATTGTAGCTTGTAGGTAATCATTTATTAATCACCCATCAAGGCGAGTCTACTAATTTAACTATCAAATAATTACAGTATTATTCGTTGAATCAATCTGCGACCATTTCAATTATTTAAAAGTGGGAAATAACATGGCTTTCGCCTATTTTTGTAGCTATGGAAACAGTGACTAAGTCGAAGAAGAAGAAAACTACTTACGCAAAAGAGCAATATGTTCAGTGGTACGAAAGCATGCAATTGATGCGTCGTTTTGAAGAGCGTGCTGGACAATTGTATGGTATGCAAAAGATCAAAGGATTTTGCCATCTATATATAGGTCAGGAAGCCGTAGTTGCCGGTGCGATGAGTGTTTTGAAACCCGAAGATTCCATGATCACGGCTTATCGCGATCATGCGCATGCCATTGCGAAAGGAATTACTCCTCGTGCTGTGATGGCGGAGTTGTATGGAAAGATCACAGGTTGTTCGAAAGGAAAAGGCGGATCGATGCATATGTTTTCGAAAGAGCATCGATTTTTCGGAGGACATGGAATTGTAGGTGCACAAATTCCACTAGGTGCAGGAATTGCATTTGCTGAAAAATATAATAACACAGGAAATTTATGTGTTTGTTATTTTGGAGATGGTGCGGTGCGTCAAGGTGCATTGCACGAAGCATTCAACATGGCGATGCTTTGGGAATTACCTGTGATCTTCGTAGTAGAAAACAATGCGTATGCGATGGGAACTTCTGTTGAAAGAACATCGAACGTACACGACTTACATAAAATCGGATTGGCGTATGATATGCCATCTTTTGCAGTAGATGGAATGGATGTAGAGGCCGTGCACGAAGCGATGGAGAGTGCAGCAAAACATGCAAGAACGAAAGGTCCAGTTTACTTAGAGATGAAAACGTATCGTTACCGCGGACATTCGATGAGTGATCCTGCCAAATACCGTACGAAGGAAGAAGTAGAAAGTTATAAAGCACAAGATCCGGTTGAAATTGTAGAAGAAATTTTAATCAGCAATAAAATGCTCACAGAAGCAGATATTGAAAAGATCAACGAGCGCATCAACGAAGTAGTAGAAGATAGCGTTACTTTCGCAGAATCATCCCCGTATCCAGATCCGAGTGAATTGTTTAAGGATGTTTATGTGCAGGAAGATTATCCGTATATCACGGAATAATTCAGAATTAAGAATTCAAAAGAATAGAATGCAGAATTAAGAATGCAGAATTAAGAATTCAGAATTATTATGAATTTCTAATCATGACATTATTCCTTCACCAATAAAAGATAAATTTAATAAGAAATAGAAATTAGCAGAGAAGATTAAGTATTGAATTCCAATTCTGAATTCTTAATTCTGCATTCTGAATTAAAAAAAGATGGCTGAAATTGTAAGAATGCCCAAGATGTCGGACACCATGACCGAAGGCGTATTAGTGAAATGGCATAAGAAAGTGGGTGATACTGTTAAGAACGGTGAACTTGTTGCTGAAGTAGAGACAGACAAAGCCACCATGGAATTTGAATCGTACCAAGCCGGTACACTATTATACCTCGGTGTTGAAGAGGGAAAAGCCATTCCGGTAGATGGGATTCTAGCCATTATGGGGAAGCCCGGTGAAGATTTTAAAGAACTTTTAGTATCCGCACAAAAAGAAGACGAAGCGAAAGCAGCACCTGCAGCTGCGGCACCTGTTGAGCCTGTGGCTGCTGCAAAACCTGCGGCACAAGCAAGTGCAAGCACAGTTGCTGCCCCTCCTACTCCAACGATATCTGCTCCTAAAGTGCAAGAAATTGTTCACTCCGTTAATGGTGATGAACGCTTAAAAATATCGCCTTTAGCAAAACGATTAGCTACTGAAAAAGGCATCGACCTCGGCATGCTGAAAGGATCTGGCGAACACGGTCGAATCGTAAAACGCGATATCGACTGGTTCAAGCCTGGAAGTTTTGTGCAAGGATCTTCTTTGTCGGCAAAAGCGGTGACGAAAGAAAGCTTTGAAGAGGTAACGGTGACGCAGATGAGAAAAACCATCGCGCGTCGTTTAGCAGAAAGTAAATTTACAGCGCCACACTTTTACCTTACCATGGACATTGACATGGACGAAGTAGTTCGTGCGCGTGAAAGTATTAATCAGGTTACACAAGTAAAAATATCATTCAACGATTTTGTGGTGAAAGCTGTTGCTACCTCACTTCGCGAACATCCCGCAGTGAATTCAGCATGGCTGGGCGATCGCATTCGTTACAATCATCATATTCACATTGGGGTTGCAGTTGCTGTGGAAGATGGGCTTTTAGTTCCTGTAGTACGCTTTGCTGATAGCAAGTCACTAAGTCAAATTGCAGTTGAAGTAAAAGAATTTGCAAAAAAGCAAAAGACAAAAAACTACAACCACAAGATTGGGAAGGAAACACATTTACCATTTCCAATTTAGGAATGTTCAATATTGAATCCTTTACTGCGATTATTAATCCGCCCGATGCATGCATTCTCGCGATTGGTGCTATCAAACAAATTCCAGTGGTAAAAAATGGAATGGTACAACCCGGCAACGTCATGAAAGTAACGTTGAGTTGCGATCACAGAGTGGTAGATGGTGTAGTGGGATCTAAATTCCTAAACACATTTAAAGCGCTTTTAGAGAATCCGATTGTGATGTTGGGGCAGGGAAATATAGAATAGTTGGGAATTGGGATCGCGAAAAGCTTTGTGTATTGGGAGTTGGGATCAGTAGGAAGCTTCGCGAGGGGTTGGGACTTCGGATGAAGATAGACCTTCCTGCTGAGGAGATTGGTAACAGTGAGAGAGTTACCAGTAAGGAAATGTTTTATATGACAATTTTTGTAAGTTGAAGAAATCTGATGAAAAATATTGGAAAAAGCAGCTTAGAAAAAGCATTTCGATTATTCGAATCGAGTGACATAAATAAAATAGAAATCGGCACGACCAAAGGTCTCAAAGAAATACATCATTATCTGTTTGATGGTTTATACGATTTTGCTGGCGAAATTTGAACAATTTATATTTTGATTCAATACAGAATGGTTAAACTACCAGATGTACTTTTATCATCACCTTTGCAATCTTTGTAATTTGCCACAAAATAGTAAACACCTTGCATCACTTTTTGGTTGTTATAATATCCATTCCAACTAAAATATTTATTGTCTGTGCTAAACACTTTTTTACCCCATCGGTTGTAAATTATCAATTCAAGTTTTTCACCATCACCGTAAACCATAAAGGTGTCATTTATAAGATCATTATTAGGTGAAAATGAATTGGGAATAAAAAAATCGCATGGACATATTTCATTCTTAACTAAAACAGAATCTATTAATGTATCGCATTGATTTGTTTGTGTGAAATAATATTTTCCAGGTTGTTTTGCCTTGATGCTCTGAGCTGTTACTCCTGTTGACCATAAACCTTCAATTCCGTTAGTGGCTTTTATCTCTATTTCTGTTTCATCACATTTTGTTATAATTTCATCAGGTAAAACATCGGTTAGCCGACTCATTACTTTGATGTAATCTTTTTTATTATTGTGTCGTTGCAAACATCATCCATTACAAAAGTAACGTCATAGTTTCGGGCTGGTTGTAAAATACTGGTTGTGGATATAGGTCAATGCTTGAAGAAGGACTGCCTCCATCAAATTGCCAGTCTACATGAGTGGGTTGGGTCCAGTTTGTAGCACTAAAATTTACATAGCCACTATCGCAAATAATTTGAGGTGTGCCAACAAAATCAGTTTCCTGAAACTCTGTTATTTCAAAATCATCAAATAAATAGTAATTCATGATTATGGGTCCTGTAAAAGAATTGCTATTGCAAAAAGGGCCCACCAAAACACTATCATAGTTCTGAGTGGGTGTAAAACAAAAAGAAAAATCGACATAATCATTCTGAAACAGATCCATTGGGCTTATGCTTATTTGCGGGCGCTCATTAATACAGCCTTTAGAATAATAGGAAAAACTTAGTGGCGAGTTGCTATCGTAAAAATACAATCCGAAATCGTTTTGATTATGAGGCTGGGTAAATACATTAAGCCCTACCGAAAATTTTATTAAGTATCTTTTACCTGCAATTAATGGGAATTTTAACTTTGATTTTATCAATTCACTATAATAGTAAACAGCGGTATCTGAAAGGAGTCCACCCAACATGCAAACGAAACCACTTCCATTATTTGGAAACTGAAAATTATTGCCATTATTAAAGCCACAATTATAATAGTCTGGAGAGTGCCTTATTGGAAACCATCCTGTACAAAATTCAACCTGATCTAAACTATAGGGGCAACTATCATGCGCTTCAAAAGTTCCATTTTCTACAAAATTTTGAGCTTTTGCAACTGGCATATTAATGCTACAAATCAATAATAAAAATGATACTATTAAATATTTTTTCACGGCTATGATAATCCTTTATAAAATCAAACAATGCAGTATTTAAGTATCAAATATAAGTTAAAAATTTTAGAAACTTCAACTTTATTTGTAAGCCTATCGTACGGAAAATTAAATCAACTTGGAATTATAAAAAATTCCAGAAGATATTACTAGAAGATCTTAAAAACCAATTTACTCCAGACAACTGACATTGCAGAAAGACGGAAGATTAAACGGTGTATTGTTGCTTTTAAAGTGTTACTCTTTTTATTGTACGCTGAATTGACGCTCATACTAATCCAATTGAATTTATCAGCAGAAATGTAGCTATAGGTAATGCGATGGAAAGCAATTCAAAGTAATAGCATTCTAGCACCAACCGCCTTGTTTATGATACGTATTGACTGAATGAGGTGAAAGTGTTACATTCGTCTTCGCAAGCAATGAATCTGCCTGCAGCAGGCAGGCAATAATCGGATTGCGATTAGCAATGTATCACGATTATTTGACCGTTCTGTCTTAACTCTTACATTTGTGATATGAAATATTTAATTTTACCCCTTCTACTTTGGCTGTCGACAAATTCGAATGGACAAAGTGTTATTAGTGCTGTAAACTCAGGTGCCGTATCCAACAATAATTTAGTTTACTCCGTTGGTGAAATTTTCGTAATCCCTACAACAAATTCAAACGATGCTAACTCCGGTTTAATCGGCGTGTTATCCCGAATAGAGTTTTTTACAACGGGACTCAATGAAAGTATCCTATCAAACGATTTGAGCGTATTTCCAAATCCAACTAATAGTTCTATTTATTTCAAAACATCAAACAAGAACTCGTTTCAACAAATTTTTATTTATGACAACACAGGACGTTTAGTTTTACATCAGAATACACCAACGGCATCCATTGACTTGACCAATCTTTCAGTCGGCATGTACACCATTCTCACAGACAACACAACTCATAATAAACCAACCAATGCACAAGGACTTTTTAACCTCAATATTGGACAAGGTAGCCCAACAACTGGAACTTTTTCTACCATTAACTGGGCGACAAATACTAAGTTTTTAAAAGTAGAAATTGACCCAAGTGGAGGAACAAATTATGTTACCGTAGGAACCAATCAACTAATGAGTGTACCTTATGCTTTGTATTCGGAGAATACTAATTCAGGCAATATTTCAGGTTTATCAAATCTATCAAGCACAAAGAACGGAACTATGCTTGTTGTTTACACAAGTTCTAATGCTTATGGGTTTACCGTCTCCAGTGGAGGCAATCCAACTTGGTATTCACAATCGCTATCGGGTACACCTATTGGGGCAATCGCTACCGACAGTTCCATTGTAGTATATACAAATTCGAATGCTTATGGCTTTACAAGTTCAAGTGGAGGGAATCCCACTTGGTATGCTCAATCGCTTTCAGGAACTCCAACGGGTATTACATCAAGTGGTAATACCATTGTCGTTTATACCTCATCAAACTCATATGGTTTTACAAATTCAAGCGGAGGCAATCCAACGTGGTATGCTCAATCTCTATCGGGCACTCCTATTGGAACAACCGTTAATGGCAAAGATTGTATCGTTGTCTATACCTCTTCAAATGCATACGGGTTTATGACTTCAAGTGGAGGTAATCCATCTTGGTATGCTCAATCGTTATCAGGCACACCCATCGGCGGGTCGGCTAGTGGCCAATTCATAGTGATTTACACCTCATCTAACTCTTATGGTTTTACGCGTGCTAGTGGAGGGAGTCCAACCTGGTATTCTCAATCCCTATCAGGAAGACCTGCAGGAATTGTTCCTAAATAACTTTTTTATCCTCTGTCATTAAAATAGAAAGTCGAACGCACAACAGTGGTTGCAAGGCAGGTTTGAAGTGGGAAGTATTTCAACCTCCTTAGAAATAATTATTCATGGTTTGAAATTTTGTATCTTCGAATTAAATTATACGATGATTATTCTGTTCACTGCAAAGTTGCAAATGATAAGAAATATGAACCTGACTTCAGCTAGCTTGTTCGTATCGGATAGAAATTAGTTAGTTGTTATTGAAGAGAGACAAAATAAAAAAATTAAACAATCAAATAATGTAAGTATGAATTTTTCAAAACTAGTACCCAGTGTGTTTTACATCGACATTTCCGACGGACTAAAGTTATTTGTTGATTGTCTTCAATTTTCGATTGAACACGAAGATTTAAAATCTTCTCAACCTTATTGTGTTTTAATAAAAGACGGAATACGAATTATGGTTTTTCAAGACGAGAAATTGGCCAAAGAACATTATCCAGAGCTAAGAATTGAAACGGATAATATTGAAGAAGTGTATGCAAAGGTATCAGCTTCTCATCCTCACCTACTACACCCAAATCTCAATAAAGTAACGACCAGACCTTGGGGTGCCAAAGAATTTGCGATTAGAGATAAGCAAGTTGGTATAAGATTCCAACAATGGTAAACAACTGATTTAAATGTACAAACAACGAAATTGCGTTTCGTACAACAAAACGATAGCAATTAGTTAGCAGAAATTTTATTAAACATCCTACCATTTTCAATCAAACGCAATAAAAGCGATCAAGCTTTTCTAAAACAACAATAATAGAAAAGTCCTTTTTAATAAAAACAAATTCATTACTCTATACGCTAAAAACATCCTCTAATTCATTCGACAATGAATTTAATATCGTTGAATAATCAGGAACAGCTTCACCGATTACATTAACAAGATGCTTTTGTGTATGATTCCCTTCCATAAGGGAAACAATATCCATCCATAATCGAGTTGCCTGTAGTTGAAGTTTAGCAAAAAAGAAAGTTTGTTTCATCAGAACTAAATTACGAAGTGAATCTATCGTATTGAAGAAGTGGTTTGCAACATCTCCATTTGCGTCGTTTCGATATGCTTAATTCGATCAATAACTGAATTCAACATGGCTTCAAGTTCTTGATTGCGTACCATGAGTTTTTCGTTTTCATTCGCAAGTTCTTGTACTGCTTTCACCAATGGAACTACAAATTCGGCATAACGTACAGCATACGTATCGTTGGCATTCTGGGGTTTTTGTACTCCACTAAAATCATATCCGGTCTTAAACGCTGCATCCTCTACTTCTTGAGCGATGAAGCCGGTGTAACGAACTTGCGCCTTTTCTCCGAACTTATGATTGGCCGCTAATATGGAATCTTTGTTTTCTTCTGTCAATACATGACTTAAATAAGAAGGAATGTCGAGGTTGTATGAAACAGGTCTCAATGCTAAAATAAATGGTAACCCGGGAATATCCTCCTGAACATTCCTTTTAAATCGCCCATCAGATAACACACTCCAATTTACCGCTCCACCAATGGCTGTAACAAATGCATTCCCAATCTTCACTTGATTGCTTGCAGTTACTACTGCATTATAACCAAGAGCTGTAGCATTTGAAAAACTATTTAAACTAGCATCTGCTAAAGCACCTAAGAAAGTACAATTCGAATATGAAGTTTGCAGCATAGCTGCTTGAAAGCCAACAGCGAGGTTGTTACTTCCAGAACTATTCCGCAACGAGTATGAGCCCATGGAGGTGTTATTGGAACCTGCTGCATTTACAAATCCTGAGTAGGCTCCAAAACCGCAATTATAGTTACCGGAGGTATTGCTTGAGAGGAATTTTCACCAAAGGCTGCATTGGAAGTCCCATTATTATTACTGAAAAGTGAAGAATAGCCAAAGGCGCTATTAAGAGTTCCGGTACTATTAAGTTTCAGCGACCAATTTCCATACCCGCAATTGAAACCTCCTGTATTATTCAACAACGATTCATATCCATAGGCACAATTAAAGGTGCCGGCAGAAGCTGTTGAGAACATAGCATGATACCCGAAGACTTGATTATAGCTTCCTGTAGTCGCAGTAGTTAATGCTCCAGTGCCAACGGCTGTTGATTGAACACTACTTATTGCATTTTGCATGGCATAAGATCCGATGGCTGTATTCGAATATGAATTTGAAGCATTCTGAAGCGCAAATGATCCAAGAGCGGTATTGAACTCACCATCCGTGTTCGACAAACCACTTTTAAAACCGATATACACATTATCAAAACCTGCACTGTTATTATTCAAGCCTGATTGAAATCCGAGAAAAACATTACGACCCGTAGAAGGGTCCATCTATGTTGTCTATATAACCACTCCGCTGATTATTAATTTTGAATTGGATGGGTTGATTGTCGGTAGTACCAATAAAATTTGCGGGACCATTTCCTGCATTCCCACTTAAACCCCAAGCATTCACAGCTCCTCCTACCGATTGCCATACGACACCATCGAAATACATAAACTTAGCACCTGTCAGATCATAAACAAGCAAACCAACGGCGGGCGCAACGATGGCAACTCGCTGCGCTGAGGTCAAACGAGGAATCAAAATTCCTTTATCGGTGGAAACCATATCACATATTGCAGAGGCATGCGGTGTGGGATTGTTAATTCCGATGTTTTGCGCAATTAGCTCCAAAGAAGAAAGAAGAAGGACTAAAACGAAGAAGTAACATTTTCTCATGGCATAGTTGGATTTACTAATGACAAAAATATGATGCCAAAAATGATGAAGGAATACTACTTAAGTGGTATAAAGAAATGATCAAGATGATTTCCCGTACACTTTGTTAATCGCTTCCGTTCGCGAGTTCACCTGCAGCTTTTCATAAATATTGTACACATGTTTTCGCACTGTTTCTACACCGATCTCCTTTCTACTTGCGATTTCTTTGTACATTAACCCTTGTGCCAACAAATCCAATATTTCTTTTTCACGGGGAGTAAGTAATTCGTTATGGATGGTCGCCTTTTGTTTAGAGGCAAACGAATCAACAACCATTCGAGCGATAGAAACACTCATCGGAGATCCTCCCTGACTAATTTCACGGATAGCAGTAAGAAGTTTATCGCCTGCATTATTTTTAAGTAAATAACCCGTAGCCCCGCTACACAGCGCCTGAAAAATATACTTGGGATTTTCAAAAACCGTACATACTAAAAACTGCACATTCGGATTTATTGGTTTAGCAATTCCAATACATTCTATTCCATTTTTTCCGACCATATTAATATCCATTAACACCACATCACATGAATAATTTTCCCATGATTTCAGAAAACTATCGCCATTAGAAAATGTTTTTACGACAACCATATCATTTTCATCTGATATGATTCCTTCCATCATTTCGAGAATTTCCTTATCGTCTTCTACCAGAATGATACGTATTTTTTTCATAAATAAAACAGCTAATGATTATATAGTTAAATTACCATGAGCAATGATACGACAACCTTTACCGCGAGAAGTTTGAATCTCGCAAATATTCCCATGTTGCGACATACGCTGCTGCATATTAAGTAGTCCATTCCCGAAACGGTGGTCTTCCGTATTCATTTCAAACCCTTTTCCATCATCAGAAATTTCCAAATTGAAACGATTATTATCAATAGAGAACTTTATAAATACATTCTTAGCTTCTGAATACTTCAAGATATTATGAAGAGCTTCTTTCATCACAAGGTAAATATTCCTTTTGATTTCAGGATGAACTTCTACATTGGCTCCCGCATTTGGAAAATCGAAAACATACTTGATATCGCTATTTTCTAAAAGCTGATTCGCAGTAGATTTCATATAATTTACTAAACTCCCTACATTATCATTTCCTGGATGAATCGCCCATACTATTTCGCTGAGCGAAGTACTCACCCCTTTTGAATACTCCATCACTTTTCAAGAGCATCTGATACAGAAGAATCGGTTGTTTTTTTTCGTGTGATATCACTCAACAAAGTGATCTTGGTTAGGCCACTTCCTATGTCATCGTGTATATCACGAGCAATTCGAACTCTTACCTGGTGTGCTTCGCGTTGCTTTTCGGTTTCAACCAACTCATGTTGCGTTAGCTTTAGTGCAGCGTTGGCAGATTCCAATGCCGCATTTTTTCAGCGAGTGCTTGACTATATCGACCTCTTTCCCTGTAGCGTTGAAAGATAACGACTACAATCAATAATAAAAGGATACAAATTGCAATCGAGAAATTTCTCAGTTGCACTAACCTCTTCTGTTCTGCGCTTGCAATAGAGCGTTCAAAGTTAAAATCAAAATCCATTTGTGCTCGAGTCAGTGCTTGTGCTTTACTTACATTTACATCTGTTGAATATTCATTGAAGGCAGAGTCAATCGTTTTGAGCGCATCTTCTGAAGCACCTTCCGCAGCCAAAATCAAGCTTAAATATTTATGAATATTATAATCATCTTCCTTTACGTCCGATTGTCTGGCTAATTCCATTGCCTCCGTAAGGAGCTGTTTTGCTTCAACAATTCGTCGGTCTTTTAAGTAAATAATAGCCTGATAAGTATTGTAAGTCATGATATGCTCTGGAAAACCAAGTGCATGTACCCTTTCTTTAGAAAGCTCCAGATATTTTCGAGCAGAATCAAATTCATGGAAGTAAACAAATATCTCGATAATATCGAGGGTGGCACCACTTAATAATGGCAAATATCCTGTCTCTTCATAAAGATTGTATACTTTTTTCTTCCAATAATAGGAGCTATCATAATCTACTTTCTTATCAAAATAATACGATCCATAGATTGCTAATGCACCACCAATAGCATTTTTATTATCGGTATTTTTTAGAATGGAATAGGCTTCCTGTGCATAAGCAAACGCTTTATCGTAATCTTCTAGCTCACGGTGACAAGAAGCTATGTACGACAACGCCGTTCCCGTTTCTTTGATGTTATTTAGTTCACGTGCTTTACTTAGATACTTATGAAAGAATTTTGTTTGGCTGATATAATCATCCTTATCAAAATATGAAATGCCAATGTTCTTATAAAAAATCATTTCATATTTATTCAGAATCTTTAGTTTGTCTTTATCTTCTGTGGTCTTCTTGAGTTGAATCACTGTATTTAGACCCAAATCAGCGTACTTTCGCATGGAGTCTGATTCTCCCAATTGATAGAATTCAGCACAGACATACCAGAGATCGACAAGATACGCAGTGTCTTTTTCAAGAAATTTACTTTGTGGTTGAAAAGCATGAACACGTGCTAATAGACTATCCACTTTTCCATCTGCCGCCGCAAGGAAGTTGGATGTAAAACACAAAAGCAGAAGTAACCTGAATAGAATGGAATTATTTTTCAAACCAGAATCCTTTCTGTGAATAGCCATAACTGTTAGAAATAGTAACACCTTTTTTCGCATATGATTTACAAGGATGAATTAAAAGTAGAAAATAATTAATGATTCTGCCTAAAATTACTAAATTTAAGGACGTATTATTTTTAGTGGGTGAGTATTACTTATTTCGTCTATGATGACTTCCAAGAGATAGGACCCTTCCTGAATGTCAGAAACAGAAAAAGACGCAAGTCCTGCATAGACATTCGAAGTTTTCTGCATTATCTTCTTCCCGGTTAAATCATAAATAACATATTGGAATTGACCATCCTTCTCAAAACTAAAATTAACAATTTCAGAGGCAGGATTCGGAAAAACACGTATTGTTTTTGATTGCCCTGAAGATTGTATGGCAATGTTTTTTGAGAACGTAAATTGACCGTCGAAGTCAACCTGTTTCAAACGATAATAAGTGATCTCGTAAGGTGTGTATTCATCTATAAAAGTATAATTGAGAAATGTTGAGGAGTTTCCTGCACCATCACGAATTCCAACGTCTATAAAATCATTGCCGTTATTGCTGCGCTGTACAACAAAATAGTCATTGTTCGCTTCAGTGAGCGTGGACCATTCACATTTAACATGACGATTACTCGTTAGTTTTGCATCAAATGAAAGAAGTGTTACAGGTAATGGTGTAGCATTCATTGCGAGTGCCCATGATTTTCCAGCAAGTATTCCGGGCGATAAAGGCAAGACACCGGGTACAAAAACTTGTTGCATGGTTGGATTGGTTTGTCCTACCGAAGGCAATTGCCATCCTGAATTTAAAGTATTCCAAGGCTGCGCTCTCATATTCGTATTTCCATTTGCAGCATTCTCACTGGGTGCAAATTTAAAATAGTAGCTACTTGTGCCAGTATGCTCAATATGCCAGAACCGATCAACGGTATTCGCACTATTATCCGTTCCAGTTGTATTGTTTACATGATTGATTGCAACGGGAGAAAATGGAAACGGTGTATTATTGGGTAAGGTTTGATACGTTGAAACCCGTAATGAACCTACTTGAAATCCTGTTGGAGGGGAAGAAGTAAAGCTGAATGAAACATCTTCACCCGCATTATTTCCGAATGGGATCGTATGCAGGTTAGCTCCAACATTAACCCACCAAACTTTTGCAGCATTAGATGGATCTTCACTTAGAATAAATCCTGTGGTACGTTGTATTCCACCAGGAACCGGATTATAAACAGAGAGCATATTGGATTTCAACGAGAAGATAGCGTTAGTGAGGTTCAATACGCCGTTGTATGGAGAAGAAGATCCACCAACACCTGTATTAACATTCATAATTTTAGTTCCATTTTGCATGGTTAGGTGATAAAAAGTTGTAGAAAAGCTCCCTAGAATTTGTTGAATATTTCCGTTCAATAGCACTTCACCTTTACTACTGTTGAAGAGATTTACTCCGGCGTTATTGATCCAGTTTCCGGTAAGTGAAATTGTACCTGAGTTCTCCACGATGGAAGTTCCCGTAAATACAACATCGCCCTTTACCGTTAATGTTGCTCCGGAAGAAATGGTTAACAGTAGATTACTGCCCACCATCAACTGCGCAAATGATTGATAATCAAAGAATATTACCAGAAATGCAACAAACCACCTTTTCATCTCACAAAATTAGATTAGACCACAGTACTATAAAATACTACTTTAGTGGAAGCAAGATAATATGATGTTTAATGAGCAATTAGTTAGAGGTAGGTTAAAAACACAATAATTAAATGATAGCCTCAAACTCAATTTCAATTTCTTTGTTCGACCTCTCAATTGCGTTAGGGTTCATTGGGTTCGCTTTAATGTTTTATACACTCAGCATAAATAAAAAAGCAATTGGCAAGTTAACAGGTGTTGGCTTTCTGCTATTTAGTCAACTTTTTATCTACATTTTTATATCTATATTTTCAGGCATTGATGATATAAATAGCAAACGAAAGAAAGTAAGAGAAGTACTAGCAAGATCTGACGTTAAAGTTATCTTCAATGGCAAATTGTTGGATACTGTAAAAACTAAAGAAGTAGTTACGGCTTTAATGACAATTGATAATATTAATGCTCATCATTCACACCCGCTACACGTTAAACCGATTCAACTAATTTCTTTAAAGGACACCTTAAATCTAGAAATTGGACAAGATTCAGATGATTCAACAGAATACTGGATTTTCTCAGGTAAAAATGAAACAAATGAAATTGGAAGAATTAGGACATTTTTAGAATTTAAGAATGGACTTTAAGTATAGCAAACCTAGCAAAAAGACAGGGCAAACTCTAAACGCAATTAGTGATTTGCAAAGAGAATTATTGTAAATTTACAAATATGAATTCTCAGAAAGTTTGTTCTTGGAATGCTTTCCATTCTTACCCAAGGAAAGGCATGAATTATAAACTTGCTAGCTGCTGGCAAGTTTTTATCAGATAGCAAATAGTTAATTGCAACTTTACGAGCAAACCGTACTAACAACTAACAGATAGAAAAAAATGATAGACATTTTTGCAAAATGGACAATTATAGTTTTCGGACTTTTCTTTATTTGCGTTGGACTTTTAATGCTCACCAAACCCAAAAAGCAAACGCCATTCTACGAAAAGCAGGTAGTACAAATTTTATTAACTATGCCGAAATAACAATTAGAATAATTCCAGCAGTTGGGCTTATTTTAGCTGCTGATAATTCAAAATTTCCAGAGATATTTAAAATATTTGGTTGGTTTATGTTGCTTACCTCTTTAGTTTTGTATTTTGTGCCGAGACAACTACATCATAATTTTTCAGTGAAAGCGGCTGAAATTTTAAAGGCATCCTATTTTCAATTAATTTCGCCATTCGCTTTTATAATTGGAATTTGGTTAATTTATAGTATAATTTAAGAATGAAAGCAACTAAATTATTTAAAGATTTTTTTGAAAGTGAAAAGGCAGGTGGACTTGTTTTAATTGCTTGCACAATATTGTCACTTATACTTGCCAACTCAAATTTTGGAACAAATTATCACGATTTTTTTCAAACCAAATTTGCAGGAATTTCAGTAGAACATTGGATAAATGACGGACTAATGTCTATTTTCTTTTTGCTCATTGGTTTAGAGTTAGAGAGAGAAATTTATCAAGGGGAACTTTCAAATATTAAAGACGCTTTATTGCCCATTTTTGGAGCATTAGGTGGAATGTTTGTCCCAGCAAGTATTTTTTTATTATTCTGGAACTGCAACCCAATCAGGTGCAGGAATTCCAATGGCGACAGACATTGCTTTTGCGTTGGGGATCTTATCATTGTTAGGCAACAGAGTGCCGACTTCATTAAAAGTATTCTTAACTGCATTAGCCGTTATTGACGATGTGGGAGCAATTATTATTATTGCCATTTTCTATACCAAAACATTACTTTGGACAAACTTATTTATCGCATTAGGTATTTTCGCTTTGCTTTTGGTATTCAATAGAACGAAAGTGAGAAGTCTAATTCCTTATTCAATCGGCGGAGTTGCCATGTGGTATTTTATGCTTCACTCAGGAGTTCACGCTACCATTACTGGAGTTTTATTGGCTTTTGCCATTCCATTTAGAAACGGAGACGAAAAATCCACTTCTTATATTTTGCAACACTATTTACACAAACCCGTTGCATTTATCATTTTACCAATATTTGCATTAGCCAACACCGCCATAATTTTTAATGGCAACATTGCACAAACATTGACAGAAAACAATAGTATAGGAATTGCATTAGGACTCATAGTGGGCAAACCTTTGGGCATCTTTATTTTGACATTTTTAGCAGTAACTTTTGGACTTTGCAAACTGCCGACAGACCTAAATTGGAAATCAATTTTTGGTGTTGGACTTTTAGCAGGTATAGGATTTACAATGTCAATTTTTGTAACGCTGCTTGCTTTCGACAACGAAACAATAATAAACAACTCGAAATTAGTAATCTTAATTTCGTCTTTGACAGCAGGACTTTTAGGATTTCTGACTTTGAAAGTAACTTTAAAAACAGAATCGAATGACGAAAACTGAAATAAGATCAGCTGATAACACGGGTAGCCGCTGCACATCCACTATTCTAAAAATAAATCAGAATTATGAACCTACCTACAGGTAAACCAGCCTGCTGCAGGCTGGCCTTTCTACTGAAGGCAGATTCCTATCGAATAGCAATAAGTTAGCAGTTATTGCAAAGCGACCCGAAAATCAATAAGAAACAGTTTGAACATGTAATAATTTAAGAAATGAAAGATATTAAAGACAACTTTCAAATATTGGTTATAATGACCTTGATAAATTTTGTTGTATTATGGAATTACATTTCAAACAATAAGACTTTACATGGAATCGGTTATTTTATATTTTTCTATGTTTCCATTCTTACCATTCATTTTTTCACAAAAAGAAACCCAGCGAAAAACGAAATTGAAGTAAAAGAACCTAAAAAAGAACTATCCGTAGCCATTTTTTTTGCGGTTGTAGGTATGCTATTTTTGACATTAAATTTTATGTTGAAAGCAAATACAATTCCTGATAAATTATATACAAGAATTCCGATAGGTTTAGGTAGCATTATCTTTGCGATGCCACTTGGTATTTTTGTTTATTTATTGATTAAACGATATAAGATAATGAGTCTTGGTTTAACAACTCAACCAATAATAAGCATTATACTTGGTCTAATTATTTGGGGATTAACTGGTTTTTTTGCATATTTTTTTAACAAGGAAGGAATACTTTGGGCAAGAGCCTATGAAGAACTTGGAGGGATCCTTGGTATAATAGTTCAGGGTGTAATTGGTGCAGCGTTGTTTGAAGAATTTAGTCGATTTGTAATTCAATCAAGATTTGAGAGGGTTTTTAAGACAAATGGAATAAATATTTTATTCGCAACTACAATATGGGCTTTTATGCATTTTCCTGTGACATTTTTTAATGGAAGTGAATTATCTGGAACATTGGTATATTGTATTCAAATAATTCCAATTGGCTTTATTTGGGGTTATTTGACACAAAGAACAAAATCCATTGTTCCTGCGACATTAGTTCACGGAATGAATCTCTGGGGATTTCAAAATGGTTGACAGAAAACTAAAGCAATAACCCCTTAAGTTTGGCAATAAGGCGGCATGCTTGGGCGACACAGCAGCTTCAAACTGACAGTTAGAAAAAAACATACCCAATAAAAACTATCATAAAAAAGTCATGAAAAATTTATTTCCAATAGTTCTCTTTTGTTTTTTTGTTAGTACAGCTAGTGCGCAATCAAAATTCAACTATGACCTTAATAAACCTGTAGTGCAATATCATCTCCCTGAGATACTCAACGAAATTTCAGGACTAACCGATATTGACTCTACACAGGTTGCTTGCGTTCAAGATGAATTAGGGATCATATTCATTTATGATTTCAGAAGTGGTAAAATAGTTTCGCAACATCGTTTTGACAGCATTGGTGATTTTGAAGGATTGACCTATACAAAGAATGCACTTTACATTCTAAGAAGTGATGGGCGTTTATCGGAATGGAATCATTTTCCATCAAACAGGATTTCACTCAACCATTACCAATTGTCATTGCTAACCTCCAACAACGAAGGACTTTGTTTTGACCAACATCATAACCGATTACTCATCGCTGCCAAAAGCAAGCCTCTTAATAAAGTGGAGAAATCAGAAAGATTTATTTATGCGTTTGACTTAGCAACAAAAAAATTACAGGAAAAACCTTTATACAGTCTCAATGTTGAATACCTAGCAGAAAAAGCAAGAAGTTTTCATATTCAGCAGACAGACACAAATGCAAAAGGAGCAATTAAACCATTCAATTTCCGACCGGCAAGTCTTGCTGTTCATCCCAAAACCGACGATATTTATATTATCTCTGCTGCTGATAAATTGCTAATTGTAATGAATAGGAAAGGCGAAGTGATATCCATGAAGTCATTAAATACTGAAATGTTTGCCAAAGCCGAAGGCATTACCTTTCTACATGACGGAACCATGATCATCACCAATGAAGCAGCAGGTAAAACGCCAAACTTGTTAGTGTTTGAAATGAAAGAATAACAAACTGTGATACCTGCCTGCAGCAGTCCGGCAGGCCTGCCTGCTGCAGGCAGGTTCTTATCGAATTGCAATTATCTATAGACTATAACTTTTAAAAATTTAATCGATAAAATAAATTTAAAAAATATAAAATGAAAACATATATAATGAAAAAAGCATTTAACACAATTGCTTTCATGCTTTTTACTATTGTATTAGTAAGTTGCAATCCGAATAACAAAAATGAAAAGATTGAAAGTTCGACTGTTTCATCTGTTAATGTAATCATACCTGATTCAGTTGTTCAGTTTTTAATAATGTCAGCTTCAAGTGATTTTAAAAATCATCAGCCACCTACTCCTACTGATTTCCGAAATGTAAAAATTGGCTATTTAGCATCAGATAAGACTGAAAAAATCTATTTGCTGTGTGGTGAATTTCTATCGAAAGATGAAAATAAATGGGTAGAATTTACAACTATTAAGACATCTGGATACGAGCAATACCTTGGTAAAACACAATATTGTCAAGATGCAATTATGGTTCTAACGGATGAAAACTTAACACATGAACTAAAAATAAATTTAAAGAGTAAATAAATATTGAACAGCTTTATAAAGCCAAAAAATTACCACAGGAATAAAATAAACTATTTTTATTCAAACGACAACGTTAATCACAATTTATAAAAGCAGTTAGCAGTAAACTAAAGAAAAAATGAAAAAATTGAATACCATCATTTTGATGATATGTTTCACAACATTATCATTAGGACAAAGCTCCATCAAAACTGACGAATCACAGATAAAAGAATTAATTATTGAATCTTTTGACGAAATATGGTCTAAATTAGATTCTAAAAACATTGATAAATACTACACAGCGGATTTTCTTCTTTTGGAAAATGGAGAAGTGTGGAATAATGATTCCATTTCAAATTATTTAGACAATGCCGCACTAAAAAAACCGACTCCTAATCGAGTGAACTCCATTGAATTTATTGATGTTAAGGTCTTAAATGGAACGGCTTGGGTTGCCTATAAAAACCAAGCTATATTTTCGCTTGAAAATAAAATAATTAGAAAAGCACAATGGCTGGAAAGTACGACTGCAATTTTAACCCAAAATGGATGGAAATTAGAAATGCTTCATTCCACTAGGACGAACAATGAATACTATTGATAACAGCTAAGCTATAGTTGGTAGGCAGGTTTTGCATTGTTAGAAAATCGGCATCATCGAATTAAAATTTACTGTGGAAATCACACCACGTATTTAGGCCAAAACGTATCACAACCGCTCTATTTCATCTGCAAACTTTAGCAGATTCCACTATTTTTTTGCAATTCTGAATTCTGCATTCTGAATTCTGAATTATTTCAACCTCCATAAATCTTCTGCAACAAACCCTTATTCGCCTCTAAAATAACTTTCCGCTTAAAACTCAACTTCGGAGTCATCTCGCCTTTTTCAATGGACCACTCGCGGGGGAGAAGTTCGATGCATTTGATGCTTTCGTAGGCGGCTAAACTTTTGTTTACGTTTTCTACTTCTTTCATGATGCGATTTTTTACTCTCGGGATGGTAATCAATTCTTCATGAGTCGGGGGAATGGGAATTTCTTTACGTTCGCACCACTCTTTCACAAAGGCAAAACTTGGGACAATAAAAGCCGCAGCAAATTTTTGATTTTCGCCAATCACCATCACTTGCTCTATAAAACGTGACTCCTTCAATTTATTTTCGATGGCTTGTGGGACGATGTACTTTCCACCCGAAGTTTTGAAAATTTCCTTTTTTCGATCGGTGATTTTTAAATAAACTCCATCTACAATTTCACCAATGTCGCCGGTATGAAACCATCCTTCTTTGTCGATGACTTCATCCGTAAGGTCTTGGCGCTTGTAATAGCCTAACATGACATTGGGGCCCTTGGTTAATATTTCTCCATCTTCGGCTATGCGTATCGTTACACGTTCGATTGTTTTACCAACGGTACCGAATTTGAGTCCGCCAGGGTGCAAGGTGTTCACAGCAACGACAGGACTCGTCTCCGTTAATCCATATCCTTCCAAGATGGGAATTCCTGCTGCCCAAAAAATACGAGCTAAGCGCGGTTGCAAGGCGGCACCACCCGACACAGCTGCTTTCACTCTACCTCCGAGTGCTTCTTGCCATTTACTAAAAATTAATTTACGAGCGATCTTTAATTTGAAATCATAGATAGGGCCATTGGCTCCATTCGCTTCGTACTTTAATCCTAAATCCACCGCCCAGAAAAATAATTTTTTCTTGATTCCAGTCAAAGCCGTTCCTTTTGCAATAATTCGATCGTATACTTTTTCGAAAAGTCGAGGCACGCATCCAAACATTTCGGGTTCTACTTCCTTCAAATTTTCAGCAACCTTTTCAATACTCTCGGCATAATAAATTCCAACACCCAAGTACATGTACAAATAACTCAACACTCTTTCGTACACGTGATTTAAGGGAAGAAAACTTAAGGCCTTGCTGTATTGCGTTACGGGTGCTAATGTTTGAGCAGCGATCAATTGCGAAATCATATTATCGTGTGATAACATTACGCCTTTTGGAAATCCTGTTGTTCCACTGGTGTAAAGTAGAGTGGCTAAATCAAATTGTCCGATGGTATCACAAATGGATTTTACTTTTTCAGGATTTGGATGTTGCTTTCCTAAATTCGTAATTTCTGTCCAATGTTTTTCCCTGCGATTACATCAAAAGTAAAAACACCTTGAACGCTGGGTACATCCCCCAATACACCTTCCACTTTATCCAAAATATCTTTACTGGAAACGAACACGAATTTTACATCCGCATCATTCAAGATAAACTTCAAATCACTCTCGCTGATGGTAGGATAAATGGGAACATGAATGGCTCCCACCGACATCATTCCGAGATCTACATAATTCCATTCCGGACGATTATTACTCAGCGTTGCGATTTTATCGCCCTTTTGTACGCCCATCTGCAACAACCCGTAGCTCATACTCTCCACAGAATCAAGGAAGGAGGCGGTGCTCACCTTTACCCACTCTCCATTTACCTTAGCAGCAAGTGCATCCGGCTTTTGGGGATATAATTCACGATAGCGTTTTAATAAGTCGAAGATTCTAGTTACAGACATGGCAATAAATAATATAGCTTTAGGTCAAATATACATCACAATTAATTTTCGAAAATACAAAATATATATTAGCCTATGTCATTCCATACACCACTTACTCAACTCTTTGGACTCCGTACTCCCATCATCATGGCGCCTATGTTTTTGGTTTCGAACGAAGAAATGATGAAAAGTGCGATGAAATTTGGTGCGATGGGAACTTTTCCAACCCTCAACTACAGAAAAAAAGGGGAGCTGGCCACCATTCTAAGTTCATTGAATCGCAATAAAACAGAAAATAATACGCCAGGTAACTACGGAGTCAATTTGATTGTACAAAAAACAAATCCGCTTTACGCCGAACATTTAAAAATTTGTGTAGAGCACAAAGTTCCGTTTTACATTACGAGTTTAGGAAATCCAAAAGAAGTAATTGATGCTGCACATAGCTATGGCGGAAAAGTATTTTGTGATGTCACCAATTTAGAACATGCGGCGAAATGTGCCTCCTTGCATTGCGATGGATTTATTGCCGTCACACAAGGAGCAGGCGGACATGCAGGTCCGTATCCAGCAAGCGTATTGATTCCGGCATTGCACAAAGCCTTTCCTAATATTCCGGTAGTGGCCGCAGGCGGAATTGCAAACGGTGCGGGGATTCTCTCCTGCTTGAGCTTAGGTGCAGCAGGTGCAAGTATCGGCACTCGATTCATTGCATCCACCGAAGCAGCGGTGAGTGATGCTTACAAAAATGCCATTGTAGATTCGGGCATGGAAGACATTATGATGAGTGATCGTTTATCGGGTACACCTTGTGCAATCATCAGCACGCCGTATGCAAAAAAGATTGGTCCCAAGCAGAATTTATTTGAACGTTGGATGAGCAAGAATCCGAGAACAAAAAAATATTTCAAAATGCTCATTCAATACAAGGGGATGAACAAATTTGAAGATGCGATAAAGCCTGGAAATTATAATAATTTATGGGCTGCAGGTCAAAGTGTAGCCTTAGTGGATGATATTATTTCTTGCGAAGCGATTCTGCTTCGATTGGAAAAAGAATTGGAAGATGCGATGAAAACCCTTCAACAAAACCATCAATAAAATGACATTAAATTCCATCTTAGACAAAGCGAAAAATAGTTCCTTCTATTTATATCTGCTTAACATCGTTCTAAGAAGAATCATTCCCTACAACGCACCTCATCGTTTCAAAGTTGAAAAAGTAAACGAAGAAAGTTTAGAAGTTTCTATTCCGTTCATCAAGAAAAACAAAAACCATATCAATGGTATTCACGCTTGCGCTTTAGCGACGTTATGCGAATACATTAGCGGATTAAGTTTAGCGAGAGCATTGCCTCCCGAAAACTATCGACTCATCTTACAAACCATCCATGTTGATTACCTTTACCAAGGGAAAACAAAACTGTTTGCTCGATTTGGAATAGATGAGCAAAAATTAAATGAGATAAAATCAGCGTTAAAAGAAAATGATGCTGTCGTCAAAGAATATTCAGTTTCTGTTTATGATATATCTGAAAATCATATTTGCACTGGAAAGATTACGTGGCAGGTTAAGGAGTGGGGGAAGGTGAGCGTGAAGGTTTAATTCAGAATTCAGAATTAAGAATTCAGAATTTTGTTGTGAGGCTTGGGATACGAATTCACGAAGACGCGAAATGCGAATGACACGAAATGCGAAAATAGGCCGCAAGGTTTCTCGATAAAAATACGCTAATACGAAGATTAGCTATCGGGACTTAATTCTGAATTCTGAATTCTGAATTCTGAATTAACTTAAATTTTCAATCCTAATTTTTCAGTGGTGGAGAAGACACCGCCGAGGACATTTAGGAACATGGAGGCGGCCATGGCTTTCGTTTTATTATTGCGGCTCATCATGATATCTACTTCGCCCATAAAGTTCTTCCAATTGGAAGCATTTAGGCAATCGAGTGCGACGGATATGGTAGGCGTTAGTGAGTGTGCCGTGTGCCACCATCCGCAGGGGATAAACATTGTTTCACCAGGTCCAACCACAAAGGAAATGGGAGTTGCCTTTGACCACAGTGGAAACTTATTTAAATCGGGTTGGCGTTGATTATCGATAAGCGACACCCATGTATTATTGGGATCGGGATAAACATATTCGGTTTGCGAGGGTGGAACCACTGTAAATTCTTTGTCGCCGTAAAGCTGAGTAACAAACGCATGCAAACACATATAGTCATAATGCATGTAGGGAAATTGTCCGCCCGGACTCCCTAAAAAAATCTCTAACGTATCGGCACCGCCAATAAATCCTTCAGGAAGAATTTTACTATGTGTTCTGTCGGGCAATGCATATTTAAAACGCGGAGACACATCCGGAATAAGCTCTGGATAATCTCTGTCAATTTGCAATTTACAAGGATAAGGAGCAGGATTTTCCTTCGTAGAAGTCATCATTAAATCGATAAAATCACCCAAACGAAACACCTTCCCTTGCACTTTCACTTCTCTATTGGCGTAGTTATCCTTAAAAAACTGAGGCGTAAATTTATCCTTTGCAGGCCAATCCTTGCAGGCATCCCCAATAACAACGGGATAATTTGCAAAAAGATGTTTCTCTGCAAATTCTTCGTAAGACATCCCATACTTTTTTTCAACGACGATGTCGCCGAGTTGAGCTAAAACAACTGATTTTGTAGCCATAATATTAAAGCAGAATAAATTTGGAATACAAATATATAGGTAGATTCTTGAATAAAAGGACAAAAACAAGGTAAATATTACTTGGAAAGGGGTGAATCTCTTGCTTAAATTTGTGAAAATCTTTAAAATATGAAAAAGTATCTTCTACTGTCTCTCTTCGTACTCCTTTTACCCTTTCAACAGCTCCATGCGCAAGACACAAAAATAGCACCTACTACAGAGGAAGAATACGTGATGGGATCGGTGGGATACAAGATGTTTATGCAGATGAAAGTGGCTTTAAAAGACAATTACAAAGTAAAAGACATCAATGAGGTAGAATATGGCGATCGCAAGGCGGTTTTTAAAGGACTACACCGACCTGGTGAAGAAAAACCCTGTGCCATCATCTTAATTTATACAAAACTGAGAGGTGCTCCTGAATACTATTGCATTCCTACCTTAGATGCTCCTGAAATTCTTTGGGACCGTTTTCGAGTTGGGTTAGTAGGCCAGACCGACAACCAGCAAGATCAACTTCAATTTTTTGGATTTGCCTTGGCAAAAGCGATGATGTATTTCAACGGTAAATGAGGATAACTCTTTTACTCATTTCATTTTTCTTTGTTGATGGTATTAAAGCGCAATCGATCTGCTCGCAATTTTTTAAATTGAGTTGTGCTGAAAAAACATGGACATTAACCCATCTTTTCAAAGCAAAAAAAGCGTTTCGGATTACGACTGAAGCCAGAAAACAAACGAACTTTATCCGCCAAGAAAATCAATTAGACACTTTTCCGCATGGAGGCACCTTAGATGCTTTCCGCCATTCCTTTTGGATGGCAAGGTTGACCCAACACATAGGCGCAAGAGCAGCACGAAGCCTTGGCAAAGCACATGAACGCGGAAATTACAGGGCATTTAGAAAAGGTAAAACAGAAGATGGCGTATTGCAAGATGCGACGGCTGTAGAGATGGATTTGTATAATAACGAACAGGGAATCGCCATTGGAAAAGAAAACTCAAAGATATCCGTTGATAGTCTTCAAAGCAAAGTAATTTTAGCTATCAAAGCCGGACAATTAAAAACATTAAAGCGATCGGCTACCGGAGCATTGACGAATTGCGAAGGTGAGGTTGTTCCCTTACAAAATCGAAGTAAAAAAGACTGGAAACTACCTTATTGCCTAATTCCAAGTCGGTAAATAAGTGATACATTCATATTCATTTCATAAAAAACACAGTCAATAATTGTAAATTCGTCCATCAGTCTAATAACAAGAATAATATTCACTACCCTATGAAAAAAATTAGCTTACTCCTACTCTTCATTTCCATAAGCATTAGCGGCTATTCCCAATTACGAGACAGTATTCATTTCTTGCCCATCACCTTTGATGAAGCCATTGTAAAAGCAAAGGCCGACAAAAAGCCAATTTTTTTACACGCATATGCGTCTTGGTGTCATTACTGTTCGGAAATGACTGAAAAAGTTTATACGGATATTAATGTTGCCAATTTTTACAACAAGAATTTCATCAATATAAAAATGGACATGGAGAAAGAAGGCAAGAATTTAAACAAAAAATTAAAAGTTCAAAATTTTCCTGCTCATATTTTCTTCGACTATCCTGCCACAACCATGATGCATCGTGAAGCAGGGAAAAAAGATGTTCTTGACTTTATTACTTTGGGATATGATGCCTTAGACACCACCAAACAACTACGCACATTTGAAAGAAAATATTTTTCAAAGACTGCCACTGTTCCTGAAATCTACACCTACTTTAAAATGTTAGATCGTGCCGGGCTCGACAATCAAACGGGTGTTAATTCATATCTTTTGGGATTGAGTGACGAAGAATTATTAAAACAAGAGAATTGGAGAATCATGTACGACTTATTCAAAGATGTGGATATGCCAGCCTTTAACAGAGTTATTTTGAATAGAGACGCCTATCAACAAATATACACTGAGGATAGTATCGACAACAAAATTCTAGGAGTATATAATGGCGCCTTAATGACGAGAGTACAAAAACTTGATACGTTAGGATACAACGACATGATTTCAAAATTGGGGAAATCTAAGTTAGTGATTGCTGACAAAATTATTGCCTATGCGCATTTGAATCGTGCTAAAATGAAATCGGATTGGAAAAATTATCAAGAGTTAGCAGTTCCCTTTATTGAAAAATTTTGCCAAAACGACTATCGAAGATTGAATGAAGTAGCTTATAATTATTACGAGCGAGTAATTGATCGCGAACAGTTAGTGAAAGCTGAAGCGTGGGCAAAAGCAGCCGTAAAAATGGGCGACAAGGTAAGACATAATTACACTTTAGCCTGTATACAATATAAACTTCAAAAGAAAGAAGACGCGATGATCGTTTGCAAACACACTATTTATTTAGCCAAGATGGCGGGTGTAGAAAGCAAAACGGCTGATTTGCTTTTAGAAAAGATTGAGGCTTTAAAAAGTACAGAATAATTCCTTTTATTCCTGTATATCTTCCTTTTGTTGTGGCTGAACAAAAGCACTGCTTATCATCACCAAGCTGGTGGATAAAACAATAAAAAAGAGGAGTCCCACATGCAACTGTGGTATTTTCATTTCTTCGGGTAATCCAATGTATAATAAGATACTGATTAATCCTCGTGGAGAGTAAAAAAATTCGGGCAAGATGTGCTTGATGAATATCTTCAAATAAATCAAACGAAGAAAATAGATTGCAAGAACAGAACTGACTGCGATGACCAACATTTTCTCGTCAGTTAGCAAGGACACATCAATAATGTAACCAAAAATTATAAAGAAGAAAGTTTTAATTAGAAACACTCCTTCGGCAGTAATACTTTGCATAAAGTCGAAATCCTTTTTAAACTTTTCAGTGTTAAAATTCTTTTGAATGAATTCGGTTTTAATAAGATTAATATTTCGAACCATTAATCCAAAAATCAAGACTAAGATCAACGAGCTGAGATGAAATGCTTTTCCAACAGCATATAAAAGTATCATCACTGTTAATATCAAGATGAACTTTATATGGTGATCAATGGACTTTAATAAATAGAGTAATAACACACAAAATGCAAGTGAAAGTAAACTTACTGTAATGAGCTCAACACCCAAATTGAAAAAAACACCCAATGAAATGGAGGAGTAAACCAAAGCATAATTATAAAATACAATTCCAAAAATATCAGAGAAAGAGCTTTCAAACGTAACAAAACTCTTGCTTTTTGTTCCCAAACTTGCGGCGGATGGAATCGCAATGGCGGAGCTAATCACACTATAAGGAATAGCATTGAGCAAACAACGATAATAAGTTTCTCCTGTGAAATAGGCGAAAATTCCTGCAATACCCAATGCGGTAGCCAACAAACCTACAATCGACACGACTAAGGCATTCCGAATAATATGATTCTTATCGGTATGGTATTCTAATTCCAATCCACCTTCAAAAACAATTAAGATAAGTCCAATAGTGCCAAGCGTTGGAATAATAACCATGAAGTCAACAGAGACAAATCCAAACTGAATAGCTAAAAATTTTAACCCAATACCCAATCCAATCAACAATAAAACAGAAGGTATTTTAATCTTCTTCGAAATGATATCGAAAATATAGGACACGATGATCAGTGCACAGATGAAGATGAGGATGTTGTTTTGCGACATAAAAGGTTACGAATTACGAATCGATACGAATATACGAAATACGAATACACGAATGCGCTAATTCGCTAATTCGCTAATTCGCTAATTCTTTATACAGATAGATTTGGTCATCTTAAAATTTTGATCAAATCAACTTAGAATTAATAATTACTTGATAAAAACAATACATAATGTTTTCAAATAAAGAAAATGAGCAATCCATTTTGAATCAAAAGACTCTTTCGCCGGCGATGTGAGTTTGGAGAACTTTTATTTTGAAGAGTTCTTTTTCATCGGCTTGCATGAGATCTTTTTCGAGGATCACGAAATCGGCGTCTTTTCCTTTCTCTAAACTTCCTCTATAACTCTCTTCAAATCCAGCATACGCGGCCCAGATGGTCATGGCTTTTAAGGCTTCTTCGCGAGTGAGGGCATTCTCTATTTGGAATCCATTCTCGGGAAATTATTTTGATCTTTTCTGGACACCGCAGCATAAAATCCAAAGAGTGGATTAATTGCTTCTACAGGGAAATCAGAACCTGCTGCAATCATTCCGCGTTCATTCAATAATTTTTTGTACGCATAAGCTGTTTTTATTCGCTCCTCTCCTACTCTATCTTTTGCCCAATACATATCGCTGGTGGCATGCGTGGGTTGCACGGAAGGAATGATGGAATATTGTGAGAACAAACTAAAATCATTAGGCGATAAAACTTGTGCGTGTTCAATCCGCCAACGCAAATCATTTTTGCCTTTCAATACTTCTCCGTAAATTTTTAATAAGAGTCGATTGGCAGAATCACCAATACAATGTGTATTCAATTGAAAACCGATTTCCTTTGCTTGTTGAGCAGCATAAATGATTGAATCGACTGTCGACAATAAGAAACCCGTATGATCGGGCATGTCGGCATAAGGATGCAATAAACAAGCGCCTCTCGATCCGAGTGCACCATCGGCATACAATTTAAACGATTGTACATTTAAACGATCGGAATGATACTTTCCATTTTTCCGATAATACTCTAGATTATCTACCGTAAAACTAACCATCGCATTCATCCGCATTTTTAATTGATTTGCTTTTGGTAAACTATCAATTAATAAAATGGTGCTTATATCTAAGCCTGCATCGGTCACGTTGGTAAGTCCAACTCCAAAACAATTTTTCTGTGCAGCTAATAACGCTTCAATTAAATCAGGCGTTCCTGGTGTGGGAATTTTTAACTTTACAAAATCAACGGCATTGTCGATGAGTAGTCCGGAGAGTTTGCCATTCTGCTTAATAAATTGTCCACCGATTACCGACGAATTTTCATTCACCTTACAAATGTCGAGCGCCTTTTGATTTACCAATGCTGCATGTCCATCAATTCGCAATAAAATGACAGGTACATCGGGAAACAACGAATCCAACTTCGATTTATTCGGATACGATTTATCGGTCCAATCATTTTGATCCCATCCTCTCCCAAACACCCAACCCATGAAGCGACGATCTTGGTATTTAGCCAACGTATCAATGATTGCATCAAAAGAAGTGGTTCCGATGAGCCATGTTTTTTTGAGATCGACACCATAGCCATAAAAATGACAATGTGCATCATAAAATCCAGGATAAACAAACTGTCCCTTCAAATCTACTTTTCGGTAGCATCCATCTTCAACAAATCGGATGAAGAACCAGTGGCTACTATTTTTCCATCTTTAATAGCAATAGCTTCAACAATTGAGAACGCACTATCAACCGTATAAATTTTTGCATTATAATAAATCGCATCTACTTTTGGAGACGAACTACATCCCATCCAACCGAAACTGATTACACAAAAGAAATAAAATAATTTTTGCATTTTTACTTTTTATTAATGTACACGGAATTAGCTTGTGCTAGAGGAGTCATCACAATATCATTTAAATTTACATGAGGAGGTCGACTCGCAGCGAACCAAACCACTTCAGCAATATCATTCGCTTGCAAGGGATCAAATCCTTTATAAATAGACTTAGCTTTCTCAGTATCTCCTTTAAATCGCACCAATGAAAATTCCGTTTCGGCAGCTCCTGGATTTACAGCAGTGACTTTGATTCCATGCGGTAATAAATCAATGCGCATCGACTTCGTAATAGCGTCAACAGCGAACTTTGATCCGCAGTAAACATTTCCATAAGCATAAGCATCCTTTCCTGCAGTGGAACCAATATTAATTACATGACCGCGCTTCCGTTCAATCATCCACGGAAGAATCGTTCTACTGACATACAACAATCCTTTCACATTGGTATCGATCATCTTTTCCCAATCATCGATATCACCATCATAGATTGCCGACATTCCAGATGCGAGTCCTGCATTATTTACTAATACATCAATCTCCTTCCAGAAATGGGGCAATGCATCTAACTCTATTTTCACTTGCTTTCGATCGCGAACATCAAAACAAAGCGAATACACTTTGGTTTCGTAAGTATCGAGGATGATGTGCTCTAACTCCTCTAACTTTTCTTTTCTGCGGCCTGTAATAATGACATCCCAACCATGCTCAGCAAATTTCAATGCGATGGCTCTTCCAAAACCGGAACTAGCCCCTGTAATTAATGCAATCATAATTTTATTTATCTAAAGTATACGAAACAAAAATAATCAAAAATAAAGAGACGCAATTGATTCGCTAAGTAGCGTACAACTAGTCGTTTAAAACCAATTTTTCAATGAATATAATTGAACTAGCCAATATTCTTCTTATGCAACAAACTGTTCTTATACCCATAAGTGAAATACAAGATGAGACCGATGACCAACCAAATTCCAAAACCCAACCACTGATGGAAATGAATTTGTGCCATCAAATACAGACAAGAAAGAATTCCAAATACGGGGATAACGGATAGACTTCGGATAAAACTATATACCGACATGATTGCAAATACTAAGAAGAAAATAAAGTTTGGAATGGATTCTACATTCACGAAAGGATTTACAAAATCATGAATCCATTGCTTCTGAAATATCATCAACCAACACATCGTGATGAGGAAGAGCCCAGATACAATCCATTTTCCATTAACGTATGGAACCTTAAATTTACGAGGTAAATCAGTTTGTGTTTGCAACATCAACACGCCACCACAAACCAATATAAAGGCAAACAAAGTTCCGATCGAACATAAATCGGTTACCGTATTCATATCAATAAAAAAGAGTGGGATTCCAACCAGTAATCCAGTTACGATAGTTGCAAACGAAGGCGTACCATACTTCGGATGAATTTTAGAAAAACTTTTTGGTAATAATCCATCACGGCTCATACTCATCCAAATTCGGGGTTGACCCAATTGAAATACGAGCATCACACTTGCCATCGCAAACACAGCACTTACTGCGATAATACTACTCATCCAATTTAATCCACGATATCCAAATACGAAGGCCAGTGGATCTTCCACTCTCAATTCCTTATAGTTTACCATTCCGGTGAGAATTAATGCAATTAATACATAAAGAATTGTACATATAATGATTGCATTGAACATTCCCTTTGGCAAATCGCGTTGTGGATTGTGACATTCTTCCGCCGTGGTAGAGATGGCATCAAATCCAATGTACGCAAAAAATACTCCTGAAACACCTGCTAAAACACCCACCCATCCTTCAGGTAAAAACGGATCCCAATTTTCTGGATCTACATAAAAGGCGCCAACAGCAATTACCAAAAATACAGCGAGAAGCTTCACGACAACCATTACATTACTCGCATTTCTCGACTCCTTCATACCTCGATACACCAACCAAGTGATCAAAATATTGATGACCAAGGCTGGAATATCCATGATAATTTTAAGACTTCCCATCTTCGGAGCCGTTAGCCATGCTTGCACGCCTTCTGATTTCACAGAGGTTAAATCAACTCCTGAAGTTTGTGCTTCGATGAATGCACGCTTTGCAGAAAAATAATCGATTCCTGACCATGCAGGAAGAATAATTCCATCTGCAAAACCCAAGGCAGGAATTTTAATATGACTTAATAACGTTGCAAAATAACTTGACCACGAAATAGCAACAACAATATTTCCGATGGCATATTCCATGATTAAAGCCCATCCAATGATCCATGCAAACAACTCCCCGAAGGCCACGTAAGAATACGTATAAGCAGAACCACTCACGGGTACTAAACTGGCAAACTCCGCATAGCAAAAAGCAGCAAAGCCACATGCGATGGCCGTGAAAACAAAAAGAAAAACGACACCAGGTCCGCCAGCAGCCGAAGCATTTCCGATGGTGCTAAAAATTCCAGCACCAATGATAGCAGCAATTCCGAGGGCGGTAAGATCAACCACACGAAGATGCTTTTTAAGTCCTCCGTGGCTTTCTGATTCGCCAGCTTCAATTTGCTTTAAGATTTGACTTATGCTTTTTCGTCGAAAAAGTTTCATAGGCTGTATTTTCGTTTATGCAAAGTAAATAGAAAAAATCAATTTGAAGGGTTTGAGGAGGAATTTACATTTCTTGAATACAAAAAGGCCAATGTGGATAATACCATCAACAACAAACCTGGCATCCGATACCGTATTAAGCTCCCAATTACTGGAGTCGTGAAAGCGCTAATGATCACGATGACCATTCCGGCTATGAGAGTTATTACTATTTCAGGAGGAACACGATTTCCATTTCTTTTAAATTTATAAATGCTGATTGAGACCATCAAAGGAAAAATAAAATTTTCAAGGGATAATGGAAAATAAAACCATTTGGCTAATTGCCAAGGCCAAGGCTGGAACATTCCATAACAAAAGGCTTCCGGAATATGCAATAGAAAACTCATCGGATTTGGTGCAAAAGAAAGAGGATGAATGAGACTCCCAGAGTGCATAAAAACAGCAAATCGCCACATATTTCTTTGTTGCCCAAAAAGGAGATCGGGCAAATTAAATGACAACATCACTTCACCAACCAGTAACACAATCAGCAAGGAAACCACGTAAGAAAGCGTAATCATCATTAGCGACTTTTTCATCTGCGGAAATAATGCCCAGATCAACATGCCCGGCAAGAATGCAAGCAACCAAAATGATTTAACCAGTAAAAAGCAGGAAACGAAAATTAATAACTTTAGTAAATTAGAAAATGTTTTTTCATCATTCCAACATTGAAAACTTCGTAATGTCATTCCCATGGCAAAAATCAACAAAGGTTCCTTCATAATGGCGGAAGACCAAATAAAAACATTGGGTATAAATAAAAGGAGCAATGCAAATTGATAAAATGTACTCGATTGAATTCTTTGATGCGCAATGAACTTGATTAAAGCAATCATTCCCATCAAACAAAATACATTCGACCACAGTAAGTGAATCCAATCATTTCCATTAGAAAATAATCGTATTAATGCATGAAATCGTACGACAGAACGGGCGTCATTATATTGGTTTGAATAACCACTCGTAAACCATGAAGTCAAATGAGAATAAAATTCGTTAATAGAATTCTCAGGAACATGCAACCCAATAATCAATTTGATAAATTGAACTGGATTTTGCGTAAATAAAACATAAAACTGGTTGGCATCAGACAAATAACCTTGCATGTCACCTCCTTGATAGGTTTCTAAATAATAGCGAGCTATAAAATATCCACCAATAACTTTTAGCAAAAGAATTACTGGTACTAATCCCTTTGAAATTCCATCTAACCGCAAGCATGGAGTACGAGAAAAAATAAAATACACCAAGATGATATGCAGGATGAGAAGGAACATGCTTAGCCCTTATTTGAATAAAACCATTTGAACTGGGCACCGCTCATCCATTTGTGATACGAAAAGAAAGTGAGTGGAAAGAGGAAGAATGGAAGTCCGGGAACTTTATAGCGAACTAAGGCACCAATGATGGGCGTTACCCATCCTGACAAAATAAAGATGGTACATCCAAAAACAAAAAATGAAGAAACCAACATTAAATTGGGCGACCCCTTTTGCTTTTTCAAACTAAACAATAGAAATAAGATAATAAATAGTATGAGCAAATTTTCCAACACCGAAAACCACATCAAAATATTATGCGCATGTTGCGGCATGGGCAGAAACAAGGTTCGAAAAAATGCACTCGGTGCTTCCACTATTAAACTTGTCCAGGTAGGTTCTAAGCGTGTCACCTCGATAACACTCTGCGCATTTTCACGATCGGCAACGAAATAAAATTCAGCTTGTTTTTTTGCGATCATAGAAGGCACCTCCTTTCCAATTAGTACGGGAGCCATACTACCCAAGAGTAAAAAATATCCAGTAAAAAATAAAATCATAAACAAGTACGAATTACTTTTCCGATAATGACTAATCACCCAAATTAATAAAACAGGAAAAATTAAAAATAAAACATAAGCCTTCACCGTCAACAAAATCATCATGGAAATTACCATATATGAAATTCTCCTTCCTGAAAAATCTCCCATTTTCAATGCTTGTGAAATTTGATACATCAATACACCTAATGCAAAAATTAAAAATGCTTCTTTAATCATTCCAGATGTCCAAAGCAGCGTAGATGGCAGCAAAAAAATAATGACCATCAACAAAAGCGATTTTCCTTTTATCAATTCGTTGGCGACTCTAAATATTCCGGTTAATCCAAGCATGGCTAAAAAACACATCACCACGGCATGTGGAAAATAAGTGCCCATGGAAAAAAGTCGAAGAAAAGCATTAATTCGGATCATGGTGCGGCTATCATTAAAGATCAAATCGGTGTTGTACCAATTTTTCATGATATCGTAATAAGGCAAAATTTCGGGTGCCCGACCATCAATTCCCGTGAGCATTCGGAAGAAATCCCAAGGCTTTGAAAAGAGGGTGTTATAAATTACTTCAGAATCGTCGTAATATCGAAAAATATCGGCATAAGCCCGATCTTTATAATATTGAGTATAAATTACATATAAGGCTAAAGCGGCTATAATTTTAATTATAAACAATCCTTTAAAAACTGAAACGGAAATACCTTCCATTTGGAATATCTTCCATTTGCCAATCAAGTATATAGCGAAGAAAATGGTGGCTAGCGTTAAAGCGAGTTCAAGCATATCGTCAAAGATAAAATATTACGAGCATAGAAGTAAACATCCTATTTTTGCAAAAGAAAATTAGGAATGAAAAAAGGTCATCGACTTTACTCTTTCATTCTTAATTACATCCATAAAAAAACAAACTATGTCGCTTGCTACAGAAGAATTAACAACCGTTGAAACCGCGAAGAAACTAGGTCTTTTACCTGATGAATTTGCTAAAATCAAAGAAATTTTAGGTCGAGTTCCCAATTTCACGGAGCTCAGTATTTTTTCGGTGATGTGGTCGGAGCACTGCTCGTATAAGAATTCGATCACCTGGTTGAAAACGCTTCCAAAAGAAGGTCCGCATATGTTGGCAAAGGCTGGCGAAGAGAATGCCGGCTTGGTCGCTATTGGAGATGGCTTGGCTTGTGCATTTAAAATTGAATCGCATAATCATCCTTCCGCCATAGAACCTTATCAAGGTGCTGCCACAGGTGTTGGTGGAATCAATCGTGATATTTTTACGATGGGTGCTCGTCCCATTGCACAATTAAATTCATTGCGTTTTGGAAATCCAAATTTGGCGAAAACACAATGGTTGATGCGTGGCGTGGTTAAAGGAATTGGTGATTACGGAAATGCATTTGGTGTACCTACTGTGGGTGGCGAAGTATTTTTTGATGATTCGTTCAACGTAAATATTTTGGTGAATGCCATAGAAGCGACGTTAGAAATTATTAAAACAGGTGCAGTAATCGGAATGCAAGACATGGGCGCTGCGGGAATTATTTGTTCTACGAGCGAGATGTCGGCGAAGGGTAAGCACGGAATGAATATTTGGCTTGATAAAGTTCCTACTCGACAAGCAAACATGAAAGGATGGGAAATTTTATTGAGTGAATCACAAGAGCGTATGTTGGTTGTGGTGAAGAAAGGGGAAGAGAAAGCGGTTGAAGAAATTTTCAAGAAGTGGGATTTAAATTGTACGCAGATTGGTGAAGTGATAGAAGGTGAACGATTGCATTTCTTTATGGGCGATGAGAAGTTGGCGGATGTGCCTGCCGATGCCTTAGTCTTAGGAGGTGGTGCACCCATCTACCAAAGAGAATATACGGAGCCAACTTACATCAAGAAGAACAAAGCTTTTGATATTAATTCGGTAAAGGATACTTTCGGATATGCCTGCCGTTATGATGCACCTTGCTACACATCCAAACATCGCTTCTAAACGTTGGGTGTATACGCAATACGATTCGATGGTGGGAACGATTAACATGACGACGAATCGTCCGAGTGATGCTGCTTTAATTGATGTGCGTGGAACAAAGAAAGGATTAGCCTTAACTGTAGACTGCAACTCACGTTATGTTTACAATGATCCGGAACAAGGTTGTGCGATTGCGGTTGCTGAAGCAGCTCGTAATATTGTTTGCTCGGGCGGAATTCCATCAGCGGTGACGAACTGCTTAAATTTTGGAAATCCATATAATCCGGAAGTATATTGGCAATTTGTGCATGCAATTAAAGGAATGTCGAAAGCGTGTTTAAAATTTGAAACTCCAGTGACGGGTGGAAACGTAAGTTTTTACAATCAATCGAAAAACGAACAAGGCGAAGTTCCTGTGTTCCCTACTCCTACTATTGGAATGGTGGGTATTGTTCCCGACAAGAATAAATCCATGGGATTGAATTTTAAAAATGAAGGCGATGTATTGTTTATGTTAGGCGCTTCTCAAGATTGTATTAATGCTTCTGAATATTTATATTCCTATTGCGGAATAAAAAATAGTCCAGCACCTTATTTTGATTTGGATGTGGAATATCAAGTGCAAGATCTCGTTAAAAAATTGATTGCTTCGAAATTGATTCAAAGCGCGCATGATATTTCTGATGGTGGACTCTTCATTTGTTTATTAGAATCTGCCATGTCTGGAAACCTCGGATTTAGAATTGATACCGATGAAGATTTTAGAAAAGATGCATTTCTATTTGGTGAAGCGCAAAGCCGAGTGATTGTAAGTGTACATCCTGATCAGTTGGATGCCTTTGTAGAGATGATTGCCGAGACCGAAGTTGATTTCACGAACTTAGGTGAAGTAAGAGGGAATGAAGTGGTGATTGATGAAAAATCCTATGGTACGGTAGATTCTTATCGTGTAAAATACGATTCGGCGATTGGTGAATTAATGCAGAATTAATTTCCCTTTTTTCGGAGAGATGGTCGGACGATGAGGTAATAAATCGCGACCAATATAAGTCCAATCGTAAAAAAGACGGTGGCTATCGGACGCAAGGTATCGTTGTAAAAAAATTCACCGATCATCCAGGTTGTATTGGCACAGATCCAGGCTACGACGGCTAAATTGTGATATAGTTCCGTTACCTCTTTTCGATGCAACCAGGTAATGTGTAATGCAACGAGTATGGTAGGAAAGATCATGATGAGTCCGGCCGTTTTAAAATCCATGACCCAGCAAGTATCCTTCACGAGCCAAAGTACAATATGTAAGTTTTCGTATGCGCGTATGTTTTTTATGGCCATCAATACAAAACTAAAAAATTTATTGGCAATTTTTTATAGCGAAGGCTGCGCTGCGATAAATTTTCTCGGGCGAAACTCTTCTACGCTAATTTTTCTCGCAAAGGCGCAAAGTTTCTCGGACGAAAGTTCTCTTCGCTATTTTTTCTCGCAAAGGCGCAAAGTCGCAAAGTTTCTCAGACGAAAGTTCTCTTCGCTATTTTTGCTCGCAAAGGCGCAGAGCCGCAAAGTTTCTCGGACGAAAGCTAGGCATAGCGTAGCCTTAGCGTCTTAGATAGAAAATTTATCGAAGCGCAGCCTTAGCGCCTTTGCGCCTTTGCGAGAAACTTTCCTGAAGCGCAGCCGCTGAGAGAAACTTTCCTGGAGCGCAGCCACTGCGAGAAACTTTGATTACTTTCGCTGCATGCTTAAAAAGGGATTCAAAATACTTTTAAGAGTGCTGCTGGGATTTGTAATCATCAGCTTTGTGAGCACCTTGATCTTTCGATTTGTTCCGATTCCATTTACTCCCTTCATGATCATACGTTATTTTGAAATGGAGGATGGGAAAATTGACAAAGACTGGAAGTCGCTGGATGAAATTGGAAAGAACATGCCCTTAGCTGTTGTTACGGCAGAAGATCAAAAATTTGCTGAGCATTTCGGTTTTGATTTGGAGGCCATCGAAAAAGCAGTGAAGTATAACGAAAGCACAAAGGAAAAAAAGTAAAAGGTGCGAGTACCATCAGTCAGCAAACAGCAAAAAATGTTTTTCTATGGCCGGGAAGATCCTGGATACGAAAAGGCTTGGAAGTATATTTCACATTCGTCATTGAAATTTGTTGGAGCAAGGAGAGAATTATTGAGGTGTATTTAAATGTAATCGAGATGGGTCCGGGTGTATATGGTGCGGAGGCTGCGGCACAATATTATTTTAATAAATCAGCGAGTGATCTTACCAAAAAAGAAGCGGCTACCATTGCAGCCATTTTACCGAATCCTATTCGGTGGTCGGCGAGTCACCCTACTCCATATATCATTAAAAAACGCAATTGGATTGTGAGGCATATGAAATATATTGATATAAAAGAATTGTGATAATGATAGTGATGAAAATTTTTATCGATTTTCATATTTGAAGCTTGATGCTAGCAATAAGTAAATTTATCTGTATATATTGCCTTTTTTTAACCTGCCTGCAGCAGGCAGGCACGAAAGACGCTAGAGGACACAAGAGGACACTAGAGAATTCACTAGAGTTTTTTTGAGTTCACTTTCAATAGGCAAACAAATCTTGAAGCTTGCAGCCTGAAGCTAGCAGCTAATGATTAACTTTACCCAATGGAAGATCAAGATCCAGAAAAACGTCCCCGTAGAGTTCGTTATAAGGGCACACATCCAAAAGCATTTAAAGAAAAGTATAAGGAGTTGGATCCCGCCCTTTATGGGGATGATGTTGCTAAAGTGATGGAGCAAGGGAGAACTCCCGCAGGTATGCATCGCTCTATTTGTGTAAATGAGATTTTAGAATTTTTACAAATATCTCCCGGACAAAAAGGATTGGATGCCACGTTAGGCTACGGCGGACACAGTGCCGAGATGTTAAAGAAATTACTTCCGAACGGACATTTATTCGCCATTGATGTGGATCCATTCGAGTTGCCAAAAACAAAAGAGCGATTAGCAGCCATGGGTTTGGGGGAAGATGTGCTCACAGTGAAAAAGATGAATTTTTCGTCCATTGATTTGTTGTCACAAGAAGTTGGATTATTCGATTTTGTATTGGCCGACTTAGGAGTATCATCCATGCAAATTGATAATCCGGAAAGGGGATTTTCATTTAAAGTTGAAGGTCCATTAGATTTAAGATTAAATCCCACCAGTGGAAAATCAGCAGCCGAATTTTTGAAAAGTATTTCAAAATTACAATTGGAAGAATTGCTCATTGAAAATTCCGATGAGCCACACGCGTCTGCCATAGCGCAAACCATCGCATTCAATCTTTCCAAAGGAAAGAAAATTAATACCACTACTGATTTACAAGTAATCATTCAGGATGCTTTAAAATATTTACCGGAAGCACAACGAAAAGAAGAGATTAAAAAATCGTGTCAACGATGTTTTCAAGCATTGCGCATTGCGGTGAATGATGAGTTTGGTGTGTTGGATAAATTTCTAGAAAAACTTCCGTATGTACTCGCACCCGGAGGTCGGGTAGCTATTCTATCTTTTCATTCGGGCGAAGACAGAAGAGTAAAAAAATCATTTCAACATTTATTTAGAGAAGGTGTCTATCAGGAAATTTCGAATGATTTGATTCGTCCTTCGTTGCAGGAAATAAATAGTAATCCAAGAGCGAAATCAGCGAAATTACGTTGGGCGGTGGCGAAAAGGTAGATGGGAGTTAGGAGAATGGGAGAATCGGAGTTGGGATCGCGAATCTTCGCGAGGGCGAGAAGCAAGCAGCTAGAAGCTAGCAGCTAATTTTCCCATTCCAAAATTAAACCCAAGTCGTAGTATTGGATTTTCATAAATCTTATAATCACTTTCCATCACGTTATACAAAATCATAAGTGTTATAGCGGAATTACTTCCCATGCGCTGCGTATAACCGCCACCTACAAAAAGACTGGCAACATTGGCCCGAATTAGTTTTGTAAAGAGTAAGTCGGGTACTTCAATATTCACCACTTCAAATTCAGAATACAATAAGATGCTTTCATGTGCTTGATACTGCGCAAAAGTTCGACCACCATAAATATGGGTTTCGTATCGGTAATTCACAAAACGACGATCATTATAATACGTGTAAGTAGGTCCTAAACCCATTCCGAATCTTTCGGTGATTTTATATCCGATGGTTGGCGCTACATTGATATAGGTGAGCGATCCGAAACTTAGACCCACATTTCCACCAAAAAAGAGTCGATCTTTGAAGGAGGGCTTATCCCTCACTAACGGACTTTGTCGAGTGGGTTGCTCTTCCCTTTCTTGTCCATAAGAAACGGTGACTACCAGACTTAAAACTACCAGTAATAAATATTTTCTCATAATAATTACAAATCAAAGGTACAACTTTCGTTGATTTTTATTCCTTTGCAGGAAGGAATTTATAAAATGGAATATCAACATTACTATTTAGTGACAGGAGCCTCCTCCGGAATTGGCTTTGCCACAGCCTTGGTTCTTGCCCAAAACAAACGCAATAAAGTCATAGCTATTGCCAGAAACGCTACAAAACTTGAATCATTACGCCAAGCTTCAGAAAATAAAATTGACATCTTTCCCTTCGACCTTGAAAAAGGAAATTTAACCACTTTGGTTAATGACTTAAAGAAAATGGGTGTGAATCATCTTACTGGAGTGATCCATAACGCTGGCTATTTAGTAAGCAAGAAATTTGAAGAAATCAACACTCTTGATTTACAAAAAATATATGAAGTAAATGTATTCGCTCCTTTTCGATTGACCCAACATTTGCTACCCTTATTAAAACAAGCGAAGGGCGCACATATCGTGAATATTTCTTCCGTAGGCGGTATACAAGGCAGTGTAAAGTTTGATGGATTGAGTGCATATTCGAGCAGCAAAGGGCGTTGTGTGTATTGACCGAATGTTTAGCCAATGAATTAAAAGATGAAAAAATCAAAGTCAATTGCTTGGCCTTAGGCGCGGTTCAGACGGAGATGTTGCATCAAGCTTTTCCTGGTTACGAAGCTCCTTTAAAAGCGAATGAAATGGGTGAATTTGTAGCTTGGTTTACAGAGAATGGCAGCAAGTTTTTCAATGGAAAAATTCTTCCTGTTGCATTGAGTACACCTTAGTTTATATCATTCCTTAATATAAAATCATAAAAAGATTTCATTCTGCTTGAGAGGTTAACCACCACTTTTATTTGACCAATTAATTCGGCCTTTGTTTTCGGGTGTTGGTGTGACCCCTCTGGGGTCAGGCTAAAAAATATGGAATGTCGTTTTCTATAAAGATTTGACCCCTCTGGGGTCAGGCTAAAAAAATAATGGATATCGTTTTCTATAAAGATTTGACCCCTCTGGGGTCAGGCTAAAAAATAATGGATATCGTTTTCTATAAAGATTTGACCCTTTTGGGGTCAGGCTAAAAAATAATGGAAATCGTTTTCTATAAAGATTTGACCCCGCTGGGGTCAGGCTAAAAAATAATGGAAATCGTTTTCTATAAAGATTTGACCCCGCTGGGGTCAGGTTAAAAAATAATAAACGTTGTTTTCTATAAAGATTTGACCCCTCTGGGATCATCATAAATAAATGTCTATCGCTTTTAAAATGATTTGATACGGATAATTAAAAATCATTACTAAATGTAAAAAAGTGCAATGGTAAAATTTCAATCAAAATCTTGATCAGAACTTTTAAGAGAGAATAAAATAACAAGCGATGGTATTAGCCCAACGTTTCAGGTAGATGGATTCATCGATTTCATTTTAATTTTCCATCGATGACATCATAAATAGTAAAGCCAAATATAGGGATTACTTCTATCTTTCCATTCAGTGCACAAATGCTTGTCACTATAATATCCGTTTCGAGCATACTTTCGGGATCATACCTCAAAAACAAACAGGAGCTTGCAACATCATAGCCACAGAAATGAACATTGATCAAACAATTCATCTGTTTCTTGATATTAAAGACGGTATGCTCCTTGAGTGGTGGAACTTTTAAGATGAGCTCTCTAGGAGCAGAGGCTACTAATCCGAAGGGGGAGGAAAAAGCATAGAAGACTATCCACTTTTTGACATTCACATCTGCAATTTACGTCTTAGGGGAAAACAATAAAAATAAATACTATCCAATTCTTACTAAAGGATTACAAAACAGGATTGAAAGGAATAATTGCCTCTAAATTGCGAATTACTTGAACCTGTACTTTTTTAAAACGTCTTTGTGCGCCATTACATTCCCATCCTCAATATCTTTCAATCCCTTTTCAATGGATTCCTTTTGAACTTCTGAAAGTGTTTCCCACCAGTCTTGTGAAGAAGAAAAATTATCCTTAAAAATACTTAATTTTTCAATAACGCTTTTATCATTTATAGTGAGCACCCATTCGATTAGCTTCAATTTTTCAGCATGAATATCCATAGAATTATGATTTATAAAACAAATTTAAGAAAAGCAGATAACAACAAGAATGAATATGTTTAATTCTATAATAATATCGCAGGATTAATGCTGTCATTCGATTTAAATTCAATTCCCTTTCAAATTGGAAACTTTCGTATATTTGAATGACCATCCTAGTCTATAAAAAATGAACTCAAGAATAAGAAACCTCGAAGAATACTATAAAGCTTACCAAGAGAGTGTAGAAAATCCAGAAAAATTTTGGGCAAATATTGCTGAGGAGTTTAGTTGGAGAAAGCCATGGAGTAAAGTATTGAGCTGGAATTTTGACGTATTTGATGTGAAATGGTTTGAAGGTGGACAGTTAAATATAACAGAAAATTGTCTCGACCGACATTTAGCGGAAAGAGGAAATCAAGTTGCGATTTTGTGGGAGCCGAATGATCCGAAACAACCATCAAAAAAAATCACTTACCAACAGCTCCACGAAGAAGTTTGCAAAGCGGCAAACATGTTAAAAAAAATTGGTGCAGAAAAGGGGGACCGAATTTGCATTTATATGCCCATGGTTCCAGAAGCAGCGATTACCATGTTGGCCTGTGCACGAATCGGTGCGGTTCATTCAATTGTGTTTGCCGGATTTTCAGCACAATCATTAGCCGATCGAATCAACGATTCCCTCTGCAAATTTGTAATCACAGCGGATGGCGCTCATCGCGGCGCAAAAGATATTTCCTTAAAAGAAATTGTTGACGAAGCATTGCTTCAAACTACCTGCGTAAAAAATGTAGTAGTGTTTCGTCATACCGAACAAAAAATAAATTGGAATGCGAATGTCGATCGCTGGTGGCACGAAGAAATTGCAGACTGTAGTCCTGTATGCGACGCCGTAGCCATGGATGCTGAAGATATGCTCTTCATTTTGTACACTTCCGGCTCGACAGGCAAACCCAAAGGCGTAGTGCATACCTGCGGTGGATACATGGTATGGGCTGGTTATACTTTCAAAAATGTGTTCCAATACGAGGAAAAAGATATTTATTGGTGTACTGCCGATGTAGGTTGGGTAACAGGACATACGTACATTGTTTACGGTCCGCTCTTGTGTGGAGCTACCACCATGATGTTTGAAGGAATTCCAACGTATCCCGATGCAGGTCGCTTTTGGGAGGTGATTGATAAACATAAAGTAAATATATTCTATACTGCACCAACCGCCATCCGATCCTTGATGGCTTGCGGTGATGAGTTCGTACAGCCGTATACGTTAGACTCCTTGAAAACATTAGGATCGGTGGGTGAACCCATCAACGAAGAAGCGTGGCAATGGTATCATGAAAAAATTGGCAACCGAAAATGTGCGATTGTAGATACTTGGTGGCAAACGGAAACGGGTGGAATCATGATTTCTCCTCTGGCGCACATCACTCCTACTAAACCCACTTTTGCGACCTTACCTCTTCCAGGAATTCAACCTATTCTAGTAGATGGTGTAGGCAATGAAATAAAAGGAATCAATGTAGAAGGAAACTTATGCATTAAATTCCCGTGGCCAGGAATGATTCGAACAACCTATGGCGATCATGAACGTTGTCGATTGAATTATTTTTCTACCTATCCAAATTTATATTTTACAGGAGATGGATGTCGAAGAGACTACGATCATTATTATCGAATTATTGGTCGCGTGGATGATGTCATCAACGTTTCCGGTCATCGCCTCGGTACTGCGGAAGTAGAGAATGCCATCAACGAACATCCGCATGTGATCGAATCGGCGGTGGTTGGATTTCCGCATCCCATTAAAGGGCAAGGAATTTATGCTTACGTAATTTGTGATCATGTGTTGGAAGATCCCAATCAAAGCCGTATCGAAATACTTTCCATCGTCACAAAAATGATTAGCGCCATTGCGAAGCCCGACAAAATTCAATTTGTCAGTGGACTTCCAAAAACACGCTCAGGAAAAATAATGCGTAGAATTTTAAGAAAAATTGCAGAAGGCGAGATGAATAATTTAGGAGATACTTCTACGCTCTTGGACCCAGCGGTGGTGGAAAGTATTAAGGAGGGGGCGTTGAAATAAGTGTTGGCATCGAGAGCCTCAGCCAACGTGCGAGTTCCCTCGGTCAACACTCGAGAACCTCAGCCAACATGCGTAAAAGCAAACTAAAGGCAACTACTTCACATTATTTTTCTCCACCACTTCATCTGCAGTACGAACAAAATAAATTAACCAGGTAATGGCGCCCAATAATTTTATAGCGTCTTCCAAAAAAGTATCTTTTTCAATGGGCAAGGGAAGAATATCAATGATGGTAGATAGTCCAAGTAAGAAGAATGCAATTCCTAACACAATAAAATCAGAATTCAATAACTGTCGTCTAAAACGAATAAAATAAATCATGTAAATATTGAGGTATGTGAGATACACCATATTTTCAGAAATACTTAAATACTTCGGAAAAACCAATTCATGTAATTGAAATAAATCATCAAAGGTCATCAACATCGTGATTAAGCCGCTAAAAATTAAAAACTCTTGGGCTCGTTTATCCGTTTTAGCATCGGTGCGCCAAGCACCATAAAAACAAATTGATAATGCGGCACTCCAAATCATAATTCCAACATTCGAAAAGAACCCAACATAAAATGGTGCATTAAACTGCGCATTGGGATCTTGTGTAAAATTATCCAATTCAATATCCTTATTGATACTTACAAAAATGGAAATAAGTAAAGTCAACGTAGTGACAATCCACGAAATGAGGAGTACCGGAGTTACTTTTCTAAACTGTGTACTTATACTTCGCATCTTCCTTTCCCTTCCTTTTTTACTCTCCTAGAATTTGACTTTTTTGCAAATTAAATTCTTCATCCGTCAATAATCCTTTATCTCTTAAAGTTCCAAGTTTTTGAATGCGATCTAACTTGTGATCGAAACTTTCATCTTTACTCACCTTCCCATTTGATTTATTTGATACTTCATCATCCTCTCTTTCGCCATCACTTTTCTTTTTCATAAACATCCACAACAATGCAATCAATAAAAATATTCCTACACCCACATTAAAAATAAAAAGTATGGAGTTGGTATGATTTGATTGCAAGGTATCACCTTGTGCATCTTTTAAAGATTCTTTAAGCTTTGCATTTTCGGCACTCACCTCTTCCAAAGCAGAAATACTGGAATCCATTCGTTCCTTTTGCGATTGCATGATTTGCTTCAAGGAATCTTGTTGTACTAAAATATAATCTACAAAAGAAGACAAGCTATCTATGAGCATGGCTCTTCGATCTACAATTTGCACAATGGGCTTCTTTGTTACAGCACCAATTCGTTTTGATGAAGAGGGAATCGTTGATTGAGCAGAAACCATCCCACTAAAAAGGATACACCCTACTATCAACACATAATTTCTAACTAATCGCTTCATCGAATGATTCATTCGTGGGAATTTCATATTTCAGTTGGTTAAACTACAAAAATCTTTGGCAAAAGTAATCCATGGAGGAAGAGAATTATAAAAAATTACTGTAATTTTGATAGAGCTTGTAAACAATCAGAATATTTAAATGTTAATCACCTTCACAAGGCGATTCATTAATTCGCATTTGATTGTTATTCAATAGCTCCAATAAAAAATGACCAAGACCCGACAGAAATTAATAAGCCGATTTACCCCCTATTTTCAAATTTAAAGGAGGTGGGTTTTAGCCTGCTCTTTTTATTTATTGTGAGTAACGGGAATGCTCAAAGTCAATTTTGGTTCGGAAATATTCATTCACATTGCGAGTATTCGGATGGAAATATGGCCAATGATCCAAACTATTTAACTGCAAAATCGTGTTTTGAATACGTACAAACGAAAGCATTGAATGTAAATTTTTGGGGAATTTCGGATCATAACCACTCCGGAGGTGGTATGCAAAGACCCGATTATCACAAAGGAATTGCGGAAGCTGATTCAACAAATTTAGATGGAATTTTTCCTACCATGTACGGAATGGAATGGGGAATTATCAGTACAGGTGGTCACGTTGTCATCTATGGAATTGATAGTTTAATCGGATGGGAATCGGGAAACTATGATATTTTTAATGCACAGTCTGATTATAATTCTTTATTCAATATGGTTGCTGCGCGAGGAGATAGTGCGTTTGCTTACCTCGCACATATGGAGTCGACCGATTTTGGTGGAATACAAAACAACCCATACAATTCACTCTGGGATTCGGCGATTGTGGGTTTAGCCATTAAAAGTGGTCCTGCATTCTCAACAGATACAACGTATAGTGATTTACCAACATCTACACACTTATCACGCTATCTTGATTTATTGAAAGTAGGGTATCATGTAGCTCCGGGTTTTGATCACGACAATCACAATATCAATTTTGGTCGATCACATACGGGAAGAACCGTAGTAATTACGGATAGCCTTAACCGTAAGTCGATCATGCAAGCGTTTCGCAGAAGTAGTTTCTATGCTTCTGATGATTGGAATGCTAAAATTTATTTCTCAGTAAGTGGGTATGGTATGGGAACCAGTTGCAGTGCAAATCAAGATCCACAAATAAGACTTGTAGTAGATGATCCTGACAATGAAAACACCGACAGTATAAAAATATTTTACGGTGTTCCAGGTAGTGGTACTCGTGCTACGATTTTGTATTCAGCACTTTTGCTGATTCGATGAGTTATACGCATATCATTCCTGTAGCAACTACCTATTATTATTTCGCTGAAATTACTCAAGCCGATGGAAATAAAATTTGGACAGCACCCGTTTGGTTCACACGAAATGCAGACGCTCCAACATTTGAATTACTCAGTTTCACAGCAGTGAAATCAGGTGACCATGCATTGCTTAACTGGTCAACATTAAATGAATTCAACACTGATTATTTCAACATTGAAAAATCGACAGATGCTGTCGTTTATAATTTTGCAGATATTAAAAATGCAACGGGAAGTTTAGGAAGTACTGCTTTGTATTCATGGTTAGATCCTGACATCTTAGACACAAGTACTTACTACCGACTCACCATTTTTGATAACAACGGACTTTCACAACTATCTCCTATACGTAGAGTTGATCCAAGTGAGTTAACCTTCAACATAAACATCTATCCGAATCCAGCAGGAAATGAAAACACATGGTGTAGCTTGAGTCATAATCTCGTTGAACCTATGCGCTTGGAAATATTTAGTGCCGATGGAAAATTAGTATTAAGTTCAAATTTTTATTCTGAAATTGGAACACTTTACTTCAATTTACCTGCAGAAAAATTAAGCAGAGGATTATACACCATTCGATTTAGTAATAGTGATTATAGTATTAATGATAGCAAACGATTTATCCGACACTAACCATGAAATATGTCCTCGAAACACAACGTTGCAGGATGCGCGAAATAAAAAGTATGGCATGGGTAGATGGGTTGTTGAAAGTAAAGAGGACGGAACCATTTTAGGATGGTGCGGATTAAAATATTTACCGGAAGATCGCGAGGTAGATATTGGTTATCGCTTCTTCAAAAGATATTGGGGTCAAGGGTATGCAACAGAAACAGCGAATCGTTGCATTCAACATGGATTTGATGATTTAGAATTAACAAGAATTATTGGCAGATCAGCAGTAGCGAATTTAGCTTCGTTACGAGTACTTGAAAAATGCGGATTAAAATTCGATAAGTTCAATGATGTTTTTGGAGAAGAATCAGTACAACATGTCATAAGTAAAACAGAATACCTCGCATTCAAAAAATTTAAGAAAAACTAAAATAGTAGATTCAAAATGCCCCTCATAAAACCAGTTCATGGAATACATCCACAGTTTGGAGAAAATTGTTTTATCGCCGACAATGCCACTATTGTTGGTCAAGTTGTAATGGGCAACGATTGTAGTGTATGGTTTAACGCGGTGGTACGTGGAGATGTAAACACCATCAGCATCGGTAATAAAGTAAACATTCAGGATGGTGCTGTCATACATTGCACTTATCAAAAAGCAGCAACGGTTATTGGAAACAATGTTTCCATCGGACACAATGCATTGGTGCATGGTTGCACATTACACGACAATGTGTTGGTAGGCATGGGAGCTATTGTGATGGATCATTGCGTGGTACATTCCAACTCCATCATTGCTGCCGGTGCAGTTGTCTTAGAAAATACCATTGTAGAATCGGGTTCTATTTATGCAGGCGTTCCAGCGAAAAAAGTTAAGTCCATCGATGCTGAACAAACCAAAACACTAATTGAAGGCATTGCGAATAATTATTTGATGTATTCGGGATGGTTTGATGAGAGTTAATTCAGAATTCAGAATGCAGAATTCAGAATGCAGAATTCTGACCCGATAACTATCAGGATCAGAATTTTGATGACCAGAACAAATGAAATTTATAGAATAATTGAAATCAGTTTATTCAACTTTTAAGACTTTCCTCCAATTTTACCCGCAATAATCCACATTCATCTTCGTTTACAGCATATCCTTGTTAACATGATATTGTTAGCAATTGCATCCACTCTAAAAATACTTCGACTATCGGAATTCTACCTTTACACATTCTTAAAATCGTAAATTCCGCATTCTATGTCAATACTTCTTCAGATTACATCTACGCTGACCGATACTGCTGCACAAGCCGCGGCATCCCTTACTCCACCTGCTCCTACTGAGCAAAGTATGTCGCTTTGGGAAATGGCCAGCAAAGGTGGACCTATCCTCTACCCGATCGCAATCCTTAGTATTTTGTCCTTTTATATCTTCTTCGAACGCCTATTTGTGATCATGAAATTCAGCCGTCTCGATCAAAACTTCATGAATCAAATTCGAGATCAAGTTCATCAAGGAAATATTCCTGCCGCTAGAAGTTTATGCAAAGCGACGGATAGTCCGATTGCAAGAATGATTGACAAAGGACTTGCTCGTTTAGGTAAACCTATCCGCGACATTGAATCGGCCATTGAAAACCAAGGAAAGCTCGAGGTATTTTTGATGGAAAAGAATATGGGATTTTTAGGAACCATTGCTGGAATTGCACCGATGTTTGGATTTTTAGGAACCATTTTCGGAGTAATTAAAATCTTCTATCAAATTTCATTGCAAAGTAGTTTAGAAATTGATACTATTTCAGGGGGTCTCTATGTAAAAATGATTTCCAGTGCTTCTGGATTGTTGGTGGGTATGATTGCATATTCTTTCTACCACTACTTGATGCAACGCATCGATCGTGTTATCAATAAAATGGAGATTAGTGCCGTACAATTTGTAGACTTACTCGAAGAACCTGTTAAACCATGAACCTAAGACGCCGACAAAAAGCAGCTTCGGAAGTTTACAGTCATTCGCTGAATGACATCATGTTCTTCCTGTTGCTTTTCTTCTTAATCACTTCTACCATGGCCACGCCATCGGTATTAAAATTACTCTTACCGAATTCGAAAACGGGAATACAGAGCGTGAAACATCCTGTTGTAATTGCTGTCACTGCAGATATGCAATTTGTTGTTGACCAAAATGTAATTCCACGTGAAGGCGTTGAAGCAGCTGTTGCTGCAGCGGTGGCTGGACAAGTTGACCCTACAGCATTATTGAAAGTAGATAAATCGGTTCCTTGGCAAGAAGTTGTTTTTCTTTTAGACATTGGCAACAAGAATAAAATTAAAATGGTTGCTGCAACCAATCTCACAAAAGAAGCAGTACAATAATGAAAGCGCATCAATACCGAGCTGTTTTTTTAACATTACTGATACATGCAGCATTATTTATCATGCTTATGTTTTTGTATATCACCTCTCAAAATCCACCTTGGGAAGAGGGATTAGCAGGCGGTGGTGGTGGTGGAAGCTTTGTTGAGTTTGGGACATTAGAATTTAATGATGCACCACCAGTAACTCCACAAACGCAAGAAACTACCATCAACAAAGACGATGAAATTATTACATCCGATGTTGAAGAAACCGTAGCGATCAATCAACCTGAAAAGAAAAAAGATCCGAAGCCCGATAAAAAGAAAGATATTAAACCTACCACGAAGCCGGTTATTAAGGAACCTGTATTAGCAAAAGTGGAAGAACGAAAAGCAGATCCAAGAAGTTTGTATCCTGGAAAAAAAGGAAGCTCGGGCTCTCCTACTGGAACACAACCTGGGAATGGAACGGGCGGAACAGGCAGTGGAAACGGCGGCGGAAATGGTGATGGAACGGGAACAGGATCTGGCGGAGGAAGTGGAACAGGAAGTGGTGGTGGAAATGGAGATGGCGCCGGAATTGGATTTGATTTAACAGGAAGAAATTTTAGAAGTCTACCCAAATTAGAAGATCGTTCACAAGAACAAGGTAGAGTCGTTATAGAAATCATCGTTGATAAAAGTGGCAATGTTTTACGCGCTGATGGTCCCGCACGCGGAAGTACCATTACTAACGCTACCCTTGTACGAAAATCAATTGATGCAGCCAAGAAAGCGAAATTTAGTCCAAGTCCGCAAGGAGTTGAGGAGCAGAAAGGGAGCATTACCTTTAATTTTATTTTACGCTAATCAATTGGTGGATTGGTGAATTGGTGGATTGGTGAATTGCTACGCTGTGAAACCGCTGCGTTCCGCTGCGAAACGTTGCGACCGCTGCGTTTAAAGTAAGTATTAATCATAGTAAATAATTTATTTAAAGGATAGTCACTTTACTAACGGATTCGTATTTTTGATCAGTGAACTATCAGGAAACCATCAATTATCTTTTCTCGGCCTTGCCCATGTTTCATCGTGTGGGAGCCGCTGCCTATAAACCCAATTTAGATAATACCCTTGCGTTAGCAAACGCATTAGGAAATCCGCAACAGTATTTAAAATGTATTCACGTAGCAGGTACCAATGGCAAAGGAAGCACATCTCACATGCTTGCATCGATTTTACAAGAGGCGGGATACAAGGTTGGATTGTACACTTCACCACATCTTAAAGATTTCAGAGAGCGCATTAAAATCAACGGAGAAATGGTTTCTGAAGATTGGCTAGTGAACTATGTGCAGAAAAACAAAAAGTTGTACGATGAAATTCAACCATCCTTTTTTGAAATGAGTACCATCATGGCCTTTTCTTATTTCGATGAAATGAAAACAGATCTTAATGTGATTGAAACGGGATTGGGAGGTCGACTCGATTCAACAAACATTATTTCTCCCGAACTTTCCATCATCACCAACATTGGATGGGATCATATGAATTTGTTGGGTGACACGCTCGAGAAAATTGCTGTTGAGAAAGGCGGCATCATGAAAGAAAATATTTCTGTCGTTATCAGTGAAACACAAAATGAAACTAAATCCATCTTCACCAACATTGCAAAAGAAAAAAAATCGGAAATTTATTTTGCAGATGCAAACTTTAATATCGAAATCAATAACTTTAATTTATTAGAAGATCGAATGCAATTTTCAGTTTCAAAAAATAATATTGAATATTTAAATTCTGTATCGTGTGATCTCACTGGACAATATCAATTAAAAAATTTATTAGGCGTATTTCAATCCATTGATTTAATCCGTGAAAAATATGCTCTTACCGATGCGCATATTCGAAATGGACTTTCTTCTGTAAAAGAAAATACAGGATTAAAAGGTCGCTGGCAAATACTTTCCAGAAATCCGCTGACCATTTGTGATACGGGGCATAACGAGCAAGGTTTGATAGAAGTGCTCAGTATGATTGAAAAAATTCCGTATAAAAAATTACATTTTATTTTGGGTGTTGTTGATGACAAAGACCTTAGTAAAATGCTAAAAATGCTTCCAAAATCAGCTCAATATTATTTTTGCAAAGCGGATATTCCTCGTGGGCTGTCTCCCCAAATTCTTCAAGCTAATGCTCAGCTATTTGACTTACATGGAGATACTTACGACTCCGTGACATTAGCCTTAGAATCCGCCAAATCAAATGCAAAATCTAAAGATTTGATATTTGTGGGAGGTAGCACTTTTACAGTTGCGGAAATTATTTGAAAAAAAGGCGTAAAAACCCTTACCTTTACATTTCAAAACAAACACACCATGAAAAAAATTACACTCTTATTATTTATTTTGTCTAGTACCTTTTATGCGAAGGCACAGAACGACACATTACTTTATGACAATTTCGACGTTGACAATTCCCTTAACTGGTCTGCTTTCAATAATGGAAACGATACCGTTTGGGTGAGTTTTGATGTAGATGGATTAGCGGACGCCAACAGCAGACCACAGAATTGGTTTTGGAATCCCAATGCATTTGGCGGATTTGATTCTACCGGTTGCGTATTCAGCTCATCTTGGTTCAATTCACCCGCTGCTTGTGACAACTACTTCATTACACCTCCCGTTGTAATTGTAGACAACGCAGCTGTCTTAAATTGGAGATCAGCACCACGTCAAACTCCCCGCTATTTGGATGGATACGAAATCCTTGTTTCCACAACGAACAATTACGAACCAAGTTTTACGGATACAATATTTAGAGCCGCTGAATATTTAACAGGTGCTGCTACCAATGGTTTCGATTTTAGTTTATATGGATTCTCTCCTGGATTTGTTCATGGTTCTGATTCGACTTATGTAGAATTTGATGCAGACTCCTCTGCGTTCATTGGCTTACTACGTCCATTTAGTGTGAGCTTAGCACAATATGCTGGTCAAACTATCTATATCGCGTTTCATCATAATGCATTTGATGACAACTTAATTGCTGTAGATGATATCTTGGTAACAGGTAACTTAAGTGTAGGTTTAAATGAGACTGAATTATTAACGTCAGCTACACTTTATCCAAATCCAGCTACTGATCGTGCGCATTTAAGATTTAATACTTCTAAAGCGGGAAATACGAATTTCAACATTTATGATGTACAAGGACGTATTGTAAAATCACAAAGCATGTACTTAACTGGAAATGCACAAGAAATTGTTATTCCAGTTCGTGATTTAGCTACTGGACATTACACACTCGTTGCGGAAAGCAATGGTTCTGTATCAAGATTCCCAATGGTGATTGCGAAATAATTAAACTACAAATTATTTAAAAGGCTGGTTCGATGAATCAGCCTTTTTTGTTTTTTATAAATTGGGAATATTTTTTAAAAAATTAAAAGATTTAATTTCTGCATAAGATGGATAATCTTTCTGAATAGAATTTGAAATTAAAAACAAATAATTTTATTGTGCTGATTGCAATGTCATACTTTATCGTAAAACAACGTCGCCGATGTTCAACCCCGCTGGGTTTGTGATCATTTTAATTTTTTGCGTTGCTAATAAGATTGAACCCCGCTGGGGTTCTTTTCTAAAAAATATTGATAAAAGTAAAGCCACTCTTGAGAAGTGGCTTTTGAAGTGGGAGCAACAGGGTTCGACCTCTTGCTTTTTAGTTATTCCAATTACTGCTAAAAGTAAAGCCACTCTTGAGAAGTGGCTTTGTTGTGGGAGCAACAGGGTTCGTCGCGAGGCTTCGCGACTGTGACCTCTGATTATCTATTAAATTTTTCCAAAAACCAATCACTGTCAAGGATAAGTTTTTCGATGAACTTTTTTGAGTTCATTCTTTTAATAAAAGCTTCCGCCTTTCTGGCTTGGTTGATGTTTTCAAAAAGGAGACTTAATTTTAATTCCCAATCATTGGTTTGTGAAGTATAACTCCCCTTAAAGGTGCGAGTTTGGTGTTCCGGTATTCGCCGCTGGATGTCATTGGTTTCACCAACATAATATTTGTCCAATAAAGGAGAGTATATGATGTATAGATAATGCATGTAAAAAGGGTTTTTAAGAAATGTAACAATGAAATAAATCAAATTATACGTATTTCAACTACCATTTGGTAAGAAATACAAAAGCCACTCTTGAGAAGTGGCTTTGTTGTGGGAGCAACAGGGTTCGAACCTGTGACCCTCTGCTTGTAAGGCAGATGCTCTGAACCAGCTGAGCTATGCTCCCTATTTTTTAATGGGACTGCAAAGATAGAATCTGTACCAATAGTTCCAAAATATATTTTAAAATAACCTATAGTCATTACATATCAATCAATTACGAAGTAGGAATTACGAATTTCATTGGTAAATTAGTCTAAAATCACTTATAAATTGGAATACTAAGGCCATTTTAAGTTTGTATGCTAAGCGCCAAATCGCTTAATTATTTCCTTTTCTAACCACTCTCGGTGCATAGGATGTGCAATATTCAATAAAGCCATGGCTCGCTGTCTTAAATTCTTTCCGAACAAATAAGCAACACCATATTCTGTCACTACATAATGTACGTGTGCTCTTGTAGTGACTACACCCGCACCTTCTTTAAGTAATGGGACAATTTTAGACGCACCATTTCTCGCAATGGATTTCATGGCGATGATGGGCTTTCCACCTTCCGATAATGCGGCACCGCGAATAAAATCCATCTGCCCTCCTACTCCTGAATACTGATAGGTGCCGATAGAATCGGAACAAACTTGTCCAGTAATATCTATTTCAATTGCTGAATTAATGGCAACCACTTTCGGATTCGCACGAATCACTTTGGTATCGTTTACATAGCCCACATCTAAAAATGCAACCTGCGGATTATCGTCAACAAAATCGTATAACTTTTTTGTTCCGATCACAAAACCGGTTACAATTTTCCCCGGATGATTTTTTTTATTTTTATTGTTGATCACCCCTTTTTCTACCAACGGAATAATTCCATCTGAAAACATTTCGGTATGCACACCTAAATTTTTATGCTGATGCAAGCATGATAAAACAGCATCGGGAATGGCTCCGATACCCATTTGTAAAGTGGATCCATCTTCTATTAATTCCGCACAAAATTTACCTATGGCACGATCTGCATCATCAACACTTTTTTCGTAATTCACTTCTGGCCAGAGCTCATCGACTTCTAAGAATGCATCTATCTCATCCATATGAATAATTCCATCACCATGTGTGCGCGGCATTTGCTTATTGATTTGTGCAATCACTTGCTTTGCATTCTTCACTGCCGATCGGGTCACATCCACTGATGTCCCTAAAGAACAAAAGCCATGTTTGTCAGGAGGAGATACATGAATAAGCGCCACATCAAGCTCTAAAATATTTCTTTCAAACAATAAATGAATCTCACTTAAAAAAACGGGGACATACTCACCACAATCGCTATTTACCATCTCACGAACACTATCTGAAACAAAAAGTGAATTAATAAAAAAACTTTCTCCTAACTCTTTTGAGTTGAAGACAACATTTCCCAATGTACTTATGCTGACTAATTCTACATTTTTCAATTCACCTTTTCTTTCAAAAAGTGATTTTAATAATATTGATGGAGTTGCGGCGCTCCCCTGCATAAAAACTCTTTGCCCACTTTTGATTGAATTGATGGCTTCTTGTGCCGTTCGATACTTCATTCCCATAGGACTTCTGTGTTATTTATAAAAATATTTAAAGCTCTGATAAAATACGAAGAAAGAAATTAAAAAAGAAACGCCCAACTTTAACCCCATTGATAAAAGTGTTCCAAAAAATGTAGCAAATCCAGATCGTGTAGCTTCACTTGTAGATTTTCCTGCTAACCGATCACCTACAATGGCGCCTATAATCATTCCGAGAATCATCCCCACAGGAGTAAAGAAAATTCCCAATACCATTCCAATGATACTTCCCCAAATTCCTTGCTTAGTAGCACCATACTTTTTTGCAAACCAAACAGGCAACATATAATCGATTACAACAATGGCGACAGTAAGTACTCCATAAATGAGAAGTGTCGATTTTTCAAATGGATGCGAAACCCACTGGATCATCCACATCGCAATATAATTAAGAGGCGTTCCTGGCAATCCTGGTACGACACATCCCATCAAACCAACCATGGAAATGAGAATAGCAAGTGAAATAATAACGATGTCCGCAGAAACTTAATTTTAGAAATAAATTCTTTTGCTAAGATACGCGGTTAATGCAAACAAAAAGTCCTGGAATATAATCCCAGGACTTTTCTAAAATTGATATTTATTATTAATTTTTCTGAATCGTACCACCAACTGACCCCTTCTCATTGAAGAGTCTATAATGATATAGACCAACTGACAAAGTACTCAAATCCATTTGTACTTGCTGTTCACCTGCATTTCGATTTCCTAAGGCCGCTGATGAAATTAGTTTACCCATGGAATCATACAACTCAATAGACAACGCTCCAGTTGTTTGCAAATAAAGTGGAATCGTAATAAATCCATTACTTGGATTTGGATAAGCATTAGCTGTATAAATTCCGCTTGGGTTATTCTCGTTTAACGCTGTGACTAAATCATATTTAATTTGCGCTTGTGTTGCACTAGCTGATAAATCGCTTAACTCATTTCCTGCAATTAAAGCAAAAGCTACTACCGTTGAATCGCCAGGTGACAATGTAAAAGGTCCAGTACTGACTACATCAATAACATCGTTACCTGTTCCAGCACCACCAGAAGTAGACCGCTGTGTACTCAATGACAAATATTTTTCATTGGTATCAAATCCATTTGACAAGTCCAATCCACCCGCACCACCTGTAATATTATCAATTGCATTATGAATAAATGCTCCAGGTGTCAACACTTTTGTTCCACCAAACAAACCATTGGCGTCGGTACAATACACATAACCCATTTTCAGCGCTACATCTTCATCTCCTTTATTATTTGCAAAGGTTTGAATATCCCAATCAGAAAATATTCCAGCATAAAGATTGTTCAATGTACTTACACCATTATTGTGAATAGTATATTCGAAAATATGAAACTTTGTAAATGGTGCTGTTGACCAAGACATCGAACGATAATCAACTAATAATCCCATTGGATTTGAATTGATGTTATCGTTAAACTTTCCATAAGTATCAAAAGTCGGACCATATACCTGGCTCATATTTTTGAATAGTCGCTACGGGTAAGAAGTCATTGTCGGTTCCTGAGGCGCCACGTACGTTATCGGCAACACTGTTGCTCGTACCAATCATAAGTCCAGTTTCATAAGTAATGGTTCCTTGTGAATTATAATCAAATCCCAATCCTTCTGCCTGACCTGTTCCATTGTAACTAATACGACCTTTACTTGAATTCGTTGTATGCACGTCATTGATGGTAATGTTTAAATAATCAACGTTAACAGTAACTTGGAAAATTTCAAAGTCATTATACAATCCATCTTGGTAAGTCACCTTGAAAGTCACCAAAATATTTTGAGGTGCATTTGAATTAATTTTCACAATATAGGGATCCGCATTGTTATTTGTAACACCCAATGTTGGAATCGCCCCCAAAGTGGTGGAACCATCTACAATTGTTACATAGGGAGAAATTACAGTTAAGGTTGCAATTAAATTATTGGTTGGATCAAGGTAGTTAGTAAAATCAGCAGTGATAAACATGCTATCATTCACTATTAAAATATTATCATTATTATCGGTGATCACACGATTACTCATTCTTACAGAAGGTCCATTTAATGTTAAAGCATTTAGAAAATTAATTCTTCCAGTTCCTAACATATTTGGAAATCCTGCATTTCCCGAAACGCCATAAATATTGTCAGCGGTAACACGAAGTTGTTCCCCAACTTGCGCTGCGGTATAGGTTGGAAAATATGATTTTACCACAGCAGCACAACCTGCTGCAACTGGTGATGCCATGGAAGTTCCACTTTGTGCTGCATAAGTATTGTTAGATTGTGTAGCAAAAATGTTATTTCCTGGAGCGCATACATCAACATAAGCGCCATAATTTGAAAAGCTAGCTTTTGCATCCGAAGAAGTTGTAGCAGCAATACACAACACATTATTATAAGCCGCAGGATAAAATGGACTACTCGAACTATTATTTCCTGCTGCACAAACCACTAAACTGTTTTTATTGAACGTTGCATAATCCACGGTGTTTTGTCCGAATGAACTTCCACCTTCTCCACCCCATGAATTATTGATCACTTGACAACCGTGATCGGCTGCGTAAACAATTCCTTCATAAGCTTTGGTAAGTGATCCAGTCGCATCGGCGATTTTCACAGGTAAATACTTGCAATAAAATCCAGGAGCAGCTACACCAATCCCGTTGTCGGTGACAGCAGCAGCACAACCTGCAACGTGAGAACCATGATTGTTCGCATTTGTTTCTGGAGCATTATCACTTTCGCCTAAGTCCCATCCTTGAAAATTATCAATGTAACCATCGCTATCATCATCAATTCCATTTACTGGATCTGCATAATTAATTTTCATATTTGCAACCAAGTCTGGGTGATCTAAATCGGTTCCCGTATCAATGATTCCAATAACGGTATTCGTATCTCCTTTGTGAATATCCCATGCGGTATAAGCATCAATCTTACTCAAATGATATTGCGAAGAAGCCGAAGGATCACTAGGAACATATTCCACTTTAGGTAAATATTTTACTTCAGCATATATCATCATGCCTGTGTTCAATAATGAATTAATTACTTTTACTAAATCCATATTGGCACTATAATGTAATTCATAAATCAAAGAAAGATCTACCAATTTTTGTCCGCGCTCGTTCATTGGAGTTGCTGGAGGTAGATGGTTTGGAAAAACTTTGAATAGCTGTGTTTGTCCAAGCCCTGCTAAGATTTTATTGATTGGAGCTGATTCAATATGATTAACTGAACAGTGTGAACGAAATTCAGGCTTTACACGAAATATAATGGTGCGTTCCATATAGTCTGAAGTCTTAATCCCAGCAGGAATTGAATAACTTCCTGTTCCAGCGTTAACCGATGATGGAATCATCAACGTTGAAGTCGTTAGAAAGAGGGCAATAATGAGTAATCTAAGTTTCATAATAATTGGTTAGGTATTGTGTGATTGCGAATTTAGGGGTTACAACTCTAATATTAAAGGCCAATTTGCTCAAATTCGATTTTCCCATTAAAATGAAAGTAAAACTTAGAATTGCCACCTCAGTTGAGTTTTCAATTCCTCTTTAGGTGCGACATCAACGTCTTGTACTGTAGCGTTTTGCATAAATACTCCGACTATATCGAATCCAAACATCCAATCCCTTTGCAATTCGATATCGTAGTAATAAGTAGTATTTATGGCCTTCATCCGAGTAGGCAGGCAGACTAAATGAGCCCGCCATATCCTGCTCGTAGCTATAAATTCGTGTTTCATAAGAATCTGTTTGGAACATCGACCAGCGTACAGCCAAACTATATGGCTTCCCCAAAGGCTTGTATCTTACTTCCTGAAAAAACATCAATCCATTTGATTTACCAATTGATTGAGACAATCCCACCCATTCACACCGTGATTGAAACTCCCAATTTTTAGTATACATCCATTGCACATTTGCCCGAACATTTATCTTTTTCGCTTCTTTCGGTACATCGTAACCGTTAGTTGCCACATCGTTCATTTTTATTTCTTCCTTGATTCGTAGATAAGCTTCTGTAGTTCGAGCCGGAGTGTAGGTAAGCTGCGTGAGCCATTCTTTTCCTTTAGATGGACTTGATGTTGTATAACGTAACCACGGGAAATAAAACTGATCCAAATAACCTTGCAATCGCAGTTGTTGATGGATTTGCCAACTAAATCCTGTTAATATTCCCTTTTCATTCTGTGTTTTACTTCCTTCTCTCAATCCATCGCAGCCGATGCATTGATACCTTTTCCCATAATCGCGTAAATGCAAACTGAGGGTCCAACGATTGTCGGGCATCAACAGCAATCCTCCAACAAATGATTTATCCATTTGCCGATCAACCGCTACCTCTGAATAAACCGTCGCATTGTTAAATAAATAACGAACGGCCCATCCTGCATTTAAAAAAGATTTTCCATCTGCATCATACATTTCATAAGGATCATCCCCAGGCCATAATGGATAATTAAAATACTGCTGATGCACGGTCCATTCACTGCGGATTCTCCCATTTTCCCATTGCAGATGGGCGCCCGAAGATAAATTGGTGATTAAAGCCTTTTTCTTTATTTCATCATAAGTGCGATGTAGTCCACTTTCAATGATACTACTCACTTCGAAATTTTTAAAAGTTGTATCCGCAGGAAACAAACTCGCATCCAACTTGCGATAGGATCCCCAAAGATCTAAACTCCAATCATGAAAGGTTAGTGAACTTGCAACTCCCCTATTGTATCCCGCCTCTCCTGCCGAAGCATAAGGCCTAAAGCCCATTCCTCGTCTGAAAAACTGATTCACTTCCGTACTTTTTCCCAGCGACAATCCATTCCATGCGACCAACCCTTGTCCAAACTGAAATTGATAGTCACCAAAATAAATAGTTCGTATGATTCGATTGGGTCGAATAAAAACATGCCATGAAAAATAATCCATTCTTCCCCCATTGTTCGAGGCAAACAACACTTCTCCCGGATCCTTTTCCATTACAATACCGGCACTAAAATAGTTTCCTGCTCGCATTCGATAACGAAACATCACTTGGTTGGGATCCCCTTGATAAAAAGGAAAAATTCCGTCTTTACTGTACCCCTCCTTTTCCTGGAGACTTCTTCTAAAACGAATCAACACTTCATTTCGAGCACTTGCCAATAAGGCGGTGAATTTAAATTGTTCATCCACTAAAGGCTGTCCACAAAAAACAAAGGGTTTTATTTTCCTCAAATGGGAGGTATCAAACGCACCCGTTACTTGCAACTCTTCCATCGCTAAAAGCATCCCGAACTTTTGCCGATGTGCAATTAAAGCTTGTGCCTGTTCAGGACTTAAGATAGGCGAAGTTATAATCTCTGCTACATCATTTGCATTTAAATTTAAAAAATAATCTTGTCCGGGATCAATCACTTCTCCTCCCTCATTATTTCCTTGCATTTCAGCTTGCGTTTCGATAGCCGATTCACTTAAAGTAATGGGTGTTTGAGCGAAACAACAATTCCAATGATTAAAAATCAATCCAATTAAAACAATTCTTCTCATAGCCGTCAACGTTATTTATGGGTTGGAGTAGCGAAATCAATTCCCACGGCCGGACTAAATCCAAAAACAGGTCGGTAAGCGGTGGCGATGGCAATTTTCATGGATCCACACTCTAATACAAATCCAAAAGAAGTGCTGAGTGGTTTTCCACCAATTCCTCCTATAAATTCAATTCTCCGTGCGGGTTGATAGCGTAATGAAGTTCGAAGAGTTGGTATTGAACCCGACATTTCACTTTCGATCATGCAAGCAAACACATCTGAAAACCGGTACATGACACCAAAATGAAACGGAGTTTTACTTTCCGTTTCACTTCGTTTTAGTGGAACACCGAGGTAAGTGGAAGCATAGAGCTGTGGACTGAGTCGAACTGTAGTTCCGGCACGCACATTCCAAAATTGTTGTTGCCCATAACCTTCGCCTTGACGAATACTAAAATGTTCCACACGAATTCCAGCGGAGAATGCTTTTCCAAAAAATCGACTAAATGAAAGTGAAGCCTTACTCGTATTGTAAAGCGCATATCCTTTATATCGATATCCGCCGCCAAAATAACTATTCTTCAAAATACGGGTAGTAAAAGCTATTCCATACTCATTTAACTCCTTTACTAAAAAGGAAGAAGCAGAGTACGTTCCTAAAGAAAAAGCAGCACTGGTGTCGGGCATCGAAGGATTTCCAAACGCAGCAGAACTTGCATGTTGCGAAAACAAAAAGCAATTTGCACCAGCCACTTGATCGGGAATAGATTCCGATTGTGCGTGTAGATAATTCGGAAGTAGAATAAAGACAACACATCGAATGTGCTGCCATACGGCATTTTTTTTCATGGCAAAATGATTAAATCCCCCTCTAGAAAAAGGAAAGGATGGTAAGAATTAGATTATTTACTTTTTACTTTTTACTTTTTACTTTTTTACCTGGTACCACTTTCTTGGCTGACTTTGCATTTGTCTTTTCCATTTTTGATGCGGCATCCAACACTTTATTTTTCAACGATGTTTTATACGCAATGATTCGATTCAATAATGCTGGATCTTGAACTGAAACAATTTGCGCTGCTAAAATTCCTGCATTCTTCGCAGCGTTTAACGCTACTGTGGCTACAGGCACACCATTGGGCATTTGAAGGATGGAAAGAATAGAATCCCATCCATCAATACTGTTGGAAGAACGAACGGGGACACCAATTACGGGAAGCGGAGTTACACTCGCCGTCATGCCTGGAAGATGTGCAGCCCCACCCGCTCCTGCAATGATGACTTTAATTCCTCTGCCATGTGCTTTTTGTGCATAATCAAACATGCGTTCGGGAGTACGGTGAGCCGATACAATCGTAATTTCATAACTGACATTAAGCTCATCCAACACCTCCGCTGCATCCTTCATCACCGGCAAATCACTGTCACTTCCCATGATAATTCCAACTAATACCTTTTTCATATTTTGATTATTAATTATTTGATAAAAAAGTCTGTTTCCGTTTCATATTTATTAATTACTAATTAAGAGTTTAATTGGCAACTTACTTCATATACTATACTATTTTTCCAATTCTGCATTCTTAATTCTGCATTCTTAATTACTTACTACCTTAATCGTTGCTTGAACCTTCCTCGACAATGCTATTGCATCTTCCAACTTCAATGCAGTTATTGTTACATGCCCCATTTTACGAAAGGGTTTTGTGATTTTTTTTCCATAAAGATGTACATACACACCCGGCCAACTCAATACTTCTTCGATACCTTGATAAATAGCTTCGCCTTCATAAGCCGCTTCACCCAATAAATTAATCATCACCGCAGGTCGAACGGTTTCTGTATTTCCCAATGGTAAATTCATGATTGCACGCAGATGTTGTGCGTATTGAGAAGTTACATTTCCTTCTATTGTTTGATGTCCGCTATTATGTGGACGAGGAGCAATTTCGTTTACTAGAATTTTTCCATCTTTAGTAACAAACATCTCCACAGCCAAAACGCCAACCAATTTCATTTTATCGATCACATCACGCGCAATGGAAATGGCTTTTGATTCCATCTCTTTTTCAATCCTTGCCGGACTACATAAAAATTCAACTAAGTTAGCTTCTGGATTAAATTCCATCTCTACCACTGGAAAATTACTTATTTGTCCATTCAAATTTCTCGAAACGATAACAGCAATCTCCATCGAAAAATCAATCATCTCTTCCACCACATACGATCCATCAAAAACAGTTGGAATATCATTTACATTTTTCAATTTCATCACTCCTTTCCCATCATAACCACCAGTTCGTAACTTCAACATCACAGGAAAATCAGAAATCGATTTCGCTAATTCCGTTTTTGAATCCACTAACTTAAACGGAGCTGTTGGAATTCCATTCGACTGATAAAACTGTTTTTGCAATCCTTTATCTTGCACAAGTTGCAACAAATGCGGTTGTGGAAAAACTGGAATCCCTTCCTTTTCTAAGCGAATTAATGCTTGTGTATTCACATGTTCAATTTCGACGGTGATCATGCTACACTCCTTTCCAAAAGTGTAAACCGCCTCTTCATTTCGGAAATCGGCATGAACAAAATGATCACAAAGATGACGGCAAGGTGCATTCGCATCTGGATCCATCACTGAACTACTGATATTCAAGTTAATAGCCTCCTGAATCAGCATTCTACCAAGCTGACCTCCGCCTAAGATTCCCAGACGAAAATTTTTTCCTGCGCATTCAAAACTCATGGGGACAAAAATACATCGAAAATATTGTTCAATCGGTTTTAAACGAATACAAATGTTTACCAAAGAATAAATGGCACTTCTTTGTCAAATTTCATCAATTAAAATACGGTTAATTCATGACTAATGCACTGAATTAAAACACTTCCAAAGCAAAGTGCTTTACCAATTCTCACTCTTCTACTCCGCAAGATATAGACAAATTATAACCCCCACCTTCACGGCAATTTTATACCTTCGCAGCTCTTATGACCGACGTTAAAGTCCACGACAAAATATTTACCACCTTCATCTCAGCCGAGAAAATTCAATCGAGGGTTGCCGAATTAGGAATAGCCATCGACAAAGATTACAGCGGGAAAAACCCTCTATTGATTGGAGTGTTAAATGGTTCTGTGATCTTCATGGCCGATTTACTTCGTAATATCAAAACGCCGTGTGAAATCGGTTTTATTCGTGTGAGTAGCTATGAAGGTACCTCTAGCTCAGGAAAAGTAAAAAGTATCATGGGGCTGGAAAATGATATTCAAGGTCGAGAAGTCATTATTGTAGAAGACATCATTGACACTGGTGACACAGCACTTTATTTGATTGAAGAAATTAAAAAGAAAAATCCAGCAAGCATTCGTTTTGCTACCATCTTACTTAAACCGGAAGCATTACGACATAAAATTCAATGCGACTATGTAGGATTTGAAATTCCACCTGCATTCGTGGTTGGCTACGGCCTCGACTACGATGGGTTTGGAAGAAACTTAGCAGATATATATCAATTAAAATCATAATTCCATGTTGAACATCGTTCTCTTTGGTCCTCCCGGAGCCGGCAAAGGCACGCAAAGTGTAAAACTCATTCATGCCTACCAACTCGTGCATTTATCGACAGGTGATATTTTCAGAGCAAATATAAAAGGCGGAACTGAATTGGGTACACTTGCTAAAAGTTATATGGACCAAGGTCAACTCGTGCCGGATGAAGTTACTATTCGCATGCTAGAATCAGAAGCGAATAAATCGCCCGAAGCAAAAGGTTACATCTTTGATGGATTCCCGCGCACACCGGCGCAAGCAAAAGCGTTGGATCAATTCTTAGCCACTAAAAATACAAGCATCACCATGATGTTGGCGTTAGAAGTGGAAGAAGACGAATTAAGAAAACGATTACTCTTACGTGGAAAAGATTCAGGACGTGCTGATGATATCGATCCAGCTGTTATTCAAAAACGCATTGATGTTTATCGCAACGAAACAGAACCGGTGCGTGATTTCTATCAGGAACAGAAAAAGTATTTTGGAATTGATGGAATAGGAAGTGTGGATGAGATATTTGAGCGGTTATGCGCAGTTATTAATTCAGAATTAAGAATTCAGAATTCAGAATTATAAAAAATTTGTGGCAATTTTGATTTTGATTCTTATTGTTACTTAATACCGAACTTGCATGTGGCAAGCAGAATCCCAATTAAAAAGAAGTGTGTGGAAATTTATAATTCTTAAATAAAAAAAGGGGCGGGGGAAATTCTGAATTCTGAATTGAAAAATGGGGGGCGGGGGATTCTTAATTCTGAATTCTGATCCCGATAGCTATCGGGACTTAATTAAAAAAAACATGTCAGGAACTAACTTCGTTGATTACGTAAAAATTTGCTGTCGCTCGGGTGCGGGTGGTGCGGGTGCTGTGCATCTACACCGTGACAAGCTCACAGCAAAAGGGGGTCCTGACGGTGGAAATGGTGGCCACGGTGGAAACATCATTATAAAAGGGAATGCACAACTTTGGACGTTATTACATCTAAAGTATAGAAAACATGTTATTGCTGATGCAGGTGGTCCAGGAGGAAGTGGATTAAAAACCGGTGCTGATGGTGAAGATGTAATTTTAGAAGTTCCTATTGGAACCGTGGCGCGTGATGCAGAAACTGGAGAGGTACATTTTGAAATTGAACACGACGGACAAGAAGAAATTATTGTTCCTGGAGGTAGAGGTGGAAAAGGAAATGAATTTTTTAAATCACCCACACAACAAACGCCACGCTTTGCTCAACCAGGCGAACCCGGACAAGACCTGTGGAAAATTTTAGAATTAAAATTATTAGCCGATGTTGGGTTAGTCGGATTTCCGAACGCCGGTAAAAGCACATTGCTCTCTGTCGTTTCTGCTGCTAAACCGGAGATTGCGAATTATCCATTCACTACCTTGGTTCCAAACTTAGGAATCGTTGCTTACCGAGATAATAAATCGTTTGTGATGGCCGACATTCCTGGAATTATTGAAGGCGCACATTTAGGAAAAGGCTTAGGTTCTCGATTCCTTCGCCACATTGAACGAAATTCTGTTCTACTATTTTTGATTCCAGTGGACACGGGTAATATCATCAAAGAATATGAAATTCTGTTGAACGAATTGCGATTACATAATCCGGAATTATTAGACAAGCGTCGAGTGATTGCAATCTCTAAATGCGATATGATTGATGATGAATTAGAGAAAGCTTTATTAGCTGAAATTCCTAAAGACAAACAATCGGATGGCACACCTATTCCCGTTTTATTTATTTCGTCTGTAGGAAATAAAAATATTCTTCAACTAAAGGATGTGCTGTGGGATCAAATGAATGAACGCTCCTTTCTTGCTCGATAAAAAAGATGGTATTGCCGGCTTGGCTTCATGAAATCGATACGAAATTAGAATTAGCGATCAATGGCGCACATGATCCACTGTTAGACTTTATCTTTTTCTGGTCCAGTTATAAATGGACATGGATTCCCTTTTATGCTTTGCTTTTATACATCTTGTACAGAAATTATGGCAAGAAAACTATTTATTTTCTGCCGATTATTGCAGCCATGACGGCAACCACTGATCAACTTTCCACGCTATTAAAAAATACCACATTACGATTTCGTCCTTGTCATGAACCTGCACTTCAAGACTTAATTCACTTAGTTAACAATGCCTGTGGTGGGAAATATGGATTTGTTAGTTCGCATGCAGCAAACACCATGGCGTTGGCAGTTTTTATAGGTTTAGTCTTGCCCTCGAAGTATAAAAACTTACGAATCGCACTACTCGTTTTCGTTTTAATCAATGGATACAGCAGGATGTATTTAGGTGCACATTATCCGCTCGATATTCTCTGTGGATGGATTCTTGGATTTATAATCGCTTTGCTTTTTTCTTCCTTGATGAAAATAATTGTGAATTCAAAAGACCCATTAAAATCAGAACATGAATAATATTCTACTTGTATTTTTAGGTGGCGGATTAGGAAGTGTTATACGTTACTTGATTGGCTTGATCATTCAACGAAATGATACGTTTACCATTCCGTGGCACACCTTCACGGCCAATATTCTTGCTGCTGTTCTAGTAGGATTTCTTTCTGGTTTTATGTTATTAAAGCCTGGTCAATATGAACAACAACGATTATTACTCAGTGTTGGATTTTGTGGTGGACTAAGTACATTTTCAACATTCACCATGGAAAATTTTGAGATGATAAAAAACGGACAATTTCTATTGGCGTTCGCTTACATACTCATCAGCATCATTGCATGTTTACTTGCATTCTGGGCAGCATGGCAAATTCAAAAATAAGAATCAACAGCAAATTTTATTTATTTTTTATTTGTTTTTTACAAATCAGTTTAACCTCCTATTCTCAACCCAAGACATTAGGTTGTTGGATAAACTATAATAATCAAGTAAGACTATCCAATAATACAGGTTTCATTTTCGATTATCAATTTCGAAACTATACATTTATTCACGACTTTGAACAAAGTATCATTCGGGGATCCATTTACTATCGAATTAAAAAACACAATTTGCATTTATCAGCGGGTGCCGCTATGCAAATACTTCAAAATACAATGCACGAAATGATGCAAAAATTAATACAGATGAGAATCGACTCTTTCAGCAACTACTTTTTGGAAATCAGTTTGGCAGAATATCGATAAACCATCGCTATCGTCTCGAACAGCGCTATTTTAAAGTTCAAGACATACTTCGATTTCGTTATAGTTTAAATTTACAGTGTCCTCTTAACAAAAAAGAAATTGTACCTGGTGCCGTTTACCTTTCTCTTTCAAATGAGATTTTCATAAATAATAAAACTCCAAATTTTGATCGCTTTCGAAACATAGGAGAAATTGGATATTTTATTTCACCTTCCTTCAGAGTTGAGTCGGGGCTCCTGTGGCAAATTTTAGAGAAGAGTAATCGTTGTCAGATTCGGTTTTCTGTGTTACAAACCATTGATTTATCAAAAAAAATAAAATTATTAATTTACAGTTTCTTCATCATTTATTAGCAACGAATTCTAATTCCCTATCTTGAATTATTATTACATTTGTTGTATGAGAAATTTCATCATTGCCCTCTTCATCGCCCTGCCCCACTTTCTATCTGCAAAGCAACTCTAATCGCCCTCAATTGGTGGTGGGTGTTGTGGTAGATCAGATGCGTCCTGATTTTATTTCACGCTATTGGGATAAGTTTGGAAATGGTGGATTCAAACGATTAATTAACGAAGGATTTAATTGTAAAAACACACAATACAATTACGCACCTACGCATACGGGTCCGGGCCATGCCAGCATTTACACAGGCACAACTCCATCGTATCATGGTATAACAGGAAATGATTGGTTCGATTTAGTTGCTATGGATACAGTAAACTGTGTTTCGGATTCCAAAGTCACTTCTGTTGGAACTACTTCTACAGAAGGAAATTGTTCGCCTTCGCGTTTACTAACGACTACCATTACCGATCAATTGCGTGTAGCTACTCACATGAAAGCGAAAGTGATTTCTGTATCTTTAAAAAACAGAGGTGCTATCTTGCCGGGTGGGCGTAGTGGACAAGCGTATTGGTTTGATGGGCTAACTGGAAAATTTATTACCAGCTCTTGGTATCGCAACGATTTACCAACATGGTTAATTGAATTTAATGATAGAAGATGGGCGGATGAATATTTAAGTAAACCATGGAATACAGTTTTTCTAATTAAACAATATACTGAATCTGATCCCGATGACAATGCTTACGAAGCTCCATTTACAGGAGAGGAAAAACCCATCTTCCCACATGATTTACCAAGCTTGCGCGGAACACGGTATGACATCATCACCGATATTCCTTTTGGAAATACCATGACTAAAGATGTAGCCTTAGCTGCCATTTTAGGAGAGAAATTAGGAGATGATAGCATCACCGATTTTCTTGCTATTAGTTTTTCTGCAGTGGATCATATAGGACATCAATTTGGAATTGAATCGGTGGAAATGGAAGATGCTTACATTCGATTGGATCGTGATCTTTCCGATCTATTAACGTTTTTAGATAACCGCGTGGGAAAAAACAAATATTTATTTTTCCTCACCGCAGATCATGGGGCACCGAGTAATCCAATTCGCTCTAAAGATTTAAAATTGAACACCGGAATTATAAGCACTCGAAATATTCAAGACACAGCTCGTTATTTTTTAAAAATGAACTATGGAAAAGCGGAATACTTTCGATGTCGAATTAAAGAACAAGTTTATTTAGATGAAGACTTAATTGCAAAGACAAACTTTCACTCTGTGAAATGAGTTTTGAACTTGGCAACTATTTAAAAAAGACCATTACTGGTTTAGGTGAAACTTTAACTTCATGTGAGATGGAATCGAATGTTTATTCGGACATGTTAAAAAGCAGAATACAGAATGGACATTATCATGGTCGTGGTGGCGATGTTTATCTTCTTTATCTGCCAGGATGGACTGAACCCATTGCAGGAGTTAATCGGAATCAAGGAACTAATCATGGTTCACCTTATTCTTATGATGCCCAGGTTCCTTTGCATTGGTTTGGATGGAATATTCCGAACGGGAGTACACATCAAGCAGTAAATATCACCGACATTGTACCAACACTATCATTTCTTTTAAATGTTCCACTTCCCTACTCAGCGAATGGAAAAAAAATTGATTCATTAGTTAAGTAGGTGAAGATTTGAAACAAGGAAAATAGAATTGATCTTCCTTTATCCTATCAATTATCAAGAAAATTCATCTAAAAAAACAGATGATGAAATTGGATTCCGTATTTTTGCCCCATGCAAATAGGGATCTTACTCTTTTTAGAAAGTTTAGGCGGCGGCGAGTTGATTCTCATCTTGTTGTTTGTATTGATGTTTTTTGGATCCAAGAATATTCCCAGCTTAGCGCGTGGACTTGGTAAAGGGATTAGAGAAGTAAAAGATGCAATGAGTGGTGTACAGTCGGAGATTAACAAAGGCATGTATGAAATTGAGAAACATACTAATGTTATCAAAGATGAGGTTAACAAACCCATCAATGAGATTGTCAATTCAGTAGAAGCTCCAACAGAAACGCCTGTCCTACCTACCGAAAAACCAGATTCTAGTCCGCCTTCCATTCAGCCTGAAGAAAGGTCGGCTGCTCGTTAATTTTCGACGTTTCATCAATTTTATTTCATTTAGTTTATTTTTTAAGGTCATAATTTAATTTTTAATTATCATATTTTCAATGACTTATAGCTAAAAGATTAAATCTCATCTTAATTATTTAACATTAGAAACTTTCATCGTATCTGAAGTTTCCATAGTTTTGCACCATCAATTTAAAAATATTGGAAACAGAGATCAGAATATTAGTGGGTGCCGAAGAGTTGTTTTCGAGGTTTGGGATAAAAAACGTGACCATGGACGAAATTGCGCGTCATTTGGGCATGTCGAAAAAAACCATTTATCTACATTATATAGATAAAAACAAATTAGTGCGGGCAGTAGTAAATCGGATGATACAAGCACATGACGTGCAATGCAAAGAATTTGAAAGTAAATCTGAAAATGCAATTGATGAAATTTTTTAATAATGAATTATATGAATGCCATCTTTTCGCAATTGAATCCGAATTTATTCTTTGATATGCAACGATATCATCCAGAAGCATGGAAATACTTTACTAAATTCAAGGAAGAAGTTATTTTAGAACAAGTTGTTGCCAACCTAGAAAAGGGAAGAAAAGAAGAGTTATATAGAAAAGATTTTAGTTTAAAAATTCTCGCTCGTTTGCGAATCGAAGAAATTGAAATGGCCATGAGTCCACAATACTTCTCTCCAAATAAATACAATTTACAAGAAGTACAAATACAATTATTAGATCACTTCACGGCATTTGCACATTAAAGGGGCACAAACTACTTAACAAATACAAACAATTACATGAAGATGAATAAAATTTCATTTTGTTGCAATGTGCTTACTATCCAATCGTCTAAACAACCTAATATTAACAACCCTATTTTAAAATAATTTGCAACCCATTACTCTATGAAAAAAATCCTGAGTTTATGGCTTCTATTTTCCTTAACTGGATATAGTCAAGCCCAGGAAAATACCTTTAGCCTGCAACAGGCCATTGATTATGCATTGAAGAATCACACTTCAGTACTCAATGCACAACTCGATGAAGATATTGCCCGAAAAAAAGTGAATGAAATTGTTGGTTTAGGTACTCCTCAGATTGAAGGAACTGCTGACTTCAACTATTTCCTCGACATTCCAGTAAGCTTCGTACCTGGAGAATTCTTTGGAGGTGAACCTGGCACTTATGCACCCGTTCAATTTGGACAAAAGTACAGCGCTTCGGCTGGAGTGAACATTTCCCAATTATTATTTGATGGCTCCTATTTGGTAGGACTACAAGCCACAAAAACCTATCAAGATTTAAGTAGAAAGCAAACGAAGCAAACCAAAACAGAAACCGCAGTGAATGTGAGTAAAGCTTATTACGGTGCACTCGTTTCTAATGCTCGCATGGAAATCATCGATGCGAATTTAAATCGCGTAGAAAAAATGTTAGGCGAAATTAAAGTGTTAAATCAAAATGGCTTTGTAGAAAAACTGGATGTTGATCGAATGGAATTAACATACAATAATCTATTGGTTGAAAAAGAAAAGGTGAAGAGATATCAAACCATTAGTTATGCACTTCTCAAATTTCAGATGAGTTATCCCTCTACCCAACCGATTGAATTAAGTGATAAGTTAGAAGCTGCAACCATACAAGAAGTTTCTATTCCTGAGTCGGTGAATTTGGCAAATCGTCCAGAGTATCAAGTGATGGATGTAACAAAGCGTTTGCAAGAGTTAGATGTGAAGCGTTATAAAATGACTTTTGTTCCAAGCTTAGTAGCATTTGGCGCTTTTAGTTTTAATAATTCACGCAACGAGTTTGACTTTTTGGATACAGATCTTAGATGGTTTCCTACTTCGATTATTGGCGCAAAACTTTCGGTTCCCTTGTGGGATGGTATGCAAAAAAGCGCTCGCGTTTCTCAAGCTAAATTAAACTTAAAGAAAGTAGAAAATTCAATTACCCTAATGAAAAATGGTTTTGAATTGGAAATGGAATCTGCCAAAACAAATTACTTAAATAATACGGCCAGCTTGGCTATTGTAAAAAAGAATCGCGAATTAGCCTTAGAAATTGCTCGTGTTTCCAAAGTGAAATACGACAATGGGATTGGGTCGAGCTTAGAAGTTGTAGATGCAGAAAGTTCACTACGTGAGGCAGACGCTAATTATTTAAACACTCTTTATGAAACCATCATCGCTCGCATTGATCTAGATAAAGCAAGCGGAAATTTAAACTACTAAAAAAACAAATCAACTAAAAGGTTATGAAAAATCTTCTTTATATACTCCCATTAGGAATTGCATTCGCATTCACATCTTGTGGCACACCTGATAAAAAAGCTGAACTTGAAGATCTCAAAAAGCAGCAAAGTGAAATCAAAGATAAAATCGCAACTCTTGAAGCAGAGCTGAGCAAAAGTGGTGATCAAAAAAAGGTTGCTGGTCGTGATGTAGCTATCACCACCGTAGAACCTGCTCCCTTCAGTCATTTAATAGAAGTTCAAGCGCGAGTAGAAGGCGATGAAAACGTAATGGTGAGTCCGGAAACTCCTGGAACTATATCACGCATTTTTGTAAAAGTAGGTGACCAAGTATCGCCAGGAACCTTGTTAGCTGAATTAGAAAATTCAGTGTACATGAAGACATTAGCGGAATTGGAAAGTACACGCGATTTTACCAATACCATCTATCTAAAACAAAAAGCTTTATGGGATCAAAAGATTGGAACTGAAATTCAGTTTTTACAAGCGAAGAATAGCTTGGAGTCAATCGATCGTAAAATGGCAACTGTTCGTCAACAATTAGAAATGTTACGCATTAAATCTCCTATTCGTGGTACTGTAGACGCAATGGATTTAAAAGTTGGGCAAGCATTCGCACCCGGCCTTCCTGGATTGCGTGTGGTAAATTTCTCTAAATTAAAAATTCAAGCCGACGTTGCAGAAGCTTATATCTCTAAAGTGAAAAAAGGAGATTTCGTAGAAGTATATTTCCCCGATTTAAAATCAAGCGTGAAAGCAAGTATCTCGTATGCAGGAAAAGTTATCGATCCAATCAATCGTACTTTCCGTGTTGAAGTAAACATCAGCAGCAACACTGCATCACTTCACCCTAACCAAGTAGCCATTGTTCGTATTGCTGATTATACATCGGCGAGTGCATTTACGTTACCATTAGCCATTGTGCAAAACACACCAGAAGGAAGTTATTTGTTCCTCGCTGAAAATGGTATTGCTAAAAAACAACTGGTGAAACCTGGATTGAATTACGCTGGAAAACTTGAAGTATTGGAAGGATTGAAGGCGGGTGATAAAGTAATCACAAGCGGCTACCAAGATTTAGTGGACGGACAAAAAATAAATTTATAAGCCATATTCTCATCATTCCTTTTCAAAAAACAAATCTATGAAGGACGTATTCAAAGAATTTAAACCCAGCTCATGGGCAATAGATAATAAAACGAGCATATTCATTCTTACCATCATCATCACGTTGGCAGGAATCATGGCTTATAATGGATTGCCGAAGGAAAATTTTCCTGATATCAGTCTGCCACAAATATTTGTGACCGTTGTACATCCTGGAACCTCTCCAGGCGACATGGAAAACTTAATTGCAAAGCCCATTGAAAAGCAATTGAAATCAGCTTCTGGTGTAAAAAAAATCACGAGTAATTCGGTGCAAGATTTCACAAGCATCATGGTTGAATTTAACACCGATGTGAAAGTGTCGGATGCAAAGCAACGGGTGAAAGACGCTGTTGACAAAGCGCGCACAGACCTTCCCAATGATTTAAAACAAGAACCTGGAGTAACCGATATTAATTTCAGTGAAATTCCAATTCTATTTATCAACCTATCCGGAGATATGGAATTGAATAAATTGAAAAAATATGCGGATGACATCAAAGATAAAATTGAAAGTCTGAAAGAGATAAGTCGCGTTGAAATGGTGGGTGCGCTTGATCGTGAGATTCAAATTAACGTGGACATGTACAAAATGCAAGCAGCACAAATCGCTTTAGGTGATATTGAACGTGCTGTATCCTTTGAGAACATGTCGATTTCTGGTGGAACCGTATCTACCGATGGAATGCGTCGAACTATCGGTGTGAAAGGAGAATTTAAAGATGTGAGTCAAATAAGTAATATCATTATCAGTGGAGCTTCGGGTGCGGCCGTCTATTTAAAAGATATTGCAGAAGTAAAAGACACTTACATGGAGCAAGAAAGTTTTGCGCGCTTAGACGGTAAAAATGTAATTACGTTGAATGTTGTAAAACGAACAGGATATAATTTGATTGAAGCAACGGATAAGATGAAAGCCATCGTGTCAGAGATGCAAGAGAAAGATTTACCGGCTAACTTGACGGTAACTTTAACCGGTGATCAAAGTGATTCGACTCGTACTACCTTGCATGATTTGATTAATACCATCATCATCGGATTTATTTTAGTATTGCTTATTCTGATGTTTTTCATGGGAACCACCAACGCTTTCTTCGTTGCCGCCAGTGTTCCCTTGTCGATGTTTTTAGCATTCCTCTTCATGCCTGCCATTGGATTTACGATGAACATGATTGTACTCTTTGCATTCCTATTAGCGCTCGGTATTGTGGTGGATGATGCCATTGTTGTTATTGAAAACACACATCGTATCTATGACAATGGAAAGCGAAATATAAAAGAAGCAGCAAAATTAGCAGCGGGCGAAGTGTTCTTGCCAGTACTAAGCGGAACGTTAACCACATTGGCACCGTTTATCCCACTCGCCTTCTGGACGGGAACAATTGGAGAATTTATGTATTATCTTCCCATCACCCTTATTGTAACATTACTTGCATCGTTATTGGTTGCCTATATTATTAATCCAGTATTTGCGGTGCAATACATGAAGCCACATGATGACGAACAAATAAAAAATCCAACATTAACACGTGGACTCAAAGTAAGTTCCATTATACTTGTTGCGATTAGTTTATTGTTGCATTTATCAGGAAGCCATGCCATGGGAAATTTCATGTTGGTGGTGATCGGATTTAATTTCTTAAACCATTTCTATTTACAAAAAGTGATTTGGAATTTCCAAGACAAAGCATGGCCCCGATTTAAGGAATGGTATGGAAGAAAACTAGAATGGTCGTTACGTCGTCCAAAAACATTAGTATTAGCGACGGTAATGTTATTTATTGTTTCTGTTGTTGCTATGATGTTTGGACGAAATGAATTTGTATTCTTCCCAAGTAGTGATCCCAACTTTATTTATGCTTATGTAAAAGCGCCTATAGGAACTGACCAAGCCAAAACGGATTCCATTGCTAAAATTGTAGAAAGTAGAGTGGCCAAAGCTTTAGGGCCTAATAATCCTATTGTCACTTCTGTAATTACTAACGTTGCCGTAGGTACGAATGATGCCAATGAATTTGATCCGAGTGTGCAACCGCATAAAGCAAAAATTACAGTTGCCTTTAAAAAATTCAGTGATCGCGATGGCATCTCATCCAAAAAATACTTGACTGACATTCGCGAATCCGTAAAAGGAATTCCAGGAGTAGAAATAACCGTTGATCAAGAACAAGGTGGACCACCTGTTGGAAAACCCATCAACATCGAAGTGCGCGGCGATAAATTTGAAGACATTGTAAAAGCATCGGAAGACCTACGTCGCTACCTAATCGCTGAAGATGTTCCAGGTGTTGAGCAGTTGAAGTCAGACTTTGAAATTAGCAAACCTGAGATTGTTTTCAATATCGATCGCGAGCGTGCCAATCGTGAAGGCATCAGCACCGCTCAAATTGGAATGGAAATTCGTAATGCAGTATTTGGAAGTGAAGTCAGTAAATTCAGAGATGATAACGATGAGTACCCAATTCAATTACGTTATGAATATGATCAACGTACGAATGTAGATGCATTGAAGAACACTAAAATTACTTACCGCGACATGAACATGGGCGGTATCGTACGACAAGTTCCACTCTCTGCATTTTGCGAAATTCAATACTCGAGTACGTATGGTGGTATTAAACGCATCAATCAAAAGCGTGTAATCACTATTAGTTCAAATGTATTGGCAGGGTACGATCCAAATGGTGTTGTGACTAGTGTACAGAAAAAAGCGGCGCAGTTTCAAGCACCTGATGGTGTAGAAGTGGTGCTCACGGGACAATCAGAAGAACAAGCAGAGACCATGAGTTTCTTAGGAACAGCGATGTTAGTTTCACTTGGACTTATCTTTTTAATTCTTGTATTCCAATTTAATTCCCTCAGTAAACCCGTCATTATTTTAACTGAAATTATTTTCAGTATGATTGGTGTATTCTTAGGTTATGCCATTACGGGAATGACGGTTTCTACCATCATGATGGGAATAGGAATTGTAGCATTGGCGGGGATTGTGGTGAGAAACGGAATATTACTCGTTGAATTCACAGACTTACTCATCGAGCAAGGATACAATACGTGGGATGCCATTGTGGAAGCTGGTAAAACGAGGATGACACCCGTATTATTAACTGCCTGTGCAGCGATCTTTGGACTCATTCCACTTGCTGTTGGATTGAATATTGATTTCGAAAAGTTATTGACTACTGGAAATCCACATTTATTCTTTGGTGGAGACAGTGTTGCCTTCTGGGGTCCACTCTCTTGGACCATGATCTTCGGACTAAGCTTTGCGACATTCCTTACGCTTATTCTAGTTCCTGCAATGTATCTATTAACTGAGCGTGCAAAAATTCGATGGAAACGCTTTACAAATCGTATCTATGGAATAGAAAATGCGCCAAAGCAGGATCATGTAAATGCACCGGAGAATAATTTGATTGCTTCGGAAACGAAATAAAATTAAAAAAGCCAAGGCATAAATGCCTTGGCTTTTTTGCTTCAAGTTTCAAGCTGCAAGCTTCAAGTCTTCTCTTCGACTTTAGTGTCCTCGTATGTTTGTCGCGAGACTTCGCGATTAGATTAAAGTTTAATCAATAAAATTTACTGCTCGAATTGAAAAGAGATAATTGCCACATTAAAGTTCAAGCCTCTCCCCTGCCCTCTCCAGAGGAGAGGGAGTTATAAAAATAAAGTAATCTCTTATGAACTCTCAAGTGTCCTCTTGTGCTCTCTTGTGTCTCAAGTGCCTGCCTGCTGCAGGCAGGTTAAAAAGATGGTTTTTATATTACGATCATTAATTTTTTTTCTATAATCAGGATTCAAAAGAGCGTATTGCTTTTAATGCCTGCTCTCGTCCTTTTATTTACATTTTCACTCCAGAAGGTGTGCAAGTGGATAGTGTTAAACTTCCCAATGACAAATGTGTACGTTCGATGGAGTTTGATGAGTATGATGATTTAATCATCATGGATAACAATGAAGCCGCCATTTATAAATACAGTACACAGTATAAAAAATTAGAAAGCATCCCCTATACCAAACCAGAAGATTGGTTTAAACAATTGAATCATTACTATAAACTTTTCGAATTGCCTTCCATCCCGACTTACTACAGCAATAACGATTACTTGCAAGATTTTTATTTTACTCGTTTCCCCTATTCTTATAATCTCTATTTAAATTATAAGAATGGATTTATTTATCAAGCACACTACAACTACATCAAAAAAATTAACAGTCATACCACTTACGCGAACATGAAAAAGGAAGATGTGTGGTTATCGGATAATTTGACTCCTAAGAGTAAAATTTTATTAATTAATGATGATAATAAGTCGGTGCTTTACTACGATCGCTTTTACAATTTGATTTATGAGAATACGACCAACAACAAGACCGTAGTGAACGCTGCATTAGCTGCAAATTCGGAACCCGCACGATTTGATTATTGCACCAACATCAAACAAGAAAAAGTTTTCGGTATTAGCGGATTCAACAAAAGATCCATTACTATTTCTAGTTGGAAATTATAATTGCAAGTTGATTTTTTTATGATGGCTACATCCATCTGCTATTCTGCCCTTGAGAGCCTCAGGCAGCACCACTCTGCCCTCGAGAGCCACAGGCAGCAACACTCTGCCCTCGAGAGCCTCAGGCAGCAACACTCTGCCCTCGAGAGCCTCAGGCAGCACCACTCTCCTACTCTAAAAAAAGGCAAAAAAAAATGCCTCACTTTCGTAAGGCATTATTTGGGATATTATTCAATTATTATGCTGTAGCCGTAGCTTCGAATGGTTTTACGTAAACAAAGGATTTATCATCCATGCGCTTACGGAACATTACCGTACCATCGATCAAAGCAAACAACGTATGATCTTTTCCGATTCCTACGTTAGCACCAGGATGATGCTTTGTTCCGCGTTGACGAACAATGATGTTTCCTGCGATTACTCTTTGACCACCGAAAACTTTAATACCAAGTCTCTTGCTATGTGATTCGCGTCCGTTCCTAGAACTACCGACGCCTTTTTTGTGTGCCATGTTTTAAACTTTTATGCTTTACTAATTAAGCAGTAATTTTTTCAATTTGAATTTTTGTCAAATACTGACGGTGACCATTTAATTTTTGGTACCCTTTACGACGCTTCTTCTTAAAAATTAAAACTTTGTCACCTTTTAAGTGAGAAAGTACTTTAGCAGAAACGGAAGCTCCAGCAATTAGAGGTGCTCCAACTTTAATAGATCCATTATCATCAACGAGTAATACTTCGTTAAAATTTACTGAATCACCTTCATTAGCCTCTAATCGGTGTATAAAGACAGGAGTGTTTTCCTGAACCTTAAACTGTTGACCGGCGATGTTTACAATTGCGTACATGTTCTTATTCTTAATTCCCCAATAAGGGAGGGCAAAGATAGAACATAGAAACGGAATTAACAATATGATGTGAAGAAAAGTATTTTATATGTATTAATCTCATTTTCAATATATTTCATTAGACATTAACCCAATAATAAGTTGAAGATGTGCCACTTTTCATCCTTTCCACCTTTAAAATTATAGATTAATAAGCCACGACGCCCAGATCTATTAAAATGGGAAAGTCATCCTATCAACCCTCAGTATAATCGTAAAAGGCTGATCTTCAAATATTAATTATCCAAATACAGTATTGCTATAATTACTCACAAAAGAGGCCATATCAAGCACCACTCGGCTTAATTTGCTTGCTAATTTTCTCCAGCAATTCCATTTGGCGGGCCTGACTTTCGAATAATACTTTGATCTGCTCTTCTAAAAGCAAATCCATCTTCTGGTGCAAACTTCTTAATTCCAATTCAGCTTTGAGATTGATCAAATAATCATTCTCTCCTCTTTTTCGATCTTTCTCCTCTTTTCGGTTTTGACTCATCATAATAATGGGAGCTTGCAGCGCGGCAATGGTCGATAGAATCAAATTCATTAATATAAATGGATACGGATCAAAAATGATTGAATCGGGAGTTGCCGTATTAACAATAATCCAAATAAATAATAAGATCATAAATGAAATAATGAATTTCCAACTCCCGCCAAAGCGCGCAACTTTGTCGGAGATTCCTTGACCACTCGTTAATATTTCTTCTGGCTCATTGAGCAAATTATCAATGATCAACTTTTCTTCACTGATCGTTTGCTCAACAATTTGTTGCCACCTTTTTTGTTGTTCTTTTTCTTTTGAAAGAATATTCTTTGCGTTGTTTTCCATTTTGTACTTTTTAAACGGTGATGAAATTTATGTTACACAATTAAATTTATTCGTCCTAAAAAATTCATTCATTTAGCGACCGACAAACGATTTTAATTCACTATTAAAGGTATCAAATAAAAACATCAATTCATGAAAGCACTGTGAAAAATACAGATTCGAAAGAAACTATATTTGAACTATGTCTTTCGACTCCAAATTCGCGAAAGTTTCATCTCCCCTTTCCAACTTATTAAAGCTACACCTGCCAAAATCGCAAACAAAGCTACGATATGGAGTGGATTTAATATTTCTCCATCGGCAAGCCCCCATGACAAAGCGATGATGGGCATTAAATAAGTAACCGCAGAGGCGAATAAAGGTCCTGCTGTTTTGACAAGATTAAAGTAAAGAATATTTGAAAATGCAGTTCCACATATGGATAAAGTAGCTAAACTTAAAAACGCCATTTTTGCTTCAGGAACTTCAAACAAGCGAACCGAAAAATCAGTGGTGGAAAGAAAAATTCCATATGGAATTCCAACTATCAATAACGAAATAGCAGAAATTAATAAGGCATCTTGATCTGCCAAAAATGTTTTGATTACGTTTACACTAAGTCCATAACAACAGGTTGCAATCACAATAAGAATTGCAAAAGCAGCTTCGCCACTAATCCCGCCTCCTGATCGAATAAATACTAATCCGGCCGCTCCTATAAATCCAATTAGCACACCAATAATTTGTAAGTTCTTGAACTTCGATTTAAAAAACAATATACCAATAAGCATCGTGAACAGCGGGGTAAGTGCGTTCAACATTCCGGCTAATGATGATGATAATTTAGTTTGAGCAATAGCAAATAGTAATGCAGGTATTCCACTACCCACAGCACCAACTATTGCCATGTATTTAATGGAACTTATTTTCAAATTTTTAAATCGACGAATAGCAAATAAAGAAGAAGCGATGCATGCAATCACCATACGGATTGCAGCTACTTGTTCGGGTGGAAAACCCTTTAAACCTTGTTTCATTAAAATAAACGAACTGCCCCATATCAATGTTAAAATGATGAGCATAGCCCATTTGAGCGTAAGAAGATTTTTCATTTACGATGCGTTCGCCTTTTCTTTTTTGCTGCTACTTTCTTCTTCGGAAATTTCACTACTGGATCTTTCTTTACATGAAAAGCGCCTTTAAAATCAGGATCCAACTTTCGTTTCTGACTATCAATCTCGCGTAACATCGCTTGACTTTCATCGTAGCCTGTCTCTGGAATTTCCACATTACGCGGCACTTTTAACATGGGAATTTTTTGTCCAATCAACTTTTCAATTTGAGTGAGATGGAACTCATCAGCGGAAGTAACGAAAGTAATGCTATTCCCAGTCTTAAAGGCTCTACCGGTTCTGCCTATCCGATGCACATAATCTTCATAGATGATGGGCGTATCAAAATTCACTACATGCGAAACATCAGGAACATCTAAACCACGTGCTGCAAGATCCGTCGTGATGAGCAAAGGCACATTCTCCAACTTGAATCGTTGCATGGAATTGATTCTGGTTTGCTGTGACTTATTTCCGTGAATCACCAACACTTTATCCTCTCCATACAATCGCTGCAAATACTTTCCAGTATTACTTGCAATCACTTTCGTTTTACAAAAGACAATTACTTTATTAAAGTTTTTTTCATCCTTTAACAATTCTGTTAAAAGATTAATTTTCGCTCTTAAATTCGGGATTTTATAATAGGCTTGGGTAACGGTCTCAGCCGTTTTTAAGTCAGGACGTATTTCAATGGTGATCGGAAAATCCATCAAGTCACCAGAAATCTTTTTCACTAAATCCGACATGGTAGCCGAGAATAATAAGTTCTGACGTTTTTGCGGCATCGTTTCTAAAATGCGATGAAATTGTCCGATGAAACTTTTATCCATCAACCGCTCTGCTTCATCCAACACTAAAAATTTTATCTTTTTCGATTTAATATGTCCACTGGTATACAAATCCAAATAACGACCTGGCGATGCCACTAAAATATCGATTCCGGCTTCAATGGAAGCAATTTGCTCCTTGGCACCTTGTCCACCAAAGATTACGGCGTAACGCAAATCAGTGTACTTTGATAATTCTGCAATTGTATTTCCCACTTGAATACTTAATTCACGTGTAGGCACAATAATCAATGCACGTGCATCGGCTCCTTGTGCATAATTCAAACTTCGAAGTAGTGGCAATAAATAGGCTGCGGTTTTACCGGTCCCCGTTTGTGCAATTCCCAACACATCTTGACCTCCTAAAATGGCAGGGATGGCTTTTTCTTGAATGGCAGTGGGATGCTCATAACCGGCATCAGCTATGGCATCGAATAATTGTCGATTGAGTTTAAAATCACGGAAGGAAGCCACACTGCGAAAATAGGCAAAAGAAGAAGGTTTCGAATCTTTTAAGGAGAAGTAATTCATAAAGAAATTCGAAAATCCTAGGTATTCTATTCAAAACACAACAATAAAGTCATTATTCGCAAAATAGCAATCATACCGAAATTTCATTAAATCAATGGTTTACGACCAAGATCCACTAGCATCATATGAATGATTCTTAATCTAAACTTAATGAAAATAGCCCTTAGCTTCACTAATTTTGCCATTCGTTATTATGGGGGTTTGCGAGTACATTTATTGAACTATTTACAAAAATTTACGTTAAAATTAGAAACCACAGAACCACCATGCAGCCTCTTTTAGGAAGATTATCTTATTTTATTCTTTGCTCTTGCTTTCCTTCGGAAATCTATTTGCACAAAATGATTTACCCTCTCCAAGTTCAAATATTCAATCGATAAAAAATGGAGCTTTAATCGTTACCATGGATACCAATTTCCAAAAGCTTCCAGGTTATTTTAACTTGAAAGCGTATGGATTGGTAAATGAACTTTTACAACATGAAATTCCAGTTAAGTGGATTATCAAATCTGGAAAGACAAGAACTTCACTTGGGTCTATTGATTTTACAACGAATGTCACAAGAATCCATCCCGACACAGCCGCATTGGGAACAATTGGAATTCGCGGTGGTGCATTTATTATTGATAGTGCTTATGCCGACACTGCTTTTTCAGTAATTAAAAATTTTGGAAATAATGTTGTTGTTTTCAGATTGAATAACACAACGAATATGGATGTGCGTTATACATTGACCCATAAACCAAGAATTCTTTTGTTGAACTCCACCGGATATGATACCATTGCGGTAAAATATTTGATCGAAGCGGGTATTTCTTCTGCAGCCTATACTTTACAGTTACCTGCGGGTACAGCATTTAATCCTACAGGAAATTGGTCGCTCATTTCAGAGACACATCTTCATTCAACCGATACTGCTTTGTTTAATCAATTGCTTCGCTATTCAGTTCAACGAGGTGCGAATTTAATTTTATCTTGTGCCACCATTGGAGCATTAGAAAATGCAACTTTTACAATGACGACAACTGGTGTTGATTCTTTTTCGACTGGGCTCGCTGCAGTACAGTACAATCATCCCGACCTACCCATTGCACAGTTTTTAGGTCCAATCATGTCACCCAATGGTGAGTATAAACTTTGGCGACCAAAAGCCGGCGGGAGTATGAAAGCAAACACGTATGAAATTATGCGCGGAAGTACAGGTGGACTATTTTATACCATGGCAGGCAAAAAGATGCGTCCAAATACATTGCCTGGCGGGAATTTATTTTACATCTCCGGTCACGAACATTATCAATGGACGGCACCTACAGGTTCCATTAACGATATGAACCGAATTAATGGAAGAAGAATATTCTTAAATTCCATTTTTATTCCAGCGAGTGATTCTATTGATGGCATCGATTTTAAAACAGATGTAGAAGTAAATATGTATCATCAGTTGGGTTGGCCTGTGAAGAATGAAGATTTCATCATCAAGATCATTGCTAAAAATGAAGGTCCGGGAACTGCTCGACGATTAAAGCTTAATGCACAGCTTCCTAGTGGACTTATTTATCAAACGCATACTACAACCTACGGCTCTTTCAATTCAGGAACGGGAGTTTGGTCAATGGATAGTTTGCAGAAGAATCAAGTCGATACATTAACACTAACGGTAAGGATTAACGCACTTGGTAATATTACTTACGTGTCTGCACTTGGCAATCCAAGTTATGAGTTAAATAAAATAAATAATTTTGATACACTTACTTTTTTTGCAGTGAGTCGACCTGTCGCTTTAAACGACACGATGCATTATGCTGGAACATTCTATCAAGATTATCCAGTTAAAATAAATGACAGTGATGAAGACGGTGGACCCTTTGCAAACGCAACCATTTTAGCTGGACCATTTAGAGGAACAGCCACCGTTGTAAATGGAGATTCCATTCGCTATACGTTGACAAGTGCCGGCTTTTCAGGAGTGGATAGTTTACAATATTTAACTTGCGATAATTATCCACTTTGTGACACAGCTTGGTTTTATATTAACGTAACATCTCCACTACCTGTTAGTTTAACAAATTTCACTGGAAAAAGAACTAAGGAAAATATTCAATTAGAATGGTTCACGCTGTCAGAAAAGAACAACGACTATTTTGAAATAGAAAGAAGTCGGAATGGATTGGAATTTCAATATCGTGGTCGGATGAATGGTTTTGGAACTTCGAATGCGGTGCATCGCTATCAGTACACAGATACAGACGATGAAACTCCAGTTCTGTATTATCGACTACAACAATTCGATTTTGATGGTACAAAATCTACATCGCATATCATTGCGCTTCCTAGAAATGGTAAAAGTGATTTCTCCGCATCCATTTATCCAAATCCTTCGGACGGTAGCTTACAAGTTATTCGCGCCCTAGGTGTGAAAGGAATGTTAAGCTTGACGATTTCTGATTTAGGAGGAAGAATTATCTCACAACAAGAATGGAACGCCGATCAAAGTGGCGTCGTTTTAGAGTTTACTGAAGAAGAACAAAAGTTAGCTCCCGGATGTTACTTAGCTGTGTTTAGAAACGAACAAAAAATTCAGACAATTAAGTTGATGGTTAGATAGTAAAAAGATAAAATACTTTACCCTAATTTTTTCTAATCACTACATTCAATTTAGTCTCCAACTGTTTCATTAATTTATTCATCACCGCATCAATTTGTTTATCTTGTAAGGTAGCTTCATCGTCGCGGAGAATAAAACTCATGGCGTAAGATTTTTTTCCAGCTTCAATTTTATCGCCTTCGTACACATCAAACAAATTAACTTGCTTCAAGAGTTTTGGTTCGGTTGCATAAGCGATGCTTTCCAATTCAGAGTATTGAACTGTTTTGTCTAATACCATGGATAAGTCCCTTCTTACCTCAGGAAATTTAGGAGGCCCAGGCACTACTCTATCTTTTGCATCGATAGCACGCATCAAGTTTTCAAAATGAAATTCGGCATACCAAACATCTTGAGAAACATCGCAAGCTTTCAATACCGATTTTTTCACTTTACCCATCTTGACCAAACTGGATGATTTCACTGCATATGAAATACATTGATCCAAGGAATCCGAAGTAATCGATTCAAGTTTGATTTGCTTTTGCAGATGGATGCCAACGTCCGATAACATTTTATCGACGATGGATTTTACAAAATAAATATCATATGACTGAGATTTTACTTTCCAATGCTCGGATACCATCTCCCCCGTTATGAATAAACATAACCACTGATTCTCCAAATATTTTCCTTTTACTTTTCCATAGGTCTTTCCTAATTCAAAAAAACGAAGATCTTTTTGTCGGCGATTCACATTGTAAGCGATGGTTTCGAGTCCGGTCATGAGCATACTGTGACGCAACAAAGCTAAATCGTTAGAGAGCGGATTCAGCACTTGAACTCCTTCAATCCCTTCCTGTGTTGGAACGACATCGAGATAAGAATTTTTTGTCAAGCTATTGGTCAAAATCTCTCTAAAACCATTTGCTACCAATACACTTCCCAATCGCTCCACAATTTCTTCGGGATCGGGAGAAATATGTTGACCTGCAGAGATGGAAATCTTTTTCGGTAAGGCGATATTGTTATATCCATAAATACGTAAGACTTCCTCTGCAATATCAGCTGGACGAGTTACATCTACTTTGAAAGAAGGAACAGAAAGTTGCATTCCATCAACATTATCGGAAACGATTTCAATTTGCAAATCTTTTAAGATGCGATGAATCGTTGACTTTTCAATTTCAGCACCCATGATGGATGAAAGATATTGATAACTTACTTCCACTGTTGCAGATGGAATTTTTACGGGATAATGATCAATGATTTTACCATCTACCTTCCCGCCTGCTAATTCAGTAATCAACAATGCCGCACGCTTCAATGCATATACTGTCATTTCAGGATCAGTTCCACGCTCGAAACGGAAAGAGGAATCTGTATGTAAGCCCTGTTGTCGAGCTGACTTTCGTACATGCACGGGATGAAAGCAAGCACTCTCTAAAAAGATGGAGGTCGTATTTTCATTCACACCGCTATCCCATCCACCGAAAACACCCGCGATACACAAACCACCCTCGGCATCTGCAATCATCAACTCTGTACCTACCAACACACGCTCAACGGCATCTAACGTTTTAAACTTTGTACCAGCAGGCAAATTACCTACTAAAATTTTATTCCCTTGAATTTTACTTTTATCAAAAGCATGCAGGGGTTGTCCCAAATCGTGCATGATATAATTCGTAATGTCAACAATATTATTAATTGGTCGAACGCCAATACTCTTCAATCGATTTTGCAACCAATCGGGAGAAGGTGCTACTTTAATTCCAGAAATTTCAATTCCAGAATAACGCGGACATCCTTCTGCATTTTTTATTTCAACCGTGATGGTATTCTCTTTATTTCCCTCGGCAAACCCATCTACAGAAGGCATATTTAAAACCACCTTTGCATTGGTTCCAAATAAAGCTTTTACATCTCTCGCTACTCCTAAATGTGATGCCGCATCAGCGCGATTGGGAGTTAAACCAATTTCAAATACGATATCATTTTCTACTTTAAAATAATCGGCTACCGGAGTTCCTGCAGCAATGGAATCAGGCAAAATTAGAATACCAGCATGAGAAGTTCCCAAACCAATTTCATCCTCTGCACAAATCATCCCCTCAGAAGATTCTCCTCTAATCTTCGACTTTTTTATCTCGAACGATTCACCTCCTGCCGGATAAAGTATGGTTCCAGGTAAAGCTACTATGACCGTTTGACCTGCTGCAACATTAGGTGCGCCACAAACAATTTGTTTGGCAACACCATCTCCCACATCAACAGTAGTGATATGCAAACGATCGGCATTTGGATGTTGAACACAAGTTAATACCTTACCAACACAGAGACCTTGCAATCCACCCATCACGCTTTGCCACTTCGACATTTGCTCCACTTCCAATCCACAATCAGTGAGTGCAGCAGAAAGCTCCTCAGGAGAACACGTAGGCTGCACAAATTGCTGCAACCAATTATAAGAGATTTTCATAGTACCAACCAGATTTCATGCAAAAGTACCAAATTGCAAGAAGAGTAAAAAGTGCAAATGAGCCCATCAAAAAAAGAGCCTCAAGAGAATAAAACTCCTGAGGCTCAGTCTACAATTCAATTTTATTATCGTCGGATAATCACGTAGCCATTCAGAGGCTTCTCGTCATTGCCTAAATCGAGGATATAGTAGTACGTTCCATTAGGTAAAACTTCTCCGATTCCAATCTTATCAACGTTCGATAAGCCACTCCATGAATTATCATAATTATTCCTTTCATATACCAATGCTCCCCAGCGGTTAAATATTCTCAAATTTGCAAAAGGGTATTTATCTATATTACTTATTTCAAAATAATCGTTAATTCCATCGTTGTTTGGAGAAAATCCAGTAGGCGGATCAATCACATTACAATCTGTTTTTACAAATACAGAATCCATAGCAGAACATCCGTTGGCATCAGTACCAATCACAGTATAGGTATGGTTGTCGTTGGTATTTACAATTGTACTTGATTGATTTGGCGTTATACATAAATTAGTCGGACTCCAACTGTAATTTAATGCACCCGAAGCAAACAGTGTCAGTTCTACATCACAACTAACATTTTCATCCAAACCAGCATCCACGCTAGGCAATGGATTTACGGTAAGTGTTATTGGCCCATCTGTGAAAGTTCCACAACCTGCAGAAGCAGTAATGGAATAATCTCCGGCCTGTGTAGCGACTAGTTGCGGGGTAGTGTCATTTGGCAATGCGGATCCATTCAGCATCCATTGATATGTAAATCCACTGACAGGTGCAACAGATAATACTGCACTATCTAATTCACAAAACACACTACTTCCAGAAAGCAAAATGGAAACGGATGAAGTATCGATCAGTGTATATCCACCTACTACATTACATCCTACCGAATCAGTAATGAGTAATTGATAGAAGCCTGCAGGTAAACTATCGAGGTTAGCAGTTGTATCACCAGTATTCCATAGGTAGCCATAAGGCATCACTCCTCCGTTCACTGAGATTTGGATATTTCCAAATGCGCTTGCGGAACAATTAGGATCCACTACAGTTGCATTAAGAACAATAGGTGTGTTCAATTCAAATATAGTATCTGTCATTGAAATGGTACATGCATTGGAGTCAGTCACGAGTACCGTATAAATTCCCGCTTGAATGGAGTTTAATGAATCCGTCAAGGAACCGTTACTCCAGCTATAGGAATATCCAGGAGTACCACCAGTAACGGCAACACTGATGGAACCGCTACTGTCGCCAGCACATACCACATCATTAGAAGTAAGCACAAGACTCAACGCAGCAGATGGAGCGATGATCGTATCCGTTAATGTATAAACACAAGCATTTGTATCCGTTACAATAACTGTGTAAATTCCAGCGACAAGAGAATCCAAATCTTCATCAGAAGATCCGTTACTCCAAGAGTATGAATAAGGTGTTGTTCCTCCTGAAATTTGAATGTCGATAGTACCATTATCATCTCCAAAACATAATATATCCTGAGACACTGTTGTTCCGGAAAGTGGAAGCAATGGGCCGGGAACAGTATCCAAATACGTTAATACGCAACCGTTAGAGTCGAGAATAGAGACTGTATAGGTACCAACTGTTAAGCTATCTACATCTTCATCCGTGCTTCCATTCGACCATGTGAAAGAATAAGTTCCTGCGGGAGAAAGTGTGATATCAATAGCACCGATGCTATCTCCTCCACATAAAACTGGAGTCACCGTTGAAGTAACTTGTGGTAACGGATGAATATAGATGTACAACCATGCAGTATCACAGCCAGCAGGAATTTGCTGATCACAAGCTACGTATTGCAAACTATCCCATCCACTAGCATTGAAATTAGCAGAATATATAATTTCATTACTTGCGCCTACAAATGCTAATCCTTGACTTCCTTGAGAGAAAACAGAAACCGAAAGTGTATCGCCTTCTTGATCAAAATCATTAGTTCTTACATTAACAATTAAAACATCTCCACCGCAAACAATGGCAGAATCGCTTTGCGCGATGGGCAGATCATTCACTGGTGTAATCGTAATAATTACTAAAGCAGTATCACATAAAATAGGTGTTGGATAACCTGAATCGCAAATAGCATAAATCAATGTATCCGTTCCGTTAAAATTAGTATCAGGGCAATAGGTTAAAATTCCAGTTAAAGGATCTAAACTATACGTTCCGTTAGAGGGTCCTGATAGAATAACTAAGGTATTCAAGTCAATCATATTTTCAACGTCCGTATCATTTCCTAAGATGGCAATTTGGATGCAAGAATCTTCGGGCGTTGTTGCATAATCGTCAACTGCTAAAGGTGCATCGTTCACCGGATTAATCGTGATGATAATCCAAGCGGAATCACAATATACTGGGACACCATCATCACAGATTACATATAAAATTGAGTCAATACCATTAAAGTTAGGATTGGGTGTATAGATAATATGTCCGGCTGGATCAACTGTTGCAATCCCGTTAAAAGGTCCTTGCAAAATTCCAAGGGCATTCGTATCTATATTATTGTTCGGATCAGAATCGTTGTTAAGTACAAAAATCGTAACCGTAGTATCTTCGCTTGTTGAAGTGGTATCGTTAACTACTATTGGTGGGTCGTTTACCCAAAGTGTCATTGAGCTGGTGCTTGAACAACCAAGGCTATCCGTAACCGATAGTAAATAAGTAGTGGTTATTGATGCTGTTACCGTTGGATTTGCAATTAAACTATCGTCCAAAGCAAGACCTGGATTCCATTCATAAGTATATGGCCCAGTTCCACCAGAGGCGGCGGGTGTTCCACCTAAAACAACAATGGTTCCCGTAGTCACAAACTGATCTGAACCAGCAGCAGCAATTGGTAACGAAGAAATGGCAATATCTACAGTATCATTTTGAACACAAGCACCATTGATAATACTCCACACAAAACTATTTATACCAATTTGTAAATTGCTCACAGTTGAATTTGGAGTTGTTGGATTATCTACAATAGCGGCACCTAAAGATGTCCATATTCCCGTTCCGCTACTTGGAGAATTTCCCGACAATGTAATTAACGCAGAAGAACAAGCTAATTGGTCAACTCCTGCATTTGCAAGAATGATGGAATCCACAAAAATCACAACGGTGTCTTCACTGGAACATCCTCCATTGTTAAATGTCCATAAAAATTCATTGGGACCATATACCAAATTACTCACTGAGGAATTTGCTGATGTAGGAGAGGCCACGGTGGCAACACCCAAACTTGTCCAGCTTCCCGATCCTGTAATAGAAGCTATTGCATTGAGTGACCCCGTAAATGTTTCACAAAGACTTTGATCCACTCCTGCATTCGCAATTTGTGCAGTATCCACTTGAATCACCATCGTATCTGAACTCACACAAGCACCGTTGGTGATAGTCCAAACAAAATCGAAATTTCCAAAAGAAACTAAACCAATAATGATCGTATTAGGATCGTTTGGATCAGCAATAATGCCAGAGCTTGTCGTTGTCCATTCACCGATACCGAAGGCAGGTGAATTCGCTGCTAGAAATGCAACATTTCCAAAACAAATGGATTGATCGATTCCTGCATCTGCTACAATAAGTGTATCGACTGTGATTAAAACCGTATCTCTCGTTGTACAAGATCCATTCACTATAGTCCATATAAATGAGTATGTACCTGCCATTAATCCATTCACCAAAGAAGTGGGCGATGATGGACTAACAATTACTGCAGATGAACTTGTGGTCCAGGTTCCTGTACCAACACTTGGAATATTTCCATTCAATGTAGTTGAAGCTGCATTGCATAAATTTTGATCGGCTCCTGCATTGGCAACTACATTTTGATTTAATGTAATAACAACTGTATCTGTTGAAATACAAGCACCATTGGTCACCGTCCATACAAAAGAATAAACACCTGCTGACGAAAGTCCAGTCACAGTTGCATTCGGAGTGCTAGCATTTGAAAATACTCCACCATTTAATGCAGTCCAGTTTCCTGTTCCACTTGATGGGGTGTTACCCGCGAGGATAACAGAACTTCCAAAACAAAGTTGTTGGTCGGGACCAGCATTGGAAACAACTAAATTACTTATAATAATATTTACAGTATCTCTCGTTACACACGATCCATTCGTGATGGTCCAAACAAAAGTATTTGTTCCTACGATGAGTCCAGTCACTCCTGAATTAGGATTTGTATTCGATGTAATAATTCCGCCTGTCGTTGAAGTCCAAAGTCCCGAACCAGGTGCTGTAGCGTTTCCACTCAGCGTAGCGGTTGTTACATTACAAAGATTTTGATCAGGACCTGCATTAGAAATTATGTTTGCATTTACTGTTATTTGAACAGTATCAGTGTTTACACAAGCTCCATTAGTCACCGTCCAGATGAAATTATAAATTCCAGCAGTATTTAGTCCACTTACTGTTGTAGATGGATTTGTTGGATTCGAAATAATAGCCGTAGAGGTTGTACTCCATATTCCAGTCCCTGAAGAAGGAGAATTTCCACTCAATGCAAGGGAAGATGTAGGTGAACAAATTTGCTGATCGATTCCAGCATTCGCAGCAACGTTAGTACTTACTACAATATTTACAGTATCTCTTGTTACACACGATCCATTCGTGATGGTCCAAACAAAAGTATTTGTTCCAACGATGAGTCCTGTAACTCCTGAATTAGGATTTGAATTCGATGTAATACTTCCACCCGTAGTTGAAGTCCAAAGACCCGAACCTGGAGCTGCGCTATTTCCATTTAAAGTAGCACTCGTTGCGTTACAAATACTTTGATCAGGACCTGCATTTGCAATGACGTTTGCACTTACGGTTACTCGAATCGTATCTCTGCTGACACATGCACCATTGGTGATGGTCCAAATAAAATTATAATTTCCTGCAGTACTTAATCCACTCACAGAAGTAGATGGATTGGTAGGGTTTGCGATCGTAGCTGAAGAAGTCGTAGTCCACACTCCAGTTCCGGGAGCAGCTGCATTACCACTCAAGGTAACCGTAGGCGAACTGACACAAATTTGCTGATCGGGACCTGCCGATGCTGTGACTGAAGCACTAACAAAAATATTTACAGTATCAGTATTTATACAGTTTCCATTGGTTGTTGTCCAAACGAACAAATTACTTCCAACCGCTAAATTAGTAACGCCACTATTCGCCAAATTAACATTAGACACAATTGCAGTACCTAATGAACTCCAAGTTCCACTTCCACTTCCCGGAGCAACAGCTGCCAAGGTAGAAGTAGTGAGTGCGCATAAATTTTGATCGGGGCCAGCATCGGTTACTACCGAAGAATCTACTGTAATAGCTACGGTATCACTTGAAACACAACCTCCGTTTGTAATGGTCCAAACAAAATCAAAAGTACCAATATCAACCAATGCCACTACCAGTGTAAAGGGATCATTTGGATTGGTAAAAATTCCATTGGAAGTTGTTGTCCATTCGCCTGTGGCAGGTGATGGATCATTTCCAAAAAGAAATACGACTTCTCCTTGACAAATTTGTTGATCGGTACCAGCTGTGCTAGCGACTTGAACATCCACTGTAACAACTACCGTATCTCTACTAGTACAAATACCACTCGTAATTGTCCATACAAATGAATAATTACCTGGACTAAGATTCGTAATAGTTGTGGTAGGGCTAGTTGGAGAAGTAATTGTACCGCCATTTAATTGCGTCCAAACACCAGATCCTGAAGAAGGAGTATTTCCTGCCATTGTCACTGAAGTTTGTGTTTCACATATTTGAATATCTGGACCCGCATTTGCGCTCGCTAATGTGGTTACAGTTATTACGATGGTGTCTCTACTAATACAAGCACCATAAGTTGTTGTATAGATAAATGTATTCAAACCAACTGCTAGTCCACTTACATTTGTAGTAGCCGATGATGGGCTGGCAATGATTGCACCACCTGTGGTGGTCCATGCGCCAGTACCTGGTGATGGACTATTTCCAGTTAAAATGGCCGTAGTCACATTACATAAGAGTTGATCAGCGCCTGCGTTAGCAATGACTGGACTTCGTACAATAAATAAAACAGTATCTGTTGAAACACATGGGCCATTCGTGATGGTCCAAACAAAATTATAAGAGCCAGCAGTAGATAAACCAGTAACTGTGGTCACATTCGTATTAGGGTTCGTTATTGTACCGCCATTTAAAGCAGTCCATACACCGGTTCCAGGCGATGGATTATTTCCCGACAACGTACCAGAGGCGGTAGTTGTACATACTTGTTGATTGCTACCCGCGTTTGAAACAATGACTGCAGTTACCGTGATTAACATGGTATCGCGGCTTAAACAACCTCCATTCGTTACTGTCCATATAAACGGATATACACCAGCGGTAGTTAAGCCGCTTACTGTAGCGGATGGACTCGTTGGGTTTGTAATAGTAGCGGATGAAGTCGTTGTCCATAATCCGGAGGCCGGAGATGGATTTGTAGCAGCTAAAGTAGCAGTGCCAGGTGATGCGCATCGTAATTGATCGGCTCCTGCGGCGGCTGATGTCGAATTTGAAACTACTATATTCATGGTATCGCGATTCACGCAAGCACCATTGGTAACAGTCCAAACAAATACATAAGTGCCCGGCACAGTCAATCCTGAAATTGTTGTATTTCGATTTACCGGATTTGAAATAGTTGCAGCACTAGTTGTGGTCCATAAACCTGTTCCCGGTGATGGATTCGAAGCAGCCATGGTTGCCGTGCCGGGTGATGTACAAACTGCCTGATCGGGACCGGCATTTACCACCACCGGCTGATCTACAATAACCGTTACCTGATCGGCATCGCTACACGTACCATCTGATACTACCCAAAAGAACAGATAAGTACCGCTGATTAAATTTGAAATAATAGTTGTGTCATTCGATGGAGTTGAAATAACTCCGGATGAAGAAGTAAACCAAATACCTGACACACCAGAAATACTTGGATCAAGAGCTACGATTGTAGTTGAAGTTTGAGGCGAACAAATACGTACTGTATTATTCACTGCTTGCGCTACTAATACATAAATAATTTTCGTAGCCGTATCTTTCAATCCATTTGCATCTGTAACTATTAAGGTAACAGTATAATTCGCACCTATTGCATAAGCATAATTTGGATTTTGTGAAGTAGATGTACCTCCGTCACCAAATGACCATTCCCATCCTGTGATGGCAACACCACCAGGAGTGGACATATCAGTAAAGGATACGGTATTACTGATACAAACAATCGAGTCATTTACATCAAACGCGGCAGTAGGCGCTTGAGCCTTTGCTTTTTGTGTAATGCAACAGAAAAGGATCAGGATGATGCCTGCAATTTTTAAATACTTAACGCTTTGAAACATTTTCAATTGGTTTTGATGTCGTGGGACATTTTTACTTCAGTTCTTACGAAAAAAGAGTAAGATTAGTTTCAGATTAAACTTCATCAACGCTAATTAATAAAAAGAGATAAAAATCCTTCAACATATCAATGAAAAAAGTGGCATCTTTTGGTACGACCAACTGCTTCCTACGCTAGAATTTTAAAAAGGTTTCGAAATAATATAATTAATGGAAATAAAATTTAATAAAAAACCCGAACTTACAGGTTCGGGTTTTGGGAATAAATAATAAATTAATAAATGGGACTCGGAAAGGTATTAACTCAATAATTCTTTTACTAAGGCGGAAACCATTTTATTATCGGCTTTTCCGGCAAGTGCTTTTGTAACAACACCCATCACCTTGCCCATTTCGGCTGCAGACTTTGCACCAGTTTGTTCAATGGCTGCTTTCACTGCTTTGCGTACATCCTCTTCACTCATCATTTCAGGCAAATACTTTGAAATGATAGCCACCTCTTCACGCTCTGGTGCAGCAAGGTCTTCACGTTGCTGTGTTTCGTAAATGGAAATGGATTCCTGACGTTGCTTTACTAATTTTTGCAACATCTTTACTTCATCCTCTTCACTTAACTCTTTACCACCTGCACTTGTTTTCGCCAGCAAAATCGCCGACTTAATAGCACGAATAGCACGGAGACCCGCTTCATTCTTTGTTAACATAGCGGTTTTTAAATCCGCCATGATGGATTGTTCTAAACTCATGCTTGTATTATTAATCTACACGGTCGTGTAAGAAAGGATTGTTAGGTCTAATTTCAGGTTTATTATCGTCTAACGATAAAGTATAACGACTTACATTGCTATCCGAAGAGGCGGGAGTATTTTCCAACTTTACATTTCTTCTTTTGAAGGCAGGCTCTTTTTCCATTTCCGCTAAACCACTTGGAGAGTTATGTCTTAATCCCGCTTCTTTTAATCGCATGATGCGATCCCAAGAACGTTGGTACATTTCATCCTCTTGATTTTTTTGTTCTGACGCAGATTGTGTATTCTTAAACGGTTCTTGGTGTAACTCATGACGAATTACAGGAGCATCATTGGCTTCAACTACTGGCGGGGTTGACGATTGAATCGTTTTGATATAAGGCTCTTCTTGAGTTGGAAAATCCAATTCAATCATACCTGTGTCTGGATCCATGCTCATGTCGGCTTGATCCGTAAATGCATAGGAGTAATCATTGTGTTGATCAAAGCCCATGTCTTCGCGGATGAATAAGAAAGGCTCTGTAGGATCACTATTTTCCACAGGAGCTTCTTCCACATTACTTTGTACTTCAACAACTCGATTCGTTGCTGTTGGTGGTGCAGAAATTGGAGTTACGGCTACCGGTTCATCTAATTTATGAATGATTACTTCTGGACGCTTGATCTCTGCTAATTTTTGTTCGCCAGTTTTGAATCCAGTGGCGATTACAGTTACAGAAACTTTATCTCCTAATAATGGATCATGTCCTAATCCTAAAATGATTTCAGCCGTTTGTCCAGCTTGAGCCTGAATATAATCATTGATCTCCCCTACTTCATCCATCGTCACTTCATTATGTCCGCTTGTAATACTCAACAAAATATAATTAGCACCTTCAATCACATTATCATTTAATAATGGTGAATCCAAAGCTGCTTCCGCTGCACGCACTGCACGATTATCGCCTTCTGCTGTTGCAGAACCCATGATCGCTACACCACTGTCCTTCATAACGGTCTCTATATCCGCAAAGTCAACATTGAGGTGCATGGTGTTGGTGATGATCTCAGCGATGCTCTTCGCCGCTGTTGTTAAAATATCATCTGCATGACCAAATGCATCACGTAGTTGTAAGTTACCGTGGATCTCACGTAATTTATCATTGCAGATAATCAACAACGCATCTACATTTTTTTTCAATTCTTCAATTCCTAATTCCGCTTGTTGCTTACGCTTGCGTCCTTCGAAACCAAATGGAATGGTAGCAATACCGATGGTCAATATGCCCATCTCACGAGCAATGCCCGCAATAACAGGAGCTGCACCTGTACCGGTTCCGCCACCCATACCTGCCGTGATGAATACCATGCGTGTACCATTTCCCAAATGAGATTTTAATTCTTCTACATTTTCGATGGCTGCATTTTTCCCTACTTCAGGAATGGCACCTGCACCACGTCCTCGGGTAAGGTTTGGACCTAATTGCATTTTATAAGGAACCGGACTAATTGCTAATGCTTGTGCATCAGTATTACAAACGAGGAAATCAACCCCTTTAATTCCGAGACGATACATGTGGTTAACGGCATTACTACCACCGCCGCCTACACCAATCACTTTAATGATGGATGCTTCTTCTTGGTTGATGTCAAACTGGATCAGATTTGATCGCGAACCCTCGCGATGGTTGGGAAATTCTTGCTGATTCATGATTATGTGTTTTATGTTGTTAGCAGGTTAAATTTTAATTACAATAAGTTATCCTTGTCGTCGCCCAAGAATTCATTCGAAAAAATATTTTGCCACCATCGCTTTCTCGATTCTCCTTTCACTGTGGGTTGCACGGTTGCACTTGGTGGACGCTTACGATCTCTTTCCAGATCTTGTAATCCTTTAATCACCAAACCAACACCGGTCGCATACATTGGACTCTTCACTTCATCCATTCCTTTTCCTAGATGTTCGTTTGGATAGCCAATGCGGGTATCCATCCCCGTTATATACTCTACAAGTTGAGTAACGTGTTTAAGTTGTGATCCTCCACCCGTAATTACGATGCCGGCGATTAACTTCTTCTCAAATCCCGAACTCTTAATCTCGTAATAAACGCTCTCTATAATTTCTTCCATTCTTGCTTGAATGATGGAAGCTAAATTCTTTACTGAAATTTCTTTGGGTTCTCTTCCACGCAATCCTGGGATCGAAACAATTTCATTATCCTTCATTTGTTTCGCCAATGCTGAACCAAATTTTGTTTTTAATAATTCTGCTTGATTGCGAATGATGGAACAACCTTCTTTGATATCATCCGTAATCACATTTCCACCAAAAGGAATGACTGCTGTATGTCGAATAATTCCATCCTGAAAAATAGCGATGTCAGTAGTACCTCCACCAATATCCACTAACACAACACCCGCTTCTTTCTCTTCTTCTGTCAATACAGCTTCTGCGGAGGCAAGAGGTTCGAGGATAATATCTACCGTTTTCAAATCTGATTTGGTAACGCACTTCTGAATATTATTCGCAGCCGTAATTAATCCAGTGATGATATGACAATTCGCTTCTAATCGTATTCCCGACATACCTACTGGATCTTTGATACCTTGTTCGTTGTCGACAATAAATTCTTGTGGAATCACATGAATAATTTCTTCACCAGGAGGCATCGCCAATTTGTACATGTCTTTGATGATCGCATCAATATCAATACGACTGATTTCATCATTCGTGCTAGTACGTGTGATCATGCCTCGATGCTGCATGCTTTTGATATGTTGACCAGCAATTCCTACGTGAACATCACTGATCTCTACACCTGATTTAGCTTCCGCTTCAAGCACAGCTGCGTTGAGGGAGATGACGGCCTTCTCGGTGTAGGCTACGATTCCGCGCATCACACCCAGAGACTCCGAACGCCCCATCCCCATAATTTCCACTTTCCCGTGTTCGTTTCTACGTCCAACGATGGCGGCAATTTTCGTGGTGCCGATATCAAGTCCTACAATGATGTCTGTATTTTCCATCAAAATTTATTTTTTTGTGCAAACAACCTGATCTTTGTATTTCAGATTGATGATTGAATACTTATTCCAACCCATTTTATTCAATCCTTCGCGATAGAATACAAAAAGGTTGTCCATTTTTTCACTCAAGTTGGTGGTGTCGCCCAACAATATTCTGTGATCACCTACACGCGGAATCAATTCCAATTCCTGAAATTCATTCACATAAATTTGTTCAGTATTCGCCGACCAGAAAGAATCCGTCTCTAAAAAATGCGCAAGAACGTAGACTTGTTCGATCGTTCTTGGAATTTTTAAAGCTGCGGTATCCGATTTCGGAGTACCAATATTCACGTTCATTTCACTGTATGTATTGAAGATAAATCCATTCGCCACCAATGCAGGAGGAGTATAACGATCTGATACAGGCATAAATGCACCTGTTTGGTCAATGTAATACTGCTCGTCGTTTTTATTGATGATACGCACTATTGGATTTCTTTGGATGAGATCAATGTGTAGGATCCCTCCAATCGCTGAATATACTTCTACGTCCTCTATGAAAGGGTTCGATAAAATAATTTTTTCTAACAATGCAGTGTTGATGGTTCCAACCGATTTTCCAATTAATTTTCCTTTACTATTCGCTAATTTCAACACATCATTTTTATCGACAAACTCATGGCCCATGTCGCCCTTCATTTCCACGAGCACCTCGGTACATTTCAACTGTTCTTGCTTTTCGTTCACAAATCCAAGTAAGGCTAACATGCCTACGGACAATACGACCCAACCTGAGATGGTCAATATTTTTTTGAAGTTTATTTTCGTTTTCATACTCCTTCAAAAAGTGTTTTAATGGGTTCAACTAATTGATCGATATCTCCGGCTCCTAAAGTCAAAAATACTTGAGGCGTATTTTTTCTCAATTGGGCGATTAATTCTTCTTTGCTTACTCGATGTTTATCCTTGATGGTTACATTGTCGAAAATAATTCCAGCATCCACTCCTTCAATGGGTAATTCACGCGCTGGATAAATTTCTAATAAATATAAAGTGTCAAGTAAACTCAAACTTTCTGCAAATCCATCTACAAAATCACGCGTTCGTGTGAACAAATGTGGCTGGAAGGCGGCCGCAATCTTTTTACTTGGATGCAATTCACGTGCTGATAAAATAGCGGATTTCAATTCTTCGGGATGATGGGCGTAATCGTCAATGTAAATTACATTTTCTTTTCGCACATGATATTCGAATCGACGTTGCACTCCCTAAATAACTCTTCAACGCTTCTTTTAAGGAAACCATGTCCACGCCATGTTCAATCGCCAAAGCCGACGCCGCCACTGCATTCTCGACATTATGTCGACCAGGCAATCCCAATTCTAAACCATCAATTACATAAGCAGGAGTGACTAAGTTGAAAATATACTTTCCATTCACCACTTTAATATTTTCTCCAACGTAATTGGCATGCTTATCCGCAATGGAATACGTAATTTTTCGCGCTGAGCAGTTTCCCAATTCCAATCCCAATTTCTGAATGATAAAACCACTGGGATGAACTTGTGCTGCAAAAGCTTGGTAGTTCAAATGCATCTCTTCCTTGCTTCCATAAATATCCAAATGATCAGCATCCATCGAGGTGATGATGGCTGCATCTGGAAAAAGAGTAAGGAAAGAACGATCGTACTCATCCGCTTCCACCACAATTTCATGATTTGGTTGCGTTGACTTTCCGAGCAACAAATTCGATTTATAGTTTGAACTGATTCCTCCTAAAAAAGCAGTGATATTATGTCCCGCTGTGTTTAAAATATGAGCGAGAATGGATGAAGTAGTAGTTTTTCCATGTGTTCCTGCCACTCCAAAACAAACATGCGGCTCTGTAATGAATCCCAATACTTGTGATCTCTTTACAATTTGGAATTCTTTATCCTTAAAATAATCGAGTTCGGTATGATGTGGTGGAATGGCCGGAGTTAATACCACCAAGGTTTGATCCTTCAAATTCAAATCGGCAAAAGAACCAGGAATTTGAGTAACATCATCTTCAAAATGAATTTTCATTCCTTCCGCTTTCAAAGCATCGGTTAAAGGCGTTGATGTACGGTCATACCCTGCTACCAACTTTCCTTCTGCTAAAAAATAACGAGCAAGCGCACTCATGCCTATCCCTCCTATTCCGAGGAAATAAACTTGTGTGATGGTTTGCCAGTTTACAGGTTTCAACTTTTATTATTTTACAAGTTGTATGATTTCATTTGCAATTTCAAATGCCGCTTGCGGTCGGGCTAAGGGAGCAATATTTTCAGAAAGCTCTTTACACTTTTCTTTATTAAAGATGAGCGCAATGGCTTCTTTTACTAAACGATTTGAAGCTTCTATATCGGGTACCAACAAAGCTGCATTCCTATTTACTAATGCTTTGCAATTTTTTGTTTGATGGTCTTCCGCTGCTGTGGGCAAGGGTACCATAATCGACGGCTTCCTCACAATACATAATTCAGAAACGGTACTGGCACCTGCACGAGTTACAACCACATCGGCCATTGCATAAGCTAGATCCATTCGCGAAATAAAATCCATCGCTTTAATGGAAGTGGTATTGATGATGGTTAACGCTTCTGATGCTTCCTGCGAAAATAATTTTCCCGTTTGCCAGATCACTTGCACACCTGATTCAACTAATTCTTGGAGTCCTGATTTTATGGCTCTGTTAATACTGCGCGCACCTTGACTTCCGCCAACAATTAATAAGGTTGGACGTCCGGCATCTAAACCAAAAAATTGGGCGGCCTCTTCTCTCTTTCCCTCTATGGATTGAATATCGCTACGAACTGGATTTCCGGTAAATACAATTTTCGCTGCAGGAAAAAAGTGATGCATGTTTTCATAGGCTACACAAATCTTCTTCGCTTTTTTAGCAAGTAATTTATTGGTGATACCAGGATAAGAATTTTGTTCTTGAATTAATGTAGGCACTCCTCTACGCGCAGCAATATATAAGAGCGGACCGCTGGCATATCCACCAACTCCCACCGCAACGTGTGGATTAAATTCCTTTAATATTGAATTCGCTTTGTTCAAACTCTTCATTAATTTAAGTGGAAATGATAAATTATCAATACTCACTTCACGCTTTATTCCTGCGATGGGCAATCCCTTAATCGTGTATCCTGCTGCTGGAACTTTTTCCATTTCCATTTTACCTTCCGCACCCACAAATAATATTTCTATATCCTTATTCACCGCCTTCAATGCATTGGCAATGGCAATAGCAGGGAAGATATGACCACCTGTGCCACCGCCACTAATTACAACACGTATGTTTTGATTAGGCTGCAAGGGCTGGACTGTTATCGGTTTTATCAATTTCACTACTCACACTCAATATAATTCCAATGGCTGCACTGGTGAACCAAATGGAAGTTCCACCCATGCTTAACATGGGCAATGGTTGACCTGTCACAGGAAATAGATTCACCGCGACGGCCATATTTATTAATCCTTGAAATACTAAACTAAATGCGCATCCTATGGTAATGAGTGCAGCAAATGCGCGCTCAGTCTTTTTGACGATTTGCATGGCTCGATAAAATAGAAGCAAGTACAGAAAAAGTACAAATGTCCCACCTAATAAACCGTATTCTTCCACGATGATGGCAAAAATAAAATCAGAGTAAGGATGTGGTAAGAAATTTCTTTGATCGCTATTCCCTGGACCTTTACCTACAAGTCCGCCGGTTGCTATGGCAATTTTTGCTTGTTGCACTTGATAATTTCCTTCATCGCCACCACCACTAAAATTTTCAATTCGTGATGTCCAAGTGCTGATACGACCACCACCAATTCCTGTGAAATAAGCAAAAGCCAAATACAAACTAAAGATGACCACTGCACCGCCAAACATATACATGATGTACTTCAAACTGATACGTCCGATAAACATCAATACCACACAAGTAGTAAATAATACAGCCGCTGTAGAGAAATTTGCAGGTAAAATCAACAAACACACAACCGCAATCGGAATGATGATGGGAAGAAATGCCGTTTTGAAATCTTTAATATTATCTTGTTTCTTCGAGAGGAGACGAGCTACATATAAGATCAATGCGACTTTTGCAAAATCGGATGTTTGAAAAGAAAGACCAATGATGGGTAGTGTTAACCACCGACTTGCTTCATTGATATTACTTCCCAATAACAAAGTGAAAAACAACAAGGGTATCGCTACTAAAATTCCAAAGGTTGCGATGCGCGCATATACAGTATACTTCAACATGTGTATACCATACATCAACGCAAAACCCAACAGCATAATGATACCATGCTTGAATAAATAGTATTCTGTATTCCCCGACTGATACTTATAAGCCAAGGTTCCTGTGGAACTATACACAGCAAGTATACTCACGATACTTAATAGTATCACGATTAGCCAAATGGTGCGATCGCCTTTAAAGTAAGTCTCCAGCCAAGTCATCTTTCTCTCTCTTTAATTATTACAAATTACGAACGGCAGTTTTGAATTTGCGTCCACGGTCTTCGTAGTTTTCAAACAAATCGAAACTTGCACAGGCTGGAGACAATAAAACCACATCACCGTTTTTTCCCAAACCATAAGCAGCCTGAACTGCTTCTTCAGCCGATGCGGTTTCAATGATGATTGGTACCACCGATTTGAATGCTTCAATAATCTTTTTGTTGTCGGTTCCCATGCACACGATTGCTTTCACTCTTGTTTTTACTAACTCAAGAAGCATTTCGTATTCATTTCCTTTGTCTACTCCACCTGCAATCCAGATCGTAGGTTTTTGCATGGACTCTAATGCATACCATGTAGAATTTACATTAGTTGCTTTTGAATCATTGATAAATTCAATTCCGTGAACGGTAGTAACATTTTCCAGGCGATGCTCAATGTTTTCGAAATCGGAAAAGCTCTCGCGAACTACCTCTTTACGAATGTCGAGAATACGTCCGGCTATTCCTGCTGCCATTGAATTGTAAATGTTGTGTTTGCCTTGAAGAGCAAGATCGTGGATTGACATATTGTAGGTTTGGTTATGTGTTTGTATGTTTAATTGCGTGTCTTCTAACCACGCGCTCATGTTTTCCTTTTTTTGAATGCTAAATGGAAAGCATTGCATAGCGGGTGTAATCTTTTCTAATTGTTGCAGGGTAAGTGCATCATCTGCACAGTAGATGAATGCATCTTGACTGCGTTGATTCTGGATAATTCTGAACTTCGAATCAATATAATTCTGCAAATTATATTCGTAGCGATCTAAATGATCCGGAGTAATGTTTGTTAGTACGGCGATGTCTGCTCTGAAAGTGTAACATCCATCTAACTGAAAACTGCTGAGCTCTAGTACATAATAATCGTGCGACTCTTCAGCCACCTGACGAGCAAAACTTTTTCCGATGTTTCCACCTAAACCCACATTTAATCCTGCCTTACTTAATAAGTGATGCGTTAATAAGGTGGTAGTGGTCTTGCCGTTCGTTCCGGTGATTGCAATAATTTTTGCTGACGTATGTTTTGCTGCGAATTCAATCTCGGATTGAATTTGAATACCCGCTTCCTTCAATTTTTTAATGATAGGCGCTTTGTCAGGAATTCCTGGACTCTTCACCAAAACATCGGCAGCTAATATTATTTCTTGCGAATGTTGACCTTCTTCAAATTGGATTTGATATTTCTCTAATTCGGCTTTGTACTTATCAGCGACCTTTCCAAAATCAGAAACAAAAACTTGCATGCCTAGCTTCTTAGCGAGTATAGCTGTCCCAACACCGCTTTCAGCAGCACCGAGAACAACCATATTTTCTTTTGAACTAGACATTTATTTTTTATCTCAACTTTAAGGTAACTACACTTAATACAGCAAGCATCAATCCCACAATCCAAAATCGAGTTACGATTTTAGACTCGTGATATCCTAACTTTTGATAATGGTGATGAAGCGGCGACATTTTAAAGATGCGTCGACCTTCTCCATATTTTTTTCGAGTATATTTAAAATAACTTACTTGAACCATCACGGATAAGTTCTCCACTAAGAATACTCCACAGATAATAGGAATCAATAATTCTTTACGAATGCCAATAGCGAAAACGGCAATTATTCCACCCAAGGCTAAACTTCCGGTATCACCCATGAATACTTGCGCTGGATAGGAGTTATACCAAAGAAATCCAACACAGGCAACCACAAACGCACTCATGAATACAATTAGCTCACCGGTATTGGGAATGTACATGATGTTTAAATAACTTGCAAATACGGTATTACCCGAAACGTATGCGAACACAGCAAGTGTAGTTCCTACAATGGCACTGGTTCCTGTTGCGAGTCCATCGATACCATCGGTAATATTGGCTCCGTTAGAAACTGCCGTCACAATAAATATCACCATCAATATAAAGAGCACGGGCAACATCCATGATTTATGATCGCCTGCCCAACTAATCAAATCGGCATATTCAAATTCGTTGTTCTTAAAAAATGGAATCGTCGTTTTTGTTGATTTAACATTTACTACTGTAGATGCTATATCTTCAGAATTATTAATATCATCAACGATATTTCCACCCTGACTAATAACAACACTGGAAGACACTGCGCTATTCTCGCGCACCACTACATTCGGATTAAAATAAAGAATCGAACCAATGATCACGCCCAATCCCACTTGTCCAATTAACTTTGACTTTGCTCTTAAACCTTCTTTGTCTTTCTTAAATACTTTGATGTAATCATCTACAAATCCGATCAGGCCCAACCAAATCACACTTACAATCATGGTAATGATGTAAACGTTATCCAACTTTGTAAAAAGAAAGGTAGGAATGAGAATCGCAGCAATGATGATAAGTCCGCCCATGGTTGGAGTACCTTGTTTCTTCGCTTGACCATCTAATCCTAAATCACGAATGGTTTCTCCTACTTGCATGCGCAATAACAAAGCAATGATTCGCTTTCCTAAAAACAAAGTAATCACCAGCGAAGTGATGATAGCCATCGCCGCTCTGAACGACAAGAAACGAAACACTCCAGCGCCAGGAATGTCGTACGCTTTATCTAAGTATTCAAAGAGATAATATAACATAGTTAACAGAGTTCAAATGATTCTTCTAATACTTGTAAGTCGTCAAAAGGATGTTTCACTCCTTTGATTTCTTGATATTTTTCATGTCCTTTTCCAGCGAGGAGGATAATATCTCCTTTCTTCGCCAATGCACACGCCGTGCGAACTGCTTCACGACGATCGCTCACTGAAAGCACTTTCTTTTGTTGATGAATTGGAATACCCACTTTCATCTCGGCAATGATTTGGTCAGGATCTTCATTGCGTGGATTGTCGGAAGTTAAAATCACACGATCACTTTGATCACATGCGATCGCTGCCATTTGCGGGCGCTTTCCTTTATCACGATCACCACCACATCCTACTACCGTTATAATTTGTTCGTTACCTAAACGAATATCTTGTATCGTAGACAATACATTTTGCAATGCATCTGGAGTATGTGCGTAATCTATAATTCCTATTACACCATTCGCACTTTCTACACGTTGAAATCTTCCCTCTGGTGATTGCAGTGTACTGATGGCAGTTAATACGGCTAACTTTTCTTCGCCCATCAACATGGCTACACCATATACACTCAATAAATTATATGCATTAAATTTTCCACTAAGTCGACATAATAAATCGTTTCCTTCTATGTTCAACATTAATCCAGCAAAAGAACTTTCCAAAATCTTCGCTTTGAAATCGGCTACACCCATTAAGCTATACGTTTTCACTGTAGCTTTAGAATTTTGCACCATTATTTTTCCATTGCGATCATCGACATTCACCAATGCAAATGCGTTTGATGAAAGCTTATCAAAAAATCCTTGCTTCGCTTTGATATATTCTTCAAATGTTTTGTGATAGTCTAAATGATCGCGGGTGATGTTCGTGAATACACCTCCATCAAAATGCAATCCACTGATGCGATGTTGTACTACGGCATGTGAACTCACTTCCATAAAACAATAACTACATTCCGAATCGACCATCTTGGCTAAAAGTGCATTCAATTGGAGCGGATCAGGAGTAGTATGTGTAGATGGAATTTCTAAATCGTTAATGCGATTCACAACGGTACTTAACAAGCCTACTTTATAACCTAACTGACGAAACAATGTATGTAAGAGGGTAACGACGGTAGTTTTTCCATTGGTACCCGTTACCCCGATCAGTTTTAACTTATCGGAAGGATGATCGTAAAAATTAGCAGCGATGATGGCTAAGGCAAGTGAAGAATCTTTCACTTGAATATAAGTAACACTTTGAAAACGCTCAGCAGGCATTTCTTCGCACACAACAGCTGTGGCACCTTTTGCAATAACTTCTGCAATGAAATGATGACCATCAACTACAGTTCCACGAATGGCAATAAATAAAGTATCCGCTTCTACTTTGCGTGAATCAAAGCACACCTTCTCTATCGAGATGGAAGTGTCACCACTTACTTCTTCGATGCCGGCTTTGTACAATAAATCGCTGAGTAGATTCATTACCCTAATTCAATTATTATTTGTTGTCCTTTTTGAAATTTTGCTCCCGGCTGCAATGATTGTCTCACTACAGCACCTCTACCTACTGGCTTTACCATCATCCCTTGACCTTCGAGTAAATAGATCGCATCGCGCAGACCCATGCCGGTTACATTAGGCACTTTCTCATCTTCGGGAGTATATGCACTTTGTTGTTTGGTTACCCAACCATTTTCGGGACCATTGTATTTCACATTTAAATTCTTTGTTGCTTGCTTCGTAGAAAAACCGCGTCCTGATTTTACAACTGGAAGTCCTGCATATAAAGAGTCAGGAGATTGCACCACTTCTTTATGCATTTTGATATCGAGAGCATAGGCTTTGTCGGCGATATCTTTAAAAACTGGACACGCAATAGAAGCTCCGTAGTAAGCATTTTTACTTGGACCATATACCACAACAATGCAAGAATAACGGGGCTCGTCGGCTGGAAAATAACCACAGAAGGAAGCTTGATACTTTACTTTACCCGTTTTGTAACCATCTTTTCCTTGTGCAATTTGTGCTGTTCCTGTTTTTCCCGCTATCGTATATTGAGCATGTTTAATATGCGATGCAGTACCTGTAGTCACTACTTCTTCCAACATACGTCGAGCCATATTGATGGTAGCTGGTGAACAAATATTTTCAGAAATCACTTTCGACTCATACGCCTTCACTACTTTTCCTTTGTTGCTAATTTCTTTTACAAAAAGAGGTTGTACCATTCTTCCATTATTCGCTACGGCATTGTAAAAAGTAAGCAACTGCAAAGGCGTCAACTTCGATTCATAGCCAATAGAAATAAATGGCAATGAAATTTTGGACCAATCTTTATCCTTTGTATCTTTTAATCGAGCTGTTGGCTCACCGGGTAATTGCAGTGCTAAAGGTTCAGCAATATGCATACTGCGCAGACGATTCATCAACTTCTGTGGATCCTTACCATAGTACTTCATTGCAATTTTCGAAATGCCCACATTCGAAGAAACCGCAAATGCTTTTTTCACGGACACATTTCCATATCCACCATGGTGTGAATCTTTCATCATAACGCCACCGGCTAACCGTAATTCACCATTTCCGGTGTCGCAGCTATCATTTAAGTCGATGAATCCATCTTCCATAGCCGCCATCAACGTGGCTAACTTAAAAGTAGAACCTGGCTCTGTACCTTGACCAATAGCATAATTATAATCTTCACCATAACTATAATTATTTTCAGTTCCATTCCTCTTCAAATTAGCAATGGCCTTGATGTGTCCCGTTGAAACTTCCATTAAAATAGCGCAGCCCATTTCTGCTTCGCTCGCTTGAAGTTGATTCATTAAAGCATGCTCCGCCACATCTTGCAAATTCAAGTCAATGGTGGTGATAACATCGCTCCCATCTAAAGGCTCAATTTCATTCTCATTGTTTACCGGCTTCCACACATTGCCTGCGATACGTTGCATCAAGCGCTTTCCTGTTGTCCCACGCAAATTATTATCGAATGCCCCTTCTATTCCTACGGATTCTATAGCATGGTTTTCCATTTTATATCCCACCGTACGAGAGGCTAATAACTTAAATGGTTTTTCTCTGCGGCTTAACTGATCTACGATAAGTCCGCCCTTATTTTTTCCCAAACGAAACAGTGGAAAATTGCGCAAGACCTTTTGCTCGGAATAAGAAACATTTCTTTTCAGTAATAAATATCGATTCCCTTCTCTTCTTGCTTCCTTTAAAATTCTTTTATACTCATTCTTCGATTTGCCCTTGAACAATTTAGACAAACAATAAGCGAGTGAATCTACATTCTCATTAAACACTTCGCTTTTTATTCCATGAGAATTTAGATCCACATGAATATCATATCGAGGTAAAGAGGTCGCCAACAAACTTCCATCGCTTGCATAAATATTTCCACGCATGGGATCGATCGTATGATAAGAAAGTGTTAAAAAATCAGCTTTGCTTTTCCAATATTCTCCCTCTACAAATTGCAAATAGCCGATACGTCCGATGATCGCCATTCCGAAAATCAGGAATCCAGCAAACACCAAATAACTCCTACGTAAAATATCATTTTTCTTCTCAGCCATGATCGAATTATTTTTCGGATTTAACTTTCACTACAATCTTACTTGGAGCCGTGGTGGCTTCTTTCACTTCTTTTACTTCAATGGCTTTCGCAACTTCGGTTAATTTAGCACGATACATTAAATCGTTACGTGCAGTAATGAATTCAGCTCTTAATTCTTTTAAATCACGTCCAGTTTTATCAATATCACGAATGGATTTTTCTGCGTAATAACTGTTGGCGATATAAGCCAATCCTAAAAAGAACAAGAAAAACATATACGGCATAATTACAACCACCGCACTGCGATCGAAATATTCAAAGATGTTCACCAAACGAATTAATTTTCTGGAAGCACTTTCACCTTTTGCTTTTTGCTTAGCAACTGGTTTTTCTTTTGGCTCTAGGTCTGACTGGCGGATTTTATTCATAGACGTTCAGCGATTCTCATTTTTGCACTGCGTGAGCGTGGATTTAATTCTACTTCTTCGGGGCTTGGCACGACGGGTTTGCGTGTGATGGATTTAAACACCAACCCAACAGGATGTCCGTAAAAATCTTTATCGATTTCACCTTTGAAATTCCCGCTGTTTAAAAAGTTTTTTACTAAGCGATCTTCTAAGCTATGATAGCTGATGACCACTAAGCGTCCACCTTTCTTTAACATTTGCACAGCTTGCAACAACAATTCTTTCAAAGCACCCAACTCATCGTTCACTTCAATTCGTAATGCTTGAAAGAGTTGTGCGTAGAATGTATTTTCTTTCATGCGAGGAGCAAAGCGCGACACCGTTTTTTTCAATTCATCGGAGGTATTGATAAAATTCTCTTGACGAACGCGAACTATTTCTGCAGCCATTCTTTTCGAAGAAGGCAATTCTCCATACTCTTGAAACACACGAACCAATTCATGCTCGGGATAATAATTGATGATATCCTTCGCAGAAAGTTGTTGTGATTGATTCATACGCATATCCAACTCTGCATTGAAGCGAATAGAAAATCCTCTTCCTGCCACATCGAACTGATGCGATGAAACACCGAGGTCGGCCAAAATTCCATCTACAGAAGTATAATTATTCGCATTTAACTGCTCTGCCAAATGCTTGAAATTATACGGCAACAAAATCATGCGTGGATCTGCACTCACATTTGCTAATGCATCTTGATCTTGATCAAATGCAATTAATCTTCCTTTCTCAAAACGATTTAATATTTCTGCTGAATGGCCACCTCCGCCAAAAGTCACATCCACATAAATTCCATCTTCATGAATCTGAAGACCGTCTACCGCTTCTTTGAGTAATACGGGGCTATGATACGTCACGTCCTGGTCCTCCCACATTCAGTTTCCCCATTACCTCTTCGGCCAGCGCAGAAAAATCTTTTGGCTCTTCAACAATCAATTGATTGTAGCGCTCCACCGACCATATTTCAATTTTATTGGACCAGCCATACAAAACGGCTTCTTTCTCTATTCCTGCATATTCACACAAACGCTTTGGCAAAAGCAATCGACCAGCAGCATCCAATTCCAACTCGGTAGCACCACGAAAAAAGTAACGCGCAAATTCACGATTCTTCGCCACGAACATATTGAGTCCGTTGATCGCATCGGAAATACGTGTCCACTCATCCATCGGAAACAAAGCGAGACAATTTTCAAAGCCACGATTTAACATAAACTTTTCGTTTGCTTCCGGCGACACCTGCTTGCGCAAGCCCGAAGGCAGACTCAAACGCCCCTTGGCGTCAAGCTTACATTCATATTCTCCGTGGAATTGTGACATTTTTTGTTGGTGTGGTTGTGGATTTCTACTGAGTGGTAAAAATAAATTAAATTTTACCACTTTATCCCACTTCATCCCACTTTGTTAAAAACTTTTTAGCCTTCGAATTATTGTACTGAGACCAACAAAAATCTACGTACAATGCGAAAAAAGGGAACTAAAAGAGACCTCAAAGTACCCAAATTGCAGGATTTATTATTTTAATTATTAGATGGTTATGAACAGTCTATAGTTAACAAAAAATTCTTCCCTTTAGCTTCGTCAGCTACCTCTATAAAAGGCTAAAGCATCAGCCTAAACTTGAAATTATCTTTGAAAAATCCTGAAATAACTTAGAAAAAGTCGAAAATCGCAACTTGTTTAATATTAACTAATTAAAAAATTAAGAATCCAAATCTCTCCCACTTTGTCCTAATTTGAAAACCCAAAAGTCATCCAATTTCCTACTTTCATTGAAAAGAAGGCCATAAAAACGGCCGCATAGGAAGGGATCAACTATTTTAGTCGAATCGTAATTTATATATGTCCCCAGAAGCTCAAGCGAAGTTTATTGATATAGAAGCCGTCATTCAATCCAAGAATCCTTCTCTTTTAAGATGGATGCCTGGATTTGTGTTGAAGTACATCAAAAAATTATTCATCAAGACCATGTAAATGATTTTATCCATCGTCAAGGCGATAAAAAGTCGCATGCTTTTGTAGATGAAATTGTAAAAGAATTTGGTGCTGAAGTATCCTTTGAGGGACTCGAAAATATTCCGGAAACGGGAGGATGTATCATCGCAGCCAATCATCCCATTGGCGGATTGGACTCCATTGCATTGATGCAAACGGTAGCACGAAAAAGAAAAGATATTAAATTTATTGTGAACGATGTATTGCTAAACATCAAAAACTTGAGCGACTTATTCATTGGCGTGAACAAGCATGGTAAAAATTCGACAGAAGTATTAGATGTGATTGACAACTATTATGCAAGTGATATTGCGATGCTCATTTTTCCGGCCGGACTCGTATCCCGCAAACAAGAACATGGGATTATTCGCGATTTAGTTTGGAAGAAAAGTTTTGTGGCCAAAGCTAAAAAACATCAACGCAACATCATTCCCGTCCATATTGCTGGAAAAAATTCAAAATTTTTCTATAATCTTGCTTGGTGGAGAGGGAAATTGGGCATCAAGGTCAATATTGAAATGTTTTATTTGATGGATGAGATGTACCATCAAGATGGAAAAAAGATTCATATCACCATTGGAAAACCTATCCCCTATCAATTGTTAACACAAAAACACAATGATCAGGAATGGGCACAAAAAATTAAGGCACATATTTATAATTTAGCCGAAGGAAAAGACGAATTCGAAGCCTAAGATGATGCAAACTATAATTCCAGCCATTCCCTTAGAGATCCTCGAAAAGGAATTATCGAAAGAACGCTTTGTTCGTGTTACGAATAATGGCTCTAATCATTTATACATTGTAAATCATCATAACGCTCCCAATGTAGTTCGTGAAATTGGTCGACTTCGTGAAGTTACTTTTAGAGAATCGGGCGGAGGAACGGGCTTGGATTGCGACCTTGATCATTTTGATACGAATGAAAATTGCTATGAACAACTCATTGCATGGAATCCTGAAGACAAAGAAATTATTGGTGGCTACCGATTCATTGAATGCGGTAAAGTGAAAAAGGACGAGTCGGGAAATTATGAATTAGCCACGGCTGAATTATTTTCATTTTCCAAAAAGTTCATTGACGATTACATGCCTTACACCATTGAGTTGGGAAGATCGTTTGTACAACCCAAATATCAACCTCGACCAGAAAACAGAAAAGGATTATTTTCACTCGATAATTTATGGGATGGGTTGGGCGCCATTCATATTGATTATCCACAAATAAAATATTTTTTCGGAAAAGTAACCATGTATCCACACTTCCAACGCGAGGCACGCGATATGATCTTGCATTTCATGAATTACTTTTTTCCAGATAAAGAAAATTTAGTGTCGGCAATTTATCCGCTCAAGATCGAAAACGACATGAGTGCATTTACACAAGAGATTAAAGGACTTTCTTATAAAGAAGCACATAAAATACTCAACCAGCATGTGCGTGCACGAGGGGAAAACATTCCACCCTTAGTAAATGCCTATATGAATTTAAGTGCCACCATGCGCACTTTTGGTACATCGGTAAACGAACATTTTGGAGACGTAGAAGAAACGGGAATTTTAGTTACCTTAAACGATATTTACGAATCGAAAAAGGAAAGACATGTGAAGACGTATGTGAAGTAGATATTTAAAGTTTCTTTACAAACAAATATCCTCCAATTTTAAAAAAATTAAATTTAGGATACCTAATATAATACAATATAAATATGGCGATCAATAAAGCGGTAACATTAATCCCATAAGAATGTAATTTATTAATTTGAAAAAAGGGTATTAATACAATTCAAACTCCTACAATCATTTTCTTTTTACCGAAAGTATTAGATCTTTTAATTTAAACAGATATTATCTTATCAATTTCTATATCATTCAACTAGTGAACTAACTTCACTTCTTCTTTTGGATTTTGTAGCCGATTTGCCTTCGTGGTTTATCATTTTGTTTTTTCTCCAGTAACTCGTCTAAATACTGAAATACTAACTCAATATTCCTCCCGTAATTATGAAGTTTCTTTTAATTTGTTCTATTTCTAAACGCAATTCTGTATGATTAGCAAGAGTTTCGCGAAGCATAATAAACACATCGATTATCCGCATACTTACTTCAATTGCCCTTTTACTTTTTAATACATTCGATAGCATCATTACGCCATGTTCTGTAAAAGCATAGGGCAAGTATTTAATATTTTCACCTCTTTTCAAGGTCGCATTTTGCGATCTTGAAGCTTCGGCTTCTTTCTGAGTTAATTCAAACATATAACGTTCAGGGAAACGTTCTTTGTTTCGTTTAACTTGCTCCTTTAATCGTCTTGTTTCTACTCCGTAAAGCTCAGCTAAATCAGAATCTAACATTACTTTTTGATTTCTGATGTAATAAATTTTCTGCATTATTATTTCATCTGGCACTACTAAAGATGTATCATTTTTCGTCATAAAGTTGTTTGTTTTAAAGGGGTGGGTAGAAAATTATATTCAACACAAACTGGTTGCCAAACTTAATATATTTTTTAATAAGTCAGTATAAATATAGGTCAAAATCTCGCAATCCCGATAGCTATCGGGACGCAAAGGCCGCAAAGGCTACGCTACGTTAAAATTTTAAAATTTCTGTTTAATCTGTTCATATCATCGCACCAAACTTAAAGTACCGTTATAGATATGCGGACTCCCAAACACATCTTTAATCTGCACTTGATAAACATACACATCCAATGCGGCAGGCGTTCCGTTATGCTTTCCATCCCATCCTACTGTATCGTTGGTGCTTGAGAAAATAAGATCTCCCAGTCGATTAAAAATAGCGATTGCCAAGTCAGAATACCCAAATCCCTCAACCATAAAGTAATCGTTTGTTCCGTCGTCATTGGGTGTAAAGGAGTTTGGAATCCAGAAGGCGTAATCATCTTTCAATTCAAGCACCTTCCATGTCGTATCACGACAACCTTCGGCACTTTCTACTATCAACGTTACCAAATATTCGCTAACCACTGTATAGTTATGTTCCGGAAATTGCAATTCCGATGTGGATGAATCACCGAAGTTCCACCACCATTGTATTGCATTATCTGACCTATCAAAAAAACTCACTTCCGGCACAAACATACTAGGGTCATCCGGAGTATTTACAAAGGAAGCTATCGGAAGTTCATAGGCGGTAATATATTTATATTTTGTGGTGTCGTTTTGACAACCCAAACTACTTGTCACCTTAAGGTTCACGTCATATTGACCTGCATCAATATACTTTGCTTCAACAACAGGCATTGAATCAACGTCGCCATTACCAAAATCCCACCACCATTTGCTAATGGAACCATCGATACTGGTACTTAAGTCTGTAAATTGCACCGCATGCGTTCTACAACCTGCTGAATCATTCACCATAAAATTGGGACGTGGCAAATGCCAAACATGCGCCGTATTACTAGTAGAATCTTTACAACCCATATTACTCGCAGCGACTAAGGTGACTGGAAAAGTTCCAATAGATGCATAGGTATGATTCGGTTCAAACGAATTAGAAAGGGTGTTATCACCAAAGCTCCAATTCCAACTAACAACAGAACCTGCTGCGATTGAAGTTTGATTTCGGAATGAATGCTTATCACCAAAACAAACGGTATCGGCATAAAATGCAACGGAAGGCAAAGGGTGAACAGTAATCAATGAACTTGTTGTATCCGTACATCCATTGGCACTAGTAACAATCAATTCTGTGTTATAGTTTCCGGGGCTCAGATAAGTATGAACAGGAGTACCTGTTCCCGATACTAACGGTGATGCATCTCCAAAATTCCATTCCCATCCAGTGATGGTGGTTCCGACAACCAACGAAGTATCCATCCATCCAATCTGGTTTTGAGCGCATATCAATGGAACAGAAAATCCGGCTATAGGACCCGGCAAGGTTGCAACCGTTTGTATCAATGTATCTTTACATCCGAGAGAATCGGTGGTAATCAATTGAACAGGATACGTACCTGGCAACTGATAGATATGCGCAGGAGCTGAAGTGGAATCTTCTGATGAACCATCGCCAAAATTCCAGTTCCAAGCTACGATACTTCCACTCGGAGAAAAACTCAGGTCAGTAAAAAGAGTGGACGTACCCGGACAAACAACTGTGGCATTGAAGGCGGGAAGTGGCAATGGTCCAATCACCACATTTTGTAAGATGGTATCCGTACATCCGCCAGCATTTGTAACCAAGAGTGAAACTAAATAGTTCCCGGATGTACTAAACGAATGTAATGGATTTTGTAAAGTCGAGGTGCTTCCATCTCCAAAATTCCAGAGCCATTGATTGATGGGTGACCCAGTAACTACAATAGAAGAATCATAGAATTGCACAGGATTCTGGCAGTTATTATTTAGATTATACGCAGATGCAATTACTGTCGTGGATAATATAGCAGTGAGTGTAACTGTACAACCAGTTACGGAAGTCATGGTGCATTGGTATTGTGTTCCTACTACTGCATTTTGCAAATTAATAGTCTGTGTGCTGTCTCCAGTACTCCAGAGATAGGAAGCAAATCCAAGCGGTGCTGTAAGGGTGGTGGAACCTGATCCTAAGCAAAAATCACTGAGGATCCGCAAGGGGCTACAATAACAATCCACATAAGCATATCCATAGTGACCTCCATGAGCGCAATCACCTGTAGAAAATTCTATCGTTATCGTTTGCCCAATATATGCAGATAAATCCAATCCAACCGTTGTCCAATTTTGATAATGGACTAACCTCCCAAACTGATTAACGATGGTATTAAATCCAGGAGTTCCTGCAGATGCATATACATTATAGGTTCCGCAGCCTACAGGAGCTCCATTTGCATCATACACTCTAATCTCAAAACGTGGTTGAGCTTGTGATCCATGGCTGGGATCTTCTAACACCACCGCATAACGATAAATAAAAAGTGCATTCGTTGTGTCTACGTTTATTTGATAAGACAATTGCTCCGCTTGTGCACCAGAATTATCGTTACCAAGCCGAGCAGAATATTGTCCGCCCGGTGCAACTATCGGAACGGCACCGTTTGTATTTGGATCTGATCCTAATCCCGACATAATAGTATGCCTCCCGGGAACAATTCCTACAGTAGTTGAAGTAATCGGACAACATGTACCCGTTGTGCCTGTCCAGTTTACAAATGTGCCTTGTTCAAAATCGGCATTAACACATGAACTGAGTTGTGAGTAGCTGCGCTGAGATGTAAACATCATCATGCATATTAGCAGCCAGCATTTCCATTGTAGTTTTTCATGCATAAACTTAAAATTTTAATTGTTATGGACGGGTTAGAAAAAGATTCCCTTAGAGCAAGGGATTCATCAATTAATGGAAAGGTTATTTTCAAAGATATGTAAACAATGTACCGATTTCAGTAAACACATTGATAAAAAAATTAGAAAAATTATTTTTTGACGCAACTTTTCACCCATGATTTCTCAAAGTTCGCCTCGAAGCATAGGTTAAAGAAATAAATCGTTGGGTTAAATATCTTTTTGTGTGGGTATGGAAAAACTGATTTCCATTTTTGTACTATCAAAAGAGTGAAAAAATATTTAAAAAAATTTCAGAGAAGTAAGTCCTCGTTGTTACTCTCCGTTTTTTCTTCATTGAATTCTATCTATGCCATTAAACTAAACTGCCTTCCCTTATAGTTCACTCAATAATGAGCAAACGTGAAATAAATATTCAAACTATCCTGAATCACTTCCAATTCTGCACCTTGGGTATTTGGAATCGCTTTCCCATCAACACATCTACAATCAATATAATAATAACTTCTTTTTTTACCTCGATAATAGATTAGTTTATCAGGTTCACCCAATTTATAAAACAATTCTAACTTGCTTTGGTGATCTAATACAGATGCATACATCAATATCTTATCCATCATGGGTCCATCTCTAACGTCATTACAGCCCCAAGGATCACTTCTCCATTTTATTAATATTTCGTCGTCAATGTCGTGTCTTGGACTTCCTTGTATAGATAGAGCCACACAGCCTACTATTAATAAATTTACAAAAAGTTTATTCATGATTTTATTTTAAAGATGAGAATGTGGTTAATCTACTTTCTGTAAAACCAAAGTTAAGGAATTAATATTTCCTCCTCACTACAAGGTTGCATTTTGCGATCTTGTAGTGAGGATTCTTTCTGCGTTAATTAAAAATGTTCGATTCCTACAGACGATAAATTGGCTCGCAAAGGCGCGGAGGCGCTAAGGCTGCGCTACGACAAATTTTCTCGCTTGGGCGGAGAGGCGCTAAAGGCTACGCTTCGACAAATTTTCTAGAAACAACCTCCTCTTTGGAGATAGGTGCGAAGTTTTCGAACGATTTAATTTACTTAAAGAGTATCATAAAAAATCATAATAGATCCTAATAAATCTGCGGCTATTAAACTTAGATAAAACGAGGAAATTTAAGTTACTAAAAATTCAACTTCGCACTTCCTTTCGGTTTTATGAAAATAGTGGATGTTTCGGCGATGTATTTTAGCAATTCTTCTTTTCCTTTCTCTTCTACTACCGAAGTAACAAAAAATGGTGGTGTATCTTCCCAATCCTCTAACATCGCTTGTCGAAATGCTTCGATGTTATTATTGAGTTGCTCTTTGCTAATTTTATCGGCCTTGGTAAATGCAATGGCGATGGCTAAACCATGCTCACCAATGGTTTTTAAAAAGGCTAAATCTTTTTTCTGTGGTTCGATACGCACATCTACCAACACAAAGACGGTCAATAAATTTTCGCGCTTGCCTAAGTATTTGTACAACGTTTTTTCCCATTCGGAACGCATCGACTGCGCCACTTTCGCATAGCCGTATCCTGGCAAATCGACTAAGTACCAAGTTTTGTTGATGAGAAAATGATTGATGGTTTGGGTTTTTCCCGGACTCCCGGAAGTATGCGCCAACTCTTTTTTGTTCACTAAAAAATTAATGAGCGACGATTTTCCCACATTGGATCGACCAATGAAAGCAAACTCGGGCAAATCGGCTTCGGGAAGTTGCTCTACCGAACCAGAACTTTTTACAAATGTTGCCGTTTTACTTTCACGATTTTTCTCCTTATTGTTTAATTATTTTCTTGTTGCTTCGCCCATCTACAGAAAGGAAACCACAACAAAAGAAAATTATTTGATTACTTTTTTCTCTTTTCCGAAACGATGAGCAAAGGCTTTGATCTCCTTCGCCATTTCACTGTCGCTGGTGGAACGCTCATAGGTATCAGCCATACTCGCCAAGGTCTCGTACATAAAAAACTCCATTTCCTCTACCGACATCTCATGTGTCCACAAGTCAATGCGCATGGTGCTTTTTTCGGCTTTGTCCCAAATGGCTAAGAGCATGGCACTTGCAGGCTTTTGGGCCTCGAGGCCAGCATCTTGGGCAAGCCATTGAAGTCCAACGGGCTGCTTCTCTTCATTCAACTCCACCATCACTTTAATCTCAGATCGGCGGGCAACTTTGGTGTTAATAGACATATTTCTTTGGTCAGCGAGGTGTCAAAAGTACGCAATACACGGCTTATACACACGTTTCCTTTTAAATTACCGATAATTTGTGATGAAATTCCCTAATTTAGCCCTTAGATTCTATGGCTAAAACAATTTTACGAAAACTTACTTATCTGCTCATCTTTATGCTCTTGGCTCCCACGGCCAATGCTCAGTTTACAAGAGGTGTGCAGATGAATTTTGGGAAGAACAGAGTTCAATACAATGATTTTTTGTGGACTTTCTATCGCTTTAAAAATTTTGATACGTATTTCTACCTCGGCGGACAAGAACTTGCCGTTTACACCGGAAGAACTGCGGATGCAGATATTGCCGAAATAGAAAAGCTTTTTGATTATCGCATCAATGGTCGATTTCAATTTATCATTTATAATCGACTTACAGATTTAAAGCAAACAAATATTGGACTTGAAGGCGAAGAACAAAATACGAACACCGGTGGATTAACACGTATTGTTGGAAATAAAATTCTGATTTATTTTGATGGTGACTATCGCCATTTCAGTGAGCAAATTCGTGCAGGTGTTGCACAGGTGATGGTGAATCAACTGATGTATGGCGGAAGTATTAAGGATCGTTTGCAAGCTTCGGTATTATTAAATTTACCAGAGTGGTATGTGAATGGATTGATTGCTTATGTTTCGAAAGGATGGACTCCTGAAGAAGATAGCAAAATGCGCGATGCCATCTTGGGAAAACATTATCGAAATTTTGATAACCTTACCGGACAAGCTGCGGAATTTGCTGGGATGTCGCTGTGGAATTATATTGTGGAAACCTATGGTAAAACATCGGTTTCAAATTTACTGTACATGACTCGCATTAACCGAAATATTGAAAACGGTTTTATTTATGTATTGGGGGTGCCGCTAAAAGAAGTTCGCAAAAATTGGATTCAGTATTATCAAAATATGTATGTGGAAGATGATAAGAATCGAAAATTACCCGATGGTGCCCCTGTGTATGTATTGAAAAAACAAAATCGTTATTTGAGTCAGGTAAGAGTGAGTCCCGATGGAAATCAAATTGCGTATGTCACCAACGATTTGGGCAAGTATAAAATTTGGTTGTATGATGTGCGCACCAAGAAAAGAAAGAAAATTGCAAAGGGTGGGTACAAGTCAGTGAACCAAGCAATGGATTTAAGTTATCCTACTTTAGCTTGGCATCCCTCAGGAAGATATTTGAGTGCCATCAAGGAAAAGAAAGGAAAGCTGTGGTTAGACTATTATACGTTCGGCAAGAAAACAAAACGTGAATCAAATAAATTTTTCTACTTCGACAAAGTGCTCGACTTCAGTTATAATTCTTCTGGATCAGAAATCGTACTATCAGCAGTGCAAAAAGGGCAGTCTGATCTGTATAGCTTCAGTCCACGCACCAAAACATATACCCAACTCACCAAGGACCGTTGGGACGATCTTTCTCCCAAGTTTGTAATGGACGATCGGTACATTATTTTCAGCTCTACACGCACCGAAGATACCTTACGCCCTACACCTATTCGCCAAGCCGATGAGTTAGAAATACCACAGTCGAGCGATGTTTTCTTGTATGATTACATGAACAAATCGGCTCAACTTCTTCAACTCACCAACACCTATGGGATTAATGAAACGGAACCCATACAATTAGACTCTTCTCATTTCTCCTACCTCAGCGATGAGAACGGGATTAAAAACCGATACACCGCTACACTTGACAGTGCCATTGCCTATATTGATACGGTAATCCACTACCGTTATATTGTAAAATCGAATCCGCAAAGTGATTACAAACGAAATGTATTGCAGCATGATTTAAGTAGTAAGGGAACTAAGTACGCTGAATTGTTTCATTTGAATTCACGCTATCAAATCTTTTTAAATACGGCTCCCTCTTCCTCATCCGTACTTACTGAACCATTAAAAATACGAGCTTACGCATTAAGAATTTTAGAGCTGCCGCACCTAAAAAAGAAAAATCGCAGAGTGGACCCAACGTAAAAGTAGTTACGCCCGATAACTCCGTCACCACTACCAACACGGAAAAAGTTGCCGACAGCGCTTCCATCGATATTAATAATTATGTTTTCCAGTCGGATTTTCCGCGCAAGAAAAACAAAAAGGAAAAAGAAAAACCAGCTGCACAAAAACCAAATGCTGATTCAATAAATGTAGCAGATTCTTTGGCACCCAATTCAGATGATACTTCCGTAGGTATTATTGCACAAGGTCCAGTAGAAGACTCTGCATCGTATTTGTTACCTAAGCAACGCAATTACGAACTATCGTTTATGCCTAGTTATGTGTTAACACAACTCGACAATAACTTATTAAATGAAACTTACCAAGCTTACACCGGAGGTGCTGTTTATTTTTATCCAGGATTAAACGCACTGTTTAAAATTGGGGTGAATGATCTTTTTGATGATTATCGAATTGTTGGTGGATTTCGACTCAGCGGAAACTTAAATTCCAATGAGTATTATGTCCGTTATGAAAATTTAAAACATCGACTTGATAAATCCATATCATTTTACCGTCAAGGGCGTGAAGAAGCAACCAGTTTTTCACTCTACAAAGTACATACGCATGAAGTGAAATACAATGTACGTTGGCCATTTAACGATTTAGCCAGTGTGCGTGGAATGGTAGCTTATCGAAACGATCGATTAGCGATTTTAAGTACCGATTTAATCAATCTCACTATTCCGAATCAATTCCAACATTGGGGATCGGCGCGGGCCGAATTTGTTTACGATAACTCCATCAACACCGGACTGAATCTTTACAATGGAGTTCGTTACAAAGTTTTTGCTGAGCTCTATCAACAACTCGATCAAAAAAATGCAGTGTTAGGTGTTTTCGGTGCCGACTTCCGTCATTATCTTAAAATCCATCGTCAACTGATCTGGGCGAATCGTTTTGCAGCAAGTACCTCCATTGGCACTCGTAAATTGATTTACTATTTAGGTTCTACGGACAATGCATTTACGCCTACCGATAATTTCAATTACGATATTCAGATTGATCAAACCCAGCGTTATGCTTTTCAAGCATTAGCCACCAACATGCGCGGATTTATTCAAAACATCAGAAATGGAAATAGTTTTGCGCTCATCAATAGTGAAATTCGTCTTCCGATATTTCAATACTTAGTCAACAAACCAATACGCTCCGACTTCATTCGCAACTTCCAAATTGTTGGATTCGGAGATATCGGTACGGCTTGGACAGGTCCTAATCCTTACGATAAATCAAATTCATTATTTAGAAAAGATTATAATGGAAATCCAATCAGCATCTCGGTAACCAAAACCGTAGAACCGATTGTGGGTGGTTATGGATTTGGATTGCGAAGCCGAGTGCTGGGCTATTTCTTACGTGCCGATTGGGCTTGGGGTGTAGATGATGGTGTGGTGCAGGAAAGAATATTTTACTTCTCCCTCGGACTCGATTTCTAATACAAATACATCCATCTACAACAAACTTTATTTTCTAATAAAAACAATTCGCTCCTAAAAAGATGATTTCAGCAAAAAAAGTGCAAGACTTAGCCACAAAACAACTAGAAGAAATTGTGGCCATTCGTCGGCATTTGCATAGTCATCCCGAATTATCTTTTATGGAGTTTAACACCTCCAAATTTGTTGCGGAAAAATTAACGGCGCTGGGAATTCCGTTCAAAGATAAAGTGGCGGGTACCGGCTTGGTGGGACTCATCGAAGGAAAAAATCCATCTTCAAAAATCATTGCACTCCGCGCCGACATGGATGCATTGCCCATTACCGAAACTAACGATGTGCCTTACCGAAGTCAGAACGAAGGTGTCATGCACGCTTGTGGTCACGATGCACACACATCATCTCTTTTAGGCGCCGCTTCCATCTTAAATCAATTAAAAGGAGAATTTGAAGGCAGCATCAAACTCATTTTTCAACCGGGCGAAGAGAAACTTCCCGGTGGTGCTTCTATGATGATAAAAGAAGGCGTGTTGGAAAATCCAAAACCATCCAGTGTTTTTGGACAACATGTGATGCCTTTTATTCCTGCGGGAAAAGTAGGTTTCAGAAGTGGAATATACATGGCAAGTACCGACGAACTTTATTTAAAAGTAAAAGGAAAAGGTGGACATGGAGCCATGCCACACTTAAATATTGATCCTGTGCTCATCACTTCACATTTGATTATTGCCATGCAACAAATTGTGAGTCGTGTAGCCAATCCTATTTTACCGAGTGTACTTTCCTTCGGAAAAGTAATTGCGAATGGAGCAACGAATGTAATTCCAGATGAAGTGTATATAGAAGGCACTTTCCGAACACTGGATGAAAAGTGGAGAGCGGAAGCCCATCAACGCATGCTCGATCTTGCACATCAATTGGTAGAGTCGATGGGAGGAAAATTAGAATTCGAAATCAGAAAAGGATATCCCACTTTATACAATGACGAAGCTTTAACTGCACGCGCAAAACAACATGCCATCGACTATTTAGGAACTGATAATGTGGTTGACTTAAGTATTTGGATGGCGGCGGAAGACTTTGCTTTCTTCTCTCAGACCGCGCCTTCCTGCTTCTATCGTTTGGGAACTCGCAATGAAGCGCGTGGCATTATTTCATCCGTGCATACTCCCACTTTCGACATCGAAGAAAATGCTTTGCAAATTGGAACCGGACTCATGGCTTGGCTAGCTATTTGTGAATTACAATCACGCTCATAAAAAAACTTCCTGTAATTTATTTTTTAGATAAACTACAGGAAGTTTCGAAACTATTCCCTCTTAAGTAGGGGAATTTCTAATTTGTTTTTACAAATTGCGTTTTACGAATTCCATTTTCAGTATGAATACGTAACATGTATATGCCATTTTGGAAAGTAGAAGTACTTATGGAGCAAGTCGCATCAACATTCCATTGACCTGTTAAAATAATTCTTCCTGACATATCCATCACTTCATAATGTGCAACGTCGCTTCTTTTCTCTAATCCTTTTACAAATAATAAATCACTTGTAGGATTTGGATACACATTCAATGTATTTTCAATTTCCGCTAAACGACAATTCACTGTAATCGGCTTCGACTTCGCACCACTTTGTCCACAAGGACGTACAGAACGTGCATTCACATTTCCACCAGCGGCACCAAAATTAACTGTGATACTTGTTGAACCTTGTCCGCTGACAATACTTGCACTAGCTGGAACAGTCCACAAATACGACCAAGTTGCAGGTGTTGGATCTACAGAGAATACAACACCCGTTTGACCAGCACAAATAGTTGATGGCCCATAAATAGTGGCGGGTCCTTGAGGCACACCACGTACAGTGTAATTACGAGGTCCACCAGCTAATCCACAAGAATTGTAAGCTACCACCGACAATACACCAATATTATATCCGAACGAAAACTGCACAACAACACTCAATCCATTGTCAGCTCCAATGATGGTTGCACCTGCAGGAGGTGTCCATAAATAAGAACTAGCTCCATTCACTGGATTAATTGAATACGTATAAGTGGTATCGCAAGCTCCGTAGTTAGGTCCTGAAATATTTCCAGGTACGCGTGTAATTCCTTGACTCACGGCAGCAATTTTAGAAGTAACCATACATAAATGAGTAGCTGTTGCAACTACATTTCCACTCGTATAAGTAGGTCCAAAATCGATAGTAACAATAGAATCATTTGAATTTACAATGGTTGTTCCTGCTGGTGAACTCCAAGAAATACTAGAATATCCTTCAATAGGTTTAATTTTAAACTGTACACCATTCGTATTCGCACAAACTACCGTTAATGGAGCTACGAACTGTGGAACATCGATAGCATGACGAATGTATCTTCTGCTCGAATCGGCACTAACACCACAGCCATTAGCAGCCTTCACCCAAATGAATGTTCCCGAATTAGAAATAGGAGAACTAAAATCCATCGTGACATTTAATCCACTTCCATTAATGGTTACCCATGAAGCAGAACTCCAAATATAACTGGTGGCTCCTGGAACAGCTGTTATACTATACGGCACTCCATTCGTACCAGCACAAACATCAATTGGACCTGTAATTGCTCCAGGTGCAGCAGGTACACTTGTAATCGTAATTGTCATTTGCGCACTTATCGAACCACAAGGTCCAGCAGGATCTGCACTTGTTAACGTTAATGTTACGGTACCGTTTAAAATATCATTAGCGCCAGGATAATAAGTTGCATTCAAATTATTTATTGAATTGAAGGTACCATCACCGGAGGTACTCCATGCTCCTGTGCTTGCAGAACCACTAACGGTACCGGATAGACTAACATTTGAACCGTTACAAATACTTTGATTGATTCCAGCAGATACGAGAGGAAGCGAATTAATAGTCAATACCACAAAATCAGAAGCGGCACCACAAACACCAGCGGGATCATTCGTCGTTAATGTTAATTGCGCCGTACCATTTATTAAATCGTTAGTGCCCGGTGTGTAAGTAGTACTTAACAATGATGCATCTGCAAAAACACCATCACCAATAGTTGTCCATGAACTTGTGCTTGCACTTCCACCAATACTTCCAAGTATGGAAGCTGATTGATTTTCGCAAATAGTTTGATCGGCTCCTGCATCAGCACTCGCTTCCGCATCAATCGTTAAAATCAATGAACTCATCGCAGTACCACAAGGTCCAACAGGATCATTTGATGTTAAAGTAAGCGTAACCATCCCTGCTAATTTATCAGCACTGCCGGGTGTGTATGTAGTAGAAAGCAAAGATGCATTTCCAAAAGATCCATCTCCGGAAGTTGTCCACGAACCACTGCTTGCTCCTCCTCCTACTGAACCACTGAGATTATAAAAACTATTACTGCAAATGGTAGCATTTGCACCCGCATTCGCAGTGGCTAATGGATTTACGGTTAAGGTTGCGGACGATGAAGTATCGGATCCGCTTCCATTCACAGCATACGCTCTGAATTGGTAATTATGATCAGCCAAGGTGGCAGTGAAAGAATAATTAAGGTTAGTTTCTCCAAAAATATCACTCCAAGAAACACCACCATTCGTACTTCTTTGCCATTGAATAGTAGGTGTGGGTGATCCACTTGCACTTACAGTAAAACTAGCCAATTGTCCTTCGCATACTGTAGTTGAATTAGGATGCGATGTAATTGCTACTGCTGCACCCAATGGTGTTGTTGATACTGCTCCATCTAAATTCAAATTCAGAATTTGCATTTGTCCATTCGCAACACTAGTTGCAGAGAAACCATACATCCTAAATTTTATGGCAGCACTGGCACTGAAATCAGGAAAATCCCAAACTGCAGTGAGTGTATTTCCGCAACTCGAACTAAAGGGTGCATGATAAATACCTTGTTGAATCCATGTAGTACCACCATCTGTGCTATAAGCCAGGCGAACAATGGGAGGTCCAGAACCATTTTTTCTTAAGCCCACCGAAAATTGTGTCATGTTCAAATAAAATCCACCATTGGGTGTGACTGTAACTTCTACTGCTGGGCCATTCAAATTCACAACTCCAGCGGTCGACCATTGATTGGTATTAAAACCCGTTGGACAAGGAGATGCAGGAATACCAACTCCATTTACGCGAGTAAGATTGGATCCGGTAGCATTGGCTGCAACAGAAAATGGCGCGCCACTTGTCGCATTCGTGTATTTGTAAATTTGTTGTGCAGAAACCAAATTCGTGGCTCCGATCAATAACAAACATAAAATTAATTTTATGTTGTTCAGTTTTGTAGGGTGTGTGTTCATATGACTGAATAATTAAATAAGAATTGTTTAATTCATTATTACGATCAACCGTTAATTGTAATAATGAAGAGCATAAACTAAAATGGATACTATCAAATATAGCATGCCTTTTCTTCGGAAAACGATCCGAAAATTTACTAGCTTGACTGAATTTCCAGCCTCGGGCTTTTACTCATAAGGGTACTCAACATGATAATAATTTGAGAATAGAAATTGTATAATGAAAACAAGGTTTCATCATACAAACCAAAACACTTAAAACTTCTAGTAAATAATTTACTAATTTTTCTCCGGAAAAGAATCCGAAAACTAAATTTTCTATTGAATGCTTTTCAGCGCAATAGAGTTGATGTGTGGTTAATTGATTGATTTAATTTATTAGTTTGAAATAAGTTTACTCATCATGACCCCACAAACTTTTTGGGTCCGCCAAACGGAATTCACTACACTAATTAATAACCTGCAATTTAAGAATATTTTGAATAATCTATAGTTAGACTGATATCTATCACTTGTTACGTAGGGCAAGCATCTCCTCTGCCTTCGCCACCATATTTGCCGAACCAATAAAGAGTGGTACTCGCTGATGCAAAGATTCAGGCTGTATCTCAACAATTCGATTGAAACCATCAGAAGCTTTTCCTCCAGCTTGTTCAATTATGAATGCCAATGGGTTACATTCATAAAGAAGTCTTAATTTCCCGTTCTTAGCTTTTCCGGTAGATGGGTATATATAGATACCCCCTTTAATCATATTTCGATGAAAATCGGCTACCAAGGATCCTATGTATCTTGTTGAGTAAGGTCTTTTCGTGGATGCATCTTCCTGCTGACAATACTTGATATAATCTTTTACGCCCTCTGGAAAATGACGGTAATTTCCTTCATTAATGCTGTAGATTGCACCATCTTTGGGAATTTTCATATCAGGATGTGAAAGGCAAAACTCTCCGATGGAAGGATCTAGGGTAAATCCATTAACGCCATTTCCTGTGGTATAAACTAACATGGTACTCGATCCATAAATCACATAACCAGCAGCAATTTGTTCGGTTCCTTTTTGCATAAAATCAGAAACGTCAGTGGGTCCATGTTTATCATCAGATCGACGATAAATAGAAAAAATAGTTCCGATACTCACATTCACATCAATATTGGATGACCCATCCAAGGGATCAATACATACGACATATCGTGCATCTTTTGAAACCTTACTGTCAATTTCAATAAGGTCTTCGTTTTCTTCAGATGCAATGGCAATGCACTCTCCTCCTGCTCCTAGCGCCAAAATAAATTGCTCATTGGCATATACGTCCAGTTTCTTTTGATCTTCGCCTTGAACATTCGTTTCCCCATACTCTCCTAAAATATCCGCTAATCCCGCTTTGTTCACTTCACGGTTTACCACTTTTGCAGCAATGCCAATATCTCTTAACAGCCGACTCAATTCTCCTTTTGCAAATGGAAAATCACTTTGTCTTTCGATAATAAATTGGCCAAGAGTAATAAATCTTTTACCGGGAGTTAACGTTTGAGTCATGAGGGTATGTATGGATTGAGTGTAACAAATATACTGAATGTAGATAGGTAATGTTTCAAAAAAATTGGCATTTCACTAACTTATACATGTTTAAAATTTATAGTCCTTTCCTCTCCATGTTTTGGGTAGATGTGCTAACCTTGTAATATGCAAACTTCCTATCCGAAAGAAAAATTAAAAATTCTACTCTTAGAAAACATTCACCCTTCGGCCATCAACCTTTTAAATAAAGCAGGATACACTGATATTGAGTCCATCAAAGGATCCATCTCTGAAAAAGAACTATTAGAAAAAATAGGAAAGGTGCATATTTTGGGAATCCGTTCCAAGACTCAAATCACGGAAGCCATTTTAAAGAAAGCCGAGAAATTGATTGCCATAGGGGCTTTCTGTATCGGTACCAATCAAATTAAAATGGACATTGCCCGTACACAAGGTATTGCTGTTTTTAATTCCCCATTTTCGAATACACGCTCGGTGGCAGAATTGGTGATGGGATTAAGCATTATGTTGATGAGACGTGTTTTTGAAAAGAGTGAAGGCGCTCACCATGGTCTTTGGTTGAAGGAAAGCAAGGATTGCTTTGAGGTAAGAGGAAAACTTTAGGTATCGTTGGGTATGGACATATTGGCTCCCAAGTTTCCGTAATGGCTGAAGCTTTAGGAATGAAGGTTATGTTCTACGATGTAACTTCTAAACTGAGTTTGGGAAATGCGAGGTCGAGTAATTCATTGGACGACCTCTTAAAAAAATCAGATATCATCACTTTGCATGTTCCCGGAACTTTGGAAACAAAAAATTTAATCAACTCTACGCGATTGAAAAAAATGAAGCCTGGAGCGGTGCTCATCAATTTAAGCCGAGGCGATGTGATGGATGTTTGGGCCGTGAAAGATGCTATTGAAAAAAGGCATTTAGGTGGATTAGCCGTTGATGTTTTTCCTGAAGAACCCAAAGACAATAAAGATGTATTTGCCTCGCCACTGCAAGGACTAAATAATGTTATTCTTACCCCGCATATTGGTGGAAGCACCGTAGAAGCACAAGAAGCCATTGGATTAGATGTAGCGGATAAGCTCGTGGCATTTATTGAGAATGGAAGTAGCTCTGGCTCTTTAACTATACCTGAAATTAGTTTACCGGTGATGAATAATGCACATCGCATTTTGCATATCCACTCCAATGTGCCCGGTGTTTTATCGCAAATTAATGGAGTGCTCTCTAACATGAAAGTAAATATCATTGGACAATATTTAAAAACCAACGAAGAAATTGGCTATGTCGTTTTAGATATCGATAAAAAATCGGGACCAAAAGTAATGACGGAATTGAAGAAAGTAAAGAATACGATTAGAACCAGAAGCTTATATTGAGTCTTCTTCATATTGAAATTTAATGAGGAAAATGAGTTGAGGCAAGAGTTCCTTGACCCTTCCTTTTTGTTATAAAAAGACTATTTTAGTTCCATAAATCTAATCCTCAATTTATGGAAATCATCGAACAAAAATCACTTCACGGCAACCCGGAGCGAGTGTATCCCTTTTCTTTTGTAGGCACAGGAAGTGCTTACTTTGGCATTGCCATCATTAATATGATTTTGAAAATTTTCACACTCGGATTGTATTATCCCTGGGCAAAAGCCAAAGAATTGCAATACTTGTATGGCTCAACTTCCTTCGATGAAAGTCGGTTCGAATTTCACGGGACCGGAAAAGAGATGTTCAAAGGATTTATAAAAGCGATTCTCTTCTTCGCTATCATCATTATTGGATTTGTAGTTTTACTTAATATGGAAATGCCGATACTAGGATTTATTTGGTATCTGGGTGGATTTGTTCTTATTATTCCTTTAGCCATTCACGGAAGTTATAAATACCGCATGTCGAGAACCAGTTGGAGAGGAATTCGATTTGGTTACAGAGGAGATCGGAAGGAATTTATGACGCTCTTCTTTAAGGAAATGTTTTTTACCATTATTTCATTAGGGATTTATGGCGCATGGATGGCAATCAATATTCGTAAATACGTATTGAGTAATGTCCGATTCGGAAGTGCTGAATTTAAATACAAAGGGAACGGCGGCGAGTATTTTGTACTGAACCTTAAAGGATATTTTTTAACCATAATTACAGTAGGAATTTATATGTTTTGGTGGCAGAAAAGTTTATTTCAATATTATATTGATAATCTATCCTTACATCATAAAGACGATAAAATTCGATTAAAGTCGACCGCTTCGGGTGGTGATTTCTTTGGATTGATTGTCGTAAATTTGTTGATGCTAATTTTCACCTTAGGAATTGCCTACCCTTGGGTACTCACTCGATCACTTAAATTTATTTTTTCGAAAATTGAAATCGTAGGAAACATAGACACCGAACAATTGGTACAAACTGAAAAAGAATATACTGACGCTACGGGAGAGGATATGTCGGATATGCTAGATTTAGGATTTGTGGTTTAATAAAACCAATAACGATGAACGAATTAGTTGCGGATGTTAAGTATTACAATGGTATTATCACAAAACCATTTAATGCGGAGTGTTCCATTAACAAAACCAATTCCGGATTAATATTAACTATGGAAGAGGAAGGTGTTTTACATCTTCCTTTTTCAGAGTTAACCATCAAACGCAGGAAAAATCATATTTGATTTTATCCATAAAAAACACCAACAGTCGAATTATTGAAATTAAAGATGCTGTTTTTTATTGATGCATTTTTTCATTTCAACAAATCCAGTTCTAAAGAGAATTGGTATTATCGCATTCTGCACGCGGGCACCTGCATTTCATCTTTTATTAGCGGCTTCTGTACTGTCCTTATGCGCAGCAATTTATTTCTTCGTCATCCCCTTCCTCGCCGAAAAAGCGGTGGACCTTATTCCACGAAGTGTAGACGATCAAATCGGCCAAACGGTGAGTGAAAGCCCCGACTTTGCAGACAATGAAGATTCCACGTTAAGTGTGCAGTTGAATTCTTTTCTCCATGTTATGGCTCCCGAATTAGATTCACGGTACCACATCACCGTTATGAACGACGACATTGTAAATGCATTTGCTTTACCCGATGGCAGCATCATCATCAATACCGGCATATTGAAAAAAATGAATCGCTTTGAAGAATTAGCAGGCGTACTCTCTCACGAAATATCGCACGTAGAACATCGACACGGCATGCGACTATTAAGTCGAAATGTATCGGGCTATTTATTACTTACGCTTGTTCTTAACGATGTAAATGGATTGATGACTGTGTTCATCGATAATGCGCATCAATTTCACACCTTAAGTTATTCGCGCAAATTTGAAAAAGAAGCCGACTTAAGTGGACTAACCTTATTGCGCAACCATAACATCAACCCTCAAGGTATGATTGATCTTTTTAAGATGTTAGAAAAAGAACATGATATCGATATCCCCGAATGGATGAGTTCGCATCCCGTTTCTAAAGAACGAATTCAATATCTTCAAAAACAAATCAAAGAACATCCAGTTAAAGTAAAAGAACATCAGCAATTGAAAACTCAATTCGATAACATAAAAAATATCGTTAGTGAATAATCATTCTTTGTGTTGTTTTAATTCTAAATAATAGTTAATAGTCAAAAGAGCCCCTTGCGTCTCCCTAGCGCTTAAACTGTAAGTATTTTAGGTGCTAGGAATCTTCTTCGTGTATTCGTAAATTCGGAGATTCGTAATTCGTACATTCGTATCGATTCGTAATTCGTAACCTTCCTAGAATTTCATTATTTTTCCTTGAACTTTATCCTTCTCAGTTACCAACGAAACTATATATACCCCAGCTGCAATTCCATTCATAAAAATTTCAGTTGTAAAATACCCTCCATTGATCACAGAAACTTTCCTATCCACCACCACTCTCCCCTCCACATCAAACAACCGCAACACCCCGCTTTTCCCCTTCAACTTCGACGCATTCACATGAATCATATTCCACTCGGAATTGTACCATGCTTGGAAGAACACCTCATTCTTTTCATCATTTTCGGTTATGCCCACCGTTAGTGTATCGCAGGGCGAGCCAACTAACGGACCCATTTCGTAATTAGGATTATGCGGTAAGCCTCTATATGTACGATGACCTGCTAATGGAAATGAAAGCAGTTGAAAATCACTAGAAAGACCAGCACTGTCTGGGTAATTTATTACCGATAAATGTGTGTTTACATAATTATAGTAATTTGCAGGATATGGATATCCTCCGCCTGGTATATCTGATAGTGCACTTATGTAGATCCTGTTGTCGGGCGCAAGCTTCATCATCACGGCAGATGCAGAATCTTGAATCATGCCTATAGTTATCTTTGAATTTGAAATGTTACCCGATAACAAGTCATACTGAAAAATTCTTGCATCATCAAATCCATTTAAATTACCTAAGACATATAAAAATCGATTATTCGGAGAAAAACATGCACTTACATAATATTTAAAAGGCCCAGTGGTACTCGGTAATTCTATATTCAACGGACTGGAAATAATTCCAGTGCATCGATCAAAATCGTAGAGCTCGATAAGGTTGCCCCAATCGCTTTCTGCAAACTTAGTTCCATTTGAATTGAACACAATATCACCACCATTTGAAGCCCTCATCGTTCCGACATTTTGCACTGGGTGAGGATAAATACCTGTAGAGTCAACAAGGTAAACGTAGAATGCATTATCATAAGCTGCATTTGGATAATCCCATTTCCTGGTCACCAGCCACCAGTCTTTTCCGTTTCCATGTTTAACGGCCATCAATGCATCCTTAGTAGACACAGGGTCTAACATTACATTTTTCTGTGTAACCACTCCAAGACCATTATTCAGTTTCAGATCAACGATACAATAATACAATCCAAAATAAGGCCCGGATACACCTGCTAAAAAAACGTAAAATGAACTATCCGTAACAGATTTTGGAACAATGATCATGTCATGATACCACCCTAGGCAGATCAAAGAGTCTCCATTCTGCATAGTTTGATGAAGCTTATTCTTTAATCTTCCGTTTTTCTTCCATCCATTAATATAAGCGGCAGGGTGGACAGATGATCCATAAAACAATAAACTATCCTGTGCATTAGCAATGGAAACAGATGCGGATAAACTAGATTCACCTGTACTAAAATACGTAACTGAATTAGTAAATATTACCCCCGCACTATCACCAAAACACCATACTTTGTTGGAGTATTGAGCGATTGATTTTGGCTTCCTAAAAGAAGTAATATAAAAAAATTGAGTGCTGCGTTTCATTAGAGGTTAATAATTAATCGTTCATTCCATGTATAATTTTCATGTTTTACTTTTAAAAAGTTAAGTATCCCTTTCTTCAATATAAGGTCATTTCAGAACACTAATATAAAACATCTAGTGCACTTGTATGTTTTTTAAAAAAACTATATTTACCATTGAATTCTATGAAAAAACGAATACTAGGCATCGGCGGCATCTTCTTCAAATCCGCTGATCCAAAAAAACTACAACTTTGGTACGATAAACACCTTGGACTCTCCATGTCAGGAGCAGGCTATCATTCTTTTCTATGGAAAGATACTGCGGAACCAGAAAAAGGCAGAACGGAATTTTCCATCTTTAATAATGATACTGATTACCTCAACCCATCCACTTCTCCATTCATGATAAATTTCAGAGTGGAAAATTTAGAGGAGCTTTTAATTTTGTTAAAGCAAGAAGGGGTTGAACAAATAGGAAACATGGACTCCTACTCCTACGGAAAGTTCGCTTGGATCATGGACCCCGACGGAAATAAAATTGAACTATGGGAACCTGTAGATGATGGGTTTTAAATTAGAGCGGAGTTAGGAGAATGGGAGCATAGGAGCTCGGGAGAATAGGAGAATAGGAGAATAGGAGAATAGGAGGGAGATGGGATCGCGAAGCTTCGCGAGGGAGATGGGAGTTTTTCAATTGCTAAAAAAAGCTATGCATCAAATTCCAAATCTAATCTCTAAAATCCAAGATCTAAAATCTAACAACCAACCCTGCCGTACTACACTGCATTCCAACAGCAGGGCAAAGCATCCAACTAACGCAGTTGCTCCTTATACATACGAACAGTCTCCTCCAACCCAAAATACAAAGCATCACTAATCAGTGCATGACCAATACTTACTTCCAAGAGGTTAGGGACCATCCTCCTGAAATATGCAAGGTTTTCGAGATTTAGGTCGTGTCCGGCGTTTATTCCCAAGCCAACTTCATTTGCTTTTTGTGCAGCCTCTATGTAAGAACGTACCGCTTCTGATGGATCTTCGGCAAAGCCACTGGCATAAGCTTCGGTGTATAATTCGATTCTATGGGTGCCAGTATGACATGCTGCCTCCACCATCATCGGACTTGGATCCACAAATAAACTGACTCTACAATGGATGGATTTAAAATAAGAAACCACATCTTTTAAGAAAGAAGCATTTGAAATCATATCCCATCCTGCATTACTCGTTAGCACACCAGGAGGGTCTGGAACTAAGGTTACTTGCTCGGGTCGAACATCATCAATCAGCTTCATAAAGTCCATAGAGGGATAGCCTTCAATGTTATACTCTGTTGTAATGACTTTTTTCAGGTCATAAACATCCTCATATCGAATATGGCGTTCGTCGGGTCTTGGATGGATGGTAATCCCATCTGCCCCAAAACGCTGAACATCAATGGCAGCCTTTACTAAATTAGGCATATTCCCTCCTCTTGCATTCCGCAGAGTAGCGATTTTGTTAATATTTACACTTAGCTTCGTCACGACCCTGCAAGATTAAGAAGTTCTAAGCAAATTCTGTAGTTTCGGCACGGTCTTTTGTAATGGATGAACTAAACTCCTCTATATTTTGTTTATTCATCCAGATGGGTAAATAAAACGAAAATAAAATGAAAGATCTTCTTATGTTTGCGCCGAACTTGAAAGACACAGAAACCGTTACATCAGGAAACTTAAGCATGTTCGCTGCTCGATTAATATCTGATAATGTACCTCCACTAAAACCTGGCGATTCTTGTAAGCGCGCGGTAACTTGGATGGAAGAGCTAAGAGTCAACGCTTTACCAGTAATCAAAGGCCGCGAATATTTAGGCTTAGTTTATAAATTGGATGTAAATAATCCTGCTTTTGCCAACCTTAGCCTCGAAGATGCCAACATTAAGTATCATAAAGTTTTCGTTTATGATAATCAACACGTTTACGATTTAACAAAAGTAGCTTCTCTTCACAAACTAGATCTTGTTCCTGTACTCACAACCGAGAACGATTATTTAGGGTTGGTGACCGTAAACGACCTCGTTTCCTATTTCGCCGATAGCCAATCTGTTTATACGCCCGGTGGAATTATCGTTATTGAATTAGCATTAGCTGATTATTCGATGTCGCATATTGCTCAAATAGTTGAGTCGGACGGTGCCCATATTCTAAGTGCTAACGTCACTACCGCTAACGATCCTTCAAAAATTGAATTAACGTTGAAAGTTGATAAAGTTGATTTAAGCAGAATGTTAGCTGCCTTTTATCGTCTCGATTATCATATTGTAGCTTCCTACCATCAAAGCGAACATTCCGAAGATTTAAAAAATCGTTTCGAGTCGCTCATGAACTATCTTAATATCTAAGTGGATACTTTTTCGATCAGGTAAGCATCGGAACTGTTTAAATCATTTTCTTCGTGACAATGAAACTAAGGATTCTATTGCTCTTGCTGTTGATGAATGCAACTCATCTCCATGCACAAGTTTTAAGTGATAGTCTCACGCTACAAACTTCAATCATCGATCAAATTATTATTACGGGAAATAAAAAGACCCGTTCTTATATTGTTCAACGCGAACTTACTTTTCATAAAGGCGATACCTTAGCTCCCTTTATTCTTGAATCGGCGATTGAACGCACTCGACAAAATTTAATGAATACCGCGCTCTTCAATTTTGTGGAGATTCGTTATTTCCAAGGATTGGGAAATACCGTTGTTGTACATATTAATTTAATCGAAAGATGGTATCTCTGGCCATCTCCTGTTTTTGAAATTGCCGATCGAAATATTAGTGAGTGGTGGCAAACGAAAGATTTTAGTCGGACGAATTACGGAATGTTTTTGCGCCAAGAAAATTTAACAGGAAGAGATGATATTGCACAATTGCAAATGCTCTTTGGTTACACAAAACGTTTTGGTGTTTTCTATACCATTCCCTACATCAACAAAAAATTAAATGTGGGTCTCAGCGCAGGATTTTATGTGACCAGTGTAAAAGAAGTTGCTTACAATACACTCAACAATAAAATTCAATTTTTTAAAGATCCCGATAATTTTTTAAGAGAAGAAATGCAAGCTTATGTTCGTTTAACCAAACGACAAGGTCTCTATGATTTCTACAATACAACGCTTGATTACCGCATTTCATCTGTTGAAGATACCATATTAAAATTAAACGATAAATACTTTGTTGATGGGTCTACAAAACAACAACATTTGGCTTTAACATGGAGCTATCGTCACGATACGCGCGACTACCAACCGTATGCATTAAATGGTTATTTATACGAGTTAGAAGTAAGTAAAGTAGGATTGAAATTTTTAAAAAACGAACCTGATTTAATTGCTATTTCGATGGGTGTTCGGAAATATTTACCCTTATCAAAAAGATGGTTTTCTTCTATGGCACTCAAAGGTAGAATCATGCAACGCGAAGGCGGACCGTTCTTCAATCAACGTGCTTTAGGTTATGGATTTGATTACATCAGAGGATATGATTTATACGTTCTCAACGGACAAGACTTCGCACTTTTTCGCTCGAACCTCAAATACAATTTGATTCCTGTAAAAACGTATCAGTTCTCTTTTTTAAAATCCGAAAAATTCAAAAAGTTTCCCATCTCTGCTTACCTAAATGCTTTTTTTGATGCAGGATACGTTAGCGACAAACAATTTGGATACAGAAATTCGTTAAGCAACGAATGGCAGATGGGCTATGGACTCAGTTTAGATTTTATCACTTACTACGATATCGTTCTGCGCTTTGAATATGCACTCAATAAAATTGGGGATACCGGTTTGTATTTTAGAGTGGGTGCGGTTTTTTAAAAGTTCACTATGAAAAAAAGAGTTCTCGTCACTTTACCTTACCGCCAAATCCTGCATTTGATCATGTATTTCTAAATTACTCAAATGAAGAAAATCTTGATCATAAAAAAACCCCCGACAAAAAAGGGCGGGGGAAAAAAAACCGGGTCCCCCCCCCCTTTTTTCAACCCCCGCGTGTGTACCCCGGGGGATTTTTTTAATTTTAAAACCAAAAGAGGAAAAAAAAATAAAGCAAAAAAAAAAAAAAAAAAGGAGGGGGGGAACCCGGGGAAAGGTATAATATTTTCTCCCCACCTTTTCCCTAAAGGGGGGAGTACCCTTGCACCAAAAACAAAAAAAAATTTGGGGGGGGGGGGGGCGCTGGTTTTTACTTCAATAATAGTCAACCTGCAAATTTCAAGTCAGTAAGGAATGAGGGCTCTTCATCCACTATCTCAGATAGTAGTGGTTTAATTTCGTATTTCTTTTTGTTAAACAATATTTTTCCCTTAAATAATGTATTAGTTAATAAATATGATAGTGTAATTAGCAATGGAAGTGGGTTGTATGGTGGAGGATGGTATCACGATCGTCTTATAATTCCAAACCCAGACAATGATTCCATGCTATTTATTTTCTCTGCAGGTGTAACCGCTAGTGGACCCTACGGTTTATATTATTCAACCGCAAACTACAAAGCCAATAACGACAGCGGTATTGTCATCCAAAAAAATGTGATGTTGAATAATCTTCCTGCATTCGATGCCTTGATGGCTGTTCGCCATGGGAATGGTAGAGACTGGTGGTTGATTTTTCAGCGATGGTTTCCACCAAATGGTACTACCTTAACAAATGAAATATATATACTTAATAAATAAGGCTGGAATAAATGGTCCTATCAATCAGAGTATTGGATTGGATCATAGCACTGGTGGAGGGCATTTAATTTTCAATAGTGAAGGAAGTAAATTCGCCCAAATATCATGGAAGGGGCAAATACAACTCTGCGATTTCGACAGATGCAGCGGTCAGATTACTTCCTTTACAGCAATTCAGCCTGAAGGGGCCGGGCCATTTCCATTGGTATTAACAAGTTGTGCCTTTTCCAATGAAAGGTTCTTATATGTTTGTAAGCAGCAGCCATCAACATCTGGCAATATGATTTAACAGCAGCCAATATTGTTAACTCCAAAGTTGGAGTTGGGGTTTTTAATGATCCGAATATGGGTGTGCATTCCATTCTACTAGCCCTGACGATAAAATTTATATTTCCACCTTTGATGAAAACTGGCCTTATCCGATACTAGCACAGCGTTTACCACATCAATTCAAACCTCAGGTCATCAACCAACCCATTCATTCGGCCGCCTGCGATTTTCACTTAAATCTGTAGCCACCAATTTCACATTTCTTTTCGGAAATAGAAAAATCCTACCTATTTTCGTATCAATGAAGATCGCATTGTATGCTCGCCAAGTCGACACCGAAAATTTTCCGTTGATTCGAGAATTATTGAAGGAATTACAAAGGCATCAGTGCGAACTTTATATTTATCAACCTTTTTTGCATCGCATTAAACCTTTGGGAAGCGATATTCCTCCCAATACCCCTTTTAATTCTGGCTCTGAAATAAGAGGACATATTGACTTTTTATTAAGTTTAGGGGGAGATGGGACTATTTTGGATACCTTAACCTTAGTTCAAGACAGTAATATTCCAGTGATGGGAATCAACTTAGGGCGATTAGGCTTTTTAACGGGTGTGGGTACTGAAGATATTTCGGGAGCACTCGAAGCTTTAATGAAAGGACATTATACTATCGATAAAAGAAGTTTATTGAGATTAGAATCGAACCGAAATTTATTTGGGGGTGTGAATTATGCACTCAACGAATTGACCATCCACAAAAAGGACAGTTCGAGTATGATTACGATCAACACCTACCTCAATGGTGAATATTTGAATTCGTATTGGGCAGATGGACTCATCATTGCTACGCCAACGGGTTCGACAGGATATTCTTTAAGTTGTGGCGGACCTATCGTTGCACCTTACTCTGGCAACTTTGTAATTACCCCTATCGCTCCTCATAACCTAAATGTTCGCCCAATAGTAGTGTCCGATAAAAATGTGATCTCTTTGGAGGTCGAAGGTCGAAGTCAGTACTTTTTGGCTTCCCTCGATTCTCGATCGGTTACCATCGATTCGGCTATCTCATTGGCAGTCAGAAGAGAAGACTTCACCATGAGCCTAGTTCGACTAGGCAGTACCAACTTCTTAAACACACTACGAAAAAAGCTAAACTGGGGTCTCGACACCCGAAACTAACCTACTCGCCAAATCCTAAATAATTACACTTAATTATTTAGTAGAAAATATTACTTTTGTGCAAAGGCCTTGAAAAATTCCTATGAAGAAACATATACTACTTTGCTTTACGTTCCTGATTCTGTTTAGCTCCATGAGCGAAGCTCAAAGATTGCGTGCACGCTGGAAAGCATATCGTTACGAGTGGAGCTTTGGTGTTGGAGCAAGTAATTTCTTGGGCGACTTAGGAGGTGCGAATGCCATTGGAACCAATGGTTTCAAAGATTTAGAGTTGAGTTTAACACGACCAGCCCTGACTGTTGGAATGCGTTACAAATTAAGTCCAGCATTATCCATTCACTCCCATCTTACTTATGGCCATGTGAAGGGAGATGATAAATTAACCAAGGAATATTTTAGAAGTACGAGAGGATTAAATTTCAAATCGAATATCTACGAATTCAACGTAAATTTTGAAGCAGCTCTTCTTAGTCAAAAAGAAGGTGGTATTTATCGTTTGAGAGGCGTACGTCGCTCTAATACATTTGAAGGATCCCTTTATGGATTTGTCGGAATTGGTGTTTTTCACTTTAATCCAAAAGGAGAATACAATGACAAATGGTACGAACTTCAACCTTTAGGAACTGAAGGACAAGGAATATCACCCGCTCGTGAAAAATACAAAAGAACTCAAATTTGTATCCCTTTTGGAATCGGTGGTCGTTATTTCTTCAACCGCCGTTGGGGTGTTGGTTTTGAATTCGGACTCAGAAAAACATTTACCGATTATATTGATGATGTAAGTAAAACATATTATGATCCAGTAGCTATTGAACAAGCTAATGGTCCCGTTGCAGAATATTTTTCAAACCCTAACCCTATTGCTGAATCAACTGCAGTAGGCCAGCAACGTGGTGATCCGCGTGATAAAGATGCTTATATGTTTGCAATCATCAGTTTACATTATAAGATTCGTACCGGTCGTACTAATTTCCCTATATTCTAATATTACGGAGTAGTACTGTTTGTTGAATGGAAAAACTCAACAATACTCAATACAAATTCACGTTTTGAAAAACACAATGAGGCCGATAGTCTCCCTCTTCCTTATTATACTGGCGTTCCCTTTCATTTCTAATTCTCAATCAAGAGAGCTTGGAATTATGGTTGGAGTGATGGGCTATCGAGGCGATTTGGATAAAACGATGTATGATACTCGCTTTTTAGAACCGGGCATCAGCGCCATTTACCGTCGTTCATACAGTAATCACTGGGCTTTCAAAGCTGGTTTATTATATGGGCATGTGAAAGCCGATGATAGTAAGGCCGATGATTTTTACAGTCAAAACAGAAATTTGAATTTCAGATCGCATATCATTGAATTATCTGGTCAGTTTGAATTCAATTTTCTACCTTATCAAACGGCAAATCCAAATTCAACATTTAGTCCCTATTTACTCTGTGGATTATCTGTTTTTCATTTTAATCCAAAAGCAAAAATAAACGACGAATGGATCGAATTGCAGCCGATAGGTACTGAAGGTCAGGGAACGGATGCTTCTAATAAAAATCCTTATAAGCGGACAAATTTAGCATTCACTTTTGGAGGTGGATTTAAGTTTAAAATTGGACGTCGATTTGGATTAACACTGGAGTCGGGAGTACGACAAACCTATACTGATTATTTAGACGATGTGAGTACGGTCTATGCAGATCCAAAATCTATTTTAGTAGAATATGGAAAAACAGCAGCGCTCTTGAGTGATCGATCTCTCAATCAAGCACCTGGCGGAAATATTGGTCGACAACGTGGCGATACCCAGCGACGTGATTTTTATGTTTTTACGGGAATACAATTAACCTATACACTGAGTAAGAAATACATCGATGCATGTCAACCTTTTCGCATAAAACTCTGGTAAATACGTTAACGTCAAGTTAATCTTTTTAAATGATCCAGAAGGCCAATGCATTTACTACATTTGCGAGCCCAAATATGTCACTAAAAGAGCAGATCGATATTCAACGTTTACCACGTCACGTTGCCATCATTATGGACGGTAATGGAAGATGGGCTAAACAGCAGGGGAAAATGCGCATTTTCGGACACCAAAATGGTGTACTCGCAGTTAGAGACACGGTTGAAGGAGCTGCTGAATTAGGCGTTGAAGTACTTACTGTTTATGCTTTTAGTACTGAAAACTGGAATCGACCCAAGCTTGAAATTGATGCCTTGATGCATCTTTTAGTTCAAACCATCACCAAGGAAACCCCGAAGTTGATGGAGAACAACATTCGCTTAGCTACCATTGGCAATACGGATAGTCTACCTCCCAAAGTAGCTTCGAATTTGAAAAAATGTATTGACAAAACGGCGAACAATACACGAATGACCCTGGTCCTTTCGTTGAGCTATAGCTCGCGCTGGGAAATCACGAATGCGATGCAAAAAATCGCTGAAAAAGTGAAAGCTGGAGAAATAGATCCTAAAAATATCAACGAAGAATTAATAAGTAATCACCTGAACACTGCTGCTTGGCCCGATCCCGAATTATTAATTCGTACGAGTGGTGAGTCGAGAATCAGCAATTACTTATTATGGCAAATCGCCTATGCTGAACTCTACTTTACAGAAAAGTTGTGGCCAGATTTTCGACGTGAAGATTTTTATAAAGCCATTATCGACTTCCAACAACGTGAACGTCGCTTTGGAAAAACATCAGAACAACTGAAATCTGAACATGCGTAGAATAGTAGTACTCCTCATTTCCATCTTCACTTTCTTTGCGAATACTTCTTACGCACAGGTTGAATCCATTGGATCAGATGATCAGCAAATTAATTTTGCTCAACCAAAAGAATATGAATTAGGTGGTATCACCGTAAGTGGCATTCGTTATTTAGACGAAGGTGTATTGATTACTTTGACCGGATTAAACATTGGAGAAAGATTCAAAATTCCCGGTGATAAAATTGCTACAGCCATTGAAAATTTGTGGAAGCAAGGATTGCTTTCTGATATAAAAGTGACCGCTACTAAGATAAATGGAGATCGTATTTTCTTGAATTTTGAATTAAGCGAACGTCCTCGACTTTCCAAATTTGCTTTTAGTGGAATCAGCAAGAACGAAGCTGATAAATTGCGCGACAAACTTCAACTCGTAAAAGGAAAAGTAATCACCGAAAATTTAATTCAGGTTACAAAAATCAAGTTAAAGACTACTATGTAGAAAAAGGATTTTTGTTTGTTGAAACCACGATTACGACTGAAAAAGATACCATTGGCGGACCTAATCAAGAGTTAATGCGCATCAGTGTCTCCAATAAAAAAAGAGTGAAAATTAATAAAGTAACTTTTCATGGAAACACTCAATTTGAATCGAAGAAGCTGAAAAGGAAAATGAAGGGCAGCAAGGAAAAAGGCTGGTATAAAATTTTTAGCTCTTCTAAGTTTAGCGAAGAAGCCTTTGAAAAGGATAAAGAAAAAGTAATTGCTACTTATGCGTCGAAAGGATTTAGAGATGTGTCTATTTCAAAAGACAGCGTTTATAAATTCAGCGACCGTACCGTAAATATTGATGTGTGGATCGATGAAGGCCCTAAATATTATTTTAGAAATATCACCTGGATTGGAAATACAAAATATCCTACTTCCCAACTCGATCAAATGTTAGGAATTAAGAAAGGTGATATTTTTAGTCAGGCGAAATTAGACGAAGGCTTATTCATCAGTCAAAGCAGCAGAGATATCAGTTCATTGTACATGGATGATGGATACTTGTTTTCCAAGTAACGCCAGTAGAAATTTTAGTTGAGAATGATTCCATCGATATTGAAATGCGTATTTATGAAGGCAAACAAGCCACTGTGAATCGCGTTACGGTGAAAGGAAATTCTAAAACCAATGACAAAGTAATCATGCGAGAGATTCGCACGAAACCAGGACAGTTATTTAATCGCTCCGACATTATTCGTACACACCAAGTATTAGCACAGCTCGGCTATTTTGATCAAGAAAAATTAAATGTTACTCCACGTCCTAATGCTGCAGATGGTACGGTGGATATTGAATACATCGTTGAAGAACGTCCTTCCGACCAACTTGAATTATCAGGAGGTTGGGGCGGTGGTGCCGGTGTAGTAGGAACGTTAGGTATATCATTTAATAATTTCTCTGCAAGAAATATTGCGAAAAAAGGCACATGGTCTCCACTCCCTACAGGCGATGGACAAAAATTGAGTATTCGTTTTCAATCGAATGGTAGATTCTTTCAAAGTTACAATGCTTCATTCACTGAACCTTGGCTAGGAGGAAAGAAACCAAACTCCTTGAGTGTTTCAGTATTTCACTCCATACAAACGGATGGATTACCAAAAGGAAATGATGATCGCTCTGTATTAAAAATTAGTGGTGCTTCCATAGGTTTAGGAAAACGATTGAAATGGCCAGACGATTTCTTCCAATCCTATAATGAATTAACGTTTCAACGTTATTCTCTGGATAATTGGGAAGGCACCTTTTTATTCAGCGATGGATATTCAAATAATTTAAACTTCGAACAAACATTTTCACGTAACTCTGTAGATGGATTTATTTGGATTCGTAGTGGATCGCAACTATCCTTCACTTTGCAATTAACACCGCCATTTAGTTTACTGGATAAAGGTACCGACTATGCTACTGCCAATGCCAAAGAAAAATACAAATGGATCGAATATCACAAATGGAAATTTAGCGGATCATGGTATAAGAGCTTAGGGACGAAAATTTGTATTATTCTCAAGAACGCAAATTGGAATATTAGGATTTTACAATCCCGATATTGGACAATCTCCTTTCGAACGTTTCTATTTAGGAGGAGATGGTTTATCAGGCTTTGCTTTAGATGGACGTGAAATTATTGCGCTACGTGGTTACAATAACAATACAGTGACGCCTCGTATTAATGGTAGCACAGTTGGTGGTACTGCTTATAACAAAAACACGTTCGAGTTGCGCTTCCCGGTTTCGTTAAACCCATCTGCAACCATATACACCTTGGCTTTCTTAGAAGCAGGAAACAATTGGTTGGGGACAAGAAATTTTAATCCACTAAATCTAAAACGTTCGGCTGGTGTGGGAGTAAGAATTTTCCTTCCTATGTTCGGATTATTATGTCTGGATTGGTGTTATTGATTTGATGAAATCGAAGGAAATCCAGGTGTGAACAAAGGTCAATTCCATTTCACTATTGGACAGCAGTTCTAAAAAGGTAAGCAACTTTACTTTTGAAATAACCTCAGAACATTCTGCTTAACTTGCTCTAAGGTGAAGAAAGCATAAAGAATTTGAAAGAGTTTCGTCAAAATTAGATATAATTAAGATTAAACGCTGAACCAAGAATTTGACCAACAACAAGTTACCTTAAGCCTTACCATGGAGTATCTTTGGTATCTACGATAAAAAGAGGTAAATTTGGCACGATAATTTGCAAAAGCTGGATACTTAAAAAATCCCAAAACTTATGAAAAAGCTAATCATTGCAAGTACATTCTTTATTGGAATGCTTGCTAGTACCTCCATTTTCGCACAGAAATATGCGTATATCGATTCACAATATATTTTAGATAATATTTCTGAATACAAAGCCGCCAACCAACAATTAGATCAACTCAGTATTTCTTGGCAAAAAGACATTGAAGCAAAATATACAGTGATTGATAAGCTTTACAAAGACTATCAAGCAGAACAAATTCTTTTAACCGAAGAAATGCGTCGTAAACGTGAACAAGAAATCACGAACAAAGAAAAAGAGGTGAAAGAATATCAAAAGCAAAAATTTGGTTACGAAGGCGAATTATTCAAAAAGAAGCAAGAGTTAATCAAACCTATTCAAGATAAAATTTTCAATGCCGTTAAGAAAATGGCTACGGATCAAAGTTACGCAGTGATTTTTGATAAGTCGGGAGATTTAGTAATGCTTTATACCAATCCTAAATACGATAAGAGTGACGACATCTTAGAGTCGATGGGTTACAAAGCGGGCACCAAAGGTGGCGATGCAAAAGGTGGCGAAAGTAAAGAGGGCGGAAGTCCTTCTACCCCTCCTCCCTCTGAAGGAAAAGGTGGTGGATCAGAAGACCGTAAATAATAAAACTAAAAACACATAAATTAATAAATCTAATATCATGACAAGAATCGTTGCCATTTGTTTTGGCATTCTATTGAGTTTTGCTGTACAAACTCAAGCTCAATCCACTCTAAAATTTGGACATATTAATTCAACTCAGTTGATTAGTTTAATGCCAGAAACCAAATTAGCAGATTCCACATTACAAAAATTTGGAGCCTCTTTAGAGAATCAATTAAAAACCATGACGGCGGAATATCAAGGAAAAATTACTGATTTCAAATCGAAAGAAGCAGCTATGGCGGATCCCATTCGTGATGCGAAATTAAAAGAGATCAGCGATCTTGAAGAACGCATTCAATCGTTTCAAGAGTCGGCACAAAGCTCGATGCAAAAAAAGAAAGAAGAATTGTATACTCCTATCTTGAAAAAAGCAGAAGAAGCAATCAATAATGTTGCAAAGGAGAATAAGTTCTCTTACATTTTTGATGCAAGCGCTGGAACCTTGTTGTATGCTCAGGATTCGGATGATGTAATGCCGATGGTGAAAACAAAGCTTGGATTGAAATAAATCAAGAAAATCAAAATAATAAAAAAGTCCATGGATCATTCCATGGACTTTTTTATTGCATTCTGGTTAACTTGAAAAAAACGAAACGCATTCTCGACATTTATCATCAAATAATTTTTACTTTTGACTATGCCTACACTCCAAGCAGAAGCTTCTCGTCCACTCGGAATTTTTGATTCGGGAATTGGTGGCCTCACGGTTGCTAATGCCATCCATAAACTCATGCCCAATGAGACCTTAATTTATTTTGGCGACACTGCCCATCTCCCCTATGGAGATAAGTCGCCAGAAGCGATTAGAAAGTGGTCGGTGGTGATTGCTGACTTCCTCATAAAACATAACTGCAAAGCGATTGTAATTGCTTGCAATAGCATTTCCTCTGTAGCCTTTGATGAGGTGAAAAAGCATGTAGGAAAAAAAGCCATTGTGATAAATGTAATTGATCCCGTCGTAAATTTTGTTTGTGATGAAACTTCCTCAAAGCATGTTGGGATTATTGGAACCAAAGCAACGGTGAAGTCGGATGTGTATCCTAAAAAAATAGTAGCCAAATCAAAAAAAGTAACGGTTACTTCTCTAGCCACTCCCCTATTAGCACCGATGATTGAAGAAGGATTTTTCAATAATAAAATTTCCAAAACCATCATCAACGATTATCTCTCTCGCACCAAATTAAAGAAAATCGACAGTCTCATCTTAGGCTGTACACACTATCCTTTAATTCGTCCAGAAATTGAACAGTATTACAAAGGAAGAATCACCATTTTTGATTCTGCAAGTATTGTTGCTCAGCATGTGAAAGATGTTTTAGAAAACAAGAATTTACTTAATCCTAAGAAAGCAAAAAAACACCTCTTCTACATTTCAGATTACACTGCATCTTTTGAACAGAGCACGAAAATATTCTTCAAAGGGAAGATTAAACTCGAGCAGAAAAATCTTTGGAAGTGATTTTATTAAATCATCAAAAACATAAGTCCGGCTACTAATAACAGGACTAAAAATCCAACTATTAAATAAAAGAATCCAATCCCAATTCCTTTAAAAATGGTTTTAGGGATGGATTGACCATACACTTTCTTCAGTGAGATGAAATAATAAATAGGAATATAATAACTTAAAATATCTGCATTTAATGGAGTCAACCATGTGATTAAATCTTGTATGGTGATAATCACAAAAGTGGCAGCATGCAAATGAAATGCAAAAATGAGATGATCCACAAAGAAAATTTTTCGTCGGATGTAAAACAGGTACAAGACAAACGCAAATACAGGCATCAGTGAAAAAAGCAGCCATGGTAATTTATGCTTGTAGTAGTCAATAATTTTATCTTTACCTGCCAATTGCGACTTAACAGCTTGACTAAAAAAAATGGTATTGAAAAATGACTTTTTAATTTTAAATGTATCCATCAATGTCGATGGATCAGTTATTCCTTTATCCAAATAGCGCTGCAGGGTATCGCGTTGTATTTTCACGGAACCAAATGACCAATAAAAATTGGCATTATCAATTCCCGACTTCTTTCTCTCTTCACGTTCGAACTCTAGCGTTTCTGTATTGAATGTGTAAGTAGTATCTGTACTTAAATTCAAGGTATCACTTTTCACATTACTTGAATCGGCAGCGGCCGTTTGCTTTTTACTATTCGAAATCTTTTCTTCCTTATTATTTGAAAAGCCGGCAACTATAAACATAATCACGGTTACAATTAAAAACATGCGCACTGGATGAAAATAGCGCGCTCTTTTTCCATTGATATAATCCACGGTTAAAAATCCGGGCTTAAACAACAAAGGCACTAAACTTTTAATCACTTTAGAATCCAGATGCAGAAACTCCTCCACCAATTCTTTTACTAATCCGACAGCAGTTTCCTTCTTTGTATTATTTAGTTGGCCGCATGTTGGGCAAAAATTATCCGACTCAATACTCAACGGAGTATTACAGTTCAAGCAATGATCAGCTCGACTAATTTTCTTAAGATTCATTTATTATAGAATCAGTGAATAATTCGGACTAAAAAAAGAACCGAGTTAATAAGGTTGAAAGTTTCTCTTATTAACTCGGCGCTCTAATTATTTATACTCTTAATAGAATTTAGATCTTCTATCTACGATGCCCGCTTTTTCACGCAAAGCATTGTACGTTTCATACTGCGAACGATTTTGCAACTGCGAACTTAATTGTTGCTTCGCTTCAGCCGCTAAATCAGCAGGCTCTTTTACATCAGCAAAAGAAACTACTTGTGCAACGTATACACCACTTGCTCCTTTCAACGGCGGTGATACTTGTCCGGCTTTAACATTCATTAAATATCCTACCACAAACGGCTCCATTCCGCTACTTGGGAAAACAGGAGATGCGAAAGAAACATTATCTGCAGTAAGAACGGTTTGTCCGTTAGCAGATGCTATGGCATCTAAATTTTTCCCGCCTTTATTTAATTTTTCAATTAATAAAGCTGCCTTCTTATCACGACGTACTTCTGTGGTAAGTTGATCTTTTATTTGCTCGAGTGTACTGTATCCTTTTTCCTTTCTTTCATTCAACTTCGCTACCACAAAACGATTACCGAATTCAAATGCTTTTGACACCTCGCCGATCTTAGCAGTAAATGCCCAACGAACCAATTCACGAGAATTTTCCATTGGACCTACCTGACGAGCATTCTCAAAAATATTTGGTTCAGACATCTTCGTAAGCTTCTCATCGGTGATTGACTTTTCAAAGATATCCCCTTTTGCATTTTTAGATGCAAATCCATTTGCTTTAGAATAAACAGCTTGATAGGTTTTAGAACTTGGTTCTATTTTCTTGTCGACATAAGCAATACGAAGTTGACGTGCTTGCTTTCCTTGATCAACGATATGAATGATATGAATTCCAAATTGAGATTCTACAATCGTATAATCACCTTTTGCTCCATTGAAACAAGCATCATTAAATTCAGCAACCATCATTCCTGGAGAAAACCATCCTAAGTCACCACCTTTAATTTTCGAACCTTCATCGGTAGAATATTGAAAAGCTAGAATAGCAAAGTTAGCTCCGCCTTTCAATGCAGTTTTAATACTATCTGCAGTCGCTAAAATGGCATCTTTCTTCGCAGGATCCATCTTTAACAAGATATGAGAAGCTTTCACAGAATCTGGAAGCATTTTCACAGCAGAAACTTTTGCTAATTTATATACATTGTTCTCTAAATAGGGTCCGAAAACAAAACCAACCGGAGCGGAGAACATGATTGAATCAATATTCAATGGTAAGGTGCCCTTTTTGCTAAAGGCAGGATTAAAAGGAGAATCACTATTCAATGCTACAAACATCGAATCATTTTCAGTTGCTTTAAATTCCTCCGTTAATTTGTTAATTTCAAACATAGCTGCCTGGCGATCCACATCACTTGGATAAACTTCAAACGTTACATAATCAATATTTGCAGAAGCTTCTTGTTTGTACTTCTTCATCGTAGCATTATACAATGTTTTCAATTCTGCATCGGACACTTCAATAGTGGAATCAACAATAGTAGCATAATTTAAAGTCACATAGCGAACAGAAGCCGTTTTCGTTCTATTGAAGAAATCATCTTTAGCTTCTGCTTTTGAAATATACAATCCTTGTTTAATGAGGTTGTAATATTTTTGCTGAATACGTTCTTCACGAATCGCCTTTTCAAAAACAACCCATTGTTGGCGAGTTTTACCCGTTTGATCATTATCCATATTCTTTAAGAAATTGGATACGTTGGCTGGATTAAACACTCCAGTTTTAGGATCAGTAAATGCTTGCTTTACCTGTGGATGCGGGTTTTCCCTTGCACCATATCCAAAAGTTCTTTCGGAGAACAGGTAATTCCCAACTTCTCATATTGAGGCGTAAGGACCATTTCGTTGATCAACTGGTTCCACGTCTGCTCACGAATTTGCTCAGTGGTATTCTGATCCACGTTATCAGAATTACTTTGAAGTTTATAATTATCCAATTGTACCTGGACCTTCTCTTCAAAGTCCATCACATTGACCTTTTTACCGTCTATTTCACCGATATTAGCATCACTGCTACTCATTCCGTTATTAGATGAGAAAAAATCACCTAAAATGAATGCTACAAGGCTAAAGCCCACAAAAACTAACAATAAATTTGCTTTGCCTCTGATTTTTTCAATTACTGCCATAACTCTATTATTTCTAATTTAAGGCTGCGAATATACGAAGCTTTCTTGAAGGCTAAAAACTTATTTCACAGATATTCAAAAGTAAATAGCTGAAATTCAATAATCTATTTTGGAATGGAAAGAATAGCGGGATAAAGGGTATAAATGTCCGCCAAAGACAAGTTTTATCTATTCTTTTTCTGAATCCGAATTCTCTGATTTCTGCGGATAATCCAAAAAATGCAAGCCACGGCTGCTAGGATAAAAAACCAAATGGCGGAAGAAATATTTTCAGCCATACATTTATAGGTGCCAAAAGAGGCTCCTAAAAGCATGATAAAAAGCCAAGAATATTCCAACACTTTCAACATAGTGGATACTTACTTTTTAACTGTTATTCTTCCTTTTACATTGAATATTTTGTACCTGCTAAAATCCTGATTGGCTTCAAATCCTTTTCCATAAATGATCTCTTCCGCCGTAGTAATTTTAACATGTTCATCACTCGTTAATTTCTCTTCTCGCTCATTCCACACTAACTTCTCCGTATTTAGCTGATCACCTTTTTCATTGATCACCACTACATCCTTTTGAGCCTCCCACTTAATTTCATTTTCGTAATGAATCGCCTATTTAGCTTTTAACTCCGAGGTCACATTTCTAGATTCATCATAAAATTGAATGTGAATTCCAGAAGGCATTTCGGTAATTGGCTCTGGAAAAACCATTTTTTTTAGTTCGGGAGAATTCACTTTCACTCTTACCAATCCAGAATCACTGTATAATATTTCTAATCCTTTGATGTGCTCAATGGGTTCCTTTGAAACATTAGTTACTCGCTTTATTTCAGCTTGATCATTTTCACAAGATACCAGTTGAACACCTAAAACTAATAAAAAAAGTGATTTACCAACTCCACCATTGAAAAATTGAAGAAAACTCGACGAAGGTCTCATTAATCGAAACGACGTTTTTGGAACCAAACTTCATTAAAAGTAAGTCCGATAACAGCTCTCACATATCGCTCACGTATCAAATTATCATCCATCGTGCCCATCTGCCCAGCTTCTATGGCTATGTTAACCATCGACTGAAAAGCCTTACGAATGGGCAATCCGAATCCAATACTAATACCTTGATCGACGAGTGTATTATTGCGAATATTGAGGAAGGAAGTACCATAATAGATTCCAGCACGATACTGAACTCTCTGTCCAAAAGTGGTACCACGAGGATCACGAACAAATTGTCCACCCAGCGAAACGCGAAACGTATTTTTCAAGCTATCTTTCCCTCTAAATGATTCATAAGAACTCCACTCTGTATATCGAACATCAGATTGAATCAACCATTTTTCATCTTTTACGAGTTGCATTCCAAAACCTACCGACAAAGGCAATACAATTTCTCCTTGTTCCTTTTCTTTGTATTCGATGGTATCTCGAGAAAAGTCAATTCCGATTGAGTTTAACTTAAAATTTTCCCATAACAATGTTCTATTGGCTTTCAACTGCTGTGAAATACTCGCCGTAGCGCCTAAGCTTAAAGTGTATCCATTTTTGAGAGGCGTTTTATAACTCAAGCCCGCATCAAACATAAAATCTCCAATGGAAGTATTGTCTTTCACTCTTGTTCCAAAATAATCAGTATTCGAATACTTTGCGATTCTACTTTGTTCTAGTGATCCAAATAAATAAGATGCATTAATACCCAATGCTAATTTCGGAGTGAGCTTTAACCCTGTTCCGATAAAATAACGATTGTAGCCTCCAGCTCCTTTATATGAAGTAGACAATACATTAGAAGAATCAATTGTGGTAGATGACTCAATATCGTAACCCGTTCCACTATAGGGAATAAATCCAAAAGCCAGTCCCATTTTGTTTCGAACCAAAGGAAGACCAATGACCAAATATTCCAATTTCGCATTCCACTTCTTACTACTCAAATTACCTTGATCGAGAAATATTCTTTCTCCGCTTAAACCAATCTCAAAAACCATCAAAGAATCATAAGCATAAGAGGCGGGATTGGAGAAATTGAGTCGAGCCACATTCACCTCTGCTATGGAAGTTCCGCCCATACCTCTTTGATGAGCAAAACCCTTAAAGAGTAAATCACCAGGACCGAATCGAGAATAAGGTGAAACGCTACTTGTTTGTGCTGACCCGAATAATGGCAATGCCAAAACCAACAAGCTAACTATCAATAATTTATTTCTATTCATTTGGAAGATTCGATACAATATAATTTAAACCCAGTAAAGTAAGATGCGGGGCCGCAAAGATGCGAGATCTGAATTGATTTAAAAAGAAATTCGAATCACCACCAGTAAGAATGGTTTCTAAACGCAGATATAAATTCCTGTATTGCCAATTTATATCATTTAATTCCGACATCATTCCATTCATAACGCCTGAAAGTATAGACTCTTCCGTATTTCGACCAATAAGTCGAGGTTCCAATTGTGGAGAAATCAATGGCAATTGAGCTGTTTGATCATTTAATGCTTTGAATCTCATTCTCATACCTGGTGATATGCCACCACCTAAGTATTGGCCATCGAATGTAATAATATCATACTTTATGCAAGTGCCCACATCAATCACTAAGACATTTCTTCCTGGAAAAAGGGACAAGGCTCCGCAAACATTTGCCAATCGATCCTTCCCTAACGTCTCAGGAGTTAAATACTTGTTTTGAAAAGGTAATAGAGTATCCGTTTGTAGTGCTATCACAGAAGAAAAGTCATTCAAAATAACTTTTAACTCATGTGGAATTTCTGTCACTGTAGCATAAACAATATTTACGATTTTATGGGAAGCTAAGATTTCCTTCAGCTTAGAAAAATCACTGTCTTTAACTACACCAGAAGTTAATAATTTATTTTGACTAAAAACACCATATTTAATCGATGTATTGCCTATGTCGATTGCCAGATTCATACAACAATATTAAGATAAAGAGCGCAAATAGACGATTTGGAAAGAATAAGTAAGTTTAGATCGATAGAAACTATTAAAAAAGTCATATTTAAAAACTTAAAAAGAAGATAAATCCCAAGGAAAGAGCAGAATCACACTCTATCTATCTGATTTATATAAACTTCAAAGAAAAATAGAAAGACAGGTAGAATGACCTTGTTTTTTATAAAAATGTCTTACTTTTGCACGCTCCTAGAAGGTGATGTAGCTCAGTTGGTAGAGCAAAGGACTGAAAATCCTTGTGTCGACGGTTCGATTCCGCCCATCACCACAAACGCTTGAAGAAATAAAAGGATGAAAAATAATCGCTATCGAAAAGTCTTACTGATTGACGATAATGAAATCGATAATTTCATCAACGAGCGAATGATCACCTCCAGTGGTTTTTCTGCCGAAGTGATCGTTAAGAACTCTGCCGATGCAGCTTTAGATTTTTGAAGAACCTATCGAACGAGCAAGATTATCCAGAAATTATTTTTTTAGATTTAAACATGCCCATTAAAGATGGATTTGCTTTTTTAGTGGAGTACGAAGAAATTCCTGAAGCCATCAAAACCTTTTCCAAGATAGTTGTTTTATCCTCTTCTATATCTCCTGACGATATCAATAAGGCTTCTACTAACTCACATGTATTTAAATATGTGAATAAGCCTTTGAGCGAAAAATATCTCGACGCCATCAGCTTATAAAATATTCTACATAAAAAAACGGCTGCATAGATTATGCAGCCGTTTTTATTTTACTGCTTCGGTCTCAACCTACGCAGTACAAAGTACTATTAACTTTCGTTATTAATCTTTGATTGGATTACTCATTTTACGAATGATGGTCTCATCTACTTTAACATAGGACAATACTTGATAAGTTCCATTATTCAAAGAATCGAACTCGGTCCACATTTCTGCGATACGCTTAACCTTGCGTCTATAATCTGCAGGCTTTAATGCTGTTTTCAAAAGCTTCATCATATAACGAGCAGATTCATACTCTGCATCCTGCTCTCTAATTTGTCGCTTCAAACTAGAAATAATCTGCATGCACAAACTATCATCGCCTAATATACAATATTGTAATGCTTGAAATAACTTAGCATCAATGTCAGTAAACAAATAATGTTTCAACGACATTTGATTTCTCAACTCATTAATTTTTCTTGCTGAGCCATGATAATCGCGTTGATAAAATTTAACAATGGCTAAAAATCGCTTGGTGCTAATATAATGATAGGCTTCTTCAATATTAATATCACTATATTTTTCAAGTTGATCAGCATAATGTTGAAGATGCTCGAGATTACCATCAATCTGATACTTCATCACCTTAGATTTTAAGAACTGCACCACGAAAAAATTCATCATGTGCTTCTCTGTCAAGTCTGGTAAATTTTGATGTACGCGTTGGATATAATAATCGGCACGAACAATATTACCTGTACGGATGTAATATTCAAAATACAACAGATCAGGAATGCATTTAATATTCTGATAAAAAGTATCCATCGGATAACTATCAAAAATTTGCGTCATTCGTTGTAACACCGCTTCCACTTCTAGCTCGCGGGACTTTAATCCATCTTGCTTATGCGGAACGGTACACAAATAATAAATATGTGCAATGTTGTATAATACATACAAACGATGTGAATCATACAGCTCGCAAATATTGCTTAACTCGCGTTTCATCATGATCACCTCTTCCAAATCCGCTTCTTGACCATTCAATTGATACACGCCCAATTTTTTAATGAATCTAAAAAACAATCCTTCTGCTTTCGATACTGCTAAAGAAAAAGCTACATGTTTATTAAATTTTGTTTCGTAGCTATCAAATTCTTCTGAGTGAAGATGTAACTGTGCTAAGGTTTTGTAAACTAAAATTAGCTCTGCATTCAAGTCATACTCGATGAGTTGCTTTTCTAATTCTTTTAATGCACGAACAGAGAACTCCCGATTATTCCCAAACAGATGTGCGGGTACGCGCGATACTTCATCCATTAAAGTTTGAATGGGGTTCTGTACTTTCTTACTTAGTATAGAAGCAATTTTGGAATTAAGTCTTGACTTCAGTGTATAATATGCACTTGGGTTCACCTGCAAAATTTCCATCATTTCACTATCCTCCACTTCACGTTCGCGTGTCGTTTCAAGTACTAAAAAAGGTTTGTTCTTCTTCTTCCCCGAGACTTCTTGCAATAACTGCTGGTACTCATCTTCGGTAAGCTTCTTAATCGTCTTGCTTAAAATTTCCATGTGTTGGGTTAATTTATAAGATTACATTTCTAATTTGTCCTTCTTAATACGCAATTGCTCATCGAAAGGTTATACCCCATAAAAAGTCGAATAAGACTGTCTTTAGATTCGAATTTTGAAACCCTAGACCTCCAATAGAAGTAAAACGAAAAACAAATCAATCCCAAAAAACATTGATAATCACAATGAATCAAGTATGTTTTTGACCAAAAAAAAGGCAAAAATCCACCAATTTCTTACAAATGACAGAAATGTAACCTATACCCCCTACTTCAACGTATAGATGCATGTAAATTGACACTGATCAAAATAGTTAAATATGATGAATCACCAAGCACACAACGAAGATTTCTACAAAACCATTCGCGAAAACAGAATGATGATGTACAACAAGCCCAAGCGTTATTATAATCGCGACGAGCAAAAAGGTTCAGCTTTCAAGTTCTTATTCTTGATAGAAACCATTGTATTTATTTTATTGATGGCGGTTGCTGGCACAGGTATGGCACAAAGCACAATGCAAAATAGTGCACCCATTAGTTTAGCCGGTAGTCAACCTGAAGTAAATATTCACAACTATAACACTGTATACAACAGCGGGAAAGTTTTCGTGAGTTGGACTTCAAAAAACGAATCTGAAGATTGCGTTTACATCATAGAAAGATCTACCGATGGAAAAGAATTCAAATCAGCGGGTATCAAAGAAGGTATCGGTTCTGAAATTGAATTATACTATTCATGGATTGATCAGGCACCTCCTGCTGGCTTTGCTTACTACCGAGTAAAGAAAATTACCAAGGAGGGCACTCAACTATACAGTTCTGTTGGATCAGTTATTAACCAAGCAAGCAATTTCGAAAACTTCGCTCAAGGTGAAGAAGAAAATAAATAATAAGATAAAAATTGTAGAATCCAATTTGCCAAACAGTGGTTAAGAAATGATATGAATAGACTGGCAAAAGAATTTTTAAAAAATTACTTAGGCCTATTTCTTTTGTTGACAACAACAATGCTACGGGCCCAAGTGCCCGTAGCTTCGTTTACAACGAGTCAGGATAGTGGCTGCGCACCTTTACTTATAAACTTTACGAATACTTCGTCAGGAGCGATCAGTTATCAGTGGACATTAGGAAATGGAAATAATTCAAGTTTACAACATCCTTCCTCGTCCTATATAAATGCAGGAACCTACACCGTCGTATTAATTGCTACCTCGGCTACTGGAGGAAAAGATACAGCCACAGGCGTAATCACAATTTTAGGGGATCCAATTGCAAACTTTAATGCATCTGCATTTTCCATTTGTTCCTCGGAATCCATTACATTTACGAACACATCAACGGGAGCTTCCTCTTACATATGGGATTTTGGTGATGGAAGTTCTTCCATTGCTACAAACACTACTCACCAATATAATGCGCCCGGCACTTACAATATAAAATTAATTGCTACTAATACTTATGGATGTCAAGACATCGAAATTAAAAGCAATTATATCACAGTCAACCCATCTCCCGTTGCTCAAATAAGTGCAAACCAATATTCGTCGTGTGATGTAGATACTATATTTCAATTCACAGGTACTGCTAGTAACATATTAAGTTGGGACTGGAATTTAGGTGATGGAAATACTTCTTCTCTGCAAAATCCATCGCATCAATATGGAGCTCCTGGATCTTACCCAATACGACTCATAGTAACCTCCAACAACGGTTGCATCGATACAACATATGCCTCCAATAATATCACCATTGGAAATTCATTGATTCCTTCCTTTACCATGAGTGATAGTGGAGGATGTGGAAATGTAACTATCCAATTTGATTGTACAGTTCCAAATTCAACATCATGGCTATGGGATTTTGGTGATGGAACAACTTCTAATTTAGACAATCCTGTTCATACTTACAATACAGTAGGTAATTATTCTGTTTCATTAACAGTAACTACCGCAAGTGGATGTAATGGAACTGTTACAGTTCCTAATGTAGTACATGTTGACGGAATGCCATTTGTAAATTTCACAGTAGTTCAAGATAGTGGATGTGTACCGTACACTGCTCAGTTTGTAAACTTAACCGCTGGCGCAGTTTCATATTCGTGGAAATTTGGTAATGGTGATTCCTCCATTCTTACAAATCCTACCTCAACCTACGACCAAGGTGGGTACTTTTCGGTAACTCTTACAGCTACTTCCGCTTATGGCTGCGAAATTGCATTAACAAAAAATCAACTGGTAAGAGTCTTTGCACCTACAGCTTTCTTCACAGCTTCCCCTCGAATAGGTTGCCCTGGAATGACTGTTCAATTCACGCATACAGGAAATCCAATTAATATAACAGGGTATCTGTGGAATTTTGGTGATGGTACTACATCAACTGCTCTTAACCCCACGCATACGTACACTACCATTGGCAATTATACGGTTTGGCTTGTTGTTACTAACTCATTTGGCTGTATTGACACTGTTTATAAATCAAATCACATTAAAGTGGTAAGTGGAACAACACCCTATACTGTTCCAGATACCATGTTGGTTTGTCAAGATAATCCCATTGCATTTACAGACCCCACTACTGGAAGTAATTCATGGAACTGGAATTTTGGAAATGGAAATAGTTCCACTTCACAATCTCCAAGTACCATCTATACAACGCCAGGCATTTACATTGTCACCTTGAATACTTCGATGGCAGGTGGTTGCTCGCAAACATTCAATCCATACGCTATTGTAAAAGTTATTCCATACATTTCTCGACCTATCGATATTACTTTTGGGAGCTTATGCAAACCCTATGTCCTTCATTTTTCAACTCAAACTTTAAACATCACTGCTTATAATTGGAATTTTGGTGATGGCGGTACTTCTACAGCAGCAAATCCCACACATACCTATACACAAAGCGGAACTTATGTGATTACTTTAAACATTACAGTAGGGGAAGGTTGCATGACGTCCATTAGCAAAACAATTACGCTTGGATATTCAAACCCTACTCAAGCATCCACTTATGATATCTGTTTAGGATCGAGTGTAGATTTTACGCTAACAAATCTACCTGCCTTCACTGCAGCTACTTGGTTTTTTGGAGATGGAAGTAATTCCAATCAAATGCAGCCATCACATACTTTTGCTGCACCTGGAAGTTATCAGGTTAGTGTAGTAGTTCAAGACACATTAGGTTGTTTAGATACATTTCAATTAGCACAACCTATAATTGTAAACAACCCAACGCCATCCTTTACTGCTCCGAATGTAGCATGTATTCATATTCCATTGACATTCCAAAATACATCACAAAATGCAAGCAGTTATACATGGGATTTTGGAGATGGAACAACAAGTACGGATAGCAATCCAACTCATACCTATCATCAAGGCGGAATTTATTCAATTACGTTAACAGCAACCATGAACTCTTGTTCGGTAACCACGGTTTTTACAAATTATATTACTGTTGCAGATCCACAAGCAGCCTTTACATTTACAACGAGTGGACAATGCATGCCGGTTACTGTAAACTTCATCAATCAAAGTTCAGCATCGTCCATCCAATGGAATTGGTATTTTGGAAATGGTGATAGTGCTCAAACACAAAATCCAGTTTATACTTACTTAAGTGATCCATCCGACTCTATCGTGCTTTACATTACAGATAATAATGGATGCATTGATTCTGCAAAGTTAGTTCCTTTCCCTTATTATGCAGCAGGTGCTTCCGTAGATGTTTCTATTGGTTGCCTACCACTCACTACAAATTTCACAGATTTATCGAATGGTGCCATTAATTGGAACTGGCAATTTGGTGATGGTGGAACATCTTCGGCACAACATCCCTCGCATACTTACCAATCCAATGGCTTCTATACTGTAACGTTAGTTGCTGAATTTCCAGGTGGCTGTTTTGATACAATTGTTTACAATGATATGGTGCATGTCTCAACGCCCGTTGCTGATTTCTTCTCTCCTTCATTGGTAGGATGTTCACCAACACAAATTAGTTTTGTAAATACGACTAATGATGCTACACAATTTAGTTGGCTCTTTGGAGATGGTGGCACATCATCAAATATTAACCCGCAACATATCTATTATATACCTGGCACTTATTCGATATCTTTGATTGCAACCAACAGTTACGGTTGTGTCGATACACTCGTTAAACCTGATTATATATCTATTCCCGGCACCTTAACATTGTTTGGAATATCAACGTTAAGTGGTTGTCAAGGAGAAAAGATTGCATTCACTGATTCATCCATCAACGCCAGTCAATGAAGTGGGGACTTTGGAGATGGGGCTATTGATTCACTACGCAATCCTAATCATATTTACCCTGACACGGGGAGTTATACGGTTTCATTAATAACACGTGATTCCATTGGATGTACCTCTTCCTATGTTTATCCTGTTCAATTGCGCATACATCCTACGCCAATAGCATCCGCTAGTGTAACAGATTCGGTTGGCTGTAATAGTTTTAGCACAGGCTTTATTAATAACTCCCAAGGTGCCATTCAGTTTGCATGGACTTTTGGAGATGGAGATACAAGCACGGCATTAAATCCATCACATACGTTTTTACAAAGTGGAATATTTAATCCGCAACTAGTTGCGATCACTTCTTATGGATGCCGAGACACTTTCCAATTTAATTCTGGAATTGATGTTTTACAAACGCCCGAAGCCATCATCCTATCGAGTGATACAATAGGATGTGATCCAGCAAACTTTCAATTTACAGATGGTTCGTTAAGCACACAAAATCCAAATTACAACTGGACATTCAGCAATGGACTCACCGGGAATGGGAATATTTTCTCACCCCAAAATATTCCTGCTGGAAACTATTCCGTTGAATTAATCATAACCAATGCGAATGGATGTAGCGATACGGCTGTACAAAATATTACCGTAAATCCATCTCCTTCTGCAAATGCATCGGTAGATATAAATTCAGGATGTACACCTCTATCCGTTCAATTTACAAATTCATCAACTGGTGGATTATCCTATTTCTGGGACTTTGGTGATGGAATCAATAGCGCAGTGAGTGATCCTTCCTACACGTATACCCTTGCTGGAAATTACATTCCCACATTGACTGTGATCAATAATTTTGGTTGCACGGATACTTTTTATGTTAATCCAGGTGTCACAGCACTATTAACGCCTCAAATTTCATCAATAGTAAACAATCAACAAGCTTGCTTTAATGATTTGGTAAGTTATACAACTACTCTTTCGGACACATTGCAACCAACCTACCTCTGGGATTTTGGATTCACTACATCGAATCAATACAATCCATCTATCAATTGCACCAGTACGGGATTATTTGATGTTTCACTAATTGTCGCAAACAATAATGGTTGCTCTGATACCTTAATTGAAACTGATTTCTTAGAAATTTTTGATACCGTTCCACCAGCAATAAATCAAATTGCATCCGTAAGTGTTGTAAGTGATGATCAAGTAAACATCACTTGGTTCAACGGAAATGAAACAGACATTGTCGCATACAAACTGTATCGATTAAACGGGACAACCGCTGCGTGGGACTTAATTTATACCGATAACAATCCTGTTTTACAATCAACTTCACTTACCAGTAGTTATATTGACAACGGGCTAAACACGAAAAACAATACCTACACTTATTTACTACAAACCATAGATTATTGTGGCTATGAAATGCCATTAGCAAGTTCCACTCCACACACCACGATCGATATAAGCACCAGTAAAAATGGGTTAATCATTTTTATCAATTGGACACCTTATGGGGGCTGCACAGTAGCATCCTATAATTTATTTAGAACAGAAAGACCAAATGGGAGTCCTGTATTAATTAGTAATGTTTCAGGCAATACTTTAAACTACATTGACTCTACCATTACATGTCCATACCAATATGAATACAGAATAGAAGCGTTGGATCTTTGTGGAAATCCATTCAACTCTTTTAGCGACACTTCTGCTATATGGCCAACAAATATATTATTGAACCAGCAAAGTAATATTGTTCGATCCACGGTCATAGACAATTCCAATATTCTAACAGAATGGATGGCACCTTCACTTTTACCCAATCGTGTCTTGGAATACAAAATATATCGCAGTACAGATAAAATTAATTATAGTTTAATAAGTACTACCCCAGCAAATATTACCTTCCACATAGATGCAGATGTAGATGTTCAGCAACAAAGTTACTCTTACAAGGTAATTGTTGTCAATGATTGCAGCATCGATGGAAAAGAAAGTAATATTGGAAAGTCAATTGTGCTAGAAGGCAGATGGAAGGATCATAGAACCTATTTAAACTGGAATAAATATGAACAATGGGATAGTGGCATCGATAACTATACCATTGAGTTTTTAAGTCCGCAAGGCACTTGGATTCCAATCAAAACGGTGGATGGAAATACGACCAACACCCAAATTGATGACTAACCCATCGGCTAAAGCCTTAGCCATACATTACTTTTAGTAAACTTTAACGAACAAGTTATGTAAATAAATAATTTGGTTTAAATTTTATAGCTTTACCTTTGTATTATGCAAAGTATGGCTCGACCTCTTCTTCTCTTTTATATCCTTGTTGCCTATATCCTACTCCAACTTTCTTGGTGGGCCTATATGTTAATTGATCTAAACAAAGAAGTTATACAATACCGAATTGAAATTTCCGAACTGCGATATGTTAACCAAGAAGAAATTGAAGCAGAGAAGCTTCTTTTCAATAAAGAGTTAAATAAAAGGATGTGGATGGTTGTTGGGGAGGGATCTGTTTTCCTAGGATTACTCATATTCGGTATTTATAAAACCAAAGAAGCATTTAGAAAAGAATTTAACTTGGCTCGACAACAGAAAAACTTTTTACTTTCCATTACACATGAATTCAAATCCCCATTAGCAGCGGTAAAATTGAATTTGCAAACACTTCAAAAGAGGGAACTTGAACGATCGCAACAGCAAACCATCATCAGAAGATCCTTAATTGAAACGGAACGAATACACAATCTGGTTGAAAACGCTCTTTTCGCTGCCCGGCTAGAAAGTGATAATTTCGAATTTTACTTCGAACAACTTGACTTTTCTCAGTTTTTAAATTCGCTCATTGAAGAGTACATTTCAAGAATAGACCACGAACATTCCATCATTAAACACATTCCTCCTGGAATTCGACTTCTTGGAGATAAACTGGCGCTTAGTTCATTATTTTTCAATCTCATCGAAAATGCTGAGAAATATTCACCAGAAGGCAGTAAAATTGAAATTATACTAAGCACTTCTCATGAGCATGTTATCATTCATGTTATGGATCAAGGGAATGGCATTCCAGAGATAGAAAAACAAAGAATTTTCGAAAAATTTTATCGAGTTGGAAATGAAGATACCCGAAGAACGAAAGGAACAGGTTTAGGTTTATTTATTGTTCAACATATTGTTAACCTGCACAAAGGAGTAATAAAAGTCAGAGATAATTATCCCCAAGGTTCCATTTTCGAAATTAAATTTCCCATCGGAAATTAAGAGTTACACCTCCTATTGCTCCAGTAATTACATAAACAACAATAGATGATACTACTCCGGTCGTAGCTACCATAGGTATAATAAATCCGCCATTGATTTTGATATTTTTATGTAGAATAAGCTACGCAATACACCGTATTTTGAATAACTTTGCATTTGAATAATCATTCTTAGTAATTGCATGCAAAAAACGGCTTTAATTATATTAGATGGATGGGGAATAGCTCCTAAAAGTAATAGCAATGCTATTTCTCAAGCGCACACTCCGTTTATGGATTATCTACTAACAGAATATCCGAATTCGCAGCTAATTACTTCCGGTGAAGATGTAGGTTTACCAGTAGGACAAATGGGAAATTCGGAAGTTGGCCATCTGAATTTAGGTGCTGGAAGAATAGTTTGGCAAGAGTTGGCTAACATCAACAAAGCAGTAAGAGAAAGAACACTGGATCAACAGCCTGTTCTTTTGGAAGCATTTAAATATGCAAAAGAAAATAAAGTTGCATTGCATTTAATGGGACTTGTTTCAGATGGAGGTGTGCATTCACATATTAATCACTTGAAGCACCTTTGCACACTTGCTAAGGAGCACGATTTAAAACAAGTTTTTATTCATGCTTTCACAGATGGTAGAGATACAGATCCTAAAGGTGGTTTGCAATATTTAAGTGAATTGCAATCTCATCTTGATACCACTACCGGAAAAATTGCAAGTATTACTGGTCGCTATTATGCTATGGACCGTGACAAAAGATGGGAGCGAATAAAAATTGCCTATGATGCATTAATCAATGGAAAAGGGAATTTACAACTGGATTGGAAAACAGGTCTATTAGCATCCTATCAAGAGAATATTACCGACGAATTTATTCAACCCATCATCATTACCGATTCATCGAATGAAGCGATTGGCTCCATAAAAAAGAACGATGTTGTTGTTTGTTTTAATTTTCGTACCGACCGATGCAGAGAAATAACGCAAGTACTTACGCAGATGGATCTACCGGAATTTTCAATGAAAAAAATTCCATTACATTATGTAACAATGACCCGATATGATGATTCTTATCAGGATGTGCATGTTATTTACGAGAAAGACAACTTAACCAAAACACTTGGTGAAATTTTAGAAATTAATCATCGTACTCAATTACGAATTGCGGAGACAGAAAAATATCCACATGTTACTTTTTTCTTCAATGGCGGAAGAGAAGAAGCTTTTCAAGGAGAAAAACGTATTATGGCACCTTCACCCAAGGTTGCTACTTATGATTTACAGCCCGAAATGAGTGCGAATCAAGTAACTCAGGAGGTAATAAAAGTTATCCAAGAAAATAAAACCGATTTTATATGTTTAAACTATGCGAATGCTGATATGGTTGGACATACGGGTAATTTCAAGGCAGCGATTAAAGCAGTGGAAACGGTTGATTCTTGCTTACATGAAGTGGTAAAAATTGGATTAGAAAAAAATTATATTTTCATCATCATTGCAGATCATGGCAATGCTGACAAAATGATAAATGCCGATGGAACACCCAATACAGCGCATACAACAAATCCAGTTCCATGCGTTTTAGTGTCGGGCGATAAGAATAGAAAGATCAGCAATGGTCGATTAGGAGATATCGCCCCAACCCTTTTATACTTGATGGGTATTACACCTCCTGTAGAAATGACTGGTAAAATTTTGACTCATTCTTAAAAGATTTATAGAGAAACATGCGAGAAAAATTAATTATTATTTTACTTTTATGCGGACTATCAACAGGATTAAAAGCGCAATCTAGATGGGGAATTTTTGCAGGAGGAGGAACCAGTTGGTATTATGGCGACATGAACGATCGCCTTTTGACGCATAAAAAATTATTTTCACACTATTGGAAGGCGGGATTACTCTATAAAGCAAGCCAACGAGTTTATATTACGGGATCATATGCATCGGCAAAAGTAGTTGGTGCCGATTCCTTAGCCATCCAAGATTTTAACTTAAAAAGAGATTTACATTTTAGAAATGATATTTGGCATACCTCCCTTCAAGTCGAATACCGACTTTTAGGATATAAAGACGGACGCACAAGAAAAGTAACCCCTTACCTGGTCGGAGGTGTTTCCTATTTTCATCACAATCCAGTTGCTATTCTCAATGGCAGAGAAATCGAACTCCGCCCATTGGGTACAGAAGGTCAAAACATTCCAAATGGCGGATATGACTCACCTTACAAAGAGTATAGTTTTTCATTTCCCTATGGAATTGGTGTAGAATTCAAATTAACGAATGCTTTTGCACTACGATTAGAAATTGTAAATCATTATACGCTTACTGATTATTTCGATGACCTGAGTGATAACTATGCAGATTCGACAGAATTAGCAGGCACTCCTTTAGGTGCATTAGCTGTAGAAATGGCTAATAATCTTGTTACCGGCTATCCAAGTAAAGGATTTGGAAGAGGAAATCCGAAGAACAATGACACTTACGTATTTGCAGGACTCTCACTGCTCTATTCCCCGTTCAACGATAAAGATTCGGGAAAAAGCGGAAATAAAAGCGGGAACAGGAAAAACGGAAAAAGAAAAAAGAAAAAAGCGAGTTGCCCTGCTTTTAACTAAGAGCACAGTAGACTTCTTCTTATTACGATAAAGATTGGATTTAAATAGTGTATTACAGAGAATACTAGATCAGCCGCAGTCACGACGGCTCGAAAATCTATTGCTTAAAAGTGAATGTCAACGTATTCATCTGGCAGGATTATCGGGGTCTTCCGATGCGTTACTCCTAGCAGCTTTTTTTAAAGAACATCGACATCCTGCTTTATTTATATTTGGTGACAGAGAAGAAGCTGCTTACTTTCAAAATGATTTAGAAAATATTTTAGGTGTTGGAAGAGCTGTTTTATATCCTTCCAGCTACAAGAAGCCCTATCAAATTGATCTCCCTGACAATGGGAATATTCTACAACGTGCGGAAGTATTGACACGCATCAACAAGACAAGAGATCACTTCATTATTGTCACCGATGCAGAAGCAGCGTTAGAAAGAGTTATTACAAAAAAAACACTGGAGCGAAATACACTTGATATAAAAGTGGGACAGAAATTCACTTTTGATTTTCTCATGGAATTTCTACAAGAAAATACTTTTGAACGCATTGATTTCGTTTTTGAACCCGGACAATATTCGATACGTGGCGGAATAATGGATATCTATTCATTTGCGCATGAGCTCCCATTCAGAATAGAATTAAACGGTGATAAAATAGAATCTATCCGAAGCTTTGATCCCTCTACCCAACTCAGTGAACAAAGTTTGGGATTCGTTACACTAATTCCAAATATTCAATCAGGCCTCATTACCGAAGAGCATGAATCTTTTTTTGATTTCCTCCCTGACAATACCATCATTTACACGAAAGATCTCCATTATTCAATGACTTCGATTCAAGCATCTATGGAGATCGTAGTAGAAAAATATGGTAATGAAATTAAAATTGATGATGAGCAAGCGATAAGAAGAGTTGATGATTTATTCGACACTCCTGAACTATTTAAAGAAAAATTAGAAAAACACATTATTGTTGAATTAGGAAACAAACCTTACTATCAACCTGAAGAACTAATAACGTATTCTACGAAACCGCAGCCTCATTTTAATAAAAACTTTGGATTGCTGTTAGATGATCTGTTTACAAATCAGAAAAAAGCATATACTAATTTTCTCTTCGCGGAATCTGCAAAACAATCTGAAAGATTATATACCATCTTCGAAGACCTTCCACGATCCGATGAAAACAAAGGCTTAGAATTAAAATTTCATACAATACACACTGCGTTACATCAGGGATTCATCCATGATGATTTAAAAATAATTTGTTATACCGATCATCAAATATTCAATCGATACCATCGCTTTCGTCTAAAAAAGAATTATAGTAAAAGTGAAGCCATCACATTAAAGGAATTATACAGTCTCAAACCCGGAGATTTTATTACTCATATTGATCATGGTGTTGGACGTTTTGCAGGACTCGAAACTATTGATGCAAATGGTAAACAGCAAGAAGCTATTCGGTTAGTATATCGAGACAATGATATTCTTTATATCAGCATACATTCATTACATCGTATTGCTCGGTATTCCAGCAAAGAGGGGGAAGCGCCTTCACTAAATAAATTAGGAAGTACGGCCTGGTCAACATTAAAACAAAAGACCAAGAAGAAAGTTAAAGATATTGCCAAAGAACTGATTGCACTTTATGCAAAACGTAAAGCACAAAAAGGTTTTGCTTTTACAAAAGATTCTTATTTACAAACTGAATTAGAGGTTTCTTTCATGTATGAAGACACTCCTGATCAAAGTAAATCAACCAATGATGTAAAGCGCGACATGGAAAAAGATTTTCCAATGGATCGGTTAATTTGTGGAGACGTTGGTTTTGGAAAACAGAAATCGCTATTCGTGCAGCTTTCAAAGCTGTTTGTGATGGGAAACAAGTGGCTGTACTTGTGCCTACCACAATTTTGGCTCTACAGCACTTCCGAACTTTTTCAGAAAGGCTGAAAGAATTTCCATGTACTATCGATTATCTAAATCGATTTAAAAGTACCATGCAACAAACGAATACACTGAAAAGGTTAGCGGAAGGTAAAATTGATATCATCATTGGCACCCATCGAATACTAAGTAAGGATGTAGTATTCAAAGACCTTGGATTGATGATCATCGATGAAGAACAAAAGTTTGGTGTGGCTGCAAAGGAAAAATTAAAATCCATTCGGGTAAATGTAGATACACTCACACTAACGGCTACTCCTATTCCAAGAACACTTCAATTTTCACTGATGGGCGCTCGCGATTTAAGTATCATCAATACCCCACCTCCTAATCGACACCCTGTTACTACGGAAGTACATGTATTTAATGAACATCTAATTAAGGAAGCCATCAACTTAGAAATTTCGAGAGGTGGACAAGTGTTCTTTGTGCATAATCGAGTTCAAGACATTCATGACATAGAAACCATGATTCGCAGGCTATGTCCTGATATTCGAACAAGTGTAGGACATGGGCAGATGGATGGGAGTAAACTAGAAGAAGTATTAGTAAACTTTATTGAGGGAGATTCAGATGTACTCATTGCTACAACAATTATTGAATCGGGTTTAGACATCAGCAACGCCAATACCATCATCATAAACAATGCTCATTACTTTGGATTGAGTGATTTACATCAAATGCGCGGGCGTGTAGGAAGATCAAACAAAAAAGCATTTTGTTATTTACTTGCACCCCCTTTAACTGTGCTCACTTCGGAGGCCAGACAGCGTCTTAAAGCGATTGAGGAACACGCAGATTTAGGTAGCGGCTTCAATGTTGCTATGAAAGATTTAGATATTCGCGGCGCAGGAAATATGTTGGGTGGAGAACAAAGCGGATTCATCTCAGATATTGGATTTGAGATGTACCATAAAATATTAGATGAGGCCATTCAAGAATTAAAAGAATCGGACTTTAAGGATTTATTTCCACATGAGGAAAATCAAACTTTTGTAAGAGATTGTCAGATTGATTCAGATATGGAAATGCGTATTCCCGAAGAATACATTCAAAATATTGCGGAGCGATTACATCTTTATAAAGAATTAGATGAAATTGAAACGGAAGAAAAATTAATTCAATTTGCCGAACAGTTAAAAGATCGATTTGGGCCAGTTCCACAACAAGTTTTTGTTTTGATGGATACCATTCGACTTCGCTGGCAAGCAAAAAAATTAGGATTCGAAAAAATTCTATTAAAGAATAGAACATTAAAAGCCTATTTTATTTCCAATCAAAAGTCTGCCTACTTCCAAAGTCCATTATTTTCTTCCATTTTAAAATTCGTTCAATTACATCCACGTGCGTGTAAAATGAAAGAAGATAAGGGGAATTAAGTTTGACACTAATAAACATTGGAAGTGTAAAAGAAGCTATTCGGCTTATGGATAGAATGATGGAAAAAGAGCCTCTACCATCAAATTAAATCCATCGGTTTCATTCTCGCCAAGTACTCGCATTTCCCTTTTCGGACATCTTCTACTTAAAATAGGTTGTTTTCCATTAAAATCGCCATTTCCTAATACTTGGTAAATCCTACCAATTACTAGAAAATAGAGCACTTTACACAAAAAGAGAACTGACTAATAAGTATTATCAATTCATTTGATGTAAAATAAAAAACCTATCAGATGAAAAACAAATTGCAATTGATGATTATGATCTCATTGATCATTACATCACATTATGCCAACGCACAGTGGGGACTTTCTGGAAATGCAGGGACGACTAGTTCCAATTTTCTAGGCACCACCGATTCGCAATCATTACGATTTAAAACGAACAGCACTCAAAGAATGACCTTAGATCCATCCGGTCGATTAGGATTGGGAGTGAATACACCGGTTTATCGGTTTGATGTCAAATCTTCATCACACGCTCGAACTGTTAACGCAAACAACTCTTACACTTCCATCTCACCTACCTATGGTATTTATTCAACTACTCTAAACTCAGGAGGCGGTGGTGCTTGTGGAGTTTATGGAAATGGTGCAGGTACAGGCAGTACTAATTATGGCCTTTTCGGTTCTGGAGCTTTGGGAGCCACCAATTACGGAGTATATGGAACCGCAACTACCACATCAACTGCACCGATCGGGTATGGAGTTTCAGGAATTTCAAACGGCACAGGAACTACAAATTACGGTATATATGGTTCCGCCTCGGGCGGTACTACCAACTGGGCTGGATACTTTTTACAAAATACGTATACAGGTGGAGCAGTAGGAATTGGAACAACAACAATTGCTGATAGCAAGTTTAGTGTACAACAAACGGGAACCACAATAGCAACAACAAAATTCCTAAACACAAGTAAAGGTCCAAATATCAGTTGGATTCACTTTGGTGCTTCTGGCGATTGGTACCTCCGATCTGCCGCAAATACAGGAACTATTGTATTACAAGACCAAAATGCTTCTGCAAAAGTTTGCATCGGTGGAACACAAGCAGCAACAGGATACAAATTATCAGTAACAGGAAAAATTATTTGTGAAGAGCTAAAAGTACTTCTCACTGCCAACTGGCCGGATTACGTCTTTGAAAATGAGTATCAATTGATGTCTCTGAATCAACTTGAAAATTATATCAGTGACAACAAACATTTACCAGGCGTTCCTTCTGCCACAGAAATGGAAGAGAAAGGCGGCATGGAAGTCGGCGAAATGCAAACTCTTCTCGTGAAAAAATTGGAAGAGGCTAATTTATATATCCTCCAACTCAACTCAAGACTTGAAGAACTAGAAGCCAAATTGAAATAAGTAATTGTGTTCTTAACAACTCTAAAAATTAAACACAATGAAAAAGAAATTAATAACTCGAATACGTAAGTTGATAAGTCTCGCTATGCTATTAGCAGTTGGAAATATCACAATTGCTCAAAAGAGCGAGCAAAGATTCTTTGAACAAGTAGCTAAACCTATTACAACAAAGGGCTGGATTGACTTTAAAGAAAGCAATTCGCTTAATCCTCAAACTTTGTTTTTAGAACATCCAGAAATGTTTGGCTTGACAGCACTTGACCACATGGAACAAATCCGAATGAAAACTGATGAAATTGGGTATACACACTTTCGATTTCAGCAATATCATAAGGGATTAAAAATTATTGGTGCAGAGACAATACTTCACTATAATGGTTCTTATTTAAAAAGTATGAATGGGTATATTGCTGAGAAAATTAAAATTAACTTTGACCCAAAAATTTCAGCAGAAATAGCTTTTATAACTGCAAAAAACTCCATCAACGCAGAGAATTTTATTTGGGAATTGGAAACAGAGGCAACATCCTTAAAAGAATTCATAAAAGACGAAAAAGATTTACAAAACCAACAGGAGAACTTGTCATTTGCAGAAAAGATTGGAATGGAACGTTTACCAATGAAAATTTAACATTAGCATATATCTTTCGAATGATTGCTCTTCCGATGCATGAATCAAAAGAAGTTTATATTGATGCCACTTCTGGAGAAATTATTGTTCAGCTTCCACTTACTACCAATTGCAACAACAATACGGGGAACACAACTTGGTTTGGATCTCAAAACTTCAATGCTGGTTTCTACGGATTCCCGAATAATGCTTGGTTACTTGAGTCGCATTGTCCTGGTGAAGCTACGATGCGTTCTTTGAGAGGAGATCCCCTCCTTTTGTACAACTACGGAGATGCGGATGGTATTTGGACAGATGCAGATGGCGTTAATGGATACAACCAACGAGCTGGTGTAACAACATATTATGGCGTACACAAATCCTATGACTATTTTAAAAACACGCATTCTCGTTTAAGCTATGACGGCAGCAACGGACAACTGGATGCTTTTAGCGAAATCACAGGAGGCTTGTGGCTACCGGATGCAGAAAATGCAAGTTGGAATACCGTAACGCATCATTTTAGCTTTGGTGCTGGTCTTACTAGTAGTGCCACCGACGATTGGAACACGTTAGATATAGTAGGCCATGAATTCACTCATGGGGTACATCAATGGAGTATTGGTAATAATTACAATGCAGAGCCTGGAGCATTAGATGAATCCTTCGCTGATATTTTTGGGGAATGCATTGAAGCATTTGCAAAAGGAACTACATTACCAGATTGGACAATGGGAACAGATAGAGCGGCTCCAATTCGAAATTTATCAAACCCAAATGCAAATTTCCAACCTGATACCTATTTGGGAACCTTTTGGCAACCTACTTCTGACCCATTCGATAATGCAGGAGTTCATACAAACAGTGGAGTTCAAAATCACTGGTTCTATCTTCTTGTCATGGGAGGATCGGGCACGAATGATAATGGAGAGGTTTATAATGTTTCAGGAATAGGACTTAATGCAGCTCGCGACATTACCTACCGAAACATGGATCTGTACTTAACTACAGCATCAGGATACATTGATTCAAGAGAAGGCTCATTGAGAGCAGCCGAAGATTTATATGGATGGTGCTCCAACAATATGTTACAGGTTGGAAAAGCATGGTATGCAGTGGGAGTTGCAACAGCTGATCCCGATTGGAATAAAGTGATAAGTTGTGGAAATCTAGTAAATGGAACATTTTACAGAGGAATAAATTCATTGTCCACTAATAATAGTTGTACAACAACATTGCTTGCGAATCAATCGGCTGCGTTTACTTCTGGCTCAGCTGGGATAACCCTTAAACCAGGTTTTACCGCTGTACAAAGCTGTTTATTCTCTGCCTTCATTGATGTATGCAATGAAGCAGCCTATAACTTGCGGACTACACCAACGGCATCAAATGCAACAAAGGAAACGGTTTTAGAACAGAAAGTAGCTGTTAAAATAGATAGAATTTATCCTAATCCTGCAACCAACCTAATAAACATTAACTTTCAAAGTCAACAACCTTTATCAGAAACTACATTTCAAGTCTCAGATATTTCGGGTAGAATCATTCATTTGACACCAACAAGCATTTCAGAAGTTGGAGAATTCAAAATTGCAACTTTGAATATACAATCCTTACATGCGGGAATCTATGTAATCATGATTCGAAGTGCCGATGGCAATGCGCTCTCAAAATTCATCGTTAGCAACTAATTAAAATCAAGCCAAGAAGGTCTATTCTAAAAAATAGACCTTCTTACTTGGACGCTTTTAAAATAAATGAATCACTAATGAGCTAGCGCTTATTATCGTCCATTTCTTTTATATTTGATACATCAATACTTCACACCATGAATAAAAGTGTACTACTTAAAATTGCATTGCTTTTTTATTTTCTTCATGCCCAAACTAATGCTTTTTCACAAACAGTGAACTGGAATGATACATTAAAAACTATCTTATCATCTAAAATAAATGATAGCTCTAAAGTAGCAGAACTTGGAAAAAGAATAATACATCTGGTCACAAATTCTAAACCAGAATCAAAGGTTTTTCTCAAATCAATGGAAGATCTCGCTTCAAAAAGTAAAAATCCACATATACTAGCAGAACTATATTATTCAAAGGCTATTGTTTGGAATTTTACAGTTCCACTTGAAACGACTTATGGTTATATTGATAGTTGTTTACTATTCGCCCAAAAGGCAAATAATTTACAATTTCAAATTCGCTTATAGAATAAAAGGACAATATTTAGAACGGAACAAGCAATTTGAAGAATCAAAAGTGCAATTAGAAAAATCATTAGCATTATGTAAAACTAGCAATATCCCGTTTGAATCTTACAGAACCAATTTAGCATTAGCCAATCTATATGAAAATCAATTAAAATTTGAAACCGCAATTGACTATACACTACAAGCCGCTGAAATAGCTGACAAAAATAATATGAGCACAACGGCTTCCATTTATCTCAGATTAGCCAATGGATACCACAGAATAGGAAATAATGATAACGCATTGATTTACTTCAACAAATCGGAAGCATTGAGTTTAAAACAACATGAAAGTTTATTACCAGAATTGTATGCTACTCTTGGCAACTTCTATCAAACGAATAAAGATTATGACAGAGCATTTACTGCATACTTTAAAACCGACTCCGTAATGAAAGAACATAAGAACTATTTTCAAGCCATTTCCGTTTACTCCAACTTAGCTACGCTTTTTACATTAAAAGGTGAGTTGGATACTGCCCAACAGTACTTCGAAAAAAGTGTCCAGTTTGCGGAGAAAAATAATAATCAGTTTTTAGGCAGAATCTATTTAAATTATGCAACGTTCCTCATTAACAAAAAGGAATTTGAGTCGGCATTAACATATGCCGAAAAAGCCATAACAGAAATAAACAATAAAAACGATATAGAAGCTCTATCGGGAGCTATGGAAGTAAAAGCAAAGGCACTTGTTAACTTAAAACAACTCGACCAAGCAATTTCAGAATATCAAAGTTCTCTTTCTGTAAAAGATAGCATCCATGAAATATTAAAAACCGAATCACTTGGTGAATTACTTTCAAAATACGAAACGAAAAAAAAGGAAAATGAAATCGCTAAGTTAAATAGTGATAAACAAATTCAAAAACTCCAATTAGAAAAACAAAAAGCTGAAATTCTAGGGAATTTACACTTAGCGAAACAAAAGCAACAAGAAATAGATTTGCTAAATCAAAAACAACTCATTCAAGAATTAAAATTAAGTCAACAAAAAGAAGCTTTAGCACTCAAAGAACTTGAAACAGAAGCTAAGGATCGAAAAATCATAATTGCTGAACAAGAAAAGTTGCTTATTGAAAAAGAAATGATACAACAAAAATTTTCTAATAAAATAATGATTTCTGGATTTATCATCCTCCTCCTATTCATAATCCTTGGATTCAATAACTATCGAATTAACACACATCGAAAAAACGACAAAGAAAAATATCAGCTCCAGAATCAACTCATACAAATGAAATTGGAAGCACTACGATCCCAAATGAATCCGCACTTTATTTTCAATGCGCTTAATTCGATTAATCGATACATCATTCGAAACAATAAAGAAACAGCAAGTGAATATCTTATTAAATTTTCGAAACTTATTCGCTCTATTTTAGAAAACTCTAAATTAAAAGAAATTCCTTTGGAGAAAGAAATTGAAGCCATTCAACTTTATGTAGATCTTGAACTTCTTCGCTTCGACAACAAGTTTGACTTTCAAGTACGAATTGATGAATCCATTAATAGGGAGAACACTCAAATTCCTCCACTTATCTTACAACCCTTTGTTGAAAATGCAATATGGCATGGATTGATGAAGAAAAAAGGGAGAGGTCAAATTACAATTGATATCAAAGCAAAAAATTCAGATATTCTATTCGTCGCTATTGAAGACAATGGAGTTGGAAGGGAATCAGCGAATGAACAAAATACCGTACTGCATGAAAAAGGCAAATCATTTGGAATGCAAATTACAGCGGACCGAATCAATGCAATAAATAAGAAGGATAATAATATTAAAATTATAGATCTTTACGATTCCGAAAAGAAAGCCGCAGGAACTCGAGTAGAATTTGAATTGTCAACACAAGCCGCTTAAAAACGATGTTAAAAGCCATCCTCATTGATGATGAAACCAGTTGCACCGAAGTTCTTCGCTGGCAAATTGAAACGTATTGTCCTTCAATTTCGATTTTAGGTGAATGTCACCAACCTGAGGATGCTATAGAAAAAATTAAGGAACTAAATCCGGATGTTATCTTTCTTGACATCGAAATGCCAGGGATGAATGCATTTGAAATGCTTAATATTCTCAAGCCCTTTGAGTTTGAAGTTATATTCACTACCGCATACAACCAATTTGCTGTACATGCCTTCAAAGAAAATGCAATTGACTATTTATTAAAACCGATCGAAAAAAGTGATTTGGTTCATGCGGTTGAAAAATTAAAGAATAAAGATAAAAAGTATTCAAATGAAAAGATTGAAATACTATTGAGTCTGTTTAAAGATCAATTGAAAACGAATAAAAAAATTGCCCTTCCGACTCAAGATGGCATTTCCTTTATAAATGTGGATCAAATTGTAAGAGTCGAAAGCGACAGTAACTATAGTTTTGTTCATTTAGTAACAGGAGAAAATATATGTATTACAAAAACATTAAAGCAAATCGAAAGCTCATTGGAAGCTCAACCTTTTTATCGAGTTCATCAATCTCATTTGGTAAATTTGAATCACATTGAAAAATTTGTAAAGGATGGAGGAGGATACTTGGTGATGAGCGACAAATCAACGATTACAGTTGCCCGTCAACGCAAAGATGGCTTCTTGGAGCTATTTTCAAGATTATAATTAATTTCAAAATCTACTCACTTCACATAACCATAATATTAATTTCTCCTTACCTATTAATAATGAGTAAGGATAAATTATAAATTGGGCTGGATTGACAGTTTCGTCGCTATTTTTAAAAATATCTTTAAAAACCTTATTTCCTTGTCCTTTTTTTTATTCATTCCACCAGAATTGAGCCCATTAAAAACCTTAGAATAATCAACGAAGTAGGGTTTTTCGCCCCACTTCAACAGCTCTTTGCCAAAAACAAGGGGCAGAAGGTACTTTGTCGACCGAACTTTGAGTTATATCAAAAAATAAAAAAATGAAAACTGTATCCATTCTTATTATTGTATTAGGCATATTATGTGTTGTATGGCAACAATATCTTGATGTAAGAGCAAAGAATACAAATTCTTAAGCTTATACGATTATCCTACATTAACTAATTAACCTTTCGATTAATCAGTCGATCCATTTTTATCATTTCTTAACCTTAATTGATTTTTCATCAATTATGCTTTTAATGACTTAGACATACTATCTTTGCAGCCTTATGAAAATTTCTAAAAAGGCGAAAGGTGCTCTAGTCGACTCCAATGGAGTAGTTAAAATTAATACCAGTCAACTTCCTAATGCAGGCAAAGGCCTGTTTGCACTTGTTGAATTTAAGCGAGGCGATATTGTTTGTGAGTATGAAGGCGAAATTGTGACTTGGGCAGAATGTGAAAGGCGTTCTCAAGAAGGACATGAAGGTTATGCTTTTTTCATGACTAAAAATCGTTGTGTCGATGCTTATTTTACCCCATGGGCCTTTGGACGTTATGCGAATGATGCACGGGGTGTCGGACGCGTTGAAGGATTAAAAAACAATGCTCAATATGAAATTAAGCGTCGCGATGGTGTACAAAAAGTATTTATTGTAGCTACTCGGACAATCCAACCCGGCCAAGAAATTTTCGTACATTATGGAGATGATTATTGGAGATATTTAGATGGTACTCGTGAAATTATTTTAGAACGAGAACGCCAAAAAAGAAAAGAAAACAAACTGAAAAAGTTAGCCATTGAAAATGGAAAAACTTTAAATAGTCAAACGAAAACGACTATTAAAAAAGTGAAAAAAGAATTGGAGTTTGCTTAGGGTTAAATAATTCAACATTTACTTGTTGATTTATTTAACTATTTTTTAAAATCGCACGGACTTTTTTAGTATATTTTTGTATCCAACAAAGACAAAAAGATATGATGAACGTTTCAATAGCGATAGTAGTGGTGACTTTTGCCCTCGTTATTTATAGTCAGATTACGGAGTCCTTTTTTAGTAGTAAAAAAACAAACGACTAAAGGATTTTTCTCCGCCTAAAATAGATTACTCTTAATTTCATTTTTTTCAAATGGAATTAAATCTTCCTATCATTTAACGATCCCCACAATCGGGGATTTATTTTTTATAGAGCATTTTGGCACAAGCCTTGAAACTCGCTTTTTAAATTAATTAAAACATTAGGAGGACAAAAAATGAAAAACATGATCTCTACTCTAGTAATCGCTTGCATCTTATCAGTAAATGCAAATGCAGATCACCGCTTGTCAGACCTCCACATTAGGAAATTTGACAATGCTCCGGTCTTGGTTCAATTAGACAATCAATTCGTAGACAACCCAGGACCCGTTAAAACGATTAACAATTTAGAAGCCGGAAGGTATCGATTAAAGATTTGGACCTTCCAACATCCCTATCACTATAACCCAGGCTATAAAAGATTACTCTATAATGGATTTATAGATGTACCTGCGGGCGCTGAAGTTCGAGCGATGCTTACAAGAAACAATACCATTCGCATCAACCAAGTCATCCCGAACTTTGCACCTATTCCTGTAGATCCAACTTGCAATCCTTACGCTCCATTCAATCCAACTTGTGGTGGATATCAGTCACAGCATCATCTTATGTCGCCAGCTGAATTTAATGCGCTATTAAATACAATTGACAATCAAAGTTTCGAAAGCACTAAAATGGTCATTGCGAAACAAGCCATTAGAGACCACGAAATGATGACAACAGCGCAAGTAGCGGACTTAATTAACTTATTAAGTTTTGATTCTAACAAATTAGAATTAGCAAAGTTTGCCTATCAATACACCGTTGACCGACACAATTACTTTCAACTGTTTAATCACTTCTCATTTGATAGCAGCGTACGCGCATTAAGCGATTATATGGATCGATTCTCTTAATAAGATTTCGAATCCGTGGACGTAAAGATAGAATTGTCAACAAACTAAGGATTGAACTTCTCAGGATTGACATACTAACCGTTCTCTCACCTTCGTTATTATACCAGAAAGCAGTATAGTCAAACAAAATCTTTGGCACGGATATTGAAATTATCAAAAAAGTAATTAGTTCTTTAAATCTGAAACCAAATCGTCCCGTAAGACGAAAAAATATTAACCCTGACCCGTAAGTTGGGAATTAAAAAACAAAATCCTGACCCGTAAGTTGGGAATCAAAAAACAAACTCCTGACCCGTAAGTTGGGAATTAAAAAACAAAATCCTGACCCGTAAGTTGGGAATCAAAAAACAAACTCCTGACCCGTAAGTTGGGAATTAAAAAACAAAATCCTGACCCGTAAGTTGGGAATCAAAAAACAAACTCCTGACCCGTAAGTCGGGAATCAAAAAAACAAACTCTTGACCCGTAAGTCGGGAAAAAAGAAACAAAACCCTGACCCGTAAGTCGGGAATCAAAAAACAAAACCCTGACCCGTAAGTCGGGAAAAAAGAAACCAAATCCTGACCCGTAAGTTAGGAAACAAAAAAGTCCTGACCCGTAAGTTGGGATCGATAGAAAAAGGTTGCTGACCCTTTGAGATCAGAACTTATCAAAATATACCCTGACCCGTAAGTCAGGGTTTTTTTTGGCCATTCTTTTGAAAGTAGACACTTTCACAGTCACAATAATTCGAATTTTTAGTTTATTACTTGAGGATTATTTACATCTACCTACCATTGTCAATAAAAAAAATTACTATTTATGATATTTAACCCAATGAACTTATAAATCTTTGAAAAACAATCACATCAAAACAGCAGCAAAAATCAAAGAGTTTAAGAAAGTTAATTAAATAACGCTAAAATCTCGTATTTTTGCACCTTCTTAAAGTGATTCAACAAAGAATATGGCCGATAATCAAAAAGTACTAGACCGAGTAATCATCAAATTTGCTGGAGACTCTGGTGATGGGATGCAACTAACCGGAACTCAATTTACAAATACAGCAGCGATGCTTGGAAATGATTTGAGTACATTTCCAGATTTCCCTGCAGAAATTCGTGCCCCACAGGGTACAATTCCTGGAGTTTCTGGATATCAATTGCACTTTGGTTCTGTAAATATTTTCACACCTGGAGATGAATGTGATGTTTTAGTAGCGATGAATGCTGCAGCATTAAAAGCCAACCTTCGTCATTTACGCAAAGGAGGAACCATCATTGCGAATTCAGATGGATTTGATCCGAAAAACTTAAGATTAGCCAATTATGCTGATGGAATTAATCCGATCACAGATGGATCTCTTGAGAATTTCAGATTGATCACGATTGATGTGACTAAGATGACTCGTGCAGCGTTGACTGAATCTGGTATGGGAATCAAAGAAATCGACCGTGCAAAAAACATGTTCGTATTGGGATTCCTTTATTGGATGTACAATCGTGAGCTTAATTATACAGAGAACTTCCTGAATGAGAAATTTGGTAAAAAGCCAGATGTACTTGAGGCAAACCTTAAAGTTTTAAAAGCAGGATACAATTTTGGTGAGACCAGCGAAACCATTGCGGATCGTTACATTGTAAATCCAGCACCAATGGCTCCTGGTACGTATCGAAATATTATGGGTAACCAAGCAACCGCTTTAGGCTTAATTGCAGCATCACAAAAATGTGGGTTAGATTTATTTTTAGGTTCCTACCCTATTACTCCAGCTACAGATATTTTACATGATTTATCAAAATACAAGCATTTCGGTGTAACTACTTATCAAGCAGAAGATGAAATTGCTGCTATTTGTTCGGTGATTGGTGCTGCATTCGGAGGAAAACTCGCTGTGACTACTTCTTCGGGTCCTGGTATCGCTTTAAAAGGTGAAGCGATGGGATTAGGAATGATGTTAGAGTTGCCTATGATTATCGTAAATGTTCAGCGTGGTGGTCCATCAACTGGATTACCAACGAAAACAGAGCAGAGTGATTTGTTCCAAGCAATGTACGGCAGAAACGGTGAAGCACCGATTCCAGTAATTTGTGCTACTTCGCCGGCTGATTGTTTTTCTGCAGTCTATGAAGCATGTCGAATTGCCATTGAGTTTATGACTCCGGTAATTTTCTTAAGCGACGGTTACATTGCAAATGGATCTGAACCTTGGAGATACCCACAAGCTTCTGACTTAAAAGAATTCAAAGGAAATTTCATTACTGAAGTTCCAGAAGGTGGATTCTTATCTTACAAACGTGATGAAAAACTTTCAAGACCATGGGCTATTCCAGGAGTGAAAAAATTAAAACATCGTATTGGTAGATTAGAAAAAACGCATGAAACTGGGAACATCAGTTACGATCCAGAAAACCATGAATTCATGATGCGTATGCGTGAAGCAAAAGTCAATAAAATTGCAGATTATATTCCATTGCAAACCATAGACAATGGTGCGGGAGAAAGGTAAAATTCTAGTCTTAGGCTGGGGATCAACCCATGGTGCAATCAAAGCAGCGGTGAAAGAAGCAAGAGAAAAAGGAATGGATGTGAGTCATGCACAAATTCGTCATCTTCATCCTTTCCCAAAAAACTTAGGAGAGATTCTTTACAACTTCGATACGATTTTAATTCCAGAGATGAATACAGGTCAGTTATGTTCTATCATTCGTGATAAATTCATGGTTCCTGCTATTGGTTTGAATAAAATCAAAGGAATGCCGTTCTCTACCACGGAAATATTCGCGAAGATTGAAGAACTAGCGAAAAAATAAATTATCATTTTCATTAAACCAACGAATTAAAATATTCCCCATAGCTATGTCAGCAACGACCACATCAGCAGAAGAGAAAAAATTTACGAGTAAAGAACTTGTGACCGACCAAGAAGTACGTTGGTGTCCAGGTTGTGGAGATTATTCCATCCTCAAACAAGTCCAAACAGTAGTTCCAGAATTAGGAATTCCAAGAGAAGATATTGTTTTCATATCGGGAATTGGATGTTCATCTCGTTTCCCTTATTACATGGAAACTTATGGAATGCACAGTATCCACGGTCGTGCAGCTGCGATTGTGAGTGGATTAAAATGTGTGCGTCCTGAGCTTAGCATTTGGATGGTAAGTGGTGATGGAGATTCATTGTCAATTGGAGGAAATCACTTCATTCATTTATTGAGAAGAAACTTCGATATCAATTTGCTTTTATTCAACAATGAAATTTATGGTTTAACGAAAGGACAATATTCACCTACTTCACACGAAGGAAAAGTGACGAAGTCAACTCCTATGGGATCAATTGATCATCCTTTCAATCCAATTGCTTTAGCTCTTGGTGCGAACGGTACTTTTGTTGCACGTTCTATGGACCGTGATCCAGTGCATTTAAAAGAAATGTTAAAGCGTTCACACGGACATAAAGGAACTTCCTTTTTAGAAATTTATCAGAACTGTAATGTATTTAATGATGGAGCTTTTGAAATTTTCACGGATAAAGGAAGCAAGAAAGAAGAAACTATTTTTATTGAGCAAGACAAGCCGTTAATCTTCGGACAAAATGCTGACAAAGGAATTAAGCTTGAAGGATTCAAACCCGTAATTGTAGATTTAAATGCAAATGGTAATTCTGCCAATGATTTGTGGATCCACGATGAAAAAGATTTAACTAAAGCTGGAATTTTATCAAGATTCTTTGATCGTCCAGAAGGTGGGGTTGATCATCTACCACGTCCATTTGGTGTATTCTATTCTGCTGATCGTTCTTGTTACGAAGATGGGCTTAAGGCACAAATTGAATTAGCAAAAAGCAAGAAGAAAGCCGATTTAGATTCCATTTTAAAAGGAAGAGAAACCTGGGTAATCGGATAATTACAGTGTGAGAATGAGTGTGAGAGCGATGATAACCATGCAAGCATGGATACTAATCCTTCATGAAACTCTATAAATTTCGCTGTTTTTCGCTGTTAAGCCCCTCGAGAGCCTCAGAAGTGTGAGAATCAGTGAGACGATCATGCACATGGCTACCTTTCATGACTCTAAACTCTCGCACTCATCTTTTTTCGCTCTGTTAAAGCTGCCCTCGAGAGCCTCAGAAAAACAGTGTGAGAATCAGTGAGAGTGCGATGTTACTATTTCAGGCATCAATACTTACTCTTCGTGAAAATTCATAATTTCTCGCACTCATTCTCGCTCTCACTCTGTTCTTCCGCTCTCACACTGTTTCTCCCTCTCTCCGATTCTCCTAACTCCTACTCTATCCAAGGTATTTTGCAACGAGCGGCATTCTCCGACCTCTGCCAAATGCTTTTGAAGTAACGCGTAAGACGGGTGCGAACTGAAATCTTTTCCATTCATTATTATTTACCATTTTCAAAATGCGGTAAACGAGCGCTTCGTCGAAACCATCTTTAATAATTTTATCTGGACCTTTTTGTTGTTCGATGTAACGATGTAAAATAGCATCTAACACTTCGTAAGGTGGTAAGGAGTCACTATCGAATTGATCGGGACGTAATTCGGCAGAAGGCGCTTTTGTGATGATTGAATTCGGAATGATTTCATGCTCTCGATTGACAAATTTGGATAGTGCGTATACATCCATCTTATAAAGATCGCCAATGACAGAAAGACCGCCACACATATCACCATACAAAGTTCCATAACCTACCGCGAGTTCACTTTTATTACTTGTGTTCAATAAAATATAACCGAACTTATTGGAAAGAGCCATCAGAATTAATCCACGAATGCGAGCTTGAATATTTTCTTCTGCTACATTAAATGCAGTCCCGGCAAAATCCGATTTCAGCGCATTTAAAAACGAATCATACATCGGTGCGATAGGCATGATCTCATGCGTACAACCAATTCTTTCCACCATCTTCACCGAATCATTGACGGAATGATCGCTAGAAAATTGGGAAGGCATTAAAACCGCATGTACATTTTTTGCACCTAAGGCTTCACAAGCTAAAGCTAAAACCAATGCAGAATCAATTCCACCACTAAGTCCTAGGATGGCTTTTGCAAAACCCATCTTTTCAAAATAATCACGTACTCCCATCACCAATCCTTGATAAATTCTTTCGATTCTATCTGATGGAATCGCAGTGGGATTCACATTATTTAAATTGGAAAAAAATCTAGATGATTCATTAAAATCACAAGCAACATAATCTTCTTGAAAATAGAGAAGTTCATGCTGAATATTTCCATTTGCATCAATCAACATCGATCCGCCATCAAATAACAAATCGGTTTGAGCACCTACATGATTTACGTATAAGAGTGGTAACTGATATTCCTTTACATTCTTTATTAAAATTGCTTTTCGATTTTCTGCGTGATGATCGCAAAACGGCGAAGCAGCAATATTGATCATCAGTTGAGGTTCCTGTTCAATCAATTCTTTCATCGGCCAAAAAGTGTAAAGTGGATCTTCGTCGATATTCCAAAGATCTTCACAAACGGTGAGGGCTATACGAACTCCTTTTACTTCTACACATTTAAACTCACGATTCGACTCAAACCAGCGATACTCATCAAAGACATCATAAGTAGGTAGCAATGTTTTGTGAACGATTTGCTGCACTTTACCATTTGCTAATACGTAAGCAGAATTAAACAGATTTTTTCCTTTTGGATCTGCATTAAAAGCAGGTGCGCCTATAATTACTGTCAATTTGATACAACGTTCGGCAATAATTCGAATGCTTTCATTACATCGGTCGATAAAATGGGAGTAGTCGAGAAAATCAAGTGGTGGGTACCCACATACTGCTAATTCAGGAAAAACGAGTAAGTCTACATGATCCTTTTCGGCCTTTTCAATTTCGTCAACGATCCGCGACGTATTATACGTAAAATTACCAATTCGGAAATTCAGCTGAGAGAGCGCAATTTTCATCGGAGCAAAGGTACGGAAATAGAAAAGGCATAAAAAAAGCCGAAATCTTTTATGATTTCGGCTAATATGTTGCCTGTGGAGTACACAGGATATAGTATTTTATCTATTAATTATCAGAACAATATGCCAATATTTAATCCTAAGAAATTAGTAAAAGCCTTACCACCGCCATCGATCATATCCACAAAGCCATTATTAAATTCAATTCCACCGAAAGCTACAGTAGAGCCACTAATTTCATACTCAAGACCAGCGGCAATAATCATGTTTACATTCATAAAATTAATTTCCTTCTTGGCACTCAATTTATCCTCTCCACCAACATCCTTTAACGCACGAATTCGCATACCGGGAGCGAAACCAAATTGTCCATAATAACGAATCTTATTGAATTGATTCGTTAACATTTTTAGACAAATTGGAATTTCAACATACTGCACATTATAGATAACCGATTGGTCTGGAATGCTATCAACACCCGAATCGTATTTGAGCTTTCCGCCTCTATAAGACATTTGGGCTCCTGTTGCCAAGGCATAATTATCGGCTAAACGAAATTCAGTTTGAACACCATAGGTAAAGCCTAAACGGTAACCTTCACGGTCAAGGCTTTTTGTATCTGGTTTAATCCAAGCCATACTCGGCGTGATTTTAAAACCGAAATGAAATTTCTGATCTTGTGCCTTCGTTAAAACAGGTAAAAAGAAGCCAATCATTAAAATTAATATAAGTTTGCGCATAACCATTAGATTAGAAGTACAATGATACACAAAACCAAGCTAGGAATCTATATTTTCACACTGATATTATTGACTTATAGTTGTGGACAAAATGGAAAAGACGAAAAGCGCCCTGAGCCCATTGAGATTACGGATGAAATCCCAACATTAAAAATCGTTCGATTCGAAGAAGAATTAACTACTAAGAACCAAATCGTTGACACAGCTAAAATCAGAGCGTTACGCTCAACATACGGGGATTTTTTTGAGCTCTGGTGTGTACAATTAGCTTCTATCATTCCACCCAGTAAGAGAAAACCATTAGATGCTGAAATTGCGAATAACCTTAATCAATATTTAAAGGACCAGTACATCCATGAAATTTTTATGGATTGTCAAAAAGAATTTGGTGATTTAACATGGTTAGAAAAAGAATTAACGTTAGCATTTGAACGTTACAAAATAGCCTTCCCGGGAAAGAAAATCCCAACGATCATGACTTACATTTCTCCATTTAGTAGTAACATCATGACCATGGATAGTACATTAGGAGTAGGATTGCATTTTTATTTAGGTCAAGATTATAAATACTATCCAAGTCTTCAGTTGCCGATGTATATGATGAAAAAACTCGAACCAGAATACATCGTCAATGATATGATGAAAGGATGGCTCGACAGTGAATTTTTAGATGATAGCACACAAAAAAATTGTTTAGCACAAATGCTCTTTCAAGGCAAAATTTTATATGCGATGGATGTACTCTCTCCTGAAACTCATGACACCATTAAATTAGGATATTCACCGGCGCAACTCACTTGGGCGAATGAACACGAGGAGCAAATTTGGGCGTTTTTTATTGAACAAGATTTATTGTACAACATCAATCCAAAAGTTTATTTGAAGTATATTCACGATGGAAATAGTACCAATGGATTTCCCAAAGAGTCACCTGCACGACTTGGCTCATTCATAGGATGGCATATTATTCGCTCGTATATGCAGGAGCATCCAAACACCAATTTATTACAATTATTTATGGAAAAAGATGCGCAATCGATCCTTTCGAAATCTGCGTATAAACCAAAAAACAATACCGTCTCATGATGCAAATTGCACGATTCACCTTTAATCCGTTTCAAGAAAATACATATGTTTTATATGATGAAACATTGGACTGTGTTATTATTGATCCGGGTTGTTATGATCCAGAAGAGAAGGAAGAACTTTTCAATTTCATAAAAACACAAAAGCTAAAGCCAGTACATTTACTCAATACACACTGTCACATTGATCATGTATTAGGGAATAAATTTGTGGGAGATGCATTTCATCTTCAACCCCAGATTCACGAATTAGAAGAAAAATTACTGGCAGCTTGCTTGCAATACGGTCAAGTATATGGAATCTTTATGGAGGCTTCTCCTACTCCCATTACAAATTTAAAAGAAGGCGCTACCATAAAATTTGGAAACTGTCAACTTGAAATGATTCATACTCCAGGACATAGTCCAGGAAGTATTTGTTTTTGGCATAAAGAAAGTGATACCTTAATTGGCGGAGATGTATTATTTTCACAAAGTATAGGGCGAACTGACTTGCCTGGTGGAGATACGCAAACATTACTCCGAAGCATCAGAGAAAAACTATTTATTTTGCCTGGGAAAACAATTGTTTATCCAGGTCATGGGTCAGAAACAAGCATTGAATTTGAAAAAGTAAACAATCCATTTTTAGTTGAGCATTCTTAAAAATGAATATGAAACCAATCTTGAAATATTTCATTCTATTGATTTTTTTAAGTCCGACTTACCTAAGTTGGGCGCAGTCTGTTCAAATTTCTGCGGATAACATCGACAATAACGGTTTCGACTATGCGAAAGTAATTGGACAAGACGAAGAGGGTGTATATATTTTAATGAGCAATCTATCCTTAGAAACGAGTAGAGATCGTTTTGGATTGAAATCGAGAAAATATGAACTCAGTTATTTTGGTTACAATCTACAACCAAAGTGGAGAAAAACCGTTGATGCAATTCCTTCAGGTGGCTCTTTAGAAAGCATTGGATTCTTTAATGAAAAACCAGTAATCATTTCCAGTATGCAATCGCGTTCAAGTGGAGAGATTCAACTTTTTTTAAGTGTATTAAATGCAAAAGGTGAAACAGAAGTTAATGGATTGAAAATTTATTCGAGTACGATTCAAAAATCATCTGAGCTCTCTAAACCTCGATTGGTAATTTCACCCAATCGCCGTTTTATGGGTGTTGCCATGGAAGAATCAGGAAATGGAAACATCCAAATTCATTATGCCTGTGTGAATGATTCTTTCTTGGTTTCTTATCAATTTAAATCTGAAATTAATTATTCTGCAAAAAATGCGGAGTTGAGTGAATTTGCAACAAGTAATACCGAAGATTTATTATTTCTTGCCTTCACAAAAGATGTTTCTGAAAGCAAGAAAAACAGATTACGACAATATAAAATTTTCCATGTGAATAAGATGGAAAACAAAATGAAAGAATATGATTTCAATCGAGTAGATCAGTACATGAACGAAGCGGCGTTGGTTATCGATAAAATCAACAATCAAGCGATTGTCACTGGATTCTATTCTGACCAAACTTCCTTCGCTGGAGCTAGTTTGCTCTATGCAACACTCGGGTTAAATGGTGGTAATGAATTAAAAATTAATAGTGGTAAATTAAACAATGAAGCCCAGTTAAAATTCATTGGACAAAGAAATACGGGTACAGGAGCAAGTTTAATTAGTTATCCCATTCGAAATGTTATTCCTAGAAATGACGGTGGAGCGATTATTATTGCAGAAGCGGCTTATCTCAGTGAATATAATTTTTACGATTACTTCACGCAAACTTTTAATCGAAGAATTGAATTTCATTTTGACAACATCCTCACCCTTTCCGTAAATGCAGATGGTAGTATTCATTGGAGTCAGTTGATCAGAAAAGAGCAAACATCGATGGATGATGAGGGTTTGTATTCATCCTTTAATACCATTTTAACTCCCGAAGAATTAACTATTGTATTCAATAATGACATTGGCAGAAGCAATGAAATCACGGGCAATTCAATTGATCCAAAAGGAGAAATGAAAAGTAAAAAAATTAGTAAAAAGAGTGATAGCATTTCCATTTTACCAAGAGCAGGAAAGCAAGTAGATGAAAATACTTTTATCGTTCCTGCGGTAACGAAGAAGAGATTGTTTTTAGTGAAGTTTGAGGTGTAGTCGCGAGGCTTCGCGATTGGATGTTGGATGTTAGTCGCGAGGCTTCTCGACTTTCGACTTCGCTCTCGATAAACCCATCAACTTCGCCTAGGGTAGAACTAGAAGCCCCCACAAACACAGATTCGATTGAAAAAGACTGCTGCAATGACTATAATCATCATAGCTATCTAATTGATTTTCAATAAATAATTGGTATCTTAATTAATAAAACAGGTTTATATGGTCGCTTGTAAGTATTTTTGCACTCGAATATGTCAAAGATAACCTTCAACAACAGAACCAGTCCGTTCTTCGATGCATTGCGTGAACGCATTGACAATTATTTCAAAGAAGAAAAAATAAAGCCTACAGGTAACTTCAAGCTCTATTCTAAGACCATCATCCTAGTTTCTGTAGCGATCTTTGTTTACTCCATGTTGGTATTTGCTAATCTACCCATTTGGTTGTCGATCGTATTTTGTGGGTTGATGGGATTAACATTTGCAAGTATTGGTTTCAATGTAATGCATGATGGAGCTCACGACTCTTACTCTACGAACAAAAGCGTCAATAAATTAATGTCGTACTCCTTGAATTTAATGGGCGGTTCAAGTTTTATGTGGAAAGTAAAACACAATATCGTACATCATACGTTCACGAATATTGAAGGTGTAGATGATGATATTGATGTAAAACCATTCATGCGTGTTAATGAGCAACAAGAAAGATATTGGTTTCATCGTTTCCAACATGTGTATTGGTTTCTACTTTATGGAGCTACGTATTTCATGTGGATTTTTTGGATGGATTTCCATAAGTACTTCACTCGTAAGATTGGTCCGACACCTATTCGTAAAATGAAACTTTCAGAACATGTTGGATTCTGGGTTACCAAGTTAAGTTATTTAGGTTTGTTTATTGGTCTGCCAGTGTTTTTAAAAGGATGGGTAGCCACCATTATTGGATACAGTGTCATTTTATTTGTTACTGGATTAACCATTGCGGTTGTGTTTCAGTTAGCACACGTGGTTGGTGATTGTAAATTCCCAACCCCTGATCCTGATTCTAATAAAATAGAAGAAGAGTGGGCGTTACATCAAGTACATACTACAGCTAATTTTGCAACGAAAAATAAAATTGTAAGTTGGTTCATGGGTGGATTAAATTTTCAAGTGGAGCATCATTTATTTCCACGAATCTCTCATGTGCATTATCCAGCGATCAGCAAATTAGTAAGAGAAACTTGTCAGGAATTTAATGTGAAGTACATTGAGTATCCAACGGTACTTTCTGCGATCAATGCGCACATTAAACATTTGCGTGAGCTAGGAAGACCGGAAATGGCTTCTAGCTACTAGCTGTTGGATGTTAGATGTTAGATGGTTCTCTAAGGTGGCTTTCAATTTACCGCCAGATAGTCTAGCAGAACTTAATTCTGAATTCTGAATTAACCCCTAGCTTTCCCGAAGCATCAGCATAGAAGAAAGTTTTCGTAAGGCAGCAGTTCGCTCCTGATTGATGGGCAGGGCGTCGAGATGAGAGAGTGCTTCCGCATAAAGTTCATCCATCTTTTTTTCTGCACATTCTTTTACGTGTAGTGTTTCGTAAATATTTTTAATTGCATTTACTTTTGATGCATTATCAGCACCATCATACGCTAACCATTGTTGCAATTCGATGGCGGTTTGATCTTTTGCATTTTTAAGAGCGGAGAGTAATAAAAATGTTTTTTTGTTGGCGATGATATCTCCACCGACTTGTTTGCCGAACTTTTGTTCATTACCGTACACATCTAAAATATCATCTTGCAATTGAAAAGCGATTCCAAGATTTACACCAAAATCATAAATATGTTTTACTTCTTCTTCCTTTGCTCCTGCGATTTGCGCACCAATACCCAAACATGCTCCCACAAGCACAGCCGTTTTTAGTTTTATCATCTCGAGATACTCTTCAATCTCAATATCGTTCCGGCTTTCGAAATCCATATCGTATTGCTGTCCTTCGCAAACTTCGAGTGCTGTTTTCAAAAACAGATTCATAACGGCAGGCATAGCCGAAATGGGCGTCTGCGTAATCAGTTGACATGATTTCACAAACATCGCATCTCCTGAAAGAATTGCGATATTGGAATTCCATTTTTGATGAACGGTCGGCTTTCCTCTTCGCAATGGCGCTCGATCCATAATATCATCATGCAAGAGTGTGAAATTATGAAACACCTCTACGGCTAGAGCGGCAGGCATTGCATTTTCTCTTTTTCCTGAAAACAAATCATTAGCTAACAAAACTAAGACTGGACGTATTCTTTTTCCTCCCAACGAAAGCATGTATCGCAGGGGATCATAAAGCGATTCAGGTTGTTGAGGAAAATCGAGTTGACTCAGTTGAAATTCTACTTCCTTCTGAAGTTGTTCAACAGATTCAGTCATTATGCAGTAATGGAATGCTTAGAATCGATGAGGCGCTGAATACCTTCTTCCAACGGAGTTAATTTTCTTTGCAATAATTCCTTCATCAAAGAAATATCGGGACAACGACGTGTCATATCACCTTCTTTCAATGCAGGAAGAAAAACGATTTTGGACGAAGATTTTGTAATCCTAATAATTTTATCTGCAAGATCGAGCATGGTGATCTCATAATCAGATCCAATATTGGCTACGTCATTAACGATAAGATTTTGATAAAACGCATTTAGGCAAGCTTCAATATTATCGTCGATATAACAGAATGTTCTGGTTTGACTACCATCTCCATAAATGGTAATTTCCTTATTCGCCAATGCAGCTTCTAAAAACTTGGACATTACAAAATCAGTACTTTGTTTAGGACCGTAAGTATTAAAGAATCGGAAGATGGTATATTCTAATCCGAACTCTTGATAGTATGCACGTAAATACGCTTCACCTACGTTCTTAACAATAGCGTAAGGAAGACGTGAGTTGAGCGGTGTGGTATGTTCATTTTGAGGAAACTCGACAGGCTCACCATAAACTTCAGAGCTTGAAGAATAATACACACGCTTAACGCCTGTATTTTTACATAGATCCAATACATTTTTAATCCCATTCAAATCGGACAGAACCATGACAGGATTTGCTAACGTTCGTTTTACTCCGACCAGTGCAGCATAATGAAACACATAGTCAAAAGAAAAAGATGCAAAAATGGAAGAGATATCATTAAAGCTATTTACATCCGCTTTAATAAATCGAACATTATCATGAATGGATATGGGTAACTTGATGACATCGCCAGTCAACATATTATCGACGATAACAACATAATTATCGGGGTTGTCAGCTAAACGTTGAGCAAGGCTACTTGCTACGAATCCAGCACCACCTGTGACAAGTATTTTTCTTTGCATGAAAGTATGCTTTTGTAAACTATTGAATTTGGGTTGTGTACTAAACAAATGTTGCATCGCGTATGCACATTTATCCAATACGAAATTAGTGAATTTTATAGTGAATTCAGTAAAATTCAAATAAAAAAAATGGTGTCATCGAGAATGAAAAATACGAACTTCAATTATTTGGTAAGCGCCTCCATTCTGAAGGTCAAGGACTAGACAAACGAGGTAAGAGTTTTATAGTTCTTCTGAAAAAGCCAAAAGATATTTTCCATAACCACTTTTAATCAGCGGAAGCGCCAACTTTTTTAGTTGAGATTTATCAATAAAGCCCATTCTACAAGCGATTTCTTCGATACAACCAATCTTCAATCCCTGGCGTTCTTCGATCACTTGAACGAACTGAGCAGCTTGCATGAGGGACTCAAAGGTACCGGTATCAAGCCATGCTGTACCTTTATCTAAGATTCCTACTGTCAACTTTCGGGCTTCCAAATAATGTTTATTGACATCGGTAATTTCATACTCGCCCCGTGGACTTGGCTTCAATGATTTTGCAATTTTGATAACATCATTATCATAAAAATAGAGTCCGGGAACCGCATAATTTGATTTTGGAGAGGTAGGCTTTTCTTCAATACTTAATGCTTTATTGTTCTTATCAAACTCTACTACGCCATATCTTTCTGGATCACTTACATGATAAGCGAAAACGACACCTCCTGAGGGATTACTATTTTCTTGCAATAATTGCTCGAGACCTGTGCCATAAAAAATATTATCACCTAATATCAAAGCAACATTATCATTACCTATAAAGGATTCACCAATTACAAATGCTTGCGCCAATCCATTTGGCTCCGATTGAATAGCATATTGAAAATTGCAACCAAGTTCCTTTCCATCGCCGAGTAACTTTTGAAACATGATCTGATCGTGTGGAGTCGTGATGATTAATATTTCACTGATTCCTGCCATCATTAATACGCTAAGCGGATAATAAATCATCGGTTTATCATATACAGGCATGAGCTGCTTACTCACTGCTATTGTCAACGGATGTAATCGTGTTCCAGAGCCACCGGCTAATATAATTCCTTTCATGGGTCAATACTATCTTCTAAATCTTTACTACGAAAATAATAAAAAAAGGTTGAATACATTCCATCCTATCATAGGAATCAGTAATTAAAATTATAGTACTTACTTGGAATTACTTATTTAAATCATCCTCTTGCTGCTCCTTTCGAATGGATAAGCTTTCGCGATCGATATCTTCTTCTTCATCATTGGTTTCAAAAAACGGCTCTGCTAAAAACGCCTTCGTAGTGAGTCGACGCTCTAGGCTAAGCAAGAACGCAGGTAACACAATAATATTTGCCACCATGGCAACCAACAAAGTTACACTTAGCAACTTTCCTAACGAAGCAGTCCCACCAAAGTCGCTCGCACTAAAAATAAAAAATCCGAAAAATAAAATCACAGAAGAATACACCATACTCACACCTGTTTCTCGAATGGTTAGTGTGACAGCATTGGAAATACTCATGACTGGATTGGTTCGCATTTCGTGACGATACTTGGTTAGAAAATAAATGGTTTGATCAGATGCCATACCAAATGCAATACTAAAAATTAAAATAGTAGAAGGCTTCAAAGAAATATTAAAAAATCCCATCAATCCAGCCGTAATAACTAATGGAATTAGACTAGGTACAATCGAAATTAAAATCATTCGAATCGACATAAAAAGCGTCACCATAATAATTGAAATAAGCACAATGGCTAAAAGAATACTTTCCATCAAATTCTTGAACATGTAATTATTCCCTTTCAAGAAAATCAGACTATTCCCAGTAATGATGGTCTCATACTTATCCGTTGGGAATATGGAATCGACTCGAGGGCGCAACTCGCTTAACAACTTTTCCATTTTAAGCGACCCTATATCTGCCATTTGAACACTCACACGAGTAATTTGTCGATTACTATCGATAAAGCTTTTAAATGCATTTCCTTTTCCGTTCATATCGCCAGCGAAACTCGACATTTCTGCAAGTTGAATGGTGCCGGGTAAAATATGAAAGCGAGGATCATTATCGTGATATGCTTGGTAAGAAAATTTTATTCCATCCACAACGGAAAGCGGTTTTGAAAAGATGGGATATTGATTTAGCATTTTCTGCAAGCGATTTATTTTCTGCAGTGTCGTTTGTTTTAAAGCACCACCAGGTTCAAGTGTATTAATCGAAAACTCGAGTGGAAGCACCCCTTTAAAATTGCTTTCAAAAAATTTCATATCCACATAAACGGGATCTTTTTCGGCAGATCATCTACCACAAATCCATTCGTTGAAATTTTAGATATCCCATAAAAACTAATCAACATAATTACACTAACGCAAGCATAAATATATTTGGGATGTAAATGCACCCATCTATCGACACTCGCCAATAACTTATTAAGTCGAGGAGCCTGCAAATGTTTCAGATGCTTCACATCGGGAGGAGCTAAATAGCTATAAACAATCGGAATTAAAATTAAAGAAATGAGCCATGTGGCCATCACATTAATAGCGGCAACTAATCCAAACTCCATTAAAATTCGACTATTCGTAAAATAGAAAACAAAAAATCCAATACTCGTGGTAACATTTGCGAGAAAGGTTGTGAGTCCAATTCGCTGCACCATTCGAGCTAACGCCTTTGCTTGTGAATTATGCCTACTATATTCCACTTGATATTTATTCAATAACAAGATAGCATTGGGAATACCAATAACAATAATGAGTGGCGGAATCAATCCACTTAAAATGGTGATTTTATATCCAAGCACTGCAATGATTCCTATCGACCAAATAACGCTAACGAACACTACAATCAGTGTGAAAAAAAGCACTTGAAAATTTCTGAAAAAAACGAAGAGGACAATTGCAGTTACTAAAACAGCCAACAGCATAAACAACTTCATTTCTTCAACGACTTTACTTGTAATTGCAGTGCGTATGTAGGGAAGTCCGCTAATATGCACATCCAATTTATTACTCAAACCAAAGGCTTCAGCTTTCTCTTTGATCTGCTTAACAACACTGATTCTATTCTTTGTATTGAGTTTACTTTTATCGAAAGTGATGGCCATCACCGTAGCACCTGTTTGCGAGTTGCGGATAAAACCATCATAAAAAGGCAACTTTTCAATTTCAGTTTTGATACTATCTACTTCCGCTTGTGAAGTAGGTGCATGCGCGACGATAGGTTTCATCTCAAACTTACGCGCCGAATCATTCTTGATGACATTATACAATCGAGCTAGGGAAACTACTTCCTCAATACCGTCCATCGATTTGATTTCATCACCTAAACGATACCAATCTCCAAATTTCTTAAGCGTATAAAAATTCTTGTCTTCCACTCCCAACACCATCACACTTCCATCTTCACCAAAACGACCTTTAAACGATTCGTAGGCTTTAAAGTCTTCGTCGTTGTCAGGTAGAATTCTAGCAAAATCATACGAAAGTTGAATAGTAGTCGCTTTGTACCCCATAAAAAGAGTTGTAGCGCCTATTAATACGATGAATAATAGACGATTGCGTAAAATGATTCGAGCGAGCCAGGTAAACATAAATCGTGGTAAAAGTATCAAAATTCACATTGGTAATGCGTGTAAATGACGAAAAAAAATAACTAATTGTAGCAGGTAAGAATCGCGTATTTATCCAAATTCCTCAAGTAAATACATTTCAAGGGAAAAAGAAATTATGCCAAATAAATTATACTTCTTCAAAATTTTACAGATCCTAGCAGATTCATCCTTAACTTTATCGCCGATGAACAAGAATTTACGTGACGGACTTAATTTCCTTTTCAAGTCGAAGCCAAGCAGAATTATAAATGCAAGTAAAGTGGTTGCCAGCTATTATTATTCGAAATGGCTAGGTAAACCTATTCAATGGGGAATGCCGATTGTTTTATCGTTTGAGCCCACCACATCCTGTAATTTACGTTGCCCGGAATGTCCGAGTGGATTACGTGCATTTTCCCGACCAACGGGAATGCTTGAAGAGAGCTTTTTCAAAAAAGTGATTGATGAAGTAAAAGACACCTTGTGGTATTTGATTTTTTATTTTCAGGGTGAACCTTATTTGAATCCGAAATTTTTAGAGCTCGTAAAGTATGCATCGAGTAAAGGAATTTACACAGCTACTTCCACCAATGCACACTATCTCACGGATGAAAATGCGAAGAAGACAATTGAGTCGGGGTTAGATCGATTAATCATTTCCATTGATGGAACTACGCAAGAAGTGTATGAGCAATATCGAATAGGAGGAAAACTAGAGAAAGTGATTGAAGGGACAAAGAACATTGTGAAATGGAAAAAAGAATTAGGCTCTTCTACTCCGCATATTATTTTTCAATTTTTAGTGGTGAAGCCCAATGAGCATCAAATTGCAGAGGTTCATCAACTCGCCAAAGAATTAGGTGTGGATGAAGTCGGATTAAAAACCGCGCAGGTCTATGATTTTGAAAAGGGAAATGATTTAATTCCCGAAAATGAAAAATACGCTCGTTATAAAAAACAAAAAGACGGCACCTACAAAATCAAAAACCAACTTTTAAATCATTGTTGGAAGTTATGGCATAGCTGTGTGATTACGTGGGATGGAAGAGTGGTTCCTTGCTGCTTCGACAAAGATGCGATGTACAATATGGGCAGTTTAAAAGAGCAACGCTTTGCTGATTTATGGCAAAATTCGAACTATCAAGATTTTCGTGCATCCGTACTTCGTTCGCGAAACGAAATTGAGATGTGTAAAAATTGTACGGAGGGGACGAAAGTTTGGTCGTAAAGCCCAGAAGTAGAGCTAAGCCTAGAAGCAGAGCTTCGCACGCTTCTAGGCACAGCACACTTCTGGGCTTCGCCCATTTTGTTTTATCACAGCCTTCGTGCCTGCCAGCAGGCCGGCCTCTGTGCCTCTGCGAGAAAATTTATCATAGCGCAGCCTTCGCACCTCTGTTCCTCTGCGAGAAAAATTATCATAGCGTAGCCTTCGCGTCCCGATAGCTATCGGGACCGTGCCTTTTTAACCTGAACTTACCGAGGGTTGCGAGAAAATTAAGAGATTGGAATTTAGCGAAGAGATAAGATGTATTCGAAGGCGATAAGTTTAAAGCAATTCTAAAATTCAAGCCTCTCCCTAGCCCTCTCCAGAGGAGAGGGGATTATAAAATTAAATTTATAAGTTTAAATTTGGAATTGACCATAGAAATCTCTGCGACTTCTAGACGAGCGCACTTCTAAGATTGAACTCTTCTGTGCTCCGCTTATTATTAAAGTGATAAAGAAATTATTTATGCGATACGGAACGAGCTTCTGCAGCTTCTCTCATTAACTCTTCTATATCCTCAATTTCCACTGGTATGGAAGCCATTAAATCTACTGGATCTTTTGAAGTAACTAAAATATCGTTTTCCAATCTAATACCTAGACCTTCTTCGGGAATATAAATTCCAGGTTCGCAAGTGAAAACCATTCCAGGTTGCATCGGTTCGTAGCGATTGCCAATATCGTGAACATCCAATCCGAGGAAATGCGAGGTACCATGCATAAAATACTTTTTGTAGGCAGGCAATTCCGGATTTTGATTTTTAATATCACTCTTAGAAATCAGTCCTAGATCGAGCAATTCAGCTTCCATCAACAACCCAACTTCTACATGATATTTCTCGATGGTATTTCCGGGAACTAACATTTTGGTGGCGCCTTTCATCACTCTTAAAACAGCATTGTATACATCGCGTTGACGTTGTGTAAACTCTCCACTTACAGGAATACATCGCGTTAAATCAGCAGCATAATTCGCATACTCCGCACCGAAATCCATCAAGATCACATCACCCGCTTTACACTCTTTGTTGTTTTCATTATAATGCAAAATACATGCGCTTGCCCCTGAAGCGATGATCGGATTATAGGCATGTCCGCTAGCACGCTTACGAATGAACTCATGAATAATTTCCGCTTCAATTTCATACTCCATCACACCAGGCTTCACAAAACGCATTACTTTACGAAAAGCTTTTTCCGTAATGTCCATTGCTTTTTGCATCAACTTAATTTCGATGTCGTGTTTGATGGCGCGCAGAGAAGCTAAAATAGGTCCGAGACGTTCAAAATGATGACCCGCATACATCGACTTCATACTTTGTGCAAAACGCAAATCACGATAAGGAACTTCAGAGGAGAAACGATCATTCTCGTTAATATTTACATACACATTTTCGCAATGATTCATCAGCATAGGAATAATGCTGTTGTAGTCTTCCAACCAATACACACTTTGGATTCCCGAAGCTGCACGCGCCTCGTCCTTTGTGTATTTATGGCCTTCCCAAATGGCAATATGCTCATTTGTTTTTCGTACGAAAAGAATCTCTTTGTAACGAGGGAGTGGTGCGTCAGGAAACAAAACTAAAATCGTTTGTTCTTGATCGATACCTGTTAGGTAAAAAAGGTCGGAGTTTTGCCGAAAGAGAAAATTTGTATCACCATTTCGAGGCATTTCGTCATTGGCATTTAAAAATGCGATCGACTTAGGCTTCAATTTAGAGACAAATCGTTGTCGGTTCTCAACAAAAAGCTGAGCATCTATGCTTGTATATTTCATATTTAGATTGTTTTTAACTAAAAATGTATTTTAATGATTTGGAGCATGCAAATATAAACAATACCTGTTTGTCACTAAACAATCTCATTACTAAATTGTTCAATACCAATCGTAAAATTACAACGATGAGATTCATCAAACAAGATCTGTATAAAGAAGTTTCTCGAGCCCTAGCAAGAGCAATTCATCAAAAACTCTAGAAAAAAATGATATACTAATGCCCATCAAAACAAATTACAATTAAATTTGCATCCATTAAAGCGACTATTCGCTTGAATTTTGCTTCTATTATCCTAGAATATCTAAGAATTATGACAAATTTATTTGAGTTCCTCAACTCATCCGTAGGGAAAAAGTGGTTAATGGCCTTAACTGGGCTCTTCCTTAGCCTTTTCCTAATCGTCCATGTATCAGGCAATTTAGCTTTATTTAAAGACGATGGCGGCTTGGCATTTAACCAATACACGGTTTTCATGACCACGTTCCCTCCTATTAAAGTTATCTCCTACCTACTTTATGCAACCATTATCATTCATGCCATCAACGGTTTTTACCTAGTTGCTAAGAATATGAAGGCCCGTCCTGTAAAGTATGAAGCGAAAAAAAACAATACCGGCACAACCTGGGCTTCTCGTAACATGGGCATTTTAGGTACCATTCTCCTCATCTTTATCGCGACTCATCTTATCCACTTTTGGTATGAATACAAATTTGGTGAGATGGACTGGAAGACCTACGTAGTGGAAGCAACTACGGATAATATTTTGAAAGAAGAAGTGATTACAGCTGCAGATGCGAAAGCACAACATTTGAAGCCTGCTACCATGGATTACATGGGAAACAAAATTATTATCTGCAAAGATCTTTATGGGGTGGTGGCAACTGCTTTTAAAGATCCACTTGTTGTTGCGTTTTATGTGATTAGCATGTTAGGACTTTCTTATCACTTACTTCATGGTTTCCAAAGTGCATTTCAAACCTTGAGCATTCGTGGAAAAAATTATCAAGGACTCATTAAGGGCATTGGAACGTTTGTATTTGCGATTATCATCCCTGCCTTATTTGCTGCCATGCCCATTTATTTCTTAACTCGTTAATTAAAGACCTACATCGAATGAAACTCGATTCAAAAATACCATCAGGACCACTTTCTGAAAAGTGGGACAATCATAAGTTCAAATGCAAATTAGTTAATCCTGCGAACAAACGTAAGTACGATGTGATCATTGTAGGAACAGGTTTAGCGGGTGCTTCTGCAGCTGCTTCTCTTGCTGAACTAGGATACAATGTAAAAACATTTTGCTTTCAAGATTCACCGCGTCGTGCACACAGTATTGCAGCACAAGGAGGAATTAATGCAGCAAAAAATTATCGCAACGATGGTGATAGCGTTTACCGTTTGTTTTACGATACCGTGAAAGGTGGTGATTACAGAGCGCGTGAAGCCAATGTACATCGTTTAGCGCAAGTGAGTGTAAACATCATCGATCAATGTGTAGCGCAAGGTGTTCCTTTTGCTCGTGAATATGGTGGTTTACTCGACAATCGTTCTTTTGGTGGTGCGCAAGTATCGAGAACGTTTTATGCGAAGGGTCAAACCGGACAACAACTTTTGTTGGGTGCGTACTCTGCCATGAATCGAATGATTGGCGAGGGAAAAATTAAGAGTTATACCCGTCATGAGATGTTAGAGGTGGTGATGGTAGATGGACAAGCAAGAGGAATTATTGCTCGTGATTTAATAACAGGAGAAATTGAAAGACATAGTGCGCATGCGGTTGTATTAGCAACGGGTGGATATGGAAATGTATTTTATTTGACTACTTATGCGCGTGGATCTAACGCAACTGCCATTTGGAGAGCGCATAAAAAAGGAGCTTACTTTGGAAATCCTTGCTTCACACAAATTCATCCTACTTGCATTCCAGTTTCAGGCGATCATCAAAGTAAATTAACATTGATGTCGGAGTCGTTACGTAACGATGGACGTATCTGGGTACCAAAACAAAAAGGTGATCCACGCAAGCCTGTTGATATTCCAGAAGGAGAAAGAGATTATTATTTAGAAAGACGTTATCCTTCCTTCGGAAATTTAGTTCCGCGTGATATTGCATCCCGTGCAGCGAAAGATATGTGTGATAAAGGATTTGGAGTTGGGAATACGGGATTAGCGGTGTACCTCGACTTCAGTGATGTCATTAAACGCACTGGTGAAAAAGCAGTAGAAGCGAAATACGGAAACTTGTTTGATATGTATAAGCAAATCACAGGTGAGAATCCGTACAAAACACCGATGATGATTTATCCAGCGGTGCATTATACGATGGGTGGACTTTGGGTTGATTATAATTTGATGACAACAGTTCCAGGGTTGTATGCTTGTGGTGAAGCTAATTTTAGTGATCATGGTGCAAATCGTTTAGGAGCTTCTGCATTGATGCAAGGCTTGGCAGATGGATACTTCGTTTTACCCTATACCATCGGCGATTATTTATCGGATGTGGAACGTACGCCTATAGCGAATGATAGTCCGGAATTTATGGATGCTGAGCAAAAAGTAAAAGATCGTTTGCAAAAACTCCTCAACATAAAAGGAAAGAAAACCGTGCATGAGTTTCATCGTGAGTTAGGTCTTTTGATGTGGAACCATTGTGGAATGGGTCGTACTGCGGAAGGATTAACTGCAGGAATTGAAAAAATTAAAAAACTTCGCGCTGACTTCTGGGAAAATTTAATGGTACCTGGTGGTGAGCAAGAATTAAATCAGAATTTAGAAAAAGCAGGACGTGTTGCTGATTATTTAGAGTTAGGCGAGTTGATGATGGTGGATGCTTTAAATCGCAATGAAAGTTGTGGTGGACATTTCCGTGAAGAATATCAAACTCCCGAAAACGAAGCTCGACGTGATGATGAAGGCTATGCTTACGTAGCAGCTTGGGAATACAAAGGCGACAATCAACCGCATGAATTACATAAAGAAGATTTAGTGTTTGAAAGTGTTAAACTTACTCAACGCTCTTATAAATAAAATAAATTGAACCTTACTCCTGTTCGTCATAACGGGAAAAAAATAAAAATCCTATGAGTGGAAATATGAATCTTACGTTAAAAGTTTGGAGACAAAAAAACGCAAAAGAAAGCGGACGTTTCGAAACCTATGCAGCAAAAGGAGTAAGTCCTGACATGTCTTTTTTAGAGATGTTAGATGTGGTGAATGAAGATTTGTCAAAAACTGGAATTGATCCCATTGCTTTTGATCATGATTGCCGTGAGGGAATTTGCGGTACATGCAGCATGTACATCAACGGTCGCGCGCATGGTCCAGTGAAAGGCGTTACCGCCTGTCAATTGCATATGCGCAGTTTTGCGGATGGCGAAACCATCATCATTGAACCGTGGAGAGCAGCAGCATTTCCTGTTATTCGTGATTTGATTGTGGATCGCCAAGCCTTCGAAAAAATACAACAAGCGGGTGGATTTGTTTCTGTAAATACCGGAAGCACACCGGATGCGAATAGTATTCCTGTTTCAAAAGTAAATGCAGATGAAGCCTTCAACTCAGCAGCCTGTATTGGTTGTGGCGCTTGCGTAGCTGCTTGTAAAAACAGCTCGGCGATGTTATTCTTATCTGCAAAAGTTTCTCAATATGCATTATTACCACAAGGTCGTGTAGAAGCGAAAAAGCGAGTAAAAGATATGTTGAAAGTACATGATGACGCTGGATTTGGTGCATGTACTAACACAGAAGCATGCGAAGCGGAATGTCCGAAGGGAATTTCGGTGAGTAATATTGCGAGATTGAATAGGGAGTACGCGGCGGCGATGTTGGTGGGCGAATAATACGCTTTACCATTTTTTAGGGAGATAGAGATTGTTTGCACGCAGGAAACGCTGATGCGAAATGCGAATTAACACGAAATGCGAATTACACGAAATGCGAATTACGCGAAATGCGAATGATCACGAAATGCGAAAATGCGAAATACGAAGTCGAAAGACGAAAGACGCTAAACGTGAAAATCGATAGGAGAAAGGGATTATAAATATCAAAAACCTTGATTTTTACCCATAAAACGGATGAATTGCCGTAGGTGCAGACTAAAAACACCCTTAAATCGTTACGCATAGACTATAAATGGGTTAACTTTGTATGTGATGAGTAAGTCGAATAAATATAATAAAGTGAGTTTGATTTGCCTGTTTCTCCTTCTTTTTGGGATGGATGCCATGGCACAATTTCCATTTTGCAATCCTTGTAAAGATTCAACAAAGCAGGAAAATATATTTTTTACTTGTACAGGCGATTATAATCCCGTGTGTGCATGTGATGGTAAAACGTATCGCAATGATTGTGCTGCATTGAATAAATATGGATTCTTATTTTGTGGATTCTACAGTGGTATGTGCGGATCTTTTGATATTGATTTAAATCCAACGGTGATTGATGCCAGTGAAAACACAATCAACATAAAAGCCTACATGAGTTCGAACGGGTATATGAGTATTAATGTTTTTAATGCGTATGGTCGAACACAGTTTCAAGGAAATTTTCCGATGTCACAAAATTATTTTCCCGGACCTACGCTCGGTGCGTATAACACCATTTCCATTGATGTGCGCGGTTGGAATCAAGGCGTGTATATTTTAGAAGCGATATATGGTGGAGAAAGAAAAGTAATTAAGATTATTAAAAGCGTTTCTAGTTTTTAGTCGCGAGGCTTCGCGATTACTGTTTATTTTATTTCATTCAAAGCAGATACATACAATCTTATATCCTTAAAAAATAGTTCGAAGTCATTTTCGAAATCGTGGTAATGCTCTTGTAAGAAGAGGTGCGCTTTGTCCATGTTTGAAATGAAGCGCGTTCTTTTGGACAATCCGGTTAAAGCTTTTTCGATTCCTTCTATCGATGCATAATGCACGAGCCAGTTTTGCGACTCCATATAATTAAGCATATGTAAAGCTCGAGCAGGAAGCAATTGTTCGTTTGCGCGCATTAACGCATAACTATTCTGGGCGAATTTTTCGAGTGGTAAATGATGATACGCACTCCAATGGCGAGCTAAAAATGATCGAAAAATACATCGGAGATAACGGGTGCGTATTTCCGAAAATCAGGGCGGAGGCGAGCGTTGGAAATGGAAACGATTGGATGTTGATCGGTGAATGCATCAATCAAGCGATGGAAATGAATTCCGGCAAGTACATCGCCGGAATAGTTTTCAATGACCGATCCTTTGACGTGATCGGCGATGAAATTCCCGATTTTTAGTTGATCGTTGCTACCAGAAAGATATAGATGAGCGAGATAATTTTTCTTTCTCGAATTTACGAATTCTATGTTTGTTCTATGAATTAGTGTCTTGAGGCTTCAGATTTTGGATTGGTAAATGCTGTGTCCCTTCAATTATCTGGATGGTAATTTAAAAGAGGAATTAATTTATAATTGATTTTTTTCAGACAACCATTTTAATTTACATTCATTACAAATCTAAGATTTCTTTTCAATCAATTTCAATTTGAAAAATTGTAAACTATCAATCTGAATTTATTAAATCAATTCCTTTAACAAATCCTGCAAATCGAGACGAAGGGTGTCCATAACGATGGTGCCATCGGGATTGTACTTCCATTGTTCTTTGGGTTTGTCCCAATACAGTTCTACACCGTTTCCGTCGGGATCGTCGAGATAGAGTGCTTCGGAAACTAAATGATCTGCAGCTCCTGTTAATGGATAACTCGCTTGTCGAAGGCGATCGAAGATGAGGGCTAAATCTTTTCGTGTTGGATATAAAATGGCGGTGTGAAAGAGTCCGACAGCATTTCGTGCGGCTGGCCCTGCGCCCTTGCTTTGCCAAGTATTGAGACCGATGTGGTGATGATAACCGCCGGCTGAAATAAAGGCAGCTTGTTCTCCATACATCGTAGTGATTTCAAAACCCAATAATCCGCAATAGAAATCGAGGGACTTTTGAAGGTCCGAAACTTTTAAGTGCACGTGACCGATGCGAGTTTGGCTGGGGATTTTATATTCTTCCATTTTTTTATCGTTGTAATATTTATTTTTAGCAAAGTGCTGATGCGCTTCGAAAATAAATTTCAGGCTTCTGGCTGCTAGCTTCTAGCTCCTTGCAGTGAAATAATTTGGCTTCGAAGCGAAATAACTGCTAGTAGCAAGGAATATTTAGATTAGAACGCGGATGATGCGGATAAATAGGATTTTCGCGGATTTGCTTTTAGGTCGGATATGGATCAGTTTTGGGATTAATAATCTACCATTAAATAAATCTTTAATAAATAAAATTACAGCTCTCTAAAGGTATCACCTTGCTCGAGGGTTCCTGTGGTGTAGCCTTTATTGAACCAATACATGCGCTGTTCGGAAGTACCGTGTGTAAAGGCATCGGGCACTACGCTGCCTCCACTTTGTTGTTGCAGTTTATCATCGCCGATGGCGCTGGCCGCGGTGAGTGCTTCTTCAATATCTCCTGGTTCTAATATTCCTTTCATCGCATCGGCATGGTGGACCCATAGACCTGCATAAAAATCAGCCTGTAATTCGAGCATCACCGAAAGTTTGTTGCCATCTTTTTCGCTGAGCTGTTGACGTTGTTGATGCACTTGATCCGATGTACCTAATAAATGTTGAACATGATGTCCTACTTCATGCGCTACCACATACGCCATGGCAAAATCGCCGGGTGCATGGAAGCGCTCTTTCAATAATCGATAAAAGAAAGATCGATGTATAATTTTTCATCGGTGGGACAATAGAAAGGTCCAGTGGCTGATTGTTGAAATCCGCAGGCCGATTCCACCGCACCATCAAACAACACCAAGGTAGGTTTACGATATTCCTTTCCAAACTGCTCACGAAAAATTTTCTCCCAAACATCTTCGGTATCCTTCAAAACTACCGATACAAAACGGCATCTTCATCGTTGGGATCAACGGCTGTATTGGGTGCATTTGTTTGTTTGTTGTTGTTGCAGAATATTCGCCAACTCCGCCGAATCCCCTCCCAAAAACATATAAATTACCACGACAATAATTCCGCCAATACCAAGTCCAGCCACCGGCCTTGACATCCCGCGACGATCGTCTACATTTCCACTACGTTCTCTACCGAGCCATTTCATGAGGTTAGTTGTTAGTTGTTAGTTGTTAGTTGTTAGTTGTTAGTTGTTAGATTTTTTGATTTTCCCCCGCGACCGCCGCGCAACCGTTGCGTCCCCCGCGGTTAAACATTCAGTTCTATAAGAACTAAAATTTTAAAATTTTTCCCTGTAATTTATCTTGTTCAGTAGTTAACGAAACAATATAAACCCCACTAGCAATTTCATTCATATTTATTTCCCCCGTAAAATACCCACCACCCATCACATCCACTTCCCTCTCCACCACCACTCGCCCCTCCACATCAAACAACCGCAACACCCCGCTCTTCCCTTTTAACTTCGACGCATTCACATGAATCATATTCCACTCGGATTAAACCATGCTTGCATAATAGCTCCCCTCTCCTCTGGAGAGGGGTTGGGGGAGAGGCTCACCGTCAATGTATCGCACGGACTCCCCACCCAAGCGCCAAGCTCATAATCGGGATTGTTGGGGAGACCAAAGTAGGTTCTTCCAGCTCCCAAATTAAAACTGAAGGGTTGGAAATTACAGGCTGCACCGAGTGAATCCGGATAATTGATGACGCTTAGGTTGTTATTAATGGTAGTAAATAAGGAATCAGGATAAGGGATACTAGCAATTTCATCAGCCGCTGTAATGTAAATTTTATTGTCAGGTGCCATTTTCATGTTTCCCATACCCGATTCATAAGTCGGATAAATGTATATTATTTGTTTGCTAGCTGGGATATTTGGTGCAATTAAATCATATTGAAACAAAGTGTCACTTTCACCCGGCAAATTTGCAGGGGAAACACTCATAACATAAAGCTTGCTATCATCCGGTGAAAAGGCAGCAGAAATATAATATGGATATGGGGAACTTGATCGTTCCGCCTCGATGGTTATGGGCTGTGATAATTGTCCGGAACATCTGTCAAAATCATATATTGAAACCAATCCACGGAGATTTACAAACGCTATCTTATTTGATAATTTATTAATACAAATTTGACCAAGGCCAGTAGAATTATTTGATCCAATACTTTGAGCTGAATATTGACTTATTCCATTCACATCAACTTTATATTTGTAAGTAATATTATTTCCTGTTAGCCCGGCACCATCCCATTCCTTGAATAACACCCACCAGTCTCTTCCATTCCCGTGTTGAACGGCTGTTAATCCATCAAATGCTGGTACTTGCTGTAGTGCTACATTTTTTTGGATCACCTGACCAGAATCACTATTCGCTTTGTAGTTGATTAAAGTATAATATAGGCCATCAAAGGTATTTACACCAATAGTAAGTAAATATACCAAAGAGTCATTCCCAGGGTGAGGAATTAGCAACATTTCATGGTACCAGCCTTCAACGTATAAACTATCACTACTTGGTATGGGAACATCAAAACGGTTATAAGTTTTAGATTGATTAAATAAGGCGGTTGTATAATTAGAATGGCTATAAATACGAATACCAATGGAGTCTGAAAGTGAAACACAAGATCCTCTTCCTCTAACTTTGGAATTAAACAAAGTAGGACTTGCTGGATTTGCCCAATTTATTCCAACACTATCCCCAAAAGCCCAATAGTTATTATTAAACTGAGCATACAAAACTGTCCCATTACCGATCAAAGTAAAAAATATAGCAAAACATAAAAAATAATATATCCTTTTCATTTTGACATAAAGGTTTTGCAATAACTCAGAGTAAAGCATCCAACCCTAAATTATTTTAGGAATTGCATCTAACTCACTTCCTCAGTTTCGTAGGTGCTGATGTCGTGGCAGGAGCAAACAAGAGTGCGGTCACCATAAGCATTGTCGACACGCTTCACAGATGACCAAAACTTATTTCCTTTAACCCACGATGCAGGCCATGCAGCTTCGGTGCGGCTATATGGATGCAACCATTCATCGGCAGTACCTTCTTCGGCAGTATGCGGTGCATTCACCAATACGTTATTGACTCTGTCGGCGCGACCATCTTCAATGGCACGAATTTCTTCACGAATGGCAATCATCGCATCGCAGAAACGATCTAACTCATCTTTAGATTCGCTTTCGGTAGGTTCTACCATCAACGTTCCTGCCACGGGGAATGCAACCGTTGGTGCATGGAATCCGTAATCGATTAATCGTTTTGCAATATCGGTTACTTCAATTCCCGCAGTTTGTTTAAATGTTCTGCAATCCAAAATCATTTCATGGGCAACAAATCCATTTTTTCCTTTGTATAAAATGGGGTAATGCTCTTCCAATCTTGCTTTCATGTAATTCGCATTGAAAATTGCATACTCAGTAGCCATTCGAACACCATCTCTTCCCAACATACGGATATAACCATAGCTGATTAATAAAATTAATGCCGATCCCCAAGGAGCCGCACTAACGGCAGTGCCTTGACGAACATCATTTATATTTACCAACGTATGATTTGAAAGATGAGGAGCTAAGTGAGCCGCAACTCCAATAGGTCCCATGCCAGGTCCACCACCACCGTGCGGAATAGCAAATGTTTTATGTAAATTCAAGTGACATACATCGGCGCCAATCATTCCCGGACTTGTTAATCCCACTTGCGCATTCATGTTCGCACCATCCATGTACACTTGTCCACCGTTATCGTGAATGATTTTCGTTAACTCACGAATACCTTCTTCATACACACCGTGCGTACTTGGATACGTAACCATAGCTGCCGCTAAATGATCTTTATGCAACTCGGCTTTCTCACGCAAATCGTTTAAATCAATGTTTCCATTGGCATCGCATTTCACTACGACAATTTTCCAACCCGCCATCACTGCGGTTGCTGGATTTGTACCATGCGCACTGGAAGGAATTAAAACGATATTACGATGTCCTTGACCGTTGGCGATTAAATAATTGCGAATAGCCATCAATCCTGCGTACTCACCTTGCGCTCCAGAATTAGGTTGAAGAGACACGGCAGCAAAACCAGTAATCTCACATAAATAAGTTTCCAACTCGGTTAGCATTTGAGTATAACCTTCGCGCTGATTGGCGGGAGCGAATGGATGAATGCTATTCCACAAAGGCCAACTCAGTGGCATCATTTCGCTCGTAGCATTGAGTTTCATCGTACACGAACCTAAAGCAATCATCGAATAATTCAACGAGAGATCCTTACTTTCCAACAATCGGATATAACGCATCATATCCGTTTCACTGCGATACTTATTAAAAACGATATTTGTTAAGTAAGGCGTTTTACGAGCTAAAGTTAAATGATCACTGATGATTGGCTTCAAAGTAGGATCGGCTCCATTTCTTTTATAATCGAATCCAGCAGCCTTTGCAAAAATATAAATGATCTCCGTAACGTCATCATGCAAGGTAGTCTCATCAAAATTAATGATGATGCGTCCCGATTTTTCACAGCGGAAATTCATATTTGCATCTTCCGCTAACTTTTGAATGGCTGGCATTTTATCGCCTGCATCAATAGCAACTGTATCAAAAAACTGATCGTGAACTACAGTATATCCTTGCTTCTTCACACCTGCCGCTAAAGCAGCAGCACGAAGATGGATGGTTTGAGCAATTGCTTTTAATCCACGAGGACCATGGTACACGGCATACATAGAAGCCATTACCGCTAACAATACTTGAGCCGTACAAATATTGGATGTTGCTTTATCGCGTTTAATATGTTGTTCGCGTGTTTGCAAAGCCATACGTAATGCAGGCTTACCGGCAGCATCGATACTTAAACCGATGATACGTCCTGGAATATCACGCTTGTACAATTCCTTTGTAGCAAAATACGCAGCATGAGGACCACCAAAACCCATCGGCACACCAAAACGTTGTGTAGAACCCACCACCACATCGGCACCCCATTCGCCCGGAGGAGTTAACAATACGAGTGACATGATATCAGCAGCAACGACTACACGAATATTATTCGCTTTACATTTTTCAGTGAAAGCAGAATGATCTGTTACATTTCCTTCCTTACCGGGGTATTGCAACATCGCACCGTAAAAATCATTACCAAATTTAAAATCCGAAGTTTTTCCAAAAACCAATTCAATTCCCAGAGGAGTCGCTCTTGTTTTCAGCACATCTATCGTTTGCGGGAAAGTATCATCGCTAACAAAAAATTTAGCGCAATTCGTTTTCTCTTGTTCTTTAGAACGTGTTGCAAACAACATCGTCATTCCTTCAGCAGCAGCCGTCGACTCATCCAACAAAGAGGCATTGGCTAATTCCATTCCCGTTAAATCACAAACCATGGTTTGGAAATTCAAAAGTGCTTCCAATCGACCTTGAGCAATTTCCGCTTGATAAGGTGTATAAGCCGTATACCAACCTGGATTTTCAAAAATGGTGCGTTGAATTACGCCGGGAATTATGGTATTGTGGTATCCTAAACCAATATACGTTCTAAAAATTTTATTCTTTGCTGCCATGGCACGCAGGTCACGCAAATAACTCGACTCATCGGATGCTTCCGGTAGATTTAATTCATTCTTCAACCGAATATCGGCTGGAATCGTTTTACTGATAAGCTCTTCGATAGAAGATACACCTACCTTGCTCAACATTTCCTTCGTTTCTTGATTATCGGGTCCGATATGGCGATCGGTAAATTTATATTGCGACATATGCTTATTTTCTTAAACGCAAAGTTAAGAAACTGAGTGGATTGGTACACGGCTGGGTGTATATATCATCTCTCTATTTATCAGCATTTTATAATTTGCATGGCGTTGATTTAAATCATTTTTAAAAGGGAATCAGCTATAAATACATAGGGAAGAATCGTGAATTAAAGTTCATATTAAGCCTACAAATTTCCAGAATTAGCGAAATGTTAGGTATAACTACGTTCAATTTCATAGCTTTGAACTCTATGAAAAAACTGACCCTTCTGCTCCTACTTATTCTGTTCATTTTCCCAAAATATATACAGGCACAACAACGGATCTTGCTTTTAAACGGTAAATACATTCCCATTGAAACTTATCAATTAGGTGATGAATTTGTGTCCTTTAAAAAAATTAATGACAAACGAAAGAAAATGCGAACGGTGGATCGCTACGATGTGTTTTCAATTCAAACCGAAGGACAAGAAGAAAAAATAATTTACACGCCAGCTGATTCCTTAGACTTTACCATTGAAGAAGCGAAATTGTATATCCAAGGTGAGCAAGTGGCCAGCGAATATTATAAAGCAAGAGGAGCGAGTATCTCCTCTGCAGTAGTTGGTTTGGGATCCAGTTTTCTTTCTTTTTATGCGATTCCTGTTCCAATGATATACAGCATTATATTAGGCAGATTCAATCCTAAAAAAATGAAGTTGCCAGAGAATTTCGATCAGAATATTGCGAACAACGAGGCCTTTCAATTTGGGTATAAAAAATCGGCAAGGAACACCAAGATTCAACAAAGTTTGAAGTGGGGATATATTAGTTTAGGTGTGGGTTTAACTGGACTTATCATATACGGAATAGACAATCATTAAATACTAAATCAATTTAATTCCAATTGCGCGCTTTTGATATTTATCCATAGACATAAATTCTATTATCCATTTTTAATGGCAACATCAAGCGCATTGATGGCAACTACCTCTAAAGACTTTTCTGCTTTTCACTACCTCTTTATTTTTACAGGGACTTTCACTGGATATTATCTAGCCAATTTACATCCTGAAATTAATTTTACAAACACGAAATTTAAAATCAATGAAAACAAAATCATTCTAACGATTGCCTTTATTTTCCTGTTGATTTTATTAGTGATGTCGTCCTTTCCATTTTTTAAACTCGTACAATATGGATTAGCCTCCTTACTTAGTTTCTGTTATTATACACAATTCACTTCTAAAAATGGATCCTTTTTTGGTACACGATCGGTTTATCTCTTAAAAAACTTCTCCATCGCCTTAGCTTGGGCTTTCGTAACCTCCCCTATTCTATTGGTGAATTCCGATTCAATTTTGCTTTTTCTACAACGCTTTCTTTTTCTTTTTGCCTTGAGTATAAGCATTGACTTAAGAGACATAAAAAAAGACAGTCGGAGAAAAATTGTCACTTTTCCCATTCAACATGGCTTTAGAAAAACAAAAGGGGTGGCCATCATACTATTGTTGCTTTCTGTAGCGTTAGTCTATTTCTATACTTGTCATCAGTCTTCAAATTCACTCCTTATCGCATCCATTACCAGCGGAATACTTAGTATCCTTGGAATATTAAATCTACATGAACAAAGCACAAACCAGGAATATCTTCTTCTTGTGGATGGAAATCTTCTCCTACATGGCATCCTCTTTTTTATCTTTGCCTGAAAATACGACACTACCGCGCCAACTAGAATGTTAAGAGCTCTGCTACTTCTTCCTTTCTGTTTACTTTTCAATTTCGCCGTTGGTCAAACCAACAGCGAGAAACGATCGCTCAGTCCTTTCTTAGTTTTTGATAGTTACTATTCGTTTATTGGAAATAAAAGTGCGGATGTTTGGGGCTTCAAAGGCGGAGTTAAGATTGACGAAAAATGGCGTTTGGGCGTGGGTTATAATTTGCTCAGTTCAGATATTGTAGAGAAAAAGGTATTGCCCAGTGAAGAACTTGCCTACGCAAAAAATGATACTGTTAAAGCGCAACTCTTTTTTCGCTATTTCCCTGTGATGGCAGAATATATTCACTATAACGAAGGAAACTGGCAAATTAGTACACCCCTACAAATTGGATATGGCCAGAGTTATTTTCAATACTTCGATAAAAACGATAATAAAAGAAGAATATTTAAAAAAGGCGTAGTGGCATCACAGTTAGGTGTACATGCACAATATAAAATTATTAAATGGGTTGGATTAACGGCAGGCGTTGGATATCGCGTTATGCTCGTCAACAACAAAGAAATTGATGCGAAAATGAACTCTCCCATTTTCGCCGTTGGTATTAAAATTTATTTATCGGAAGTCATTAAAAGTATAAAAGGAGAAAAATGAGGCCATTCAAGAATCATTTTCCGCAATGAGAAGGGAAATAATGCACAATGTCAATTTCTTTATAATCATCTCACAAGTCATTCATAATTAGGCCTTGAGGATCCTCTTTGCCATCACGAAAAACATATCCTAAACCCTATTATCTTTGCACTATGAGTAAGATCAGCTTTGATGAGCTTTACATGGATCTAGCACAAAACCTTGCGACGAAATCGCACTGTGTGAAGATGAAAGTAGGAGCCGTCATATCAAAAGACACCCGAATTATTTCATTAGGATACAATGGGCCACCAGCCGGCACGCATAATTGTGATGAAGAATGGCCGGTAGATGGATGCGCGCGCGACCGCAAAGGTGGTTGTTCATTGGCATTGCATGCAGAAGCGAATGCAATACTTTATGCTGCAAAAATCAAATTACATTAGAACACGCAACCCTCTATGTGACCTTAGCTCCATGCCTTCCATGTGCTAGAATAATTTACACGACTGGAATAAAAAAAGTAATTTTTAGAGACAGCTATGCAGCATACAAAGGAATTGAAGTTGAAGAAGGAGTTGATTTTTTACGTCGCTTTGGTGTAGAAGTGTCTCACTTTCCTAAAGAAGAAAAAAAATAAAATGAGCGAAAGTAGTTCGAATCGGATATTTATCATTCCCATCGTCGTGGGATTAGCATTAGCGGCAGGAATTTATATAGGCACAACTTTAACGCCTGCGCCAAAAATTTCATCTGACAACAAACTCAATTCCATTTTGGATTATATCCAACAAGAGTATGTAGACACCCTCAACAAGAAAAAGCTAACTGACGAAACCATTGTTAAACTATTAGAGCAATTAGATCCGCACTCGGCATACATACCTCAGGAAGAATTGAAAGCAGCTAACGAGCCTTTAGAGGGAAATTTTGAAGGCATCGGAATTGAATTTCATATTCAGGAAGACACCATCATGGTGGTATCTGCTCTTTCTGGTGGACCCAGTGAAACATTAGGAATAAAGCCGGGAGATCGGATTGTGAAAGTAGATAAGAAATTAGTGGCAGGCATTAACATTACGAATGAGATGGTGATGAAATCGCTCCGAGGTGCAGGAGGATCGATCGTTAACGTTTCCATTTTTCGCAGAGGACAAGCTAAATTGATCGACTATAAAATCGTAAGAGGTAGAATTCCGATCAACAGTTTGGAATTTACTTATATGATTACGCCACAAACGGGATACATTAAAATTTCTCGATTTAGTGCCACTACGTACGATGAATTTATTTTGGCCATGCAACGTCTCAAGAAAGAAGGACTACGAAATTTAATTTTGGATTTGCGTGGTAACCCCGGTGGATTTTTAGATGCGGCTACTTCCATCTCTGATGAATTCATTGGAGGAAAAAAATTGATTGTATATACAGAAGGAAAATCGAGACCTAAAACTGAATACTTCACTTCCCATGATGGACTTTTTGAACAAGGAAAACTTATTATTTTAATTGATGAAGGATCTGCATCTGCAGCAGAAATTGTTTCGGGCGCTATACAAGATTGGGATCGAGGAACATTAGTTGGTCGACGTTCCTTTGGAAAAGGATTAGTACAGGAACAAACTCTTTTACCTGATGGAAGTGCCATTCGATTAACCATTGCGCGTTATTATACTCCTACGGGTAGAAGTATTCAGAAACCTTACGACCATGGATTTTCGGCTTATGAAGATGAATTGTATGATCGTCTCAAAAATGGAGAATTACTAAACCAAGACAGCATTCATCAAACGGACACCATCGTCTTCAAAACACCTTCTGGAAAAACAGTTTATGGCGGTGGTGGAATCACTCCTGATGTTTTCGTTCCTTTAGATACTCTTTACAACAGTGAATACATCAATCGACTCTTTGCCAGTGGAAGCGTAAATCAATTTGCATATGATTACGTTGACCAAAACAGAGCTACGTTAATGAAATATGAAACTGCACAAGAATTCAAAGAAAAGTTCAAGTCGGATGCAGCATTCATTCAAGAATTTATAAGTTACTCAGAGAAAAAAGGAGTTGTAAAAAACGACAAGGATTTACAAAAGTCGATGCCGTTATTGCAAGTTCAACTTAAAGCATATATTGCACGTTTACTTTGGAAAAATGAAGGCATGTATCCGATACTTCATGAGCGAGATGTCACCCTTCAGAAAGCCCTACAACTGCTGCAGCAACCCATGAAATGAGCACGCAATTTCGAAACCTCATTCTCTTTGGGCTCTTCATTTTTTTAACAAGAGTTCCTTTTTTGTTTGATGGATTTGGAAGTGAAGAAGATGCTTGGGCCCTACATTTGGTAGCAGAACGTATAGGCACAACGGGTATTTATGAAGTTTCACGATTACCTGGACATCCAGTACAAGAACTTATCTATGCGAGCAGTTGGAAAATGGGTCCGCAGTTCTACAATTTACTCACTGCAATCATCAGCACGATGGGCATTGTTGCCTTTGCAGCCATGCTCATTCAACTGAAAATAAAAAATGCATTCTGGTGTGCCACTGCTTTAGCATTCACGCCCATCGTTTTTATAAACAGTAGCAATGCGATGGATTATACTTGGGCGATGAGTTTTATTTTACTCAGCGGATACTTCATCAGTAAAAAACAAATTCTTGTGGCTGCAGGCATGCTAGCCTTTGCAGTTGGATGTAGAATAACTTCAGGAGCCATGCTTCTGCCCTACTCTATTTTGCTATGGAACATATTTGATGAAAATACACGCTTAAAAAATTGCCTTTATTTTATTACAGCAACATTGATTGGTTGCTTGCTTGTGATGAGTCCAGTGATTTATCAATACGGACTTGGATTTTTTACTTACTATGAACACTTTCCGATCCCAAACTTTTTAAAAAATGCATACAAAGGAAGTATTGCGGTTTGGGGAATAGCGGGGTGTTTGGCCATTGCTTATTACATTACTACAATTATTATAAAAAGAAAAAGTGTACAGCCTGTAATCTATGCGGGAAAAAATATTAGCATTCCTTTAATTACAGTTTGTGTTATGACGATATTACTTTATACCATTGCATTCATCAATGTGCCTCTCAAAGCAGCATTCATCATTCCCATTTGTCCATTTCTAATTTTGGGATTAGCTCTCTTTTTAGAGGAGAAGTCGATCAGAAACTTATCATTCATTTTCATTTTCTCCTGTTTCTTTCTAGGTGTAAACTTAGCGGATGACTATCGAGGTTCATCCCAAAGCGCACTTGCTTTAATTTTAAACATTGGAGAAACCAAGGTGGCAATAGATCCTTTGCAAGGGCTTGTTCTTGCCGATCAAAGCAAGCGAAAACAACAGATTGCATTTGCAGAAAAAGTGATACATCGTACTTCTACTATTCAACAAAAAACAATACTAATTGCTGGTTGGTGGAATGCAACCTTGCAAGTACTTTCCAAAAACAATCCCAACGATTCAATCATCTTCAAACATTATATTGATGAACCTGAATTAATATGGTTAAAAGAAAGTGGATATAATCTCTTTTACATCGAAGACCAAGGAGCCTATAATGATTTGCGTTTTAATAAAAAGATGACTGACCATTATGCTCAAAAGCTTAAATTATAATATTAACCCTGCTGAATATTATCCTCAAAATTTAACATATAATTTTTCCAGGCTTCAGGCATTTTCATGGATTTATTCGTTTCATAATTAAAGCAAACCTGTACCGATTTTGCAAATGCAGCGATTTGTGCATTACCGTTTACACTTCGAACAATAACATACTCCATATCGTAACTTGAATTTCCGATTTTACTCACTCGAGCATACACCCAAACCTCATCTTCCAAATAAATGGGACTTTTATAATCCACTTCAATACGAGCTAAAATAATTCCTTCTTTACTCCAATCAATCAATTGTTTAAACACATCATTCAAATAATTTACGCGGGATAATTCGAGGTAAGTAATGTGATTCGCATTATTTACATGTCCTAGTTTATCAATATCTTTAAATCGAATTTGAATCCGTGTTTTATGTTTAAAATCCGTTAATTCCATCATTTCCATTCTTTCTACAAAGATACGCTTGTCAAATCAATCAAAGTGCAATACCTTCGCTAAAATCAACCATGAAAGCATCTAAAAATCTATTCCTTACACTATTCCTATTTATAGGATTGTTTCATAGCAGTTGCCAACGGCCTTTAACTGGCGAAGGGGAGCTGATCAAAGAATCCAGAAGTATAAAAAGCTTCAACAACCTTGTTTTAAATATTCCTGCACATGTTACCATGGTGGTCACCGATTCTAATTCATTAACCATTGTAGCCCAGGAAAACATCGCTGAAAACATCGAGTTGAAAAGTAAAAATCAAAGGCTCATCATTCAATCGAACCGAATTCTAAAGAGTGAAAAGCCCATCGAAATACTGATAACTTGCACCTCCTTGAAAGGAATTGAATTAAATGGATCGGGCAAAATAGATATCATTAATCAGTATGATACGCCAAAAGCAAATTTTGTTATTAATGGATCAGGGAAAATTCTAGCGAATTTAAATGCCAAAGAAATCAAATCCAAAATTAACGGCTCTGGCGAGATGAACTTTAGTGGGTCAACACAAGAGCTTACTTTAGAAATTAACGGTTCAGGAGATATTAATGCACAGAACTTAACTGCGAATGATTGTGATATCGACATCAATGGTTCAGGAAAAGCTTTTCTTACGGTTACCGATAAATTAGACATCAGTATTGTTGGAAGTGGGGATGTAATTTATGCTGGTGAGCCCATTATCAAAAGCAGTGTCACGGGCAATGGCAAGATTAAATCGAGAACCAAAGAAAAATAAAAGTTTAGTTCGAAATTCAAATAAAGATTCTACAGTATCTTGAGCAAGCAAAAACTTTTATTTCTCACCTCTCGTTTTCCCTTTCCATTGGAAAAAGGTGATAAACTAAGGGCTTATTATTTAATTAAAGAACTAAGTAAGTATTATGACATCTGTTTATTCGCAGTGAATGAAGAAGAACCTAAATCCAAATGGATAGAAGCGCTTTCGCCTTATTGTTTGCATATTCGTACCGGTGTCATTTCAAAAAATAGATCTATTTTCAATTTGCTACGTCTGAAGAAAACTCCTTTTCAAGTTGCTTATTTTTACGACCACAAAATATCAGAACAAATCCAGCAGTTTGCGCAAGAGTGCGATGCAACCATTTTATATTGCCATTTAATTCGAATGGCTGAATATGGTCGAAAATTAAATATCAAATATAAAATTCTGGATTATATGGATGCGTTTTCCAAAGGGATGGAGCGCATCAAGAATCAGGGAGTTTGGTGGATGCGCATTCCCGCCTATTTTGAATGGAAACGATTGGTAAAGTATGAACATGAAGTATTCAATCTATTCCAACATAAAATTATCATTTCAGAGCAGGATCGCGATTTAATACCCCATCCTGAGCATTCAGCAATACAAGTAATTCCGAATGGCGTTGATTTTGATTATTTCAAACCCAAAGAAACCGAGAAGAAATACGATTTGCTTTTCAATGGAAATATGTCTTATGCACCAAATATTGCAAGTACGATTTACACCGTAGAAGAACTTTTGCCAGAAATTAAAAAAACATATCCGGCAATTACCTTCTTCATTGCCGGTGCAACCCCTACTGTTAAAATTCAAAATTTAGCGAATGACGGGATTACGGTTAGTGGATGGATGGAAGACATTCGAGATTCCTTTTACACTTCGAAAATATTAATTGCACCGATGTTAATCAGTATTGGATTGCAAAATAAAATCCTTCAAGCGATGGCCATGAAAATACCATGTGTTATTTCTACTATGGCGAACAATGCATTAGGGGCTACTCATGAAAAGGAAGTTTTTGTTGCGAACACTCCAGAAGAATACAGTCGTTATATCCAACTCCTATTGACAGACAAAGAAAAATACCGTCAATTAACCAATGCGGCTTATGATTTTGTCAGAAAAAATTTCAATTGGGAACAATGCACTAAAGACATAATTCAAAAAATAAATTTATCGCACTAAAATCAATCTTCTCCTTCTTTTAATTTATCAATTTCCATTTTAAAAGCAACAATCACTTCACCAATCACTTTCTGGATCAGTTCCAAATCCGTTTTCAGTTGAAGTACATTTCTTTTTTTCTCTCTAAAATCTTCGACATTACGAATACATTCCTTCAACACCAAAATTCCAGCACCTTCAATAGATGGTTTAATTTTATGAGCAACTTTACTCACTTGGTCAAATTGATTTTTTTCAAAAAACATCATCATATTCTCAACTGAAACCGGAATTGTCTCAATAAAAATAGAAAGCATCTTAATCAAGAAAGCTTTATTGGACGGATGATCACTTTTTAAAGAGGACAAATCGTACAATAATTCATTTGTCAAAACATTTGGCTTTTTACGGATAGGAAATTTCCTTTTCTTCATCGATTCAGATATCCAATCCTTCCCAATGATATGCATGGCTAACTTCCGATATAAAGTTTCTTCTTTAAAAGGTTTCACCACCCAATCATTCATACCTAATGACATCAATTGTTTATGAGCTTGTCGACCTGTATTTGCCGTTAAAGCAATCACTGGAACACGAGACTTAGCAGGATCTCTCATTTCACGAATTTTTTTCGTTGTTTCCAAACCATCCAACACTGGCATTTGAATATCCATCAATACCAAATCATAATTATTCGTTTCCATCAACCGCAAAACCTCTTCACCATTTCCGGCAACATCTACATGAAATCCCCAATCAGTCAACATGGATTCTGTAATAAACACATTCACTTTATTATCCTCAGCCAATAAAATATTCAGTGTTCCTAAATCTTGCAATTCAATTGCCGACATTCTACTAGGTTCCACGTTCGACTTCGCCTTTTTATATTGAATAATAAAATGAAATGAGCTACCCACATTTTCCTTGCTTTCCACCCAAATTTTTCCACCTTGTTTTTCAATTAAATTTCTTGAAATGGTCAATCCCAATCCTACTCCACTTTGTTTATTCCCTGCTGAATCAATTTGAGTAAAACTTTCAAATATTTTTGATTGATGTGCGAGAGGAATACCAATGCCTGTATCTTGAACAGAAAACTGAATTTCCACGTGTTCACTATCCTCTGTGATCACTTCATGAGTCAGTAAAACCTCACCGTAATTCGTGAACTTAATTGCATTATTCAAAAGGTTTAATAACACTTGACTTAATCGATAAGGATCACCCATCACTTTTGGAATTGGTATAATTCCAAGATGCTTATGACGCAATGCAATATCTTTCTCTTCGGCTTTAAACATTTGCAAATTAATGGCTGTATCAGCTACTCGAGTGGGATCAAAATTCACTTCTTCCAACGTCAATTTCCCCTCTTCAATTCGAGTAAAATCCAAAATTTCACTGATGATCACCAATAAATTTTCAGCTGTTTGATGAAGTACATCCGTATAATTTCTTTGCACACTACTTAAAGAAGATTTCTTGAGAAGTCGCGACATTCCCAAAATTCCGTTGAGAGGAGTTCTTAACTCATGACTAATATTCGCTAAGAAAAGTTCCTTTGCCTTTGAAGATTCTTCCGCAATTTTCCTAGATTTTATTAACTCTTGCTCCACAGTTTTTCGTTCCGTAATATCGACAACGGTTCCAAATATCTTTCTAGCTGTTCCATTATCAGAATCAGAAACACGCAAACGGGCTTCAATAAACTTCACTTTTTTCTGGCCCACCTGAATACGAAATTCAAGCATTTGCTTATGTCCAGATGTTGCCGTCATCTCAAAAACATCAATAAAATTAGCTTTGTCCTCAGCATGAACTGTCTCCACGACTTCTTCGAAATTAGGCTCTATGGATGAGGGATCTCTCTCCCAGATATAATACACGCCTTCTGCCCAATCAAATGTCTTATCTACAATATCAAAATAAAATGAGCCTAACTTAGCAATGCGTTGTGCTTGCAACAAACTATTTTCACTAAACTTTATTTTCTCCTCTGCATTTTGACGTTCTGTAACGTCAGTATTAGTTCCAAATATTTTAATCACTTTTCCATTTTCATCCTTAATGGCTTTCCCTTTCGAATAAAAAACCTTGGATCTATTTGCCCACGTAGTCACACGAAATTGAACTTCAGCTGGTGCTCCGGTTTCAATAAGCGATTTAAAAACGGAACGAACTTTTTCCTGATCATCTTTATGCACATGTGTGAAGAAATTTTCTTGAGTTGGGATGTCGACACCTTGCTCCATATCCCATATTGCATAGGTACCAGGCGACCAATCGATGTGTAATTCAGGACTCAGTGTCACCTCCCAACTACCCGATTTAGACAACTCCTGAGCTTCTAAAAGTCGAGCCTCATTCAGTTTCAATTTTTCTTCAGATTCTTTTGCAGCAGTAACATCAATACATGAGCCCACAATCAATATCGAATCGTCTGATAAAGACTTAACAATTTTTAAGAATGTATCGACATGTTTAATTTTCCCATTTGGAGTAATAATTCTATACTTATGAAACCAAGGATCCATCTCAAGATGAATCGATTTTTCATGTTCTTTTAGAGAAGGTAGATCATCAGGATGTACATAAGAATAAAACAAATCAATACTAGGAACTATAGCTTCGTTTAACTCCCAAATGGCATACATACCCAAAGACCAAGTTAGAACACCTGTCATCCAATTCAATTCAAAACTACCTGTTTTTGAAAGTTGCTGGGCTTCTACGAGTCGTAGTTCATTTTTTAAGATGAGAGCGTCTGCCAACTTTCTTTCAGTTACATCTAGGACAATTCCAACAATTCGATTTAATTCACCATTACTATTTCGTCCAAGCTTATTAATGGTATGAATATGTTTTAGTTTTCCTGACTTCGTAATAATTCTAAAATACGCATCAAAAGTTTCCTTTCTTTCAGGAAGTAACTTCCATAGTTCAACGAAATAGTCACGATCTCCCGGATGAATCATCTCTTCGAATTTTAATGCATCAGGCATGGGGTCCATTTCATCCCACTCATAAATTTGATACGCTGACTTTGAGTAAAAAACTTCATTTGTCGACAAATCCAATTCGAAATTTCCAATCTTTGCTAGCTCTTGTGCTTCGTTCAAGCGAGCATCATTTAATCGAAGCTTCTCCTCGATCTCCATTCTTTCTGTAATATCTACATAAGAACCTACAATCGTCACTGCACCTGTTAAAGCAGAATTAGAAAATTTATTAAATACTTCAATATGCTTTAACTTACCTGTAGCGCTAATCAACCTAAACGTATAAGACCATGGGTCCGAACCAAGAACCAAATTTTTATTTAATTCTTCAATTTTAATTCTATCCTCAGGGTATAGATGTTGATTAAACAATTCCCAACTAACGTTTACTTTATGATCCAACTCAAAGATCAAATACATTCCATGAGACCAAAAAATTTCATGTGTCTCCATATTATACTCAAAACTGCCTGTTTTAGAAAGTTCCTGCGCTTCATTCAAACGCATTTCATTTAAAATAATTTCCTCTTGAGCAAGCACTTGATCAGTGATATCAATAAGAGAACCGAAAATCGCAATCACTTTACCCTCTGAATCAAGAATTGCTCTATTGAAACACTTTACATGCTTGATTAAATTATTTACAACCAGACGGAATTCACAGAGGTCTTCATTTCTCACTTTTACTATCAAATTCAGATGTTCTTTCACCACTTCCTGATCATCGGGATGAGTGAATTTCAAAATAGAATCAAAATGCAGTCGTTCTCCGCTCTTCTCGATGCCACAAATTGCATACATACCGATCGACCAATCCATACTGTAATCCTTCAAGTGCAAATACCAACTTCCTGACTTTGTTAATTGCTGAGCTTCGATCAATTGCCTTTCACTCTCTCTCAACTGATCTTCACTTTTCTTTCTTTCAGTAATATCCGTGGAAATTCCGAGTACATTGACCGAGCCATCCTCTCCAACTATCGGTACTTTCACTGTGTCGAACCAAAATACTGTTCCATCCTTCTTCGTAAAAGTTTCTTCTACTCGCTTTAACTTTCGAGTTTTAATTACGTCCGCATCCGCTTCCAAATAGCGCGAAGCTTCCACAGAATTAGAATGAATCTCTGCGTTGCTTTTATCAATTAAATTTTCAGGGGTAGTGTCATAAAGATTTGCAACCGCCTTATTCACCATAACAAATTGTCCAACTGCATTTTTAATAAAAATAGAATTCGGACTTTCATTTATAATAGCATCGGTTATCCTCTTGTTTTCTTCTAATTGTCGTCGAATATTTTGACGTGCTGTAATTTCAATTCCGTGTCCAATTAAATACAATAGTTCTTGTGTCTCTTCACAAAAAACAGGAGACACCCTCCTTAAATAATACTTTTCATTTCCTTCATTATCAAAGTGGGCTTCTTCCCATGTTACTTCACCTTTTGAAATAACAGCTTCTTCAAATTTCCTTTGTCGATTGGCTCCAATCGACTCATCGAGCCCTTTAAAAATACAATATTCAATATCGGTTTTGCCAATAATCCATTCTCGCATCTCAACATTTTTCACTGCGTATGGATTTATGTACAAATACCTAAAATTTTTATCTAAAATTGCAATATCACCATGAAGGTTTTCCAACACGGCTTTGTAAAACATGTGATTTAATTTATCATCCATATAAAAAAATAATATTACAATTTACCTTCTTTAATTAACCGATAAATCGTTGACTTTCCAATGTCCAATTTCTTAGCAGTTTCTATAACGTTATTGTCATATCGATCCAAATAATAACGAATAATCTTATGATTAAACTCATCCAATGTGCAATCTTGATCTAGCAAATCAACGGGTGTACGAGTGGCCGTAAAAGAAATATCATCTACATCAATTTGATCATTTATGGTCATAACAGCAGCTAATTCAACCACTGCTTTTAGCTCTCTAACATTTCCGGGGTATTGATAGGCCAACAACTTTTCTTTAGCAGCAACACTAAAAGTCTTCCTCGATAATTTATTTAAAGAACAAAATGAATCGAGAAACTGTTTAGCTAAAAGCAAGATATCATTACCTCTATCTTTTAATGGTGGCAGCTGTATGGGCAAACCTAAGAGGCGATAAAATAAATCTTCACGGAAGAGACCCACTCTTACTTCTTCCGATAAATTTTTGTGCGTGGCCGTAATGATGCGCACATCTATCGGAATAATTTGATTACTTCCAACGCGTGTGATTTCACGCTCTTGCAACACCCGAAGCAATTTAACTTGAATAGAAAAATCCAAATCGGCAATTTCATCCAGAAATAAAGTACCACCATTCGCTTCTTCAAACTTCCCAATTCGTGTATTAATCGCTCCTGTAAAAGATCCTTTCTCATGACCAAAAAGTTCACTTTCCATTAAATCGCGAGGTATCGCTGTAGCATTAACAGCGACAAATGCTTTACTAGCTCGCGATGAATTCAGGTGAATAGCTCGTGCAACCAACTCTTTCCCTGTTCCTGTTTCTCCTGTTAGTGAAACATTAATGCTCGTAGTTGTTGCCTTTGATATCAAATTAAAAACATGATTCATCTGTTCGCTGTTTCCAACAATCATGTTTCGAAGATCACTTTTATCACCAATTTGCAAACGCAAATGTTTAACTTCATCTTCTAAAGAAATCTTATTTCGAATATGATTCACTGCATTCCATAGTCGCTCCTTCGTTTCTTCATTTTTTACAATATAATCGTAAACACCCTCACGCATCATGGTCAATGCAGTATTTATATCTTCTTGTCCAGAAACAATTATAATTTCTGAATCAGGAACTTTGGATTTTAAAATTTTCAATAATTTATCGCCTTTCATATCAGGCAACGAATAATCCAAGGTAATGATATGTGGATTTTCATCAAGAGCATTTAACAAATCACTTCCTGACTCAAATCGCTTCACTTTATTTTCTGGATTTAACTGTAAATGATGCACCAAAAGTTCTCCATACCATAAGTCATCTTCTACCACAAAAATAGTGAGTGGTTTTTCCGCCGAATTCAACTTCATTGTATTCATAATTGTTCAAAGATAAAAAAGTATAGAGATACCGAGCGAAAAAGCTGAATTCAATTCAATTAATATAACTTTGCGGGATGCAGAAAAAACACGATCCTTTTGAATCCCTTCGGTATAGGGACTTTCGATTTTTTCTGAGCGGTAAACTTTTATTGACCATTGCCTTGCAGATGCAGGCTATTGTGGCTAGTTGGATGATTTATGATCAAACCAAAGACCCCTTTGCCCTTGGATTGATTGGTTTGACAGAAGCAATTCCAGCTCTTTCATTAGCCTTACCAGGAGGTTTCCTTGCAGATCGCTATAATCGCAAAAAATTGATGTTGGTTTCTGTGTTTATGATGCTCTTAGCCTCTACTGGTTTAGTGTATTATGCACTCTCCGATTTTCAAACTTTAGGTACTTGGCCCGCATATTTAGTAATTTTCTTTATTGGACTCGCCCGTGGTTTTTTCAACCCAGCGCAATCCGCCTTTTGGGCACAGTTAGTACCCAACGATAAATATATTAACGCGTCTGTCTGGAATAGTAGTTTATGGCAGGTAGGCGCAGTAACAGGTCCAGCACTCGGTGGATTGGCTTATGGCTGGTACGGACCTGCCATTACAAGTGCAGCCGTTTGTGTTTTAATGGTTGTCGTTTTTTTTAGTTATTTATTGATTCGACATCAACCCATGCTAATCAGCGATCGATCAGAATCGATGCGCGCTTCATTAAAAACGGGTATTCAATTTTTCTTTAAACAACAGCTTTTATTGTCGGCAGTAAGTTTAGATCTATTTGCTGTTTTATTTGGAGGGGCCGTTGCATTATTACCTGCGTTTGCAGATCAAATTTTACACACAGGACCTGAAGGTCTTGGATTTTTACGTTCAGCACCTGCTATTGGAGCCGTCATTATGGCTGCAAAGATGGCATTTCGACCACCCGCTAAAGGAGCAGGAAAATTAATGTTATGGTGTGTAGCTGGATTTGGTTTATGTATGATTGCATTTGCATTATCACAAAGCTTTCTTTTCTCCATGTTTGTCTTGATCTTAAGTGGCATGCTCGATAACGTCAGCGTGGTTATTCGATCAACTATTTTACAGACTTATACTCCCAATGAAATGAGAGGCCGTGTATCCGCTGTAAACAGCATTTTTGTTGGATCCTCGAATGAAATCGGTGCTTTCGAATCGGGATTGGCGGCAAAATATTTAGGGTTGGTAAATTCTGTGGTACTCGGAGGGTGTTTAACCTTAGGAGTAGTTGGTATCACTTGGAAAACGGCACCTAAATTGAGAGATTTAGATTTATAAAAGCTTTATTTCTTCACCTCAATATTTTTAAAAAGATTCCAACCATCATCCATATCATACGAACGATCAAACGAAGACGTCCAAGCAATAAACAAGGGCTGAAATTCTTCCACTTCATTTCTGAGTACTTCTAAATAAGAAGGATCTGCTAAATTCAATAAACTTAATCCTGTCTCCTGAGCTAATAAATTTTGAGCTGCTACTTTTACTAAGACTGCATTTTCCATTTTCGCGGAAAAATAATTGGCATCTTCTGCAGCTAAAATTCCATTTCGTAATTTTCGAACATTTGATATCATTACTTCCTTATAATGTGATGAGATATCATCAGAACTCGAAAAAGTTTCTACAATTCCATACACCACATCAACAATTTGACGCGCTTTAATCATCAACGGGAGACTAGAAATTCTTTCTTGCTCGCGTCTAATTTCATACAATGCTTCACCACTGGCTGTATCATCATTTATAAAATCATCGTCAAAATCGTTATTCATATTCCAAAGCATATCGCTAGTATAATTTTTTAACTTTACTTGAAAATCAAAGTTATGTTCCATATGAATACAAGTCAAGTACATTTTATAAACCAATCAATTATTTTACATATCTATCATATCTCAAGCCACTACAATAAATTTTATATCCAAGAAAAATAAGAATTAGTCCAAGAGGATATTCTACCTAGATTCTACAAACTAGATATTTTCCTGATCCATTCTCTCCATTAGAATATTCCATCTCAGCGGATCCAAAAACGTATACTCTTTGTTATCAATTTGGTTTAAATTACAAGCGTTTCTTTTACAATATGTTAAATGACTACACGTCCTATGAAGATGGGCAAAATTCTCCCTAATAAAACTTACCTTTGCACTTCTTAAGCGACTCTACAAACGAAATAATCCAATAGATTAAAAATTAGTGATGTAGGTCGGCATTGTACAAAAAAAATATTGGACAAAACGATTAATCCAATTGGTAATAGAATTCTTATAAAAAATGTTAGATTTTATCAATAAAATACTTAAATCCTTCTTAGGCAGTAAGTCGGATCGTGATTTTAAGGAAACGCTTCCTTATGGGGAGAAGGTGAATAGTTCATTTTCTGGCTTAGCGCAGCTTAGCAATGATGAGCTTCGTGCCAAGACGGAATCCTTCAAGCAACATATTCAAAACCATATATCAGACATTGGAGTTGAATTAACACAATTGACCGAGAGTGCTGAATCCAATGTAGAAATGGATTTACACGAAAAGGAAAAAATCTTTACACGTGTTGACGAATTAAAAAAAGAACGCAACAAGAGAATCGAAGAAGCATTAATGGAAATTCATGCCGATGCTTTTGCAGTGGTGAAAGAAACTGCTCGTCGATTTACTGAGGTGGGCGACTTACAAGTTACGGCTACGCAACATGACAGAGACATTGCTGTAAAGCGTTCAGGTGTGGTGATCAATGGCGATCAAGCAACGTATAAAAAATCGTGGCTTGCTGCTGGAATCGAAGTAACATGGGACATGGTTCATTACGATGTGCAGTTAATAGGTGGTACCGTTTTGCATCAAGGAAAAATTGCCGAGATGGGAACTGGAGAAGGAAAAACATTAGTTGCTACCTTACCCATCTACCTAAATGCACTAGCAGGAAGAGGTGTACATATTGTTACAGTGAATGATTACCTCGCTAAACGTGACTCGGAATGGAACGGGCCTCTTTTTGAATTTTTAGGATTGTCAGTGGATTGTATTGACAAACATCAACCCAATTCACCAGAACGTCGCAAAGCCTATTTGGCAGATATTACGTACGGTACAAATAACGAATTTGGTTTTGATTACCTAAGAGATAATATGGCGCGAAGTCCGGAAGACATCGTACAACGTGAACATCATTTTGCGATTGTGGATGAGGTCGATTCTGTATTAATTGATGATGCCCGTACGCCCTTAATTATTTCAGACCTACACCCAAAGGTAATGATCAAGAATTTCATGCGCTAAAACCAAAAGTGGAGATCTTAGTGAATTCACAAAAAAATTATGTGAATACATTAATTGCTGAAGCGAAAAAGAATTTTGAAAATAAAGATAAGCAAGAAGAAGTTGGTTTGATGTTATTACGTGCACATCGTGGAATGCCTCGTCATCGTGCATTGATTAAATTCTTGAGTGAGCCGGGTGTGAAAGCATTGCTTTTAAAAACTGAAAATTCGTATATGGCCGATCAAGGTCGACAAATGCGTTTAAAAGTGGATCCGGAATTGTTTTTCGTGATTGATGAAAAAAATCATAGCATTGAACTTTCCGAAAAAGGTGTTGACTTAATCAGCACGAATGCAAGTGATGCACATTTCTTTGAGATGCCTGATGTAGGATCCATCATGGCTGATTTAGAAAAATCTAATTTATCAGCAGAAGAAAAAGCACAAAAGAAAGAATCACTGATGCTCGATTTCTCCATTAAGAGTGAGCGTATTCATACCATCAATCAATTATTGCGTGCTTACACTCTCTATGAAAAAGATACTGAGTATATCATTCAAGAGGGGAAAATCAAAATTGTAGATGAGCAAACCGGTCGTGTGTTAGATGGAAGAAGATACAGTGATGGATTGCATCAAGCGATTGAAGCGAAAGAAAATGTGAAGGTAGAAGCGGCGACACAAACGTATGCTACAGTTACCTTACAGAATTATTTCAGGATGTATCACAAGCTTTCCGGAATGACAGGAACTGCAGAAACAGAAGCAGGTGAGTTTTGGGAAATCTATAAACTCGATGTAGTGGTTATTCCAACCAATCGAAGTATTGCTCGTAAGGACGAAGAAGATTTAGTTTATAAAACAACTCGTGAAAAATACAATGCCGTTATTGATGAGATCGTAAGACTTACGGATGCAAAACGCCCTGTCTTAGTAGGAACAACATCGGTAGAAATTTCGGAATTGTTGAGTCGAATGCTTTCTCAACGTAAGATTGCACACAATGTATTGAATGCAAAAAAGCATCAATCAGAAGCGGAGATTGTATCACAAGCTGGTTTTGCTGGAACAGTAACCATTGCTACCAACATGGCCGGTCGTGGTACGGATATCAAATTAGGACCTGGTGTAAAAGAGGCGGGTGGATTAGCCATTATTGGTACCGAACGACATGAGTCGCGACGTGTAGATAGACAGTTACGTGGTCGTGCAGGTCGACAAGGTGACCCTGGATCATCACAATTCTTTGTTTCGTTAGAAGATAGTTTGATGCGTTTATTCGGATCAGAGCGTATTGCAGGATTGATGGATCGCATGGGATTGAAAGAAGGCGAAGTGATTCAACACAGCATGATTTCGAAGAGTATAGAACGTGCTCAACGCAAAGTAGAAGAAAATCATTTTGGAACTCGTAAACGTTTGTTAGAGTACGATGATGTAATGAATGCACAACGTGAAGTGATTTACAAAAAGCGTCGTCATGCATTGTATGGAGAACGGTTAGCACTCGATTTGCAAAACATGTTATTCGATTTAAATGAAAGCATGGTAGTGGCACATCAAGAAGATCGTGATTTTGCAGGATATAATTTTGAGTTGATGCGAAATTTCGCAGTGGATAGTCCAGTGACTGAACAGGAATTTATGGGCGGAAAAGCAGAAGACGTTGCTGATAAAATTTACCATGCACTCGACCAACATTACCGTACCAAATCTTCCGCTATATCAGAGCGTGCTTATCCAATCATTAAGCAAGTATACGAGCAACAAGGACAGCAATTTGAAAATATTGTAGTTCCGTTTAGCGATGGAATTCGTACCGTTCAAGTATTAGCGAATTTGAAAAAATCGTATGAGTCGCAAGGAAGTGAAATGATTCGTGCCTTTGAAAGAAGCATTGCACTAAGTTTCATTGACGATTCATGGAAGGAACATTTGCGTGAGATGGATGATTTGAAGCAAAGTGTACAAAACGCCGTTTACGAGCAGAAAGATCCGTTGTTAATTTATAAATTCGAATCCTTTGAATTATTTAAGAAGATGGTAGATGCGGTGAACCGTGATACCATGTCGTTCTTGTTCAAAGGAAAAGTGGCTATCGACGAACCTCAACAAGTGAAGCAAGCGCCACTACCGCAACGAAGCGACATGAGCAAATTAAAAGCGACTCATGATGAGTTTCAACAAAATGTTTCTAGCAGTGCAGGACAAGGCAATATGCCACCGCAAGGACCTCCTCCACCAGTGAAGCATGAACCCATTCGTGTAGAGAAGCAAGTGGGAAGAAACGAACCGTGTCCGTGTGGATCGGGGAAGAAGTATAAGAGTTGCCACGGGGCGATGGTGGAAGGTTAATTCAGTCCCGATAGCTATCGGGATAAGAATTCAGAATTTAGAATTTAGAATTCAGAATTTAGAATTCAGAATTAGTTTTAGGAATTTAGATAACGCTTCGAAAATAGTTTTTTGATACTGGACGCTGGGGTTTGCGACTGGATGTTAGACAGGATAACATATCAGTTTGTATGATCAATACATTTAGATCTTAATCTCTGCAAAAAAATCGGGACATTTACTTATACCCGATTTTACGTGCAGGTGTAGTCGGGGGAGTGAGGAGCCGTTTTAATGCATGGAAGATATTTCGGATATCCGCACTGTTATTCACTACTTGCTTTTCCAGTGCTTCCATTTTCAACAGTATATCCTTATGTGTCATCAGCATCTCCCGCATCTTGGTAAATACTCTGATGATGCGAATATTCATTTCGATAGCCCGCTCACTGTTTAATACACACGCCAACATTGTTACTCCTTGTTCCGAAAAACAAAAGGGTGCATGTCGAAGACCTTTCCTGTCGTCTTCGTCATTTATATTTTCTCTTCTCCATATTTCAAATTCTCTATTGTCCATTTCGAACATAAAATCTAATGGGAATCTTGCTGCATTTCTTCGGACAGCCTCTTTCAATCGCTTTGTTTCCACTCCATACAAAACCGCAAGATCTCTATCGATCATTACTTTCTGTTCTCTAACTAGACAAATGCGATTGATAATGCTTTCATCTGGAATTAACGTTAATTTGCTCATAACTATTTGTTTTTGATTTATTTATAAATTGGAGGACGCAATTTGCGTCCTCCAATTTATAAGTGATTGTATATTAAGTGATTGAATTAATTAATGGTTGATTTTGAGGTAATTAGTATTTAAAAAATCATACATCTCATTTCCCCCCAATTAGCTCTATCCATTGAACGGTAATTGATGGCTTCGGCGGGATGTTCGTTGCGGATATATTTTTTACCGATCTGGATTCAAATTGTACATGTTTCAATCCAGTCGAACAAATAGCGTTGCTGATGTTCAATTTCATACTTGTCTAATAATTCCATGAATTCATCCTTAAAGCTTTTTCTTCTATGATGTTCCTTTTGATTTAATATGTATTTAACTACGTTTCCCAAACTTGATTGACTGCAAGAAAATGCTCCATATCCACTTTGCCATTTAAAATCTTTCCTACATAAATTATTTTCCTTAATAAATTCAGTGCTAGATTTTTTTATTTCTCGTACTAAATCAGATATTCGACAATTTGGTTTCATTCCAATTAAAATATGAATATGGTCGGGCATTCCGCTTATAGCCAATAATTTTTGTTCATTCTTCTGAATAATACCAGTGATGTATTTATATAGTCGAACTTCCCATAAAGAGTGAATTAGACTATCTCTACCTTTTACGGCGAATACTAGATGAATGAGAATTTGAGAATAGGTGTTTGACATAATATCGTTTTTGATTAAATAAATGGGCTGAATAAAATTTGCATTTTTCGTCGGTTTGTGCGACCCCTCTGGGGTCGGATGGTGGGGGGGGTGCATTTTTTTCTAATAAGGTTAAACCTCTCTGAGGTTTATGTGCGATCCCTCTGGGGTCGGTTCGTGGGGAGATGGTAATTCTCTTCTAATAAGGTTAAACCTCTCCGAGGTTTATTGCGAAATCCTCTCCGAGGTTTTTTTGCGAAATTTTTCACAAGTTATAGTGCGAATTAGTACACGTTTTGTGCGCATTTCTATAGGAAGATATTTAACCGCGTTTTAACTATTAAAATTGAGAATCTCAGAGAGATTCAACCTTATTAGAATAATTAGATGGTAGAAAATCCCGACCCCAGCGGGGTCGCATATTATTACATTATTTTTCGACAATCAAAAAATAATATTGTGATCATCAAATTAACCATTCTATAATTTTTTTTCTATTTCCCCCAATTCGCTCTATCCATCGAGCGGTAATTGATGGCTTCGGCGAGATGTTCGTTGCGGATATCCGCACTGTTAGAGAGGTCGGCGATGGTGCGTGCTACTTTTAAAATGCGGTGGTAGGCGCGGGCGCTGAGATCGAGACGTTCCATGGCAACTTTTAATAATTGTTGCCCGCTTCATCAATTCGACAATGTGTTCGAATGTGCTTACTGCTCATCATCGCATTGCTGTGCACACCTTGTTCATTTTTGAATCGAAGGGATTGAATATCGCGAGCCGCCATCACGCGTTTACGAATGACAGAACTTGATTCGGATGATTGTAATGTATTTAATTCGCGAAAAGGAACGGGCACTACTTCAATGTGTAAATCGATGCGATCTAATAACGGTCCGGATATACGTTGTAAGTAACGATCGACAATTCCGAAGCCGCAGGTGCAATCTTTTTCGGGATGATTTAAAAAACCACAAGGGCAGGGATTCATACTCGCCAATAGCATAAAACTGCTCGGGTATTCCACTGCGAATTTAGCTCGGGAGATGGTCACCTTACGATCTTCTAAAGGTTGCCGCATTACTTCAAGAACAGTACGTTTGAATTCGGGAAGCTCATCTAAAAAAAGTACACCATTATGTGCTAAAGAAATTTCACCAGGCTTGGGAAATCCACCTCCTCCTACTAAGGCTACATCACTAATGGTATGATGCGGCGAACGAAATGGACGCTGACGAATTAATCCAATATCACGTCCAAGTTTTCCAGCTACCGAATGAATTTTTGTGGTTTCCAATGCTTCTTCTGCACTCAGCTCGGGAAGGATCCCGGGCATACGTCGGGCTAGCATTGTTTTTCCAGCTCCGGGTGGACCAATCAATATCACATTATGACTTCCTGCTGCAGCAATCTCTAATGCACGTTTAATATTTTCTTGTCCTTTCACATCGGAAAAATCCATCTCAGGATGATCGGGATACTTTAATGCATTGAGCAAATCAAATTTCACGGGCTCGCGTTTCTTGAGTCCAATCAAAAAACCAATCACATCTTTGAGGGTGTCCATTCCGTACACTTCAAGGCCATCTACTACGGCTGCCTCCATCTCATTCGCCTGCGGAACAATAATTCCTTTGAAGCCTTCATTTCGCGCTTGAATCGCAACGGGGAGTACTCCCTTCACTGGAACTATTTTCCCATCTAAAGAAAGCTCACCCATCATCATAAACGAGGCAAACATACTCGACGAAACTTGACTCGATGCTGCTAATATGGCGAGGGCGATGGGCAAGTCGTAGCCTGAACCTTCCTTTCGAATATCGGCAGGTGCGAGATTGATGACCATCCGCATACCAGGCCAACGAAAGCCGTTTACTTTTAGGGCGGCTTCAATACGCGATTGGCTTTCACGCACTGCAATATCGGGTAGTCCGGACCAAAATGTTTTGGGCAACCCTTGGGCTGCGTGCACTTCCACGTGCACCGTGGTAGCATCTACACCCATAATGGTTGCCGAATACGTTTTTACAAGTTTGGAAGGCAAGACTTCCTTTACTTCAAATTCTTCTTGAGTTTCTTCGTTGCTCATAGCTTTAAAATAATTGTGGACACTTAAAAATGATCCTATAAGGGCGCAATAATCGTAAATAAAAAATGAAATAGCCGTAAATAAACATTTGTATCCGTTTAATAACGGTTACGGCATAACGAAAACTGATTTGATGCTAATGTTCCTCGCATGGGCGCTAAGTTTTCTCAGCAGCGTTTCTTCGCTAATGTTTCTCGCAACCCTTGGCAAGCTCAGGTTAAAAAGGCGCTAAGGCGCTAAGCCATTCGGACGCTTTCTCTTCGCTAAATTTTCTCGCAAAGGCGCTAGGCTATACTGTTACAAATTTTCTAGCAAAGGGCGCGAAGCCCTGGCAGGCAGGCACAAAATTGTCTAGCAAATCACCACATAAAAAAAGATGCTGCCTCTTTTGAAAGAGACAGCATCCATTCTAATTAATTTCAATCAGCGCTTAGTAAAAGAACTTTTGAGAAACTTTTTTCTCTTGGTTTTGCAAGATGATGAAGTAGATTCCTTGCGATAAGCTTTGATCTAATTGAATTTTATTTATTCCAGGTACTGCAGGAATTCCACCTTGGTTGTAGATTACTCGACCTGTTGCATCGGTGATGATTGCCGACAATGGTAATTCACTATCGTACACAAACTCAATTTGGAATTGACCATTGTTAAGCGAATTGCCATACACATTTGTAATTTCAAATGATTTCACGGCACCAACATATACAGGACGCAAATCGGAGTACGTAAATTCTCCATCCATATCTGTTTGCTTCAAGCGGTAGTATTGTAATCCTTGCATTGGATATTCATCCCACGTCTCGTAGTTTAACATTACGTTACTGTTGTGCATGTATGAATTGACTTTCGCAATAAAATCAAATTTAGTTAAGTCCTTATCCGCTCTTTCTACGGTAAAGAAATCATTGTTGATTTCACTCGCCGTTGTCCATGATAATTTTACGCGTGTATCCACCAGCTTCGCATCGAAGTTTACTAACTCAACGGGAAGTGGAGTTGTATTCGCTGTAATTGCCCATGGATTACTATTTCCAATGGGACCTGAAGGGGCAAAGAAAGGTGCAGTTAATTGAGCTGGTAAAGTAGGCCAATCCCAACTTGTAACCCTTACAGAGTCATATGCAGGTGAAGCATTGGCACCATAATCTTGTGTATAAGTTAAAGAAGTATAAGGAGTTGTCAATCGTATCCAAGCTCTATTTTGACCAAGAGCCCACCACGGTTGCGCTTTACCTTTATTGAATGCAGATAGACCAGCTGCTCTTTCTGCAGTTGTAAATCGATACATAATATCAGCCACTGGATTTGCTCCTGTTTTACTTAAGATCCAAAAACGGTCTACAGTTCCTGCTGCATTACCCGCTCCGGCCGTATTGTTTATGTGCGCTACAGTAGGTGGCATTGGTAAATTTCCAGGGGCATTGTAGGTAGAGATGTCCATATTTCCCATATCTCCACTCTTATGTTGGAAGGAGAAAGGAATATATAAAGGAGCCGCAACGGCACCACTTCCGAATGGAACCACACGATAACCGAATACGGAATTAATATTATTCCAAATTACCGAAGCCGTTGAACTTTCAGAAATTAAAAACCCATTCGTTCTTTCAAACGGTCCTTTGGGTGATACTAAATTTCCTGTTGCACCCATTACTCCTGGATTATTCATGGTCAATGAATAGGTATTCATTCGTAACTGTCCTTGTAAAAGCGCTACCGATGAATCTACCGTAATGGCGCGCATCATGGTGACAAATTGCGAGGCTGCACCTTTATTTACTTCCAATTCGTTGAAAGTAGTAGGTTGTGTACCAGCAATAGTTTGTGCAACGGTACTATCCATTCTCACTCGACTATACCCGGCATCAAAGAATCCATTATTCAACCAATCTTCTTGCACTGTAATTAAAGCTTTACCATAAGGACGATTCACTAAGAAGGTAAAATTAGGACGGAAGGAAGCTAATCCGCTAAAGAAATTATCGGTCACCCCTGCTCCAGGTACTAACGCACATCCAGCTGCAGCGTTCGTAGTAGAGGAAAGAATCAAGGTAGATTTTATACCAGTAGTTTGAGTGATGTAAATACGATCATCATTCGATCCAACATTAGACGCATTATCAAAACAATATTGAATCAAGATATTATTGACACCATCCCATACAATAGGTGTAGCTAAATTGATGGTATTTACACCCGGGAACGTAGTGGTTAAATGCCAATGGACCATACACCGTTGTAAATGGACCTGCATAAGGTACATTACTCGCATGCTGTGTAAACGGTACCAAAGCATAGCTTATAGTAAACCCACCGAATGAAGCTGTACTCCCTTTAAAATTTAAACTAAACTGTATTCCAGTAATATTATCATTGGGCACTAATCCCGCCAATGTTAATTCAGCTTGCGAATAAATAATTTGTGTTCGAACGTCGGTACTTGCTGCCTTTAATGGCGTATAAATATTATTCACCAAGGTACCGTTACTGTACACTACGTTATTTGCGAAAGAAGAAATTACTTTTATTCTACCGTTATTAATTAAATCTCTTCTCAATTTTAAAGGATTCGCACTGGGCGTTGGAGAATTAATAATAACTGAATCCAATGCAGATATTGTCAAATTGTTTGCATTTGCCAAAATATTAGACTTGATGGTTGGACGGAAGTAAGGACGCGAAGGAGTACCTATTGGAGGGAAAACCTGTACACGATCGATAACTGCATCATCGGTAATAGTAGGAATTCCTCCACACCAGTTACCTGGGTTATTCCAATCGTCAGTATTTCCTAACCATAATTTATAACCTACTGGACAGTTTGGAGAAAGAATAATGGTAAAATCTTCAATTTCACCAAAAGTTTGTTGAGAACAAGGATCAATATTTCCATTCGCAAATACTTCACGAACTCTCATTCGGGTAACACCCGTATATCCAGCTGCAGGAGTAGTGAAGGGGATATTTCCAATTCCCAAACCAGGTAAACTTACTTGACCTAATTTCTCGCCTACATCAATAAAATCACCATCGCGGTTATAATCAATAAACACTGCGATATTATTACTAGAATTCCATGTTCCGGCTCTTACTTGAACAGAATAGGCAGTTCCTTGTGTTAATACGACCGTTCTACCGGTTACTGCAGGCCATAGTTCATAATCGGGTGGATGTGCCGTAAAGTCGCAACCGGGCCCAAAATTAGAAACCAAACATGCGAGATTAGAAGGAAGACCGGTATTATTATTTTTTGCTCCGACTGTAGTATTAATGGCAGTTGGAATTACACCATTTAAAATTACGTGCGTGATATAATCATTATTGGTATAGGAACCTCCTAACCATGATGTACCTACTGTATAAGAACCTACGCAATAAGGTAAATCAATTTGACTTGCTCCTGGTAAAGAGAAACCTCCAGGTCCAGGGGTAACCGTAATACCTGTACCTCCCGGTGAAGGACATGTACCAGCAGTTCCACCTACTGCGGAGCTACGTAAATCGGCATCCACAAAATTACTTCCTACCGCTGCAGGCTTAATATCATAGGTTAACCAGAAAAAAGTAGTATCGTATTCTAGATAAACACAAGATGTTGCTGCATTCACAAAATCGAGGTTAGTACCGGGAACGGCAATGGTTTGTCCAAATCTGCGAGCTGGGTAATCATCTGTTCCGGCAGTAACTGGAAAAGGACTTACGTAGGTAGTATCAAAAAGCGTACTTCCTCCTGTATAATAAATTTTAGCATCGTCAATATCCAATACGTTTGTAGTACCATTTGTATTCATCAACAGCGAATCCAATTTAACAGCCGTTGAAAGCGCTCCGTTCACCACACCACAACCACTGGTGCCATCGATAATACAGCGTACACCAACAATCATGTGATTATTTACGCCCACACCTACTGAGGCACCATTTTGCAAGAAAAGATCGATTTTCACGTCACTTGCCAAGGTAGCCGATGGATAAGTATTCGTCGTAGCACGATCCAAATAGATGTTATTACCATCCTTACATACACCCATGATGATGAAGTAATATCTCTTTGCTAAATAACTAGCAGCAGCTAAATCATAGGTATACAAATTCCATGTATTTGCGGTAGCTGCAGGAGCTGAACCGTTATATCTAGGTAATTTATTTGCACCTAACGTGTTTGACAATAAAGTAGCCCCTGTCATATTAGGAGCGGTATTAATATACACACGAATATGATCGTCGGCAAGTGGAAAACCATTATCACGATACATATAAAAACTAAACTGCGGATTCACGCCCGCATTATTACTAAAATCAAATGGTTTTGTAATGATGATGGATGTGTCATTATTAATTCCGGTAAAAGAATTAAACATCATCGCATTCACTCCTCCAGCTGGAGCAGCTCCGGGAGCTGGATTCGTTGCAGAAGCATAAGGCTGAAGCACGAATGCTCCACTTACGTTAGTAGCATACTTTTGCTGCCTCCAACCTGGGGCGGGGAAAATCGTTGCGCTTTCAAACGATTCAAGTTGTTGAACCATTTGCGCTTTTGAAATTTCAGGTGAAATGAGCGCAAGTAGTGCCAGTACCGATGTAAAAATACATCTCATTAATCCTTGGTTTTGGTAGTTGTTTTCCATGTGTTTATTTGTTTGGCGAATTGTTTGGCGAATTCTATAATAGAAATTATTTTAATATTTTGTAATTGTGTCGATTTGATAAATTTTAAAGATGTTTATTTAACTCTTCCCGAAAGAAGATCTGTCAATAAACGATTACTTTGCTATGTTCAATTTAGACTCTTAAATCACGCTTGCTAAGTTTAGCAATACTGACTTCACATAAATTTAATTGTAAATGTAGAATTTTAATAACGAAAAAGAAAGGTTTCCGTAAAAAAAAGCAATTTTTAATAAATAAGACACTCCCGAATGTGCTAAAAATTCAGGGTGAATGTACTTTTCAAACAAGTAAAAAGTAGTCATTTTGAAGGAAAAAGCTCCAAACTAAAAATAAATCCATTGATTTTGAGCCGTCTATGAAAATTAAGGCAAAAAGTCCCTCATAAAAAAAGGAGCCTCGGAATAAACTCCGAAGCTCCTAATCATTCATTTGGATGAAGCAAGTATGCCGTTTCCGGGGCCGCCGAGCACGGAGCCCCCGGGGGGGCGGCGGGACCCGCGCAAACTATTTAAAGAATTTATAGGATATTTTCTGTTCTTGATTTTGAAGGATGATGAAATACAATCCCTGAGCAAGGCTTTGATCGATCACCATTTTGTTCAAGCCTGGTACCGCTTCGTTCACTAATTTCTGATACACCACGCGTCCGGTTGCATCGGTAATGATTGAAGTTAAAGGCAATTCGCTATCGTATATAAACTCCACTTGAAGTTGTTCACTACTTTGCGTATGTCCGTAAACGTTAGTAATTTCAAATGTTTTCGATGTGCCTACAAACACTGGTTTTAACTCTGAATAGGTAAACTCACCATCCAAATCCGTTTGCTTCAATCGATAGTATTGCATTCCTTGCAGAGGCTGATTATCCCAAGCTTCATAATTCAGAAGGACATTACTATTATTCATATAAGAATTTACTGTAGCGATGAAACTAAAATCCATGGCGTTTTTATCACTTCTTTCCACAGTGAAGTAGTCGTTATTTACTTCAGAGGCCGTAGTCCATGTAAGCTTTACCTTCTTATTGATGAGTTGTGCATTGAACTCAACCAAATCAATTGGCAAAGGCGTATTGTTTAAACTGATTGCCCATGGATTTGAATTTCCAATTGAAGCTGATGGAGAGAAATAAGGCGCTGGGCCCACTGGCAATACTGGCCAATCCCATCCAGAAACCCTCACGGAATCATAAGCTGGAACTGCATTGGTACCATAGTTTTGTGTATACGTAACAGACGTGTATGGAGTAATTAATCGAATCCAAGCATTATTTTGTGTTAATGTTCTCCATGGTTGTGCTTTTCCTTGATTGAAAGCAGACATACCTACTGGTCTTTCTGCAACCGTGAATCTAAATACTACATTCACATTCGGATTAGCTCCTGTTTTACTTAACACCCAGAAACGATCGGCTGCAGCGGGTGCATTATTACCGGCTCCAGAAGCTGGGTTAAAATGAGTCACCGTTGGTGGCCAAGGCAGGTTGCCTACAGCATTATACGTGGAGATGGACAAATCACCCAAGCTTCCTGCATTATGGGTAAAGGAGAAAGGAATATAGAGCGGAGATGCCACGGCTGCATTCCCGAAAGGAATGACACGATAACCTGTAATAGCATTTATATTTTTCCAAATTACGGCAGAGGCTGCATTTTCACTAATCAAAAATCCAGTTGCCGTTCTTGCAAACGGTCAGCAGGAGCGACTAAGTTTCCTGTATTCACGGATGGATTATTCATGGTCAACGTAAATGCATTCATCAACATAGATCCTTGAGTCAGGATTAAAGAAGAATCGATAGTAATACTTCTTTGCATGGTTACCGTTTGATTCACGGCACCCTTACTCATATTTAATTCGTTAAATGTTGTAGGTTGTGTACCTGTGATATTTTGAGCTACGGTTCCATCCATCAACACCTGACTATAACCTGCATCAAAGAATCCATTATTAATCCAATCTCTTTGTAATGCGAAGATGGCTTTTGTATAAGGACGATCAATGAGGAAGGTAAAGTTAGGTCGGAATGAATTCAATCCACTAAAGAAATTATCGGTTACACCTGCACCAGGTACCAACGAGCAACCACTTCCCGCATTTGTTGTTGTAGATAAAATCAATGTTGATTTTATACCTGTTGTTTGAGTGATGTATATACGATCATCATTAGAACCAATGTTGGAGGCATTATCAAAACAATATTGAATCAACAAATTGCTAGAGCCATCCCAAACAATTGGGGTAGTTAAATTGAGTGTATTTACTCCTAAATTAGTAGTGAGTGCTGTTGGTCCATAAACCGTAGTTAAAGCTCCAGCATAAGGAACATTACTGGCATGTTGTGTGAAAGGCACTAATGCATAACTCACTGTAAAGTTACCGAATGATGCAGAACTTCCTTTAGACCAAAGGCTGAATTCAATTCCATTGATTCGATCACCGCCAATTAAACTATTCAATGTTAACTCTGCAGCTGAATAAATAATTTGAGAGCGGGCATCGGTACTCTGAGCTTTAAAGGGAGTGTAAATATTATTTGCTAATGTACCATTACTATAAGTTAAATTAGTAGTAAAGGAACTCACTACAGAAATACGACCATTATTCACTAAATCCTGCGCTAAACGCAAAGCATTGGCACTTGGATTTGGTGCGTTAATGATTAACGAATCCAAATTAGAAATGGTAAGTATATTAGCTGTTGCAGAAATATTAGATTTAATGGTTGGCTTGAAGTACGGACGAGTTGGGGTACCTGTAGGAGGGAAAACTTGAACACGACTAATTTGTGCATCGTCACCAATAGTAGGCACACCGCCACACCAGTTACCTGGATTATTCCAGTCGTCGGTATTTCCTAACCATAATTTATAGGTTGCAGGGCAACTTGGCGAAATAACTATTGAGAAATCTTCAATTTCACCATAGGTAAATTGAGTACAAGGAGTAACGTTTGAGGAAGCATATACTTCACGTACACGCATACGAGTTACTCCTGTATATCCTGCAGCTGGCACTGTAAAAGCAATATTTGCATTTCCTAAACCAGGTAAGGTTACTTGTCCAAGTTTTTCTCCAAGATCTAAGAAATCACCATCTCTATTAAAGTCAATGAAAACAGCAATATTGTTATTTGAGTTCCAGGTACCTGCTCTTACATTTACTGAGTACCCCAGTCCTTGCGTAAGCACAACCGTTCTTCCGGGTACAGAAGGCCAATATTCATAATCGGGCGGATGTGAAGTAAAGTCACAACCAGGTCCACCATTAGAAACCAAACATGCAAGATTCGAAGGAAGCCCGGTGTTGTTGTTCTTTGCACCAACCGTTGTATTGATGGCAGTACCTGAAGCGCCATTCAGAATTACATGGGTAACATAATCATTATTGGTGTAAGAACCATTTAACCATGAAGTACCTACTGTATATGTTCCTACGCAGTAAGGCAAATCGATCTGACTTGCACCTGCCAAAGAGAATCCTCCTGGGTCAGGAGTAACTGAAATTCCTGTTCCTCCTGGTGAAGGACATGTTCCGGCTGTACCCCCAACGGCGGCACCGCGCAAATAAAATCTAGATTAGTTCCAGGTACAGCAATCGTTTGACCAAATCTTCTACTTGGATAATCATCCGAACCAGCTGTAGCTGGAAAAGGAGATACATAAGTAGTATCAAACTGAACACTACCACCCGTATAATAAATTTTTGCATCATCAATATTCAGAACATTGGTAGTTCCATTGGTATTCATCATTAAAGAATCGAGTTTCACCGCTGTTGATAGGGCACCGTTTACGACGCCACAACCACTGGTTCCGCCTACAATACATCGAACACCAACAATCATGTGATTACTAACACCCGTACCTACGGAAGCACCATTCTGCAAAAACAAATTAAAACTTACATCGGCCGCGTTCGTTGCACTTGGATAAGTATTTGTAGTGACACGATCCATGTAAATGTTATTTCCATCCTTACAAACACCCATGATGATGAAATAATAACGCTTTGCAGTATATGTTGCAGCAGCCAAATCATAAGTATATAGATTCCAAGTATTAGCTCCAGAAGCAGGAGCTGTATTATAGTACCTCGACATTTTATTTGCGCCCAACGTATTCGACAACAAAGTGGCACCACTCATGCTGGGGGAAGTATTTATGTAAACACGAATATGATCGTCGTTAGCAGCAAATGCGTTATCGCGATACATGTAAAAACTAAACTGAGGATTCGTTCCTGCATTATTGCTAAAGTCGAATGGTTTTGTAATAATGATGGATGTATCGTTGTTTGTTCCAACAAAAGAATTAAACATCATCAAATTTAAACCACCACCAGGAGCAGCTCCAGGGGTTGGATTTGTTGCCCCAGCTACGGGTTGAAGCACAAACGCACCATTCACGTTGGTAGCATATTTTTGTTGTCTCCAACCTGGTGCTGGAAATAAAGTAGTGCTTTCAAATGACTCATGCTGTTGAACCATTTGCGCAGTTCCTGTTGATGGCCATAAGGCACACAAAGCAAAGAATACCGCAAAAATTGCTTTACTTAGCTTTTGAAATAGTTTGTAGTTTTTCATCATCCTCGTTCGTTTTTGTGTTTTACTTATTGGTTTTATATGCCGCTATTCAGCATTCACACAACCATTTTGATAGAGCTATCCTGAGATTAGTCATGATTTGTCTTCCTACTAATATCTATCATTTACATAATACACCGAAAAATCTTTATATTAACCTCCTAAAATCAAGGGTAAACAGAGGGATTTTATTGGTAAAAATTATAAGCTTCAGTAGAATTTGTTTTATACTTTGGGTACTTCAAATTAGAATCGTCACTAAATGTCTAATATACTTAATTCCAATAGTTTAATTAATTACATCTTACAAGAAGTGAAAAAGCACGAACATGCTATTTTACTCCACACAGGCACTTTTCAGGTGCCTGGACCTTCATTTTGAGGTCCTTAGTGGCTGGAATGCATTGGATTTGATGAATTTAGAAGACCAAGATTCCTTCACTCAAATTGACGAGTTCACCCAAAAACATCATGGTAAATGGATCTTTATTCATCTCTCGTATGACCTAAAAAATAGCATTGAAATAAGATTAAAAAGCGAACATCAAGATCCCATTGGATTTCCCTTGATGACATTATTTGTTCCGGAATTTGTAGGAATAATTGAAGGTGGAAAAAGTAAATTACTTCAGCAACATCTTACCAACAACACCATTACTGAGATACCAATTCCAGAAACAACCACTCCAGAAAATGCAAATATCAATTCGCCAAAACCAAATTTGATTTTTCAAGATGATTTAATTTTTGAAGTACCATACACTAACGCCTTAAGCCAAATACATCATCATCTACAACAAGGTGATATTTATGAAATCAACTATTGCTTACCCTTCCAGGGTAAAGGTAAAATCAATGATCCCGCTGAATTTTGGTGGTCGATGCAAAGACAGAACCAGGCTCCATTTTCTGGACTTTATCGTCACAAAAATTCATGGTTGATGTGTTGCAGTCCAGAAAGATTTATTTGCAAGGAGAAAAACAAAATTATTTCTCAGCCGATCAAGGGAACGAGTAAAAGAGATCCGGATCCTTCTCTAGATTTAATGCTAAAAAATCAACTTCAAAACAACAAAAAAGAGCAAGCAGAAAATGTTATGATCGTGGATTTAGTTCGAAATGATTTAGGCAAAATTGCGCAAACAGGTTCGGTACAAGTAGACGAACTTTTCGGTGCGTACTCCTTTAAATCAGTACATCAATTAATTTCAACCGTTAGCGCTACCTTAGAGATAACACCCCTTTTTCAACCATTTTGAAAGCTTGCTTTCCGATGGGCTCCATGACTGGAGCGCCTAAGATTAGAGCGATGGAAATTATTGAAGAATTAGAATTCTTTAGCCGTGGCCTCTACTCTGGCTCTGTGGGCTATATTTCTCCAAGTGGTGACTTCGATTTCAACGTAGTAATTCGGAGTATCCTTTACAATAGTTCAAACGACATCTTTCTTTATCCAGCAGGTGGAGCGATCACTGCAAATAGTAATATTGAAAAAGAATTTGACGAGTGTATGTTGAAAGCTCAATCTATGAAAACAGCACTTACCACTATTTAAAAAGATTGAGATGATTAATTTTAGTTGCAGGAGGTACAAAAAAAACTAACTTTGTAGAGTGACGCATACCAAATTTGAACAGCAATTTCTGAATTATTGTCGCAAGAGATTAGGGCTCACTTCGGAGACTCCCATTTTACTTGCGGTAAGTGGTGGCGTGGATTCCATGGTGATGTTACATCTTTTTCATCGGCTTCACTTCAACATTTCGGTGGCCCATTGTAATTTCAATTTACGTGGAAGTGCCTCTGACGAAGATGATAAACTATGTGAAGTAATTTGCAAAACATGGGATGTACCCTTCTACCATCAAAAGTTTGAAACAAAATTGTTTGCTAAAGAAAATGGAATTTCCATTCAAATGGCAGCCCGAGAACTTCGCTATAATTGGTTTGATGAATTAACAGAAAAATATAATTTCGAATTTATTGCTACCGCTCATCATAGCAATGACCAAGCTGAAACTATTTTACTCAATCTAATTTCTGGAAAAGGAGTTGGAAGTTTGCGTGGAATTCCATCGAGGAATAAGAAAATTATTCGTCCGCTACTATCATTTTCCAAAAAAGAAATCTTAGCGTATGCAGTCAAAAACAATATTGAATGGGGAGAGGATGCTAGCAATTCTTCCACCGACTATGAGCGAAACTATATTCGACATAAAGTACTGCCTAATTTGCAAGAATTAAACCCTTCGATACAGGAAAATTTATTTCGGTTGGGAAACAGGATGGAAGAAATGAATTTTTTAGTCGACGAATACTCTAAAAGCTTACTCGAACCTTGTATTCAAAAGCAAAGTGATTTCGTCAAAATCAATTTCACATCTTTCATGCATCATCCATCAAAAAATTATTTGATTTGGTTAGCTTTAAAAGATTTCGGCTTTGGAGGAAACATCATTGAAGATATTATAGCGGCCCTCCAAGAGTCGGGAAAAACATTTTATTCCAATCAATATACTTTAAGAATTGATCGGGAAAATTTCATTCTACAAGAGATAAATGCAGATTTTTCATTTGAAGCAAAAATTCGGTCATCCGTAAAAAAAATTAATTTGCCTGGAGGTGAATTAATTTTTCAGCCCAACTTCAAATTTGAATTAACTACTTCTATTCGAGAAGAAAATACAGCCTTTATCGATGCCTCACGTTTGCAGTTTCCTTTGGCTATAAGAACTTGGAAAAATGGGGATAGTTTCTATCCGTTGGGGATGAATCAAAAGAAAAAACTGAGTGATTATTTTATTGATAAAAAATTGCCCATTCATCAAAAAAATAAAAAACTATTATTGATGAATGGAGAAGATATTGTTTGGATCTTAGGCGATCGACTTGACCATCGTTATCGGATCACCAACAACACTACTTCGGTCTTAAGAATGAAATGGGAAGTTTATGAATAACGAAATAAAATTTAAGGAAGTTCATTACCTCGGTCGAAATTATTATGGATTATCGAGAAGATTGGTGATGATGATATTTTGCTTCATTGCACATTTTTACAGTGAAGAAAAAGGAAGTATTGATGGGGTATTTTTTATTGTTGGAAATGTAATCTTACTATTATGTGTAGTGCTTTGGTTTATCCCCTACTATACCATCGAACTAAGGAATAATGCACTCCATCTTATTTCATCCAGAAAGAAAGAAGTGAGTCTTCCACTAAATGCCATCACGCATGCAGAAATTGGAATTTACAATCGCTATCATTTAAACAATCCTGTCTTTAATGTTTTAAATAAAGAAGAATATCGATTTTACTCAGAAGGTCGTAAAGCATTGCTTCTCAAGCTTGAGGGCGGAAACCTATTTAGGATTGGCATGAAGAGTCCAGAAATCTTATTCACAGAAATCAAAAAATCTATTCCGTAAACAAGAAGTGCTTTCTGAGTTTCGTTTACTTTTGCCCAACTATAAAACACTAAATCAAAGAATACATGCAAAGAGGTCCTATTTCAGAATTCATGATAAAACATTATCGCCATTTTAATGCTGCGGCGATGGTGGATGCAGCGAAAGGATATGAGCAACATTTGCTCGAAGGTGGAAAGATGATGATCACATTAGCGGGAGCCATGAGCACTGCAGAGCTTGGAATTTCACTTGCAGAAATGATTCGACAAGGCAAAGTAGATATTATTTCTTGCACGGGAGCGAATTTAGAAGAGGACATTATGAATTTAGTAGCGCATTCACATTACAAACGCGTTCCGAATTACCGTGACTTGAGTCCACAAGATGAATGGGATTTATTAGAGGGAGGATTCAATCGTGTTACGGATACTTGCATTCCTGAAGAAGAAGCATTTCGACGTATCCAAAAGCACATCTTTAAACAATGGAAAGGTGCTCAAGATAAAGGAGAGCGTTACTTTCCGCATGAGTACATGTACAAAATGTTGTTGAGTAAAGAGATGGAGCAGTACTATGAAATTGATCCGAAGAACAGTTGGATGATTGCTGCTGCAGAGCGTAATTTGCCGATTATTGTTCCGGGATGGGAAGATTCTACGATGGGAAATATTTTTGCTTCTTATTGTATCAAGAAAGAATTAAATCCATCCACCATGAAAAGTGGTATTGAATACATGACTTGGCTGGCCGATTATTATATTCAAAATTCAGGCGGCAAAGGCATTGGTTTCTTCCAAGTAGGTGGCGGAATTGCGGGCGATTTTCCAATTTGTGTGGTGCCGATGTTATACCAAGATATGGAGATGCACGACATTCCTTTTTGGTCGTACTTTTGTCAGATCAGTGATTCAACAACCAGTTACGGATCTTACAGTGGAGCTGTTCCCAATGAAAAAATTACATGGGGAAAACTAGACATCAAAACGCCAAAGTTCATTATTGAATCAGATGCGAGCATTGTTGCGCCATTAGTGTTTGCGTGGCTGCTGAAATGGTAAATCTGACAACAAGAAATAAAAATTAAAATAGTAAAACACATCAGCCCTTGTCAGATTCTTTAGTCATCATACCTACTTACAACGAGAAGGAGAACATCGGCAAAATGATCCGAACGGTGATGCAATTGCCTCATCCGTTTCATTTGTTGATTATTGATGACAACTCAAAAGATGGTACAGCACAAATTGTAAAAGGATTACAAGTAGATTATCCTGATCGTTTATTTATTGAAGAAAGAAGTGGAAAATTAGGGCTTGGTACTGCTTACATTCATGGATTTCATTGGGCTTTGAAAAAAAGCTATGCATATATTTTTGAGATGGATGCTGATTTTTCACATAACCCAGAGGATCTAGTTCGATTATATCGCGCTTGTTCCGAGGACGGGAATGACTTGAGCATTGGCTCTCGATACATTACGGGAGTAAACGTAGTAAATTGGCCAATGGGAAGAGTGATGATGTCCTACTTTGCTTCCATGTATGTTCGAAACATAACGGGAATGCCTATCCGAGATACCACAGCTGGATTCAAATGCTATTCCAGAAAAGTTTTAGAAGTAATTGATTTAAACAAAATCAAGTTCACGGGTTATGCCTTCCAAATTGAAATGAAATTTGCAGCATGGCGTCTAGGATTTAAATTAAAAGAAGTACCCATCATCTTTACCGATCGAAGTGAAGGACAAAGTAAGATGAGTGGAAGTATTTTTAGTGAAGCGATTTTTGGAGTGTTAGCAATGAAAATAAAAAGTTATTTTCACAACTACCGCAAAGTTTAACGCTTATACGTACTTCTCCCCTTTTTGCAACTTCACGTCATTCACAAATTGACGGATCATTTGCTCATCTACTTTTTTGCAGACCAATAATATATTATCCGATTCCACTACGATATAATCATCGAGTCCTTGCAAAACCACGAGTTTGTCCTTCGGCATATTCACAACACAATTCGTGGTATCGTACAACATCACATTCTTACCCACAATTGCATTTGCATTTTCGTCGTGCTTCACATGCTCATACATGGAGCCCCAAGTTCCCAAATCACTCCATCCAAATTCAGAACTCATCACATGAACGTTCTTCGCTTTTTCCATCAATCCGAAGTCGATCGAAATATTGGTGCATTGCTCATACGCAGATTTAATAAATTCGTCTTCAGCAGGCGTATCATATAAATCGACACCTTCTTTAAAGATGGCCGACATTTCAGGTAGATGTTCTTCGAATGCAGACAAAATTGATTTTACATTCCAAATAAAGATTCCTGCATTCCATAAAAATTCACCTGTCTGCAAAAAAAACTTAGCCATTTCCAGGTTTGGTTTTTCTGTGAACGTTTTCACTTTTGAAATCTTATTCTTTTTCTCCTTCTTATCATCTATAAACTGGATATATCCATAGCCAGTATCGGGCCGTGAAGGTTTAATTCCGATCGTTAATAGCACATCATCATCTTTTGTAAACTTCAAACAACTAGATACGGCTTCTGTAAACGCTGCTTCATTTAAAATTACATGATCACTTGGTGCGACCACGATATTTGCATTTTTATTTCGCTTATAGATTTTACTTGCTGCATAAATGACACAAGGAGCAGTATTACGACGCAAAGGTTCGCCCAGTACTTGATCAGGATTTAAGTAAGGCAATTGCTCCAACACTTTCTTTTTATGATCGGCATTGGTAACGATGATGATATTTTCCTTTGGACAAACTTTCAAAAAACGATCGCAGGTTTGCTGAATAAGTGATTTACCAGTTCCGAGTACATCAAGAAATTGTTTGGGGGTTTCATTACGACTCATAGGCCAGAAACGGCTACCTACTCCGCCTGCCATGATTACACAATAATTATTATTCATAGAGAAACAATTTAATGAGATTAAACAATACTAATCGAGCCGCAAAACAAGTAAAAAAATGCATGCTATCCTTCGATAAATCGACAAGAAGTGCGAATAGCATGAGTAATAGGCTTATTTTAATGCTGAAAGAGCGGAACGGAGCAATGAAAACACCTCTGGAATCCCCTCTGTCTTACAGGTACCAACCGATAATCGGTACCAAGAATTATTTTGATCGGCACCAAAAGCCGTGAAAGGCACAATGGCTAACTTGGCTTTATCGAGCAAATAAGAGGCAACATCCTGATTCGATTTTAGTAAATTACCTTCCTCTGTTTTCTTCCCTACCAAATCAAATTGCAAGGTAAGATAAATAGCACCACGAGGTTCGATGCATTGCACGGCAAATCCTTCCTTCTTCAAGGAGCAAAATCCTTGATATAAGGTTTGCAATCGCTGATGTATCTCCGATTTAAAATCAACCAAATATTCATCAACTGCATTCTTATTTTCCAAAAATTTTGCGGTGGCCATTTGTTCAGGCTTGGGGGACCAAGCTCCTATATGACTTAAAATTGCTTTCATTTTATCCATCAAAAAAGCGGGACCCATGGCCCATCCTACTCTCACACCCGTCGCGGCAAAAGACTTTGAAATCCCATCTACATAAATCGTAAAAGGTCTCATTTCTGGTCGCAATGATACCGGGTCAACATGCTTATTATCTCCGTATAATAAAGCACCATAAATTTGATCGTACATAACATACAATGGTTTTTCGTTCTCACCACGCTTTGCATTTTCTTCCAATACACAATCACAAATTTCTTCCAACTGCTTTTTGGTGAAGACGGTACCTGTAGGATTCTGAGGGGAACAAAGTGCTAACAGGGTAGCTCCCTTTACATGAGGCAAGATTTCGCTTGCCGTGGGCATGAAATTATTTTCATGTGAACAATTTACTTGAATTCCCTCTGCGCCAAGTAAGTGACAATAGTGATTATTATTCCAGGAGGGAATCGGATAAATAACTTTATCACCTTTATCGAGAATGGTATTGTAAATAGCATAGATGATCGGGCGGGCCCCACCAGCAATGAGCACTTCGGCAGGCGAATAATCTAAATTATAAAGTCTCTTATTCCATGAAGAAACCGCAGTACGTAAGTCGGGCATTCCATTGGCCATGGGATAATTAGTGAGATGATTCCTATAGGCGGTGATGATTTCATCCTCTAATTCTTGTGGAATGGGGAAGATGGAAGGATCAAAATCTCCAATGGTAAAATTGAAAACTTTTTCTCCATTCTTAATTCTTTCATTTACTTCATTTCCTAACTTAATGATTTCGGAACCAATTAAGTTTTCCGCCATGTGCGAAACGGGGAATTTCTTTGTTTTTTGCAAGGTATCTGACATGCGAATTTTACTGATTTACAAACCTAGTAAAAAGCAGAGATAAAATTCTTCTCAAAAGCTGCAATATTCATAAGTTCTGTTGACTGTTAATAAGCCCTTCCCCAACGTGGAAAAGTCATGACACTTGCACGTCAAAAGCAAGAAAAATACCATTACTTTGACTTCTATGAGGTCTATTTTATCCATTTCAATTGTTTTAGTACTAACTGCTTGTTTCAGAGTAGATGCGCAATCGACAGTCATGAGCGATAGTAGCATGAAAGAAACACTAACGAGGGCCGTTCAGTGCTGGAAAGAAGGCAAGGCAAAAGATGCATTTATTTCATTGGATAGCATTAACGAACAAATGGTAAGTGCTGAAAATGCCAATACGAAAATCAAAGCATCGGTTTGGACCGCTAATTATTTAATGGCTCAGCGCAAGAATAAGCCAGCTTCTCCATTTTTAGATAGTGCATTACGTTGGGCAGAAAATACGAAGCAGTATGATGAATTAATCAAAGTATATGAAACTTATTCGGACTGGCATCTTGCAGTTGGAAATCCAAAAACTGCATTTGTAGCAAAAGAAGCCGCCTGGACAATCAAGGATAGTTTATCCAAAAGTGCTTTGTTGTTGCAGATGGATTCACTACAAAACATTTTAAATTCCATCGACCAAGAAAAAAAGTCTGCTAAAGAAAATAGCGATGCGAATGATACCGTGATCAGTCAGAAAAATGAACAACTAAACAATTTAGTTTACATTCTTGGCGGCGTGATTGCAGTTTTAGTGATTATTATTTTCATGATGAATGGAAACCTTCAGCGTCTGAGAACTCTTCCACCGAGTCCACTCCCCGATTCCACACTATCACAACCAAGAACGAAGCAAACGGTAAATACACGCGTAAAAACTGAAGCAGTTGAACCTGTACAAGAACGTAAGAAAGAAACAATCATTACACCTCCTGTTGCCGAAGTAAAATCGGAAGCGCCGAGTAAAGCAGAAAAGAAAGAATTGCAAATTTCGAATGCGATCAAGGACATCACGTCTAAACTTGCAGAAGTTGAGTTAGTATTAATTAAAGCGGATGTATTAGCAAATTATAAAAATGGTGAATCAAAACCCATTCGAAATTTACTGAATGAATACATGGCGCAATTGCCTTTTATTATGAAGACGTTGGATGATGCCATCACGTTGAATGAAAAAGATTCGATTATTAATTCGTTGGAGCATCTTAAAACTTATTTAGTTTCGTTTGGTATGCAGAGTACAATGAATTTAATTGACGAAATTGAAAAAGAAGCCGAGACGCAGAAAGTAGCGAAGTTGTTATCGAGAGTTTTTCAGGTAAGAAATCATTGTCGGAGAGCAGCAGATGAAGCGAAATCGTTGCTCGAGAAAGTTAGTTAGTTTTTACGGATGAAATTTTAGATGAATTTAATTTGGCGAACGCTTTTGAGAAGCTACAAGCTTCTGGCTTCAAGCTTCAAGTGAGATTTTCTCTGTATACAAATTATACACATTAATTAAAATTCAGCTTCTTCTTCAGATTTTTTAACCTGCCTGCAGCAGGCAGGCAATAAAGACACAAGAGTACACTTGAGTTTTTACGGATACCTTAGAGCACACAAACTTTTGTTCTCTGTGAAAAAAATTTGTGTCTAATTGCGAGAAAATTTATCGTAGCGCAGCCTTAGCGCCTTGGCGTCTTTGCGAGAAAATTTATCGTAGCGTAGCCTTAGCGCCTTGGCGTCCCGATAGCTATCGGGATTGCGAGAAAAACTCCTTCGTTTAAAAGCCAATGTTCGAATGAAAGCAAATGAAATTCAAATTAATGTTCAAGCCTCTCCCTCGCGAGGCTTCGCGACCCTCTCTAGAGGAGAGGGAGTAATAAAATAAAATTAGTTATTTGATTGCAACTCAAAAAAAGAAGTTAAAATCAAACTACAAAAAAATTCTATTTACTATTCAATAGCTCAAGCATTAAATTTTCGACTTCTTCTGAATTCCATTTGGAGTCGATGTTGTCGAGGGCCATCACTTTTTTCATAATTGATTCTTGGCGTTGACCTTCGCGCAGAGCTTCGCTGTAGCGGATATCGGGAGAGAAAGTAACCATGGTATAAAGTGGAATCCATTTTTCAGGATACTTAGTGCTGAACCAGGCTTCAATTTTTTTCTGAAGAAGAAATTCTTTTTGTCCAACCCGATCACGCATTTCAATAAAATTAGCAACTGCTAAATCTGCAATGGCATCACTGTCGGGTTTACGCGACACTTCAAATTCGTTGAATATCGTTTTCCAATCTTCACCGTGAGCATCCATGAGTTGATCGAGTACAACACAATCTTCAAATCCGCAATTCATTCCTTGTCCATAGAACGGAACAATGGCATGTGCTGCATCGCCCACCAACAATAATTTATCTTCGTAGCTCCAAGGGAAACAACGGATGATACCTAATGAACAAGTTGGATTTTCAAAATAATCTGTTTTTAAAGTAGGCATCAAGGGCACAGCATCGGGAAACATTTTAGTGAAGAACGTCATCATTTTTTCCTCTGTATCGAGTGAATTAAAAGAATTTTCGCCATCAAAAGGAAAATAAAGTGCACGTAAATGACTTATCCATATTCGGCAATGCGATTAGCATGAAAGAACCTCGCGGCCAAATATGAAGTGCGGTTGGATCCATAGCGAAATCGCCTTCTGGTGTAGGTGGAATACTTAGTTCCTTATAACCATGTTCAAGGTACTGCTGCGAATATTGAAACCGATCGGTTGATAATTGTAGTTGCAATCGAGCTGCGGAACCGGCACCATCGGTTGCAAAAAGATAATCGGCATGAACTTCTGTTTTCTTTTGCGTTTCAAAATTTTCAAAAACTGCATTTCCCTTTTTCAAATCGACGCTGTCGCATTTTTCGTTGAAGAAAATTTCTACACCTTGCTTTTCTGCTAAATCCATCAACACACAATTTAATCCACCTCTAGAAACGGAATAAATTGCTTGACCTTCCTTTCCATAAGGTTGGTAACTTAGTTGGCTATTGATGTCGTGCATGATGCGACCTTTCATCGGCAAGGCTACTTTACGAACTTCATCAGCGATTCCTACTTTTTCTAATCCTCTCCAACCTCGATCGCTCAGCGCTAAATTGATGGAACGTCCTGCGCTAATTCGATTGGTACGTAAGTCGGGGCGACGTTCGTACATAGAAACTTTATATCCGCGTTTTGAAAGGTAGATGGAAAGAAGTGATCCTACTAATCCGGAGCCGATGAGAGTGAATTTTTTCATAGTGGTGGTAGGAGGTAAAAATAATCATTTTGCGAAGGAAAAGTGGTGTTCTACTTAAAATCTTTCTTTAAACTATACTGAACAGGCCGCTGATCTGTTATGATTATTAAGATTTATTATGATCAACCATCGTAAAATCAAGCTGCTAATTTTGAAGGCGCGGATAAAACGGATTAATCGGATTATCGCGGATCTATACGTAGTAAATTATAAACCTCGAAATTAAACTAGCGCTTGCCTTTCGCAACAGTTTCGCATCGCGAAGCCTCGCGACGTGTTTATTCGTATTTCGCATCAATGCGATTTTTTTACAACGCTGTTTTTAATATCTCTCCAAATCGCCATACATCCATAAAGGAATTATATAACGGTACCGGAGCTACGCGAATTACGCCTTCAGTTCTTCCTTCTTGATCGGGTTCGCGCCAATCGGAAATTACTCCTTGTGCTGTGAGTTGATCAAAAATGGCCTTACCATCTTTCATAAACTTAAGTGAGAGTTGACAGCCTTGCATTTGCTCTTCAAAAGGCGTGATGATGTGCACCCATTCACTTTTACCTTTTTCCTTTAACACATCTCGAATGATAAATAGCAAATACGACGTAAGTTCTTTTCCTTTTGCAGTGAGTCGCGACATGCCTGCTTCGTCAAACAACTCTAAGGATGCACGCAAGGCTGCCATCTCTAAAATAGGTGCGTTGCTTAACTGCCAAGAATCGGCGGTGGGAACGGGAACAAATCGATGTGGCATTTTAAATCGTTGATTGGGATCATTGCCCCACCAACCGGCAAAACGAGGTAGGTGCGCATTCTTTGCATGTCGTTCGTGAATGTAGGCCCCTCCTACGGTTCCAGGACCACCATTCAAATATTTGTACGAACACCAAGCTGCAAAATCTACATTCCACTCATGCAATTTCAATTCTAAATTTCCGGCGGCGTGTGCTAAATCAAATCCAGCATAAGCCTCCACTTCATGTGCTGCTTCGGTAATGGCTTTCATATTGAGCACTTGTCCGGTAAAATAATGCACGCCACCAAGCATTACTAACGCTAAGGCATCACCGCAATCGTTGATGGCTTCAATAATATCTTCATGACGTACTAACTCTTCTCCTTTACGAGGTTGTAATTCGATGAGTGCATCGGCGGCTTCAAACCCATGCCATTCCACTTGTGATTGCAAGGCATATCGGTCGGAAGGAAACGCTCCTCCTTCACAAATAATTTTATATCGATCAGCAGTAGGGCGATAAAACGAAACCAATAACAAGTGAAGGTTTACGGTAAGGTGATTCATCACTACTACTTCGTGTGGTTGTGCGCCTACTAAGCGAGCCGTGGCATCTCTCAAGAGTTCATGATAACCAAACCAGCCTGTATGCGGTTTAAAATGACCTTCAACGCCGAGTGTTGCCCAATCTTGCAACTCTTGCAATACATAGTGACTTGTTTGCTTGGGTTGCAGTCCTAAAGAGTTTCCACAAAAATAGACAGTCTCTTGTCCATGATGCAGCGGAATATGAAAGCGTTGACGAAAAGAAGCCAACTCATCTTGCTCATCCTTTTGCATCGCCCAAGCGGCCTTATTCTCGAAGTGGTTCATCTTACAAAATTAATATTATTCCATCAGCGGAGAATAAAAAAACTGGATCATTTAGATTGAAACAAAAAAGCCTAGAGTTTAAACCCTAGGCTTTTAATAATTTTTTAATGTTTATGATCATCGGGCGTATTACTCTCTGGTGTTTCGGAGTAAGGGACGGTTTGCATGATAAAATCTTCAGGTGCACCGGGCTTACTGTAATCGTAAGGCCAACGATGAACGGTTGGAAGTTCCCCTGGCCAGTTTCCGTGAAGTTGTTCAACGGGAGCGGTCCACTCGAGGGTATTCGCTTTCCATGGATTCTGAACTGATTTTTTACCTTTGAAAATGCTATAGAAGAAGTTAAATGCGAAGATCAATTGAGCGAATCCGGCAAGAATTGCAAAAACGGTAATGATCACATTGATATCTACGAATGCGTTGAAAGCTTCATAACCAGTGTTGGCATAATAACGACGTGGCACACCACCCAATCCTAAGAAATGCATTGGGAAGAACACTCCATATACTCCGAATAAGGTTAACCAAAAGTGAGCATACCTAATTTACGGTTCATCATTCGACCATACATTCTCGGGAACCAATGATACACACCGGCAAACATTCCGAAGATAGCAGAAGAACCCATTACGATGTGGAAGTGAGCTACCACAAAATACGTATCATGCACATTAATATCGAGCGTTGAATCTCCTAAAATAATTCCAGTTAATCCACCTGTGATAAATGTTGAAACCAATCCCATCGCAAACATCATTTGCGGTGTAAACTGAATATTTCCTTCCATAGTGTCGTTAAATAGTTGAAGACTTTAACAGCGGATGGAATCGCAACCAGAAGTGTTGTAAATACGAATACCGAACCAAGGAATGGATTCATACCGGTAATAAACATATGATGACCCCAAACAATAAATGAAAGGAATGCAATCACCAACATCGAACCAATCATGGCTTTATAACCGAAAATTGGTTTACGAGAATTCACAGAGATAACTTCTGAAGCAAGACCTAATGCAGGAAGTAAAACGATGTATACTTCAGGGTGACCCAGGAACCAGAATAAATGTTGGAATAAGATGGGCGATCCACCTGCGTAATCCAAGGGTGCACCATCAATAAAGATATCACTTAAGAAGAAACTTGTTCCGAAGCTACGATCGAAGATTAACAACAACGCTGCTGCTAATAATACTGGGAAAGAAAGCACTCCAAGAATTGCAGTAATGAAGAGCGCCCAAACTGTAAGCGGCAATTTCGTCATGTTCATTCCTTTCGTACGAAGGTTCAGAACGGTAGTAACGTAATTGATACCACCTAATAACGATGATGCAATGAACAACGCCATGGAAATTAACCACAATGTCATTCCTAAACCAGAGCCACCGATGGCTTGCGGTAATGCGCTCAGTGGTGGATAAATTGTCCAACCAGCCGATGCAGGACCTGCTTCAATGAATAGCGAAGAACACATTACTAAAGTTGAAGCGAAGAAGAACCAGAACGAAAGTGCGTTCAGGAATCCTGAGGCCATATCGCGTGCTCCCACTTGAAGTGGAATGAGTAAATTGGCAAATGTTCCCGATAATCCACCGGTAAGTACAAAGAAAACCATGATCGTACCATGCAAAGTAACCAATGCTAAATAAAAGCCGGGATCTAATTTTCCGTCTTTCGCCCATCGGCCTAATACATCTTCCAAGAAAGGGAATTTCACATCTGGCCAAGCCAATTGCAAACGGAAAATCATTGACATGGCCATAGCCAAGAATGCCATTACAATTGCAGTTATCAAGAACTGCTTAGAGATCATTTTATGATCTGTAGTAAAAACGTACTTCGCAAAGAAGTTATTACTTTCTTCATGTTCGTGATGATGATCATGCCCGTGATGACTGTGGTCATCATGATGAGCTGTCACTTCGTTATGTTGATTCACTTCCATTGGTGATTATTTTCTCTTTGTAATTTGATTCGTTGAACTATATCGCGAAATTATTTCGCACTTACTATTACTGTAGAGTCTACGGCTGCTTTCGTTGAGTCAGCAACTGCCGCTGCATTAAGTGATTCACGAGTAAACACTCTTTTTTGTTCTCTCAACCATTTAGTAAACTCATCTTTTTCCAGTACACGCACTGGCATCTTCATATTATAATGAGCCACGCCACAAATTTTATTACACAACAAAATGTATTCAAACTTTGGGTCACCCGTAATCTCTTTCATTTTGGACGTAGTGATGGTAGGCTTAAAATGAAAACGTGTTGTCATTCCAGGAACTGCATTCATCTGTGCACGGAAATGTGGAAGATAAACGGAGTGAATGACATCTCTAGAATTAATTACCAATTCAATTTCTTCACCAACGGGCATTACTAATTCAGAAGAAAACTTATCATCAGCAGCATTCGCATCGGAAGAATCTACTCCTAATGGATTTGCATCCGTAATATTTCTAAAGAAAGAAGATCCGAGTTTATTATCTTTTCCTGCATATCGTGCGGTGAAATCAAATTGCTTTGCATAAATCTGCACTTTCATTCCTTGCTCCGATTTCGTCAAATCAGTGATCTTATTCCATTCCATCAATCCCGTTACAATTAATCCAGAAAGAACGATGGTAGGAACTACTGTCCAAATCATTTCCAACTTCATGTTATCGTGGAAATAATAAGATCTTCTATTTTTATTGTAGCGATATTTATAAGCAAACCAAAAAAGTAAAATAGATGTAATAAAGAAAGTGACAATAAGCACCCACCAGTTAATATCCATGAGTTTATCTACTCCTACACCATGCTCTGATGCTGCCACAGGTAACATTAACGGTCTCCACTTAATAGTGCAATACACCATTAACGGCAAACCAATCACCATAAACAGAAGGAATCCGAGGCTATTCCATTTATTTGCTTTTTCCTCTTCTTCTTCGTCGGTTTCTCCAGAAAGCTCTGCTGCCATTTGGGCAACATTCGCTATTCGGACAAGCACCAGAATACCAAAGACAACTGCTAGGGTTAACAACAAGTTCATAGCTTTTCGAAATATTTAATTTAAGTAGATTCTAGATTTAATAATAATTATATAGCATGATGTAAACTTTCTTCCATCATTGGATGATTCTTCACCACCAATGGAGCTTTACTCATGTAATGTTGTGTGATGTATGCAAATAGACCAATAAAGCCGATGGTGGTTCCTACCTCCATCCAACCAATACTTCCAATTAACAACTCATGATGAGCAGCTGCTGCGCCATGTGCTGCATGTGCTGCGTCAGCTCCATGTGCGGCAAGTGCATGTGTTGCAGTTACCATTGAACCAGGAACTACCATGATGTAAAAATCTAACCAGTGACCCACGAAGATCACAATCGACATAAACATCAACAGAAACTTTTTACGTTTTGCATCACGTGTCATCAAAATTAAAAACGGATCAATGAAGTTAATAAAGAATGCTGCCAACCAAATACCACGGTAATGATCTTGACGTAACATGAAATAAGTTACCTCTTCACCAATGTTTGAATACCAGATCAACATAAACTGAGAGAACCATAAATACGTCCAGAAAATACTGAAGGCAAACATAAATTTACCAATATCGTGTAAGTGATGTTCTGTAACTTCTTCTAAGTATCCACGGTGTTTTAAATACGCCACGATAAATGCTAATACCGCTAAAGTGGTTACAAACAATCCAGCGAACGTATACCATCCAAACAATGTAGAATACCAATGCGACTCGATTGACATGATAAAATCCCATGACATTAAGGATTCTGTGATAGCGAACAATACTAAGAACGCTGCACCTGAACGACGATTTCTCAAATACGCACCTACACTATCACTTCCCTCATCCATTTTTAATGAATTCGATCTGAATAAACGCGCGAAGAAACTCCAAATAACAAAGTAAAGAATTACTCTCACCCAAAAGAAACCCGGGTTCAAGAAGGCGGATTTACCTGCAATAATCTTATCATAATTAGCAGAGTTAGGATCAGTAAGTCCATCACCCATCCAATGATAAATTTGTTGTCCACCGAAAGCAATAATGATGATCATTATGATACCAGCAATTGGTAAACTTTGTCCCATAGCTTCAAGAGGGCGATAAATCACCGCGCTCCAACCTACTTCCGCCACATATTGTAGCGCCAGAAAAAAGGTTGCTCCAAGAGCGAGTGCCATAAAAATAAAATTGCTCCATAATAAGTTGGCCCATGTTTGTTCATGATGTGTCATAAACTGAGCAGCGATGGAAACAATACCAATCACAATCATAGCGATCGCGTACATCTTATTCTTAGATGTAAAATCGTAAGGTTGAGTGGTTGTAACTTCGATAGGTCCGTGATGTCCCATATATTCTAATTTCTGTTTAATTATTTTGCCATTGCAGTGGCATTCGAAGAGTCTTTAGTTGCTGTTGAATCTGCGCCTACAGGAGCAGTAGCGTTTCCTTGTAATTGGTGAACATACATGGTGATCTTCCATCTTTCCTCAGGGTTAAGTTGAGAAGCATGTGGCCCCATTAAATTCACACCATACGTAATTGTATGAAATATTTTTCCATCGCTGAGATCCTTTACTAGACCTCCACGACTTGAGTTTCCTGCTGAATAGCTTGGTGGAGGAGGGAATTTTCCAATCGCCACTAAGTTTCCATCACCTTGACCGGCCTCGCCATGGCAATGGGTACAAAAAATTCCATAGAGACGTTGTCCTTCTGCAAGATTCTCTGCAGTAAATAGCAATGGATTTTTTACATCTCGACCGGCAGCTTCATAACCTTCAAGTGTTGAAGGATAAGAGAAGAAAGTATAACCTCTCGGAATGGTTCCTTTAACAGGAGTTTGCATGGTCAAGCTATCCGTAAAGTTCGGATTAGCAGAATAGACTGCATAGGCAGGTGAACGGTACATGTCGGGCATATATTCCGTTCCTGGATCATTTGCATCTCTACCACAAGAAGTCAAGAGGACAATGGCGAGACATGCAAGCGAAGAAAGGAACACAACTGGCTTATTCATAGCAATGGGTTCTCTGTTTTTTATTTTTAGTTTCAATAGCACCGGCTGCGCGAAGTTGAGACTCCACATTTGCAATTTCGCTATCATCATTAATTTGCACAGCCATTACGAATTGATCGTCGGACATGCGCGGGTGAATTACATGGGGTTCTACACCTGGTAATAATTTACTTCTCAAAAGAAAAGTAATTACCATACCATGTGCAGCACATAATACAGTACTTTCAAACGTTACCGGGATGAAGGCTGGTAAGTTTTTGTAGAATGCAAAACTTGGCTTTCCTCCAATATCCATTGGCCAATCGAAGATGTTCATGTAACTGGTCATCAGCAATGCTAAACCACAGCCTGTCATTCCAAAAAGGAAACAAGCGATAGAGATACGAGTACGTTCTAATCCCAATACATCATCCAATCCGTGAATCGGAAATGGAGAAATCACATCCTTTACTTTCAAACCCTTACTTCTAAGGGCAGGAATTGCATTTAGAACAACTTGATCGTCGTTAAAAATGCCATAAACGAATTTTTTATTCTTTGCGCTCATTAGTGTGTCTCTTGTTTAGCGGTTGCAGCCTGTTTCTTTTTAGCACCTTCTGAAGATGATTTTACAATCGTTTTCAATTCCGACATTGCAATAACGGGGAATACACGAACGAAAATCAAGAAGCAAGTGAAGAATAATCCGATCGAACCAATGAAAATTCCAGCTTCCACCCAAGTTGGACTGTACATGGTCCAGCTACTTGGTAAATAATCACGGTGAAGGGAAGTAACGATAATTACAAATCGCTCAAACCACATTCCCACGTTAACGAAGATGGAAATGATAAATGTAGCGAATACACTTTCGCGTAATTTCTTTGACCAGAATAACTGTGGCGTGATTACGTTACATGTCATCATACTCCAATATGCCCACCAGTAAGGACCAGTTGCTCGATTGATGAATGCGTATTGTTCATATTCTACACCTGAGTACCATGCGATGAAAAATTCAGTGATGTAAGCCACACCTACAATAGAGCCTGTGATCAAGATCACTCGGTTCATCATATCGATGTGGTAGATGGTGATATAATCTTCAAGTGTTAATACTTTACGAACGATGATCAAGAGTGTTTGCACCATGGCAAATCCTGAGAAAATCGCACCTGCAACGAAGTACGGTGGGAAGATGGTGGTATGCCAACCAGGAACGATCGACGTAGCGAAGTCCATGGATACTACGGAGTGAACCGAAAGTACAAGCGGTGTTGAAAGTCCAGCAAGTACGAGCGAAACCTCTTCAAAACGTTGCCAGTTTTTTGCTGATCCCACCCATCCAAAACTTAAGATGGTATAAATACGCTTGCGCCATTTTGTGTTTGCACGATCACGAATAACAGCAAAGTCAGGAATCAATCCAGTATACCAGAATGCTAACGATACACTAAAATAAGTAGAGATCGCAAATACGTCCCAAACAAGTGGTGAGTTAAAGTTCACCCATAAAGAACCAAACTGGTTAGGAAGAGGTAATGGCCAGTAAGCTACCCAAGGACGACCCATGTGAGAAACGATAAAACTTGCGGCACAAATTACCGCGAAGATGGTCATCGCTTCTGCAGAACGGTTGATTGACAAACGCCATTTCTGACGGAACAATAAAAGGATGGCTGAGATCAAGGTTCCAGCATGACCAATACCTACCCACCAAACGAAGTTAGTGATATCCCACGCCCAACCTACGGTTTTATTTAAACCCCAAACCCCAAGGCCGGTTCCAACTGTGTACGATACTGCGATCACCCACCACAAAAATGCAGCTAGTGATACAGAGAAGGCAAGCCACCACCATTTGTTGGCTTTTGATTCCACCGGGCGGCAAACATCTTCTGTGATGTTGTGCCAGGTTTTGTCACCTAGGATGAGTGGAGGACGAAGTTCCGATTCTTTATGCATAAGAGAAGAATACTATACTCGAGATTAATTTCTTTTTTATGAATGATGATTTTTTACTGGCTCTTCCGTACGATTCCAAACTTTCGTTTGATAGAATACAGAAGGACGTGTTCCCACAGAAGCAAGCAAATGATAACTACGCTCGTCTTTGAAGAGTTCACTTATTTGAGAATTTGGATCATTGTAATCACCAAATACAATTGCATTCGTAGGACAACCTTGTGCGCATGCTGTTTTAATTTCACCATCTTTTGGACGACGACCTTCTTTCTTAGCATCTAAGCGACCATACTGAATACGTTGAATACACATTGAACATTTTTCCATGACTCCACGTGAACGAACGGTAACATCTGGATTTAAAACCATCTTACCTAAACTATCATTCATGTTATAAGGGAACTGATCATTATCGCTATACTTAAACCAGTTGTAACGACGTACTTTATATGGACAGTTGTTTGCGCAATAACGAGTACCCACACAACGGTTGTAAGCCATCATATTTAATCCGTCAGAACTATGTGTTGTTGCTGCTACTGGACAAACTGTTTCACAAGGAGCGTGATTACAATGTTGACACATAACAGGCTGGAACATGATTTGTGGATTGTCTGATGCTGGCTTTTCCATTTCACCATACATATCCAATTTACCAAGTCCTTTATCTTCGGCATTTTCTTTTGTAGTATCACTGGTATAGTAACGATCGATACGGATCCAATGCATCTCACGAGCACGACCAATTTCATCCTTACCAACAACAGGGACATTATTTTCAGCGTTACAAGCAATGACGCAAGCACCGCAACCGATACAACTATTTAAATCGATACCTAATCCCCAAGCGTGATTTAGACGATCAAAACCGGGTTCATCTTCTGTTTTCCATAAATCCAATTCTTCTGGAGTCTTTGGACCTTCTGGAGATGCGATTAACTCAGGAGCATTTCCAGCTTTAGGATCTTTCAACCATGCTGCTAAACTTGTTTCCTTCACGATATCACGCCCCATCATGGTATGATGTGTTTGTGTTAACGCAAAAGTATAATCGTCTTCAACGGTTTTATTTACCGCAACGCCTGAAGCATAATATTTCTGCACTCCACCCGTCATACTCACCAATGGATAAGCATTGAATCCAACATTATTTCCAGCCTTACCACAATTTGTACGACCGTAACCTAACGCAACTGCAATGGTTTCATCAGACATTGCAGGTTGTAACAAGACAGGGCCTTTCACAGTTGAATTACCAACTTTCACTTCAATCACGGTTCCTTGACGCCACCCCATCTTCTCTGCGTATGCAGGAAGTACAGCGAAATAATTATCCCAACAAACCTTGGTGATTGGATCTGGTAACTCATGTAACCAAGGATTATTTCCTCCGGCTCCATTACCTAATCCTGCTTTTTCATAAATCGTTAATTCAATTCCAGCTGCGGGCTTTCCTAATAAATCAGCAGCAGCGGCAACGTTTCCTGTAAAAGATGTTGCGCCACCAATTACGAAAGAAGCTTCAAAAACTCCATCTCTTAAAGATTGATTCCAGAAAGCATCAAAAGAACTCATTCCATTTTGCATGGGGAATACAACTGCATTCCATGTGTTACGGATATAAGTATAATAATCAGCTACTGCACTTCCACTCCACTTCAACAAACTTTCGCCAGCTTGACGTGTGTTAAATAAAGGACGAATGGTAGGTTGCATTAAACTGAAACTTCCTTTGTATGCTTCGGCATCGCCCCATGACTCGAGGTAATGATGATCAGGGCATACATAATCACATCCTTGCGCAGTTTCATCTTCACGATCGGATAATGAAATTTTCACAGGAACTTTAGCAAGTGTCGCTGCGAATGCTTTTGGATTTGATGCAGTGTAAGCAGGATTTGTATTCCAGAAAATAACAGCGCCTACACTACCGTTATCCATATCGGATAAAAGTTGTGCATAAGCTGCATCATTACTATTCTTTAAATTACAAGTGCGATCTAAGTTAATCGTTGAGCCATAGTTTCCAAGAAGGAAATTGATAGCGTTCACCATTACTTGTTCGTTCGGATCATTGGATCCACTCATCACCACCGACTTTCCTTTTGCTGCCACTAGTTCCTTTGCAATACCATCTAAAGACTTATCTAAAGGAGTCGCAGTTGCATTTACGGAGGTGCCACCTGTTAGTGCCGCTACTTTATTGTATAAAGATGCGATAACAGCAGATTGTTGGCTTGGTTTTATTTTGTGACGTTGGTCGGCATTGGCACCTGAAAGAGAAAGCATACTTTCAAATTGGTGATGCTTTGACAACGTTCTTTTTCCTTTACGAAGTTTACGAGTTTCACCATACTGACGAGCGAACTCGATAGGTGATAACCAGTTTTGTAAGAAGTCGGCGTTAAAACTAACAATCACTTCTGCCTTATCAATACTATAAGATGGAATCACGGATTTTCCGAATGAAAGTTCGTTTCCTTTTAACATTCCATAATAAGAAACCGCATCATACACTACATGAGAAGCGGTTGGATACTTTGCAATAAAATCGCTCAATGCTCTTTTGCCTGATGGGCTATACATTGAACTTGTAACGACTGCAATCTTCTTTCCTGCAGCTGCCTGCTCCGTTAATTTAGCGGTGATTTCTGCATCGATGGTATTCCACTCCGTACGTTTCTTCTTAGCCATTGGCTGTTGAAGACGTGCGTTATCATACAAACTCAAAACAGATGCTTGAACCCGAGCATTCGTTGCACCTTTTGTAACAGAAGACATTTCATTTCCTTCTATTTTGATTGGACGACCTTCACGTGTTTTAATTAAAACACTGCAATAGTCAGAACCATCGGCAAAAGTAGAAGCATAATAATTGGGCACACCCAATGTGATTTCTTCAGGCTTCACTACATAAGGAATGGCCTTTTTAACGGGTGCATCACATGCAGCTAATGAAGCTGCAGCCACACTAAAGCCTAAGAACTTTAAGAAATCTCTACGTGAAGTAGAAGAATCACTTTCTGCTTTCTTTTGTAATGATTCATTCAGCGGAAGGTGCTCGAAGAATTCATTATTGCGAAGTCTTACAAATTCAGGATCATTGTTGAGTTCATCAACACCTTTCCAATATCGTTTTTCCATAACGGTCTTGGTGATTATACCAGGGTTATATATTCAACTCACCACTTGGTGATGTTGTTTATTGATTCAATTATTAATAATGACAACGAGCACATTCTGTTCCGCCAAGTTTTTCAACTGTTAGCTTCGCATCAGGACCGTATTTAGCTTTATATTTTTCGTGTATTTCAGAGTAGTATCCGTTCCCTTCCATTTTTACTGGAGTGTCGCGATGACATTGGATACACCATCCCATGGTTAAGGGAGAGAATTGTTTCATTACTTCCATTTCTCCAACAGGTCCGTGGCAAGTTTCACAAGCTACTCCACCTACTGTCACGTGTTGACTGTGATTGAAGTATGCTAATTCAGGTAGATTATGTACACGAATCCATTTGATCGGTTTCGTTTTACCAGTATACTGCTGTGCATCTACATCCCAACCTATGGCTTCATAAATCTTTGAGATTTCTTCGGTACCATATTTAGGACCTTTCTTCACGTACTTATGACAATTCATACAAAGATTAGGTGAAGGGATTCCTGCATTCTTAGATTTCTCAGCACCTGAGTGACAATAGCGACAATCAATTTTATTTTGCGTTACGTGCAGTTGATGTGAAAACTTGATCGGTTGATCAGGTGCATAATTCTGATTAACTCCAATTCCAGCTAAGGCATTCCAACCTGCCACGGATCCAACTACAGAAACTGCTATAAATAGAAACGCAATTAATTTTTTATTACCACGGATCCATACTTTTAGTCCTGCTTTACCCGTTAATTTTTCTGGCTCGGGAATTCCATTACGGTCATTGATGACTCTTTGAAGTCCTTTCTGAACTCGATTTAGAATTACAAAAAGAATGATGAGGGTAAGTAAAACTAAAATCAATGTTAACGATGAACCCCCTTCTTTCGCATCGCTACCTGCAGCTACCTGAGGAGTTGGGGCAACTGCTGGAGCTGCTTCACTTTCAGTTTTGATGTATCCAATAATACTTTTAATCTCATCATCTGATAGATTAAAAGAGGTCATGGCTACCTTATTAAATTGCTCATACACCTTTACGGCTTGAGGGTCTCCTGCTTTAACCAAAGCTTGAGAATTCCTAATCCATTTGATCAACCAGTCTTCTTTGTACTTTGTGTGTACATTTTTCAAACCCGGACCAACGACAACATCTTCACCTACTACGTGACAAGCTGTACAATTGGCTTTGAACAAGGCTTCCCCATTTGGCTGGGCCTGTGTTGAAGTTTGGAAGATTACGATCAGGGATAGTGCTAACGCATTAATTGTCAGAATCCTGTATACGTAACGTAGCATATGCTCGAAATAATTTTAAGTTAATTTATTGAAATATTTTTACCGATAAGTGACAATACCGTGTATTTTTCCAAGCGCCAAATTTAGTGGAAACTATTATTCAACCGTTTTTTTAGAGTAAAAAAAGAAGTTATTTGTATGCATTCTAATTAAGCATCGAAAAATCAACGGATTAGTTTGACTACCACCACTAAATGAAAATAAAATTGGAAAGCCTAAACACTGAAACTGTTTAGAGGAAATAATTTAATGCTATGAATCAAGTGTTTGCAATTTATTATCTTCAAAAATGTTAATAAATTTCTGAGGTTGAAAGCGCATTTTTTCTAAAACGATTTACTCTTCACTAAATATATTTCTATCTATTTGATTTATATTAATTTAAGCAAAATAAACTTCTAAATCAAAATTACGATCTTTGCCAAATGCGTTTATTCATTCTACTCATGCTTGCGATACCTTGCTTTTCCCAAGCTCAAAAATTGAACAATGATAGTTTAGCTATCATCTTAACGCAGCGTCATAAAAAGGTAAACGCAACCAAAATGACGATGCCAGGGTATCGGATCCAAATCTATTTTGGAAATGAGCGAATCAATGCTCAAGAAATAAAAAGCAGTTTTTTACAAAATCATCCAAAAATTGCTGCGTACATGGTTTATCATCAACCTAATTTCAAAGTTAGAGTAGGTGATTTTAGAACACGATTAGAGGCGGTTGGTTTTTTAAAGAAGATTGAATCCGAATTTAAAACCTCCTTTATTGTACCTGATGATGTAAAGTTGCCTGATTTGTAAAAACCAGTCTATTTTCAAATTATTTTCACTTTAGATTGAATATAGCCTTATAAACAGGTATTTAGTTGAAAACAAATTTGAGAGGGGAATAAGGACAATTCCCTTACCGATACATTTGAAACATCTAAAAAAATGTTCAAATGAAAAAGGCTTTCAATCTGCTTCTCTTCTTACTTCCTATTTCAACATGTTTGATGGGTCAAGTAGGATGGAAATTTTCTACTTCAGATAATTCGATTTTAAAACGAAATCATATAGAGAGTTTATCTAACGGTTCCTTTTTCCGTTTAAGCACTGCGGATACTTTATCGCCAAGTTGTTATTCGCTCACCTTAATCGATTCTAGCGGTACTACGCTGAATCAAATTGAACTTTGCATTGCAGATAGTAATCCTAAAGTAATAGCATTTACCCTCGATACCATCACCCAACGGTTGTGTGTTACCGAACAATCAGAAAGTAGCAGTGCATATTATATGCATCTAAAAGTTTTTGATTTTAATTTGAATTCGATGGATTCACTCACCTGGGGTGTTACGAAGTCCAGTAGTTTAGGAGTTGATGTTTTTGCAGGAGGAATTGATACTGCCAACAACAAATTCATTGTCTATCGATCAAAGGATATGTTTGATCAAATGTGGAATAGGAGTATTTGCAGAAAAAACGCAGCGGGAGTGATCAAAAATAATAGTGTAAAAATTGGCCAAGCTGCTAATGATGGATTTTACATTAACGAGGTTGTAATCTCACCCACGGGAAATATTTACATTGCAGGAACTAGAAAAGAAAGTTTATATGGAAACTACTTTTATTTAGAAAGAGTAAATGCAAACTTCACCACCATTTTTGAAGTGAAAGATCAATATGTGTTAAATAGTATTGAGAATAACCATGTCTCTTCCATCCATCTTTCCAATGCCACAGCGAACAGTCCCATCATTGTAGGCGGAACCATGTTTGGATTAGCTCCTGGTGATACCGTTTATCGTTGTCATGGTGTTATTCGTACTTACTCCGCAAATGGGATGATGAGATGGAACTTCCAAAACTATGAAGTGCGAGACTACAAAAAAGTAATGGCGCGTCATACTTATGTTTATGCAGCTGGTACAAATAACAAATTTGCATCGGGATTAGACACCAAGATTTCTCGATTGTTTCTTAAAGATGGTGTGGTAGATTGGCATCGCTACTATGGTAATAAGTCAACGCCTCTTTGCCTGCAAGTGGAAGCCGACAAATCCTTACTCATTGGCGGAGAAAAGCAATCTAACGTTACTTTACCGAGTGGGAGTATTTTAACGATTCGTTCGTTTATGCTTTTACGTTATAGTAAAACAGGAAAACGTTTATACGACTATGATCATTCATGGGATGTATCGAATGAAACCAGTTCGATTCAAGGCGCCATTACTGATATTGCAACTGGATACAACCAGTACTACTATATAGCAGGAACAAATCGAATTGTAAAAAACATAAGCGGTACAAACACAACTTTTGATAGTACGACTGTAATACAATTTACAAATGGCTCCATGCGTACTGGAGAATATATTGCCACCGAAGTTACTTTAAACCTGAGACCCAATCCCGCGAAGAGTTCTATCCTTTTCACTTGTGAAAATCAAGTGACAGACTTAGTCATATACAGTATGGCCGGACAAAAAATGAAGACGGAAAGTATTAATCAAGAGGGAATAAATTACTCTTGTGATATTCAACATTTAAGTCCAGGTACTTATGTCTTAAGAGTAATGGCAAATAAAACTTGGTATACTTCAAAGTTTATAAAAGAGTAGTGCATTCGTCTTTGAACTATTTTAATTGAGGTTGATTATTAGAAAAGAATAGTCTTCGTTTCCCGATTAAAGTTACGCAATCTTTTTCTTGATTGGAATAATCCTTTCTACCTCCCCCTATTTCCTGGTGAATTCTCTTCTAACGTGATGGTAACTGGGTATTTATTTGAAATTTAATTTTTGATTTCCAACACTTTACATTTTTTGTTTAATTATATTACAAATAAGTTAAACAAAACTAATTCGTGTGATGTTCTGGATGTATTAACATTTCAAACCTATCAAAATGAAAACACCAAAAACACTATTTACGCTATTACTATCATTCGGTATGGTAGCGGAAAGTTTTGCTCAGGCTGAACTTCAAGTAATCCACAACAGTGCAGATCCAGCCGCTTCGACGGTGGATATTTACATCAACGGTAGTCTTACCTTAAATGACTTTGCTTTTAGAGAAGCAACACCTTATTTACAAGTACCCTCTGGTGTCCAATTGGATATTGGCGTTGCACCTGGCAATAGCACAAGTGCAAATGATACTTTAGTTAACATACCTGTTACTTTAGTTCAAAACCAACGCTATGTTGCCATTGCATCCGGAGTATTAAATCCAGGTTCATTTACTTCAAACCCCAATGCTGTCTCAACTGGATTTCAATTAATCATTTCCGATAATATGAGAATTGCCTCATTAAATCCAGGAGAAGTTGACTTAAAAGTTTTACATGGCTGTACGGATGCGCCAACTGTAGATGTTTTAGCGCAGGGCGTGGCTACCCTAGTGGATGATGCCACTTACACTGATTTCACTCCTTACATTAGTGTACCAGCAGGCGACTATTTATTGGATGTAACACCAGGAAACAATAACAGTATTGTTGTAGCCACATTCTCTGCAGAACTAAACGGATTAGGCGGAGGTGCCGCTGTTGTATTTGCCTCTGGCTTTCTAGATGCGAATCAAAACCCAAATGCTGAGTTTGGATTATTTGCGGCTTTACCTAACGGTACTGTAGTAACGTTAAATAAAGTTGGCACAGCTAGGTTGCAGGTGATACATAATGCAGCGGATCCAGCTGCAGCAACAGTTGATATTTATGCTAATGGAAATTTACTCCTTGACAATTTTAATTTTAGAGAGGCCACACCATTTATTGATGTAAACAGTGGTCAAACTTTGAATATTGGAATTGCGCCAGGTTCAAGTACAGGAATTAATGATACCCTTGTCAATATTCCGGTTGTTCTGAATGATGGAGAAACCTATGTTGCTGTAGCAAATGGAGTACTAAGTCCAGCATCATTCGCAGCAAATCCTGAAGGGATTAACACAGCATTTCAACTGTTATTATTCTCAGGAATGCAGGAAGTTGGCTTGAACGGAACGGATGTCGATGTAGCGGTATTGCATGGAGCAACGGATGCTCCTGCGGTAGATGTATTCGCCAGAAACGTAGCACAATTAATTGATAGTATTACTTACACAGAATTAAATGGATACATCAATGTTCCTGCGGCTGATTACTTATTGGATATTACTCCATCGGGAGGAACGCCAATTATTGCAACCTACCTCGCACCATTGAGTGGATTATCGGGTGGCGCTGCAGTAGTATTTGCTTCCGGATTTTTAGATCCGAGTGTGAATCAAAATGGCGCAGCATTTGGACTTTTCGCAGCACTAGCTGACGGTACAGTGATTGAATTGAATGATACTTCTAATTCTAGATTACAAGTAATTCACAACTGTGCAGATCCTGCAGCCAATCAAGTAGACGTTTATGTAAATGGCGCTTTATTACTAAATGATTTTGCTTTTAGAACAGCAACTCCATACATTGATGTGCCTTCGAATGCAACCCTAAACATTGGCATTGCACCTGGAACAAGCACTTCTGCAAACGATACCTTGGTAAATATTCCAGTTGTGCTTGCGAACGGAGGCTCCTATTTGGCTGTTGCAAGTGGAGTACTTTCTCCAGCATCATTTGCAGTAAATCCTGATGGGCGACCAACTAATTTTCAACTTTTATTACAAGATCAGATGAGAGAATCATCTGAAGATGGAATCAATGTTGATTTCCGTGTACTACATGGATCTACAGATGCTCCAACAGTTGATGTAGTCGCAGTAGGTGCTGGTGTTATTGTTGATAATGCTGCATACACAGACATCACTAATTACATCACAGTTCCGCCAGCTGCCTATACTTTACAAGTAACGGATGCGATAAACAACAGTGTTGTTGTTGCTCAATATTCAGCGAATCTAACTTCTTTGGGTGGCGGGGCAGCCGTAGTATTTGCTTCTGGATTCTTAAACCCAGCCAACAACCAAAATGGAGAAGCCTTTGGTTTATATGCTGCCCTAGCCAATGGAACCGTAATTCCTTTCAGTCTTACAACAGGATTGAATAGTATCCAAAACAATTTTGTTCAAACGATTTATCCGAATCCAGTAAATGATCTAATGAATATCCAATTAAATTCTGATGTGATTGCCGAAGTAGCAACAGTCATTGATGTCACAGGTAAAATTGTTTATTCCATGCCGATTTCAAATAGTAACACGACTTTCACAATCGATGTTAAAAATCTTAATGCAGGAACATACTTCTTAAATGTTTCTTCGAACACTGGGGAGAAATCTGTACAACGATTCAATGTAATTAAATAAAAAGAGAAGCCAAAACAATCAAATAAAAAACTCCGTCTTAATAAAGGCGGATGGCATATGCACCTGAGGGCGTATAATTCCATCATGCAAATCATATACCCATCCATGTAAATGTGGCCCTTTTTCATGAATCCATGACTTTTGAATGATGGATGTTTTTGCAAGATTCATGACTTGCTCCACTACATTCAATTCGATAAGTCGATTCAATTTAAGATCATTTTCCTTGAGTATCTCTATTTCATCTTGATGATAGCGATAAACATCTTTAATATTACGCAGCCACTTATTGATAAGCCCCATGCTATTATTCGTCATAGCGGCCTTTACTCCTCCACAGCCATAATGTCCGCAGACGATGATATGCTTCACTTTTAATACCTCAACCGCATACTGCAAAACACTAAGCATATTGAGATCGGTATGCACCACCATGTTGGCAATGTTTCGATGGATAAAAATTTCTCCAGGTCTAGTTTGCGTAATTACATCGGGAGGAACTCGACTATCAGAACAGCCGATCCACAAAAATTCAGGATGTTGCACGTTTAATAACTTACTAAAAAAATCGGGTTCGTTTTCCATCATTTTTTTAGACCAAGATTTATTATCCTGCAATAAGCGACTAAGTGTATTCATTCTTCACCTTTATTTTAATGTTATTCTAATTTTGCAAAAAATGAAATCAATTTCATTTGCTCAAATATATGTAAAACAGTGAGGGAAATGTTAGAATTCAATCTACAAAAAAGCCCCATCTTTCGAAAAAGATGAGGCCAAACATTCAATTATTACTGGTAAACAGCCCTCTTAATTCCTTAACGAATTATTTTCATTTCTTTCAACAAATGGCTTGCACCTCCAAATTTATCGAGGATAAATAAGGAGTAACGAATATCCACACAAATGGTACGTTGGAATTCGGGTTCAAAAGCAAAATCACTTGCAATAGCTTCCCAGTTACCATCAAATGCAGTTCCGATGAGCTCACCGTTACCATTGATAACAGGACTTCCAGAATTTCCTCCAGTGATATCGTTATCCGTTAAAAAGCAGATATGTAACTCACCATCCTTATCGGCATACTGTCCAAAATCCTTCTTCTTCATCATGTCGATCAGTTTTACAGGAGCATCAAACTCAACATCACCAGGCGTATATTTTTCAATGACACCACGAGAAGTTGTAAATTCTTTAAAGAAAGTTGCATCTTTTCCATTATATGGCAACACACGTCCGTAAGTCATACGCATGGTTCCATTCGCATCAGGATTATTAAGTGCGTTTGGACTCATCTCCAAAATACCGGCTTGATACAAACGATTTGCTTTTCCAAGCTGACCATTTAACTTCATCATTTGAGGTTGCATTTTCTTCGTCACCTCTGTTAAATAGCCATTCGTTACTGCATAGATTGGATCTTTTTGCAATTTCTTTAACGAAGGAGACTTTAAAAATTTAGCCATTTTCTCTTGGCTTACAAATACAGACTTCTTCCACATCGCTTCTGCCATGGCATTGTAATCCTTATTATGTTTCGCAGCCAAATCTGTTAAACTCTTAGGCAATGCAGCATTGTCTAAATCCTCCACTAAGTGCATCAATACCGAAGCCAAAACCTTTCTTCTCGATAGGCTCATAAAATTCTTTGAAGTCTTTGTCTAAATCTGCAGCCATTTCTGATGCTGCTTTCTTTACCTCTTCCTTCTTCGATTTATCCATCATCAATGGTTCAAGAGCAGAAGCAGCCATGGCAAAATTCATCGGCTGCGAATTGCTAATTCCATCTTGAAGATACACGCCATACATTCCTACTTTAGCTACTTCCGCATAAGCTTCATTGTAATTATTAATTACGTTAGCATATTTCGCATTGTTGGTGTTTTTCACCCATGCAGCAAACTTATTCTCTTCAGCTTTTCTACGATCGTAGATATTTAATTTCTTCAGGGCACTTGCTTCGCCCATGAATTTTTTCCAATAATTACTTAGTCCTGCATACTTATCAGCATACATCAACTTAATTTTGGGATCCTTGTGCATATAGGATTCGTAGATATCAAGAATATCACGACGTACTTTTACACGCATTGGGCGTTCCTTTTCAGAATAGAATTTAATTCCTTCGCTAAAAGTACTACGTTGAGTACGTCCAGGATATCCTAAGATCATTGCATAACTTTTCTCTTGTGGACCTTGAATATTGATTGGGAAAAAATACTTTGGCGTATAAGGCTTATTTACTTTGTCGAATTTTGCAGGCTTGTTGTTTGCACCCGCATAAATTCTAAAAAGGCTAATGTCACAAGTGTGACGTGGCCATTCCCAGTTATCAGTTTCACCACCAAATTTTCCGATATTCTCAGGAGGCGTACCAACCAAACGGATATCTGTAAATACTTCATAATACATCGCCATGTAACGATTACCACTCCAGAAAGGAACTACTTCAATCACGTACATATCCTTATCATCACCGAGTGCTTCTTTTAATTTGGCAGCAACTGATTTCACCATGGCAGCAGCGGCTTTAGATCTCGCGGCTTCATCGTCACCCGTAGGAAGACTATCCATAATCATTGAAGTAACATCTTCAATTTTAGAAAGCAATCCGATATTAAAATTAGCTGGACGCTCTTCCGCTTGAGATTTCGCCCAAAAACCGTTTGTTAAAATATTATCTTCATTGGTGCTTAGCTCTTGAATGGCTCCATAACCACAATGATGATTCGTTAAAAACAAACCTTCCTGAGAAATGATTTCTCCAGTACAGAACATGCGATTTTGCTTACTCATCAAACGCACGATGGCATCCTTAATGCAAGCTTTGTTGATACTGTAAATATCCTCTGCAGTAAGTTTCAATCCACGTGCTTGCATTGAATCCTGCAATTGTGAAATCAAGAACAGAGGCCACATACCTTCATCGGCACTCGCCTGTTGTCCGAAACCAATCGCTAGAACTAGCAACAGACCAATTAATTTTTTCTTCATTTTTATTTTTATTTATTCTCCTTGCAAAGTAAAGGATTTAACCCTAGCGACACACTGCGGTTGGTCGAGAAAAACGGGGGGTTGGTCTAAAAGGAATTAAGAATTCCTTTGACGCGAAATGCGAATGATCACGAAATGCGAAAATAATGGCGAAATCACTGCTCCAAGCTCTTTAATATATCCAATACGCGAAATGCGAATTAACACGTCGCGAGGCTTCGCGATGCGAAAAAAAACGAAAAGTTTCCTTAACTAGATCTAAATAGCTAAATACACGAAATGCAAATAAACATAAAATGCCCAAAAAAGGGTAAAATGATTGCTTTGATCCTCGACAAATGGACTAAATATGTGTTCTCGGCGCTATTTGGGAAAAAAAATTACGAGCCTCAACGTTAAAAATCCACCAACCCACTAATCCACCAATTGATCAGACGATGATGCCGGCAATGGTGGCACTTAAGTACGAGGCTAAGGTGCCGCAGAAGAGGGCCTTGAGTCCGAGGCGGGCGAGGTCACCGCGACGGCCGGGAGCTAATTCTCCGATACCACCAATTTGCATTCCAACGCTAGAGAAATTTGCGAAAACACAGATGGCAATGGATACGATGAGTAATCCTATCTCTGTTAAAATAGGGACTGATTTATTTGCTAAATTTTGAAAGGCAACAAATTCGTTAATGGTCAATTTTTGTCCAAGTAAGGTGGCTACATTATTCACATCTGCAACAGGTACGCCCATCGCCCACGCCATCGGATAAAATATTTTTCCGAAGATCCAATTCAGTGACAAATCAAAATCAGGATTGAAGATATGTGCAATTTTTATCAAGGACCAATCGATTAAAGAAATCAACGCGATAAATCCAATCAACATCGCGATTACATTCATGGCAATTTTAAATCCATCTCCAGCGCCGTGTGAAATTGCATCTACAACATTGATGTAAGGACTTTTTACCTCGAGTTTTACATCACCCATCGTTTCACTTTCCTTGGTTTCCGGAAAAACAATTTTAGAAATGATAAGTGCTCCGGGTGCAGCCATCAAACTGGCAGCAATTAATTTTGGTGCGAGATCAAGTCCGGCAGCGGCTCCCATATTTACATACACCACCAAAATTCCGCCTGCAATACAGGCTAAACTTCCACTCATACTGGCGAGCAGTTCACTTTGTGTCATACCCGCGAGGTAAGGACGAATCATTACTTGCGCTTCCACTTGACCAACGAATGCACTAGCAACATTGCTCAACGCTTCCGCACCACTTACACGCATTATAAAATTCATGGCTTTCGCTATGACAGAAATTACTTTTTGCATAATTCCTGCGTGATATAAAATCGCAACTAATACGCAAACTAAAATAATGGTAGCAGTAACATTCAACGCGAAAACAAATCCACCAGCAGCATAATTAGCAACGGTACCATCAAATTGTACAGCCGCTAAACCACCATACACAAAAGCGGCGCCGTTGCGAGCGAACATTTCAATTTTCTCCATGCCATGACCTATAGTCTGAAAAAAAGCGGTGACAGGAGGAATTTTCAATACTAGGATAGCGATAAAAGCTGGAGCATCAGCCCACTTAATACTAAACGAATATTTATTGCCTTTCGATTATTACTGGCTAATACAGCTAGACCAAGTATTAATACGATTCCAATTAAACCTGTGAAACGTTCCATGGGGGAGTTGTTGGATTTTAGTTGTTAGTTGTTAGATTTTTGCTATTCTGATAAAAAAGGTATGAACGCTTTGCTGATTTGCTCTTTGCCAATCCCCTACGAAAATAGTAATTCGGAGATACAAACTTCGATCATTCATTAATAATCTACAAAAGTTGAATAGATCATTTACTTCGTTCATTAGCCTTTAATTGGATAAAATTAATAGTTAACCTGATTGGAATTTAATTCACGGGAAAACAAGCCAATAGCTTATAGCAAACAATTTTTTTATGGAGGCTAAATCCAAACTTTATATTCCACCGTAAATTCTTTTATAAAATCCTAAACCAGGTTTTTAAACAACCACTAACCTTTAAATTAAACGCACATGAAAAAAATCATTCATTACGCTCTGGGGGCAAGCCTCCTCATGATTACAGTTTCATCCTGTAAAAAAGATCAATCTGAAGATGCAGCTCCTGCATCCACAACAACCGAAAGTCAACGTTTTGGCGGATGGGGAAGATCGAATTCCGACTTCTATGCATTAGCCAATGGGACACAGCTTGACAAGTTCAATTCTAACAGATGTAACCATCATTCGCCATCGCCTATAAACTCAGCAATGATTACCGGATTGCAATCGGGTGAAACGATACTTGGCATCGACTTTCGTCCGGCCACAGGTCAGCTGTATGGTTTAGGAAGTACAAGCCGTATTTATGTAATTAATCCGATGACCGGTGCAGCAAGAATGATTGGTGCAACCCCCTTCACTCCTGCACTCACGGGAACCATTGCAGCATTTGATTTTAACCCAACGGTTGACCGAATTAGAGTTGTGACAAACACCGGACAAAATTTTAGATTGAACCCTGAAACAGGTGGCTTAGCATTCACCGATGGAAGTATTAACGGACAATCAGGTGCTATGATTTCTGCAGTTGCTTATTCTGATAATTTTGCTGGAGCAACCACCACTACATTATACGATATCGATCCTGTTTCTGATAAATTATACAAACAAGATCCTCCCAATGCAGGAACTTTAGTTACCATCGGTTCATTAAATTTAGATGTGCAGGGTGAAGGTGGTTTCGATATTTCTCCCAAAGGAAATGCATTAGGTATTTTTAAAGTAAATAATGTTTCTACTTTATTTGAAGTAGATTTATCGACAGGAGATGCGGATGTTAAAGCTACTTTTTCTACTAATTATACCGCGATTGCAATACCTACTTCTTCAGTGGCCTATGCCGTTACTTCAACGAATGATTTATTAATCTTTGGACTCCAATACGGCGGATTTGGTGGTGGTAATTCCAACGGAGCTATCACAAAACCAATTACTGGACTCCAAGCAGGTGAAACTATTAAAGGAATTGATATGCGTCCGATTAATGGACAATTGTATGCGTTAGGCAGTAACAATAATCTTTATACGATTAACTCTTCATCCGGATTAGCAACACTTGCTTTTACATTGAGCGCAGCTATACCGGGCACTACCTTTGGTTTCGATTTTAATCCGTTGGTAGATCGCATCCGTATTGTTAGCAACACAGGCGCTAATAGAAGAGTGAATCCAAATGATGGTATTGTAACAGTAGATAGCAGTTTGAATCCAGGATCACCCGTAGTAACAGCAGCTGCTTACACTAACAATTTTGCAGGCACTACGGCGACTACACTCTTTGCGATTGATCACAATAATAATAAGCTCTATCAGGTAAACCCACCCAATGCTGGTACACTCGTATCGGTTGGAAACTTGTGGGTTGATGTTCCTGCTGAAAATGGTTTTGATATTGGTGGAACAAGTAACAATGCTTACGCCGTATTTAAGTCAGGTAACAAAACAAACATTTACAGAATTAGTACGACAACAGGACATGCATTCAAGACAGGAAGTTTAGGGAATGCAGTGATTAATGGTTTTGCAGTAGGGTTAGGTTTTTAATTCTTTGCTTAAAAAAAACTCCAGCAAATTGCTGGAGTTTTTTTTGATTTTGATTTCAGATTTTATCTAACATCTAAAGACTAACAACTAAGCTAGCGTCCGTTTCACCGCTACATTCTCGTATCCTTCGATATTATCACCGACACGAACATCATTGTAGTTCGAAATACTTAATCCGCATTCCATACCGGCTTGAACATCTTTCGCATCGTCTTTGAAACGTTTCAATGATGACAATTCACCAGAGTGTACAACGATACCATCACGGATAATTCGGATTTTTGTATTACGATTGACTTTACCATCGGTAACCATACAACCTGCAACGGTTCCCACTTTCGGGATCTTGAATACTTCACGTACTTCAACGTTACATACAATCTTCTCTTCGAAGTCAGGCGCTAACATACCTTCCATAGCGGCTTTCACTTCGTTGATGGCATTGTAAATAATGGAATACAAGCGTACATCAATTTCTTCTTGTTCTGCTAAACGTCGAGCAGATACACTGGGTCGAACTTGGAATCCGATGATGATTGCATTGGATGCACTTGCCAACATCACATCAGACTCAGAAATTTGTCCAACACCTTTCAAAAGAACATTCACTTGAATTTCTCCAGTAGAAAGTTTCAATAATGAATCGGCTAATGCTTCAACAGATCCATCCACGTCACCTTTTACGATTACGTTTAACTCCTTAAAGTTACCAATCGCCAATCGACGACCGATCTCATCCAATGTAATATGTTTATGTGTACGAATTCCTTGCTCACGTTGTAATTGCAAACGCTTGTTGGCGATTTCACGTGCTTCACGTTCATCTTCCATCACGTTAAATTGATCACCTGCTTGAACAGCTCCTGACATTCCTAAAATCATAGTAGGTGCCGATGGGCCTGCTTCTTTGATACGCTGTCCACGCTCATTGAACATCGCTTTTACACGACCACTATGTGTTCCTGCTAGCACCACATCGCCTGTTCTAAGCGTTCCGGTTTGAACCAATATAGTTGTTACATAACCACGACCCTTATCGAGCGAAGATTCAATAACGGTTCCTTTTGCTAATCGATCTGGATTTGCTTTTAGATCTAACAATTCAGCTTCTAATAAAACGCGATCTAATAATTTATCGATATTCAATCCTTTCTTCGCAGAGATATCTTGGCTTTGGTATTTACCACCCCAGTCCTCCACCAAGAAATTCATGGCTGCTAATTGTTCTTTGATTTTTTCTGGATTCGCATCGGGCTTATCCACTTTATTGATAGCAAAAACGATAGGCACACCAGCTGCTTGAGCGTGATTGATTGCTTCTTTTGTTTGAGGCATCACACTATCATCTGCAGAAATTACGATGATGGCAACGTCCGTTACTTTTGCTCCACGAGCACGCATGGCAGTAAACGCTTCGTGACCTGGAGTATCTAAGAAAGTAATTTTTCTTCCATCTTCCAACGTCACTTCATAAGCACCGATATGCTGTGTAATTCCTCCTGCTTCACCGGCGATTACATTGGCTTTACGCACATAATCCAACAACGATGTTTTACCGTGATCGACGTGACCCATTACGGTAACGATCGGTGCACGAGGTTGTAAATCTTCGTCAGCATCTACTTCATCTACGATCGAATCTTGTACATCTGCAGAAACAAATTCCACTGTAAAACCAAACTCTTCGGCTACTACTGTAATCGTTTCGGCATCGAGACGTTGATTGATAGACACAAACAATCCAAGGCTCATACAAGTAGATATTACTTGATTCACCTGTATATTCATCAACTTCGCTAACTCATTCGCAGATACGAACTCCGTTACCTTAATTACTTTTTCTGATTCTTGCTCAGCGAGTGCTTCCTGACGTTGTGCGTGTAAGTCACGTTTTTCACGACGCATTTTAGAAGACTTCGACTTCCCACTTCCGCTCAAACGAGCAAGAGTCGCTTTAATCTGATCTTGAATTTCTTTATCGGTTGGTTCCACTTTAGGAGCTGCTGGACCGGTACCTCTACGTCCGGGACCACTTGGTCCACCGGGACGACGAGGTCCACCTGCTTGTTGTGGTCCACCAGGTCCACGACGAGGACCACCTTGTCCACCGGGGCCACCACCTTGTCCAGGAGGACGAGCTTGCCCAGGAGTACGAGGACCACCTGCATTAGTACCTGTTCCGCCTTTGTCTTTACGCTTACGCTTGCGCTTATCGCCATCCACATTCGAAGAAGAAGCCACTGGCTTTTTCTTGGGAGGATCAACTGGAAGTTGAATCTTTCCTAAAATATTTGGACCCGTTAATTTTTCAAATTTAACGCTAATATGTTCTGGTGGTGCCGTAGGTGTTGGAGGTGTATCCTCTTTCTTCGCAACAACATCTACTTTCTTTTCTTCAACTTTATTTTCTTTCTTCCCTACGTGCTTCTCTTCCCGCTTCTCTTCTTTCTTCTCAACTTTCTTCTCACTCTTCTTTTCTTCAGGAGCTTTAGCGGTCGGAGCTTCCACTACTTTTTTCTCTTCTGCTTTTTTCTCAACGATGGGCTCAACAACTTCGGCCTTTGATTCTTTCTTTTCTTTCGCTGCCTTTGCTTCCTTATCGGCTTTTACTTTTTCAGCTTCAGCTAAATCATCTTCTTTCTTCTTCGCCGTTTTTTTCTTTGCATCTTCCGCGGCTAATGCTTCCGCTTCTTCTTTCTTCTTCGCAGTTTTCTTTTTAGCGCCTGCATCGAGATCAATTTTTCCTAAAATTTTTGGAGAATCGATTCCAGATTTCGCTTTTATCACTTCGGGCTCAGCAGGAGTTTCTTCTTCCTTCTTAGCCTTTACTGTTTTCTTCGCTGTTTTAGAAGCCGATTGTTTAATCGCTTCCAAGCTTGCTTTTAAACTATCATCGTTATCCGGTTCCACATCAGCAACGCGCGATTCTTCTCGAGTTGTTTTTGTCTCGATGGTAATGGTATCGCGCTTTAGTTTCTCACGAGTAATTTCCTGCGCTTCTGACTTCACCAATTTATCTGGTGCGTATTTCTCTTGTAACATGCCATAGACTTGCACAGAAATCTTAGTGTTGGGGCTGCTATCAACCACCACACCTTTCGATTCAAGGAATTCTACCACGTGTTGCAAGCCAACGTTTAACTCTTTGGCTACTTTAATGAGGCGCAATGTTTTTTCTTCGGACATCTACTATTTTTAATTGTTTTCCGGTTAGGATTAGGTAATACTATTTCAACAATTCATGCTTTCCATTTTTAATTGATCATCCTTTTTCGATTTCAATAGTTGACTAAACATTCATTATTGAGAGTGGAATAATTCCACTTCAATTTATTATTATTCAAACTCAGTGCGAAGAATTCTTACCACTTCGCGGATGGTTTCTTCTTCTAAGTCAGTACGCTTTACTAAATCATCAACAGTCACAGCCAACACTGACTTCGCAGTATCGCAACCAATTGACTTCAACTCTTCGATGATCCATGCATCAATTTCATCTGCAAATTCATCTAAATCTACATCTTCGTCTTCGTCTTCAGAATCACGATACACATCAATTTCATAGCCTGATAATTTACCTGCTAACTTAATATTATGTCCGCCTTTACCAATTGCCAATGAAACCTGATCGGGCTTCATGAATACCGACGCACGACGCGTTTCTTCGTCTAACTTGATTGATGTAATTTTTGCTGGACTTAAAGCACGTGTAATGTATAATTGAATATTGTTGGTATAATTAATTACATCAATATTTTCATTGCGCAATTCTCTCACGATTCCATGAATACGTGATCCTTTCATTCCCACACAAGCTCCAACCGGATCGATACGATCGTCGTAACTTTCAACAGCTACCTTAGCACGCTCACCGGGTTCACGAACAATATTTTTGATGGTGATTAATCCATCAAACACCTCTGGAACTTCTTGTTCAAACAAACGCTCAAGGAATACGGGAGAGGTACGAGAAAGAATAATTTTCGGACTTGCATTTAACATTTCAACACGTAACACTACAGCACGTACGGTGTCGCCTTTCTTGAAAAAATCAGCAGGGATGGTTTCACTTTTCAGTAATACCAATTCATTGCCTTCATCATCCAACACCAATATTTCTTTTTTCCAGATTTGATAAACTTCACCGGTGATGATCTCACCTACTCTGTCTTTATACTTGCGGTAAATACCATCTTTCTCCAATTCAGAAATTCGAGAAACCAAATTCTGACGCAATGCTAAAACAGCACGACGACCAAAATCTCCTAAGCGAACTGTCTCTGTCAATTCTTCACCCACTTCAAAATCGGGTTCGATTTTAATAGCATCTGAATAAGCGATCTCGAGTGCGTCATCTTCAACCATTCCATCTTCCACAATCATTCGATTGCGATAGATTTCAAGATCTCCTTTGTCGAGGTTGATGATCACGTCAAAGTTATCAGCTGTGCCGTATTTTTTTCTCATCGTAGACTTAATAACATCTTCGAGGATACTCATCATCGTAGCCTTGTCAATATTTTTTACTTCTTTAAACTCTGAGAAGGATTCAATTAATACCTGATGGTCCATTGGACTTATTTGAATTTATAGTTAATAATCAATTTTGCTTCTTTGATGTCGGCAAACGCAATTTTATGCTCGACTTCAGTAATTATTTTCTTCTTATTTTCTTTTCTCGACTTGGTTTCAAGCAACTCTATCCCATCTTCCTCCACACGTTGCAAGATACCTTTTAACTCAATTCCGTCAACCCTTACCACACGAAGTTCTTTACCGATACGACGATGATATTGTTGAGGAACCATGAGCGGAGAATCCATCCCGGGGCTTCCCACTTCCACCTCATGCTTTTCTAAAAAACCACTTTCTTCAAAATGATTTAAGATAAATCGCGTTAAGGCAGAACACTCATCTAAGGTCACTCCTGTCATCTTATCGATGGATACAGAAAGTTTATTCGTAGATAATTTCACATCCACCAAGAAACAATCCGACTCCTGTAAGTACGTCTGAACTAATCCTCTTATGTCTTCTTTCACAACCATTTGATAATAAAAGAGGGGACTCAGGTCCCCTCATTCTACTGCTGCAAATATAGGAAATTTCATTGGAACCACAAAATACCTCCCTCAGAATCATTAACATTGCGCCCGTGGAAAAGTCGATGACCGCAAAGAAATGGCTGGATAGAGGGGTGTACCTTTCTTCGATGTTGATTTCCTCCTTTATTAACCGAGGCAAGGACGCTAAAGCACTGAATTTCAAAAATATTCTGTGTATTAAGGAAGATGAGATTGGCGACTTTATCTATACCCTTCCGGTTTATAGTATGCTTCGAAAGCAGTTTCCAAATGCGAAAATCACGGTGCTTTGTCGGCCTTTTGGAGTCCATCTTTTGACCCATTGTCCGGATATTGACAGAGCCCTAAGCGATTATAAATTGCTTGAAAATCAATATGATTTATTGATTGATTTACGTGGAACGGTGGCTTCTACTCAACTCGCCTTTACGAAAAAGCCCATTTATCGCCTCGACCGAGGGACACAACGGATAAAAAATCGAAAATTGGGGGTTCAACCTCATGAAATGGAGACCAATTGGTCGATTATTCAACCGTTGATCGATGAAAAAAATAAGGACATGGAACCTAAAATTCATCTTTCTTCTAAGGAAATTGAACAGGCAGATGAATTTATAAAGACCAACCAGATCGGGCGATTTGCTCTATTTCATACGGGTGCTAGAAGGACACTGAAAAAATGGCCCTTGGATCGCGTGGTTCGAATCATGAAATGGATACACCAAGATTTCGGTTACGATTGTGTTTTGGTGGGTGATGCATTCGACGCAAAAGACGCAGAAGAAATTCAATCACAGTTGGATTTTAAACTTCATATCGCGGCAGGAAACATAAATTTATTAGGTTTTGCGGCACTTTGTCAAAAAGCGGAGTTGTTTATGGGAAATGATAGTGGCCCGTTGCATATTGCTACCGCGATGGGAACAGCTGCATTAGGATTGTATGGTCCAGGTGATCCAATCTTCCACCCAAGAAAAGAAAATGCTACTTTCATCCATCATATTTTAGAATGTAATCCTTGCGATCAGGTTCATTGCAAATACAAATCGTATCCTTGCATTCAACGCATCACCGAGGAAGAAGTAAAAGAAAAAATTAAATTTTTATGGAATTTGTAAATTTCGAAAACAGATAGAAATGAAAAAACTACAACAGTTATTACTCGTGGTAGAAGAAAAAATTCCACATCACGAAAAATTGAACACTACGGTTTCCGCATCTTCGGTGGGTTGGCAAATTGAACATATTCTTCTCACCATAAAAATAATTTTAGAAGGATTAAAAATATCAAATCCGAAAGATTACAAATGGAAATTTAATATCCTAAGAGCTGTAGTTTATACCACTAAAAAAATTCCTAGAGGGAGAGCTAAAGCACCTTCCATTGTAAGACCAGAAAAATACGACGAAGCAACGATCCGACATCATCTACAAAAAGTAAAAGATGCTTTACAAAACACGGAAGAGTTGCATGAGCATCAATACATCAATCATCCATTTTTTGGACATCTACGAATGAAAAAGACGATTACATTTTTGGAGATTCATACGATGCATCATTTGAAGATAATTGATGATATAATTAAGAATTAAGTCCCGATAGCTATCGGGATCAGAATTCAGAATTCAGTCGCGAGGCATCACGATCAGATTTTTTTTGCATAGTTGCTTAAAGTCGATTTTTTCTTCGCAAAGACACCATTCTTCAGGCTAACAAGAGCAGAGCTGAAACCAATAAATTTATTTTACTAGTCTAACTTTTAGATTTATTATTAATTATCAATTTTAACACTAGAGGCACTAGAGAACACTAGAGAACACTTGAGAAATTTGAGAACACTTAGTACACTAAAAATTCTTTAGAACACGAAGTACTCTAAAGCTTAACTCTTGTGCACTCTTGTGACCTTTGTGCCTTTAGTGTTAAATTTTTCACGCGCAGAAGAGTAGTTCCGATAACCTATCGAGACGCAAATATTCTTGGGAGATAATATGCAAACAGTAAAAAAAATCGAATTAATTATTTTCTACCACGGAATTATCTGCTGGATTTTCTAATTCTTCCGTTGAAGTTTTGTTTTCTTCGGGATAAATTTTCTTCTGGAACAAAATCCATACAATGACACCGCCGGTAATGGATGCATCGGCGATATTAAAGACCGGACGGAAGAATAAAAAATGTTCACCACCCCAAATTGGTAACCACTCCGGAAATGTTCCGCTTAAGAGTGGAAAATAAAACATGTCTACTACTTTCCCGTGAAGGATAGATGCATAGCCACCTTCTGGTGGAAAGAGCGTTGCGATAGTTCCAAAATCGCTGGATGAAAACAGCATTCCATAAAAAACGGAATCAATAATATTTCCAACGGCACCGGCAAAGACCAGTGCAATAACGGTTATATAATAGGAGCTTGCTTTTTCTTTGGTAAGCTTCCACAGATAGTAGCCCAATCCTGAAACAAACAAAATGCGGAAGACACTTAAAAATAGTTTTCCGTAATTACCACCAAACTCCATTCCGAAAGCCATTCCATTATTTTCGGTAAAGTGAATGATGAACCAAGGAGCAATTTCAAACTCTTGCCCGAGGTACATATTCGTCTTGATCCAAATCTTAAGAAGTTGGTCGGCCAATAAAATAGCAAAGATGAGTAACAGGGGTCTTTTCAAGCTTCTTTTCTCTATGAAACAATCGAAGCTTGCGGCGAATGGCTACAAGCTTCGATGTTTATTTTTAACGATTCATGGGATCTCGATTTATTTCATCTCTAACAGTGAGGTCTATCCGAACTTACTGTCAAGCGTAAAACTAGTCGCGATATTGTTTTAATTTCGCTTCCATACTTTGCGTAGTATGAGGAACCGCACGTAAACGCTCCTTAGCAATTAATTTTCCGGTGATGCGACAAATACCGTATGTTTTGTTTTCAATGCGAATCAAAGCCATTTCCAATTGCTCAATAAACTTCTTTTGACGAGCGGCTAAATTGGCTGCTTCTTCTTTCGCTAAGGTTTCAGAACCATCTTCTAACATTTTGAAAGAAGCACCTGTATCATCCGTTCCATTCTCATTGGTATTGATAATTTGTGCTTGAAGGTTTATTAATTCTTCACGTGCATCCACTAATTTTTTTACAATAAGACCTTTGAATTCTTGTAGGTCTGCATCGTTGTAACGTTGCGTTACGGTTGGTTTTACTTTTTCTATCATAGTCTCTTTCACATTCTTTACGGGAGGAGCCACAGCTACTTTTGGTGCTACGGACTTAGGGGTTTCAACTTTTACTTCTGGAGTTTTCACCATTGCAACATGTTTCACTGCTGCAATAGGTTTCACCGCTGCTTTTTTCTCTGGAGCTTTAGCTACCACTTTTTTAGCAGGAGCTTTTGCTACTACCTTTTTTACTGGAGCTACTTTCTTTGCTGCAGGCTTAGCAACTACTTTCTTCGCAGGCGCTGCTTTAGCAGGCGCTGCTTTCTTTGCTACCTTCTTTGCAGGTGCTGCTTTCTTTGCGGGTGCTGCTTTCTTAACTACTTTTTTTGCAGGTGCTGCTTTCTTAACCACCTTTTTTGCTGGAGCTGCTTTTTTAACAACTTTTTTTGCCGGAGCTTTCTTTACAGGCTTCTTCACCGCAGCTTTTTTTGTTTTCGAAATTGGTTTTTTAGTGGCCATTTTAATTTTTGTTTACTGATGTTAATACTTGAAGCGCTTCATCCATCTCCAGAGAAATCACATCGGATCCCTCTAACTGCTCCACGAGCTCCAGTTGAATTGCTAAAATTTCGCTGCGAATATAGTCGAAATTGTTCTTTATTGAGCGTTGAACTTCTTCTGATCCTTTAATTTTCACGTTAATTCGGTCGGTAATCTCGAATCCTTTGTCCTTGCGGATGTTCTGAATTCGATTCACTAATTCACGAGCTAATCCTTTCTCTTTCAAAGCGTCTGAAAGTGTAATGTCTAAGGCAACCGTCAACTTTCCTTGATTTGCAACTTGCCATCCGGGAATATCTTCGCTTAGAATTTCAACGTCTTCCAGCAATAGGTCGAAGATGACAGCTCCCAGATTTAATGGCAACATCCCATTCTTCTCCAAATAAGCAATTTGCTCTTGGTTGATATCGGATATGCTGCTTGATAATTGTTTCATCAAGCCGCCCACCTTGGGTCCCAATGCTTTAAAGTTCGGCTTGATTTTTTTCACCAACACGGTAGTCGCATCTTCCAAAAATTCAATTTCTTCCACATTCACTTCGGCAATAATCAAATCTTGAACGGAAAGTACTTGCTCTTTGAATTTTGCATCTACCACAGGCAATAATATTTTCTGCAAGGGTTGACGTACTTTGATATTCACTTTTTGCGTAGACTCAAAGTCATCGAACTAATATCTTGAGCCAATTGCATGCGTTCTTCCAGGTCTTTGTTGATCAATGATTCATTCACTACTGGAAACTGAGCCAGATGCACAGAAATATTTTTATCTTTCTTGCTGATGGAATTCAAGTCGGTAAATAGATGATCGGCGAAGAACGGAGCAATGGGAGCCATCAAACGAGATAGTGTATCCAAACAAGTGTACAAAGTTTGGTAAGCTACTTTTTTATCGTCCGTGTATTCTCCTTTCCAAAATCTTCTTCTACTCAATCGCACATACCAATTGCTCAAATGCTCGGTTACAAATTCCTGAATAGCACGAGCAGCTTTTGTTGGTTCATAGTCGGCATAACTGGCATCCACTTCTTTGATAAGTGAATATAAGAGGGAAAGAATCCATCGATCCAATTCCGTTCTTTTCTCCATGGGGATTTCTTCACCTTCAAAAGTGAATCCATCAATGTTTGCATAGAGCGCAAAGAAATTATAAGTATTGTAAAGTGTGCCAAAAAATTTCCGTTGCACTTCACCAATTCCATCTAAATTAAACTTCAAATTATCCCACGGTTGTGCATTGCTGATCATGTACCAGCGTGTGGCATCGGCACCATAAGTATCGAGTGTAGTAAAAGGATCGGCGGCATTGCCCAATCGCTTCGACATTTTATTTCCGTTTTTGTCGAGTACTAATCCGTTCGACACAACATTTTTAAACGCTACTTGATCAAACAACATGACAGAGATGGCGTGCAATGTAAAAAACCATCCGCGAGTTTGGTCTACTCCTTCTGCAATGAAATCGGCAGGATATAAATTTTCCAAACTCTTTGTGGAAAAAGGATAATTCCATTGTGCATACGGCATCGCACCTGAATCGAACCACACATCAATCAAATCCAATTCGCGTGTCATGGGTTTTCCCGTTGACGAAACTAAGATGGCGTGATCAACATAAGGACGATGTAAATCGAAATCATTTGCAGTTGGATCCAAGTGTTCCATTTTAGTGGGATCCATAAATCCTGCTGCTGCAGATTTTTTTAACTCTTCATTCAATTCCGCAACGGAGCCGATGCATTTCTCTTCACCGTCTTCACTTCTCCAAATGGGCAAAGGAATTCCCCAATAGCGAGAGCGACTTAAATTCCAATCTACTAAATTCTCGAGCCAATTACCAAAGCGACCAGTACCTGTACTTTCAGGTTTCCAGTTGATGGTTTTATTGAGTTCAATCATTCGATCTTTGTATGCAGTGGTACGGATAAACCATGAATCCAATGGGTAATACAAGATGGGTTTATCGGTTCTCCAGCAATGCGGATAACTATGCTCGTATTTTTCTACTTTAAAAGCAAGATTATTTGTTTTGAGTTGAATGGCGATACGTTCATCTACATTCAAATATTTGTCTCTTCCCTGTTTAACGCGCAATGCTTCCTTATCCGTTTCATTGATGTATTCTTCCTTCACGTACTCATGGGCGAAGTCGGTAACTTCCTTTACAAATCGACCTTGACGATCTACTAACGGCATCGGCTTACCGCTTTCATCATTCACCATGATGGGCGGCACGTCGTGTTGCTTGGCCACGCGAAAGTCATCAGCACCAAAGGTAGGTGCGATGTGTACAATTCCAGTTCCATCTTCTGTACTCACAAAATCACCCACAATCACTCGAAAGGCATTTCCTTCCGGCTGCACATAGGGTATCAACTGCTCGAAACGCATATCTTGTAAGTCGGAACCTTTTATTTCTTTCTCTATACGAAATGGAATATTTTTATTTCCTTCTTGATATTCTTCAATCGTCAACTCCGCATTCTTGGAATTAAAATGTTTTGCAAAAAGATCTTTTGCAACAACTACGCTGATGGGTTGAAACGTATATGCGTTAAATGTTCGCACCAACAGGTAAGTAATATTCGCACCTACCGCCAATGCTGCATTAGAGGGTAATGTCCACGGCGTGGTGGTCCAAGCTAGAAAATAAACGGGCGCATCTGTCGAAGCAAAAAGCACTTCCGACTTCGCATCACGAATGGCCTTAAACTGCGCTACGATGGTAGTGTCTTTAACTAATTTATAAGTTCCCGGTTGATTTAATTCATGCGAACTTAAACCCGTTCCGGCAGCTGGAGAGAAGGGTTGAATCGTATACCCTTTGTAGAGCATATTCTTCTTATGTAACTCTTTCAACAAGTACCAGCATGTTTCGATGTACTTATTTTCAAAAGTGATGTACGGATTTTCAAGATCGACCCAATAGCCCATCTTCCGGGTAAGATCGTCCCATACCGACTTATACTTCATCACCTCGTGACGACAAGCTTTATTATACTCTTCGATCGAAATTTTACTTCCGATATCTTCCTTCGTAATGCCTAGTGTTTTCTCCACGCTGATCTCGATGGGAAGTCCGTGTGTATCCCATCCACCTTTACGTTTTACTTGAAAACCTTTTTGTGTTTTGTAGCGACAAAAAATATCTTTAATAGCACGTGCCATCACGTGATGAATTCCAGGTAATCCATTCGCTGAAGGTGGCCCTTCATAAAAAACATAAGCGGGTGCGCCTTCACGTTCTTCGACAGAACGTTCAAAGACTTTATTCTCCTCCCAACGCTGCAGAACAGTCTCAGCTATATTGGGGAGATTCAACGATTTATATTCGGTGTATTGCGACATAATAAGTGTGCGAAGATACGGATTAAATTGCTTTTTTTTAACTTGAAAAAGGAGTGAATTCGCTCTTAACCGAAGACTTTAACATAGTGATTATTAATGGATAGGAACTTGGTGCTGCCCTCGAGAGCCTCAGGCAGCAGAACAGAGGGAGACAGAGTGTGAGAGAGGAGAATACTATTAATCAGCAAAACCTCATTTCAAATTCTTAATCACCTTTGGAGTTGTGATTAAATTCAAAACTATACCGGCAACAACTAACAACAACCCTATGAATTCCATGAACACATGGGTTTCGTGGAAGAACATCCATCCAAATAAAATGGCATAGCCAACACCTAAATAATTTAAGATGGTCACCTTCGCCATGTTTTCCAGTTGCAAGGAACGCGTTAAGTTTTCTTGTCCGAGTTGTGTTAAGATTCCCAATAAAAGAATCCAGATCCAATCCAAACCTACGGGTTGTTTCCAATTGAAAACTGAAACGATTCCACCTACGATAGCGCCTAATAATTGAAAATGCAAAACCACCACTAACGGATGTTCTTTTTCTCTCATGGAACGAACCATGTTATAGGCTAAAGCAGAAAAAATGGCAGAGAAGATTCCAACACCGAGTAGCTCCCAACTAATGCCGGTATCTACTCCTTTTATCACTAAGATTCCACAAAATGAAATGGCAAACCAAAGCCATTGTATCGGTCGAACATGCTCATTTAAGAGGAAGATCGCGAAGATGGTTGTGAAGATGGGCGACAAATATTGCAAGGTCACAGCAGTTCCCAGCGGCATATGTTGTACTGTATAGAAAAAAGCATACAAGGCAATGGTTCCGAAGAGTCCACGCAACAAAAGCAAGGTTCTATTACTCCCTAACCAATCTACTTTTGCTCGATGCAATGCAATGAATCCAATACACGTAGCAACACCACATCTAAAAAAACTAATTCGCTAGTGGGGAGATGCGCCAGATTCTTTACCATTACATTCATCAATGCAAACCAAAAAGTAGCCAACAACATGTGTTTGACACCAGGTGTAATAAGATTGCTAAATTTTTCTTTCAAGAGAGGTGAAATTATTCGTAAAGGATAAATAAAATGAAATAAAGAAATTACAATTCGTTATAAAAATTACTCAACCCAGGTTTCAACGACAAACGATTCAACTAACCATTTTAATCTATTTCGATTTTGGAGGGCGTCCATAATCAATCGCACAGAAAAAGCATTCGCTCTTCGGTAAAAGATATTTGTGATCACCGTTGAATTCGCAGTGAACAATCGCGCATACGCAGTTTGATCACCTTTCACAGTGGAGCTCCAATAAAATCCTTGCTCGCCCTTTTTTCCAAACAAATCACTCGAGCTATTTCCACTGCGGTAGCCGGGCAATGGTAAATTCAATCCTGAGGCTCCTCCTTCCATCAATGCTTTTCCTGCTTGCTCATTACCACCAAAACGATCAATCAACACTTGCCATTCTTCATCGGTAGGAATATGAAATCCTTTCGGACAAGCATTTTGTGCGGCACTAAAAAAATACAACCGGCCGTTTTGATGGTTATTGATGGAATCACGCTCGTACCAAAAGCTATTTGGAAGATTTATGGAAGTATTATGCTTCATCCAAATTTGATCGCCAATATGAATGGTATCCAGTGGAGAAGACTTCACATCACCCACTGCTGCAGGACCGCAATAAATAAAACCTGCAGAACATAACAATACGAAGAGAGTCGTTTTTAATTTATAATTCATCCGTTTAGAATTTATAATTCGAGAAAGAAAACATAAAAATACAGAGAATTTTCATTCTTGTAATGCGATTGAACATTTTCTTCATGCAAGGCACACTCAATATTCAAATAAAGGCCAACTTTAATTCAAGTCATTAAAAAATAGTTTAAATTATCCTACACCACAAAAAATTAGATTATGTTTGACCATGCAATTCAAGGTGGTAGCACTTCTACTTTTGTTCGTTGTCACGGACAGCTTTGGACAACCTGTTTTTGATGTGATGAGTTTACAATATCAACATATTCCTTCCAGTAATTTTTAAGTAATCAAAACGACGGAAAAAGTGACATCAATTATTTTCAATCTCAACTTAATATTCCTTGGAAATGGAATCGAAAAAACACCTTGGTTGTTAATCCACAATACGAAACCAGGAATGTAACTTACAAATCAACGGTAGAACCATCTTCCTCCACTGCACTTCATCTACAAGCATTTTCACTGATGCTTTCCAATCAGTATGTACTCAACGACACCAACCAACAATTACTATTCGCTGCGGGTATTAGACATTACGCATCGACAGAACTCAACGCGAGTGAAAATACCATGACGCCTGCTTTCGCTGCCATGTATGCAAAACGCGAAAGCACAACGTTTGCGTGGAAACTTGGAGGCTATTACAGCAAAGAAATGTTTGGTAATTTTTGGTTGCCGCTGCTTGGATTTGATTGGAAAGTAAGTGATCGATTTTGGTGCTGGGGCATTTTGCCACGTTATGCGGTATTTGATTATACCATCACTCCTAATTGGCATAGTTGCATCATGTATAAGGGTGTAACCGACACGTATCGATTACCTGATGAAGATTGGTTTTTGATTGGAGAAGGGCAACTCCGATGGGCCAATGATTTTTACCTTCCTAAACTTCCATTCTTTATTACATTAGATATTGGTCATTCTGTTTCCCGACAATTTCAATTTTACGATGCAAACCGTTTTACAAAACTCAAACAAACTCCCACCAATGGTCTCATTTTAAAAGTAGGACTTACTTATCGTGTTGTTACAGATAAAAGATTTAGAACATCAAAAATTTAAAACCAGTTTATCTTAATTTATAAATAGTTTTATTTTGCATTCCCGATTTAGAAAATAAATTCAATTCCACTCCTTTATTAAATCTCTGCTTGCTGTTGCAGAAGAGATCGTTTTGAAGACAGCCATATAATCCAATCTTGTAAATTCGCTCATTCCGATTTGAACAAAATATTCCAATCGTTGCTCACTACTCATTGTTTTGTTTTTAAAGCCAAGAACTTCTTTTAGTGTTTTATCCAAAACGGTTAACATATATTCGATAAATAGAGTTGAGTTTCCAGCATTATCACTTTGTGAAAGTGCTTTGTAATATTCCTTTTGAGAAGAGTGAATGATCGATTCAAATGGCAGAAATTCAAAAACAGGATACTCATGAAGTAAAATAAGTGTTTGCCACAGCCGACCCATCCTTCCATTGCCATCCATAAAGGGATGAATAAATTCCAGTTCATAATGAAAAACACAACTTTTGATGAGAACCAAATCCTCATCTTTCTTTAAGTAGGCAAACAAATCATTCATTAAGCCTGGCACATTTTTATAGGATGGTGCAAGATGAGCGACCTTAGATCCCTTCACAATTCCTACTCCTTTATTTCTGTACTTTCCGGGCTGATCAACGAGTCCCGACATCAACATTTTATGCGCACTTAAAAACGATTTTACAGAATTCGGTTTAAAATTTTGAATCGCGTCATACACTTGAATTGCATTCTTTACTTCTAAAATATCCTTCGCTGGTCCAATTACTTTTTTATTGTTGACGATCGCTTCAATTTGATCCTCAGAAAGTGTATTGCCCTCAATTTGAAGCGACGAAAAGATGGTTTTTATTCTATTCTGTTTTCTTAATTTTGGTTCTTGCTTATCCAAATAAAGCGCATTCATCTCCCCCAATTTGATTGAAATTGAGCTAATTAGTTCAATAATTTTAGGGGATATGGTATAAGGAGGCTTCATTTGATAGTATCATATGATACTATCAAAATTACGAAAAAGAAGCTAATAACTTCTATTATTTTAAAGTGAATGGGAGATTAAAAAGGAATAGAATGATAAAAACTACGTAGTTTGTAATTCCTTCTTCGTAGAAAACTTCAAATCCTTAATATTTAACTGAAGAGAAGTTCGTCCATTGTAAGTATTTTCTTCCACATGACAAACGATATCGAAACTTTGCTTTTGCTCTACTTGCGGATGATGATGTCCTAATTGAAATGCAATTCCATCAAACATTCCCGACTGAATTTCTCGTTGCTCCAAACTTAACTTAAGATGATTGTTTCCAACCACTTTTCCTCGACCGTTATCACGCACACCACTCACCTTAAAAATGGGCGACATATTTCCAGGACCAAAAGGTGCAAATTGATTTAAGATACGATAAAACTGCGGAGTGATGTCTTGTAAATTTAGCTCTGCATCAATTTCAATTTCACGCACCAACATTCGATCTTCAATAGTTTTCTGCACCACTTCTTCAAAGCGCTGAATAAATGCAGGAACATTTTCTTCTTTCATGGTTAATCCAGCAGCGTACATATGTCCACCAAATTGATCCAGCAAATCGGCACAACTTTCAATGGCATTATACACATCAAAATCTTTTACTGATCGAGCTGAACCGCTCACATGACCATTACTTTTCGTCAACACGATGGTTGGACGGTAATACTTGTCCGTTAGACGGGAGGCAACAATTCCAATCACACCTTTATGCCATTCGGGATTATACACTACTGTTGATTTTCGAGAATGAAAATCCTTATCATCAACAATTTGCTGTAAGGCTTGATCGGTGATAAGTGCATCTAATCCTTTGCGAGTGGTATTTTGTTCATCGATTCCATCTCCCAAAAAGTTAGCGAGATCTTCTTGCTTTTGTATCATGAGTTCTACGGCTTTTCCGCCGTGCTCAATTCTTCCTGCAGCATTGATACGCGGAGCAATACCAAAAACGATATCGTTAATCACCAACTCTCTTTTCATTCCACTCAACTCCAGAATCGCTTTAATGCCTGGTCGGGGATCTCTATTCAATTGTTGCAAACCAAAATAGGCTAACACACGATTTTCTCCGGTGATGGGAACAATATCAGCAGCTATACTGATAGCAACTAAATCGAGGTATTGTTCTAACTGCGAGAACGGCATTTCATTCAATTGAGCAAATGCTTGAATCAATTTAAATCCAACACCACAACCCGATAATTCTTTATAAGGATAATTGCAATCGAGTCGTTTAGGATCTAAAACGGCAACTGCTTTGGGCAATTCGTTTCCTGGACGATGGTGATCACAAATAATGAAATCGACACCTTTTTCATTGGCATAATCAATCTTGTCTATGCTTTTAATTCCGCAATCGAGAGCAATGATTAATGAATAACCATTCTCCTTAGCCCAGTCAATTCCCTGTGTAGAAATTCCGTACCCTTCTTTGTAACGATCGGGAATGTAGTAATGAATATTTCCAGAGAGCGATTTCAAAAACGTATAAACTAAAGAAACGGCTGTTGTGCCGTCTACATCATAATCACCATAAACAAGAATATGTTCTTTCTTCGCCAGCGCCTCTCCTATTCTTTCAATCGCTACGTCCATATCTTTCATCAAAAATGGATCGTGCAAATCATCTAGTGAAGGTCGAAAAAATCTTTTTGCTTCGTCGTATGTTGAAATGCCACGTTGAAGCAACAAATTAATCAAAATTGGATTAATGCGTAAATCAGCAGCCAGTCGACTCGCAATTTCCGGATCACCCTGAGATTTTATTACCCATCTCTTTTCCATATTCCATTGGCTGTTAAAAAACTTAAGCAAATATACAGGCAACTCAAGGTGCCTATTTAAGCAATTTACGTAAGTTATTGACATTAAAGAAACAAAAATTGGCGAAAAGCTGCCACACTTCTTTCTAAAAATATAAAAGACTGATTTTTAAAATATTAAGATTTAGAATTCTCTTGATTCGCTTCTTCTTTTAGGATTTGTCGCAAATCGGGACGCAATCTAGAGCGATAAACTGACAATGTATCGGTCTTTTTTCGGCCTTTTCGAAGTTTACGTTGTTCCTCAATGGGTAAATTATAAATCTGTTGACAATCGCGAGTACAACATCCTTGCATCTTTTCAGCACACGCATCACATTGAATAAAGAGCAGATGACAATCGTCGTTTTTACAATTCACATGGTTATCGCACTTCGCTCCGCACTGATGACATTCACTGATGACATCGTCAGTAATACGTTCACCTAAGCGTTCATCAAACACAAAATTTTTACCTACAAATTTCGCAGGTAATCCTTGTTCTTTAATTTCTCTTGCATACTGAATAATCCCACCGTGCAATTGATTCACATCTTCAAAGCCATGATGCTTAAACCAAGCACTTGCTTTCTCGCAACGAATTCCCCCTGTGCAATACAATAAAATCTTTTTATCTTTTTGATCAGCAACCATCTCTACTGACTTTTCCAACTCCTCCCTGAATGTATCTACTTCCGGACGCAGAGCGCCTTTAAAATGTCCCACTTCACTCTCATAATGATTGCGCATATCAATCACAATCGTATCGGGCAACTCCAATGCATCATTAAATTCTTTTGCATTGAGATGAGTTCCTACATTGGTCACATCAAAAGTATCATCGGCTAATCCATCTGCAACAATCTTTTTTCGAATGCGAACAATCAATTTAATAAAAGATTTTCCATCATCCTCAACAGCAATTTTCAATGGCATTGCTTTTAAATGCGTATCACTCTCCAATAAACTTTTAAATGCTTCAAAATTATTTTCGGGAACATTGATTTGTGCATTGATGCCTTCGCGTGCGACATACACTCGACCTAAAATTCCTAAATGATCGAGACGTAAATATAAATTGTCGCGATACGATTCAACATTTTCAATAATTACATAACGATAAAAGGAAAGCGTGATACGTTTAAACGTTTCCGCTTCGAGCTTTTTTCGCAGTGTTTCTTTATCGTACTTGTTGTGCAGAATCATGGAGCGCAAAGATACAAAGGAACGGAGGTACTAAGCAAGATGAATGTGGATGAATCCTTTTAAAAGGAGAATTTGCTCTCTGATTTTAAACGGATTATGTGCAGATGGTTTTGACTGATCTTTATCACTCACTGTTATAATAGTACTTACAGGTACTTGGATCCTTCTTTTACACTCAACGGACTCAATTTTTGCTTTTGGATGAATGTTTTTACAGCTTTCGGATTCGATTTACTGTACTGACGCAAGGCCCAACCAATTGCTTTACGAATAAAAAATTCTTTCTCTCCTGCATACTTCGTGCACACCTCAAACAACAATTTATGATCGGTGTTCGCTCCATATTTTAGTTGGAAGAGAATGCAAGTACGGTGCAACCAAAAATTATCGGTCTTTGTCCAACGTGAAATAGCACTCGGAATTTTTTCTGGATACATTTTAAAAAACGCTCCCATCAAATTACCAGCCACCATATCGACGGTATCCCACCACGATTTTTCGGTAATCATTTTTTCTAAAAATGGAAGATGATCGGGTTGCAAATCTTTAATTTTTCGATCTGCAAATACCATCGCTGCATATTGGAATTCTCTAAACTTTTGATTCCATAATTGATCCACAACCGTCATCCATTCCTTTGTATCCAACTCTTTTAATTCCGCAAAAAATGGTTTTAGAATTTCGTTGCGTACAGGACTTTTAATTCCTAAATACTCAAAATGATCTTTCATATAGGCTTTCATTCCGATGGCTAACTCATCATCTAAATGGGCATTGAATGCTTTAATTATTTTGGCTGTAAGGGGATGAGTTTTCATAGGCTAAATTCTCTCAAAAATATGATTTTCGTTTCATTTCAACTTACTCAAACCCCTGATCGAAATAATATGATTACCTTTATTCCTAACATTTAATTCTTCTAATAATGGATTTCGCCCATCTACACTTACTCATCAATCATTTCCCAATTGTTGGGACCATCATTGGAACCTTCATCATGCTCTTTGCCTTAATAAAAAAGGAAAAAAATTTACAACGTGTCGTGCTTGTACTCTGGGTGGTTCTTGCTGCACTTACGCCCTTAGTAATGAACACGGGTGAAGAAGCAGAACATAAAGTAGAAGAGATGGCTGGCATCAGTGAAAATTCTATTCATGAACACGAGGAAGCTTCTGAGTATGCATATTGGCTGATGATTGGATTGGGGGTAATTTCACTCGCTGCATTATCCTTACATAAAATGGGAAGTGATATTTTGTTGGCTACAAAAATCAGTTTTGTGATTTCATTATTCGCTGCTACTGCCATGGTGAGAACTGGCTACTTAGGCGGATTGATTCGTCACATTGATGTTCCCATAACATCATCGCCTACACAAGCCGATGCATCCCATGAAGAATCCTCACCAGATGAATCGCATTAAAACAAAATAATAATTTTTTAAGACGTATTAAGCTTTCTTCTTATTACTCTTCCACCACATATAGCAAGCAACACCGCCCATCAAATAAGGCACCGACATTAAATACAAAATTCCGGTGTTGAGTCCACGACCCTTTTTCTCACCCGATTCCAAATTAGTTTCTGCTACACGTCGACACATCGAGCACTGTGCATTTACGGCATCGTGTACCAACATCAAAGAGACAACAAAAAGTAGGATTCTGAATTTTTCATGGGTGTTCAGTAATAGAAGGACAAAGATACCAAATTGTGGAAATTAGTCGCTAATTAAAAATTATAATAAGGCGATATCATCAGATAAACCACTACGCCTGTTATAGTTACGTACAACCAAATAGGGAAGGTAAATCGAACTAATTTGCGATGTTTGGTGACTTGGTTGCTTAGTCCGTACCAAAAAGATAGTAAGATCATGGGAAGAACAATGGCCGCCAAAATGATATGCGATATCAATATTCCGAGATACAATGGACGCATGGGATTGTCTAACGGGTATTTTGTTTCCTCACTCAACCAATGGTAGGTGACATAACTCAACAAGAAAATAGTGGACAATACAAAAGTCAAAATATTTATTTTTTTATGACGTTGTACATTCTTGGCCAAAATTGCCTTTAACGAAAGCAACAACAAAACGGCACAAGTACCATTGATGATAGCATTTAACAATGGCAAATACTTAGCGAAAGCAGGCATGGGTTGAGGACGCGGAAGAATTTTACTATCCAATATCAACACCAATAAAAAACAACGCTCGACAGCGCTACAATGATTCTAAAAACGAACTTTTCTTTACTTTGTAATTGTACTGACATCTTTACTTCTCTTCTTTTTGTTCACTTGCATAAGCCACTTTCAGCGTAGCAATATCTTCAATTAATTTCTTCACTTCAAAAATATCGGTGCCATCATAAAATCCGCGAATACGTTTTTCTTTATCTACCAATACCATTTGTTCGGAATGCAAAAACCCTTCTTCCATGGCTGAATCTTCCATGGCGGTTAAGAAATAACTTTCCTTGGCAATGGAATAAATTTTCACTTTATCGCCAGTGAGGAAATACCATTTTCCGGGGATGGCTTTATGCTTTGCAGCATACTTTTTCAGTTGTGAAGGCGTATCGTTTAAGGGATCTACGGTAAACGATAAAATTTTTACATCAGCGTCTGTTTTAAAATTATGTTGAACGCGCATGAGTTGGTTCGACATCTTTGGGCAGATGGTTTTGCAGGTAGAAAAGAAAAAATCGACTACATAAATACTACCTTCTGTCACTTTCTCTGTGACGAGAACGCTATCTTGATCGTAAAAAGAAAAACCACCAACGGTATGATAAAGTGTATCGATCACTTCCTTTCCGTTGATGGTTTTTTTGATGGGTTCTTTCGGACCTAATATTTCCAGTTGTTTGTAATCATTTTTTCCAGTGCGCAGTACCAAATAGGCAGCTATTGGAACCACAAAAAACAAAATGAGAACAATCTTTTTTTTCAAGATGATTTACTTGAAGAGATCTCCCATCATACTAATATAATTCCCTTCAGTAATTAACATACCAATGAAATAGACAATTAGAATGAATGGAAGTATGATCGTGTATCCAAAACTTTTTTCCTCATGCTTAAGATGCATGAAGTAAGCAATAATGAAATACGCTTTCACAATAGTAAGTACAATAAATATTGCCACTAAAACATCATGTGGAATAGGTGCAAATGCAATACCTACTTCGAAGATGGTAATTAAAAGTAAAATCCAGAATGTTTTCCAAATTACTTTCTTACTCTTCGGATCGTGATGTTCAACAACGAATTGGTTGTGTATGTCGCCCGTGTAATATCCGTGCGTTTCATGTTTGTGATCGGCCATAATGCTTATCTGACGCTAATAATTATACTAGATAGAAGAATGTAAAGACGAATACCCATACTAAATCTACGAAATGCCAATAGAGACCCGTTTTTTCAATATGCTCATAATGTCCACGGCGTTTATAAACTCCAGCTATGACATTTAGGAAGATGATAATATTAATAATCACTCCAGAGAATACGTGGAATCCGTGGAATCCGGTGATAAAGAAGAAGAAATCGGCGAAGAGCGGATGTCCATACTCATTACGAGTAAGATTAGCACCGTGAATATGTTCTGCTTTCGATTTAATATCGGCAATCACCGCTTTGTCACTCACTACTTGATGCAACAGAGAAACCAAGGCATCGTGCGGAGGATTTAAATGATGCAGATGGTAAGCGTTTTCAGCTACTTTATATACATCTCCATTTGGCATTACATAAGCACCCGCTGGTGTACCATGAATGAAGTGATACCACTCCCAAGCTTGAGATCCTAAGAACATGAATCCACCTACAATAGTAAGTATCATCCACAATGCAACGCCTTTGTTATCACGGCGATGACCTGCATCTACCGCTAAAACCATCGTCACCGAACTCATGATCAGGATAAAGGTCATTAAAGCTACGTACGCCAATGGAATATGTCCATCATAAAATGGAAAATGTGTAAACACATCATTTGCTTTGGGCCATACTTCGGCAAAGCGATGACGCATGGTGCCATAAGCTAGGATTAATGTGGAGAATGTAAATGCATCGGACACAAGGAAAAACCACATCATCATTTTTCCCCAACTCACGTTGAACGGAGATTTACCACCCTTCCACATATTAGCGGACTGGGTTTCTTGTTTCACTGTAGCTTCTGCAGCCATACTTTAAATCAGAATTAAGATTGTTCGATTATCTATAGATGGCCAAAAATACAAATAAATATATCCAAAGGCCTCCGAGAAAGTGCCAATATATAGCACAAAGTGAAATTCCCAGATAATTTTGGGAATTGTAGCGTTCACGAATTGATTTTGAACCTGTAATGATTAATCCCAACAAGCCAAAAGCAAGGTGAGCAAGGTGTAATCCGGTAATTACGTAGAAAAATGAACCCGAAGGAGTTAACTTATCCGCGAAGTAAACATCATTTTTTACCAATTCATTCCATCCTAAAAACTGAGAAAACACAAATGCCAAACCCAATCCCAAGGTGATGAGGAGAAATGTTTTGACCTGAGCAAGATCATCCTTTTTCACCGCACGAATCGCCATCTGCATGGTGAAACTGCTAATAAGGATGATGATGGTTGAAATATAAAATACCGAAGGCACCTCAAAAAACTTCCAATTCCCTTCTGCTTGTCGAACGATATAACCTGAAGTTAATCCCGCGAAGAGCATTACAATACTGCCTATCCCAATCGCTAGCAACACTTTTTCGGTTGCTATTTTTGGTTTTTCTTGAGGCTGATTTTCAATTGCCATTTCCATAATTATCAAACTTTATCAATCACCAATGCGATTTGCACGATGGGTAAATAAATAAACGAACCGAACATTAATTTTCTTGCCGACACGAGATCACAACGATCGTACAACCGATAAGCGAGAACTAAAAAGTAGATACTCACAATAGCCATCATCACGACCGCTATCCACGAGGTAATACCAAAAATATAGGGCATGATGCAGAGCGGAAGCAAGGATACAGAGTACAACAATGCTTGTCGGGCTGAGTCGCGATCACGCTCCCCACTGGGCAGCATTTTAAATCCTGCTTTTTTATAATCCTCATCAAGTACCCAAGCGATTGCCCAAAAATGCGGGAACTGCCATAAAAACTGAATGCTGAATAACAACCATGCGCCAATGCCGAATTCACCTGTAGCGGCTACCCATCCGAGAAGCGGAGGTATAGCACCGGGAATGGCACCCACAAAAACCGCAAAAGGGGAACGACGCTTTAAGGGAGTATAAGCTAATGTGTAAAGGACGATTGACAACAATCCTAAAACACCACAAGTAACATTCAAATAATAGGTTAAGATGAATACACCCAACAGACCAAAAATAGAAGCGGCAATTAATCCTTCTTGAGCCGACATGCGCCCTTCGGGAATGGGTCGCGTGGCGGTACGAGTCATCAATTTATCTAAATCGCGCTCGATGACTTGGTTAAAACCGTTGGCAGAAGCAGTAGTAAATACACCACCTACAATCAACATGATAAACGATGTCCAATTGATGGGACCGGGAGCGGTTAAAAAAGCCATTGCTGCCGAAAAAACCACCAAGGAAGCCAAGCGCATTTTACCAAAAGTAGCATAATCTGAAATCTTGGTAGTCAGCGTATTAGGGCGCTCGAGAAGTATGGGCTGGTCCATGGAGGCGCAAAAGTAGAAGATACAGCGGCAAGGATCAAGGAAAAGGGGAGGTATTTTTTTTGGGGCCTAATTGAGTTATGTCAGTACTAAGAAATTTCACTACGAATCGAAAGCAGCTGCTAGCTTCTGGCTTCTAGTTGCTTGCCGAAATATATTGTTTACGACATTGATCTATGTTTTGATGGAACACAGATCTGTTATGATTATTATGATTGTTTATGATAAATTTTCGTTGTTATTTGGATAAAAAAGGAACGCGGATGACACGGATAATTACGATTTACACGGATTTTTTCTTAGTAGGAATTGACTTTAAGTAATTATTCGCATTTTTCGCATTTCGTGTTCATTCGCCTTTCGCGTCCTGTGAGTTTAGTTGAATAGAATAAACTTATTCCCCGGTGTGCTTCCCGGAAATAACTTGCCAGGCAGTAATAATCACAATTTTGATATCTAAAAGCGGTGACCAATTTTCCAAGTACCAAACATCATACTCCACTCTTTTTCCATGAGTGTATTATCGCGGGTGTCGCCTCGGAGTCCATGTACTTGTGCCCATCCAGTTACGCCAGGTTTTACGAGTTGACGCACCATGAATTTGTCAACGAGCTTTGCGTATTCTTCTGTATGCTTTAGCATGTGCGGGCGTGGACCTACTACCGACATATTACCAATAAGCGCATTATAAAACTGCGGTAATTCGTCGAGACTGGTTTTGCGAAGGAATGCACCAATTTTAGTGATGCGCACATCACCCTTGTGTGCTTGCTTCGAATCGGCTTCATCGTTCACATGCATCGTACGGAATTTGTAACAATAAAATTCTTCGTTGTTTCTTCCCGAACGTAATTGTTTAAAAAATACAGGGCCTTTCGAACTTAGTTTGATGAGTGGTGTAAAAATTAGAAACGCGATGGGTGATATTAAAATTAATACGATAGCGGAGAAAACAATATCGAAAACTCTCTTAATAATTCGATTAAAAGTATTTTGCAAAGGTTCGTTGCGCATACTAAGCACAGGAACCAAATCATAGAAATCAATTTTAATGCGTCGGTTTAAGAATCCACGGAAATCGGGAATAACCTTAAAACGAATCATGTTATTATCAGCGAAATTCATGAGGTCGGTCACTTGATCAACTTTCAATCCGGAGAGGGAACAATAAATTTCATCAATTCTATTTTCTAATGAATACTCTTTTGCGTCTTGAATTCCTCCCGTAATTTGATCGGGCTCCAGCAGACCAGTCGGGTCGCAAAAAACACCTTTTAGTTGGTAACCAACCTCAGGGTGATTCTCAAAGAATTTCATCATCTCCTTTGCAGGATGCCCGTTACCCACAATAATTACTTTGCGGTAATTCATTCCTCTTCTTCGCAAGAAATTAATGAAGAAGCCCATGAGGGATCTCCACAAAAGGAATACACCACCCCACACCGCAATTTTTAATTCAACATGAAATACTGGAATAAAAAACCCATCTAAAAAATAAAGAAATACAACGAGTAAGATACTAAATAACCCATAAGCTCTTAAGTACTGTGTAAATAATTGCTCGAATCTCAATCCACGATCGATTTCATGCACACGAATAAATGCGATGGTGATGGACCAAAACAAATTGATGTACAAAAACTGAGCTAAGAAATTAGGATCTGCGTTAAGGTTAGGCCATTTGTAATAGAAGCTTATTCCACAGAAAACCAAGTTCAGCAGAACAAAATCTATAAGCAAATAGATCGCTTTTAAGTAACGCGAGTAGCCGATGGCCATTTAAAAGAATATTATTGTTTTGTAGGTAATCGCAATTGTGTAGGCAAATCTACGTACTATACAGAGGAAATGATTCAAACCTTCTTTAAATCAGGTCGATTTCTTGGTAAATACCCCATAATAGGGGACAAATGTCGCAATTAAAGGGTGAGCACATCTACCCTAACCCTTAAAAATCGACCAATAAATTACATCCACGGGCCTCTGAATCATCAAAACGGCCCATAATTTCGAAGCTTCCGTTGGGGAATAATCGCCCTAAATCCTGGGTAGCGATAAAGGCGCAGGAGTTAAGATTGGCGAGATCAGTAACGCATACACCACCCGTTTTTTGGTGATCTACAAAATGGAAGGGATCGTTCATTTCACGGATGCGCACTTTCATCCAAGGTGGACAATGGAAAATTCCATCTCCTTTAGAATAAGCTTGCGACAATAATTCAGTCATTCCATACTCCGAGTGAATTTTTTCTACTCCAAAACCCGATTTCAAAATAGTATGCAATTCTTCTTTCACCAATTCTTTCCGCCGACCTTTCATCCCGCCTGTTTCTAAGATGATAAGTTCTGGGAAATGCATGGGAAACTGTTCGGCTAAATCGAGTAAGGCATAGCTCACACCTAATAAAATAGTTTTGTGCCGATGGTCTTTCAACGTGCTTAATGATTTCGATAAAGAAACATAGTCGTCGAGGTAAAATCCGCTGAAGGAATTTTTACTTTGCTGGATGAGATGATCTGTCATGTAGACTAATGACGAATCGCCTTTTTGCAAATAGGATGGCAACTAAGGCAAGCAATGCATATTGTGAAATGTCGCCGTAAGTTTGCGTAAATTCACGCATAAAACTTTCGATATACAGTGCAGTATCGGCAACAAAATGCTTGGAGGATTGTGAAGATGTGCTGCCGCTACTTTGAAAAATTACTTCTGCATTTAGACCATCTTTGATTACTTCTCGAGTTCGAAAAAATTCGATGGGCAAATAAGGAATATCTTCCCATCTGCCTACCGTTAGAGGATCTACTTGGATGGCTTCTAAATAGTTACGATATACTTTTACATGCTTTGATTGGTCTCTAAAAACTTGCAAGGCTACTTCTTGAAAAGAAGCTTCATCGGTGATGGAAAAACAAGGGTAAGTACTCATCAATTTTATTTCTTCAGTTTCGAATCTACTAAATCCGAATTGTAATGAAGTCCTCTGTTTTCGGTACGTGCCATAGCTGCTTTCACAACGAGATACGATAAATTTATCATGTTGCGCAACTCGCACAAGGCGGGCGATACAATGGTACGTTCGTACAAAGCTTCCGTTTCACCATAGATGATTCGGAGTCGGTCGAGGGCGCGCTTAAGTCGAGTATTATTTCGCACGATGCCCACGTAATTGGTCATGAGTGATTGGAGTTCTCTTCGGTTCTCGGTAATTAGAATCATTTCCTTGGGCGCCGTAGTTCCTTCTGCGTTCCAGTCGGGAATATTTTCTTTGAAAACGATTCCTTTGACAGCACTAACGCCATGCCGATACGCACGATGCGAAAACACCAGTGCTTCCAACAATGAATTTGAGGCTAATCGATTTCCACCATGCAATCCGGTACGTGCACATTCACCAGCAGCATATAAATTTTTAATATCGCTGCATGCATTTTCATCTACACTAATTCCTCCACAGATATAATGTGCGGCTGGTGCTACCGGAATAAAATCCTTGATGGGATCAATGCCCATGCGTAAACATTTTTTTAAGATGGTAGGAAAATGCGTTTCAAAATGGATTCTATCGATCATGGTGCAATCGAGGAAAACAAATTCAGCACCGCTCTTTTTAATTTCATTGTCGATGGCTCTTGCTACTATATCGCGAGGAGCTAGTGAAGCGCGTTCGTCGTAATGTTGCATGAATTCATCTCCCTCCTTGGTGCGAAGGATGGCTCCTGCTCCTCTCACCGCTTCTGAAATTAAGAAGCAGGGACTTTCCGTAGGATGATATAATCCTGTAGGATGAAATTGAATAAACTCCATATCGCGTACTGTTCCCTTCGCTCTATAAACCATGGCAACGCCATCACCCGTTGCAATTTTTGGATTGGTTGTGGTGCGATATAATTGTCCGGCACCGCCCGTTGCAACTAAAGTAATTTTCGATTGAATTGTCTCTACTTTATTAGTTTTCAAATTCAGTGCATACACACCGTAACATTCAATTCCGCCCGAGCTGCGCGTTACTTCCTCTCCTAAATGATGTTGTGTAATTAAATCCAATGCAAAAAGGTGAGTATGCAATTCAATGTTTGGATGATTATTGATTTGCTCGAGTAAAGTTCGTTCAATCTCTGCTCCTGTGCGGTCTTTGTGATGTAAGATGCGATTTTCGCTATGTCCACCTTCACGAGCCAAATCAAAATCACCTTCTTCGTTCTTATCGAAATCGGTTCCCCAGTGAATTAACTCTTCAATTCGCTCTATACCTTCCGTGATCACCATCCGAACAATATGTTCATCACAAATTCCGTCGCCTGCATCGAGGGTATCGGCAATATGCTTTTCGATGGAATCGGGTGCATACGTAACGGCGGCAATTCCACCTTGTGCATACTTGGTATTGGTTTCATCGCGGTTGGCCTTCGTGATTACCAAGACCTTACCATGATTCGCCACTTTAAGCGCATAGCTGAGTCCGGCTATTCCCGAACCTATAATAAGGAAATCTATTTTTTGCTGCATTCTATTCACCTACAATTAGAATCGTAAGTTGGAGACAAAAATACAATTTACAACCTTAAAATTGAATCTTATTCTGACCTTGAAGCCGTATCTTTGCACATCATGAATACTACTCGACCCATTAACGTATATGCGGAGTTAACTCCAAATCCAAATAGCTTAAAGTTTGTTGCAGATGTGATGTTGTTAGAAGGCGGAAGCGTTGAATACAATCACCCCGATGAAACGACCAATTGTCCGTTAGCGGCGCAACTGTTTGCCTTTAGTGGAGTGAATAAAGTTTTTATCAATACCAATTTTGTGACCATTAACAAAGAAAGTGAAGTGGATTGGTTCGACATCAGTAATATTCTTCGCGAATTTATTCGTGGATTTTTAATGTCGGATGAAAAATTATTTTTGAATTCTCCTTTTGATGAAAATCATATCCCAAACAAAAAACCAAAATCAGTAACGCCTGAAGTGAAAGCAGCAGAAAAACCTGCGCGAACACAAATCGACACAGAACCTGATCCCGAAGCGGAAAAGAAAATTATGGAGTTGTTAGATGAATATATTCGTCCTGCAGTAGAAGGTGATGGTGGTGCAATACATTTTCGTTCATACAAAAATGGTGTGGTGAGTGTGGTGTTGAAGGGGGCGTGCAGTGGATGTCCGAGTTCGACCATTACATTGAAATCAGGAATAGAAAATTTATTGAAGCAGATGGTGCCTGGGGTGGAAGAAGTGGTGGCCGTTTCCGAGTAGTTTTAAACGCGACGTTAGCAGCGGTAAGCAACGCGCGCAACGAAATTAAATTATCTAAGTACTCCTACTCTCCTATCTCCTTTCTCCTACTCTCCGAACTCCCACTCTCCTACTCTAAAGCTGGAGTAAAATCTTCATCGGATCTTTTCCGGCGGTCATCAGTTTGATGGGTTCTTCGAGCATCTGTTTTACTCGCACTAAAAATCCTACGGAGTCTTTTCCATCGATGATACGATGATCGTAGGAAAGTGCTACATACATCATGGGACGTATTTCCACTTTACCATGAATGGCCATGGGACGTTCGATGATATTATGCATTCCTAAAATGGCACTTTGTGGTGGGTTAATGATGGGCGTCGACATCATCGAACCGAACACGCCACCATTGGTAATGGTAAATGTTCCGCCTGTCATTTCATCGATCGATAATTTTCCGTCGCGTGCTTTCGTGGCTAATTCAATGATGGTTGATTCGATTTTTGCTAAGCTCAAACTTTCTGCATTGCGAATCACGGGAACCATTAATCCTTTAGGTGCACTTACAGCTATACCAATGTCACAGTACTCATGCAAGATCATTTCATCGCCGTCGATTTGCGCATTCACATACGGAAATTCTTTTAACGCTTCACAAACTGCTTTCGTGAAAAAACTCATGAAGCCTAATCCTACCCCATGTTTCTCTTTAAATTTATCTTTATACAACTTACGTACTTCCATGATGGCCGTCATATCCACTTCGTTAAAAGTAGTAAGCATGGCAGTTTCTTGCTTCACGGCGACTAAACGTTGTGCTACTTTTTTGCGCAACATACTCATCTTTTCTTTGCGTATTTCGCGACTCACTTCACTACTCTTTTCTGCGATGATTTGTGTCGATGGGCTTTCTGAAGAGACCGGACCTTTACTGATGGTTTCGAGTACATCTCCCTTCGTAATGCGACCATCCTTTCCAGTGGCCGTGACTTGCTTTGCAGCGATGGAATTTTCGTCCATCAACTTTTTTGCTGCTATGCTGGGATGTCCAGCAGCGTAACTATCGTTCTCTGATTTTTTAGCTACTGGTTCTTGCGCTGCTTTTTGAGGAGCAACTTTTTCTGCAACAACTTTTTCTGATGCACTTTTTTCTGGAGCCGATTTTTCAGATGCAACTTTCTCCTCCACTAGCTTCTTCTCCGGAGCAGCAGCACTCGTATCGATGCTTGCTACAACCGCACCAACAGCAACCGTCTCTCCGGCTTGCACTAATATTTTCAAAATACCACTTGCTTCCGCGACTAAACTGAGTGTTGCTTTATCGGAATCTATTTCAGCAACTTCTTCATCACGCTCTACATAATCGCCATCGGCTTTCAACCACTGTGCGATTTGTACTTCTGTAATGGATTCTCCAGGAGAGGGTACTTTTAATTCAACGGCCATAATATTTCAAATTGAGAATAAATAATAAAATTAATTAGAAGGAACGAGTTGCGAAGAAAACACTTCGTCAAGAATTGCCTTTTGTTCCTTATCATGTTGTTTATGCGAACCGGTTGCAGGACTTGCGCTTTCTTCGCGTCCTATATATCGCAAATTATGTTGACGCATCACTCGTAAAATATACGACCATGCTCCACTATTTTCAGGTTCTTCTTGTACCCATAAATACGATGTAGCATTAGCATATTTTTTTAGAATTGCCTCCACTTGTTTTTTAGGGAAAGGATACAACTGTTCTAGTCGAACGATAGCAAGATCCGTATTATTTTCTTTCTCTTTACGATCTATTAAATCATAATATACTTTTCCTGAGCAGAACGCAATTCTGCTCACTTTTTCGGGATGAGCGGATACGTCATCGATTACTTCTGCAAATCCGTTTTTAGTAAAATCCTGAATCGCAGATACGCAACGTGGATGACGCAACAAACTTTTGGGAGTAAATACGATCAACGGCTTTCTAAACTCACGTTTTAATTGTCGACGCAACGCATGGAAGAACTTCGCTGGCGTGGTACAATTCGCTACTTGCATGTTATACTCAGCACATAAACTCAAGAAACGCTCTATGCGTGCACTGCTATGCTCTGCTCCTTGACCTTCGTAACCATGAGGCAACAACATCACAATCCCATTCATGCGCTTCCATTTATCTTCGGAGCTACTGAGGTATTGATCAATAATAATTTGAGCTCCATTGCCGAAATCACCAAACTGAGCTTCCCACACCACGAGTGAATTGGGAGCAGTGAAGCTATATCCGTAATCGAATCCCAGCACACCATATTCACTCAGCAAAGAATTATAAATTGTAAATTTTGCTTGTTGATCGCTCAAATTACTGAGCGGCACATACACCTCTTCTCGATCTTCCAAACGTATAACGGCATGCCTATGCGAAAATGTTCCACGCTCTACATCTTGCCCGCTGATACGAACGGGATGTCCTTCTTCTAGCAACGTTGCATACGCCATGAGTTCACCCATGGCCCAATCTAATCGACCTTCATCTTCCAACATTTTCTTTCGATCGTCGAAGAGTCGAACAAGCTTATTGAAGAAAACCACATCGGTAGGCAGCGTAGAAATTTTTTGCGCCAAGGAAACAAAATCCTTCTTATTGATAGAAGTATCTGGTGAAACATCAAAATCGGCAGGCGTAGAAAAGCGAAGCCCTTTCCAATTTCCTTCCTTGAAATCATCCAACTTGGTTTTCTTTTGAAGTTTTGATAAATCCAAACTTCGTTGCAACAATTCTTTAAACTGCTTCTCCATCGACTTCGCCAAATTCGCTTCCACGATACCTTGAGAAAGTAATTTCTGGTTATATACTTCGCGTGGATTTGGATGATTGGCAATTGCTTTATACAGTAACGGTTGTGTGAAGCGCGGTTCATCGCCTTCATTATGTCCATACTTACGATAACATAACATATCGATAAACACATCGCGATGAAAACGCTGACGATATTCCATGGCCAAGCGAATGGTATACACCAACGCTTCTACATCATCACCATTTACATGAAACACAGGTGACAATGTTACTTTTCCTACATCGGTACAATAAGTGGATGAACGCGCATCAATATAATTGGTAGTAAATCCAACTTGATTATTTATGACCAAATGAATAGTTCCACCTGTAGCGTATCCTTTCAACAACGACATTTGAATCACTTCGTAAACGATACCTTGCGCGGCAATAGCTGCATCACCATGAATGAGGATGGGTGCAATTTGATCAAAATTTCCACCGGGAGTATTTTCAATTTTCGCACGAACTATTCCTTGAACGATGGGATCTACTGCTTCAAGGTGAGATGGATTTGGAGTTAGACCGAGATGTACTTTTTTATATTTCCTTCAAACTCCGAAAAAATATCTTCGTAACTCTTTCCTAAAATATTGGCAAGAACATTAAGTCGACCGCGATGAGCCATTCCAATTACAAATTCTTTGATTCCAAGTTCAGCACCAGAATCAATCACTGCATCTAGAGCAGGAATTAATGTTTCAGCTCCTTCCAGTGAAAATCTTTTTTGACCTGTAAACTTTGTGTGTATGAAATTCTCAAATGCTACGGCTTCATTCAACTTCTCGAGCATTCTTTTTTTCTCTCGGATACTAAATGGAAATCTATTCTTTGAGCTTTCCATTTTTTGCTCCAACCATTTCTTTACATCCTCATTACGGATGTACTTAAATTCGGCACCAACACTTTGGCAATAGGTTTCATCGAGGTGATGAATGATAGCCTTTAATTTTGCAGGACCAATTCCGATGAGTTGCCCTGCTTGAAAAACGGTATCCAGATCGGAGGATTCCAATCCAAAATTCTCAATCGATAAATCGGGAGCATATTTTCGTCTTTCACGAACGGGATTCGTTTTTGTAAAAAGATGCCCTTGAGCACGGTATCCGTTATTAATGAGGTTAATGACTTTAAATTCCTTGTCGACTTGTTCGGGGACAGCGCCATTTACGCCTCCAGTCTCTCCATATTGTAGCCTTGCGAACTCAAATCCGGAAAAAAACTGTTGCCAGCTAGAATCCACACTCGATGGATTATCAAGGAATTGCCTGTATAGACCTTCCATTGCTGCTGGACTCATACTACCAATATAACTGTGCTGATCCATTTATTATTTGCCTTAAAACGGGCGCTTATTTATCAAGGGCAAAGATACCAATTTCGGATGCCTTGATGAGATAAACTATTCAAAAAATTTCCTTTCATGAAATAACAAATGGGAGTGGAAATAGTTTTACTAAAGCTAAAAATGAGAAATCCGAATTAGCACATTAAACAAGCTAATCTTCCATCACCTATTAAGTTACCATGAGACCATCAGCCCCTTAAATTATATATTAACAAAAATAGTCACATTTATCATGTTAAGGATTCAACACACCTGTAGATGCATTCACATCCACAGGTGGTAAATTACTTCCATATTTGGCGTTGATAGAACGGATGAACTCATTGGCAATTATCGCATAGCCGCGACCGTTAGGATGCACTCCATCTAAAGAAAACACACTGCTTTTCAAATAGGCAGATGAGAAATGAGCTCCATTAAAAACATATCCTTTAGATAAAGATTTAAAAAATGCATTCATGTCGGAATAAGCCAAGCCTTTTGCTATTGCTACAGATCGCAACTTTGCATTATAGCTTTGTATTGCATTGCGAATATTCAACACTTCAGCACTATCTAACACTTTAAATGATTCGATAGGACGTTGTGGTGTTCCTTTCTCAAAACACAAAAGAGAATCGCGCTTTATCGATGATAATAGCAATTCACCTTTTTTCATTTGACGAATGGTACCTCCGCCTTGATTACTTACCACATAAGGATTTGCTCCCGCTTGAAATGATATTCCTGGAGGAGAAAGCAAGTTAAGGGAGTCGGCTTGCGACTGTGTTAAAATTAATCCGTTGTAAGGAATTGTACTAAAAAACGGGAAATCTTCAATATCTGGAATATTGGCAATCAACCCTTCGGTATCATTAGAAGTAAGTTCAGAAACGATGGTATCAATAGCTGCATCAAATTGTGATGTAGGAGTAATCGTATTAAATTGATTTCCGTTCGGCTCACCACCAGCGAGCGCATACCACAGTACATCCGATCCACCAATCCACAGTGTAAAAAAAGTGGGATCCAACTTTGCTGCATCACCAAGAACAGTTGAACTCAACCCAGAACTGGCTCCTGTATCAGAGGCTACACGATAGAAAAAAGGATTTCCGGTTACGCCTCCTTTTCCAAAAAGCTGGCTATATAAATTAAAACTCTTTGCACCAGCGAATCCCATATTATTAAAAGGACCTTGATTACCAATCCATTTTTTATCGTCGTCATTCACCGACAATGTTTTTAAATCTACATCATTTTGATTCGCACAATTTATCGCATTAACCAATACTAATTTTCCAGATGACGTTTGGGTAATAAAATCATAACCAAAACCATTTCCAGAATTCACTAAAGGTTGTTTAAAAGCACCACCGTTAGCAAGTCGAAATTGATTTGCTAATAAATTAGGAAAGGATTGTAGTTGGCCTTCAAGCGTCAATGCATTATCCATATATCCAGCCGTAAATCCATTTCCAATGGCCAGATAAGATGTGAAATCCGCTTCCCCTGAAGTGTACTTGGGCTCATCTAAATTAGGTTTACACCCTGCAAAAAAAATGCAGAGAGCCAGAAACATTCCGATGCCACTTTTAGAATTGATATTGCAATCCAAGCCCCAACACATATATATATGATTTATAAGTTCCGTTAATATTCTCTTGCTTATTTCTTTCTTCCTTTCGTTCACGTAAATCTTCAAAGGCAAAAGATCCTTCCACCGACCAGCCCTTCTTTAATTTATAGGTACACCCCACACCGATCACAACTTTATCCGCTTCTGGCATTTCTGGATTCACATATCCATCGGGTACAGGACTTTGATCGTATCCAATTCCACCGCGCAATTGCATCCGTTCGGAATATTGATATTGTGCACCCAATCGAATTGCAAAACTATTTTTTAGTTTTCGTGCGGAGCTTGCATTTAAATCGGGATAATCGGGGTAAATAAAAATGAAAGAATCAACTACACTCCAACCTGTAAAATTAAAATCGAGATTTGCGGTAAGCTTTTCACTCATTACACGACCAACACCAAGTGAAATAACAGATGGTAATGTGATCGATGATTTATACTTCGTATTGTTTGGAAATGATCCATTCGAAATTAATGATGAAGGAATATTTGAAAACACCGCTTCTCCATTTTCAATATCTAATTCCACTACCGATCGATAGGAGACACCAACCGATGTTTTACCGAATCGAGCAAAAACTCCCGCATTAAATCCAAAACCATTTCCCCCTCCTTTGAGTTCAAGTTGTCCATCGGTTCCATCTTGATTTAACACATTCAAAGCTTTTCTGAATTTTGTATTTCCTGTAACGATGACGGGTCCTACGCCGACTGAAAAACGTTCGTTTATTTTATAGGCAAGAGTAGGTTGAATAAATAAAGTAGATAATCGTGCTTCTTGAGTTACGTATCTTCCACTCCAATTATCTTCCCATTTTGTTCCCAATCCAAAGGGCGTATTAACACTTAAACCGAAGGTCATCTTACTATTTAAAATATAATTACCATAAAGGTAAAAAGTAGAAAATGATTTAGCCGACAGTTGCTCAGTACCACCATAAGGACCTAAAAAAGCTGTTTTAGGCATTAAAAGACATGCTCCAACATTAAAATAATTAGAATCGAGCATACTTAGTCCGGCCGGATTATAGAAAGTTACCGATGCATCCATTGCAAGACCCGTTACCGATCCGCCCATGCTCAATCCTTTTTGACTTTGCGTATTTATCTGATAACCACCTGCTTTAAGAAGCAACGGAAACAGAAACATACAGCTAAACAACACTTTCTTCATACCATCTCAATTAAAACAAATGTAGCTGAGCCATCAAATGCGGGTCAATAGCTACCTGTGATACTTATTAACAAAGTATTGCACGCTTTTGCCTGCTAATAAATTAATTAGAAATTAATTTAGGATACTATAGATCGTATGGAATCCATCAACTTCCTCTAAGGTAACAAATAAAGCTCAGAATTCCTCTAAAATTTTGTCAATACAGACTATATCCTCTTTTTAATTACTTGAATCTCGAGTAATCTGACCTAATTCATACCTAAAATTTTTAATTAAAAGAGAAGGAAAGAAGTACTTTTGCGGAATGGCACAAACACAATTTGATATCATTATCATTGGAGGTGGAATCGTAGGATTATCGACTGCATATAAATTAAATCTTCATCATCCTGAATTAAAAATTTGTGTTTTAGAAAAAGAAGAAAAATTTTCGATGCATCAAACGGGACGAAATTCAGGGGTGTTGCACAGTGGTATTTATTACAAGCCTGGAAGTTATAAAGCAAAGAATTGTGTTGAAGGAAGAAGAGAAATGGTTGCATTTGCCAAAGAACATAAAATCGGACATGATATTTGCGGGAAATTAATTGTAGCAACGCATGAACGGGAAATAGCACATCTCGAAAAAGTTTTCAATCATGGATTACAAAATGGTGTAGAAGATATTCGCATGGTGGATGCTGATGTAATTAAAGAAATTGAACCTTTTTGTGTAGGTATTAAAGCGATTCATGTTGGATGTACGGGTATCATTGATTTTGTTGGTGTTTGTGAAGTATTAGAAAAAATTATTACCGAAAAATTTACAGGTAGCGAAGTAAAACTTCAACACGAGGTGTTGGGTTTTGAAAAATCGCAAGACCACACAACGGTCGTTACCAACAGAGGAAAAATCACAACAAAATATATTGTAAACTGTTCTGGTTTACAAAGTGATCGTATTGCAAAAAAGGATTTAGTAGATCCCGACATGAAAATTGTAGGTTTCCGTGGCGATTATTACGAGTTAACACCAGCATCGACACATAAGGTAAAACATTTAATTTATCCGGTGCCAGATCCACAATTTCCGTTTTTAGGTGTACATTTTACACGCATGATAAATCATCCTACCGAGTGCGGACCCAATGCCGTTTTTGTTTTCAAAAGAGAAGGGTATGGAAAAACCGATTTCAGTTTAAAAGACACCTCGGATGCCCTTTCGTATGGAGGCACATGGAAATTATTTTTTAAGCATTGGCAATTTGGATTAGATGAATACCGGAGAGCATTCAGCAAAAGATTATTTCTTGAAAGATTGCGCAGAATGATTCCAAGTTTAACCATGGACGATATAGTTCCTGGAAGAGCTGGAGTAAGGGCGATGGCGTTAGATCGTGATGGAAATATGATTGATGATTTTAAAATTGTACACAGTCATAATGCATTGCACGTTTTGAATGCACCTTCACCTGCTGCAACAGCTGGCTTAGCAATTGGAAAAGCCGTAAACGATATGGCGGAGAAGCATTTTAAATTGTGATCGCGAAGCCTCGCGAGGAGTCCCGATAGCTATCGGGACGGAGATTAGGAGAGTCGGAGATTAGGAGATTGGTAATGCTCCCTGAGCTTGCCGAGGGGAGATTAGGAGATTAGGAGATTAGGAGATTAGGAGATTAGGAGATTGGTAATGCTCCCTGAGCTTGCCGAGGGGAGAGTCGGAGAATGCTTTTTTATTCTGCATCAATATATAATCACTTCATTTTATCACCAAAAACTTTTTTAAACTTGTCGAGTTTAGGTCGGATAACGAGCGAGCAGTAGGGTTGATTACCATTTTCATTGAAATAATTTTGATGGTAATTTTCGGCAACAAAGAAAGATTTTAACGGTGAGATTTCGGTAACTACCGGTTGAGGAAACGCACCACTTGCATTTAACTTTTTTTTATAATCTTCCGCCAATTTTTTTTGATCGGCGTTCGTGTAGAAAATAACAGAGCGATATTGTGTCCCAACATCTGCACCTTGACGATTTAACGTTGTTGGATCATGCACTCCCCAAAACACTTCTAATAAATCAACGAACGAAATTTTTGCTGGATCATAAATCACTTGAATCACTTCGGCATGTCCGGTAGCACCAGAACATACTTGATCATAAGTGGGATTTTCTCTTGCTCCGCCCGAATAACCACTTGCTACTTTTTCTACTCCTTCGAGTTGCTGGAAAATTGCTTCTACGCACCAAAAACATCCAGCGCCAAAGATAGCAGTATCCAATTCTCCATTCGTATTCTTTTCCATTGTTGTTTCCATTGTATTCATTCCAGAACTTGTATTTGATGATGCTTGCGGATTTCCGCAAGACATTAATAAAATGCTAGAGAGTGTTAGAAATATAGATGCCATTGTTTTCATATTCGTTATAATCACGAACCCTTTTGTGAGACTTTCTATTCCATTTTCGATTTTACAGCTTTCACTTTAGCGACAAACTCCTTCAAATAATAAGGTTCGAAAACGGAAATATTTTCAAAAGACTGTTCTTGCCAGGCTTTCAATCCAGGGTATAACAATCCTAACGCAGAAAGTTTATAATCCGTATCCACTTTAACTAAAGTTTGACTTTCATACACCTCCATGCATTTATGGGCGGCATCTCCAAAAACATAATAATTAGAGTTTTGAACCCCTAAAAAACTGTTGGGATGTAGAATTTCTGCGCGAATAGGTTCTGCATAAAGCATTTCGTGATTAATGGTAGCACCATACACTTCCATTCGTCGTGCATCGATTACAGGAACCAAGAAATAACTTTCTGGCAACCTATCTTTATGTTGGTGTACGTACTCGTAAGCCATAGCCAGTGGAGTATCAATCGCTATTAAGGGTTTATCCAACGAAAAGCAAATCCCTTTCGCCGTTGCTACTCCAATTCGCAAACCTGTATAACTCCCAGGTCCTTTACTAATCACAATTGCGTCTAACTCCGACAAACTTTTACCCGCTTCATCCATCACCTGTTGAATATAAACCGTCAACATAGAAGCATGTTCTCGTTCCGTTGCATTATTTCGGAGACTAAGTACCTTTTGTCCTTCGACAAGTGCAACTGAACATACGGCAGTAGCGGTTTCCAATAAAAGAAGAAGTGGATTTTCTTTCATACGATACGTCAAAGATAAACCTATAATATTTAATGCATAAACTCAAAATCCATTTAAAAATAAAGGTGTTAAAAAATCATCTTAACACCTTTCTGAATCCATGATAAATGATTCTATTTTTTCTCGTTTACAAACAATTTTTCTTTATCGACTACATTCACTGCAACACCTTCCTTCAACGTTTTTGAAATGGCGATATATGGTCCACTGACAACCATTTCTCCAGCTTTTAATCCTTCTGTGATTTGAATATACTGACTGTCTTGAATTCCAGTCTTAACAACACGCAACTTTACTTTTCCAGCTTCAATAACAAAAACCACCTCTAGCTCTTTTTTCTCTGTTTCTTTACTTTCAACTTCTGCTTTAGTATCCTCGTTATCATCGGAAGAAATTTTCACTGATGATTTCTTACTTGTATCGCGTGTAGTTACGGATTGAATGGGCACCGTCAGTACATCGGTAGTTCTTCTCGTGCGAATTTCAACAGTAGCCGACATTCCAGGGCGGAACGGGCTATAATTCGCTGCTTTTCCTTCTAGCAAATCCTGGTACGACTCTCTTAAAATCCGAACCTTTACGGTATAACTCGTTACTTGATCGGTGGCGCCAACACCACTTAGATTCGAAGAATTAGCTACTTCTGTCACTACACCACTAAATACTTTTCCCAACCAAGCATCTACTTCAACATCGGCGGTGTCGTTTACACTCACTCGCACAATATCTGTTTCACTCACATCCACACTCACTTCCATTTCATTCAGATTTGCCAAACGCAAAATCTCAGTTCCTTCCATCATATTCGTTCCTACTACACGCTCTCCTTTTTCCTTACTTAATTTCGAAACGGTTCCATCAACAGCAGCATAAATGCTAGTACGATTCAAATTTTCCTTTGCTTCCTTCAAACTTGCTTGGGCGCTATTCACACCGAAGCTAGCTGCCGAAACACTTTGACGAGCTGCTTCAACTTCAGCTTTTGATACTTCATAAGACGACTTAATATTTTCAAATTCAGAAGGTGAAATCACCTTTTCATCAAACAATTTCTTATTCCGATTATAACTCAATTCCACTTGTTCAAACTGAGCTAATGCTTGAGTTAATCTTGATTTGCTCGATTGAAAATTTGATTTCGATGTATTCACCGCAGCTTCAGATCGCTCGCTACTTGATAAGTACAAATCGGGATTAATTCTACAAAGCAATGTACCCTTCTTCACAACATCTCCTTCTGCAACATACAATTCGGTAATCTCTCCACTCACATCGGCACTGATTTTCAATTCCACTTCGGGTTGAATTTTTCCATTGGCAGAAACCGTTTCAATGATGTCGCGCGATTGTACTTTTTCAGCACTTACTTTTGTGGTATTACTATCGCCTAACCATCCTGCTTTCTTAGCTACTACTAAAACAAGAATAAGAGCAACTGCTCCTATCCCCACCCAAAACCAAATCGAATATTTCTTTTTCATATCAATTAATCTTCAAGAATAATATTAAAATGTAAGCGGATTCCCTGCGTAGAAATCCAATACCTTCAATCGAAAAATATAATCGTACTTCGCTTGCAACAATTCAACCTTTGTACGCGTCAAATTATTATTTGCTGTTAGAAATTCCAGCGAGTTAATCAATCCCGCATTAAATCTTTTCTCTGAATATTGGTACGCTTCTTCAAACGCACTTAAACTTTTACTTGTAGCATCGTATCGCTTTTTTGCGGCGATTGCATCTGAATGTGCTTGTTGAATACTTTGATATACCTGATTACGGGTGAGCTGTGCAGCATATTTTGAATTCTGCAAATTCAGCTTCGCACGCTTTACATTACTTTGAGAACTGAGTCCATTAAAAATCGGAATCGACAAACTTAAGCCAAAAGCCTTATTATAGTTTTCGTCGAGCTGATCTCTGTATGGATTGTCTTCGATGCGCGTCGTAAAATCTGGACTCAATACAGTATCACCACCGGATGTAATACTTCCATTCGGTAAAAATCCATTAAAATCACCGCCAACAAATTTCTTTGAGCTCGATGAATAAAACGAACTTAACTGACCAAATGCTGTGAGGCGAGGATAATAGGTAGCTTTTGCAATGCTTACCCCTTTCTCTGCGCTTTGCACACGTGTATCAGCCGCTTTTATTTCCGGAAGTGTTTTTAATCCCAAATCAAAAATTTGCGCGGGTTGTAAATCAGTGATTGAGGAAGCTGGAACTTGCACTGCTGGATCTTCAACTTCAAAACCATCAGGCGTTGGCAATTGCAGCAATTGCGTCAACGTTAATTTAGCAGTCATCAATTGATTCTCTGCTGTAATTTTTGACAGCTCTTCATTTGACAATTGCGAAGTAGCATCTAGCAAGTTTCCTCGAACCATCAAACCACTTTCCACCATTCTGTTTACGCGATCGAATTGTTGTGTAGCTTGTGCAACGCGCCCATCCGCCACACTTAATTGCTCTTTAGCATAAAGTACTTGTAGATAGCTGGTAATTACATTCAAAGAAATATCATTTTTTACTTTTTGCAAATCTGACTTTCCAGCAAGGTAATTCAATTGACTTTGTTTGAGTGTATTCTGCAATGAAAAACCATTGAACAAAGTTACGTTACTGCTAAGCGACCAATTATCCGACTCTACTTGTTGGGTCGTGAATTGATTCGTAAAGGGGTCAATAGTTCTTCCGAAATTATAATTTCTTCCTACCGAAGCATTCAGGTTCGGCAATAATGCCATTTTATTTTGGAGTGTTACAATTTCATTCAGCTCCGAATTAATTTCATTTTGCTTCACAGTAATATTATTCTCGAGTGCATAATCAATACACTCGCGAAGTGTCCAGGTTTTTTGCCCATACACATCGACGTTAGAGAATGCCATCAAAAGGAGGACAAGGCAATAAGGCAAGATTTTAATATTCTTCATCATAAGTAAAATTCAAGACTTCCAAAATTAATAAAGGGAACGACATGTAGCCAAAACTAACGATAAAGTGAGTAGAAAAAGCGACGAAACGTAATCTAATCCAATCTAAATGATCGGTTAATTCATCACTTTCACCATAAAGACGAAATCTTTCACCTTTTTAACTTGACCTGCGCGGTCAGATCCCATAGAAGATTTCTTCGCCGGAAGGCTTATTTTTTCTTCTGAATGTTCCTTGATATCTTCTGAAATCCATTTTGATTTTACGGCAAAAGAAGCACCTTCAGCAGAAGAATTTCTACCTGAAACTATACCAATAAGATTTCCTTGAGTATCAAAAAGTGGTCCTCCGGAATTTCCAGGGTTGACAGGAATACTAATTTGATAGGCTGCGGTATCGCCTTCATAGCCGGTATATGAACTAACTGAGCCTTCTCCAAAAACCATTTCTTCACGAGGGAAACCCAAGGTATAAACTTTTTCGCCTGGATCAGCGACTGATTTCCGAATTGAATATGGAATGTCTTTAAAACCGTGAAACGATTCATCATCTACTTTCAGCACGGCCATATCTAATTTAGGGTTTGTATAAATCACCTTCATTTTTAATTGGGCATACTTCTCATTCGAAATATAAATAGAAGAGGCATCTGCCACTACGTGAAAACTAGTTAGTACGTACCCTTCCTTATTTAAAGCAAAACCCGAACCGGTGAATGCACCTTCAGTGATCACAGCACTCTCTTGCTTTTCATTGATATCTTTTATCAGTGCTTTCTGACTACGTTTAATTCTTTCCACTTCACGACGTAATTCCTGATAAGCACTTTGCTGTTTATTTCCGCTTACTCCATTCACGCTTGCAGTAATGACTGAAGCGATGATGGCAACAACGGTAACCATGGCTGCAATAGCCACTAACTTATGGTTTCTCCAAATCGTTCTTACTTTACTCACTGGTGGGGTTACCACTTTCATGGGTGCTTGGAAACGATATTGTTCGCTTTCCATGTCATCATGAATTTTAGCTAATTTCTTTTTAATTGAACTACGTTCAGCATATACTAAAAAGGCATCCGTAATTAAACGATGATCCTCGATGGCTTGTGATAAATCAGCATCACTTTCGCGCCATTCTTCAAAAATGCGCAACTCTTCCGGCGTCAATTGACCCATGCAATATCGCTCGATCAATTCTTCTGTTTCACGTTTGTTCATCATAATTTAATCCTCTGTCATTGCCATAACTATCGAAGAAAACTTTCTTCAGCCGTTTCAGGCATTTGTACTTTTGATTTTTGGCATTATCTGCGTTGGTATAGCCAAACTTTTCAGTGATTTCTTCCATGCTTTGACTGTGCATATAGAAATCCTTCAAGATGGATCGGCAAGGTTCACCCAAACTTTCCAATGCGGTATGCATGGCTTGGTATTGGTCTTCTTTTTTACCTGCTTCTTCCCAGGGAATCTCGAGGTACTCTTCGGAATCACTGATGCTATTCGTGAAACGCTTTTTATGCTGAAGCTGTTTCAACCAAAGGTTTCTGCTGATTGAATACAAGTAGGTTTTCAACTTGCAATTCAATTCGAAGTTTTCATCCTTCACCTTTTCATAAAATATGATTAAGGTTTCTTGATAAATATCCTTCGCTTCTTGTAAACTTCCGCTATTATTCATCACCAGATTTACTATCGTTTGATAATACTGTCGATAAATAACTTGAAGAATTCGATCGTCACCGTTTTGCAGTAAACGTATTTGCTCTTCTTCGGTAGCTACTTGAACTGGCTTCATGCCCATTGGTTAATTCGTGAACTGGGGAAAGGTAACCCAGTATTTTGCAAAGTTCCGCTTTCTTTTGCCTCTAATTACTATTAATTCAATATTTTAATTAATGATTATCAATAATTTACAATATTTTTATAAAATTTTCCATCTTTTGAAGGTTACCTTTTAATAGTTCCAGGCATCAAGGGGTAAGTTTATAAACTTAATAACCAATCAAACAAAATGAAAAAATTCACTTCAATCCTTGCTGTTGCAACTGTAGTTGTTGCATTAGCTTCTTGCGGTTCTAAAACTGCTGAAACAACTGAAACTGCTGTAGATAGCACTGCTACTACTGAAATGACTGAAACAGTTGTTGAAACAGTTGATACTGCTGCTACTGCTGTAGTTGATACTGCTGCTGCTGCTGTTGAAGCTGCTGTTGAAGCTGCTCACTAAGCTTTAGTGTAGTAAAAAAATAAAAAAGTCGACCTATTAGGTCGACTTTTTTTATGCGTTTATCTTTTAAATTGCCTTGGCTTACTGAATAAAAAACCATCTTGAGGGATCGCAATTTCTTTACAAACAAACTTGTTGAGACAAGGCATACCATGTCTCAACAAGACCCTACCTATTTCTCTGCTTCTATTCCGGCTGGAATTTTTATCTCATCATTTTTATTCAATCCTTCTAACACTTCAATATTAATTCCATCTGAAATTCCCGTTTTTATAATTTGCTTTTTATATTCTGTTGCCGAAGTTTTTACTTCAACCCATGTGGTATCTTTAGAAAATTGCAGAACACTTTCGGGAACTCCCAACACACTATCTCTTCTGTCAAGAATAATATCTGCATTTGCACTATAACCTGCTCTCAAGAAATAACTAGTATCAATATCCACTGCCGCACGAATTTGGAATTGGATGGCTCCGTTCTCAGCAACGCCTTTGGGTGCTATGTATTCCAGTTTCGCATTGAACTTATAATTTTCGATTGCACCAACAGTGAGAATAAGATCCATTCCTTGATGGATTTTTCCCACTTCCGATTCATCTACCTTTCCTTCAAAAATCATTTCACCCATATCAGCAATGGATGCAACTGTTGTTCCTTCATTAAATGTATTGGCTTCAATCACGGAGAAACCTTCTTTCACTGGCACGTCGAGTACCATTCCACTTAAAGTAGAGCGGATTAATGTATTTGTCGTTTTACCGGTACTCTTCGCTACTCCTTCTTTAATTAGATCAAGATTATCTTGAGATGTAGTACTTTCTTCGCGTGCCTGACGTAAACGAATTTCATATTGCTGAAATTCTGAAGGACTAATAATTTTATCCTTAAACAAACTTTGATAGCGATCGAAATCAGTTTGCGCTTGATCGAGATTTATTTTAGAGCGGTTGACTCTACTCTCTGCTTCATTCAAGCTAATCATATTGGGGATGATTCTGATTTTGGCAATGACATCTCCTTTTTTAATCATCTTCCCCGCAACAATATAGATGGCTTCTACAATTCCGGAAACCTGCGGTTTGATGAATACCTCACGACGAGGGATTACCGAACCAGTAGCCACCGTTTTGCGAATGATACTCAGCGTAGTTGCTTTTTCTGTTTTAAATTCTTGGGGTGGTTTTTGGGATTTTGCATAGAGGAACCAAAGGGTCCAAACAAATGTTCCAATTAAAATCACAACAAGAAGAATTTTAAAAATCCGTTTCATACTCTTTATTTTATTTCTAAATATTTATTTACTTTATCTACAACAATTAATTATCATATCTCAAGGCCTCCACGGGAGGAATTGCAATTGCTTTTTTTGCAGGAATAAATCCGGCGATGGCACCGGCAACAATTAAAATTCCCAATGCAATCAATGCTACATCTAGGTCGATGGTTGGATTGGTAAACATTCCGCCCTCATCTTTTGGAATTGCTGAGGCAATGGCTTCTGTAAGACCGATGGATAATACGAGTCCGATATATCCTGCAATGGTCGTTAAGAAAACCGATTCCAATATTAATTGTCGAACGATATGTATGGGCGGCGCACCCAATGCCCGACGAATTCCAATTTCTTTCGTGCGTTCTTTCACAACAATTAACATAATATTACTCACACCAATAATTCCTGCTAATAAGGTTCCGATACCTACAATCCATACGAGTCCACTAATTCCTGCGAAGAGTCCACTCATTTTTTTAAACTCCGTTTCCATGTTCCAATGCCCAATAGCATTGGCATCATCGGGCGATACTTTATGACGTTCACGCAGTATCGCCAAGGTTTTCTCTTCTGCAACACTTGCAGAAATATTTTTTGAAGCCATCACTGCATACCATCCTACAATATCTCCATAATTAAACGCTTGCTGAAAAGTAGAGAAAGGAATATGTACTTCATTGCGTTGTTCCTCTCCGCGTCCACCCGAAGAAGTAGGAACAGTAGTACCAATTACTTGAAAATACACACCGTTGATGCTGATATACTCACCAATGGGATTTTCATCTTTCGCAAATAAAGTCTCTACAACACCGAGGCCAATAATAGCTACTTTTCTTTTATCCGTAACATCATTTTGATTTAAAAAACGCCCCGTCTTTACATTGATATCATCAATCAACGTTAATTCAGGATAAACACCGGAGACAGAAAATCCACCTGTTTTTAATCCACGAACAACATTATTTGTCCCATTATAATTTCCCAATTGATTCATGGGCGCAACCACAGCTAATTCAGGAAGTTCTTTTAATGCTTTTGTATCTTCATTATTAAAATTAAAATTTCGACCTGGTTTCATTCCTTTGTAGGGCTTGGAAGTTTTCTGAGCCCAACAGAAAAAACTATTTGTTGCAGTTCCTGCAAAATCCTGCATGATCCCATTGCTCAATCCATTTCCTGAACCAATCATTACGACTAACATAAAGATGCCCCAAAACACACCAAAGCAGGTGAGGAAGGTGCGCATTTTGTTTTTCTTGATGGTGGCGAAGATTTCTTGCCAGGAGTCGGAGTCGAACATTTGATTATAATTTATCGTTTACCTAATTACGATTTGATACGAAATGCGAATGAACACGAAATGCGAAATGATGCGAAATCGAAACAATTTCATTTTTAGTTTAGTTTTCTCATTATAAAACAATAATTCTTCATTCTTAATTCTTAATTCTTCATTCTTAATTCTTAATTAAATTATTCCTCGCGGAGTGCGGCAATGGGTTCAATTCTTGCTGCTCTTAATGCGGGGATAAGTCCAGCGATGGCGCCTGCGATGACGAGCAAGATCACTGCAGAAACCGCTACTCCTAAATCCACTTCTGGATTACGGAAGAAATCGCTCGGCGGCATAAATCTTCTCGCTCCTTCCAGAACAAGTACACCGAACATTAATCCAATGTAACCTGCCACTGCGGTAATTAATACACTCTCTTGAATAATCATGGAGATGATGGAATTGGGATTGGCGCCAATCGCTTTCCGCACTCCTATTTCCTTTGTGCGTTCTTTCACTGCAATCATCATGATATTACTAACTCCTACGATCCCCGCAATGAGGGTTCCGATGCCAATTACCCATATGAAGATTCGGATATTGCTTAGCATTTCCATGACACGAATGTATTCAACACTATTGTTCCAAATGCTGGCCGCTTGTCGATCCTCTGGATCGAAATTATATTTAGTAGATAATAATTTTCGGATATCGCCTACCATTTTTTCACTTTCATCCACTGTCATATTTCCAGTACTCAACCAAATCACACTTAACTTATCTTGTCCATTGAATGCACGCTGAGCCGTACTAACGGGGATGTATATCCGCTCATTGTCGCCTCGACCAGGATCCGTAAATTGCCCAATCACTTTAAATGGTACGCCATCCACGTTGATGTATTTACCAATTGGATTCTCCTTATTAAACAATGCCTCTTCCACCGGTTTACCAATAGCACAAACTTTACCATAAGAAGTAATATCATTGTTGTTGATAAATCTTCCTTGCTCTAGTTTGCAATTTTCTAAATAATCGTGGTCGGGCATGCACGAGCGAACAGTAAAGGCTCCAGTTGCATTTTTGTAACTAAGCGTTCTGATGTTTCTTCCATCGTAGCTTGCGGTCATTTCAGAACCGGTTGTATTCTGCCGTTGGATCATTGCAAAATCTTCGTTACGCAATTGCACAGTTCTACCGGGTTGAAATCCATTGTGTACTTTAGATGTTACGCCTCCATTGATCCAAATAGAATTCACCGCATCGGATTGGAATTGATTTTCGGCACCATTGCGTAAACCTTGTCCAGAACCAAGCAAAACAATCAACATAAAAATTCCCCAAGCCACACTAAAAGCAGTGAGGAAAGTCCGAAGCCGATTAGCGCGGATGGTGGAGAGGATTTCAGACCAGACTTCTTTGTTGAACATTTTTTTTGAATTGGTAAATTGGCAAGTTGGTAAGTTGGTAAGTTAGATTCGGAGAGTCGGAGATGGGAGAGGCGTTGAGTTATTGATGAGAGTGTTCCTCTACTCTACCAGATGGGAGATAGCGCAAGCCATTTTCAAATTTTCAAATTAGAGAATTTTCAAATTAATCCACTATTAACCCATCCTTAATCCGGATGGTGCGTTGGGTTCTTTCTGCTACTTCGGATTCATGCGTTACGATGATGACGGTGACGCCTGATTGATTCACTTCGGTAAGAAGATTCATAACGTCTTCTCCTGTGGCGGAGTCGAGGGCTCCCGTGGGTTCATCGGCAAGAATTATTTTTGGTTTAGTTATTAAGGCGCGTGCAATGGCGACACGTTGCTTTTGTCCGCCTGAAAGTTCATTCGGACCGTGGTGAGCCCAATCTTTTAATCCTACTCTTTCGAGGTATTCCAATGCGATTTTATTTCTTTCTTTTCGCTTTACATTTTGATAGTACAACGGCAGCGCAACATTTTCCATCGCATTTTTAAAGCTGAGGAGATTGAAAGATTGAAATACAAACCCGATAAGGTGATTCCGAAAATGGGCAGCCTTGGTGGGATTTAAATCCTTAATTAAGGTATTATCGAGCGTATAAGAACCACTGTCATAATTATCCAGAATTCCTAAAATATTGAGCAAGGTAGATTTCCCTGAACCCGAGGAACCCATGATGGAAACCATTTCGCCAGCTGCGATATTTAAATCGATACCTTTTAAAACATGCAAACTCCCCTTTCCCATGGGATAAGATTTGTTCACGGATTGTAATTGAATCATACTTAACAAAGGTAAAATTTAGTACCATACAAAAGATGTACTCTCGACAAAGTATCTAAGATAAGGGATAAAACAGAGTTTTATGAAGATGAGACGTAGGAGGAATTGGTGGATTGGCGGATTGGTGAATTTGAAGAACTGCTTTCGGGAATATATGATGGGCGGAGCCGATAGCCATTCGGATGTTGTTGAATGACTTTCTTCAAATCAAATCATCTTCATAGCGAGGCTTCGCTATCAAATTAAACCACCACCGGCTCATACCCAAGTGCCGGACTTAACCAACGTTCCACTTCATCCAATGACATTCCTTTACGTTGAGCATATTCCTCCACTTGATCGCGTTGAATTTTTCCGATACCGAAATATTGAGAAGTAGGATGTGAGAAATAGAGTCCGCTTACAGCAGCGGTGGGAACCATTGCTAAACTTTCGGTGAGTGTGATTCCGGCATTTTTTTCGACATCGAGTAAATCCCAAATGGTATTTTTTTCAGTGTGATCAGGTTGGGCGGGATAACCCGGAGCTGGACGAATGCCATCGTATTCCTCTTTGATGAGTTCGTCGTTTGCAAAATGTTCATCAGCGGCATAACCCCAAAATTCTTTTCGCACGCGTTGATGCAATCGCTCTGCAAAAGCTTCCGCTAAACGATCGGCAATAGCTTTTAACATAATGGCGCTATAGTCATCGTGGTTGGCTTCGAAGGCGGCAACATGTTTATCAATTCCTTCTCCACAAGCAACTGCAAATGTTCCGATATAATCTTTTACGTTGGAAGATACTGGAGCCACAAAATCAGACAAAGCCATGTTATATTGTCCTGCTGGCTTTTTGGTTTGTTGACGTAATGTGTGGAATACTGCTCGCTTCGTTTTTCGTTCTTCATTTGAAAAAACGATGATATCATCTCCGTCTGCATTGGCAGGAAAAAGTCCGATCACGCCATTGGCTTGAATCCATTTCTCATCGATGATTTGCTTCAACATGCGCTGTGCATCATCGAAAAATTTTTTCGCTTCTACCCTCTTTCTGGATCTTAAAATATTTTTGGATACGATCCTTTCATCTCCCAAGAATGGAAAAAGGGTGTCCAATCGATATACTCAGCTAACTCAGCAATGGAATAATCTTTCAACACCGTTACGCCTGGTTTCAACGGAGTATTTGACTCGGCCTTCGACCAATCACTAGGCCATGCATTTTTTCGTGCTTCCTCCATTGAAATAAATTTATTGGCAGATTGCGCTCCGGCATGCTGTTTACGAAGACGATCGTATTCTACATTGGTGCGATCGACAAGTTCTTGCTTTTGATCCTTTGACAAAAAGCGAACTCACCACAGGAACAGAACGCGAAGCATCATTCACATGAATAACGGGATGCGAATAATGTGGAGCAATTTTCACTGCGGTATGAACTTTAGATGTTGTTGCTCCACCAATTAATAAGGGAAGATCAAATTTTTGCCTTTCCATTTCTTTAGCCACGTGTACCATTTCATCGAGGGATGGAGTGATGAGTCCACTGAGGCCAATCACATTCACATCATGTTCTTTTGCAGCAGCCAAAATTTTATCGGCGGAAACCATCACACCCAAATCAATCACATCATAATTATTACAAGCCAACACTACGCCCACAATATTTTTTCCTATATCATGTACATCGCCTTTCACGGTGGCCATTAAAATTTTTCCCTTCTTACTGGCACCTACTTCTTTTTCCGCTTCGCGGTATGGCAACAAATAGGCAACGGCTTTCTTCATCACACGAGCCGACTTCACCACTTGTGGTAAAAACATTTTTCCTGCTCCAAACAAATCACCTACTACATTCATTCCATCCATCAATGGACCTTCAATGAGATGCAATGCTTTTGGATACAACTTTCGCGCTTCTTCAACGTCTGTGTCAATGTACTCCACGATTCCCTTTACCAAAGCATGGGTCAATCGCTCTTGCACAGTTCCTTCGCGCCATGCTTCATCACGTTCTTGCTTTTTACCAGCTCCTTTTACTTGCTCAGCGTACGCAATTAATTTTTCGGTTGCATCGTCTTTCCGATCTAAGAGTACATCTTCAATGATGGTTAATAAATCTTTTGGGATTTCATCATACACTTGCAATTGTCCTGGATTCACAATCCCCATATCCATTCCGGCATTTACAGCATGATATAAAAATGCAGCGTGGATGGCTTCACGAACGTGATCATTACCTCTGAAAGAAAACGAAACGTTACTTACTCCGCCACTTACTTTCGCATGTGGAAGATTTTTTTTAATCCATGCCGTAGCTTCAAAGAAATCGAGAGCGTTGCGTCGATGCTCTTCCATTCCGGTGGCAACAGGGAAAATATTAGGATCGAAAATAATATCTTGAGGAGGAAAATTAATTTTTTGAGTTAACAATTTATAGGCGCGTTCACAAATTTCAATACGACGCTGGTAAGAGTCGGCCTGTCCATCTTCATCAAAAGCCATTACAATAACGGCAGCTCCGTACTTACGAATAATATTTGCTTGACGTAAAAATTCAGCTTCTCCTTCTTTCATGGAGATGGAGTTCACAATACTTTTTCCTTGCGTACATTTTAATCCGGCCTCAATCACGAAGAACTTAGAGCTATCGATCATGATAGGCAACTTGGCAATATCCGGTTCCGATGCAATCAAGTGTAAAAACTTCACCATGGCAGCTTCCGCATCGAGCATACCTTCATCCATGTTTATGTCGATGGCTTGCGCACCGCCTTCCACTTGATTTCGTGCGATGGCGAAGGCTTCTTCGTAATTTCCATCAATGATCAGTTTTGCAAATTTTCGGCTACCCGTCACGTTAGTACGTTCACCAATATTCATGAAATTACTTTCAGGTCGCATGGTTACTGCTTCGAGTCCGCTCAAGTGCATGAGTGTATCGGCAGTTGGAACATGTCGAGGTGGACATTGTTTTGCCAGCTTTGCAATTTCTGCAATATGTTCAGGAGTTGTTCCGCAACAACCACCAACAATATTTAAAAATCCACTCGTTAAAAAATCTTTTATTTGATGCCCCATGTGATGCGGCGTTTCATCATATTCACCAAACTGATTAGGAAGTCCGGCATTTGGATAGGCACTAATAAAAAACGGAGCTTTCTCACTCAATTCTTCGAGATGTGGGCGCATTTCTGCGGCACCTAAAGCGCAATTCAATCCAACACTAAGCAGATCTACATGAGAAATGGAATTCAAAAAGGCTTCAACGGTTTGACCGCTTAAGGTACGGCCGCTGGCATCGGTTATAGTACCAGAAACCATCACGGGCATTTTTATATTTCTCTGCTCTAACTCTGTTTGGATCGCAAACAAAGCGGCCTTTGCATTCAATGTATCAAAAATGGTTTCAATCAATAATACATCGACCCCACCATCTAACAAACCTTTTATTTGCTCTGTATAAGCTTCCACTAAATCATCAAAACTCACTGCACGAAAACCGGGATCATTTACATCGGGACTTAAAGAAGCTGTACGGTTGGTTGGTCCTAGTGCACCTGCAATAAACTTGGGTCCACCTGTAGGGTTAGACACCATCCAATCTTGAACCGCTTGCTTTGCAATTTTCGCCGACTCTAAATTCATTTCATAGGACAATGATTCCATCTTATAATCGGCAAGAGAAATACGTTGTGCATTAAAAGTATTTGTTTCAATAATATCAGCTCCTGCTTCTAAATAGGCTATATGAATATCACGAATAATTTTTTGCTGCGTAATTGAAAGCAAATCATTATTTCCCTTTAAGTCGTGGGGCCAATCGGCAAAACGAGTTCCGCGATAATCCGCCTCTTGCAAGTCATAGCGCTGAATCATGGTTCCCATAGCGCCATCAATGACAAGAATGCGCATTTCTAACTGTTCACGAATTGGATGTATACTCATATAATTTTTTTTTCAGACCGCCCGAAAAAGGAAAAATCCCTTCCGGTAGCCAGAAGAGATTTTACGTTATTTTTTAAGAAATGGTTAAGATCCTCTGGTACTTATCTATTCTCATCAAATATGACGAGACTGGATGTGGCACCTTCTGAGAATTAATTGAATGAAATCATAGAGGATTACTCATTGATCTAAATTGTATAGTATTGATATACAATCCATTGTTAAAATCCAAGGGTTGCCAAGGCTTCATAGGGCACAGTCCCTCCACCTTTCTTGATAAGTGATAATTAAGAACGAGAGACAAATTTAGAGAATTTCATCAATAAATTAACATCAAATTTAAAATAAAGATGGGCAAAGACCTTCCTAATTTGATCTATCAAGTTACCTTTGCAGTCCCTTATCGAAAAGGGTACAAACAACATTATGAAAAAAATTCTTACTCCGTTAATTCTATTAATTGCTTTACCTGGCTTGCTGCTGGCACAAACCGCAGATCGCAAATTTGCTTTGGGGCTTTGGGGCGGACTCACACAATACAATGGGGATTTAGGCCAAGGGTTTTACAATAGTAAAGGACAAGATAATTACATGCATATTGGATTATCGGCATCGTGGTATATAAATCCTCATTTTGATTTTTCGATGAATACCACCGTAGGTACTATTGGATATCGTGAAGATGCGCTTAAGAATTTTGATGCGGATCAATTTCAGTGGAACGCTCATATGCGTGTGAGTTTATTTAAAGAAGAACGTTTTAAAGTGAATCCTTATGCATTTGCGGGTGTTGGAATTAGTTCCTTGAATAAATTAAAAAATCCAGGAGTTGATTTGTTTTTTCCGTACGGTGCTGGTTTAAAAATAAGCATCACACCTCAATTAAATTTATTAATTCAAGAGACGTTTGCATACACCGATCATGACACGCGTGATGGTGAAGCGAAAGATAATAACGATGCATTTTTGATGCATAGCCTTGGACTCACTTGGAATTTTGGATCTGTGAAAGATGCAGACAAAGACGGTGTGTCTGATAAGAAAGATGAATGTCCGAATACACCTGCTGGTGTTGCGGTTGATGCGAAAGGTTGTCCGTTGGATCGTGATGGAGATGGAATTGCAGATTTCTTAGATGCTGGTCCAGATGTGAAAGGAGTAGCGAGTGCAGAAGGTTGTCCTGATAAAGATGGTGATTCAGTTGTTGATTCATTGGATCGTTGTATTGATGTTGCGGGATTAGCTACAGAAGATCCTGCTACGAATGGTTGTCCTGATAAAGATGGTGATGGAGTAACGGATGCGGATGACCGTTGTCCAGAAGTAAAAGGAACTCTTGCATTACAAGGATGTGTGGATACTGACAATGATAGTATCATTGATCCTGATGATGCTTGTCCGGCAGTTCCAGGTACAATAGCTAACAAAGGATGTCCTGAAGTAGTTGAAGCAGCTCCTACAGTGATGGGATTAGACAATGTTTATTTCGAAACATCGAGTGCGAAAATTTCGGAAGGGTATCAAGCCGTGTTAGATGCTGCTGCTAAGACCTTGAAAGAAAAATCAGAAATTGTTCTTGAAATCAGCGGACATACAGACAGTACAGGTCCGGAGAAATTCAACAAATCGTTATCTAAAAATCGTGCGAATGCAGTCAAGGCATACTTAGTTCGTAAAGGTATTTCTTCGAAACGTCTGACCGCAGTTGGAGTCTCTTCTACTCAACCTGCAAGTGATAACAATACTGAAGAAGGCAGAGCGAAGAACAGAAGAGTGGAATTAAGAATTAAGAAATAAGTCCCGATAGCTATCGGGATAAGAATTAAGAACAAAAAATAAAACTGATTTTTCAGTACATCCAATGCGACGCTCTTTGCGTTTCTTCAAAGAATCGTAAAAAGCGTCGCATTATTAATTTAAAAAAGCATGGACTATTACATCATCTATAAACCTTTTGGCGTACACAGCCAATTTCAACCGGTGGGCGAACAATTAGGATTGGGCTCACTGCATGAATTTCCAAAAGATGTATATCCAGTAGGAAGATTGGATGCCGACAGTGAAGGATTACTTTTGCTGACGAATGATCCACGCGTCAACAAAAAATTATTAGATCCTACTTTTAAACATTACCGAACATATTATGTTCAAGTGGAAGGAACCATTACGCAAGAAGCGATAGATCGACTATGCAAAGGAGTTAGTATTAGCATAGATGGCAAAGAGTATCGTACTGCACCGGCTAAAGCTAGAATTATTGAAAGTCCGGAATTACCAGAACGCAATCCGCCCATTCGTTTCCGAAAAACCGTTCCCGATTCGTGGTTAGAATTATCCATCACAGAAGGAAAAAACCGACAAGTAAAAAGAATGACGGCGGCCGTTGGTTTTCCCACCTTGCGTTTAGTAAGATGGAAGATTGAAGATTTAGTGATGGAACATCCTGAAAGCGGCAAGGTGGTACAAATGGAAAAATCGGAAGTTTATAAGAAGCTGAAACTTTAATTTATCAAAATTCACTTTATTTTGCTTTGTTTTTGCAAGAAAGAGTTTGCTGAATAGTAAATAATAGATTTTAGAATACTTATTGCTTTAGCCTCTTCACCTAAACAGAGCATCGGAATTACTCTACAAAGTTAGCTGAGTGCTAAAATAAAAGATTCTAGAATACCTATTGCTTAAGCCTCTCCTCCTTGCCTCCTCTCCAGGGGAGAGGAGGAATTTAATACTTGGTAAATAGAGATTTTAGAATTTTTATTGTTTGATTCTCTTCTGTTTTATTCTTTCATCTAGAATGGAAGAATTTGCAGATCGGTAAAAAATTGGTTCAAATGTTATATCACCTTTTGATTTTGAAGTTTTTAAGTATCTCAACTTGAGCTTTACACAATATATCAAATAATCCACTACATTTGAATTGATAAAAACCATCCTTATGAGAATCATCTGTTCAATCCTCTTCATTCTTTTCAGCAGTGTTGCTGGAACTTCACAAACCTTAACTCCAGAGTTGCTTTGGAAATTAGGTAGACTTTCCGATCCGCGCATTTCCCCAGATGGAAAGACGGTTATATACAATGTTAAAAATTATGATTTGGCTGCAAATAAGGGGCAAGCAGACATTTTTAGTGTTGCCTATTATGGTGGTGAGCCGGTTGCTCTAGCCAATTCTCCTGCTGAAGAGAATTCAGCAAGGTGGAGACCCGATGGGAAAAAGATTGGGTTCATGGCAGCTGATAAAGACGGTGCGATGCAACTATGGGAGATGAATCCAGATGGAAGTAACAAAACACAAATCTCAAAAGTGGCTGGTGGAATTATTTGTTATGGATATGCTGGTTCTTTATCTCATATTTGGTATGCAGCCGATGTTACGATGGATAAAAAACCGAGTGAGATTTATCCTGATTTACCAAAGACAGATGGTGCAAGAATTATTGATGGACTCATGTTCAAACATTGGAATGCTTGGGAAGATTATGCATACAGTCACATTTTTGTTGCAACGTATGCAGAAGGAAGTATTGGTGCTGGTGTTGATATTATGCCGAATGAAAAATGGGATAGTCCAACAACACCATTTGGTGGTGATGAACAAATTTCTTTTTCTCCTGACGGAAAGAAATTAGCATACACGTGTAAAAAATTAAATGGTACCGACGCAGCAGTAAGCACAAACACTGATATTTATATTTATGATTTAAACAGCGGAAAAACTTCCAACATCACAGAGGGGATGAATGGTTATGACAATGATCCATGTTGGTCTCCTGATGGAAAAAACTTTTGTGGTTGAGTATGGAAATGCCAGGTTACGAAAGTGATCGCAACCGATTATTCCAATACAATTTTGATTCAAAAACAAAAGGAGAAGTGCTTTCTAATTTTGACTATCCAGTGAACCATATGAGCTGGACAGCTGATGGGAAATCAATTGTATTCACAGCGTCAAAATATGCTACTAAACAAATTTTCATGTTTGATACGCAAGCAAAAGCGGGTGCTGAATTAAGACAAATCACCAACGAGCAAGTTGACTACAATGATTTGTGTGTTTGGGGAAGCGCTAAAACATTAATGATTATTGCTAGTCGTACGGACATGATCAATCCTCAAGATTTATATAATGTGGATGTGAAAGCAGGAACTGCCAAGATGATCACCAATGTAAATGAGAAATTATTGGCTCCTATTAAAAAATGTACGGTCGCAAAACGCATGGTGAAAACGAGCGATGGAAAAGACATGTTGGTGTGGGTGATTTATCCGCCCGATTTTGATGCGAATAAAAAGTATCCAACATTGTTGTATTGTCAGGGTGGACCACAGAGCGTAGTGAGTCAATTTTATAGTTTTAGATGGAATTTTAGTTTGATGGCTTCGCAAGGCTATATTATTGTGGCACCTAACCGTCGCGGCTTACCGTCGTTTGGTGAAGAGTGGAATGATCAGATTGGTGGCGATTGGGGCGGACAAGTAATGACGGATTTATTATCGGCTATTGATGATGTAAGCAAGGAGCCCTATGTAGACAAAGACAAATTAGGAGCAGTTGGAGCAAGCTTTGGAGGTTATTCCGTGTATTGGTTAGCCGGACATCATAACAAGCGTTTTAAAACATTTATATCGCATTGCGGCGTATTTAATTTAGAATCGGAATATTTAGCGACAGAAGAAATATTTTTTGCTCATAAAGACATGGGTGGAAATCCATGGGATAGTCCAAGACCCAAAAAGTTTTGATGAGTTCTCTCCAAACAAATACATCAAAAATTGGGACACTCCTATTCTAGTTATTCATAACGAAAAAGATTTCCGTGTTCCGTTGAACCAGGGAATGGAAGCCTTCACTGCAGCGCAATTGAGAAATATTCCAAGTCGATTTTTATATTTCCCTGACGAAGGTCACCATGTATTAAAGCCGCAAAATGGGGTATTGTGGAATCGGGTGTTTTTTGAATGGTTGGGAAGGACGTTGAAATGAGGCGCAGCCCGCCGGGGGTTGGGTGTCGCGGGGCGGGGGGTGTTTCCCCCACCCCCGGGGGGGGGCCCCCCAAACACAAAATTAAAAAAGAATAGGTGGGGTGCCCCCGCGCAAAAAAAGAAAAAAGGGGTAAAAAAGGAAAAGGAGTTGTTTCGTTTCAATCATGCTGAATAATTATTTTCTTGCAATAACTTTTTTCTCCATCAAATACGCATACAAAATAAACTCCTGAAGGAATATTCATAAGAGTGATTTCTTTTTTTGATTCATTAAAAGTAAATTCTTCAATAATATTATCTCCAAGCAAATTATAGATTTTAATAGCTGCCTTATTAATTATTTCAGGAAATGTAATTGTAAAATTTCCTGAGGATGGATTTGGAGAAATCATAATGAAATTTTTATCGGTGGCTTGTTCAGAAATACTTGTTGTTCCAGGTAAGAGTACATCAATAGAAATTATCGCGTTCTCTGCACTGCCTCGATAAATGTATGTAGAAGAATCACAGTATGTACTGGTGCATCCGAATGCATCTGATATTGAAACGCAATTAACCCAGGCGATATAACCAGAGGAGGGGGCCAGGGAAGGCCACCGCCCACCCAAAAATAATTAATTTAGCTCCCCTCCCCCGGCCAAACTAAAGCCCAACAATGCGGGGGGTTGTAAGAGAAAACGGGAAAGGGGCAGTTACGCCTGGAGCCAACCTGTATCAAATTTGAAAAAAAACCTCCAAAAAAAAAAAAAAAAAAAATGAAAAAACCAAAAAAAACACTTTGACCTAACCCACATGATATGCTTGTTAACTGAGCGTCTCCAGGTAATGCTTTTGCCCAAAGCGCATTGCCGGATGAATCAAATTTTGCTATGAAAATGGGTAGTGCGCTTCCTGGATATGGTAAGATTAAAGAATCAAAATTTTTGAATCGTACATTCCTCCAGTCAGGTAAATGTTATTGAGTAACTGTTTTAATACTAAACACAGCCCATTTTCAAACCTTTGCCCCACAAAGCATTTCCCAATGAATCCATCTTTAAAATATAAAAATGGATTCCGCTTCCAGATGCCTGAATAGATACCGACCCAAACACCATGGAATCTGTAAAAAATTGCCCTGCTGTATAAGCAACATTTGAAAAATGAGTCGAAATGCCGACAAAATTCGGTTCATAATTATTATCTGAACCTTTTGCCCAAAGCGCATTGCCATTAGTATCGAATTTTGCAATAAAAGACATATCGGGAATGAGAAAATTTGAAAAAGTATCTGTCCCTGATAATGAGCATCTGTGATCCGAAAACCGGTTATGTTATTCCTGATGTAAAAGAGGCCATAATCTTCAAAATTATCCCTATCCCTTTTCGGCTAGACTAACTCGTTTTGCGATTTCCCTCCTGTTCTTACCCAAAGTGTTTCCTAACGAACTTTCGCTATAAAACTGGTGAGATCCGCCAATGCGCTGTACCGTATCAAAGATTCCATTAGTAAAAACTCGCCAAAACTTTCCAAAGATCAGTTTTTCCTTGAACCATATTCTCAGTGTGGAATTACCAGGACCGTTAGCCTTTTTAGTCCAAAGAACATTACCTGCCGGATCGTACTTTACAATAAAAATATAACCGGTATCAGTTCCGGCAAAGTTATTCGGGATACCTAAAATTTGATTTCCAAACGAAAGTGCAGTATCTGCAAAGTATCCGGCAACATATAGATTTCAGCATCTGAAGCGAGTTCATTGTTGCAGCATACCTTGGCTGCATCAATTTCTAGTCCACGCCAGTTTACAGCTTGTCCAGAGCTGACATACAAATCATCATTATAAAGAGCGTAAAGCAAATTCTGACTTTCATTGTGTTCGGGTTTGATTTTTAAAACGGATAGCCTTATTTTTTTAACATGCAACTATCCCTAAGTTACATATTAAGACACAATTTGTAACACAATGGTTGCATCTGCTTAAATTTTATTTGAGCTTTTTCCGATCAACAAGCAAAAAAAATAATTTACCATTTTGATATTTAAATTACCGCTACCTGTTGTCTACTCGCAACTGACACAATCTCGTTAGCTATTGTTCGCGAACCTCGCGACTAGCTAAAATTACTTAACAGGCATCGGTTTCACCACCGAATCCTTAACAGCTCTTTCAATTCGAGGAGGAGTTAATGGCAAGGAACTGTACTTGGCTTGATCTTCACTGAGGCGAGTGATCACTTCATCGTACATGGCATGAAAATAGGCGGGTTCGCTGCGATAATAATCGAAACTCTTTTTGAAAAGTTCTTGCGTGATATTGTGCTTTGAAAATATATAATTATAAAATCCAAAAGAAACTGCTTTGAGGGAATCTTTCACCTCCACATTCAACACCTGAATGGAGGCTTCTGCTAAATGTATCTCGGCCAATACTACAATCATGGTATCACGCGGAATCACATCTGCAGGAACTTCTACTTGCTTCTTTGAGCAACCAAAGAAAAGCGATAACATTAAAACGATTCCGATTTTTTTCATTTTATCCTTTTCTATTAAATTTCAATCGCATTCCTTTCTGTGATTCATCAAACAAACCCTCATTGTAAACTAAATGTCCATTCACAAAAGTTTTAAGAATGCTTGCACAAAATTCATGTCCTTCGAAAGGTGACCATCCACATTTATATAAAATATTAGAAGGTTTCACGGTGAATGGTCTCTTCGGATCCACTAATACTAAATCTGCAAAATATCCTTCACGTATAAATCCTCGATCTGGAATCGCAAATAGAGTGGCAGGTGCATGAGCCATTTTCTCAACAACTTTCTCGAGTGTAATCCACCCTTCTTGCACCGCATCCAACATCGCTAAATAGGCATGTTGTACTAACGGTCCGCCAGAAGGACAATTAAAATAACTTTTCTCTTTCTCTTCCTTCGTATGTGGAGCATGATCAGTAGCAATGACATCGATACGACCATCCACCACAGCTCTTCTAATTTCATCTCGATCACTTTCCTTCTTTACGGCTGGATTCCATTTTATCCAATTTCCCTTCGACAAATAATCTTTGTCGGTAAACCACAAATGATGAATGCAAGCTTCGGCAGTAATCATCTTTTTTTCTAAGGGAATATTGTTGTCGAAAAGATGTGTTTCTTTTGCTGATGAAATATGTAACACATGCAATCGAGTTCCATGCTTCTTCGCTAATTCCACAGCAAATGATGATGATTTAAAACAAGCTTCATCATTTCGAATGATGGGATGTTGAGAGGGAGGAACCAAATCGCCATAAGTAGCTCTTGCTGCTTCTAAATTTGCTTTTATCATTTGCTCATCCTCGCAATGTGTCGCAATCAACAGCGGAGAACGCGAAAAAACAGATTCCAAGATCCGCGCATCATCCACTAACATATCGCCAGTACTGGATCCCATAAATATTTTAATTCCGCAAACATTTTCTGCGTTCGTCTTCAACACTTCCTCTAAATTATTGTTGGTTGTTCCCATGAAAAAAGAATAATTTCCTAAGGAACATTCTGAAGCACGCTGATATTTTTCTTCCAACAATTTTTGCGTGATGGCCTGTGGAACGGTATTGGGCATTTCCATGAAAGAAGTAATTCCACCAGCTACAGCCGCTCTTGCTTCTGTATAAATTTCTCCTTTATGCGTAAGGCCGTGTTCGCGAAAATGTACTTGATCGTCGATCGCACCGGGGACTAATAATTTCCCGTTGGCGTCTATTTCTTTCACTGCACCATGCGTTGCGATCTCCCCTCCTACTCTTTCAATTCGTTGTCCTTTAATCAAAACATCTCCTTCGAAAGTTCTTCCTTCGTTTACGATGCGTGCATTTCGAATGATGGTCGTTGACATAGTATAGTTACTAAATAATATTGATTTACTTGGGAAGATCACCGACCATGTCCAATGGATTTACCCATTCATCAAACTGTTCGGAAGTAAGGTATCCCAATTTAATAGCAGTTGCTTTTAACGTTGAGCCATCGCGATGTGCAGTTTGCGCAATCTCAGCGGCTTTATAATATCCAATATGTGGATTCAGTGCAGTCACCAACATCAATGAATCGTTTAAGTTGCGATCAATATTTTCTTTGATGGGTGCAATTCCCTTCGCACATTTTTCATTAAATGAATTACACACATCACCAATTAATCGCGCTGAATGCAGAAAATTATAAATCATCATGGGTTTAAAAACATTCAATTCAAAATGTCCACTTGCACCACCAATATTAATGGCCACATCATTTCCTAACACTTGCGCGGCTACCATGGTCATGGCTTCGCATTGCGTTGGATTCACTTTGCCGGGCATAATAGAAGAACCGGGTTCGTTGTCGGGAATAAATAATTCACCTATACCACAACGTGGTCCAGAAGCAAGCAAACGAATATCATTTGCAATTTTCATTAAACTCACCGCTACCGTTTTTAAAGCGCCATGTGCTTCTACGATGGCATCGTGTGCTGCTAACGCTTCAAATTTGTTTTCAGCGGTGATGAATGGAAGGCCTGTCAACTTCGCAATATTTTTCGCTACATTTTCTGAATACCCTTTGGGTGTATTAATTCCAGTTCCTACAGCGGTTCCGCCTAAAGCTAACTCCGACAAATGAGGAAGGATGTGATTAATCGATCGTAAGCCATGATCCAGTTGAGAAACGTAACCACTAATTTCTTGTCCGAGCGTGAGTGGTGTTGCATCCATTAAATGCGTACGACCAATCTTTACGATTTGCATATACTCTTTAGCTTTCGCATCTAAGGTATCGCGCAAACTTCGAATCCCTGGAACGGTTAGTTCCATTAAAATTTGGTAAGCTGAAATGTGCATCGCAGTCGGAAAAGTATCATTCGATGATTGCGATTTATTTACATCGTCGTTAGGATGTACTGCTTTCTTCTCGTCGAGCAAAGCGCCTCCACTTAATACATGAGCGCGGTAAGCAATGACTTCATTCACATTCATGTTGCTTTGCGTACCAGAACCGGTTTGCCATACCACGAGTGGGAAATTGGTCGGCCCATTGACCTGCTAATATTTCATCGCAAACCTTTGAGATGAGATCACATTTTCTGGGGTTAAAATTCCTGCTTCCATGTTGGTGATGGCAGCGGCTTTTTTCAAATATACAAATGCGCGAATGATTTCTTTCGGCATCTGGTTGATGTCTTGGGCGATTTTAAAGTTTTCGATGGAGCGTTGTGTTTGTGCACCCCAGTATACGTTGGCAGGTACTTCTACTGTACCCATTGTATCTTTTTCAATTCTAAATGTTGACATAATTATTTGGATTTTGAACCACGGAGGCACAGAGGCACGGAGGTTCACTGAGTTATATTATGATTTTTAATTATTATATGTCTATTATTAATAAATAACAGTATAGTTTGAAGATTCGGTTTTTTATTAATGTTGCATTTTTTCACCACGGAGGCATGGAGGTTCACTGAGTTTAATATTTTGGAATTCTTGAGTACTCTTCGGTTACTAGTGAAATTACGGAGCTTGCAATGTTTTCGACATGAAAATTAATTAATAATCCTTTAGGCATTTTACTTAACTTCAGATAGCTTAACAATTGTGCTTTACAAACCGGATGCATAATCTCAACCGCTTTTAACTCTATTACAATTGCATTTTCAACTAACAAGTCAATCTCTAGTAAGTCACCAAGTTCTTTACCTTTATAGTTTACCGGCAACTTTACTCTAGACTGCACCCATAAACCAGCATTTTCTAACTCATCAAACAAACAAGAATGGTAAACTGATTCAAGCAATCCCGGTCCTAAATGTTTGTGTACTTCAATTGCACACCCTATAATTTTGAAAGAAAGATCTCCTAATTCTTTCTGAGTAAAATTCGAATTAAATTTTATCTCCGTGGATCTCCGTGCCTCTGTGTCTCCGTGGTTCATTTTCTAAATAAATTTTATATGGGTTCTTTTACTTCACTACTATACTCCATCAAATAGGCTTTAATGAATTCATCAATTTCGCCATCGAGGACAGCCTGGGTATCGGAGGTTTCGTAGTCGGTGCGATTATCTTTTACTAGTTTGTACGGATGCAATACATACGAACGAATTTGACTTCCCCACTCTATTTTTTTCTTGGAAGACTCGGTTGCGGCTTTTGCTTCATCGCGTTTACGAACTTCCAATTCATAGAGCTGCGACTTCAACATTTTCATAGCGCGTTCTTTATTTCCACCTTGTGTACGTTCTACTTGACAAACCACCACGATTCCAGTTGGGTGATGTGTAAGTTGCACTTTCGTTTCCACTTTATTTACATTTTGTCCGCCTGCGCCACCTGAGCGTGATGTTTGAATACTGATATCGGCATCTTTAATTTCGATGTTGATGTCATCATCAATCATTGGGTATGCAAATACGGATGCGAACGAAGTATGTCGACGTGCGTTTGAATCGAAAGGAGAGATGCGCACTAAACGATGCACACCATTTTCACTTTTCAAATAACCGTACGCATAATCGCCTTCAATTTCGTAGGTAGCAGATTTAATACCTGCACCATCGCCATCTAAATAATCGATTTCGGTAATTTTATAATTGTGACGTTCGGCCCATCTTAGGTACATACGCAACAACATCGAGGACCAATCTTGACTTTCTGTTCCACCAGCACCAGAGTTCACGGTGAGTACAGCGCTGAATCGATCTTCTTCTCCACTGAGCATATTCTTAAACTCAAGATCTTCGATTTTCTTTCCGGTTTCTAGAAACAGCGTATCCACTTCCTGCTCGGTTGCTTCGCCTGCTTTTTGAAAATCAAAAAGGACAGAAAGATCATCTACAGCACTTTGAACCTCGGTAAATGCGTTGGTCCAGTATTTCTTTTGATTAATCTTTTTAAGGATTTGCTCGGCTCGCTTTGGGTCATCCCAGAAATCGGGTGCGTGCGTAAGTTGCTCTTCTTGAGCTATTTGTTGCAATCGACGATCGACGTCAAAGATGCCTCCTCAGAGCATCGACACGATCGGAAAGTTCTTTTAATTGCTCTATAAACATAATGGTGCAAAGATAGTAAGCAAAATGGGAATAGGATGTGATTTGATTGGAAATCGATTCAACAAGGTTAAAAATCAGTTTCATTACCTGATGGACTCATCAAGAATAAACAAGCATTTTACATTACTCCGCCTTCAAAATTTCCCAAACCAAATCCGATTCATAACCCCGTGAGATTGCATATTGAGCGAGTTTATACATTCTTTTCATCGGATTTTTTTCTTTCTCTTCTCGCGAACGTTTAGCAATTACTTTTTCCAACTTAGCACTGTATTCATTTTCGTTGATGGAAGATAGTCCCTTTCGCATGCAATACTCGGAAACTCTTTTTTGTTTTAGTGCTGCTTTTATTTTTACTCTGCCCCAGCCTAATTGTCGAAATTTCCCACCTGCAAACGCAACAGCAAAACGTTCTTCGTTTAAAAAATTATCGCCTATCAATCGAGAAATTAATAGCTCAACATCCTTAGAATACAAACCATATTCATACAACTTATCGCGAACTTCTTGCTGACTTCTTTCCTGATAAGCGCACCAACGCGCTATTTTCAACCAAGCAATTTCGGGGGTATAATTCTTCTTTCGTTTTTCAATATCATCCATCTTACAACGGAATTGCTTCAATCAATTTACGGGTATATTCTGATTTCGGATTATTATACACTTCATTTGCTTCACCCATTTCTTCGATACGACCTTTGTTCATTACCAACATACGATCACTCATAAATCGAACAACAGATAAATCATGTGAAATAAAAATATAGGTTAACCCTTTTTCCTCTTTCAATTCATTCAACAAATTCAGCACTTGCGCTTGTACAGAAACATCCAATGCTGAAACAGATTCATCACAAATAATAAAATCCGGATTCAAGGAAAGGGCTCGTGCGATACAAATTCGCTGACGTTGTCCTCCAGAGAACTGATGTGGGTAACGATGATAATGTTCTTCTTTCAATCCAACTTTCGTTAACAATTGAAGCACCATTTCTTTTCGCTCTTTATCACTAGAATAAAGCTCGTGTACAGTCATGGGTTCTTGAATAGCAGTGCCGGCTGTGAGTCGGGGTTTAAGGATGAATAAGGATCTTGAAAAATGAGCTGCATTTGCTTTCGAAACAACCTGAGCTTCTTAGCATCCAAAGAACGGATATCCGTACCGTTATATATTAATTCTCCGCCGGTTGGTTCTACTAATCGGAGAATACTTCTACCGAGTGTTGTTTTGCCGCAACCTGATTCACCTACTAATCCCAGCGTTTCTCCTTTATATACATCAAAGCTTACTTCGTCAACCGCTTTTACCTCACCGGTTACTTTTCCAAAGAGTCCTTTTTTGATGGGAAAATAGGTTTGTAAATTGCGAATACTCAACAATGGCGTTTTAGATTTTAGCTCTTGAACCCGATAGCTATCGGGTTTCGATTCACGGTCGCCATCCTCCACTTTTAATCGTGCCAATACATCTTTCACAGATTCTCCTGTTTCGTGGTAGTTGCCTGTTGCATCTATGCGCATAAAATCGCCAATTACAGGAAGGCGTTTCATTGAAATATTTTTTGCAGGTCGGCATGCGAGTAACCCTTTTGTATACGGATGCCTAGGGTTATCAAAAATTTCAGCTACGCTACCTTGTTCAACGGCTTTTCCTTTATACATCACTAACACTTTATTAGCGATACGCGAGATAACACCAAGGTCGTGTGTAATAAAAATCATTCCCATCCCTGTTTCCTGTTGCAACTCTTTTAGTAATTCAAGTATCGTGGCTTGTACCGTTACATCTAATGCTGTGGTAGGCTCGTCTGCAATTAATATTTTTGGTTCGCAGGAGATGGCCATCGCGATAACTACGCGTTGTTTTTGTCCGCCACTCAATTGATGCGGATACGAATCGTACATGGATTCGGCTCGAGGCAACTTTACTTTATTAAAAAGTTTTATCGTTTCGATTCGAGCTTCTTTACGAGATAATTTCTTGTGCAAACGCAATGCTTCTGCAACTTGGTCGCCGCACGTAAACACGGGATTGAGAGAAGTCATAGGTTCTTGAAAAATCATGGCAATATCATTGCCTCTGTATTTACGAACTTCTTTATCAGAGAGCGATAACAGATTTAGAATTCCACTAGACTTCGTATGCAAGGAAGCGGATCCACTATCAATATTTCCGGCTGGTTTGGCTATTAATTTCATCAATGACAAAGAGGTCACCGATTTCCCTGAGCCTGACTCACCTACTATTCCTATTGTTTCTCCAGGTTGTATCGTAAATGAAATATCATCTACTGCTTTAAAAACGTTTTTTTCATTTCGAAAAGAAACAGAAAGATTTTTTACATCAAGCAAATATTGGGGGGTACTGTTTTGCATGGGGTGAAATTAGTAATCTATTAGGACTCCATAAAACGAATACGTTCAACGAGTCATACTCAATAAATTATAGATCTTATTTGTTTAAAACCACCAATTCCCCCTGAATCAGAGTAAACACGATTCAGGGAATTAGAGTAAACACGATTCGGGGGTATCAGAGTAAACACACTAATAGGAGAAGTATGTTTATTTAAAAGCCCAATGCCCTGTAGCAGTGTAAAACACGCTACAGGGCATTGGGGAATTAATTACTATAAACTTTTTTGTGATTATTCAACCACTACACGAATGCTTTGAACTGAATCAGAAGTTCTGAATTGCATAGTATAAATACCAGCAGCCATTCCTTTTACAGACATTACAAACTTGTTTGCACCTTCGTCTGCGTTACGGTTTTCGTTGATTACAAGTCGACCTGTAGCATCCAACATCGTAACAAGTACATCTTGATTTGCATTGCTATCGAAGCTAATGTTTAGAAGATCGCTCGTTGGATTTGGATATGCAACAATATTCATTGCTGAAGCATCACCAATACGTGGGCAGTTCGTAATACTAATACCATTCTTCACACGAGAAGGACCGTTTCCGCAAGCATTAGAAGCACGTACAGAAATGGTAAGACCACTTGCTGCAAGAGGACCTGCTTTCACATCAATTGTTTTAGAACCTTGACCTGAATTAATAATAAATCCAGATGGAACAGTCCAAGTGTATGTAACTGCACCAGCAATAGTAGGCACATCATAAATATAATTCTGATTTGCGCACAACAGAGTTGCACCAACGATTGGAGCCGCTTGAGCAGGAGTTCCCGTTACGGTTAAGCTACGAGCAGCACCATTACCACAACCATTTTGAGCAACTACAGTAATTGCACCACTACCAAATGATCCAGAGAAATCAACATCAATAGATGAGGTTCCTTGACCACTAGCAATAGTTGCACCTACTGGAACTGTCCAGAAATAAGATGCAGCGCCAACAACACCAGTAGCTGTGTAAGAAACAGCTAATGATCCACAAACACCTGAAGCTTGTCCTACAATAGCTGCAGAGGCTGGGAGTACATTAAGAGCAACATTTCTTGAACGAACAGGACTTGTTCCGCAAGCATTTGATGCAGTTACAGTCATAGATCCACCAACGAAAGATGGGCCATATGATACAGTAATGATACTAGTACCTTGTCCGTTTGTAATAGTTGCTCCAGCAGGAACCACCCAATTATAAGAATCGGCACGATTAACGGATGCGATTGAGTAAATCACGACATCACCAGCGCAAGCTTTCGCAGCACCGGAGATAGAAGGAGGAGTAACAGGAGTTGCTAATTGAACAGAAATCCCAAGACAACTTGGATTACTGCTACCACAGCTATTACTATTATTTGCAGTAACGCAAATATTACCTACTACACCAGCATGAATTGCAGAGAAAGGCCATCTAACAGAAATACTTGTAGTACCTTGTCCAGACAAAATAATTGTTGCACCAGGAACAGACCAAGTATATGAAGTAGCACCTACTACTGGAGCAATGCTATAAGTGATCACTAAATTATTAGGATTACATAATGTTGCAGGACCTGAAATCGCACCTGGAGAAGGCGGATTTGCACTAATTGAAATTGTAGTATTGCTTGTAGCAGGTGTGCAATTCAATGGAGCATCTGTGGTAAGCGTTAACACAACAGATCCAGCTAAAATATCAAGAGGACCTGGAGTATAGTCTGCATTTAGTACTGTGTTACTTGGAGAGAAACTTCCATCTCCAGCTGTAGACCAAGTACCATTCGTAGCACCACCACCAATTGAACCATTAAGAGTAGCTGTTCCGTTTTGACAAATTGTTTGATCTGAACCAGCATTTGCTGTTGGAGGATTCAAACAACCGCAACCTTCGTCGATATTACCATCACAGTTATCATCAATTGAGTTTGCACAGATTTCAGCTGCACCTGGATTGATAGATACATTATTATCATCACAATCTGTTGCATTTGAAACATAACCAATAGGAGCAGAACAAGCTTGAGTTGATGAGTTAACATTACCATAGCTATCACCGTCAACATCAGCATAGAAGGTTAAAGTTACACCTTCGTCAACTAACCCATCGCAATCATCATCAATCGAGTTACAAACTTCAGTTGCACCTGGGTTAACAGCAGCATTTGCATCATTACAATCTGTAGCATCAGAAACATATCCTACAGGAGCAGAACAAGCTTGAGTTGATGAAGAAGCATCTCCATATCCGTCACCGTCTACATCAGCATAGAAAGTTAATAATACACCTTCGTCAATTAAACCATCGCAATCGTTATCAACTAAGTCACAAACTTCAGTTGCACCAGGATTCACTGCTGCATTATTATCATTACAATCTGTTGCATCTGTTACATATCCTACAGGAGCAGTACAAGCTTGGGTTGATGAAGAAGCATCTCCATAACCGTCACCGTCAACATCTGCATAGAAAGTAAGAGTTACACCTTCGTCAGTTAAACCATCGCAATCATCATCGATTGAGTTACAAACTTCAGTTGCACCAGGATTCACAGCTGCATTATTATCATTACAATCTGTTGCATCTAAAACATAACCTACAGGTTGAGAACATGCAGATTGAGAAACTGCAGCATCACCATAAGTATCACCATCAGCATCCGCATACCAAGTTGAGAACACAACACCGTTATCGATTAAACCATCACAGTTATCATCAATACCGTTGCATTGCTCAGGAGCACCTGGATTTACTAAAGCAGAAGCATCATTACAGTCACCATTATTCGTTACTGAACCTACGATTGGGTTACAAGAAGAAACTCCTGTAGCAGAAGCATCACCATAACCGTCACCATCAGCATCTACATAATAAGTTAAGAAAGTTAAACCTTCGTCAGTTGAACCATCGCAATCATCATCGATCCCGTTACAAACTTCAGTAGCACCTGGGTTTACAGCAGCGTTAGCGTCGTTACAATCTGTAGCGTCTGTTACATATCCAACAGGAGCTCCGTTACAAGTAGATTGAGAAATGGTTGCATCACCATATCCGTCACCATCTGCATCAGCATAATAAGTTACGAAAGTAAGGCCGTCATCAGTTAGACCATTACAGTCATTATCGATACCGTCACAAACTTCTAATGCAGCTGGATTAATAGCAGCATTGTTATCATCACAGTCACCGTTGTTAGTTACAGAACCTACGATTGGAGAACAAGAAGAAGTTCCTAAACCAGCACCATATCCGTCACCGTCACCGTCAACATAATAAGTCAAGAAAGTTAGACCATCATCTGTAAGACCATTACAATTATCATCGATACCGTTACAAACCTCGGTTGCACCTGGGTTTATAGCAGCATTGTTATCGTTACAATCGGTTGCATCTGTTACATATCCAACAGGAGCTCCGTTACAAGTAGATTGAAAAATGGTTGCATCACCATAACCGTCAGCATCAGCATCTGCATAATAAGTTACGAATGTAAGACCATCATCAGCAAGACCGTTACAGTTATCATCGATACCGTTACAAACTTCAGCAGCACCTGGATTTACAGCAGCATCTGCATCATTACAATCTGTTGCATCCGTTACATAACCAACAGGAGCGCCATTACAAGTAGATTGAGAAATGGTTGCATCACCATATCCGTCTGCATCAGCATCCGCATAATACGTAACGAAAGTTAACCCATCATCAGCAATACCATCACAATCATCATCTATCGCATTACAAACTTCAATTGCATTAGGATTGATTGCTGCATTCGTATCATCGCAATCGGTGTTGTTTGTTACGTATCCAACCGGAGCACCGCTACAAGTTGTTTGAGAGATTGCAGGGTTACCGAATCCGTCACCATCTGCATCCGCATAATAAGTAGTTGGCGTTAAACCTTCATCTGTTAATCCATCGCAATCATCATCGATACCATTACAAACTTCAGTTGCACCTGGATTAATAGCAGCTACCGCATCATTACAATCCGTAGCATCTAATACATAACCTACAGGAGCAGCACTACAAGTTGATTGAGAAACTAAAGCGTTACCATAAGTATCACCGTCAGCATCTGCATAGTAAGTAACTAATGTTAAACCTTCGTCAGTTAATCCATCGCAATCATCATCGATTGAGTTACAAACTTCAGTTGCACCTGGATTAATAGATGCAACAGCATCATTACAATCTGTAGCATCCGTTACATAACCAACAGGAGCAGTACAAGCTTGAGTAGAAGAAGTAGCATCTCCATATCCGTCACCATCAACATCAGCATAGAAAGTAGAAAGTACACCTTCGTCTGTTAAACCATCACAATCATTATCGATTAAGTCACAAACTTCAGTTGCGCCTGGATTAATAGCAGGTGCTGCATCATTACAGTCGCCATCAACTAATACAGATCCAACAATTGGAGCACAAGAAGAAGTTCCAGCACCCGCACCGTATCCGTCGCCGTCACCGTCAACATAATAGGTTAAGAAAGTTAAACCTTCGTCAGTATTTCCATCACAGTTATCATCAATACCATTACAAACTTCTGCAGCATTAGGATTGATCGCTGCATTTGCATCATTACAATCTGTATTATTCGTTACGGAACCAACAATTGGAGAACAAGAAAGTGTTCCGCACCAGCACCAAATCCGTCGCCGTCACCGTCAACATAATACATTTGAGAAACTACACCGTCATCAATTAAACCATTACAATTATCATCAACACCATTACATGCTTCAACAGCACCTGGATTGATAGAAGCCACTGCATCATTACAATCACCATCAACAGTAACAGATCCAACGATTGGAGCACAAGAAGAAGTTCCCGCACCAGCACCAAATCCGTCTCCGTCCCCATCAACATAATAAGTTAAGAAAGTTAATCCTTCGTCGATAGAGCCATTACAGTTATCATCAATACCATTACAAACTTCAGGGGTACCAGGATTAACGGCAGCATTACCGTCATTACAGTCTGTTGCATCCGATACAAAACCAACTGGAGCACCTGTACATGATACTGATGTCACATTAACATTTCCGTAAGTATCACCATCTGCATCTGCATAATAAGTAACATTTGCAGCACCTGGATCAACCGTATAAGAAGCCGTTGCAGAGCAACCACCTGATTGAGTAGTTACAGTTACTGTATAAGTACCGGCTGTTAATCCGCTTAGATCTTCAGTAGATCCACCATTACTCCAAGCATAAGTGAAAGGAGTTGGAGATCCACCAGTAGTAGTTAAATCAATTGAACCATTTGCATCACCTGCACAAGTAGCTGCTACGGTTGTAGCAGATAAAGTTGGTGCGGAGCACGTAGGAGCGTTTAAAACAGGGTTAGACGTTGTTACCACAACGGCAGTTCCGCCAACAACCTGCAGGAGGTCCTGTAAAATGGACAAATAATCGTTATTACACATGTAGGGCTATAATAGTTAGCCTGTACTTTAGGATTTGCTGAAGTGGCTGTGTTAAAAGCGAAATTCAAAGGAAGAACAGCCCAAGGAATAGAATTTGTTAGACGCATTCTACCCACTCTTACACCAGGTGCAGTAGTAATAATCGATCCACTTCCACAACCTGGAGTCCGGAAGTCACCCGCACACGAATAATACCAGCTGTTGCGGTATTGATTGTGGGCTGCAAATTAGCCGGATTAGATAATTCTGTTGAACCAGCCACCCATGCGGCAGTCATCGTTCCACCATTTTTTGCAGCATTATTGTAAGTAAAGCTGAACTGTTGGTTGTTCAATTCAAATGAACCCGCACCCGTACTGATAATGTACAGATCCACCTCATACTGATTTGGAGCAACCTGCGCATCGTTTGTCAACAGGAATTGCACGGAGTTTTGTGCAAAGCCCGTTTTGCCGAACATTGTGCAGCATAGCACAAAGAACAGCATTTTGAGCAGTGTAATTTTTGTTTTCATTGTTATTTATTCGGTTTAGATTTTCGATTCAATTTTGAAACTGGTTATCATTTCAATCTAAAAATATTTTCTCTGATTATCATACTAGAAGTTTACTGCAGTTAATAATATAGATGAAGAGGTGACTTTTTGCTCAGTCAGAGACTTCATTTTATGATAATTGACTACTCAGTACCAACGATTAATAATTAGATGATCACGATTAGGTGAATTGTCATGATAATACCAGCTATAAAGTAAAGGAATGTTTTTTATTCTACAATGCTTTTTGAAAAAAATATTTATTAAGAATTTAAAGATCATTTCAGGACAAAATATACATATCTATCTGATATTCAATCTAATATTATTAATTGACTTATTTTTAATTGACTTATTTTTAACTTACAATTCAAATTAAAACTGACAACCACAATGCTCTAAATTCTAAACAAATTGCTCAACCACATAGAAAATTGAAAATATTATACTCATCAAAAACAAGGTACTCCATCCTTTTTTAAATAGTTCGAGAGCAAACTTTTCTTTTTTACTTCTTCAAGGAATAAAAATTATGGATCCTAAATTTAACACGCACTCGAATTAACATTTTCATAAGATGAGTTTTGATATTGACAAATAAGTCTACCTAAAAGCTGATTGCTAACAATAATAAATCACTCAATAATCATTGAAAGAGAAAATAAAAATAAAAAAATCAATTCATAATTTCCGTTTCTATTTTCATAAATATAAATCATTTTATCCCTCGCAATTACCCCCAACATAACACTTATTTTTATATTACACAGACTCGATTACTTTCCATTACCCTTTATTATTAATACTATTCTTATGTATAATCACCATTTTTAAATGTCATTTAAATTGCAAACAAGAAATTGCCAAACGCAACTTAGATACCACTTTTAAACTAAACAAATGCAAACAAAAGATTCAGATGAATTTCAATTTTATGCAATATTATACACTTTAAGAAATGATTTTGAGTGATAAATCCATAGTATTTTTATGATCAGTTCGTCCTCCAAAAACCAGAAAAAAATCAGGTTTTGAGATAGAGGGCAATGTTAATAGAATGGATTTGTTTTGTCTCTTTCAGGATTCATCAACAATTTGAAATGGGTCACAATGAATAGGATTCACTTTTTTTTGACAACCCTACAATAAATTACATTTTGCAGCAAGTATTCTTTGTTCAAGAGAAGGAGTTCAAGAATTTTGATATACCAAATAGGGCTAACTGAAATAGTAAATCATCGCGAGGTTTCGCGTTTTAATTTCTAATGATCTTAAAGGTCGTCTATCATTAGCAGTATAATTCTTGTGGAAGACAATTGCACTTGTTGAGACAAGGCATGCCTTGTCTCAACAAGATTTCTCTCTGTAAATATCACGTCGTCATAGAGGCAGGTATGACCTGCCTCTATGACGACGTGATTAAAATTTAAAGGTTAATTTCAATAATATCCTTGCAAAAAATGAATTATGGTTCACGCATTTAATTTCGACTTGACTATTTTGATTGCACGTGTATTCTTGAAAGTGATATCTAATGTTTTGATAAATCAAATTCTAATTACTTATTCAGTAGACCCTACTTAATTGGGATTAATTGTAAGGGAAATCATTAAGATAAAATTTTTGCATAAAAATTAGAGCTTCATTGAATTTAGAAAAAAACTTAGTTTGTCTCTCAGCGATTCTTATTCAATAAGGCTCTTCGCTGACAGGAGATTACGATAGATATATAAAAACCAAAACCCCGAAGCAGCGCTCCGGGGTTTTGGAATAAATATGTTGAGTTAAAAACCTCAGCAGAGATTATTCAACTACGACACGAACTTTTTGTACTGAATCAGAAGTACGTAACTGCATTGTATAAATACCAGCTGCCATACCTTTCACAGATACTTCAAACTTGTTAGCACCTTCATCAGCGTTACGGTTATCGTTAAGAACAACGCGACCGGCAGCATCCATCATAGTAACAAGAACATCTTGGTTCTTCTCGCTAGTGAAGCTTACGTTTAGAAGATCATTAACTGGATTTGGATAAGCAACGATATTCATTGCACCTTCCTCACCAATACGAGGGCAAAGAGTAATGCTAATTCCATTAATTGAACGGATAGGACCTGTTCCACATGCATTAGATGCACGAACAGAGATTGTAAGTCCGCTTGCAGGGTTAGCACCCGCTTTCACATTAATAGTTTTAGTTCCTTGACCAGAATTGATTACGAATCCAGATGGTACAGTCCAAGTATAAGTAGATGCACCAGCGATTGTATTTACATCATAAACATAATTCTGATTAGCACATAAACCTACAGGTCCAGTGATTGGAGAAGCTTGACCTGGAGCACCAGTAACTGTGAAGCTACGAGCAGCACCATTTCCACAACCATTTTGTGCAACTACAGAAATTGCACCACCACCATAAGAACCAGAGAAGTCAACCATGATTGTTCCAGTACCTTGACCACTAGCGATCGTAGCACCTGTTGGAACAGTCCAGAAGTAACTAGAAGCTCCAACAACAGGAGTTACAGTATAGCTTACGCCAGTTGCACTACATACACCAGAATTCTGACCTACGATAGAAGTAGAAGCAGCAAGGATGTTAAGAGAGATGTTACGAGAACGAACTGGACTTGATCCACAACCATTCACTGCAGAAACTGTGATAGGTCCACCAGTGAAACCAGCACTAAATTCTACCGATACAATGTTTGTTCCTTGACCAGCAACTACAGCAGCACCAGCAGGCACTGTCCATAAATATGAGCTAGCACGAGCAACGGTTGCGATAGAATAAGTCACCACATCTGTTGGGCAAGCTTTAGCAGCACCAGAGATAGATGGAGGAGTTACAGGAGTAGATAATTGAACAGAGATACCAAGACAACTTGGAGCTCCGCTACCACAGCTATTGCTATTGTTAGCAGTTACACAAACATTACCAACCACACCAGCATGGATAGCTGCGAAAGGCCAGTTAACCGTGATGCTAGTAGTACCTTGACCAAACAATAGAACAGTACCATTTGGAACTGACCAAGTGTAAGAGGTAGCACCAGCTACTGGAGCAATGCTATATGTTACAGTTGTATTGAAAGGATTACATAATTGAGTAGGACCGCTAATTGCACCTGGAGAAGCTGGGTTCTCTTGGATTGTAATGATCATTGAGCTCGTTGCTGGAGTACAGTTTAGAGGAGCATCAGTAGTTAAAGTTAAAGTTACAGTACCTGCAAGAATATCACCAGGACCTGGGATATAATCAGCATTCAATACTGAAGCACTTGGAGAGAATGAACCATCACCTGAAGTAGACCAAGTTCCATTAGTAGCACCACCGCCGATAGAACCAGCAAGAGTTACATTAGAACCTGAGCAAATAATTGCATTGCTTCCAGCATTAGCAGTTGGAGGATTTACACAAGTACAACCTTCATCAACAGTACCATCACAGTTGTCATCGATAAAGTTACCGCAAACCTCAGCAGAACCAGGATTTACAGAAACATTATTATCATCACAATCTGTGTTATTAGCAACATATCCTACAGGAACAGAACAAGCTTGGATAGAAGAAGCTGGGTTACCATAAGCATCACCGTCTACGTCAGCGTAGAAAGTAAGAGTAACACCTTCGTCAACTGATCCATCGCAATCATCATCGATTGAGTTACAAACTTCAGTAGCACCTGGGTTCACAGCTGCGTTAGCGTCGTTACAATCTGTAGCGTCGACAACGTATCCAACTGGAGCACCACTACAAGTTGATACAGAAGAAGCAGCATTACCATAAGTATCACCGTCAACATCTGCATAATAAGTTACGAAAGTAAGACCGTCATCAGTAAGACCGTTACAGTCATTATCGATACCGTCACATACTTCAAGAGCAGCTGGATTAATAGCAGCGTTATTATCGTTACAGTCACTATTATTCGCAACTGAACCTACGATTGGGTTACAAGAAGAAACTCCTGTAGCAGAAGCATCACCATAACCGTCGTTGTCAGCATCTACATAATAAGTTAAGTAAACTAAACCTTCGTCGATTGAACCATCGCAATCATCATCGATACCATTACAAGCTTCAGTAGCACCTGGATTAATAGCTGCATTTGCATCATTACAATCAGTAGAATTTGCAACATAACCTACAGGCATATTACAAGCTAAAGTTGAAGAAGCAAGATCACCATAACCATCACCATCTACATCAGCATACCAAGTAGATTGTCCAGAAATTGAAGGATCAGCATCATCTGTTAAACCATCGCAATCATCATCGATACCATTGCAAATTTCAGAAGCAGCTGGGTTAATAGCAGCATTATTATCATTACAATCTGTCGCATCTAAAACATAACCTACAGGTTGAGAACATGCAGATTGAGAAACTAACGCATTACCGTAAGAATCACCATCAGCATCAGCATACCAAGTAGAGAACACAACACCATTATCGATTAAACCATCACAGTTATCATCAATACCGTTACATTGCTCAGTAGCACTTGGATTAATTAATGGAGCAGCATCATTACAGTCACTGTTATTAGTAACTGAACCTACGATTGGGTTACAAGAAGAAACTCCTGTAGCAGAAGCATCACCATAACCGTCACCGTCAGCATCAACATAATAAGTTAAGAAAGTTAAACCTTCGTCAGTTAAACCATCGCAATCATCATCGATACCGTTACAAACTTCAGTTGCAGCTGGATTAACAGCAGCATTTGCATCATTACAATCAGTTGCATCCGTTACATATCCAACTGGAGCACCGTTACAAGTTGATTGAGATACTAAAGCATTACCATAAGAATCACCATCAGCATCTGCATAATAAGTTACGAAAGTAAGACCGTCATCAGCAAGACCATCACAGTCATTATCGATACCATCACAAACTTCTAATGCATTTGGGTTAATAGCAGCATTATTATCATCACAGTCACCAGCAACTAAAACAGATCCTGGGATTGCAACGCAAGAAGAAACTCCTGCACCAGCTCCGAATCCGTCAAGATCAGCATCAACATAGTAAGTTAAGAAAGTAAGACCGTCATCAGTAAGACCGTTACAGTCGTCATCGATTCCGTTACAAACTTCAAGTGCAGCTGGATTAACAGCAGCGTTATTATCATTACAGTCACCATTATTTGTTACTGAACCTACGATTGGGTTACAAGAAGAAACTCCTGTAGCAGAAGCATCACCATAACCGTCATTGTCAGCATCTACATAATAAGTTAAGAAAGTTAAACCTTCGTCAGTTAAACCATCGCAATCATCGTCGATACCGTTACAAACCTCAGTAGCACCTGGGTTCACAGCAGCGTTAGCGTCGTTACAATCTGTAGCGTCGATAACATATCCAACTGGAGCTCCGTTACAAGTAGATTGAGAAACTAAAGCGTCACCATAAGTATCAGCATCAGCATCTGCATAATAAGTTACGAAAGTAAGACCGTCATCAGCTAAACCGTTACAGTTATCATCGATACCGTTACAAACTTCTAAGGCAGCTGGATTAATAGCCGCGTTGTTATCATTACAGTCACCATTATTAGTCACTGAACCTACGATTGGGTTACAAGAAGAAACTCCTGTAGCAGAAGCATCACCATAAGTATCATTGTCAGCGTCTACATAATAAGTTAAGAAAGTTAAACCATCGTCAGCTAAACCATCGCAATCATCATCAATACCGTTACAAACTTCTAAAGCAGCTGGGTTAATTGCAGCATTTGCATCATTACAATCAGTAGCATCTGTAACATATCCAACTGGAGCACCGTTACAAGTAGATTGAGATACTAAAGCATTACCATAAGTATCAGCGTCAGCATCTGCATAATAAGTTACAAAAGTAAGACCGTCATCTGCTAAACCATTACAGTTATCATCGATACCGTTACAAACTTCTAAAGCAGCTGGATTAATAGCTGCATTGTTATCATCACAATCAGTATTATCAGCCACATAACCTAAAGGAGCAGTACATGCTTGCACTGAAGAAAGTGGATTACCAAAAAGATCAGCATCAGCATCAGCATAGAAAGTAGATTGAACACCTTCATCAATTAAACCATCGCAATCATTATCTACTAAGTCACAAACTTCAGTAGCACCTGGGTTGATAGCAAAATTGTTATCATTACAATCTGTGTTATCAGCAACATATCCTACTGGAGCAGTACATCCTTGAATTGTAACAAGGGCATTTCCATAAAGATCACCGTCAGCATCCGCATAGAAGGTAGATTGAACACCTTCGTCAATTAAACCATCGCAATCGTTATCTACTAAGTCACAAACTTCAGTAGCACCTGGGTTGATTGCAGCATTTGCATCATTACAATCTGTAGCATCAGCAACAAATCCTACTGGAGCACCTGTACAAGAAACAGCAGTAACTAAAGCGTTACCATACGTGTCATTATCAGCATCTGCATAATAAGTAACATTTGCAGCACCTGGATCAACCGTATAAGAAGCCGTTGCAGAGCAACCACCTGTTTGAGTCGTTACAGTTACTGTATAAGTTCCAGCCGTTAATCCGCTTAGATCTTCTGTAGTTTCACCATTACTCCAAGCATAAGTGAAAGGAGCTGGGTTACCACCTGTAGTAGTTAAATTAATTGAACCATTTGCATCACCTGCACAAGTAGCCCCTACAGTTGTAGCCGATAAAGTTGGAGCTGTACAAGAAGGAGCGTTTAAAAGAGGATTAGACGTTGTTACAACCACAGTAGTTCCGCCAACACAACCTGCTGGAGGACCTGTAATTGGACAAATAATCGTTATTACACATGTAGGGCTATAATAGTTAGCCTGTACTTTAGGATTAGCTGAAGTGGCTGTGTTAAAAGCTAAATTTAAATTAGTAACAGCCCAAGGAATAGAATTCGTCAGACGCAATCTACCCACTTTAACACCAGGAGCAGTAGTAATGATCGATCCACTTCCACAACCTGGTAGTCCAGAAGTCACACCCGCTACACGAATAATACCAGCTGTGGTGGTACTGATTGTGGGCTGCAAATTAGCAGGATTAGTCAATTGAGTCGAACCTGCCAACCATGCGGCTGTCATTGTTCCACCATTTTTTGCAGCATTATTGTAAGTAAAGCTGAACTGTTGGTTGGCCAATTCGAATGAACCCGCACCCGTACTGATAATGTACAGATCCGCCTCATACTGATTAGGAGCAACCTGCGCATCGTTTGTTAACAGGAATTGCACAGAATTTTGTGCAAAGCCCGTTTTACCGAACATTGTGCAGCAAAGCACAATGACCAGCATTTTGAGCAGTGTAATTTTTGTTTTCATTTTTTATTTATTTTAGTTTATGTATTGTTCCCAGTTTAATTTGTACTGCTATTTTTTCCACTCTCAGACTTGGTATTCATTATCCTGTTTCCATTCGCAGGACTCATTACTGAAATAAAATTAGCCAAATTGTTATCTAAGATAGCCTGATCCGAGATATCTACCACAGAATCTCCGTTAAGGTCAGTTAAAACATAGCCAAAGGCGAAATTTGATAGGTCATTACTCAAATCTGCTTGGTCAGAGATGTCAATGGTGCCATCTTGGTTGACATCACCGGAGTAGATGGCAAACACTCCAGGTTCAACCTCTTTCTGGTTATCACCGTAAGCATTATTTTGTGCGCTGACCGCATTCCCTATGAATAGCATCAGAATGATAAGAATTGATTTTCTCATATGTAAATTTATTATGTTTTAATGAAGGGTATGAGGGATTAAATCCCTCATACCCAAATTGTTATTAGAATGGATGAATCGATCCAACGAAGTTGTTAATGTTATTATCAACGATCGCTTGGTCGGTGATATCCACTACACCATCGCCAGAAACATCTGTTGGTACGTAGCCTGATGCAAAGTTTTGGATATCATTTCCAACATAGCCCTGATCGGTAATATCCACTACTTCATCTTGTGGAGCAACGTCTCCGCTGTAGAAGGCAAATACGCCAGGATCCACTTCGATCATGTTTGATCCGTGTGCTTGAGAAGCCGCTGTGGTAAAGTCATAGTTAGTCACACCAGAGAATGTCACTGGTAAGTCGCTCCATGTTTGCACTGCGTTACGATGGAAGACAGCGATATAATAACTGTTACCAATTACACTTCCTGGTAAAGTAACCATAGCACTATCATTCGTGTTAACCACTACTGTCGCACTTTGTACCATAGTAGATGGACTTAACGCATCACGTAATTCTACTACGATGGTATCAACTTCGGTTGAACTCAATCCAACTCCTGCATTTAGAAGAGCCGGTGTCATTCCACCTAAGCCATCATAGTATCCTTCGATGATCAGTTTCACATTCAATGTTGCATTTGATGCCACATCAACACGAATACTATCTCCACCCACAGTTGCGCTATTATCACAAGAATTTGTATCCGTAACCAGACCATAATATAATCCTGCTCCTAAACCGGTAAGTGGGTTTCCACTACCTACTATAACAAAGAGTTCATCTGCCCACTGAACTGAATATGGACCTGTACCACCTGCAGGAATTGCAGTGACTGTACCATCCAGTGCACCTGGGAAAGATTCGGGTGTTGAAGTAAATGTTACTGTTACCGGAGCTGGCTCTACAATGGTAAAGGCAACCGTATCAGCACATCCTGACAAGTCAGAAACAATCACACTGTAGTTTCCAGCAAGTGAAACACTACGTGGTGTTATATTAGCAAAGTTTGCATCACTCCATGTAATAGAGAATGGAGCGTTACCACCTGTCCAAGTTACATCAGCATTTCCGTTTGAGCTACCGAAACATGTAATATTAGTAGCAGCAACGGAAGCAACAATTGGATTTGATCCACTCACTACATACGTTAACACCCCTGAATTACAACTAGCAGGAGTTCCTGCCTCGTCATACACTTGCAAGTAGTAGGTACCTGCAGTAAGGTTTGCCAATGTATCGCGATTAGATGATAAAGTAACATTACGTACAATATTAGTTTGTGCTAAATCTGTAGACCATACATAATTGTAATTAGCGATACCGCTTGTCACTTCTACTTCGATTGAACCACCTCCGCTACAAGTAGCGTTATTGATTACATCGACAACAGCCACTGATTTAGTTAATACAGTAATAGTATCAGAAGTAGCAGAACATCCGCTAGGCAATGTAACGATTACAGAATAGCTAGAACCATTACCTGAGCTGCTGATAGAATCCAGATCAGGAATTGGAACTCCAATAGCACTCCAAGTGAATGTAGTACCAGAAGGGTAACCTCCACTGTAAGCTCCAGCATCTTCTACGTGAACGTAGATGAAATCAGGGTTACATAAGGTAGTATCGTTCTCTACAATTTGTGGAGCTGGAGAAACATTAAAGTTAACCGCCACTGAATCTATTTTAGTACATCCTGTTAAAGGATTAGTAACTGTTGCATAATAATATCCAGAAGTGCTTGGAATCGCTTGAATACTTGTACCCGTAGTTGAGCCAATAATACCCTGACCTGACCATTGGATCGTTGCAGCTTGGATAGGAGCAAAACGGAAAGCTTGATTTGTAGCCGACCATGTTCCAGCATTATATCCTGGAGCAGCCACTCCTGCTGTACCAGTTTCAAGACCAACCGCACGAACATTTAAACTGATCGTATTAACACTAGTTAAGAATACATCAACAATGTTACTTGTTTCGTTAAGTTCAATTTGATAAGTAACTCCTGGATCAAATTGCCAGAAATCAACTGCATTGAACTTCACTACCAATTTTCTGTTTGGTGCAGAACCAACGATATCATAAGTGATAGAACTTGCCACCGAGTTATTCAAGTCACCCCAGAAACCAACCCAGTTATTCGGAGCCGCAGCATCGAATACTGTAGGAGGAGTATAGGCAAATTGAGCTGAAAGGTTATTAGCACCCATTAGGATTTGACCGTTTGCATGAATAGTAACATCCGTATAATTTACTCCTCCAAAGTTGAAAGTAAATGGAAGGGCTACTGATTGCGTTCCTTCATCACCTAAAGCAGGAGCACTTTGAGTAAGAGGTGCAGCACTTGGTGTATGAGGAATACTAACTACTGAATAGTTTCCACTAACAGGAGCAGTTACCACTAAAGAAATCGCTGCAGTATCACCATTACACAAGTTTTGTGAAGAAGGTGACATGGTAAACACAGGAGCAGGATTAACTGTGATAACTGCTGTATCAGAAGTTTCACAACCGTTAACATTTCCAGAAGCCGTAACAATATACGAAGTTGAAACGGAAGGAGTAGCTACAACGGCAGTACCGGTAACGACATTCAAACCTGTTGCAGGAGCCCAATCGAAATTAGTATAATCTAGTAAGCCACCTGTAACATTGATAGTAACAGAACTATTTTCACAAATAGTGCTAGCCGATGGAACAACTGTTACTGCAGGAGCTGCAGTAACTACTGCGATCACTGGAATTTTAACACTTGAACAAGCAGAAGAACCGATTGTGATTACGAAATCTTCTGTTTCACCAGATCCCATTGCAAGACAAGCATCACCAGGTCCATTAGTGTTTCCGGACAATCTTGAACGAATACGCATTCCAGTTTTACCGCCCAAAGCAGTTGGTGGTATTGTAATACTAATTGTACCATTTGTACCTGTAGTATATACTTGCTGCCATTCTGAAGCATCAAACAAACCATCTTTATTAAAGTCAATCCAAACAGAAGTAATAGCGGAACCATCACATGTAACACTTAAGTTATACGACTGACCGATTAATACTTGAGCCGTGGCTGTTCCTTCAGGAATGATATTATAATTAGTTCCAGAAGTACTTTCACAGGCTGCAGACGTATAACTCATCGATCCAAAAGAAACATTTGTTAAACAAGCAGAACCTGCATTAGTAACCGCACAATAAGAAGGAGCCACACCGCCACCGAATACTGAGTTAGTATCAATGGTAGCACGTACCCAGAAAGTATCAGTTTGTGTTACGAATGTAGAATAGCTATTAGAGTTCGACAATGGAAGCGCAGACAATGAATCAGCGAACCACTGAACGAAGTATCCAGGATTTGCAGTTGCATTCAATGTTACATTTCCTTGACCACAAACTGTATCACCTTCAGAGAAAGTAATTGTTGGATCAAACACATCAACGAACTTAATATTTGAATAAGAAGAATCTGTACAATACGCCTTCAAACGATAGTAGTTATCAGCTGTAATTACAGGAGAGGTAAACGTTGGATTATTCTCACCGATTACATCGAAGAAATTAATTCCATCAGTAGAACTCTGCCATTGTAATGTACCATCAACAGTCACAGAAGTGAATGACATAGTACCAGATACACAGATTGTAGTATCAACAGAAGCAAATTCTATTACTGGAACTACCGGAGTAGGACTCACATAGAAATTAGCAGTATCTGTTGCTACACAACCATTACTAGGATCAGTAACTGTCAATACATATTGACGAGGACCTTGACCTAATGATTGAGTGAATAAAGGATTTGAGATTGCTGAATTATCCAATTCAGTTGCAGGAGCCCAAGCGTAATTCACAGAACCACCTTGGAAACGCATGTTTGGACGAAGGTCTAATAATGTACCCGTAGCAGCGCCACAAGCAGCAGCGTTAAGTGCATTAGTAGTGAAGCAACCTGGAGTTTGAGTTGTATATACAATATCAAACAAGGTAGTTGCTGCATTAGCGAAACAAGTTTGAACAACTAGGTTATGTACTCCATCCCAGAAATAAGGTGTAGAGAAAACAATGTCATTCCAACCTGAACCAGAAGTTGAATAATTACCTGTGTAAACATTACTACCACCTGGCATGGTGATGTAGTTTGTACTGCTGAAACAAGATGTTCCAGTAGGTAAAGTGTCAATGTCAACAGTAAATCCAGTATAAGGTGCACTACTCAATTTAGTAACCACATTGAAACCAATGCTATTAATAAATGAAGGGCCGAAAATACCTGCTGCATTTAATTCAGCAGCGGTAATAGCTACTTGCATACGTTGACCAAGGTTTGCACCATTGAAAGGCCATCCAGCTGTTTGTCCTAAGTTTTCAGTTGTACCTACATACTTGAAGCTCGCAGAACCACCTGAACCATTAAATTGGAAAGGTGAAGTAGTACAGACAGTATCAGGAACTACACCAACTGTAGCGAAAGGTGCTGTATTCACTGTAAGAGTGATAGTAGCTGTGTTTGCACAACCACCTACAAGACCATCATCCGCAGTTACTGTATACGTAGTAGTTGTACTTACGTTTGCAGTAACAACCGCACCTGTAGTAGCACTTAAGCCCGTAGCAGGAGACCAGTTAAAGTTCACATAAGATGGGTCTGTAGGTAATGCAGATGCATCTAATGAAACAGAACCATTATCACAGAAAGTAGTTGGACCACCCGCTGTAATTGATAAAGCTGGAGCTGGATTTACAACATAGTCAGCAATGCAAGATGTGCCGAAGCAACCATGCATTACCTGCCAGTTATAGAACATACCAAATGTAGTTGCACCGAAGTACGAAGCAGCAGGAGGCATATTACCATAAGCTATGATCGTCATTTCACCAGCAATTACCCAAGGAGAGGTACCTGAAACGGTAGCATTTTGATGTACTGCCAAGTTTGGACTAGCCGTAGGACGCATTGCATAAGGAATCGTGCTATAAGGAACGAAAATATTCATTTCAATTGTCTCATAGTTAGGCAATGTAACGGTAGTTACTCCACTCGCAGAACCAATTGTATTTCCTAAAGAATCGATGATTTCAATACCATAAGGTGTTCCGATAGGTCCGTTAGGATAAATATCTACACTCTTGATAATAGTACCACTTGCATTATCAACTCTAAACCACATCCCTTGAGCAGTTGTTGGGAAATAACCAGCAGGAGCAGAAGGGAATAGAATAGGATCATAACCAACAGCCGTTGTATCCAAATTATTTGGAAACTCACGAACTTGGAAAGAACCAGATGCAGAAACGTTTTGAACTAATGTATCATTAACAGCAAGAATATTTCCACCATTACCTTCTGTCCAGAACAATTCATTAGCAGAACCAACAGCCGTTAATGTAACGTCACCTTGTCCACAAATAGTGTCACCTGCACAAACTGGCGCAGCAGGAACAGCATTTACATAAATAGTACGATTTGCAGTATTTGAACAACCACTAACTGTATCCAAAATAGATAAAGTAATCACATTTGCACCAGCACTTGAACCGATGTAAGTTGTGTTAGCAGCCGTAGGATTACTAAAATCACCAGCAGGAGACCAGCTATAAGTTAGCGTTGGATCGAAGCTAGAAATGTTTATTAAGTAATCTTCAGTTTCACCCCAAGTATATGTCCCAGTTGAATTGATAACGCCTGATGTTTCTACATTAATTACACGCATTAAGGTCACACCTGCAGATGCAGTAAATGGAATTACGACACTACCACTTGCGGTGTTATTACCAGGGACAGCAGCAGACAATACAGGATTTTCACCTACATCTAAGAAATCGCCATCACGATTGTAATCGATGAAGATTGCAAGCACCACCTGTTGTAGCACAAGTTGAAGAATTGTTTAGACTTCCAAAGGTTACATTAGAAATATCTTCATCGGCAGTTGAGGTAGCATTTGAAGTAAGATAACCTGAAGGAGGAGTTTGAGGTCCCATAACAACAGATGAAGGAACTGCATTAGCAATTACAGAAGTTGATTGACCTTGACAAATTGTAGTATCCGCAATGTTTATTGATAACACAGTAGGCAAGTTATACACTACAACTTCTACAGTATCTGAAGTTGCACAACCTGCATTCGGACCTACACCACCACTAGCAGTTACAATAAAATTATAACTATCGGCAGAAGTTGGAGTCGCGCTTACGTTTTGAGTGTTATTCGTCAATAAATTTCCATTACCATTCACACTCCATGCAAAATCAGTATAACCGTTTGCAGTAGATGATAAAGCAATTGTTGAACCTAAACAAACAGTGCTATCATCAGCTGATGCAACAATTTGTGGAGGAGTAGCCACTGTAACAGTAATCGGAGTACGGCTACTATAACATGAACCATCAAATGCAGCAACATACATAGTTGTTGTTGTTCCTACTAATGAAAGGAAAGTTAAAGATGGATCTGCTTGAAGGATATTTCCAGCAACCGCTGCATCATACCAGTAGTAAGCAGTAGCGCCAACAACTGGATCTACAGAAGCTGTTGGAATTTGATTTCCGCAATGAGCACTGTTGTTCGCGTTGGGTGCACTAGGAACCGGTAACACCGTGAAGTCAACTGAATCAACACTTGAACATCCTGTTGTACCATCAGTACCAGTAATATAATACAAAGTACTCACCAATGGAGTAGCCATTGGATTTGCAATATTAGGATCTGATAAACCAGCAGTTGGAGTCCAAGCATATGACAATGGATTAGCGTTTCCAATTTCAATGGTATAATCTTCAGTTTCACCCCACGTATATGTTCCAGTTGAACTGATAACACCTGAAGTTTCAACAATGATAACACGCATTCTTGTCTTACCATAAGATGCAGTACCAGGAATAACAATATTACCTGATCTCACATTATTTCCAGACGAAGCAGTACTTAAAAAAGGATTTTCATCAACATCTAAGAAATCGCCATCGCGATTGTAATCGATGAAGATTGCTGTTCTATTTGTGAAAGCACCACCACAAGAGAATTGAGTTACAGAAAAAGGAACAGTTTGTCCTGGACTAACAATTGCTGGAGCAAGAGCTGTATAATTTGAATATAGATTTAGAGTAGATCCAGGTCCACCTGTTGTAGCACATGTAGATGTATTATTAATGCTACCAAAAGTAACATTAGTAATTTCTTCATCCGCAGTACTTGTAGCATTAGATGTAAGATAAGATGTAGGAGCTTCTGGAGCTGAAACATTCAATTGAACAGAATCACCAGCACATATAGTAACCACATCAAGATTTGCTATTACAATTGGGTTGCTATTTACAGTCAATACTAAAGTATCCGTAATTACACAACCAGCAGCTGCATCATCACCCAATACTACGAATGTAAAAACACCAGCAGTAACAGGAGTAGAAATCACTTGAGGACCAGAGTTCACATTTAAAGTTCCTACTCCATCACCTGACCAAGTATAAGCATATACATTAGTTGAACCAGTTTGTACAACATCTAATGTATCCACTTCACCCAAACAAATACTAGCTCCTAAAGCAGAAATAATATCAATTGGATCAGGTTGAATTACCGTTTCAGTAACTGCAACACGAGGTCCATCACAAACACCATCAAAAGCTGCAACATAGAATGTAGTTGTTGTAGCAACGTTAACTCGAAGATTAGTATCAATTGTATTTTGAACGGGTGTTCCACCTGTTGGTGTTGTGTACCAACGATAAGCAGTAGCACCAGGAACAGAGAATATATCACATTTAGCTTGTTGATTTCCGCAATGCATAGAGTCCACTCCAACAGGAGCAGGCAAAGTTGTGAACCAACTTACGTTTACTGTATCAGTTGCTGTACAAACACCATCATTTAAAGTAACAACATATTCAGTTGGGGAAGCAACTGGTGTAACATTCTCAATACTTCCAGTACCACCAGAAGACCAAGAAATATTTGCTACCAAAATGTTACCTAAGCCAACATTAAATGCACCCCAGTTGGTTAAATTACCAGCACTTGCAACAGTCCAATCAGCAGCTGTATTGCTATCAGCGAAAGATGTACGACGAATACCAGCGGTACCTGATGATGAAGCAACGTTACCAGACCACATAGCTGCAGTAACTGCTGGAGTTCCTAAGCCAACAGGATTATGACTCATGATTGCAGCAACGTCAGAAATATTTCCACCTAAGTCGCTAATAATAAAACCTTGAGCGGTTGCAGAACCTTGAGATAAAAGAGTTGAATTTACATAAACTCCAGGGATAGCCGCTCCACCACCGCCACGTGCGATAGTAAATGTACCGCCAGCAGCAACGGTATTACCAGCAGGAATAATATAAATTCCAGCAATTCCAGTAGTTTCTAATTTCCATCCACTGATATCAACTGGTTGATTTCCGATGTTTGTTAATTCTATATAATCAAAACCAGAAATACCTGGAGCAAGTGGACCTGCACCAGTACCTGTTTCAAAACCTGAGATTTCAGAGAATACAATTGAATTTAAGTAAGGAGAAGCCACACTTAAATTTGTAGATGTTCCTGGGCAGATTGTTTGATCAATACCTGCAGATAAACCTGCAAATAGATACTCATCTCTATAAGATTGAGAAGCGCTAATTGTAGCGTTTAAATTTACACTGTTATCTGTAGCTGTTGTTGAATAACTTACTAGTGCACTACCACTGGCAGGAATTGTTCCTTCCCATAAGTTAGTACCGCCATTAAATACCATTACGATGGCTGTTTGAACAACTCCATTTAACGACCAATTTAAATCTACACCTAAGATACCACTGGCATCAGAAGCGTCCACAGAAACTAATCGTGAAGAAGCAACACAAGCAGAACCTGCTGGAGAAGCTACAACAGAAATAATAGTTGGGCTTACAAAGTCACCAGAGGCAACAAAGTCGCCCGCATCGGCACCAATATCAATTGGAGTTAATCCAGCACGAGCTTGACTGTCGAAGTCATCAGCAGGTCCAGTGATAGCTAATCCAGCTCCTTCTACAGGCGTTACTGCAGGAGAAGGTTGAATATGTAAATCTGGAGTTGCCGCAGCAGGAGCAATATAATTTGGATTTTCAGAAATTGAATTCAAATCTAATCCCGTTAATGTTCTCCAGTCTGTTAAACTTGAAGCAACTGTTAAATTGCGAATACCCGTACGACCACCATTTGCGAAATCCGCAAAAAGAACATTTTTAGAAGAAGTGATGTTAATATTAGTATCTAACCCAATAGCATATTGCAATCCACCTAAAGCGGAAGTTCTTGCATTATAAAATACATTATTAATTACTTCATCATTTCCTGTAGTTGGACGATTCACGCGACGGAAACCATAGGTATTACCTTGAAGTATTCCTGAGGCAACTGAAGCATCACCACCAATGTAAACCGAATTATGATAAATTTTATTAATATTCGTATTTGCCTTATAAATACCATAATAATCTTGAGAACTCGTATTACCAAGTCCAACTTGAATCATGTTATTTTGAACGGTAGGTAAACCACCATATAAACCAATACCGATAAACACGTGTTTAGCAGTATCAGAAGCTGTGGTTAAATCGTTCAAATCATAAATCAAATTCTTTTGGATGAGTTGATTAAAGCCCGCAGTAGTTGTACCGGTATATGCGATACCATTAACTACTACTCTACCTGTATCAGCACTCATCTTCAAATCATGGATAGTATTGCCAGAAATATTCACTTCAGTACCTACTACAGGAACAGAAGTCGAAGTATGATTTATACCATTTAAATGTGCTGTTGTAGCTGCTGCCACGTTCTTCGCATTAGAAGAAAGTGCAGTAATGGTATTTCCAGTAATAACATTTAGACCTGAAGAAGTTTGAATACCATAAACAACACCTGCAGAACTACGTGTAGGAACCTGCAAATTTTGAATACTATTATTACTAATAGTAATTCTAGTTCCTCCTGTATTCATAATACCTACAACTGAGAAATTAGCAGCAGAAGTGACACCAGCATTAATGGCTGCTCCGCTACGCATACTTGCTGCAATGGCACCACCAATAGTATTACCGCTGATTAAGCGTGTACCATTTGGATCAGTTAATGTGGTGAAACCTTGATTAAAGATACCACAAACGGTTGCACCTACTGTTGCTGAGTTTGCAAATGCTGCTGTAATACCATTGAATCCTAATCCACCAATATTATTACCAGTAACGGTAATTGGCGTATTTGATGCAGCACCTTGAGCAATACCAATTACATTGGCAGAGGTAGATGAACCACCCGTTGCAGTACCTCGAACAAGAATATTATCTACTCCTGACATAGAACCTACCGTATTATTGGTAATATTCGCACCACCTGCATTTAGCCAGATACCACAGAATGCAGCTCCAGAACCTGTTCCAGTGCTACTAGTAGCAATACTGAAATTAGAAATTGTATTTCCACTGATCGTAGTTGCAGGAGATAAAGCTGCATTTACATCCATTCCAAAGAATCGATTGGCCACAGGAGTTGTAACAAAGGTCATTGTATATGTTCCAGTACCACTAGCGTTCGCAAAACCAATAATGTTATTACTAATGTTAAATGTACCTGCTGTATTATTAGCGACAATCCCTTTATGAATATTAGCAGTAGTATAAGTACGACTACCTTCTTGATAGATGCGATTACCTGTAATATTCCAACCGTTATTTAAACCAATTAAATTAATACCATTTGATGCAGCACCAGCGCTAAAGAAATTATAAACTCGACAATTACTTATTGTATTGTTATTGTTAACCGCGCCAGAAGTATTTCCAGATGCCATAAAACAATTATTAGGGAAAGAAACACCATCTCGGAAATCACACTCATTAAATATATTATTGTCATTTCCAAGACCACCAACAACAGTTGATCCACCCATAAATACAACTGCATTAGTTGTAGTATTATTTACACCTCGGAAGGTGATATATTCAAAAGAGTTATCAGACGACTCTTGATGAATCCTCATTGAAGTACCTGTGAAAGCTGAGTTAGCAATAGTTAATTCACTTGCACCCACTCCTCCGGCTCTTCCATCAATAAATAAATAAGAAGTTAAAGAGTCAGTAATTGTAGCATAAGAATGCGTGCTCGTAATACTAAGAGCTACTGCACCTGCTTCAGGGCGAATCGTAACTGTTTTACCAGCTAATGTTCCGATATTACCAGTCCATATAGGGAAAGTTTCAACCGTACTTACATAAGCTGCTTGTAACTCAAGGATAACGGAACAAGTAAGACCATTTACACGAATATCTGCTAAAGCAGCAGTAAGCGATGCATAAGTTCCAGTTGGACCTACAGAGTAAGCTCCACATAAAGTTCCAGCGAGTGTATTTTGATTACTATTAAGAGCAGTACTCTTTTGACCTTCATTAAAGCTAAATACATTCCAATAGTAAGTAGTGCCGGCAGATAATCCAGCAGCAGCATATGTGATAGTATTTGCAGGTAATGAAGCTACCTGCACATAATTGATTCCATCTAAAGAGCGTTCAACAATATAACCTACTTCACCAGTAGCATCTACCCAATCTAAGGACATACTGTTATTGGTAACAGCCGAGAAAGTTAAAGTAGTAGGTGCAGACGGAGCTACTGGAGGTGTAAAAGTGTACACTTGATTAGTAGCAGGAATCGCATTAATTGCAGTTGTCTCCGTAGCTGAAGAAACAGTTGGAGCAGCAGTAACATCACTTAAAGAAAGGAAATTACCTGCACCAGTAGCAGCTGCAGTGATTCCAACTGAAGCAGTAGATGCAGTAGGAATGCCTTCTTGACGATAAATAAATTCTACAACACCTGTAGCTTCATATAATTTTACTTGAAATGAAAGCGCATTTGGACCATTCCAAAATACCCTCCAATTTAAAAACTCAACAGTTAAGATTCTACTACCTGGTAAACCAGTAGTAGCATACGTTCCAATACTAGGATTCACACCTCCAGCTCCACTGATATCATCCCAGTAAGGGGCTAATAATGGTCTCGAAGTAGTTAACCCCGTGTTTAAATTGTTTGCAGCCGTACCAGAAGCAGTCGCACCAAATCCGATATAACCATCGGAGTGAGCAAAGAACTGAGAATAACTTACTCCGTTATAGAGAAAGTTAAAGCCGATTGGCATAAATGATGAAGTACCAAAATCTGCCTGAATAGCAGAAATATTAGTACTACCACCCGTTCCTGCGATTTGCGTGAACGAACCGCTAGAAGCGGAGAATGCATAGTTCGTAATACTTTGCGCATTACTTCTTTGCAAACCAACTGTGAGGGTTAACAACATCACTGCTGTTAACATCAACCACCATTGGCGAAGCCTGGTTGTTAATTTCCCCTCGTAAGAGTAATTGTTTTTCATATTATTTATTTTGATTAGATTATTTTCATTGGAGTCTACTAAAAATGAGAATTCCCCACGCATAGCCATCAAAGTGCGCAGAAATAGAGGAAGGAAATAATGGAAGTAGAAGTTTTTCACTAAGCTTATTTTTTTATACCGGTTTCCAGAGTACAACTATTACTTTTTGAGGGTAAGACTTTGGTCATTTCGCGAGAATGACTAAAGTGTTCGCAATAACTCAATGGATTTTCCCTTTCAGGATTTGTTAACGCAATTTACTTGCTTAACCGATACAATGCAAGTTTTCTGTAAAATTTCACCCAATATTTGAGATAGTTGGCAAATTTTATACTGAAAATCAATGGCTAAAAGATTTAAACAATTTAAAATTTTCCTGTTCATAGATTAATTTCTTGTAAGAATTTTAAAAATGGGAACTAAAAAAATACTGAAAAGCTTGCATTTAATGTCTCCATCCCCTACATTACGAGGAGGTAAAAAATGGATGTTTTTAAACGAATTTTCGTTCATTTTTAATGAAGATCGCCTTCAATCCCGCTCAAATGACTGAAAAAAAGGAGATTGCATTCATTCAAAGCAAAATTCTGGATGCGACGGGCTTGTTTTAAGCGATTATTAAAAGATGAATATTGATCATGATTGTTTTCTTTATTTCGATGCATCGAAATAAAAATAAATCCATCTTTCAAGCAAAATAAATCTCACATTTTAAGAGATAAATCTACTAACGTTTATGCCTATACGAAAATTTTTAATTTTAGTAAAAAAACATCGAAATTAAATTTTATTTTCGATCGAAATTCCAACCCGTTTTTTCCAATTCTGCCAAAACAGACTGAATCCCTTCTTTTAAATCCAATCGATGTTGCCAACCCAACTTATGAATTTTTGAAACATCCAATAATTTGCGCGGGGTACCATCTGGTTTATCGATATTAAACAAAAGTTGGCCTTTAAATCCGACTAATTCTTTAACCATTTCTGCCAGTTCTTTGATGCTTACATCTACACCTGTCCCTACATTTACATGTTGCTCTTCGCTATAATTTTCCATCAAAAAAACACAGGCATCGGCTAAATCATCAACATGCAAAAACTCCCGTTTAGGCGAACCGGTACCCCAAATTTCCACGGAATCTAGATTCTTAGTTTTGGCATCATGAAACTTTCTGATTAATGCGGGCAGGACATGAGAATTATTCAAATCATAATTATCATTGGGTCCGTAAAGATTGGTGGGCATGGCGGAAATCATCTCCACTCCATATTGCTTACGATACGACTCACACATCTTCAACCCTGCAATCTTTGCAATGGCATAAGGTTCATTAGTCGCTTCTAAATATCCACTTAATAAGTACTCCTCTTTAATTGGCTGAGGGCACATCTTAGGATAGATACATGAAGATCCCAAAAACAAAAGTTTCTTCACTCCATACTTATAGGCATAGTGAATCACATTATTTTGAATCATCAAATTCTCATAGATGAATTCACCACGATATGTATTATTTGCAACGATCCCTCCTACTTTAGCTGCACTGAGAAAAACATAATTGGGTTGATGTTCTGCAAAAAACCCTTCCACTGCCATTTGATTTCTCAAATCCAATTCGGACGATGTCTTCAGAATTAAATTATTATATCCTCGTTTATGAAGATTTCGAACAATAGCAGATCCCACCATTCCACGATGGCCTGCGATAAATATTTTTTCGTCTATTAGCATTTTTAATTTGAAGATGTATCAATTTGAAAATTTGAAGATGAGTTATCGCGAAGCCTCGCGATGAAAATGATCGATTTATATGTTGATTAAAGATGAATGATTGGATGAGATATAATCACCCTAATCTAGTGATGGGTTTGCCGTGAACTTTAGGTCGTGATGGTGAACTAAATCATCTGCATCGCGAAGCTTTTAGATGAAGAATTTAAATCATGCTGTTTTATTAGACAAGTTTGATTTTTCTTTATTGCGAAGCTAAACGATTACCCATTTTCAAATTTTCAAATCGGAAAATTTTCAAATTATTTACTCGTGATAATTCATCACGGTATGTCCGCCTTCTTTTAAGTAGCGATCGCGTTTGAAGATTTCCATATCCGCAGCAACCATTTCTTTAACAATCATGGGAAGATCGTATTTAGGTCTCCAATTTAATTGCGTTTTTGCTTTTGTTGGATCTCCAATTAATAACTCAACTTCCGCTGGACGATAGTAACGTTTATCAATACTTACCACTTCTTGTCCTATTGGTCGGGCATATTCCGGGTTTGTGCATGCTTTAATTTTGGCAACTTCATTTTCAGCTTCACCACTCCACTCTATCTCTATTCCCAATTCACGGAATGCCATAATTATGAAATCGCGAACGGAAGTAGTAATTCCTGTAGCAATAACATAATCTTCTGGCTTGTCTTGTTGCAACATTAAATACATGGCTTCAACATAATCCTTTGCATGACCCCAATCACGTTTGGCATCTAAGTTTCCCATGAATACTTTATCTTGAAGTCCGAGACCAATCCGGGCAACCGCTCGTGTAATTTTACGAGTAACGAAAGTTTCTCCGCGTAAAGGTGATTCGTGATTAAATAAAATACCATTTACGGCATACATATTATAAGACTCACGATAGTTCACGAAAATCCAATATGCATATAGCTTGGCTACGGCATAGGGCGATCGTGGATAAAAGGGAGTTGTTTCACGCTGAGGAATTTCTTGTACCAAACCATAAAGCTCAGAAGTTGAAGCTTGATAGATTCTGCAACGATCGGTCATATTTAACATACGTACAGCTTCCAATATTCTCAATGCTCCAAGTCCATCTGCATTAGCGGTATACTCAGGAGAATTAAAACTCACGTGTACATGCGACATCGCTCCGAGGTTATAAATTTCATCGGGCTGTACTTCGCTAATAATTCGAATGATATTAACAGAGTCGGTAAGATCTCCATAATGCAATTTAAAACGAATGCCTTTTTCGTGTGGATCTTCATAAAGATGATCTACTCGTTGGGTATTAAACATAGAACTTCGACGTTTAATACCATGAACTTCATACCCTTTTTCGAGTAAAAGTTCAGCTAAATAGGCACCATCTTGTCCTGTAATTCCTGTTATAAGTGCTTTTTTCATGGTTTTTTGAAAATATTGAATGATTTAAATAAATATTAAGTTTTAGCAACGGGTTAAAATTACCTCTCTTTCTCTAATACAAACAGCTGACAACCAATTATTAATACTCAATTGTACATTATTTGCAGAAAAAAAGACATAATCTGTATCGCTTCTAACGCAAATTCAGCAAAGTATGTTACAGAGAGTAAAAATAGCATATTTAGCTTTCAATTTGGTTCATTTAATCACCCAATTTTGATTTCAACTCCCCAAACGCGGTAAAAGCATACTAAGCGAAGAAAAGGGAAATGAATATCTTAAGACTAAAGATGAAGAATAATCCTAATTTTGTGACGTTAGAGTCGCAAATAATTTTGGAGTTCTTGAGATTTTAAAGAACCTAATTAGCTCTATCGACGTACAAAAACGGAATAAATATTTCACATTTATTATATCATTATGGAAAACAAACTGATTGGAAGCAACAGTCTCATCGACCAAAAAGACATCAAACGAACACTTGCCACTATTGGAAAAAATTGGATGTGGTTTGTATTGTTTTTAGGTCTAGGGATTTCTGGAGCTATTTTTTATCTGTACAAAGCCACCAAATTTTATGGAGCAACCACTCAAATTTTAATTAAGCCGCCAAAAGATCCGTTTAAAGATGCCTTGAGTGAGTCGTTACCTGTAATTCCAGAGAGCGAAGAGGTGACCAATGAGATTATGGTGTTAAAGTCGACTCGTTTTATTGATGAGACGATTAAAAAACTTGGATTAGACATCTCCTATTATATTGAAGGTAGAATAAAGACTGGGGAGGTTTATAAAGGTACTCCCTTTGAAGTTACTGGAAAAATGATTGATGCTTCATTATACGAAGTACCCATCTCACTTAAAATTTTAAATAAAAATCGTTTTCGCTGGGATATTGTAACTGAGAACTATACAAAAGGAGGAGAATCGGATTTTGGGGATCCTGTGATTACTTCTAAATTTTCATTTTTAGTTATGCCCGACTCTACCATTATTAGTAAAAATCCAAAGATTGGAGAGGTCGCTTATCAATTCAGATTTCACAATCATAACAATTTAATTAATAAATATAAAACACTTTTAAAAATTGAGCCTGTTCAAGAGGCTTCAGTAATTACAATATCTGTTGAAGATGAAGTAACCGAAAAGGCGATTGACTTTTTAAATACGATGATGGAGATCTACATTGAAAATAGTATCTCACTCAGCAAAAAAGTAAATGACAATACACTTCAGTTTATTGATGGACAATTGAACGAGGTGGAAGGACAATTGAATGGTGTAGAGAGTAATCTTGAACAATTTCAACGAGAAAAAACAACCTTCAATTTAGGTAGTGAGCAAAGTGTATTATTTCAACGTGTTGTAGAATTTGAGTCGGAGAAAGATAGAATTGGAATTAAATTGAAGTCCATTGACATGCTTTATGAATACCTGACTTCTAACGATGCCGATATGGCCATTTCTCCTGCAATACTAGCAGAGCAAAATGATCCATCCTTATCAAGTGCATTTAATGAACTCTTTGCATTACAGCAGAAAAAAACGAACTTATTGTTTAGTAGTACGGCCAGTAGTCCGTTAGTTAAACAAACCGACGAACAAATTAATATTCTCCGTCAAAATATTATGGGAATCGTTTTAAACGTCCGTAAAAAATTGACAAATGATATTAATAGCATTAGCGGGCAATTGAACCAGTATCAATCTACCATGCGACAAATGCCAACGACTCAACGAGGCATCGTAAACATCAGTCGTAATGTTGAAATATACGCTAAGATCTATGAATTTCTTCTCGAGACGAGAGCACAAACTGTAATTGCGAAAGCTGGAATTGTAGCTGACAAAACGGTATTAGAACCTGCTTATAGCAACGGATCTGTTCGTCCAGTTTTAGTACAAACGCTAGCCGTAGGAATTGGAATTGGCTTAGCTTTATCCATGCTTGTCATCTTTATAAAAAGTATGTTTTACAATTTTGTAAATACAAAAGATGAGCTTAAGGAAATAACAAATCTGCCCATCATTGGGGTGATCGGATCCACTAAAGAAGCGGAGAATGAATATTTAGTAGTTGATAAATTCCCGCAGTCGCAAGTAGCGGAGGCTTTCAGGGTAATACGGACTAATCTCAGTTATTTTGCCCCTAAAGTCAAGAATAAGGTATTATTGGTTACTTCTTCTGTGGCTAGTGAAGGAAAAACCTTTTGTGCTGTTAATGTGGCCATCACTTTAGCTAAGGCGAGAAGAAAAGTAATATTAGTAGATCTTGATTTACATAAGCCGAAGCAAGCAAATGCATTCAACTTACAAAATGACGTTGGAGTTACCTCTTATGTAGTTGGAAAGGCGAATATGAATCAAATTATAAAAGATACTCCCATCGATAATTTACAAGTTATTTTGACGGGTCCACGTACGCCGAATGCGTCTGAATTAATTGTAGATCCGATGATGGAACAGTTGATTGAAGAGTTGCGCTTACATTATGAATACATCATCATAGATACTCCACCGGTTGGATTACTCTCTGATGCATTAGTGTTTATGAAACATGCAGACTTAAATTTATACGTTGTAAAAGCAGGATATACGAAACGTGATTTTATCGACATTGCTCATCAGATTGTAGAAAAAAATCAAATCAAACATTTAAGTTTTATTCTTAACAATGTAAACACAAAAAATATTCCTGCTGGGTATGGTGGTGGTTACTATGCTTAATTTTTAAAAATACATAATGAGTTCGAAATTGAAAGACAACTTGGATAAGCAAAAAAATGGAGCTGCCTCTACGAAAGAAAAGGGCATACTTCATTTGGTAATCAATAGTTTTAAAATGCATTTGGACGGGCCGATGAGAAAAAAGGCGGCGATCCTCATCGTTTTAATTTTTTCTTCTGCGATCCTTGATGTCTTTGGTATTGCGTCGATACTGCCATTAATCAAATTGGCTACTGACACAACCATCATTCATTCCAATGAATATCTAAACGCTATTTATAATTATTTTCATTTTCAGTCGGAAAAACAATTCCTTCTTGTGATGATTTTAAGTGTACTTAGCTTTTTTATATTAAAAAGTGTTTATGGGGTTTTTGTCAATTATTTAGAAACTCGATTTACGGCTACACTTGCTTACAAGATCACACGCAAGCAATTCAATAAATATTTCAACCTTGAATTTCATCAATTCACAGGGATGAAAAGCAGCGTAATTACACATCACATTTTAAACAATCCATTATCATATGTGACTTGGGTAGTGATGCCTACCATCATGCTAATTTCAGAATTTTCGATACTCTTTCTTATTGTGAGTGGAATTGCATGGTACGACATCAAGCTTTTTCTTTTCATTGCGATTATTATTGGGCCTTCTACCTGGTTAATTTATGCGTTATTGAGAAGCAGAGTAACGCGTATTGGGGAAGAAATGAATCGATTATTTCCGCTGTCTTTAGGATCTATTTCTCAAACGATAGGAGGATATGCTGATATTAAACTTGCGAATAAAGAAGCGCATTACCGAGATGAATTTTTAAAGACCCAAAAGAAGTATCATCAATTAAATATGGCATCACATCTGCCCAATTTAATTCCATTACGTGCCAACGAATTAGTTGCTTTGTTAGGGGTAGTTCTCATCTTTATTTATGCCATCTTTCTTACTGACAATAGCGAAAAAGCCATTGTAATGATTAGCTTGTTTGCTGCTGCAGCCTATCGATTAATGCCCTCATTAAATCGGATTATTTCATCCTTCATGTACATTCGAAAAAACATGACTGCCATGCAAAATATATCTATCTATCCTGAACTTTCGCATGAAATTATTTCCAACCAAGATGATCGCAAAACGGCATTTGAAAATGCTATCGAGATAAAAAACTTATTTTTCCATTTTCCGAACGAACAAAAAGATATGTTAAAAGACATCTCCATGACGGTAAAACGCGGGGAGAAAATTGGAATTGTTGGTGTATCTGGATCTGGCAAAACCACTTTGATGAATATTTTACTACGGTTTTACAACGAACAGAAAGGCGGAATTTATATAGATCAAGTTAAAATTGATGCGGCCAATCAACAGTCGTGGAGAAATTTGTTGGGCTATGTCAAACAAGATATTTTCCTTATGGATGCTTCCATTAGTGACAACATCACCTTTGGAGATGAAAATCCAGACCCGATTCGATTAAAACAAGCGATTAAACAAGCTTCTCTAGAAGATTTAATTAATGCATTACCCAATGGTCTCCAAACGATTATAGGAGAGCGTGGTTCAAGATTATCTGGTGGGCAAAAACAAAGGATCAGCATTGCACGTTCCCTATATCGCAATGCCGAAATCTTAATATTTGACGAAGCCACCTCTGCTTTAGACAATCAAACAGAGCAAGAGGTTAGTGAGGCAATCGACTCACTATCTGAAGTTAACAAAACTATATTTATTATAGCACATCGAGTAACTACACTAAAAAACTGCAATCGAATTTATGAGCTAACTGAGGGTAAAATATCAGGAGTATATAAATATCATGAACTGTTAGAAAAAGTAGTCTAATTTACGATTTCATCAGTTAGATTTTAATTTACAACCTTAAATAAACACAACCAATTTCGTTTTTTTTCGTAGAAAAAGGTATCAAAAGTTATGTTATTTAATTCATTCGAATTTCTGTTATTCTTTCCCATAGTTACGATACTATTTTTCGTAATGCCACATCGTTTTCGATGGTCTCTACTATTAACTGCAAGTTGCTTTTTCTATATGTACTTTATTCCAGTATATATTTTAATTTTATTTGGTACCATCATCATTGACTACTTTGCAGGAATTTATTTAGAAAAAACCGTTGACCCGAAGAGGAAAAAGTTTTACTTGATATGTAGTTTAATCGCTAACATTGGAGTACTTGCTGTTTTTAAATATTACAATTTCTTTTTAGATAATATTAATGAAGTTTCACTTGAGTTATTCGATAGAGCCACAGCACTTCGCTATTTAGGAATTGCATTACCGATCGGATTATCTTTTCACACATTTCAAGCCATGAGTTACACTTTTGAAGTGTATTATGGCAGACAGAAAGCAGAAAAACATTTTGGAATTTACGCCCTTTATGTAATGTTTTACCCTCAGTTGGTTGCAGGACCCATTGAGCGACCACAAAATATTTTACATCAATTTCATCAAAAACAAAATTTCGATTACCAGCGATTTAGTAGTGGTTTACAAATGATGATTTGGGGTCTATTTAAAAAAGTTGTCATAGCCGATAATTTAGCGGGGTTAGTAAATACCGCGTATACAAATCCGGAAGATCATACAGGAATGACATTATTGCTCACCTCCTACTTTTTTGCATTTCAAATTTACTGTGATTTTTCGGGCTATAGCGATATGGCTATTGGAGCTGCTCGAGTTATGGGTTATGATTTAATGGAAAATTTCAGAACGCCCTATTTATCGGCAAGTATAAAAGAATTTTGGAGTCGATGGCATATCTCATTAAGCACATGGTTCCGAGATTACCTGTATATTCCATTGGGCGGAAACCGTGTAGGTAAGTCAAGATGGATGTTCAATTTATTTTTGGTTTTTCTCATCAGCGGAATTTGGCACGGTGCCAACTGGACCTACGTTGTATGGGGAGCGCTGCATGGCGTTTTCTTGATGTTTGCTATTGTGAAAGATGATTTCATTGAGAAAAGGAATCTTAATTTTTTAAAAACAAACAAACTACTCCATGTAATAAATGTATTTATAACGCTACAATTGGTCTGTTTCGCCTGGATATTTTTCAGGGCAAATAGTATCCAAGACGCATTCACCATTATTCACAAAATTGGATATGGTGAATACTCCATTCAAACTTTCATTGATTCAATTAGCGCACTTGCTGACAATCCAAAAAATTTCAGCAGAACACTTTTCATTATGTTGCTTATGGGAATATTTTACATTATTGATCCGTTCGTCGATAAAATCATTAAAGGGAGAATTCTTTTATCTAAACCTTATATGAAATACCTTCTTTATTCATTTATGGTCGCTTCCATTATCCTATTCGGATTCTTTGGTGAAGTATCCTTTATCTACTTTCAATTCTAAGTGATGAAAAAAATCCTCACTAAAGGGCTCCTCTTCATAGCATCGTTCTTCGCGGTGTACTTGATCATGTTCGCTGTATTATTTTCATTCAGCCAGGAGGGATTCCTTTCATCTACCGTGCTACGCAAGGCAATGTATGGAAAGGGGTGGAACACATCTTAAGTTTCAGCAATTTGATAGGACAAAAAAGTGGGATGTAATTGTTTTAGGATCATCACACGCTTACCGAGGATATGATCCACTAGTTTTCTCTCTCCATGACTTAGAAATGTACAATCTTGGTACGAGCAATCAACACATGATGTGTTCCTATCAAATAACAAAAACCCATATTAATAAAGATAACTGCAAATTATTGATTTTAGATTTGTTTGACAAGGTGTTTGCCAATAATGACATTGAATCCAAATCAGACATTATCCAGAATGTTGATGACGACAAAACAGCAATTGCAACCGCGTTTGCTTCTGGCGACATAAGAGCACTCAACATGATTACGTTGCGCTATTTCAACAAAACATTAGCCCCATTAAACACGGACACCATTGGTTATCGAAATGGATATTTAAAGGCTCACAAACTACTAGACCCCAAGAAGAAAGATATTACTAAAATGAATTGGAAATACACTGCCGTTCCGAGTCAAAAAAAATATTTGCGTATCTTATTGGAATATTGCCGAAAAGAAGGAATTCAAATCATAGCCGTTTCACATCCCACTCCTCATATTTACCCCATGAGAGATCATGATAAATTTTTAGCAGATGTGAATCCATTATTTAAAAAATATAATGTTCCTTACTATGATTACACCCATTACAAAGAAATGGGCAACATAAATTTTTATTCAGACCCAACTCATTTAAATCAAATTGGTACGATCCGCTTTAATAAAATGCTGATTAAAGATTTAATTAAAGATGGGATCATTCCTAAAAAAATCGAAAAGAAAAAATAGAACATCATGAATAATAAAATTCTAATTGTAGTTGGTACTCGGCCGAACTTTATCAAGATTACTCGATTCAAAAAAGTAAATGAAGAGATGGGTAGTCCATTTGATATAAAGATTGTTCATACTGGACAACATTATGATGATAAAATGGCTGATGTATTTTTTCGTCAATTTGAATTGGAGCCCGATTTCTTTTTAAATATTCCACCTGATACGGCGAACAAACAAATGGCAGAAATCATGATTCGTATTGAATCGGTGATCAATGATTTTGATCCTGTTTTAGTGGTTGTTGTTGGCGATGTAAATTCTACATTTGCTGCCGCTTTCACTGCCTACAAAACGGGGCGCAAAGTTGCGCATTTAGAGAGTGGACTACGTAGCTCAGACAGAGGGATGCCCGAAGAAATAAATCGATTGCTAACGGATGAAATTAGTGATTACTTTTTTGTTACTGAACAAAGTGGTATTGACAATTTATTGAAAGAGGGAAAGCCTAAGCACAAAATTCACTTTGTAGGAAACACCATGATTGATACATTGGTTGGTTTTGAAAATAAGATCCAACAAAGTGGAGTATTAGAACAATATCACTTAACTCCGCAAGAGTATGTCCTCATGACTATGCATCGACCTGCCACGGTTGATCACCAGGATGGTTTAGAAAAACTCATTGACATCATTGAATATATTACACAGAAATACGATTTAGTATTCCCCATTCATCCACGAACATTAAGTAAGATTGAACATTTTGGATTACTCGATCGTGTAAAAAATAACAAGCGACTCATCCTTACAGAACCGTTAGATTATTTTGCTTTCCAACGTCTTACTTCTGAATGTAAATTTGTAATAACAGACAGTGGTGGTATACAAGAAGAGACCACATTCCGTAGAGTTTCTTGTCTTACCCTCCGACCCAATACCGAGCGGCCATCTACTGTTACCATTGGGACCAATGAATTAGTCCCATTTGACAAAAAAATTGTTCAAGGTAAAATCAATGAAATCATAGAGGGACGATATAAAAGCGGAGCTATTCCACCGCTTTGGGATGGACATTCAACTGAAAGGATCCTTGAAATTTGCAGAAAACTATTATCCATAGTAAACGAAACGATACAATAATGGAAATATATAGCTATACAGACAGAAATTACTCCTTGCCACCATCTGAAATAAATGGTGAGGTTTGGCCCGTACAGTTTTTAGCTGGCTTTTCAGAATTCTACAAAAATCATTACCATAAGAATATTCTTTTGGTAAAAGATATTAAATTGAATGCTTGGCAACCCATTGCCATTGAATCGAAAATGTTCATTCGTGAAGCTCAGTTCTTAAATGCGCCTATTAGAAATGGAGTAGAACTAGATTCGCCTGAGCAGTTACTTTTTTTCAATCGACTTATTCAAACATTATCTAAAAAACACATTGCTCACCGCATCATACAACCCCATCCCGCAGGAATTATTTCTGCGGTACCTCAGCATTCAAAATGGATTCCATTTGGAACCTACATCACACAATTAGCCTTATTGACTACGGATGAAGAGTTATTAAATTCATACGATCCAAAATACAAAAAAGCGATTCAACACAGTATAAAAAATGGAGCTGTAGTTAAATTTGGTGAAGAAGTATACAAGGATTTTTATGATTTGTACTGCGTGACAACCATGCGCGCTGGAATTCATCAAGACACTGAAAAATATTTTGATGACTGCAGAAAATATTTGGGCGATAAAAATACATTGACTGCAGTTGTATATGATGGAGAACAACCCATTGGAGGAATATTTATTAATTACAGCAAACATACCTCCTTATGTACACATGCAGGTTCAGGAGGAACTTCAAAACTTTATGGTGGAATAAAATATTTACACTATGAAACCATGAAAAAACTCCGTGATATTGGAGTTCAAAAATATGATTTAGTAGGTGTTCGTATTGGGAGTCAGAATGAAGCACTAGAAGGTGTGTTTCGATTTAAAAAGGTTTTGGAGGGACACTTAAAGAAGGATTTCTTTGGAAAATGGATTTAGCAAATACCCCAATAAAAGTATATGAATTAATACAAAAAATTAAAAACCGAGATATTAAATCTGATATTATAGATCAAGAATTAATGGCTGCATAAATGATTTCAAAAATCTTTTTTTCTTTAACCAACAATATTTTGTTGAACAACGTCTTCATTAAATTGGGGCTGGATTCAATCTTGACTTCGCGTTTAGGAATTTACAAACGCATCAAGATCGATACTAGTTTAAGTCCACAACAAATGGCTGGATTCTCTGATAAACCAACTGTACAAGAAGCGATAGATAAAATTCATGTTCAATTAGGAGAACTCGTTCAACAAAATCTCAATGAAGGCGATCGAATTCTGGATATTGGATGCGGCGCTGGTGCTTATTTAAAAGATGGGAAGGAAAATATGATTTAACTGGAATTGATATCAATGAGGATATGGTTAATGTGGCCAGAATGCGTATTCCAACCGCTACTATAATACTGGATAATTTTTAAATCATGACTTTAATCACAAATTCAAACTTATTTACAGTGTTTCCGTTCTAGAATTTATACCACCCAGTCGTTTGATGGCCTTTTTCAGAAAAGTTCATTTACTTTTAGAGCCAGACGGGAAATTACTGATACAATATCCACATGCCTTAAATTTTAAAGACACCTTATACCCTGATCTATACTACGTTGAATATAGTCCAAGAAAAATTGAACATGAACTTCGAAATAATTATAAAATAATCACCCACGAACATTGTTTTGATGGTCGAATCATTGACCTTTATGATCCGAAACCTTATGAACCAGGTAATCGTACATTCAAAAACGGATACCTATTGATTGCAGAACCTAAAGTAAAACCAAAAAATTAAAATATTTTTATGAATACTAAAAACTTACTGATCACCTTTGATTATGAACTTTTTCTTGGAAGAAGAAGTGGACGTCCCATTGATTGCATGTTGCAGCCTACACAACTTTTGCTAAATACATTAAAACTTTATGGTGCTAAAGCTGTATTTTTTGTTGATTCAACCTATCTATGTCGATTAAAAAAACAAGGGGAAACAAATCCCGAATGCTTAGAAGATCTTAAAGAAATAGGAAATCAATTGATCGAAATGGTGAAAGCTGGACATTATGTTCAGCCTCATATTCACCCACATTGGTTAGATGCTATTTATGATCCAACCACGCGCGAATTTAATTTATTGAATATTTCAAGATATCGCTTTCATCAATTGACAGATGCAGACAAAAAGGAAGTTTTCACCTCTACTGTTCAAATTTTAAAAGAAATTATTCTTCCTCATTTTCCTAACTATAAAATAAATGCCTTTCGTGCAGGTGGTTGGTCGATACAACCTTTTAGTGATTTCAAGGAACAATTTATTGAACATGAAATTAAATATGATTTAACGGTTGTTAATGGACTCTATCAATTTTCAAATGCTCAGCTCTTTGACTATTCAGATGCCCCGAAGGATCATATTTATTATTTTGAAAACAAAGTAGTAGAAGAAGATCCCAATGGAAAATTTATTCAAATTGGAAGTTCATTAATTCCAATTTCCAAAAACCTTGATTTATTAGACAGAGTCTATAAAAAATTACTCAATATTTTCAATTTAGACAAAGATTACGGAAAGGGGGAAGGACAAGCATCTTATCCTATTGAAGGACATCAACCACGTTCTAAAAATGGGATCAATATCTTCGGTCGTACGCATGAGGTTGCTTCATTCGAAAACTTAAGTTTAATGAAGCTCTATATTTATAGAAAACACTTGATTCAAACGAAGTTTTTACATCTCGTATCGCACCCAAAAATGTTAGGGCGACATAATCTCTTTATATTTGATCAATTTCTAAAATCAGTTTATAAAAATCACGATATTGAAACTGATTACATGAAAATTGCAGATAATTATTTAAATCTTAAAGCAGCTCAGAAATAATGATGTCCATATCTGTCATAATTCCCTGCTATAATGTTGAGACATACATTGAGGAAGGATTATTATCTGTTCTCAATCAAACTCTTCCTGCAAGAGAAATTATCTGTATTGATGATGGCTCTACGGACAATACTATTCAAATAATTAGAAACCTTCAAGAAAAATTTCCAAACAAGATATACCTCTATTTAAATGAAAAAAATAGAGGGGCAACTTATACCCGTAACAGAGGATTAGCCATAGCAAAAGGTGATTTCATTCAATTTTTTGATGCAGATGATATTTTACTTCCAGATAAATTTGAACATCAAATTAAAATAATCTCTGAATGCAGTTTTTCTCCGGATATTATCGTAAATGACTTTCAACGCAAAAATATTGATGGTACATTTGAAACCTACACCTTCCCTGCTGATGATGCTTGGTGTGGTCTTTTAGAGGGGAGATTGGGTGTTACTACTTCCAACTTATACCGAAGAGAAAATGTAATTGCAGTTAGAGGGTGGACCGAAGAATTACTAAGCAGTCAGGAATATGATTTGATGTTTAGGATGCTTGTGGCAGGAAGCTTAGTGTTGTTTGACACAAAAATCATCAGTTATAACAGAGAACGAATTAGTGGTTCCATTACAAAATCAGATCCCGCGGGCAAATGGATTCGATTCATTAACTTAAGAGAACGAATTTACAATTACTTATCGGCTAATTCTATGCTCAAACCAGAGCGATTAGAATCATTTCGAAAAATCATGTTTTATAGCATTCGAATACTTTACAAGTACAATAAAAAAGAAGCGATTAAACTACATCAAAAATACATTCAACAAATCAAGATTAATGAGCAAACACTTTCACCATCAAAAAAATATTTATCGGTATATAATATTTTTGGATTTAGGATTGCTGAATTAGCCAGTAGAATTGTAAATCCACCAAACGACACGATCCATTAAAACAATATATTAATTCTCTATGAAGTTTTATTTAACATATGCCGAACCGCCATCTGGAGTTTTCTCTAGTCAGGTCGCTGATGTTATATCCTTTTTAAATCATAAACTTAATGCAGAAATTAAGCTTGTTGCCTTTATCTCATTACATGATTTTAGCAATAACAGAAAAAAAATAAAAAAAGAATTACCAAGTGCGATCGTACTACCTATGTTACCGAAAGCCACCTATTGGAGATTAAATGTTATTCAATTGTGGATACTTTGTTTTTTACTTAGACCCACCAGTATTATTGCACGAAATGTAATCGCGGCCAACATGGCTCTTAAAATAAGGAATTCATCTGCTGTAAAAACTGTTTGTTTTGATGGTCGAGGAGCCATTGCTGCGGAATGGAAAGAGTACGACGTTAATGTGGTAGATCAATGGAAGCAAGAAATAGATCAGCTCGAACAAAGAGCAGTTATTGAAAGCGATTATCGAATTGCAGTGACGGAAAAACTCGTGGATTATTGGCACAAACAATATAGTTATGCTTCAGGAAAGCATGTTGTAATTCCTTGCACTTTAAACAGTAGCTTTTTACCCAACATTCCGAGTGATTCAGAAAAAACGCAAGCAAGGAAAAACATAGGATTACAGGCTCACGATATTGTTTTAGCTTATTCTGGCTCTACAGCGGGGTGGCAGTCATTTTCTACGTTATACAATTACCTCGCGCCTTTCTTAAAACAAAAATCGGAAAACAAAGTACTTTTTCTATCTAAGCCAGAAGATAATATTCAACAATTAGTAAAAGAATTCCCGGGTCAAATTTTGCAAAAATGGGTGAATCATCACGAGGTACCCATGGTCCTATCGGCTTGTGACATGGGAATATTAATCAGAGAGGATAGTGTGACCAATCGAGTGGCATCCCCTACAAAATTTGCAGAATACCTGAGTGCTGGTCTACAAGTAATTATCACAGATAACATTGGGGATTACAGCGATTTTGTAAAAGTACATCAATGTGGGATCATTGCTAACGGCAAGCCCTTACCGAACATTCAAAATGTAGATTATACAACGCGATCAAGAATGATCAATCTGGTAAATTTACACTTTACAAAAAAGCACAATTACTTAATTACAGCGAATTGATGAATAACATTAATTAAACTAAATTAAGATTCAATTAAACTATAGTAAATAAATATGAAAACACTTATCACTGGGGGGGCAGGATTTATTGGCAGCGCTGTGATCAGCAAACTGCAAAAAGAAAATCATGAAATATTTGTTATTGATAATCTCTCTTTTGGAAAAAGAGAATTTATATCTGTTCCAGATAGTCATTTCTTTCATATCGACATTCGTGACAAGGAAAAAATTGATGAAGCCTTTGCTACGATACAACCTGATATTGTAATTCATCTGGCTGCGGTTCATTTTATCCCCTATTGCAACCAACATCCATACGAATCGAGCGATATTAATATTCGTGGTACTACTCATATTCTTCAAGCATGTCAAAAGCAAAAAATAAAAAAATTATTTTTTGCATCCACAGCGGCTGTTTATCCGATCTATGATGAAGCGGTAACGGAGAAACATCAAACGGGTCCGTTGGATATTTATGGTTTAAGCAAATTAACAGGAGAACATTTATGCAATGAATTTCATTTAATGACTGGAACACCTACCATTATTTGTAGATTCTTCAATGCGTTTGGTCCGAACGAAACCAATCCTCATTTGATTCCAGAAATACAAAATCAAGTCAACAGTGGATTAAGAAAAATCAACCTTGGAAATTTAACTCCAAAGCGTGATTTTATTCATACTTCCGACATGGCCAATGCTGTATCTACCTTATTACAAAAAGTAAATTCCGGCATTGACACTTTCAATTTAGGGCGAGGTATTGAATATGCGGTAACTGATATCGTAGATGCGTTTACAGCAGAGTTAGGAGAGAAAATAGAGATTGAAGTTGATCCTTCTCGTGTACGAAAAGTAGAGCGCATGCATTTGTTAGCAGATGTTAGCAAATTAAAGTCCATTGGCTGGGAACCACTCATTGGCATTAACGAAGGAATTAGAACGCTAATCGAAAAATAACAACAGTGCGCAAACAACTTTTATTCATTACAGATGGAATTTTTCCTCATGCGGTTGGAGGAATGCAACGTCATTCTTTCTTGCTTATTGAAGAACTTGCAAAAACAAATGAAATTGACTTAATTGTAGTTCATCCTCATTCCAAAGTTGTATTTCGCCCAGAACTAGGTATAAAAGAAATCAGCATACCCTTTAAATTTGATGGATTCTATATTAAGAAATGCTGGGAATATTCTAAACTTACTTACGGAATCATCAAACAATATCCTAACGCCATTGTGTACGCACAAGGTCTCAGTGTATTGAAAGGTTTACCTGAAATTGGAAATAGAACGATTATCAATCCACATGGGTTAGAGCCTTTTCAAAGTTTGACAGTTACCGATCGATTAAAAACACTTCCCTTACGGATATTAGAAAAATATCAATTCAAGCATGCCGCCAAAATAATCTCTCACTTGGAGGAAAACTAACTCAAATTTTACACCAGGAAATAGCTAACGGAAAAAACAAAGTCGTCGTTTTACCAAATGCTGTAAATCCAGGACCTCAAGTAGAGCGAAAATTTACAGATGAAAAAATTTCTTTACTTTTTGTAGGTCGATTTGCATTCAACAAAGGGATAAACATTTTAATGGAGGCTGTTCGACAACTCAACAAAGAAGGGTATTTGAATCGACTTCAATTTAATATTGTAGGGAAGGGGCCTTTATATGAACAGTATATTAAAGAATATAATTTCCCGAACGTAAATTTTTTAGGATTTGCTGATGATGATCTTTTAATTTCCTTATATCAGAGCAACGATTTATTTGTATTCCCAACCCTATTTGAAGGTATGCCCACCGTGGTTTTAGAAGCCATGGCCGCTTCCATGCCAATTATTGTCACGGATACAGGTGCTACTGCCGAATTAGTGGATTCCAGCAATGGGTATTTAATCGAAACAGCCAATATTAGAGCTCTAAAATGGGCTATTCAACAATATTATCAATTAAAACCCGAAGAAAAGAAAGCATTATCCGATAAATCATATCAAAAAGTGGTCGAAAAATTCACTTGGAAAAAAGTAGCACGCTTACATCTTGATTTATTTGATAATTTCATGGCCTAAGGATGCTTACCTACGCAAAAGAGAACTATCAATTCATCATCATCTCCCTCATTTGGGTGTTTGTTGGAATCATGGTGGATGTTACCGCCATGGCATTGGTTCCTGCTGCCTTTTTAATTTATCGTCAAAAAGGGTACTATACAGAAATCGTATTATCTATTGCGTTAATCTGTTATTTATCTGATAATCGACATTGGGAATTTAATTTCGCAACCATTGGAAAAGACATAGCCTTACTCACCGCATGTGCTTTCTTTTTTCTCAATTCAAAAAATTTCCCACTCAGGAGTAAAATCTATTATGCATTTATTCCCTTTTTTATTTTAGCTTTCTTTCTAAGTACAAGACATCCTACTCCGGTTTTATCCTTTCAAAAAACACTTTCATTCTTTTTGATGGTTGCTGTAATTCCAAACTACTTCCTTCGCCAATTATATGTAGAAGGTCAAGATTTTTTAAGAAAAACAATATGGATGGGTACCATATTATACATCATAGCATTTGGGATGATATTTATATTGCCCGTACATTGGACCTATTTAGAAGGTCGATATAATGGTTTATTGGGGAATCCCAACGGTGTAGGTACATTTAGTACTTTATTTTTCATTGTTGTATACATTGCCATTGAAATGTACCCGAAAATATTTACACTTCCTCAAAAAATAATTGTTTTTGGAGCCATTATCATGTCGATCCTTTTGGCAAGTTCTCGAAACTCTATTTTTTCAATTATGATTTTCATGATGTTTGCACGATTCTATAAACTTTCTCCTTGGATTGGATTTGTCATCGTAATTGTGGTTGCCCTTTTGTTTCAGATCATCAATGAAAATTTACCGTACATCATTACCAGTTTGGGATTGGGTGCATACATGCGTGTTGAACATTTGAATGATGGATCGGGTCGGTTAATTGCTTGGACGTTTGCGATGGAGCAAATTCAAAAATATTATTTCTTCTTAGGAAGGGATTTGCATTTGAGGAATGGCTGTTCGAAAAAACAAAGACTGGTTAAACATGCTTGGTCACCAAGGCGGTGTACACAATACCTATTTGGCAATATGGTTAAATACCGGTATTGTTGGGTTATGCTTTTACCTCTATGGATTCTTTTCAAATTTTATAAAAGCATCAAGAAACAATCACCTTGCATTTCCCACCATGTTTGCCATCATGTTCTCCATTTCATTTGAAGCATGGTTTCAAGCTTCCTTAAATCCATTTACGATTATTGCACTTTTAGCCATTACACTATTACAGTATAAACCACATGACACCACCGCGAAAGAAAGCACTCTTCCTGTACTTTGAGCTAGCCGGATATGTGCAAGCTTGTATGGAACAGTTGGCAGCTTCGCACGAAGTTGAAGTACATCTTATGCGATATCCAATCGTTGCTGTTGCTCCTTTTCAATTCAAATTAAATGAAAACATCAAATTATACGAACGGAAAGACTACCATAATTCATCACTCGTAGAATTAGTAAAACACATAAATCCTGATTTTGTCTTTATATGTGGATGGGCTGACAAAGGTTATTTAGGCGTTGCAAAATATTTAAAAAAGAAAATTCCTGTAGTATTAAGTTTAGATAATCCTTGGCTCGGAACTTTAAAACAACGTGTAGCAAGTTTAATGGGACCACTTTATCTGCCCTCTTTGTTTACACATTGTTGGGTCCCTGGTGAACCTAACGCCAAGTATGCCCGCAAACTTGGTTTTAAGAATGATCGATTATTATTGGGTATGTATTCTGCAGACACTCCTTTATTTGCAAACTTTGAATTACAAAACAGGGAACTGAAAAAACAATCCTTTCCACATCGATTTATTTTCATGGGTCGTTATACCGAATTGAAAGGAATTCGTGAATTATGGACCGCTTTCACTTCACTCACCAATGAGGAAAGAAAAGATTGGGAATTATGGTGCATTGGAAAAGGGGAATTAGATGCTGAATTTCCAGTTCATCCATCCATTAAAAAGATAGGGTTTATACAACCGGATGAGCTAGCTCCCTATTTAGCACAAACAGGAGTATTTATTCTTCCTGCTCACTATGAGCATTGGGGTGTGGTGGTCCATGAGTTTGCTGCAGCAGGATTTCCATTAATTTGTAGCACGACAACCAGTGCTGCAACCGCATTTCTTCATGAAGGAAAAAACGGTTTTTACCCAACCAAAAGCATTTCATCCGTAAGGGAAGCTCTCTTAAAAACTATTCATTTAAATGATGATGATTTGCTTAGCATGGGAGAAGAAAGTAAAAAACTTGCACAAAATATAACACCCAAAACGTGGGCAGACACCGTTTGGAAAATAATAGAACAATAATACTATGTGTGGCATAAGTGGAATATATGGATTGAAAAGCACGGACGTAGCGTATCGTTATGTTTCTGCCATGAATGATGCAATAGCACATCGTGGACCAGATGACGATGGATTATTTGTAGAAGAGAATATTGCTTTAGGGCATCGTCGTCTAGCTATCTTAGATTTAAGTCCGGCAGGTCACCAACCCATGTTTGATCATTATGATCAACTTTGTATTGTTTTCAACGGTGAAATTTATAATTTCAAGGAAATCAGAAAAGAACTTCCAAATTATCTTTTCAAAACACAAAATGATACAGAAGTAATTCTTGCCGCTTATTTAACGTGGGGTAAAGAGTGTTTACACAAGTTCAATGGCATGTTCTCCTTTGCTATATGGAATAAACAATCCAAGGAATTATTTATTGCACGTGATCGATTGGGCATTAAACCACTTTACTATTCGATGCAAAATGATGTTTTCTTATTTAGCTCTGAAGTACGTGGGATACTAGCATCGGGACTTGTGCCTCGAAAAATTAATAAAAGTGTACTTCAAGAGTATTTTAGTTATCAAACGGTACACGCTCCCAACACGCTTATCAAAGATGTCTTAATGCTCTTACCGGGGCATCATCTTACTTTGAAAGAGGGCAAAATGGAAATTCAACGTTGCTCGTCACCTCGTGAGAATTATTCGACTGCCTCTGAAGGAAAAAAATATTCCAAAGTATGTAAAGATGTACACACCCTTTTATACAATGCTGTAGAACGAAGATTAATAAGCGACGTACCCTTTGGTGCATTTCTAAGTGGTGGAATCGATTCCAGTGCTGTTGTTGGGTTAATGAGTCAAATTCAAACTCAACAAGTAAAAACATTCACCATTGTTTTTGACGAAGAAGAATTTAGTGAAGCAAAATTTGCGCGATTAGTTGCCAATAAATTTGGAACCGACCATCATGAATTCAGACTTACTCCCGAAGATTTCCTGCGTGAATTACCCGAAGCGCTCGCTTCGTTAGACCATCCGAGTGGAGATGGACCTAACTCTTATACGGTCTCTAAGATTACTCGTCAGGCAGGTATTACCATGGCTTTATCGGGTTTAGGTGGCGATGAGATTTTCGCTGGCTATCCGGTATTCAATCGCAGTTTAAAATTACAAGAACAAGCCTGGCTATATCAATTCCCACAGTCATTACGGCAATTGGCAGGTAGCCTTTATGCTGGCTTGAAGAAAGATACATCCTCTGCAAAAATGTCTCAAGTTTTAGGATTAAAGGATGCGAGCTTGAGAAATACATTTCCGCTTTCTCGGCAAGTTGGACTTCCCTCCTATGTAAAATCAATTCTTGGCCTTCAAACTTTTACAGATGATGCCATGCAACGTGTTCTTGATATTGAACTAGACACTAACGGTAAGGCATTGCCGTTATTAAGTCAAGTGAGCATTGCGGAAATTACAAGTTACATGCAAAATGTATTGCTACGTGATACAGATCAGATGAGCATGGCTGTTGCATTAGAAGTGCGCGTACCTTTTCTCGATTATCAATTAGTAGAATATGTGTTAGGAATCTCGGACGAATACAAAAAGCCCATTATTCCCAAAAAATTATTAGTAGATAGCTTAGGGACATTACTTCCATCGGAGGTAGTACATCGACCGAAGATGGGATTCGTATTCCCTTGGGAAGTATGGTTACGAAAAGAATTGAAGCCTTTGTGTGAGCAATCCATTCAAAATTTAGCGAAGCGAGATTTCATTCAAGGCGATTATTTGTTAGATACTTGGAGTCGCTTTCAAAAAGGTGACAAGCAAGTTCGCTGGCTCGACATGTGGTTGTGTACTGTACTAGAAAATTGGATGGAAAAGAATCAGATCAATTCCTGAACTTTGCAAAAGTGAATCAAAAGAAAAAAATACTAATTTTCGTAGACTGGTACTTACCGGGCTACAAAGCGGGAGGCCCCATTCGATCCATTGCGAATATGTATAGTCAATTAAAAAATGATTATGACTTTCGTATTGTCACATCGGATATGGACTTACACGAAGGAACTCCGTATTCGAATATCATTAGTGATCGTTGGACGAAGGGTCCGGATGGATGTGACGTCATGTATTTATCACAAGCAAAACGAAATTATAAGGAGATTGTTCAAATTATAAAAGAAGAGCGTGCCGATTTCATTTATCTCAATTCGGTATTCTCAAAAGTATTTACTATATTTCCATTACTCGCACGAAAGCGACACTTTCCTGTTCGTAAAGTCATTTTAGCTCCACGAGGCATGTTAGGTCAAGGAGCGTTGCAAATTAAAGCTGCAAAGAAAAAAGTGTTTTTAACCTGGATGAAAGTTACTGGACTCTGCTCAACAATTCGATGGCATGCTTCGTCTACTTCTGAAGAAGCCGAAATAAAAAAGATATTTGGAAAAAGTGCAAACACGAAAGTAGCTTTAAATTTAAGTGAAGGAAGAGAGATTAAGCCCATCAAAAAAGAAAAGAAACAAGGAGAAATGAAACTCGCATTTCTTTCAAGAATATCATTCAAAAAAAACTTAGAAGGAACATTACACTACCTTGCAAAAACTTCACCACAACATCAAATTCAATTTGACATTTTTGGACCTATTGAAGATGCCGTGTATTGGTCGAAGTGTGAATCGATCATAACCACCTTACCTCCCCATGTAAAAGTAAATTACAGAGGCGCCATTGCGAATGACAAGGTAGCGGAGACGCTTAAAAACTATCATTTTAGTATTTTACTTACCTTTAATGAAAATTTCGGTCATTCCATCATTGAAAGTATGGCTGCAGGTTGTCCGGTTATCATTAGTGATCAAACGCCTTGGAGAAACCTTGAAAAAAGCTTCGCAGGTTGGGATGTGTCATTAAAAGATGAAAATAAAATTCTAAACGTGTTACACGAAGCTGCCGAGATGAATAATGAGACCTTTAATACATGGAATCAATCGGCTCAAAGTTTCGCAAAAAACATCATATTTCATCCAGAATCCATTCAACAACATAAAGAACTCTTTTCCTAAAAAAGAAAAGAAATGGCAAGAGGAAAAACAGATTTATCATCCTACAATAACAGCTGGTATAAACCGGGTGGGAATATTATTTCCAGAACTTGCTGGTACTTTATCAATATTTTATTTTTATGAATCAATTAAATCCACTAAGTGGATTAAAAGTTTTTTACTTCGGTTATTTGGAGCGAAGGTGGGAAGAGGGGTTGTGATTAAACCTGGAGTAAATATTAAATATCCTTGGTTACTATCCATTGGCGATTACACTTGGATTGGAGAGCGCGTTTGGATCGATAATTTAGCGAAAGTGACCATTGGAAGCCATTGTTGTTTGAGCCAAGGTGCATTTCTCCTCTGTGGCAACCATAACTATAAAAAAACCACATTCGACCTGATTGTCAAGCCCATTACGCTTGAAGATGGGGCTTGGGTGGGTGCTATGTCGGTAGTTTGTCCGGGAGTAACGCTAAAAACACATTCCGTATTAACGGTTGACTCTGTCGCTACAGAAACCTTAGAAGCCTATTCACTGTATAAAGGAAACCCGGCATTAAAAATTCGGGACCGAAACATTTCTGATCAATAATTTAGTCATTCGCATGAAAATATCCATCATTACCATAACCTATAACAGTGCTGCAACTGTTGAAGATACTATCAAATCGGTAGTGATGCAGGACTTTCCAAATGTTGAATATTTAATCATTGATGGCAAATCAAAAGACGCTACTTTACAAATTGCAGAAAAGTACAAAGACAAAATTTCAAAGATTGTTTCCGAAAAAGACAAAGGTTTATATGATGCATTAAACAAAGGCATCAAGCATGCTACCGGTGATATTATTGGCATGTTGCACTCTGATGATTTATATTCGAATCCACAAGTTCTTAGCAAAATCGTTAAAACATTTCAGGATAATCCAGATGCGGAAGGTGTTTATGCCGATTTAGTTTTTGTAAATCGTAATGATACTGATAAAGTAATGCGCACTTGGGAATCGGGAACATATCAAGAGGGCGATTTCTTAAAAGGATGGATGCCTCCACACCCAACTTTCTTTGTTAAAAAGGATACCTATGAACAACATGGTGGCTTCAACACCGAATTAAAATTATCTGCTGATTACGAATTAATGTTACGTTTGATTCACAAAAATCAAATTAAACTAGCTTATTTAAACGAGGTCATTGTAAAGATGAGAATGGGTGGTGTAAGTAATGTGAGCTTCTTTGTAAAGTTAAAAGCTAATTTAGAAGACAAGATGGCGTGGAAGATTAACGGGATGAAACCAAAAATGACAACCATGATCATGAAGCCTCTTAGAAAGCTAGGACAATATTTAAAGAGAGCCTATCATCTTTTTTTCTATTAATAAAAATATTATTAAAAAATAATAAAATATATAAATATTTAATAGTCCAAATAACTGTATTTATTTCCTAAAAAGTTTATTTCATTATCACCTACTGTATTAAATTACATAAAATAAAAATAAGGGTGACCTAGTTAACCGTATATCTCCAATATAAATTTTAGTTTTTCAATTCAAATTATAGTCATAGTTTACTTGTTACTTTCTTTTACGTGAAAAAGTAACCAAAGAAAGCACGCCACGCAACACCAACCCATTTTTGCAGTTTCTGCTTTCTACTTTCTTTGGCAACCACTGAACATTCTTTGGTGCTATTTCTTTACTTCATCGGTACAGCAAAAATTGGTTCGCACTGTTGCGTGGACGACCTCCGCGCTCTCCCAAACAATATTGTAATATAATTAATATTTCTAGCTCGAAACATGTATCCAATTGCACTTAATAAATTGAACTATTTATATTTATGATTGGTATAAATTCTAAATAATATACTTGTAAAAGTATATAAAAGGGTGGTTGTATAAAAATACAACCACCTTTTTTGTATGTACTACTTCGAAACTATTAATCTCTTTGAAATAATACTATTGTTAGTTTGAATCTTTACAATATACACTCCATTGTGTAAATCTTGAATGGGGAATTTAGAAATATTACCCTCACTTACAGATTGATTTACCACCAATTTACCTGTTACATCATAAAGCTGCACTAATTCAATTTTAACATCTGATCCACCTACTACATTCAATTCGACAAAATCACTTGCAGGATTAGGAGACATATTTATCAATGAATTTTCTGTCAATTCAGTTCCTTGCCCTAAGCGCAAAGCGGCAGTTGTAAAAGGCATCCAAGCAGACCAAGGACCCGTCACACCAATGGCACAAACTTTTCTAATTTTCACTTTATAATTAGAAGAAGGATTTAATCCAGTGATAGAGTAACTATTATTTAGTGTATTCGCGACAAAAGAAAAATTTACTGGATTACCAGATCCATCTTCGACTTTTACTCTATACCCTAATCCACCAGCGCTAGCATTCCAAGAAAAAGTAGCACCTGTAGACATAATATTTGAAATAGTTAGTCCAGTTAATAAATTACAATTAATAGCGCCACCACCTGCGACAAAAGTAAACCAAGGAGACCAACTACTGTGGTTACCTCCGCAATTAGATCTAACTTTGAATTTATAAACAAATCCGCCCGTCAATCCGTTCACGACGAAAGCGGGATTAACTGTGGTTCCAGTTACTAAAAACGGTGTCAGGTTATTTCTACCATTTTCTACGTTCACTAAATAACTAGTAACCCCCGCTATTGGTTGCCAAGATAAAGACGAACTGTTTGCTCCCATAGTAGAAGCTGCCAACCCTGAAGGCGTAGGGCATTGAGCATTTGATTGATGCACAGATAACACTGCAATTAGCATTGTTAAAATTGCGAGTTTCATTTTTTTCATTTTAATTAATTTTTAAAGTTCGAAACAAATGTGGGAACTGCTAATCATTAGGCAAAAATATTTTTTTTGAATCGGTATAAATAATAGTTAAAACAGTCCCATATCAACTTAAAGTTGAAAAAATAAATGGAATTACAATGTATTAATTGAAAACTTTCAAAGGTGGAAGCAATAGCAACTTAAGGTTACTGCAAATTAAAAAGAAGAAATTTCGAATCTATATGGATAATACTTATTGTATTAATGAAATTAGTTTCCAGTCAAAATTAAATTCAGGGGGCCCCCCCAATTTTTTTTGTTGTAAAAAAAAGGGGGGGGGGATCCCGGGTTTTAGGAAAAAAGAAAGAAAAAAAACGGGCCCCCCCCCCAAGGGGGGGAACAACACAACATCTAAAGTCAATTTTACCTAATTGAGATTGGCCTCTCGCCCCGATGTCATTATGATAAGCATCAAGATGCCGAAGGCATCACATGTTTATAGAAAAAAAAGATCGCAAAACATACGACCCCGAAGGGGTCGAACAACAACAAACCACATTTTTTCTATAAACATATGACCCATTCTGGGTCAACATTTCTTTACCTAATTGAGATTGGCCTCTCCTCTCGTGAGTCTTCGCTCCCTCTACAAAGGAGAGGGAGCGAGAAAGAAATGGTAAATTAAAATTGGGATTATATTTAGAATCTCTGTGGTTAAAATAACCATGAATTAAAATCGAAATGAATGCTTAACAAATAGTAATTTGAAAAATATTGCAACGCTCTCTAATGCTCTGCTTTCTTCTTTCTAAACTCCTTTGGAGTTGAAATAGTAAACACCCTAGAAATATTAAATCCAAAATGGATATCACCTTTTTCCCAACTTCCGTTTGTATCCGTGATTAATGAACGTTCATTCATACCTAGGGCATTGGTAAAATGCAATTGGAATACGTGGCCTCCGGTTTCAATATCAAAACCAATAGAGAGCGGATTTGTGTTTGTCGGTGATAATTGATCGGGCAAATTATAAAAATACTCCGCGTTAAATGAAAGTCGGCGTGTAAGTTTAATACGTGCTCCTACACCCACAGAATAAATATCATGCTTATCAATTGTTTTGGCTACCAAATTACGATGTATCATCGTTGGCATAATTTGCATACTGAAAGAATCGGAAAATTTTCTTCCAATCAATGCTTGACCAAAATAAGTAAATCGTGAGGTATAATAATTTTCCCGATCAGGTTGAGCCCACTCGAGTCCATCCTTAGAGAAGCCTGAGAGAAGAATCATCGAAAAAGGAATCGATCCTTTTCCTCTTCCTTGCCAAATCATGCGATACTTTGCATATCCATCCAACTCCTTTTTATTACTAGATCTTCCCAAGCCGATCATAATTCGATTACTAATTCCGTAATCCAATCCAAGTCGAATCGTTGCTTGGTCCAATCCATACGCTTCTCTATGGCCTCCATTGACTCTCCCAAACCGATGTAAAATTCTAAAGTCGAGCACACCAGCGCCTACATGCTCTAAGGATTGAGCACTGATTACGCGCGTAGCTTTAAATGCATTCTTTACAAACTCCTTTTTCTGTTCTTCTTCACCGAGCATATCCAAGAGGTCATCTTGAGCTACCACAGTAGAAGAGTTTATCAAAAAACAAGCTCCAAAAATGAAATAGAATAACTTACATCTTAGCATAATTGGCATCGACTACAATTTTAACTTCATTTGACACTTTCTCTTTAACCAAACTTGGAATTTCAATTTTATAATCGCTCAAAAGAATAACAAAATCACTGTGAGCAATAATCTTCCCCTCTTTCACAGTAAATACACCTTTGCCTTCCAATTCCTTTGTTACACCGTGCATCATCATGGTACCTTTATAAAGTACGGGGTAAGCTCCGTCTTTTGTGCAATCCACTTTTGCAATATTCGAGATTACACCTTTAAATACAGCTTTAGGGTACTTATCTGACTCCACATAATTTTCATGAAAATGTTCCATCATCAACGCCTTTTCAAATTCAAAAGCTTTCATCAATACAGCGAATTCAAACTGTCCTGAGGTTGCATCAAAAATGCTCGTTGCTTGAGAATTTTTTGCATCAATTTTTTCCAGTGGCGCATCTGATAAAAAATACACTTTTCCAGTCCGAGTAAAATATCTGTTTTGGGCATCTGATTGCGCAGAAAACAGAACTAACATCACGACAATACTTAAATAGGTTTTCATATTTTAATAAAATTTAAGGGATAAATATTTTTGAACTTAGTTTTTGGTTTTTTGATAAAATGGAAACGATATAACTTCCACTTTTTAATTCAGCAGGAATTGAAATGCTTGATTTCACTTCACCCATTGAGTGGGAATCGATCAATTGAGAACTAATCATACGACCTTTCATATCGTATAGATTAATGCGTGGTTGGTCGGCAGTGGCAGACTGAAACTCAATGGCAATTCGGCCCTCACTATTTATGTAAGATTTAAACTCTGAAATGCTTTTATTTTGTTCAAGAATTCCAGTGGCACTAGCAGGTGTAACCACTCTACTACTATGATAAGCGTAATCATTATTTTCACTACCGTTATTATTTGCTGCAATACCAGCAAAATAAAATATAATGTTTCCAATGTTTGTTGTAGGAGCCACCCAATTGAAAGTAAAGATGGCAGAATCTGCATGTAGTCCACCATTAAATTGGTGAACCACATTATTTCTTGTAACACCACTTACCGTTTTTGTTTTGATTTGCGTTTTAGCAGAATTCGTAATCACCAAAGAACCAGCATTTGTATTAGTCGATGTAAGTGCTTCAAAGCCCAATCCAAAAAGTGGCTTTCCAGTTTGCTTTACAATCACATTCACTGTGTACGTTTGGCCAGGCACATACTGCCAATTGCTCATGGTAGAAGTTACATAAATAGTTCCTGTACCTGAATTTGAATTTCCATACGAATTATGACAATCGTCACAATTCAATTCACCTTGAGAGCCAGTATAACCAGCTTTTCCATTATCACTTAATATACCGAATGCGGTAGACATGACTACTGCAATTATTGCAATTGACATCAATCGAGCTTTATTCATTTTAATTTATTTTTATGTTTTGACTTTAATTAATTACTCTCCATGATACATCGAATTAAAATCACATCCATCAAATAACCTGTGCATAGTCCTTTTATTTTCACTGTTTGTCCCTCTGAATATTGAGAAATATCTAAATTCGTTTCATCCATTTTACAAGTTACACCAAAAAGACCTGAACTTGTTTGCAAAGTGATAGCGACACCACTTGTATCAGCCAATACATTTTGAATTTTACCTGAAACAGAAATTACTTTATTCAAATAAAGATCATTTGATTTCATTTCATTCTGCTCAAACAACAGAAATATAGAATCCGCTGTTAAGGTCGCTGTTGGTTTTACATTTTCCAAACTGTCTACTGGTTTACTGTATAAATAGTAAAATATCAACCCAGCAATACTGATGAGTGCTAATAATGTCCATCCTATTTTTTTCATATTCATCTAATTCGGTGTTCCATTATCAATCCAATTTTTCACTTTTGCTAAAGTGCAATCATCCACTTTATTTCCGCCCTGAGGCATTTGCGACCAATTCGGATCATGGATCATCGATCCATAGAGAGAGCCATCATCAGCATACGACTTTACATTTGCATAATTACTCAAATCAATATTTCCGCTTGGAGCAGAGCCGCTATGACAAGAGTTACAGCTATTATTCATGATAGGAGCAATGGTAGAAGCATAGGTAACATTCGTCGTATCACACACCCCATTATTTGGATACAATTCTTCTTCAACATCATAATAACATCCTGAAAAAAGGAGTGTCAGCAAGGTGACAAGGATTAAAGAATTGGGAAGTCTTTTTAATAATTCCACTGTATATTTATTATTACTAGTTATTACTATCTTATTTATCAATTATTGGGGGCACCTGCATTCACCCATATTCTAATTTTTGCGATATCGCAATCGGGTAATTTACTTGTATTTTTAGGCATTGCACTCCATCCGGAAGCATGTTCAACTGAGCCTAACAATGAACCATCGATGGCAGAACCCTGAACACCTAAGTAAGTCGAGAGATTTACACCTCCTCCAGGGCTCGTACCTTGATGGCAACCTTGACATTTGTTTTGCATGATGGGTTTAATAACTGCATTATACGTTACGTTAGATGTATCACATCCGCCATCACAATTCAAGTTTTGGGCACCTTGTGCAATCCAAGTCTGAATTAATTGTATTTGTTGACTTGTTAAAAGAGCTGCTGGTGGCGGCGGCATTCTATCATCTGGATCGGAAGTAGTAATTACTTCCATAAAATCACCATCATTGGGGTCGCCAGGTACAATAATCCCTGAATTCATCAATGTTTGGTAAGAGGTGATGGTTACTCCATCTTCATGCGATGCTGCATCATGGCAACCGGATTGAGCGCAGTTTGCTATTAGAAAAGGTAATATCTGCATATTAAAATACACGCTATCGCTATCACATGGCAACGTATTTCCATTTCCATTGTCAATAGGAACTGTTGTTACAATAGGCTGTGGAATTTCATGCTTACATGAAGCAAAGAGAAATAAAAATATTCCCATTACTATTTTCCAGTCACTTCTATTGATGTCAATTTTTCTAAATCCAATCATACTACGAAATTACATCCGCAACAGACCAGATAAAATTGAAATGTTCTGAACAAGGCAAAAAAAACACTGAACGGGAAAAGAAGGTATTATGAGATTGGATTAGCCATTTCCAGTTAACCAACCCTTAAAATGGGGTGAGCGCTCCGTACTTACGATGGTATCCTCTTTACTTGGAGGGCGCAAAACCACCTTAACCCTTGACTTCGACCATGCTAACATCTTATCAATAGCATGAATATTTACTATAAACTGCCTATTTATTCTAAAAAAGACGCTAGGATCTAACATATGTTCTAACTCATCCAAGTTATGATCAACAGGATAACGTAAATCAGCATGGGTACATAAATAATTAATCTTTTCCTGTGTATAAAAGTAAGCTACATCACTTACCTCAACCATCTTTATGGTGTCGCCGTAACGAATTACAATTCTTTTCTGAAAATCTCGAGAATGATGCGCGAACTTCTTCAACAAACTTTCCATTTGCTTTGTATTTTCCTCATTAAAAGAATGCAACTTATCAAAAGCACGTTTTAACTCTTCCATTTTAATGGGCTTCAACAGGTAGTCGATACTACTTACTTTAAATGCATCCAATGCATGTTCATCATAAGCGGTAGTAAAGATGACGGGGTTTTTACTTCGACCTGCGAGAAAATTTCAAAACTTTGCCCATCCGCCAAATTGATATCCATGATAATAACATTTGGGGCCGCATGAGATTTCAACCATTCAACCGATGATTTTACACTAACAAATGTACCTACAATCTCAGCAGTAGGTTCAAGCTCCAAAATCATTTTTGTTAAACGATCGGATGCCAATTTTTCATCTTCAATGATTAGTACTTTCATGATTCATTTTTATTAGTGGGATTTGAACGACGAATTCATCGTGAATAAAACTCACGATTACTTTTTCTCCAGAAACAATCTGGAATCTTGATATTATATTCTGCAAACCGATTCCGGCACTTGGTTCAGGATGCATTTTTGGGTTTAACGTGTTCCGAATAATCAAACTTCTATTATCCTTTACATTCACATAAACGGTGAGTGGAGTTTCATGCGAAACAGCATTGTGTTTAACTGCATTTTCAATCAACAATTGCAATGACAAAGGGGGCACACCATATTTAAATCTCCATTCATTAGGAATGTCAATAATCAATTGTAGTGCATCACCAAATCTTTTCTGCTGAAGATAATAATAGGTATTCACCATATCTATTTCTTCTTGAAGCGTCACTAAATCTTTATCGCGATGATGCACTAAATTTCTGAAATAGTCGGACAATTTCTCGACATAATCAATAGCTGTTTCCTTATCAATCTCAATAATTGCAATGAGAGTATTAAAACTATTAAACAAAAAATGAGGATTTACTTGACTTTTCAATGTTGCAAATTGATACTCGATTTTTTCCTTCTTTAAATTTTCTAACTTTCTTAAACGCACATCTCGATCACGAATAATAAGTATGATCACTGTGGCTACCACTAAAAAAATACCAATGATAAACCAATTTTCCTTCCACATTGGTTTCATGATTCTAAAGCCATACGTTAATACCTTTTGACTCTTAAACTGACCACTAATACCAGCGATTACTTCAAACTTGTAAGAGCCGGGAGGTAAATTAGGAAATGTCACAATTCGATCGCGAGTTGGAATCCAAGTATTACTTAAACCTACCAATCGATAACGATACGAAACTAAATCAGGGTTGGTGTACCAGAGACCGATATAGTCAATGGAAATATTATTCTGATTATACTCAAAAACTGAATCTCTGATATCTACACTTTGCTTCATGAATGTATAGACAGCATTCAGAATTAAATGAGGTTGATAAGATCGCTCTTTAATATAACTATAATAACGAAACAATTTATTTCGAGAACCAATCCATACACCACCCTTACCATCTCGTGCAATGGTATTCAAATCTGCATCGATTGAATTTATACCCGACTCTGAACTAATTTTTTCGATTTCAAAAGTTTTTGAATTGATGATATCCAATCCTTTTGAATGTATCACGACAATATTTCCAATATTATCGGATTCAATTCCTGAAATATCGAGTGCTGACAATCCATTACTGAGATTAAAATTTCGAAATGATTTACCATCATATCGTATCAACCCTTGATGTTGTGTACTAAACCAAATATTTCCATAGTGATCTTCTGTGATCGAATAAATCACCTTCCCATTTTTTAGATTTGGGAATTGTTGAATTTTATTTTCTCATACATCACAATCCCTTTCCCATCGGTGCCAAACCAAACTCTACCTTTACTATCTACAAAAATCTTATACACGAATCCATTAAATGGCAATTCAAAATCCTGTTTATTACTAAAAGTATATTTTGGTTCTTTATAATTCAACGCTGAGTCAGTAATTTTGCATTTCACAACTCCTTCTAGAGTCGCTAACCAAAACGCATCCTTATCACCTGAAATAGAAATGATGTTCGCATTAATCAATCCATCTTTAGAAGTATACTTTTTTACTTTTCCTGTGATGGGTTCAAGTCGATACAATGCATCATCAAAAGTTCCTACCCAAATAAATCCAAATCGATCTTCATACAATGAAACAACATGCAATTTTTTCTTACTGGCATCCAATGGATACTTCCGAATTCTTTGTTGATCATTTGCTAAATAATCAAATCGAAACAAACCAGAGGGTTTACTTAACCAAATATAACCATCTTTACTAGACGTTATGGCTTGAATACTATCCATTGCAAAATTACCGACATCGCTAACGAATTCCACCTTTTCTCCTGGAGAATAGATCAGTTTATTATCTCCAATAATCCAAACATTTCCTTCGCGATCACGCATCAATGGTGTCACTTTTTTATATGGAAATCCTTTTGAAAAATTAAAATTCCGAAGTCTTCTATCGCTATTAAACTCATAATCCACTAAACCAAAACCATCGGTACCTAACCAAAATTCATTTTGCAAGGAGACAATAGAATTCAATGCACCGTAACGCCATGTCTTATTAATCTCAACATTTTTAAAAGATTTATCTTTCATATTAAAATGAAACAATCCTTGCTCTTGCAACCCTAGCAATACTTTTCCATCTGGATGAATCCCGATTGTTTTTACAATATTATCCGGCAAGCCACTTGTTGAATTATAAACTCGGAAACTAATTGGATCTGATGTAGGGTTTATAACAATCAGACCCGCATCTGATCCGGCAAGAATATATCCGGAAGGATGTTTTACGATCTGATAAATATAAGGATCTGGAATTCCAGAGAGGCGATGCCAATCCTTTCCAATTCGATAAAATATACCTTCACCGTAAGTAGAAACCCATACTGTTTTATTATCTAGCTCTACGATGGAAGATACTTGGCTTTTAATTGGGGATTTTAAAATCTTACTTTTTTCTTTTGAATAATTGAAAATGGAACCATCCCCCATACACACCCAAAGTTCATTATTTACATTTTTTATAAATTTTACTTCTTTTGATGTAATTTTTTCTGGGACATCGATGAGTGTAAAATTAAAACCATCGTATTTAAATAATCCCATATCGGTACCTACATAAATGATTTCATCTTTATCTTGGTAAACTGCGGTTGCTTTTACATTATCATTTTGTGGGTCGATATTTAATTCTTTGAAAAAAGGTTGTTGCGCTCTGCTACCATTTGGGAAGAGCCAACCAAAAATCATCAAATAAAAATAAAGATGCTTCATTTTAGAACCTTCATCTTAGCCGTTAATGAAACTCCAATATCGGGGGCAATTTTTTGTTGTACAATCCGCGGGATTCGAATATCGTAATCGTTTAAACTCACAATGAACTCGGATGTAAGAAACAATTCAGCGCCTTTTATATAAATGATTCCTTTAATGATCCTTTCTTGCCCAACTCCTTTAATGTTAAGCACCCCTTTTGCTCGAACAGGATAAACACCATCTTTATTAAAATTTACCTCATCTATTATTTTTCCAGTAAATGTACAATTTGAGTATTGATCCGTTTCCATGTAATTTTCGTTGAAATGATCATGCTGTAATTGACTGTTAAAGCCTATAAATGAATTATTTGGAACTCGAAAGGCGACAGAATGTGAAACTGGATCAATTAATCCTTTTAACTCTTTTGAATTCGCTTTAATGGTTTCCAAGTCTGCTTTGGAACTAAATTCGATGGTACCAGATGTGATCGAATATCTTCCAACATTTTGACTATTAACAGTTAACGCAAAGAAAATTTGGATAAAGAAAAGCAATAAGAAGCGAAATACTGGTTTTTTAAAAAAAGAATCGAAATCAAGCTCTTTCATTAAATGAATTTAGGTGTTAGATATGCATCTAAAATAGTCAAATATGTTTAGAATCAATTTGAAATACTTTCTCTACAAGGAGTTATCGTAGTTGAACAAGTAAAATTAATGGTTAAAAGCGAATGAAAATAAAGCAATTTTCCTCTTTCTTCCGGAGATACATTAGTACTTTCGCAGTCGGGCAAGACCCCTACCCAAGAACAAATTTGCACTCCCTTCGTATAAGGAAGGCTAATAGGTTTATGAGTTTCAGATTAGCCATTCTCATTATCGACAGACTGCGAAATGTCGGCAATACATCTTTGTCACTTGATAAAGCGAATAGGTCATTCGGAAGATTCGGAGATGTCCAAACCATAAAATCACAAAATAAAATTTATTCACCCAAACACATTCAATTTAACCAAATGCTTCAACAGCATGGATTCATTAAACTCTTTATTTGCCTCTTTGAATCAAAGAACAATATAAAAGAGAAGTTAACAATGGTCCACCATTAAATTAAAATGGATACTCAGATCATCATTGTTACCAGTGTTGTGCTTGGCATGGTCATCGCACTTTACAAAGAAGTCATCAAGCCGGTGATGGTATTTGTGGTTGCTATTACTTTGTTAATGGCTACCAATATTATCAATCCGAAAGAAGCGCTGGGTGGATTTGCAAATGAACAAATTGCCGTTATTTTTCTTTTGTTAATTATAAGTGATGTTATTAAAAGATCGGCGGCGTTGGATTATTCCATCTATCGATTATTTCGTCCTAACTTGTCGTATCGTGGATTTTTATTACGCATGAGTACTTCTGTAGCGGGCGTATCTTCTTTTGTAAACAACACTCCATTAGTAGCATTAATGATTCCCTATGTTTATGATTGGGCAAAGAAGAAAAAAATTAATCCTTCCAAAGTATTAATGCCATTATCAATGGCAGCTATTGTTGGTGGCACCATGACATTAATTGGAACCTCCACAAATTTAGTTGTGAGTGGAATGGCTGTTGATGCAGGATTGAAACCATTGAGTATGTTTTCTTTTACTCCTATTGGATTTCCTATTCTTGTTTTAGTGGTAATTTACATCGTTATCTTTAGTAAAAAATTACTACCTGATCGTACCGACGCGCTTACTGATTTTAAAGAAGACTCCAGAAAATATTTAATTGAAACGAAAGTACCTGAGGCTTCTACCTATATTGGAAATTCGATTGACAGCAACAAGCTCCGACAACTTCGCGGATTGTATGTCGTTGAAATAATTCGTGGAACCAAAAAAATTGCACCGGTATCTCCTAAAGAAATCATTCAAGTAAACGACATCTTAATTTTTGCGGGTGAAACAGACACTGTCATCGATTTATTAAGTAATCAAAGTGATTTAATTCCTGCGGAATATTCGGAATATCCTTTGGATGGAAAAGTAGAAGTGATAGAGACCATTATTGCACCCAATTCTTCTTTAATAAACAAAGCCATTAATCAAACGAACTTCAGGGAAATATTTGACGCTGGAATTGTGGCTGTAAATCGCGACGGTGAAAAAATTAGTGGTAAGGTGGGTGATATTGAATTGCGATTTGGTGATTTGCTTTTAGTAGTGGCTGGAAAAGGATTTCGGAAAAGAGCAGAACTAAATCGTGATCTTATCCTTGTTTCCAAACGACGAGAAATCAATAATACCAGTAAAAACAGAATTAAATATATTTTACTCGCCATCGCCTTAGCTTTCGCATTAGAAGCCTGTGGTATGATGAGTTTATTTATGTCGCTTTTCATCATTACAGGTGCTATAGCCTTAGCAGGATTTTTAAATGTAGATGATGTTAAAAAATCCTTAGACCTTGAACTGATGGTAATGCTGGCCATGGCTCTCGGAATTGGAAAAGCAATATCCAATTCTGGAGCCGATCAATATTTTGCTAAAGCAGTAATCCATTACTCAATCAATCTACATGAAACCTTGGGTGTCATTTTAGGACTGTATTTGGTAACGAATGTTCTTACCATGTTTGTAACGAATGCAGCTGCAGTTGCTATTACTTTCCCCATTGCTGTTGCGACAGGGAATCAAATTGGAATGCAGGATGTGACGCCTTTATTACTTACCATTGCATTTGCTAGCTCGGCAGATTTCATTACTCCATTTGGTTATCAAACGAACTTGATGGTTTTTGGTCCGGGAGGATATCGATTTTCTGATTATGTACGTTACGGATTTATCCCTACTTTGATCTATATGACGATGACCATTTTTGGAATTGCGTATTGGTATAATCTTATTTAAATTAAACATTGAAATTCGACAAATGAAAAATTTAGATATCGTAAAGCAAGATTATAAAATTAGTAAGGCAGACAGAGAAAAATTATTACAACAAAAGCCTGTTCTATTATGGCTCACTGGACTCAGTGGATCTGGAAAGTCAACCATCGCTGATCGCGTGGAGCAAGCGTTGCATCAACAAGGTTTTAAAACATATTTACTGGATGGTGACAATATCCGTCATGGTCTCAATAGCAATATTGACTTCAGTGAAACTGGTCGAAAAGAAAATATTAGAAGAATTGGTGAAGTAGCCAAGCTCTTTTTAGATGCTGGAATCATCGTTATCAGCGCCTTTATCTCCCCTTTTCGTGAAGATCGAGAGGCGGTGAGAAATCTACTCAAAGAGGGCGAATTTATTGAGATCCATGTCGATTGCCCCCTCGAAATTTGTGAACAAAGAGATGTAAAAGGTCTTTATGCCAAGGCTCGTAGAGGAGAAATCCCTAACTTTACCGGGATTTCGTCCCCCTTCGAAATTCCCACACACCCCGAAATTACTGTACACACCGACCAAGAAAAATTGGACGATAGTGTGAACAAAATTCTATCCTATACGTACAATTGCATTAAACCCTTGAAAGGATGATCCTTTATCATTTAAATCACCTTCGCGAACTCGAAGCTGAGGCTATATATATTATTCGTGAAACCGCTTCTCAATTTGAGAGGCCTGCTATGTTATTCTCAGGTGGAAAAGATTCCATCGTAATGACTCACTTAGCACGCAAAGCATTTTATCCGGCTCGCATCCCTTTCCCACTCTTGCATATTGATACAGGACATAATTTTCCTGAGACGATTGAGTTTCGAGATAAAATGGTAGCAGAAATTGGTGCCAATTTAATTGTCCGTAATGTTCAAGATTCTATTAATTCTGGTCGTGCTAAGGAAGAGAAAGGCCCTAATGCAAGTCGCAATATGTTGCAAACGATTACGCTGTTAGATGCCTTAGAAGAATTAAAAGTGGATGCTGCTATGGGAGGCGCACGCAGAGACGAAGAAAAAGCAAGAGCGAAAGAAAGATTCTTTTCGCACCGTGATGAATTTGGTCAATGGGATCCAAAAAATCAACGTCCAGAGTTATGGATGTTGTTGAATGGACGTAAACATCAAGGTGAACATTTCCGAGTGTTTCCGTTAAGTAATTGGACAGAGATGGATGTGTGGATGTACATCGCCATGGAAAAAATTGATATTCCTAATATTTATTTTACACATCAACGTGAAATTGTGAAGCGTGATGGAATGTTACTCGCCAACTCCGAATACATTACGGTTCGTGAAACTGAAAAAGCAGAAATGATGACAGTTCGTTTCCGTACCATTGGTGATATGACTTGTACAGGAGCTGTTCTCTCGCCTGCAAATAGCTTACAACAAATCATTGAAGAAGTAGCAGCAAGCAAGACGACTGAACGCGGAACTCGTTCAGACGATAAGCGCAGTGAAACCGCCATGGAAGACAGAAAAAAAGCAGGTTATTTTTAGTAGATCTACATCTACTACAGTTAAAATAATATTTGATAATTCAATAGAAAGAAAATGAGTGATTTTAGTAAAGACGGATATTTAAACATGGAGTTACTTCGCTTCACCACTGCAGGAAGTGTTGATGATGGGAAGAGCACATTAATCGGTCGATTATTATATGACAGTAAACAAATTTTTGAAGACCAACTCGAAGCCATTGAACAGCGTAGTTCACAGCGAGGATTTGAGCATGTGGATTTAAGTTTACTTACAGATGGATTAAAGGCAGAAAGAGAGCAAGGAATTACCATTGATGTAGCTTACCGCTATTTTGCTACGCCAAAGCGTAAATTTATCATTGCGGATACTCCCGGACATATTCAATACACTCGAAACATGGTGACGGGTGCTTCTACTGCCAACGCTGCATTAATATTAGTTGATGCGCGCAAAGGAGTATTGGAACAAACCATTCGTCATTCATTCATTGCATCACTCCTTCAAATTCCTCACTTGATCATTTGCATCAATAAAATGGACTTAGTGAATTACGAAGAGGCTGCTTTTGAAAAAGTGGTGGATGAGTTTAAATCACTTTCTTCAAAACTGGATATTAAGGACGTAAGTTTTTTACCAATCAGTGCATTGCTGGGTGACAACGTTGTTGACAAATCTAAAAACATGTCGTGGTACAATGGTCCAACATTGATGTATTTATTGGAGAATTTACACATCAGCAGCGACGAAAATCATATTGATTGCCGTTTCCCGGTGCAATATGTAATTCGTCCACAACAAACCGAATATCACGATTACAGAGGCTATGCCGGAAGAATTTCCAGTGGCATCTTTAAACCAGGTGATAAAATTAAAGTTTTACCGAGTGAAGAAATTGCGACTGTAAAAACCATTGAACTTTTTGGAGAAGAAATTCCAGAAGCATATTCGCCGATGTCAGTGACCATTACTTTAGATAGAGATGTTGACATCAGTCGTGGTGATATGATTGTTCGTGAAAACAATGTTCCCAACATCTTGCAAGAATTTGATGTCATGGTGTGTTGGTTGAACTCTACACCTTTACAAGGTGGCGGTAAATACGCCTTACGTCACACTACAAAGGATGCACGGTGTATCATCAAAGACATTCGTTATAAAATTGATATAAGTACTTTACATCGTAACGAAGAAGATAAAAAGATTGGCATGAATGACATTGCGCGTATTTCCATTAAAACTACCGTTCCCATCTTTTTTGATAGCTATCGAAAAAATCGTCATACTGGAAGTATCATACTCATTGATGAATCCACGAATGAAACGATAGGTGCCGGAATGATCGTTTAATTTATTTTACACTTTATTCAATAGTTCAAATGGAAAACTACAATCAACTTTTATCAATCGCCATTAAAGCGGCAGTGCTTGCTGGAAAAGAAATTAAAGAAGTTTACGGGCGTGAATTCAGTGTGGAATTGAAAGACGATAAAAGTCCTTTGACGGAGGCTGATAAAAAATCACATCATAAGATTGTAGACATTCTGAATGAAACTGGATTGCCTTTATTAAGCGAGGAAGGAAGAGAGATTCCCTTTGCAGAGCGAAGTAAGTGGGGAATATTTTGGTTAATTGATCCATTAGATGGGACGAAAGAGTTTATTAAAAGGAATGGAGAATTCACGGTGAACATTGCACTCATTAAAAATAGTGTTGCCATACTTGGGGTTATCTATGCACCGATCATTGACTCCCTCTACTTTGGCGCTGAAGGAACAGGATCTTATAAAGCAGAAGCCGATTTAGAATATTTAACGCATATTATTCAAACCCCTCATATTGCAGATCGTTTAATTACTGCAAGCAGACGATTACCCATCAAAAATGAAAATCGTCCTTTCACTGTCGTAGCATCGCGTTCCCATTTGAGTGAAGAAACTACTGTTTTCATAGATGAACTCAAGCAGAGCCATTCCGATTTACAAATGATCTCTAAAGGAAGTTCATTAAAACTTTGTTTAGTAGCAGAAGGCGCTGCGGATGTATATCCACGCTTTGCTCCTACCATGGAATGGGATACAGCGGCAGGACAAGCCATCGCGCATTCGGCAGGGTTTACGGTGATCAATGCAAAAGATCAAAGTCCGGTCGTGTACAATAAAACGGATTTATTGAATCCTTGGTTTATTGTACAATAATTCCAGAATTTAACTTTCTTTAAAACAACACAGCGAAGTTTAAAAATCGTGTTTGTGCTTTGTTCTACTTTTCATAAAGCTTTTTTCTCTTTTTCTATTTCCGTCTAGATTATTAACAATCATCTAACTTCTTGGTAATAAAACTCTAACATTGTGCGCGTAATATTGTATCGTGAAAAATAAAGTGATACATGCATTTTTAAATAAAATAAGCTGGGCTTTTATCGAGCGCTTTACTATTCTAAAAATTACTACCATTTGGAATAAAAATTTTCACTACGATCGGCTTTCGGTAGACTTTAAAAACCCCACTACGGCTTGAAGACTACTGCGAAGATAAAGAAAGTGAGAAGAGAAGTTGAAGTAGTAGTAATTTCCGATGTTCATTTAGGCACCTATGGATGCCACGCCAAAGAGCTTTGCCAATATTTGAAGTCGATACAACCTGGAAGGTTAATTCTGAATGGGGATATTGTTGACATGTGGCAATTCAGTAAAAACTACTTTCCAAAAGATCACATGCAGGTGGTAAAAGAAATAATTTCTTTAGCGACGAGTGGTGTTCCTGTACATTACATCACGGGAAATCATGATGAGTTGCTTCGAAAATTTTCTGGATTTCAATTAGGCAATTTATCCATTGACAACAAGCTCGTATTAGAGATGGATGGAAAGCGTGCTTGGGTATTTCACGGCGATGTGTTTGACGTCACCATGCAACATGCAAAGTGGCTCACCAAATTAGGTGCGATTGGTTACGACCTTCTGATTTTAATTAATGCATGTACCAATAGTATCTTAAAAAAAATGGGTAAAGAGAAAATATCATTATCCAAAAAAATTAAAAACGGGGTGAAGAGTGCTGTGAAGTACATCAACAATTTTGAAGTGATTTGTGCAGATATAGCCATTAGCAATGGATATGATTATGTGGTGTGTGGACACATCCATCAACCCGAAATAAGAACCATTAAAAATGAGCATGGAGAAGTTGGCTATTTAAATAGTGGTGATTGGGTAGAGAACCTTACTGCTTTGGAATATCATGAAAACAAATGGTCGCTTTATCATCATCAAGAACAAGCACAATTTGAAAATGATCCCGAACAAGAAATAGTAAACAACTTTGTATACTTAAACAACAAGGAATTGTTTAATATCCTTCTCGGCGAAATTTATTCCAGCAATAACGAATCCTCCACTAAAATTATTAAGAAGAATGAAAATACTGTATGCCATACAGGGCACGGGTAACGGACATATCAGCAGAGCGCTTGAAATCATTCCGATATTAAAGAAAAAAGCGAATGTTGATGTACTCATCAGTGCTTCGCAGTGGGATTTAAAAGTTCCATTTCCGGTTGAATACAATTACAAAGGAATGGGATTTGTTTTTGGTAAGCAAGGAGGAGTGGATATTCTTCGCACTTATCTGAATCTAGATTCGATCCAACTCTTAAAAGAAATAAAAAGCTTACCTGTAGAAAAATACGATTTAGTCATTAGTGATTTTGAGCCCGTATCGGCATGGGCCTGTCATTTAAAAAATAAAGTTTGTGTTGGATTAAGTAATCAAGTGGCCAGTTTACATCCTTTAGCTCCAAAACCTAAAACGAAAGATCCTTTCGGTAAGATGATACTTAATCACTATGCGCCAGGAACTTTTAATTATGGTTTTCACTTTAAAAAATTTGATTCGAGCATTCATACACCCATCATTCGAAAAGAAATACGAAATGCCAAAGTTGAGACCAAACCTTATGTTACGGTTTATCTTCCCAGCTTTGATGATGAGAAAGTGATTAAGAAATTGAAAACTTACTCTGACATCGATTTCCAGCTCTTTAGTAAAAAATCAAAAATCACTTATCGTCATCGGAATTTCCGCGTCATTCCTATTAACCAAGACACTTTTGTAAAAAGCATGGCTGAATCTTCTGGAGTAATATGCAACGCAGGATTTGGCACTACAGCAGAAGCGCTTTATTTGGGAAAATCATTATTGGCCATTCCCATGAAAACGCAATACGAACAACATTGCAACGCTGCTGTACTAAAATCGATGGGTGTAGAAATTTTACCGAATTTAAAAGAAAAACAACTTCCTAAACTAGATAGTTGGTTTCAACAGTTAAATACCATTTCTGTTGATTATCCGGATGAAACTTCTGACTTATTAGATCAGATTATTGAAAGACATGCAGGACAAGAATTAGATGAAAACAACTTCTTTTCGGATCATTCTATTTTACAAAAATTAACGCGTCCCTCTAAAGTAAAACTAGCTTAAGCAACCTGTGAAGCTTTTAAAAAAACCTTTTCATTGGGGCGTAGCTACCTCGGCTTTACAAACTGAGGGTGCTTCCTATTTAGATGGAAAAGGACCCAGCATTTGGGATGAATTTTCATTACGAAAGGGGAAAATTGCAGGTGGACATACTCCAGAAATCGCTAATTCCTTTTACTATCGATACGAAGAAGATTTAGACATTGTACAAGCATTACACATTCCTAATTTTCGATTTTCCATATCCTGGCCACGTGTTTTACCTCAAGGAACAAGAAACATCAATCAAAAAGGAATCGACTTTTATGATCGACTAATAGATGCTTGTTTAGAAAGAGGAATTACTCCATGGGTTACTCTCTATCATTGGGATCTACCGTTACAACTTGAACTAAATGGTGGATGGAATAACAGAGATATTCTTTCCTGGTTTAGTGAATATGTTGAACTTATGCTTCAAAAATTTGGAGATCGGGTTTCCAATTGGATGGTATTAAATGAGCCTTTAGTATTTACAGGCGCTGGATATTTTCTAGGGATTCATGCACCGGGTAAAAAGGGAATGAATAGTTTCCTCTCAGCAGCACACCATGCATCATTGGCACAAGCTGTGGGAATTAGGCAAATAAAAGAACACAATGCTTTATTTAATGTTGGAACCACTTATTCCTGTTCTTGGATTACTCCCTTCAGTGATTCACCAAATGATCAACAAGCGGCCGTTCGTGTAGATGCCTTAATGAATCGATTTTTCGTAGAACCTCTTTTGGGATATGGTTATCCGGTTAAAGACCTTCCATTTTTAAAAGAAATAGAAAAGTTTTATCAAAAAGATGATGAGACCTTATTAAAAGCAACTCCTGACTTTATCGGAATACAAAACTACACGCGAGAGGTGGTGAAGCATTCGTGGTTTACGCCTTACATCAATGCTAAACTTATTGACGCGAGAACGAGACAAGTTCCGCACACCTTACTCAATTGGGAAATTTATCCTGAAGGAATCCATTCACTCATTCACAAATACGCTGCTTATCCTGAAGTAAAAAATATAATTGTCAGTGAGAACGGTGCTGCCTTTCCAGATCATGTTACTGGCAATGAAATTAAGGATTCTCAGCGATTGAGTTATTTAAAAAATTACATGCTTCATATCAATAGAGCAAGAATGGACTGTTCAAAATTATGTGGATACTTTGTTTGGTCCTTACACGACAATTTTGAGTGGGCTGAGGGATATTATCCACGCTTTGGTTTAGTACATATTGACTATTCCAATCAAAAGCGTACCATTAAAGAATCGGGGTATTGGTACAAAAATCACATCCTCAACCAAAAATACGAGGACAAGATTCAACACGAACATCAATTATTCAACACTAAAGAAGAAAGATAAATCATTTTATTACAGAAAATTTATCGGTTCTAATTATTTTGCAATTACAATCTTCTGGGAGAAAACACTTCCTTCACTGATTACACGAAGTAGGTAGATACCATTCTGAAGATCTTGCAAATTCAAGGTATTCATTCCTTGGAAAGATAAATTGATATTAGACATTACCAATTTCCCATCGAGCGAAAGAACTTCCAAATTTGCATCCCGATTAATTTTAACATTCAATTCGCTGCTTGTGGGTACTGGGAAAAGGCTTAATCCCCATTCTGCAGCTAAATCATCGTTCAATCCCACGGTAGTAGGCGGAATAATTACTTCAGATGTTGCATCTCCATTTAAATAACTTTTCAAATTATACAAATCAGTTGAATCCAACAGGGGAGTAGTACCCCCAACAAAATCAAAATGAATCATAGCGATGGGTGTTGCATTTGCAATGGCCACAAGGTTACTGGATGTAAATCGTACCGTAGAATCGTTTGTATTATAATGGAAAAATGCCAATAATGGTTGTCCGGCAGGCTCCATGGTAATCGTATCAAAAGCAACTCGATTGTGATTGAATTTGAAAGAATAATCGAATGAATAAATTAAATCATCTGAATTAAAATAAATCGGAAAAGAAACATGCGTTCCATTATAAATAGCATTGTTCATGCTAAAAAATACAGAATCGGCAGAATCGATAGATACGGTACCGAGTATGGCATCATTAGCGAGTTCCGCAACATTGATCCTCTCAAAGCTATTAGCACTTTCAGTATATCCACTAGCACTAACCACTAAAGACTTTGCTGAGTTTGGTTGGGCACAAAGGAACATAAGCATCCAGGCACATCCTATTATTTTTAAACTTTTCATGATATCCATTTCTATCTTACAAATTTACTACTGCAAAATGAAATTGATGTAAACTGCGAATTATACTTGTGTAAGGGAATTGTTAACTAAAACAACCCAAGAAATTTTAATTACAAGTTTTAAAAATATCGGCTACCCAAATCAGATAATCGCGCGTATCAACAAAACCATCGGGATAAAAATCTTGTGGACAACCGGGGCAAGGAGTGAGGTATTCACCTAAAAAAATGATATAATCCAACACATCCACTACTCCATCCGTATTTAGATCGGTTATCAGCGTATTGCCTCCGATAGTGATCGGATTGGCAATATAAATTCCATAATAGCATTTATAGCAATTCAATGTTAATCCATAGGTTCCAGGCTGCGTTACTGTGATTGATTTAGTAGTTTGCCCGGTAGTCCATAAATAGTTACATCCTTTTTGACCATTTCCAGTTAAGACCACGGATTGCCCAGGACAGATGGAGGATGGGCCCGAATAAGAAATAATCGCCATAAAACTACTTCTAGAAGAATTTAATGATGAATCGAATTTTTCTGATGAAAATAATTTTTTCATTTCCATTTCCTGAAATGATTCCAAATAAAAATATTCATTCAGTGTATCTTGAAAAGCAAATCTTTCAATTTGAGCATAGCTATCCACACCAAAACCGAATGATAACAGAAAAGACAATATAAATTTACTCAATTTCATTTTGAACTCCACACACTAGAATATCTAGCAAACTTAAAAAATAGCAACATTGGGAGTGTTAAGTCAACATTAACAAACTAGAAATTTATTTCACAGTTCAGAACTTATAAAATGAATGCATTATAAGATAATTCAAAAAAAAAGGCTTCGGGAAAAATCCCGAAGCCTCTGTCAAAACCCCAATTCAATTAGTGTTTCACAACTACTTTGCTAGTAGAAATAAATCCACCATTCCAAACTTTCAACATGTAAACACCATTAGATAATGTTTTCACATCCATTTCAATTTTCTCACCTGCTAAAACATTAGCCACTGCAAGAACTACACGACCGCTCATGTCAGATAATTCAACTTGAGCATCTTCAGATGTTAATACATTCAACATGCTATTTACTGGATTTGGATAAACAGATACGTTCAACTTTTCAGCAGAAAGTGAACGCTCAGTGTTTACGTCTAATTGCACGTGCTCTCCATTCAAGTAAGCAGTTAAATCAGATAAATCACTTGCTGTCATTTCATTTCCATTGATAGCAAAACGAATGTTTAATACTTGCGTATTTTTCTCGATTGCATCCATGCTATTCGAAGTAAAGCGGATTGTTTGATCGTTGGTATTATAATGAGACATGATCATCATTTTACCTGTTAAATCTTCAACACCATCAAAGCTAAGTTTAGCACTGTTCATTTTCAATGAGAAGTCAATTGCATTTACTGATTCAGTTGATTGGAAAGAAACAGGAATCGTTACAAAACCATTTGCAATAATTGCATTTGACAAATTGAAGCTCACCTTATCAGTAGAACCTACTCTGAAAGGACTTGGTGCGCCATTGTTTGAAGAATAATTACCATTCACATCACCGATTAAGATTCCTTTGTAAGACTCAGTACCGATAATTGGGCAACCAGAATAATCAAGAACTGGAATGTTGCTACAAAAAGGAACAACTGGAACTTTGTTCTTACTGAAACCGATACCGTCATTTGAAGGGTAAGTTGTAGAAATATAATAAGCAGGAGTAGAACTCACGGTTGCTACATCAACAAAAGACCAATCGCGTGAAGCACGTACTGGAGGGATAGGAGTACCATTTGCATCATAGTTCCAAGCTTGTTGGAATTCAGGAAGGAACAATACAGCACGTTGGTTAATTTGAGAAAGGTCACCAGAAGAAACCGAACCATCCATATTCACATCCATTGCAATCATTTGATAAACTGAAGGAGTGAAGCTAGCATCAAGAATTAATACACGACGTGTTAAGAACGCATCGAAACCATTTACTACAGGTTGTACGTCTGTTGCAGCAGCGATATCCTTTATCACTTCTAATTTAGGTCCGTTGTTGATATTGTAAGAGAAATCACCATTCACGTCAGGTTGAACTGCAACCAATGATTGGTTATTACAAGCGATACTATTACCATAGATATTAGTAATCAAATAATCACTAGGAGCTGCAGCATTGTAACGGATTGGGCTATTATCTTCCCAGAAACGTAAAGAGCTATTAAAGATGCTATCCTTATACGTAGAGAACAAACCAGAATCAACAGGTTGTAATTGAACACCCGTGATACGGCTTTCTAACAAAGTATCCGCTTTAAAAATTGCAGTATCTACATTCAAGAAACTAGCAGTTTTAGCAAATTCAACACAGATGATTTCACCAGTTCCAGAGAAACGAGCAGCTGCAGGAGCTCCAGAATTGAAATATACTGCGATACGCATTTTACCATTTACTGCATCAATTGAATGAGCAGTGCTTACTTGGTTGTAGTTGTAAGTTGGAGCAAGTAAATCATTGCTTCTTACGATAGCACCCGTTGGAGTAACTTTAGTTACATCATAATCAAGAACGATATCATAACCGATCACGTTAGAAACTGGACTTAAAGTAGACGCTTTAATTGGCAAACAGAAGTTACTTGGAACACAAGTACTCACGATATTACCAATCAAATAAGGAGCACCAGCAGGATTCAAGATAAATATTGTTCTTGAAGCTGAAGTAGTTTGAGCACCGAAGTTATCTGTTGCACGAGCAGTAATAACACGATTACCGAAAGGAGCAGCACTTGTCCAGCTCACTGAATAAGGCGAAGTAGCATCAACTCCTACAGAAACACCATCAACAAAGAACTCAACATTAGCAACCGTACCATCAGCATCTGCTGCATTCGCATCAATATTTACTGCAGTACCACCGATTACGTTAGCACCATTAGCAGGAGCTGTAAGACTCACTGTTGGAGCAACGTTTACTCCTACTGTGATATTCACAGCAGCAGAAGTAGTTTGAGCACCTAAGTTATCAGTAACTCTCGCTGTTAACGCTTTGTTACCTGAAGTAGCTGTCCATGATGTAGAATAAGGAGCTGTATTATCAACTCCGATTGAAACACCATTTACAAAAAATTCTACAGAAGCAACAGAACCATCTGCATCAGCAGCGGTAGCATCGATAGTAACTGCATCACCAACAAAGAAAGAAGCACCATTCAATGGATTCGTGATACTAATAGTTGGGTTGATGTTTGCTACGTTAAATGTTCCAGCAAGTGTTGCATTTAAAATTTCTGCACCTGTAGGATTTGAAGAAACGTAGTTTTCAATTGCAAAAGTAGTAGTATTTCTAAGTTGAAGATTTAATTCAAAGTGAAACACACCATCCGAAGTAAACTGACCTAACAACACACGGTTTGATCCAGCAGGAAATACTCCTACTTGCTCACCCAATACTCCCCAAGAAGTATTCGTACTTGTGTAATTATTACCTACTACAGAACCGTCAGTAAACATGTTTACCAATGGACTTGCAGCATCACCTAACATCGTTAAAGAAAGTAAAGCAGGTGAACCTGCAGTATTATACATACCGTCAGCAGTGGTAATTGCTGGAGCGGCACTTGGATCATTGTTAGCAAGAACTGTACTTGGAGTGAAAGCTAAGTTAGCTCCACCTGCAACAGCATCTTCTGACTTCAATACTCCGAAACGACCAGGAGCAATTGCACCGCAAGACAAATAAGAATCTAAGAACGTTGTTCCTGAACCAATGATACCGGCACTAGCACTTGAGAAATTTCCTCCAGTCGTATTACCGTTTGTATGATTATAGAAACTAGTAGTTGTTGTTAAAACCAATGGATGAGAAGGAACTCCGTATACGGATTGAATTCCCCATCCTGGATTTAAATCAGCATACACACGAAATGTTACTGATCCTACAGGCAGCGTACCTGTCGTGTAACCTGCCCCTGATAAATCAGCATTGGCAGCGGCAGCATCTGCTGCATTTGATACGTAGTACTTCTCCACGATGATATTCTGCAGACCCTGAGAATTCGCGGTGTTTCCTACTAGCAAGAAAGCAAGTCCTGCTAATATATTTTTAATTTTCATAATTTTTTTAGTTGATGATTTATTGATTTTTTGATTTAAGAAATATTAATTACAAGAAAGGTTAAATTGAGCAACGAAAATTAAGAAGTCAGAAGTGTTAGTTTGACCGTCAGAGTTAAGATCAGTAGGACATGGTGTTAAACCAGGAATTACGTTGATCACTGAAGTGTAAGCCCATTTGTTTAACCAAGGCTTTTTACCAGCTTCAAATGCACCGCGGAAAGGAGCAGGTGTAAAGAAACCATCATTTGGAGCTGAACAAGTAGTTGTAAGATTACTAGTTGGTACTACATCAATATTGTCAGAAACTACGTTTGTTGTACCATTGATGTTAAATAAATAATCGAATCCAGCAACTGTATTTGTGTTTACGTTATTCTCACTGAAGAATTTAGTAGAATCAGCACCTGTGAAAGGAACATTGGTGTTAGAAGCAGGGAAAGTACAAGCTACCCAATGGTTACATTGAACTTTTACAAGATTGTTTACCCAGTTAACATAAGAAGAATCAGAACCACCTTGTAAATTCATTCCACCACGGAAACCAGTAAAGATAGAATTGTAGATTTCACCTTCAGCATCTGCTTTGAAGCTAATACCGAAAGGGTTTCCAGCGGTAGTACCAGAACCACCCGCACCTGTGTTTGAACCATTACCAAGAATTGTTGCATTGTAAACTACAGGATGAGATTTAATAGTAGAAACAGCAGAAGAATAACCACCGAACCAGGTAGAAGAACCTTCATCACCATCCCATTCGAAACCACTTTCACCACCCGGAGCAACAGCAGCAGGAGCTTTTACACCAAACAAGAACTGCAATTTTCCATCATAATCCATGTCGATATCATAACCGTCATCATTCAGGAACATGAAGTTGATGTACTTACAGTTTACAGTACCACCCCACCACTCGATAGCATCATCATCATTTGAAAGCACTTCAATGTTTTCAATAGTAGTTCCACTACCAACAGCACCCAATGATAAACCGTTTAACTCTACGTTAGCAGCAGTTGCACCACCCGCATGACGAATAGAGATATAACGAAGAATACCTGAATTATCATTGTTGTTAGGTGTTGAACCACCACCAAAGATTGAACGAGCATCTGCATTCAAACCTTCCATTAACCATTCACCGTTAGCAGTTGTTCCACCACCTGTAATGGCAACACCTCCAAGGCGTGCTAATTGAGCGCTACCTAAAATTTGAATTCCACCCCACTCAGCACGGTTGCCAATTGGATAAGTTCCATTCACTGGATCATTTGTTGATGTAAATACAATTGGACATGTGTTAGTACCAGAAGCATAAATTTTACCACCACGCATAATAACAAGAGAATTTTGCTGAACACCGATACCCGTTGGTGTACCTTTGATAACAGTTCCAGGAGCAATTGTGATTGACTTACCAGCACCTACCCAAACTTTGTCGTTAAGGATGTACGTAGTGTCGCAAGACAAATAAAGATTCGCAAGTAGATTTCCATCTACATCAACATAAGAACTGAAGTTCTTAGTAGGACGGCTAGAAACAGAAGGACATCCACAATCAGCGCCTAAGTTGTTTTGAGCAGAACCTGTTGTTCCCACTGCAACTACCATCCCGGCAGCAACAGCTAATTTTGTAATTAGTTTTTTCATTTTTTTTAATTGATTTTTTATTTGGTTTAAATAATACATGTACTCTTTAGCTGGGTCAAAAGTAGAGGGGGTATTTTATCTGGAAATATCCAGAAACTTACTAAATCATTATTTGTATTTCACCTGTATGTTAACGTGAAAATGGTGATCCCGATAGCTATCGGGAGGTAAATTGGCGAATTGGTGAATTGGCGAATTAGTGAATTGGTGAATGGTGAAATTGAAAAATGTAATTTCTTTCAATCTACAATACTAACCAGCAAAGCTTAAAATTAATACAATCAAAAAATAAAATTAATATTTGAAATGGACACTCAATTGTTTTTAACACAACGCACACTCATTCCGTATTCCTTTTGAACATACTGTCTAAATACTTCTGATGTTTTATAATCCAAGTAACGATACCAAGCTTTCGAGTTATCGGAAGAGTTTTCAGAAGCGGTCCACCAAAATCCAGTATACAAACGACTTGGAAATCCGAACTTACCATCAAACAAGCGACAAGAACCAGATAATGCAGAAAAGCCGCTACTATTGGTTGCCCAAACGGGATCAAATCGATTCCAGTTATCAATTCCTGCTGCTTTTAAGGCATTGCCTTCGACAGAACCTCTCCAACCAGTTTTTACAATTTCCGATGACTCCATACCCACTGCACTTTCTAATTGTTTCCAATCATCGTCAGTTGCAATATGCCAACCATCAGGAGCTAGTCCTGCAGCATTTGAAACTGCAGCCCAATTATAAAGATATCCCATTGCCGTTGTTGCATCGGGGTGAACAGAATATCCAGGATTGCCTTGACTCCAAGAAGTAACATCTGCTAATTCATTTACATCTTGGCCATCACGATAATGTTTAACTTTCAAATTCTCAGCCATCCACCACTTACCGCCGATCAAAACTGTTTTGTAGATATTTCCATCAACATCAATCATAGTTCCTGTTTCGACTACAGGTGTAGCTTCATCATCATCTTTACAAGCGCTTAAACCAAAAAATAAATACAAAACTAAAAACGCGAGAAATCGTAGAGAAGAATGTTGTTGGAAGAATCGAATTGAATTACGCATAACAGTTCCTATTAATTATTATTTTGTTTAACAACACGGATGCTTTCATTTAATTGATCGGCTACTACTCTGACCAAATAAACACCGTCTTGCAATAATTCGATGTTATGACTTGACAATGTAACATCCTCATTTAAAAAAATCATGTCGGAATACACCAAAGCACCCAACGAATTATATATCTCCATAGTAGCTTGCTGTTTCTTCTTCGAAAATAATTCCACCGTAAGAGGACCATTACTAGGATTCGGATAGACCAATACGCTAGAAGATGCAAATCTTCCGAGGTTCAACGTTGGACATACCAGAGCAATATCAAGATCATTACAATAACCAGGATAACAACAGAGTGAACTAATATTAAAATTTGCTTCTAGTTTATAATTACACGCTAATGTATCCATACAACCAAAAACGATTAATGTTTTACATGAATCTGATTCCAAGCAAGTATAAGTACCACTGTACTCCAAATACGTTGGATCCGTACAACCACATGCTAATGGATACGATAAAAAAGGACTTACTACTTCTCCAGGTCTGAGGGAATCATCCGTAGCTACATAATCAATCAACACCGAATTTCCATTTACATCGGTTTGCTCCAATGTTAAGTTTAACTCAAACTTCAATTCACCTGTAGTGGTTAGTTGTGCTACTAAAATTCTTGAACTATCTTGACTTGGACCTTCCACTCCTAATGTTTGTTGCAAAGCACAACCATAACATTTAAATTCGTTTCCTAAACTATCTGCACCAAAGATGGTGGTATCATTTCCAAAAGCATCTTTAAATCCAACATCAAGCCAAGTAGCAAACACTCCGTTATTGGGAACTAAACCATCATCAGTAGTTAAAGGAATACCCATTATTGGATCAGTATTTACCAATAACCCTCCCGGGATCGCTGCTGTTCCTCCTAAATTATTAGCACCTGCAATAATATCTCCATCTGTATCCTTTGACTTCATAATACCTTTATGCGTTTTAGATGCCAGACCTAATGTCAACCAACTATCGAGTGCAAGTGTTGGATTATCTTCATACCACGATGCCTGTATTTCATATCCGAATTCATTGGATGGACGATCATTATTATTATAAAAAATAGAATCACTCATGATCAAAAGTGGATGAAGAGAATCACCATAAATTTTACGAAGTTTACTTCCTGGTTCAAGTTCAACAAAAATTCTATATGTTTTCGCTCCGAGTGATAGGCTACGACCACCCGTATTATCGGTAATGTCATTGATATCGGCAACATAATAGGTTTCAACAGAGACGCCTTTTATTTGAGCGACCCCTACATTAGAACTAACGATAATAAAAACTACTGTGAGTATAAGAGATGTAAGACCTTTTAGATATTTATGTAATTTCATTTTATATTACAGTCTATAATTTAAACCTAAATTGACACTTCTACCCCAACGAAAACTATCGTAATCCAGTTTTTCGTCTGTTTCCAATTCAAATCTTCGTTGCACAGGTTGATTTAAAATATCACGAACAGTAAGTGAAGTGGTGAAGTGTTTACCTAATTGCTTTGAAACTTTGAAATCAATCACATTTCTTGGCATTTCATAAACATCGGGAACATTCTCGGTAGCAGCAATCACTAAACGTTTACCTTGGATGTTATAAGAAAGAGTGACATTCACTCTACTCTTCTCAAAATTATAATTAACGATTGCATTAATAATAAAAGGAGCTTGACCATACATGGGGCGAACAAGCGTATCATAGGGAGTAAGTACAATTACTCCATTAACATCTTTTCGGCTCTTCATCACCACATTTGTTTCAGATTTTATGGCGGTAACATTGGCGCGGATCTCTAAATTCTTTGTTAATTTTTTTACACCTTCCACTTCCAAACCCACCACATACGAGTCGTCTACATTCGTCCATGTGTTTGCATCATTAAAATTCAACAATTCGATATGATTCTTAAACTTCTTATAAAAAGCACTTATCGAAATATTGCTTGCATTCTTAAAGTAACCTTCCCAACGCAGGTCGAAATTATCAACGTCAGCTGGCTTCAATGTTGAATTCCCAAATACGGTTGATCGCAATTCAAAATCGAGAATATTATTTTCTGTGATTTCGCGAATACTGGGGTAGGCTGTGGTTCGGCTATAATTTGCTCGTATATTTATCGACTTAGATTCATCATCACGATATTTGTAAACGACATTGAGGCTAGGTAGCCATTTAGTTTCATTGATGATTCCAGGATTCGCTAAGAAATTATCACCTTCCGCTTTCCTACGGATATCTCCGGCTGCATATCCCAATCTATCATATTCATAAATATCAGCAAAGATATCTGCGTGCTCAACGCGAAGTCCGCCTGAAGCTCGCCATTTAAAAGAGAGACTATAATCGATCATTGCATAATATGCAATCACTTCACTATAACCGATAGTGCGATTTCCAGGAACATCATTTTCAATATAAATAATATTAGACCTTCTCTTAGGTAATCCTTGAAAATTATAAGACTGAACTGCGAAATTTGAAGGTTCTAAAAAAGCTTCTGTATCATTATCTGGAATTAGATAAGAACCAGATTGAATATTTCCGCTACTATCCGTTCCGCCTAAAACATACTCAAACTGATTAAACTCGCGATCGAGATATGTATAAGCACCTCCTATTTTTATCTTTCTACTTTTTCCTGGTTTCTCTGCCAGTGGAAATTCAATAGAGAAACGTGAATCAAACAAATCTTCACCCAAATAACGATAGTCACGGGTATTTGGTAAATTACCAATTCCACTTAGCATTTGACCATTCAGTAAGAATGTACTTAGGCTTCGATAATCTGGAATATCACTACTTCCATCAGTGTAAGAAGCATCCATATGAATTCTTGCTTTTGCAAAAGGGAAATAATGGTCAGACTGTACTTGATAAATTAATTGTTTTCTTTCTTCGTAAAACTGATCGTTCGAATAATAAATAGCATCCGGCTGATCTTCAAAAATGCCAGTACCCACAATCGTTCTTAAATTATTTGATCCACCCACATTGGGCATAAACAAAAATCCCAGACTATGATTCGGATTAAACTTATACGACAGTTTCATCAACGCACTCCAGTTATTTGTTTCCTTTGTAAATTCCTGTGTTGAATAAAATGTATTTCCTTCTAAACGGAAACGATTTAATTTCGCATCACTATCAAATTGAACACTGCTGCCATATCGTAAGCCAAAAAGAAATCCTAGTGCGCTTTGCTTTCCAGTTTTAATTTGGTTCGCAATTCCAAATGACTGACTAAAATTTAACGGTGCCTTCCGTCTACCGATAAGCCATGAATTCGAAAATTTTTTATTTTGCTCTGCAGCGGGGGTATTAATTGTACTGAACGCATCGAGTGCAGGACCAGATTGATAAGTACTCACTGCTTGATTAAATGCAGCTGGATCGTTAATCAATGCGGGAGCTAACAAACCTAATTCTACGAGACCTAATTTAAACAGGTCAATACCAGCTTGCGAAGTAGGGTCCCAGCTTTGTGTGATTCCAAGGCCTAAATAAAAATTTCCTAAACCAAGTGCTACCATCTCTTGAAACTGAGAAGGTCGAGCTACATAATCAATAAATCCGCTATGAGATCGATCACGAAATCCATCATCATAACCCAACCAATCGGTAGAACTTCTTTCTCCACCTAAAACATTTTGAAATGTACTCTGAGTATTATATCCAATTTGTGTTTCTGCTGCAATGGTTAACTGTTCAGGATAGTCTTTTGTTTCGATGGAAACATAGGCACCGGCCCAACTTCCTGACAGATCAGGCGAAGCAGTTTTTGTGATGATGATATTATCAACGAGATTAGCAGGAATAAAATCCAGTTTAATATTATTTGTAAAAGGATCCAAGGTAGGAATCACCGCACCATTCACTGCTGTTTTCAAATAACGATCACCTATACCTCTCACTGTTATAAATCCAGCCGAAGTATTAGAAACACCCGTAACACGAGAAATGGCAGAACTTACGCTATTGTCACCAGTTTTACGAATTGTTTCAGAAGAAACATAATCGATAGTTGATGAAGATTGTTTCTTCATATTCTCCATGTAGTAATCGGCAGCCTTCACTGCCTTTGCAGAAATTTCGACTTCCTTTACTTCAACGGAAGATGACTGCATCGTAAAATTTCTTACGATTACTTCATTATTAGAAATCGTAATATTTTCTTCTTGCGTATTAAAACCTATGTATGAAACCACTAAAACGAATGGCGCATTATCCTTAACAGAAATACTGAAATTTCCATCGAGATCGGTAGCTGCGCCAATACTTGTATTTCCTTTTACAACAAGTGTTACACCGATAAGCGATTCACCATTCTTATCAGTCACTTTTCCGCGAACGGTACCTTGCCCATAGGAATTACTTAGTGAAAGTATCAATAATAAGAACACTATAAATTTCTGCATAATCTTAACAATTGGTGAAGAAGTTTAAGCTGAGGTATACCAATTAAAACTTGTCATCCCTTATCTCAAAATCTAGTAGTTATTACTTTCTAATCGCAACAATTAATTTTTCACAATTCTTCTTGTTGTAGATTGTCCGTCCACAGTGAGCTCAACTAAATAAACACCGGGAGTGCAAGAATTTAAATCTAGTTTTTCCATGGTGTCAAGTTGTTGTACTCCTAAATCCTTATTCAAGATTTGCTTTCCATCTAAAGAATAAACACTGTAACTATAATGTCCCGATTTTCTAGAAGCAAAAATCCACATACTAAATATATCGGAAGAAGGATTAGGATACATACTGAATGCAGGACCTTCTACTTCAAATTCAGGACTCCCTGTAGTAGAACAATAGTTTAATGCAGAAAAAAGAATTTCGGAACCTGTGGCATTTTGAGCCACATAATTCTCAACAATACCTGGGGTTGGTGTACGCAACTGAATATTCAATTGAAAACAAAAAGTACCATCTGTAGTGATCTGTGCAATCAATACTTTATTCTCGACAGTGTCTGGTCCAGTAGCTCCGTTTAGTGACACCCAAGATCCATTGAATGTTGAAAACAGTGGGCCATTAGTTCCGTCATTTTGATTGTCAAAAACCGCAATGTCATTTGTAATACCCAGCTCAGTAAATGTCTCTGGTGTACCTGCAATAAATCCATCTTGCGTAGTAAGTGGAATACCTGCATTGGGATCTGCATTTTGCAAAACCTGTGGTGAATAATTATTTACAATATTTCCAACACCATTATCATCTGCCTTCAAAATTCCTAAATAACCATTACATGCAGCACCTACTGTTAACCAAGAATCAAGCATCACAGTATTTTTGGCGGCATTCACAAAAGAGAAATTTGGAGAAGTAGATCCGCGATCTTCATTATTAAAAAACAAAGTGGTGGTTTCAATTCTTAATTCATGTGCGGGCACACCATAACACACTTGGAACTTATACCCAGGCAACATATCTACATAAACACGGTAAGTTACAGACCCAACTGGTAAAACTCCACCATCTAGATTTGCAAGTGTATCATTGCCATCAGAAATATAATACTTCTCAACAATAATATTTTCCAAACCTTGGGCATTCAGACTTAGGTTGCAAATTATCAGGCCGAATACTAAAACTAAATTTTTCATTACTTTATACTTTTAAATTGTGTGAATACTACAGAGATTATCATTTTCATTATTATTACCATCTACTGATAATACATGAAATTATGAAAGGCAAAATTGAATAAATGGGTTGGGAAAAAGACCATACGAACGTTAACTTTGAATTAACAATACGTTATTGAAAAGTCTAGAACACAGACTTAACATTCTCATAACATTTTAGAAAAACATTTCTTTAATCCCCCTGCTTTTTCAATGCAGGCAACATGAAATCATCCGATCTAGTTCTTGCTCCTATTGCATCAACTGCTGTGGCTGAAACTTTAACACCTTTTCCCTCATAATTATATTTAAAAACATAAGGTGCTTCCATATCGACAGCAACTAATTTATCGTTGATGTAAAAATCAACAGATACTATTTTACCGTCTGGATCATTTGCCATTGCAGTAAATTCCAGCATCTGTGGACTTGTTAACTTTTTCAGTTCTGGTCCTTCGAGGCTTACCATTGGAGCTTTATTACTTGGAGAACTGGAATAACGCAATTCAGGAAATTCAACTTCTCCCTCACCAGGATTCTTCGCAACAAATTTTTCAACACCACCGTTTGGAACGGCTAACTGCATATTCAATTCAAAACTTAATACACCATCTGTGGTAAGTTGTGCAATGAGGATGCGGTTGTCGGGTTGTGGACCCACGGAGCCGCCATAACTTGCCCAAGCTCCATCTCGGGTTGAAAACAATCCTTTCACAGAATCTTTATGCTGATATTCAAAAATCTTAAGATCATTTTCTAAATTATAATATTGCGTGGCCGGTTGGTAACGTAAATATTTCATTCCATCCTTTTCTGTCAGTGGAATTCCAACTTCAGGATTATTATTTTTCAAGATACCTTGAACGTTATTTGCACCGTAACTTTTTACTGAATCATCATCGGCTTTTAAAACACCAAGGTAATCTACTGCAGCAGCACCAACGGATACCCAACTATCTAACAGGAGAGCACCTTTTACTAACTGTAAAGGCTGAACATCATTAGCAGACCGTCCATCACCAATAGCAGCATTAAAAAAACGAGTTGTCGTTTCAATTCTCAATTCATGTTCTGGAACGCCATATACGGCTTGAAGTCTATACACAGGTTGCAGATCAGCAAAAGTCCGATAAGTAACAGAACCAATGGGTAAATAGCCTGTTGAATCTGCACCTGCAGTATCCTTTTGCAGTAGAGATATAATACTTTTCGACAATGATTTTCTCCAAGCCACTTTGTGCGTTGAGAGAAAAATAGCCGATCATAATCAGACCGGCTATTAGTAGGCAATGCTTTAACATTATTTTATACTTTTAAGAATGGTGATAACATCACCAATACAATTTTATAGGATCAACTATTCAACAATTAACTTCGACACAATACTTTTCTCGCCTACTTGAAGTCTAACGAAATAAACTCCGTCTGCAAACTGATTCTCCATATTCACTTGTTTAAAAAGTTGCCCCGCTGTTACTTCAACAGACTCGGAATAAACCACACGGCCCACCATATCTAAAATGGCGAGAGTAGCATTTTCGTTAACATTTTCATTAGCAAAATAATTTAATGTAAATGCACCTGTAGTAGGATTTGGATACAGATTGAAAGAATAATTTTCCTCTAACATGTTTCCTTCACGACAGTTAATGACTACTTGTTTACCAGCAGACAATTTAGAACAGCCATTGGAGTTTGTCACTTGTACTTTATAGGTTCCTGCTTGCTTTGCATTGTATGAAACAGCAGTAGCACCCAGCAACATTGGTTACACCACGTAACCACTGATAAGTTAATCCAGCACCACTATTAGCGACTAACGTTACACTGTCACCAGCACAAAAGGTCAGTGGACCCTGTGCAGTGATCGTTGCAGTTGGAGCAGCATTCACAGTAATAACAGTAGGTGCAGATACTTTAGTGCATCCATTTGCATTCGTTACAATTACTTTATAAAAGTTGTTAGAAGTAGTGGGCTGATAACTTATTCCTGTAGCTCCAGCTATTGGTACTAGAGCCCCTTTCGTCCATTGATAAGTTAAACTAGGTCCAGCATTCGCTGTAATCGTACAAGCATTAGCACCTGCACAAAAAGTGGTAGGTCCAGTTACTGTTTTTGTAGCTACAGGCAAATCATTCACTACAATAGTTACACCTGAAGATAAATCAGTACAACCGTTGATCGTTGTCGCTTTCACTTTATAGGCACCTTTTGTTGTTGGGACATAAGTTGAACTAGTTGCTCCTGCGATATTAATATTGTTTTTTGTCCATTGATAATTCAAACCAGCAACATTCTGAGTACTTAAGGAGCAAAGATTTGCTGATTTACAAAATGTGGTTGGGCCAGTTGTAGTTATTGCAATATCCGGATTTGGATTTACCAAAGCAGTAATCGTATTTGATGTGGCTGGATTATTCAATGCACCTGCTATACTTGAAGTCATAATGCATTTTATCTGATCATTATTTTTCAAACCTGTTAAAGTATAAGCAGGACTGTTGGTACCCACATTCACATTATTCTTTTTCCATTGATAAGAGGGTGTTGCACCGCCATTCACTGGACTCGCAGTAAACGTCACACTCGTTCCTTCACAAATAGGGAATGTTACATTACTTGTTATAGAAACCTGTGCAGTAGGATTAGCAGAGGCAGGATAAATTAATGCAGGAAAAAGAATTTCACTTCCGGTAGCATTCTCCGCAACATAATTTTGAGAAACACCTGGAGTTGGTGTTCCAATTTGAATATTTAACTTGAAAGAGAAGGTACCATTTGTTGTAAATTGACCAATTAAAATTTTATTTACAGATGGAATCGGACCCGTAGCGCCACCTAATACTGCCCATGAAGCATTAAAAGTAGAGATTAGATTTCCTACATTACTTGTTGCATCAATCACATTTAACTCAGCAGGAGTAAATCCAAGAACAGTTACAGAAGGTGTTGTACCTGCATAAATTCCATCTTGGGTCGTAAGAGGTATTCCTGCAAGTGGGTCAGTGTTTGCTAAAATCCCATTCACGTTAATTACATTTGCTCCACCTGCAACACCATCTTCTGTTTTCAAAATACCAAAATTACTGCCACAAGAAGCGCCGCCAGTTAACCAAGTATCCAACATAACTGTATTATTTCTTGCATTTGTTTTACTAAACGTAGGTGTCGTTGCTCCATAATCTTCGTTGTTAAAAAAGGAAGTTGTTGTTTGGAATCGAAGTTCATGATTAGCGACACCGTATGCTGCTTGAAAGGTATACCCAGGCAATAAATCGACAAAAATACGATAGGTAGTAGAGCCCACTGGCAATACGCCAGAGCTTCCCGCTGCATCTGCAGCATTAGAAATATAGTACTTTTCTACAATGATTCCTTCCAGACCATTTTGGCTGTTACCGAATTGGTACATTAATATGAAGGACAAGAACAGGAGGGTAAATTTTTTCATGACAGTTGCGATGAGATGTTTAGAATTAATATAGGATGCAAAAGTAGAAACCTGAAATCCGAATTGAATACTTTTCAAATTATCATTCCATTATCAAATTGTAAAACCGAACGATTAAACAAACTCATTCTTAAATTAATGTTAACAATAGATTTTAACATGAACAACGCATGCAAAATTTTATTTCAATTTAATAGTACCATAAGCTAAAATTCACTTTGGCTTCTCTTCTTTGTAAAAATTATTAGATCTAAAAACAGCTCCTTATTACGTTAATAAAATCTTTAAAATTCCTCATAAGATTAAATCCAACAACACTTTCACAATTCATGACTTCTCTTAAAAACACTTAAGTCATAAAAGGCATAAGCAGAGAAAGAAGAAAAAATTGCCCTTAACTAATTGCTTAACAGCTATTTGTTAATTTAGTGCTTTGCGAATCCTCGAATTCCCAGAATAGAAATCACAAACTGTCTTTTTTTTATACTTTTCATTAGTTCCAAGGAGGTCGGCAAAACCGGCCTCTTTTTTTTATTTTAGAGTGGTTGAAATCTCGTAAGAGAAACAGGAATTACTCTCACTTATAGAAGGAAAAATAGTCATCTTTGCCTTTGAAGATATGAGTAAAAAAGGCAATCAAAAAGAATCATCTTTACTTCTAGAAAAGGGGGGAATTGCGCTTTCGGTGAAAGCTGGAGGGATGATTACTCAGTATCTTTTTGTTTTTGTTGTTGCACGGATGCTTGGGCCGACCGCATTGGGTAGCTTTACTTTATCATTCACAGTACTTCAATTATTAGCAATTCTTGGATTGCTCGGTTTAGACAATCTACTCACTAGAAAAGTCGCAGCGGCTAAAGCAGCCGATCGACCCGAAGATATTAAATCAGCGTTTATCACATCCATTAAAATAACAGCTATAAGCGCTGTGCTTCTTTCAATTTTTCTTTTTATTGCTGCTGAATACTTAGCAAATACCGTATTTCACAAACCGCAATTAGCAACACATCTTAAAGTAATGTGCTTTGCATTAGCGCCATTTGTGTTTATTAATATACATGCTGCTGCATTTCGAGGCATGAAAAATATGATAGGTTTTACCCTTCATAAAGCAATCATTCCTTTATTCAACGTCGGCTTCATTTTTATTGGATATTATTCTGCACTAAACATTAGCCCCACACTTGGCTATATGATTTCATGCATGTTAGTCATGATATTATATGTTATTGCTTGGAACAAATACAGTCGGTTAAAAACCGTGGAAGTTATTGAAACCACTTCCATGAAGGAGATGGCCCTAGAATCCCTTCCTATGATGATCACCGGATCCATCTTCTTTATTTTAAACTGGATCGACAATTTAGTAATTGGTATTTTTAGAACAGAACTTGAAGTTGGGTTATATGATACCGCATTTAAAATTGCTTCTGCATCCGCTATAATTTTAATGGCCATCAATGCTATTCAAGGTCCAACGTTTGCTGAATACCACAGTAAGAATGATCTGTCTAAATTACGTGAATCCATTTTTTCATCTACTAAAATGCTTTTTTATGCAACCCTTCCATTCACCATACTCATCATAATTTTTCCAGAATGGATATTGTCCTTCTTTGGCAAAGAGTTTGAACAAGCTAGCACCGCTTTAATCATACTCTCCATTGGTAATTTCTTTAGCTCCATTACTGGTTCTGTGGGCATACTACTCCAAATGACAGGACATCAAAAGCCATACAATACCATCATACTTTTTGCTGCATTTACAAGTATCATCTTAAACATTATTTTAGTACCTCGAATTGGAATAACGGGTGCTGCTATTGCATCGGCAGCGGCAAAAATCATTCAAAATTTTGCAGGTAGTTTATACGTCTATAAAAAATTTGGATTCCTTTCCATCTATATTCCAGGCTTCACTGAATCTAAAAATAAATCCACACATACATTATGAAACCAAATTTCCTAGTTGCAGGTGTTGCAAAATGTGGAACCACATCGTTATTTCATTATTTAGAACAACATCCTGAAGTATGTATACCAAAAAAGGAAACATTTTTCTTTATTTCTGAATTATACGAAAACCAATCGGAAGATGTGCGTGGAAGAAGAGACCATTCACGCATCATTTTTACTGAAGAGAACTACAATCAACTTTACGCCAAATGCCAAGGAGGTGCCATTGGTGAAGTATCAACTTGCTATCTTCACTATCACGATACAGCCATACCACACATCAAAAAAACATTAGGAGACATTCCAATAATCATAGTTATTCGACAACCCGTTGAACGACTCATTAGCGGCTACAAACATTTTACAAGAATGGATAAAGAGGATCTATCACTTGAATCAGCATTAGCAGCAGAAACTAGCCGCGCTGAGTTGCGCTGGGATTTTATGTGGCAATACAAGCGATTGGGACTATATGCTGATGGAATTGCTGCTTTCCAGCAACATTTCACCAAGGTTAAAGTAATACTACAAGAAGAGCTCACCAATCAGCCCATTGCAGTCATGCAAGAGTTGTTCAAATTTATTAATGTTGATGACTCTGTGGTTCCTGACACATCTGTAAAATATAATATTTCAGATCCACAACAAAACAATTTTTGGTTTAAATATCTCTTTCAAAACAAAAATGTAAAAACACTTTTGAAACCAATCACCCATCTTCTGATTGAGGAAAAAACCAGAAGGAAAATAATGCATAAATTTAGAAAGCCTTCGAAAAAAGGTGAAAACAAATTGACTCTAGATACAGAATTAAAAACAGAATTAATGAATTTTTATAGAAATGACATCATCAGAACACAACAACTTATCAATCGTGATCTATCAAGTTGGTTAAAATAAAGTCATGATTAAAACTAACAAACCGGACTTTTTCATTGTAGGGGCTGCTAAGTCAGGAACAACTTCGCTTTATCATTATTTGAATCAACATCCTGAGATTTATCTGTCACCCATTAAAGAACCCAATTTTTTTTCTTCCGATATAAAAATTGAAAATTTAAGACAAAGTGTAAAAAAATAGAATAAAGGCTGAGAATATCGACCAGTTTTTCAATGACGGAATGAAACGAACAATTCACCGTGCCTTTATCAGAGAGGAACATCAATATCTCCAATTGTTTGCTCCGGCAGCTCCGGGACAATTAAAGGGTGAAGCAAGTCCCTCCTACCTTTACTCAGAAGTTGCCGCTAAATCTATTTTCGCGTTTAATGAAAAAGCAAAAATTATAATTATTCTGCGCGAACCTTCAAGCCGGGCATACTCACACTATAAAATGGACCTTAAGCTTGGATTTACTCAAGACCCCTTTAAATTAGCCCTAGAAAAAGACAAAATTGCTATTCCTAAGGGCTGGGGAAGCAGCTCCCTTTACATTGAGCTTGGTCAATATTATTTGCAAGTAAAACGATATCTAGATCTATTTCCAAAAGAAAACGTGCTTATCTTGCTGCAAAAAGATCTTTACAAAAAGAAAGAAGAGACATTAAAAACTTTATTCCAATTTCTACAGGTAAAGGATGACTTTGTTCCGATCGAACCTGAATTTAGAAACGAATCAGTCATTCCAGCAAGCAGAATAACTTCCTTCCTTTTAAAATCCGATTTCATTCGAGTTAAAGCAAGGAATTTCTTAGGGCAATCTAAATTGAAAAAATATATTTTAAATTTACTCTATAAAAAATCGGAATTTAATAATGAAGACGAACTAGTGCTTCAAGAAATAAAAAATCAATTGAAAGAAGATGTAATGCAATTATCAAAGTTAATAAATTTCGGAAGAAGATTACAAACTATTATTTAAATTTGCAGAAGGGAAGAAGCGAATAGGAGAAATAAGCAACTCTTACCTTTATAGCAATGTAGCTGCCGAAAATATTAAATCAACATTACCGGGGGTAAAATTGATCGCCATTCTAAGAAATCCTGTTGATAGAGCCTATTCTCATTATTTAGCAAACATACGTGATGGTCGAGCTATTTTGCCCTTCAGAAAAGAGCTAGAACAGGACTTGTCGAAAACAAACAAAGGATGGGGCAAATCACATTTATACATTGAATTGGGCATGTACAACGAACAGATTAAGCGATTCAAAAAATATTTTGGTCCGGACCAGTTCAAGATCCTTCTCCAAGATGATTTAAAAGCCAATACACCAAAAGTCATAAAAGAAGTTTTTGAATTTCTGAATTTAGAATCAGAAATAAATATCAACTTTAAAGAAAAACACAACGAAGCGAAAGTTCCAAAGAATATTAAATTTATACATTTTCTAACACAAATAGGATTGAAAAGAAAAATATTTCGGGTTCTACCTAATTCCATACAACCAAAGGTAAAGGCATTATTCTTCAAGAAAGATGGTCGAGAAAAAATGAACCTAGATGATCGAAAATGGTTAACTTCGATTTTTGCGAATGAAGTTGAAGCATTAAGCAAAGAACTAGACCGCGATCTTTCGCATTGGTTAGTGATTAAGTAAATTTATTTATGAAACAGATTAAACCTGATTTCTTTATTATAGGTTCTCCTAAAGCGGGCACTACTGCATTGTATGCTTATCTTGCCAATCATCCTGAGGTATGTATGAGTACAGATAAAGAACCCAATTATTTCTCGAAAGAACAAATTGAAGCACAAGCACTATATTATAAAAAGAAAAACGTCAAAACACAAGATGAATATCTTCAACTTTTCCAGGCCAAGGAAGGAAATCGAATTGCAGGAGAATGTAGTGTATCCTATTTATTCTATCCTGGAGTTGCAGAAAAAATTCATCAATTTAACCCAAAGTCGAAAATTATAATTTCATTACGTGATCCTGTACAAAGGGCTTTCTCTCATTACCTTATGGATTACAGTTTAAATCTCGTTACCGAATCCTTTGACAAAATTGTTTTTGAAGGAGAAAAAGATGAAAAGTTGAAACTATACTATCAACAATATATTCAACTTAGTCATTATCCAGAACAAATTAAAAGATACCTTTCGGTCTTTCCTAAAGATCAAGTATTACTATTCATTCATGACAATCTAATTGCGAATCCGAATGAAGAATTAAAAAGACTCTCACACTTTCTTGGAATAAACCATACAAGTTCTACAGGAAATTTAGAGCAAAGGAATGTAACAGCTAGTGCGAAATCCCCCATAGTGAAATGGCTCTACAAACAAGAGCAATTCCGAAAATTTGTTTCGCTTTTCTTAGATCAAAAAATGAGGAGTCAACTAAAATCGAAATTATTCTCCAAAAACAATCTTCCTAAGATGACTCTTTCTACCAAAGAATATCTTAATGCACTTTACAGACCTGAAGTTCAAGAATTAGAAAAAATCACGGGTGTTACACTTTCAAATTGGTGCAAATAAATTAGTGAAAATGATTGTCCCCAAAATAATATCTCTTACCAAAAAAATACTACTAATATTTTTTTCTTTCTTGTATTTTATGGTTTGCTTTAGAGTGATTTCAAGGATTCCAATGGGCATCGTCAACGAATTTCTGTCCATATTATTCCTAGTGATCTTGTTGGTAATATTCTTTCATGATACCACTAAACAGCTTATACATGGGAAGCTCAATCTTTTGTTCATGATCTTGGTTGCCCTCTTGATTTATCCTTTTATTAATGCTGCTCAAGCACAACTTGTTTTTAACCAGCCCTACACGTATGGATTACTTTCACAACGATATCACTACTATATATTAGGGGCAATTGGAGTCGTCGTTTCCCTAAAAAGAAACTGGATTACTTTAGATCAATTGGAAAAATACTTTGTGTATTCTATGTACATTATACTTTTTATCATGTACTTTTTTTACATTTTTGTTGATCCGTCTCTCTTTTCTGGAACTGAGTTCGTAAAACTCACCGGTTATAAAGGTTGGATTTATGAATTTCCAAACGGTGCCACCGCTGGACTTTTAATTTATGCTGCTATTACTGTACTAAAAGATAACAAAAGAAGACATATAATCACCCTACTGCTGTCTTTTTCTTTTTTTCCTAATTTATGGACAAGACCGATCCCAAATTTTAATTCTTGCCCTTGTTTTACTTCTTTTTTACTTTAAACATTTAAAAGTCACTAAAATATTTTTATACTCAATACTAGGTATCCTATTTATTAGTTCTGTGGTAGTACTCCTACAACTATTCGCTCCAGAATTCATTGAACATTATTCAGACCTCTTTGGAAATGCTTTTACAATTTTCACTGGAGAGCAAACCTCCGAATATTCAACAAATATCAGGTACTATGAAGCGGAAGTTGCATTAAAAGGGATTAGTGAACATCCTTGGCTGGGAAATGGCTTTCTTAGCTCACAGTGGAATGGCGGCTATTTACAATTTCACCGCTACTTCTACCCTGCAGATATCGGAATTCTTGGCAATCTGTATGTTTTTGGTGTTATTGGAACACTTTTTATTACATCCCCTATGTTGCTTGTTTTATTTGGGTTTTACAGATGAAAAAGATCAACGACTCGTATGTATTAACGTGCATCTATACCCTTTTATTTATTTTTCTTGATATGCAAAGTGCAGCGAATAACATTAAGTTTATTGGCACACCTGCATTTTTTATAGGAGTCATCTACTACTATAGATTTTACGTATACCCTAATCGAAACGAAATGGCCACTTCAAATTAAAATCTCAATTTATTTTCCCTCATTCTACCTTCAATTTTCCATAAAATAGAGATTAAATCACACTTTACATGAAATAATTTAGTAACTTTACAATACGAGAAGTGTAATTTACTTCTATTTTAATTTAAATTAAAAAAACAACATTATGATTAAAATAATTCTTCTTTTAAGTCTATGTGTTCTAAACTTGCAAAATTCATGCAATCAAGAAACAAAGAAAACCAGCAGTGAGGTTCCCATCCTATCAGACAATAACGTATCTGTGGACGTAGTACAAAACTCACCTACCAAAGCTATTGAAGTAGAAAATCAACAGAAAGATTTACCAGTTAATTGGCCATGGAGAGGAGTTTCAGTCGAGTCTAAAAAAACCAAACCAGAGGATCTTATCTATCTAAAATCTATTCATGTTAATTTTGTTAGAATTTTCATTAAAGGTGATAAAAGAGCCAAGAGGGAGAAAATCAATCCAACGCTTGCGTTTAATAAAGAATTAAGTTGGGCAGATAGTATTTTGGATTTCGCAAAAAGTCAAGGCATTACTTGCATGATTGCCTTTAACAATCTAAATCTTGATCCCAATTCAGAAATTGATGATAAGCATCCTGATTTCTGGCAAAATAAAAGCTTAGTAGATAGTGCAATCAATTTGGTAGATATCATTGTAAAAAGATATCAGAACAGAGGAATTGAACTCACCGCTTACGAAGTAATTGGAGAACCCGCTGTTGAATCGCTAGGAAGAATGAAAACTCCAGATAATATCGAGGACTTTTACAAAAGAATATTGACCACTATAAGAAAGTACGATACACAGCGCTATTTCCTTCTTACTCCTGGTCCCTGGGGCAAACCCAATAATTACAATAAGTTTAATGGGTATGACATTAAAGATAAAAAATTAATCTACGGCGTACACATGTATCTTCCAGATCCTTTTACCCATCAAGGTGTGAAAAAACGACCACGAGGATTAAAATATCCAGGATTTATAGATCAAGTATATTGGGATAAAAAGTACTTAGAGAAAAATTTGCGAAACTTAAAGCATTTGAAGCAAAGACAGGAAACCTTATTTTTGTAGGAGAATTTCAGAGCATCAAATGGTCAGATGGAGGAAACATTTGGTTGAAAGACGTTGTCGATATTATCGATGAAAACAAATGGGCATGGGCCATGTATGGCTTTCAATGTGACACAGATTTCTGGGATCCTTACTACGATGTAGTAAACAAAAAAGGTGATTCCAAAGAATGGAAAATTGAATATGTAGGTAAAGAAACAGAAGGATGGAAAATGATGGTCGATTACTTTAAATTAAATAAAAAGTAATTTTACCTATTGTTATAAAGTACTCACAAAATTCTATTTGTTTTAATTTCAAGAGTGAAGAAAAGAAAAAACCGCATAGCACTTATCGATCCCGTTGGTGTAAAAGCTGGGATGGATCATTATGATTTATTATTGCTGTCAGGAATAAAAAGTGATACTTGTCTTGTCGATTTATATTCCAACTTCAAGCTACCTGCACACGAAGTAAATGTTAACCATGTTTTTTTTAATACAGATGTATCCAAGATAAAAGCCATCTCCAGTAATTTTTTTGGATTTCTTAAAGCCCTTCGTCAAAGTAAACAGAATCATTGCGACTGGATTATCGTGCATGTTTTTAGAGCGGGAATATTTGATTTAGTAACGTTTGCAATTACGCGAATGATGGGCTTTAAACTCTGTGCAATCGTCCACGATATCGAAAGTTTAGACACGGTTACCTTACCTTTTGTGAGAAAGACGGTGATTGGAAAATTACCACATCTACGAATCGTCCATAATGATTTTTGCAAAAAAGAGTTGCTAAAATCATTACCACCTTTCTTGGAAAAATCGACGCATGTTATTCCGCATGTTAACTTTCGGCACTTATTTAGTACGTATCATGATGTACCCAGTGCGTTGGAGAAATTGAAAACAAATAACGAACTGCCACAGAAAATTCATCCCGATATACAACTTTGCTTGGACGAAAACATCCCACTCTTTTTATTTTTGGACAAATTAAAAAAGCAAAAGGTTGAGATATTCTATTGGATGCCATCACCCAAACTACTTCCAAATTCAAAGTTATCATTGCTGGAAAAGTGCGAGACGAAAATTGGGAACGCTATGAAGAAATCATTACTGTACTCAATATTAAAGACCGAATAATCCCAGTGATTCGACATATCACTGATGAGGAAAGAGATTACTTATTTTCAATTTCCCTTGCCATCATTTTACCTTATACGCGCATTTATCAGAGTGGCGTCCTATTGATGGCGATGAGTTTTCCAAAAGCGGTTATTGCCTCTGATCTCTCTCCTAACGCCGAAATAATTACGTCGGAAGAAAACGGACTTCTCTTTCAGTCGGAAAACACACTCGAGCTAGCACAAAAAATAAATTTGCTCATTAATAATCCAACACTAAGCAACACGCTGAGTGCGGTTGCATTGAAGAGTATTGAAAACAGATTTAACCCGGCTGCTATCGGCAAACAATTCTCGGATTTATTACACTAAATTTCAAGAGATCTTTTTAGTCTGGCAAATTATGTACAGTAATGGATTTAACCAATCCTGCTACTTTTTCAAAGTACACTTTACAACCCGGAAATAACTTCAACATTTCGGAAGTAGTTAGCAACCGAATTTCTTTGATGTATGTTTCTGCTCTTTCTGGAGTGCGTTTTCTACCTCTACTTAACTTTGTTTTGGTGAGAATAAAATACTTGACGGAGTAGGGAAGAAACTGAAAAAACGGAAAAAGGAAATGCGGTTCAATGGGGAAATAACGATTTGGAGTTTGAACAAAGTAATATTTACCTAATCGTACTATTTCATTCGCCATCATCACTTGCTTCTCTACAAGTGTTAAATGCTCAATTACTGAATTACTAAAAGCAAGGTCGAATGATTTACTCTGAAAATTGGAAAGGTTTGTAGCATCGCCTTTAAACACTTCAATATTTGAATAAGGTGAATCAGAAGGCTCAATATTAATGATGGTTATTTTATAATCATTATTATTCTGAAATCCTCTAGCCTCCCAATATTTCACAGTACCGCCGACATCAAGAATGGAGATAGGCTTGGGAAAGTTATCCAATTTAGCCGCAAGAAACTTAAAACGTTTAATTCGAAAAGAATTTCCCAATGAATCTTGATCCCCAGAGTAGGCAAGTATTTTTTTCATAAATTTCTCTATCTTAAAAAAATACTTTTATTCCACCGTTACACTCTTCGCCAAATTACGCGGCTGATCTACATTACATCCCCGCAATACAGCAATATGGTAAGCTAGGAGTTGTAATGGAACAACGCTCACAAGCGGAACGAGAATTTCGTCTGTCTCCGGAATTTCAATGATGTAATCGGCGAGTTCTCTTACTTGTGTATCACCTTCAGTTACGATAGCGATAATTTTCCCCTTACGCGCTTTCACTTCTTGAATATTACTCACCACCTTCTCATAAGATCCGTGTTTGGTTGCAATGACTACAACAGGCATTTCTGCATCAATTAAAGCGATAGGACCATGTTTCATCTCGGCAGCAGGATATCCTTCTGCATGGATGTATGAAATCTCTTTCAACTTCAAAGCGCCTTCCAACGCTACTGGAAAACCATATCCTCGACCCAAATACAAGAAATTTCTAGCGTTTTTATACTCTTGAGCGATGGCTAAAATTTTATCGTTCGACTGCAAAGCTTTTTCTACTTTTTGTGGAATGGCTTCGAGCTCATTTAAGATTTGACGGAAACGCGATTCAGCAATCGATCCACGTTTGTGTGCAATTTGCAATGCCAATAAGGTAAGCACCGTTACTTGCGCCGTAAATGCTTTTGTAGAAGCAACTCCAATTTCAGGACCAGCGTGTGTATAAGAACCCGCATGTGTTGCGCGTGGAATACTTGATCCCACTACATTACAAACTCCAAAAATAGTTGCGCCCTTCGACTTCGCCATTTCGATAGCGGCTAAGGTATCGGCTGTTTCTCCACTCTGAGAAATCGCAATGACTACATCATCTTCGTATATAACGGGGTTGCGGTAACGAAATTCGGAAGCATACTCTACCTCCACTGGGATGCGTGCTAAATCTTCAATCAAATATTCAGCAACCATTCCGGCATGCCATGATGTACCACAGGCTGCAATAATGATTCGTTTCGCATTTACAATCTTCGTCTCAAACTCACGTAAGCCGCCTAACTTCAACGTGCCGTTGCGACTATCAAAACGTCCGCGCATACTGTCGGCAATAGAGCGAGGCTGCTCATAAATTTCCTTCAACATGAAATGTTCGTAACCACCTTTCTCCAGTGCTTCGAGTTTCATTTCCAATTCTTGTACAAACGGAATTTTTATTTCATTACCGATCGTTTTAACAGTGAGTTTACCATCGGAAATCACTGCTACTTCACCGTCGTTCAAATAAGCAACATTCTTGGTGTACTCAACAATAGGCGTTGCATCGGAAGCAACAAAAAATTCATCCTTACCAATACCCACTACAATAGGAGAACCTTTACGAGCAGCAATTAATTTATTAGGATCGTTTTTAGATAAAATAACTATAGCATATGCTCCAACCACTTCACCTAACGCTAAACGTACCGCTTCTTCAAGCGGAACATTCACCTTCGTATAAATTTCTTCAATCAAATGCACCAACACCTCTGTGTCCGTATCACTTTCAAATGTATGACCTTGTTTTACTAACTCCGCTTTAATGGAAGCATAGTTTTCAATAATTCCATTGTGAATGATTGCAAAATCTTTTGATTGGGAAAAATGAGGATGCGCATTTCGATCGTTCGGCTCACCATGTGTCGCCCAACGTGTATGACCCATGCCTACTACCCCTGACAAATTTTTATCTTTTACGAAAGCAGCAAGATCACTTACCTTACCTGCCTTTTTGTATACATTCAAACTTCCATTTAACAAAGCAACACCGGCACTGTCATACCCTCTATACTCGAGGCGTTGAAGTCCTTTAATGATGATGGGATAAGCATCTTGCTTACCAATATAGGCAACAATTCCACACATGGTTTAAGGGTTGAATTTTGTTTTAGTAACAATTAGTTTAATAGCGCCTCTGCCTTTCACAACACTTCGGCGCGCATTGCTCGTACTTCCTCCAGCAACTAGGAAAAGACCGTAATCCGTTCCTCCGTTTTGTACGACTTTCTTCAATGTTTGTTGCACGTAACGAGCAACATTAAAGGTATACTTATTTTGGGTTTCATCATACAATCCACCAAAATAACTTGACGTTTCATTCGCATCTGCTGTAGCAACATTATTTCCTAATGAATCGCTTCCAAAAACCAACAAGTTGGTATGAGGTTCAAAATTATTAGTGCCTGAGCCATCTTTAAGTTGAAATATCAGTCGAGCAGAACTTATGGATACCGGACCATCATCATACAACGAAGCAATATTATTTATAACCAAGCTATCTTTTAATCCAGCCATAGAAGCCACTACCAAATCATCGTCAGGAATATTATCTAAATTCATTGGTAAATATTGATGACTGAAGAAACTTGTACGAACGGCTCCAGCATCAATGAGAAATTGATAACTCTTGTTGCCCGAGAAATAAATAGTGAGTAGATGAACACTGGAAGTGGACGTGAGCGTAACAATACTTCCCAGACCATCGGCACTATCCACCATGACAATTCCTTTAAAATAATCGGTGAATGCTGTATTACTTGCGAAGGTGGATGGGTTGCTAATATAGTCTCTCATCAATTTACCACCAAAGGCAGTATCCATTGGAATACGTAACTGTGGAGCTGCTTTCACATTGTTAACAGTCGGACTATCTGTCAATGATGGAATTAAATCGGCGTGCCCAATGGTATTTGCAGAACGTGCGTACGTTCTAGCCGAATAATAAGTACTGTCATTATACAATTTTTCATTCAACTCATAAACACTAATATGATGCATGGAAGTGGTATCACCATTAATGTCCCTATACAAAAAACTGAGTACCACCGAATCGGGAGTTGTTGCCCCTGCAAAGGTGGTAGAGGTAATCGTATTTCCTAATCGAATTTGAGCAACCGTTCCCGCTTGTGTTTTCCCTAAATATGGATCGTCGTAGGTTCCGAGGAACAAAGTTGGCGACTCAATCAGGTTTTTGAGTGGACTCCACATGATGAGTGAATCTTCCACCACCACATAACTTTCTACATCCAGGGTATCAATACTAACTCCGGGAGTTTCCGAAACCGGCTGTAAATCAAGACCTATTAGGTCAGGTTCGGTACAGGATGGGAGTAGAAACAAGAGAGCGAGGCTTGCAATTTGCAAGGAACGGCGAACATTCTTCAACATGGGAGCGAAGGTAAAGGAATTTATAAAAGATACAGTAGCTATACGCAAAGAATAAAAAACCTGATTATTCTGCAAGAACAGAATCTTCAAGCATGGCCTCATCCTAGAAACTGTAGTAGGCTTCAATGTATTCTTCAGGTGATTTATAGCCAAGTGTTGGCTTGCTCAAACTTTTAAATGTAGATTCAATTTCATCATGCAATGTGGTTGAACTCTTCATCACCGCATCTGAATAATGCATAGCCAATTTGGTAAGATTCACGTAATTAGGATCTTCCAATCCTTTTACATCCTCTGAACTCAAACCATCCATTAAGATTTTCTTGCCAAAGTCTTTGTTAAACGACTCTGTGAAGGAATCATTGTACAAGGAATAAACAACTTTGCTATTATGGAACATTGGATCATCCTTGTAGCTGGTTTTAATCAACAACGGAATTAGAGCCGTCATCCAGCCATGGCAATGAATAATATCGGGCGACCAGCCTAATTTCTTCACGGTTTCCAACACGCCACGCCCGCAGAAAATGGTCCGATCGTCGTTCTCGGCGAAGAAAGTTTCGTCGGTATCGCGTATGGTACACTTGCGTTGAAAATATTCTTCATTATCAATAAAATATACTTGCATACGAGCCGCTTGAATAGAAGCTACCTTAATAATCAAGGGATGATCGGTATCATCAATGATCAAATTCATTCCAGAAAGACGAATTACTTCATGTAATTGATTGCGGCGCTCGTTAATATTTCCAAATCGAGGCATAAAAGTTCTAATTTCTTTACCTCGTTCCTGAATTCCCTGTGGGAGGTTTCGAGCGATTTCACTTTGCTCTGATAAATCAAGGTAAGGATGAATCTCAGAAGAGATAAATAGAACACGTGCTTTTCTCATAGCTTTCTTCACGATATAGATAATTTTACGCAAAGATACGGAATATAGAGGGAATTTTCACAAAAACAATAGTTGTCAAGCTATTGGTTATTAAAAAAGATTTTCGTATAGGTGTATCGTTAAAAGCAGAAGTGCGATATCGCGCTTCTGCTTTTAACGATACAATTGGCAAGTTGGCAAGTTGGTAAGTTGGTAAATGGCTGCGCTATGAATTCAGAAATTGCCTGTGCAGCAGGTGTAATGCATTGCCTCAAGAGCGAATTGGTGTCCCGATAGCATTAGTTTAATGGCAAAATGGTGTCGTGAGGCTTCGCTAGGTGATTACATTTTCATCGCGAAGCTTCGCGATTTCAAACTGAAAAATTTTCAAATTATTTAGCAGCCCATTGTTTTTTCAACCACCACAAAATTCCCCATGTTAAGAAAACGGAAGCGGCTAAAATTCCTTCTTGGCCCGACTGTGTTCCGATGGTATCGGGATTGAAATTAATGGTTCCTCTTTCCATATACCAAGTGAGGATGACGGCCATGGCGTTGTTGATGAAATGTGCCGTGATGGGCACCCACAACGAACCACTCCAAACATACAAGTAGCCCAGCAACACTCCTAAAGCAAACCTTGGAAAGAATCCAAAAAATTGCATGTGTAATGCTGAAAATAATACCGCGGTGAGGATCACAGCAAACCCTTTGCTGTTGGCGAGTTCGGTGAATAGTTTTTGAATGACCCCTCTAAAAAGTAACTCTTCCCCAATGGCTGGAATGATGGCAATCACAATCAAGTTTATAAGCAAATCACTCACTCCCGTACTACCTAAAAGTAGTTTTGTGATTTTTGACGCTTGCGCCTCGGTCGTTTCCATCCAATCCTGTAATCCTTTGAGAGAAGATGGTAGATTCATTTCTCCATTAATTTGCATCATCCAATTAATGAATGGGATGGCCACCACCAATAAAACAAAGATTGCTAAAAGGTGAGCTCCCTTGGATTTTTTCTCAAGTCCGAGGTATTCGTTTGATTGATTTGAGAAAAGATAAGCCGCTCCTATTGCAGGTAAAATGAAAGTGCCGATAGCAGCAAGTCCCTGAAACAATCGAAAGGCGTTTGCTAGAGATGGATTTCCGGTTTGGTCTAAGATGGAAGCATCGCCCGTTAAATTTATTCCGAATATTAATTGGCTGAGCAGCGTGCCTATAGCCGTAAAAAGGACCGCCCCTATCAAGGTTAAGCCAACAACAATCAAGAATTTACGGTAAGGAGTTCGGTCAGAAAGACTAGCGCGGAGTTGCATTGTTTCGTATTTTTGCAGGCTCAAAGATAGTTTTCTTCCTTCGGCTTCTATTCATTGGGTTTGGGGAAGATGGTTTTATCGAACCCTGTACAACCATCTAAAGAAGAAAAAGAGAACCTTAAATGAACGCATTACACTAACTCACATACGATTACTCTTGACCCTTAAAAATCCATCTTGGTAAAAATTGGTAATATAGAATTAGGCGAATTTCCGCTTTTACTCGCACCCATGGAGGATGTGAGTGATCCGCCATTCCGTTATGTGTGCAAGGAGAATGGTGCCGATTTGATGTATACGGAGTTTATTTCGAGTGAAGGACTCATTCGTGCCGCTCGAAAAAGTACCATGAAGTTGGACATTTTTGAATACGAGCGTCCCATCGGCATTCAACTTTTTGGTTCGGACATCGACTCCATGCGAGAGGCGGGTCGTATTGCGGATGAGGCAAAACCCGAACTTATTGACATTAATTATGGTTGTCCGGTGAAAGCTGTTGCTTGCAAAGGAGCTGGAGCTGCACTCCTGCAAGACATTCCCAAAATGGTGCAGATGACAAGCGAAATTGTGAAAATTGCTACCCGACCAGTCACCGTGAAAACGCGTTTAGGATGGGACGAAAGCACCAAAAATATTATTGAAGTAGCAGAGCGTTTACAAGATATTGGCATTGCCGCTTTGACAGTTCATGGTCGAACAAGGGCTCAACTTTATAAAGGTCCGGCCGACTGGACCCTCATTGGTAAACTCAAGGAAAATCCGCGCATCATCATTCCTATTTTCGGCAACGGCGATATCGATTCACCCGAGAAAGCAATAGCAATGAAGGAACGTTATGGGGTGGATGGGGTGATGATTGGAAGGGCGAGTATTGGCTATCCCTGGATTTTTAAGGAAATAAAACACTTTATGAAAACGGGAATGCACTTGGCTCCTCCTACTATTTCACAACGAGTAGCCACCTGCAAAATGCACCTCGATTTTTCGATAAAATGGAAAGGTGATTATGTGGGCATTGTGGAGATGCGCAGACATTATACCAACTATTTCAAAGGCCTAGATCATTTTAAAGAGCATCGTATGAAGCTGGTTACCACCAATAATTATGATGAGATTGTGGATACCTTGAATTTTATTGAGACGCGGTATTCGGAGGTTAGCGCTTAGTTCGTTACGGGGATTTTCTTGGATATAGATCGTCGTCACGAAGTTAATGGGCTGCTAGCTGCTGGCTTCTAGCTGCTAGCTGATTTCGGGAAATATCACTTCAATCTACTATTCTGCAAGTAGCGATGCTCTGCGAAAGTTTAATAATATTTTAGTAATTACCCTTCGCCTCTTGCTAATTACATTTCTTAGGGAAGAAATTTTTGATCCGAATAGGTACTCCGATTTAACACTAGAGAAAAAAAAGAACACTGGAGATCACTAGAGGAATTTAAGTTAAATAAAGCCCCTCTCCTCTGGAGAGGGGTTGGGGAGAGGCTAGAACTTTAATGTGGCAATCATCTGTTTTAATTCGAGCATTTAGTTATTAAAGATTAAATGTCATCTAAAAAAAGAACACTTGAGATCACTAGAGATAAGCTGAAAAACTACCTCACATCTCTGGAGATGGCAAGGGAGGAGAGGCTGGAAGCACTAATTTTGAAAGATTTAGGTAATTCACATTCTCCTGTTCATAATTTTTATTTATTTCCTATATTTGCGCAACACAATTCAAAACCACAAAAATCCCTATGTCTATGTTCCAGCAATTAAAAAACAAAGGTGTAATTACACGTCCGGCCGATTCAAATGGCGCCATCAACATTATTGGTGCGGGCACCGTGATTGAAGGTGAAATTAAATCGAATGGCGATGTACGAATTGATGGAACCATTCGCGGATCAGTAACCTCCAAAGCGAAAGTGGTCATTGGAGCTACGGGTGTGGTGGAAGGAGATGTGTTTTGCCAGAGTGCTGATATTTCCGGTGCTATTAAGGGGAAGACAACGGTTTCCTAAATGTTATTTTTAAAATCGAATGCACGCATCAACGGCGATATACACACTGGAAAATTAGTGGTGGAAGTAGGTGCCAGCTTTACCGGCAATTGCAGCATGGGTTCAGTAATTAAAGACATGAAACATGGCGACCGATCCAACGAAAAACTTGCCGAAAAAACCGCTTAACAATTACATCCGTTATTCGTCGATGGGCCTGCAAATGGGCTTGACCATTTTTTTCATGGCTTGGGCGGGCGTAAAACTTGACCAATATTTAAAACTTACTTTTCCAATTTTCACCAAAAAACTTATTGTATACCTTTGCGCATCATGATTCTACTGAATAATTTAAACTTGATGCAAAAGTTCATCATCAAATTAATTGTTATCACTTTACTAACGGCAGGCATATACGCCATGTTGGGAAATGTTATTCCATCAAAAATGGTATTACACAAACTTTTATTGGCTCCCACTTTTCATCGCCTTCATCACCTTAATTCTCCATCACGGATTATACACTCGCAGAAACGATGGAAAAAAATTCATTCGGTATTACATGGGCTCCACCGGACTCAAACTTTTTATTTACCTAACCACCATCATCATTTTTGCATTCATCAATAAACCGATGGTCATTCCGTTTGCGCTTTGTTTCTTTTTCTTTTATTTCTGCTTCACCATTTTCGAAGTGCTTGAATCGTATGGGGGGTTTAGGGAGAAATACAAATGAGCTGCTAGCTGTTAGCTTCTGGCTACAAGTTTTTTTTCGTGGCGAAATAATTCTAATTACGAAAAGTATTATTCAAACCCCGCGAACGCCGCGTAACCGTCGCGCACTCCGCGGTTAAGTTTGCGTTGGTTAAGAACTAGAATTTAAAATTTAGTGACATAAATTTCGATTCTGTGAAGACTTCTCTATCAAATTGAAGAAGCCGCTTCAATCTTAAACAACATCAACCTTGCAATGTTAGCCGCTCTAATTTTTGCTTCGTTGGCTTTTTCGCCTTCGAATAAATCATCCACCGTAGCATTAAATAATTGGATCCACTCTGAAAATTCCAACGCCGTGAGTGGAATATTTTTACTTAATGCAATATGAGTAGCCATGGGATTTCCAGTAAAGGAATGTTCGCCTAATAATAAACTGCTCCAGAAGGAATACATCTTCGGTAAATGTGTTTCCCTAAACGGATTCCCTATAAAATAATTCAATGATAATAAGTCCCAAAATCAATTGGCGAAAACAATCAATTCGGATTTGAGTAATTAGGATTGTTAACAAAACCAGTATCGGTTAGCGCTTTTAAAAAATCCACTAAGCATTGCTTTTCATACGTTGTCAATTGTAAACCAAACTGCTTTGCGGCTTTGGTCATGACCGGATCGATATTAGGTGAATTTTGATGCACACCACTGTTGTAAAACTCAACTACTTCCTCTAGCGTTTTAAAACGCCCATCGTGCATATAAGGTGCGGTGAGGGCTACATTTCGCAAAGAAGGAATAGAAAATCGTCCATCATCTAATGGGTTCCCAGTGAAATTATACAAGCCTCGATTTTGTCCAGTAGGCATACTGTCTAATCCATTATTTGATATAGCATTGCTCGTCATCAAACTTCCACCATGGCAATGAAAGCAATCGCCTTGTTCTGTAAAAAAGAGCGCCAAACCATTCAGCTCAGTCGCACTTAAATTTTCAGTATGATTTAAATAACGATCATATTTAGAATTTGCGCTTACAAAAGTTCTAATAAATTGTCCAATGGCAGAAACAATCTTCGTTTTCAATTCTAATTCCGACATGTTTGCAAAATCATTTTTTGCAAATGCTCTATAAAACATATTCCTATACTTCGAACTTGCCTGCAATCGGGCAACTAATGAATCCATATTTGTATTAAAAAAAGGCGGGGTGAAATCCTCTATACAAACCGATTCTGTTGTTGGATAAAAACCGGTCCAAGTGAAGTCGGAATTGAAAGCTAAATTCATGATAGGTAATACAGAAATTGAATCACCATTGGGCGCAATATAAAAAGGAGTGGAATAACCAGTAGTAGCTTGGTGACATGAAGAACAACTTAATCCGTTGGAAGATAAAATAGGATCATAGAACAAATGCCGACCTAATTCTATACCTTCCATGGTAAGAGGATTGTTTGTTGGAATGATTGGAAGAGGAAATCCGTTTGGGACAATTAAGTTATAGGGCGTTGTTGCAACTCCACTCACTGATTCTTCGTCCTTTTTACACGAATGAATGGTAACAATAAAAAAAGTAAGTAAGATCAGGATTTTCGATTTCATTGCAGCGTGAATATATCCGTTCCGTTTTGCGAAAGTTTTAACAAATCGTTCATATCTCCCATCGAAGAATTTCCGTCTATATTAAAATCATAAATATGCGGATTTGCAAACCACTCATTCAAGTCCATCACCAACTTCATCTTATTATTTCCATTCACCAAATCAAACGAATGACTAATTACACAATTTGCTACATAGGCATTCCTACCTAAGTGCATAGCGAAACCTGGAAAACTCAATCCATCCACATAATATCCTTCAAACTTCATAAAATGATATCCACCTCCCATCATATCGGGCCATACCATATTAATGTTTTCAGCTATGGCAGGAAGAAAGTTCGATTTGTTATGTGCAGTATCAAGTCCAAGTTGCAACTTCATCCCAATAAAATGTCCGCTTTCAGAAAGAGAATGCTTTTGGGTAAGTGTAGAAGGCACTCGAGCATCTACATAATTATAATCGGAAATCGTTACAAGCGAGGAATCCGACTTAATTAATTGTATATTGGAAATATAAAATTGCAACCGTGATACACTATACACATTGCCTGCAGCATTCGTATACATAATTGTATCAAATTGCAATGGAGAACTTCCCGAAACAAAAGAAAGTTCAAACTCCAAGTTCTTTTCAGTAACTGGTGTGGGATCGTCATCTTTCGAACAAGCACTGAAAGAAATAATCAATATAACGAAGAGTAAGTTTTTCATGAGATTCCAATTTATACAAAGCTATTTACAACAAGGAAGGTATTCCAATGACTACTATCAGGACTAAAAATAACATTCCTAAATTTCGAATAAAATAAATATGACTTGCAACAGTTTCACCTCCAAAATTAAATGAAGTATGATGCTGGTCATAAAAGGTTTTTTCCTCTACCAAAATTAGTAAACGATTACAATATTAATCTGAAATATTCGTTTCCGATTCATGAACTCAGACATGTATTCAAGACTTAATACCAAAGGATCATTAAGCTATTCTCTTTTGATCATGTCGGTCTCGATTTGTATGGCTACATGGCTCCTTTTCGCCATCGACAAAGAAACACATCAATTTAGCGACTTACTAAGTCCGGGAAATTTAGCAGCGTTGGTGGTTTACTTCACTCCCACCTTTTTAACTTGCTTACTGATTCATCATTTACTGAGCAAGAAAATATCGAATACAAAAAGTTTAGTTCTTTCTTTGGTGGTTGGTGTGCCACTAAGTTTTCTTGGTATTATCTTCATTTTATCAAATAACTCATAAATAAAACAACATACGCCAGCAGCATTAATTTTTGTGCAATAAAGTTTAGTGCAAATTTATCAGATAGCGTGTTATCAAAATTCAACTTCTAAGACTTAATAATTTATTTTACTTTTTCTAATTTACATGTAGCTCAACTAAATGTTGTATGGCTTAGTATAATCAATTAAAAAATTCAACGTCCTTACTCCATCAATTCTAATCCTTTACATCCTTTCTTTAAAAATATTTAATGAATCGATTTTAAATCGCCATTCCCATCCATAAATTTTTTGTAGGAATGCAATACAATGCGTCTCTTTATTTTGCCTTTCCCACTCTTAACTGCTTTCCTTCCATTCAATCTGTGAATTATGTAATATAACTCAAGAATTGTGTAATGGTTAAAATAAAGGGAGTGACCAACTTTGTGTCGTCAAATTTAAAGGTGAAAAAGAAAGATCTACTATAGATACATCAACATTCAAATCAATAAATATTTAATCATCCCCTTGAAATCCAGAATGGACTTTAGCACGTATCTACATCTAAATAACAATCTAATCACCTATAAAATCAATTAAATATGAAAAAATTTACTCTACTCACCACACTACTAGTATCCTTACTAATTAGTACTACAGCTTCAGCCGCTCATTTAAGAGAACATCTTTTATTAGCAGCCAAAATGGATGGTGCACAAGAAGTGCCCGCTGTAGTAACCAATGCAATAGGTATTGCAAGCTTTATGTTAAACCCAACGCGTGATACCGTATGTGTTGATATTACAGTAACGGGACTCAGTGGTCCCCTTGTAGGGATTCACATTCATGATGGTGAAGCTGGCACCAACGGCGGTGTACTAATCGACCTATCTTCATTTATTTCGGGAAATAGAATTACAACTATTTTAACAGGAGCTAACGCATCACCTGCAGCTATTGCTAAAATGCTATCTGGACAATTATATGTTAACGGGCATACGGCGGCTAATCCAAATGGAGAAATTCGCGGACAAATTTATTTGGAAACAGATTATAGTTTTCCAGTAATGTTAAGTGGAAGTCAAAATACTCCTCCACTAGCAACTAATGCGTATGGTGTTGGTGTATTTAATCTTTCAAAAGATTTTTCTAAAATAAAATTTAACATTATTACGCAGGGATTAAGTGGTGCAATTACTGGTGCACATCTACATTTTGGAATGCCTGGTGTTGCTGGACCTATTGCGGTATCAATAAGTACAAATATAAATGGAGATGAGATTTTCGGTGTTATAACTTCCCCATCACAAGCGGTAATCGATAGTATATTCGCAGGAAGCATTTATGTTAATGTACATACCTTGGCCAACCCAAATGGTGAAATCAGAAGCCAATTAATGTGGGAAAAAAATTACCTGTACTTTGATGCTGCATTAAATGGTAATCAGGAAGTACCTCCAGTAGTAACAGGAGCAAAAGGTGCTGCTACCATTAAAGTCAATGCAAGCTTTGACACATTATGGTATGACGTAAGTGTAGCAAATTTAAGTGGCCCAATTACTGGTGCACATTTCCATAATGGAGTGGTTCTAACTACAGGAGCTGTAGTTGTTGATTTAAGCTCATCCATTAATGGAAACCGAATCACAGGAATGGTAACTGGGTCAGTTTTAAATTCAGCTTTGCTCAACAAGTTTTTTAAGGCAGAAATTTATTTGAACGTACATACAGCTCTAAATCCTAATGGAGAAATTAGAGGCCAAGTATATCGTTTAGCACGAGAAGGCTACACGGTTTCTTTAGATGGAATGCAAGAAGCACCTCCCGTAACAACAACTGCGTATGGATCCGGAATGGTTTCCATTGATAGGGATCAAGATAATGCTCATTTCATGATTGTAATTAATGGATTATCTGCGACCGCTGCGCATTTTCATAATGCAGTAATGGGACAAAATGGTGGAGTTGTTTACGACCTGACTTCGTTATTAGTAAATAATGGAATGTTTGGATATTGGAGAAGTACTGACGCAACACCGTTCGTTGTTGGTAATTCCGTACAGTTTAGAAATGATAGTATTTATGTAAATGTTCATACTGCAGCGAATCCAAATGGAGAAATTAGAGGACAAGTCGACCGTGGTTTTAATTGCTCTAATACAACAACAGGCATAGCACAAAACTCTTCTTCCAATAATATTTTAAATCTTTATCCTAATCCAAGTTCAGATCAATTAAATATCGACTTAAATTTAAATGAGCGTTTAAGCGGTCAAATTAATATTACTAACTTATTAGGTGAATCGGTATATCATTCAATACAAGAACCATCTGCAAACGTCAAAACGATCCAAATCAATATTAAAGATTGGCAGACTGGGATGTATTTTGTGAATTTAATTCAAGGAAATAAAACTTCAACATTGAAGTTCGTTAAAAATTAAGCAAAATCCATTAAGCGAGCGGACGACAATATTCATCTGCTCGCTTTTTTACTCATTTGTTTGAGAAATTATTACCAAAATAAATCCAAAATATAATTGCCTCCGTAAATGTCATTAAACAATTAAAAATAACTCTATGAAAAATTCAAAATTAATTCTGTCTTCTATGCTCATTGCAGCAAGTATGTTCTGTAATCAATCATTCGCTCAAACCATGGACAAAAATGTAAAAGTAGGTGGTGAATCTATGTACCCCACAAAAGACATCATTGAAAATGCGGTGAATTCAAATGTTCATACTACATTGGTTGCTGCAGTAAAAGCAGCAGGATTGGTTGAAACATTGAAAGGCAAAGGTCCATTTACTGTATTTGCGCCCACGAATGATGCGTTCGAAAATTTACCAGCAGGTACTGTTGAAACTTTATTGAAGCCGGAAAGCAAAGCCAGCTTGACAAAAGTATTGACATATCATGTATTAAGTGGTAGCTACAATTTCGAAGAATTGAAAAATCAAATTAAAAAATCAGGAGGCAAGGCGACCTTTCCAACAGTGAGCGGCGGAACATTAATGTTCACCATGAATGGAGAGAAAAATATTTCTGTATGGGATGAAAACGGAAACGGAGCGAACATCAGTGTTTATGATGTAAAACAAAGTAATGGAGTAATCCATGTTATTGATGCAGTGGTTCTACCAAAAATGTAATTTTCCAAAACAATTATCTAGACTGTCTCTACACAGGAGGCAGTCTTTTTTTATTTTAGAAAGTGAAATTCATCTTTCCAATCTTAAAGAATCAATTTCATTTTGAATTCGAATTTTCTAATTAAAATGTATTTCTGTTCACACAAACATCGACTTCACAAAAGCCCATCGCTTGGAACCAAAAAGCCCTTCATGTGGAGCTTCTCCTAAACGATAGCCACATTCTTCGTATTCCAACACTACAGGATGATGTGATGAATAATAAAACTTCGATTTTATACCCATCATGTAGTACATCAAATGTACATTGACTCCAGCCAAAAGGGATCCACCCACCATTCCTAAAAAAGCACTTTCGCCTCGAGTCATGGCAAATACCGCACCCATCAATGCAAATGATATTTTTAGAACACGTCCCACTTTATGATACCAATAAACGAGATCAGAACGAGGAAGTAAAACAGCGCGCTGATGAATTATTGTTTTTCGATACACTGTGTTACTGGTCACTTGCATGCGATGCATCATCACTTTCAATGGATTGTTTCCTGCTTTTTCGCCCGATTTAAAATAGCAATTATTCTCCTCCACAAAAACTTGTATGGCTTCGGAGTTTACTGGAATATGATGGAAATGAATTTGCGCTGCAGGAATCGTTTGCACTCCCGATCTCAACGCACACACGGTATAATGTAAAACCGTTTCGCGAATGGAATGTCCATCAACTAAAACATAACGATGATCGACAGTTGGTCCGGCCGTGATTTCCCATCCATACAAAACAGGTTTTTTGAAAAAGCGTCCTTCACCCGGAAACGAAAAAGTTAATTCCACTTCTTCGTTGAGTCTAACTTTTTTTACATCTACCTCTGCTTTCAAATATTCGGGAGAGATGACAGAACTTGTAAAAGCATAACTACTAAATCCAGCATCATAATTCGCACGCTTAATGGGATCGCTTAAAACTTTATATGCTTCTGCAATTAATTTAAAACGGTCGGCTGAATTTGCATCATTCGGATTTTTGTCGGGATGATGCAATAGCGCTTGTCGATGATATCCCTTTTTTATTTGCACAGGATTAGCATCGCGCGAAAGTCCGAGAAGTTGATAATAATCGGGACTCGACATAGTCTACAAACGTAGTAATGATTTAAATAGTACCGAATAAAAGTTCGGGCTGAACCACTTTTCTCTAATTTCGATTTTCGAGCCTGCATCGCTTTCGCGTAGCTTGTGCCTCTGCTAAAGCTTCAGCGACACGCGGTCAGCGGAGCAAAGCCTACCGACTTGCCTTTGCTGCTTGCGGCGAGCTTGCGCCACCGCTAGGCTTTTCGCACCTGGTTAGCAGGCAGGCACTTTCGCGTCCCTATAGAACTGCGAAGCAAAATTTATAAACGACAATTCAGCCCTCTCCGAAGTAGCAAATTCGTATTACGTACAAAAGCTTTCATACCTTCGCATCATCAACATGAAAAGAATCGCCATTCTCGGATCAACGGGATCCATCGGAACACAAGCCCTCGAAGTTATTGCTGCTCATCCTGATCAATTCAGCGTGGAAGTGCTTACTGCCAACGGCAATGTAGATTTGCTGATTGAACAAGCTAAAAAGTTTAAACCAAATGCAGTAGTTATTTGTGATACCACAAAACTAGCAACCTTAAAATCGGCATTAGAAAGTGACGACATCAAAGTGTTTGGCGGTACAGCATCCATCTCACAATTGATGAGTATGGATACCATCGATTTAGTATTGACAGCGATGGTTGGTTTTGCCGGTCTCGAACCCACCTTAGCAGCCATCGAAAACAAAAAAAATATTGCCCTAGCGAATAAAGAAACGTTGGTGGTTGCTGGTGATATCGTAACAAAATTGGCTTTGGAGAATAAAGTCAGCATCTATCCTGTCGACTCAGAGCACAGTGCCATTTTTCAATGCTTGGCTGGAGAGATGCACAATCCGATAGAAAAAATTATTTTGACGGCGTCGGGTGGACCTTTCCGCGGGAAGAAAAAATCAGAATTAGCGAGCATCACCAAGGCGCAGGCATTAAAACATCCAAACTGGACTATGGGCGCCAAAATCACCATCGATTCGGCGACCTTGATGAACAAAGGATTGGAAATGATTGAAGCTAAATGGCTTTTCGATTTACAACCTTCTGAAATAGAAGTCATTGTACATCCACAGTCTATCATCCACAGCATTGTTCAATTTCAAGATGGAAGCATGAAAGCCCAGATGGGATTGCCAGATATGAAATTGCCAATTCAATATGCCATGGGTTATCCAAACCGGTTAGTGTCCGATTTTCCTCGATTCGACTTCACGAAATTTCCACAATTGACCTTCGAATCGGCTGATGAAGAAACATTTAGATGTTTGGGACTGGCGAGATGGGCGATGGAAAAAGGCGGAAATTTACCATGTATCATGAATGCTGCCAACGAAATTGCAGTAGCAGCCTTTTTACATGACGAGCTTGGATTCCTACAAATAGCTGAAGTCATCGAAGCGACGATGAATCAAGTTTCTTTTGAGTATCAACCCGATATAAAAGCGTATCAGGACAGTGATGAGGCGGCTCGGTTAATATCGTCACAACTAATTCAAAAAAGCGACGTTAAAATTTAAAGTTAGGGAAAACGTCAAACTTAAACTCCCTATAAAGATAAAATTAGAGAAGAGAGAAGAAGGGCTTTCGGCTAGACCCACTCCTTATTCGTACATTCGCAACCTGAAACAATTTCATCATAATTAAATAGATCAATGCAAGGACTTATTATGGCCGGCCAATTAATTTTAGGCCTATCAATATTAGTAACACTTCACGAGTTAGGACATTTTTTAGCGGCTCGTGCATTCGGAATTAAAGTAGAAAAATTTTATTTATTTTTTGATGCCTGGGGTTTTAAACTTTTCAGTTTTAAAATAGGCGATACAGAATACGGCATGGGATGGCTTCCATTTGGTGGCTATGTGAAAATTTCAGGGATGATTGATGAGAGTTTAGACACTGATCAATTAGCTGCTGAGCCTGAGCCGTGGGAATTTAGAGCGAAACCAGCATGGCAACGATTGATTGTGATGGTGGGTGGAGTAACGATGAATGTAATTTTAGGAATTATTATTTTCAGCGGAACCTTATTGCATTTCAAAAAAGATTATTTACCCAATCAAGAAGTAATTCAAGGAAAGGGAATTTATGCATACAAGTTAGGCAAGGAAATTGGCTTACAAGACGGAGATAAAATTCTTACCATTAACGGAAAATCATTTGAGCGTTTTGAAGATGTACTTTCATCGCGTGTTTTATTTGGCGCCACTTTATCCATTGAGCGAGATAATCGCACCATGGAAGTGGTAGTTCCCGATAATTTTTATCGAAGAGTGGGTGTTGCAGGAAGATGGAGTTTTATTGGTTATGGCCCCCTTCACTATCAAATTGGAAAAGTGGTGGATGGTGAACCTGCACAAAAAGCAGGAGTAAAATCTGGAGATAAAATTACAGCCATCAATGGTGAAAGTATTGCCAACAATGATGATTTAGTAAGTAAAATTGGTGCGCTAAAAAACAAGACGGTCACTTTAAATATACTTCGCGATAATAAGCCCATCACTTTAGAAAGTACAGTAACCAATAAAGGAACTATTGGCATTTCATACGATGCTACTCCAGAAAAAAGTACTTCCTATAAGATGGAACCTTATACAATTTCGAACGCTGTTTCGTTTGGTACTTCCGATGCCGTTGAAGCACTTGTTTCGAATGCGAAAGGATTAGGAAAAATATTTACAGGGGAAGAAAAAGCAAGCGAATCGGTGCAAGGTCCCATTGGAATCGCCACTATTTATGGAGGCGTATGGGATTGGTCGAGGTTTTGGGCAATCACGGGACTACTCTCGATGGTATTAGCATTCATGAATATGTTACCCATTCCAGCATTAGATGGAGGGCATGTGATCTTCCTTTTAATTGAAAGCATTTTCAAAGTGAAGTTTAGCGACAAAGTAATGGAGCGCGCTCAAGTAGTTGGCATGGTGATTCTCTTTAGCTTGTTGATTTTTGCGGTGGGAAATGATATATGGAAACATATTATTAATTAGATGTTCGTTTCGCAGGGATTTATTGATGAATATTGTTTGTAGTACGCTATTGAGGTTTAGCTGCTAGCTTCTGGCTGCTAGCTTCTAGTTTTTTATTGGTAAATAGTATTTATTGAATTGATCAAACTTTTTCTTATGAATATAGACACAAGAGTGTCAAGAGAACTGTCTTAATAACCAGTTGCAAAATCTAACCACGAAGGTAGAAACATAGAGGCTAGAAGCTTGCTAGAAGCCAGAAGCCAGAAGCCAGAAGCCAGAAGCCAGAAGCCAGAAGCCAGAAATTTCCTTTCGAAGTAAAAAACACCCGGCTGTTCATATCTCAATTACGACAGTAGTTCAATTCAACTCAGAGGACTTTACTTTTAGAGCATGAGAAATTACATAGTTATCGTTGTATTATTTTTTTTGCAGATGGGTGCATCGGCACAAGATTCAATTAAAAACACTTCCATCTTATTAGTTCCCTTTCAGCTTGAATTTTATTTAAGCGATGCAGAGCGCGACATCATGGCGCAAACGAATAGGAGTCCGGATGAGTATCGAAATTATTTTCGCAAAACATTAGATTTAAAAATTCAAGCAGAGTTAGAAGTACTTGGTCCTTGCGTTAGCTTATTGCAAGATACCACAATTCGAGGCCGAAACCTTTTAGAAATGTTTTATGGAAAAGCGGGATACAGTTATGCAGATCCAGTGGGTGGAAGAACTTTATCCAAAAGTGAAATCAAAAAACAAAAAAAGCAATTTGAACTTCATCCCGATGCACAAACGGCACCACAAACCATCACTACACGCGGAGATTCAAAGTTCATGCAAGTGGAGATGGGCGACACTTCCTTTCTAAATTACTTATTTCAGTTATATCAATCCAATTATATTGTTAGCATTAATCAATTTGAAATAAAAACGAATTACAATTCATGCATCGACATTGCCAATAAAATTTACAGAAGAGAATTATTGATTCACTATTCCATTTTAAAAGCCAATGGGAAACAAGTACGTGGAAATTTCTGCATGGAATTTTTCCCTTCATCAACCAACAGTGACCGAGAAATTGTAGAACGTACGTTTCCTGGTATTGCTAGCTCTATTCATAAGGAGATTGCCGAAGAGATTGAATGATTGTTGTTCATTACGCAGGGATTTTTTATTTAAATATTGTTTGTGTTACGTAATTGGTCGCGATGCCTCGCGATGAGCTACTGGCTGCTAGCTGCTAGCTATTTTAGGTTAATACTATTTACTGTTAAGATCAAAAATTTTAAAGTGTTCACTTGAGAAATTAAATTTATCTATATCTCCTCGCCTAGAGAACAAAAGATGGGTTATCCGCAAATGGTTAAAATAAAAATCGGGTCAAGCTGATAGTCTTAGTTTTAAAAAAGCTAGAAGCTAGAAGCTAGAAGCCAGAAGTCAGAGGCAAAAACCGAAGTGGAAATTTTATTAAGTTTAAAAATCTAATCGAAGCCAATAACGGCTTGAGCCTACGAAAACACCCTTTTTAGTCCATTTTGAATGAAAAAACGACTTAAATCATATAAAAAACGTCGATTTCAACTATTCAAAATAAATCACAAGACACTTATAAACAGTTCATTGTTCAATAACAATCCTCTATTTTTGGAATAGTTAAAAAAATGACAATAAATTTGCACCCAACCTTAACTATAAAAGCAATGAAAAAGAGCTTACTAATCTTAGCAATGTTTATCGGTGGCGCAGTAACTGCACAAGATAACATGACATCAAAAAAAGGAACTCCAATTTTACCAGAAGCTGGTGAGTGGAGCATTGGTATTGGCGCAAACTCTACCTTACAGTATTTCGGTAATCTAATGAATGGTAACAACAATGCACCATCATTCGAATGGCAAGGTACTCAAAACGTGATTCGTGGTAAAATGATGAAAGATGCAAACACAGCTTATCGTTTGGGTCTTCGTTTAGGTTTTGGTTCTGACAAGACTACGGCGCCTGCTCCAAATGTTGGTGATCTAAAAGAAACTAAAAATTCTGGAATGAACATCGATCTTAGAGCTGGTATTGAAAAACGTCGTGGTAAAGGACGTGTTCAAGGTATCTATGGTGGAGAAGCTGGAATCAATTTAGGTTCAGGCAAGACTACTAAAACTTACAATGGCAACGCTGCTGCTGGTGAAGAACTTGAAGTTAAAGCCGGAAGCACTTTCGGTTTTGGCGTTCGTGGATTCATCGGAGTTGAATATTTCTTCGCTCCTAAAATGTCTGTAGGTGGTGAGTTTGGCTGGGGTCTAGATATTTCTTCAACAGGAGAAGGTGAAACTACTACAGCTGATGGTAATGGTGGAAGCACTTCTGCAAAAACAGGAAAATCTAGCTCATTCGGATTTGATACTGATAATGCAAGTGGATCTATTATCTTGAATTTCTACTTCTAAAAAAGTAAAAAAATAAAAGAAAAGGCTGTCCTTCGGGATGGCCTTTTTTATTTCCAACCAGTATCAACCTTATCAATCATCCATGGACGGGAAGTCGATGAATGGCTGATCTTTAGTCGTCTTAATCAATTAAATGGGATTAATTTAGGCTGATCGTTGTTTTAGAGCTGAAAAAGGCTGAAATTTGATACTTCAAATACCATAAAGAGCATTGTGAGCGAAAGTTTCGAAATTAAATTACCACAGTTTGAAGGTCCTTTCGACCTTCTTCTTTTCTTTATAGAAAGGGATGAATTGGATATTCATGATATTCCTATTGCCAAAATCACCAACGATTTTTTGACTTATATGCATGATATGCAAACCATGGACATCGAATTGGCAAGTGAATTCATTCTTGTCGCTTCGACTTTAATGCGTATCAAAGCAAAATTGCTGCTACCTCGTTATGAAAAAGACGAAGAAGGTAATGAGATTGATCCGCGTCACGACCTCGTTCGACAACTGCTCGATTACAAACAATTTAAAGCGGCTTCAGAAGAGTTAAGAGCGATGGAAGATGAACGCATGATGCGTTTTCATCGAGGTAACCTGGAGCAAGAGCTTGCGAAATTTAATGCGACATCAGATGCTACGTATGCCGGCGAATTAAATCAGTTGACTTTATATCGACTCATTGCTACTTTCGAAAAAGTAATGTCGCGTTTTGAAGACAATCAAAATAAAGTTACACATACCATTGTTCAATATCCTTTTTCCATTGACAGTCAGAAAGAGTATATCTCTAAAACTTTAATGAAAAAACCACAGGTAAATTTCATAGAGCTTTTTGAAGAATGTACCAGTAAACTGCATGCGGTTTTCACGTTTCTAGCATTACTAGATCTTATTCAGAATAGAACCTTACTCATCTTCATGGGTGAAGGCTTTAATAATTTTGTGGTGAGTACGCTCGAAGCAGCACCCGAAGTTACAGCCCCAAGGGAAGAGGATGCAGACTGATCCCCGTGAAATTTTAAAAGTTTTCTCTCCCAAAAAAATCATTTGGCCAATATTGATTGGTCTTTGCGTAACTGCATTTTTGTTTTTTAAAGATTTTGACAAGGAAGCATTTTCTGCTGTGAAGTGGAATTTGAATTCTTCCTTTTGGTTTTTTCTTGCTATCGTTTCCGTCGTCATTCGTGATTGGGCTTACATGATTCGTATTCGTGTACTCACCGATCAACACCTAGATTGGAAACGCGCCTTCATCGTCATTATGCTTTGGGAATTTAGTTCGGCGCTCGCTCCCGGAATGATTGGGGGTGGATTTATTTTCGCTATTTTCATTTTAAATCGAGAAGGACTTCACATGGGAAAAAGTATTACTGCTATTCTCAACTCTTCTTTTTTAGATGGTATTTTCTTAGCGGTGATGGCTCCCTTCGTTTATTTTATGGCAAGCAAGGATGCACTTTTTTCTGGTATTCATCTGAACACGAGTTTTGGAAATAGTATTTTCTACACTTTTTGGACAGTCTATTTTTTAATTCTCGCTTATAAATTATTTGTGGCTTACGCGCTATTTGTAAATCCGCAATTCATAAAAAAATTCTTGCTGTATATGTTTTCTGCACCTTTATTGAGAAGATGGAAAAGGCAAGCAAGAGAAACTGGCGATCAATTAGTGATTGCATCCAACGGATTAAAAGATAAGAGTAAAAAATATTGGATGTGGTGTTTGGGTGCCACCTTTGTTTCTTGGACTGCCCGCTATTCGATTGTGAATTGCATCTTACATGCATTTCATGGCACTACGGCACTCAATGATTTTGTAATTTATGGGAAGCAAGTAATCATGGGCATCATCATTTTACTGAGTCCAACACCAGGAGGCAGTGGATTAGCAGAATTTATGTTCACCGATTTCTTGGGAGAATTTATTTCGAAAGGTCTTGCTCCTACACTGAGTATTTTATGGAGGATGCTAAGCTACTATCCCTATTTATTAATAGGCGCTATTCTTCTCCCTCGATGGATTCGCAATCACATCAAGCTTGAGAAATTAAAGTTGTAATCTAGAAAGTTTAAGCTACTGGTAGGGGTGCTTCCATCACCGTACCGCATTCCTTGCATGTACAAAGTTCTTTGGACGCGTAAAAATTACTCATTACGGCAGGCAGTTGATTCACGATATCTTCTAAACTAAAAGATTCTTCGTACAATTTCGCATTGCACTTTTCACAAAACCACATGCACTTATCTTTTTCCTTTTGATCGCGGTATCGCTCAATAACTAATCCGATGGTATTGGGTCCGCGCTGTGGAGAATGAGGAACACATCGTGGTAGCAAAAACATCTCACCTTCTTTGATATGAATATCACGTTGTTTCCCTTCATCAATAATTTTCACCACGATGTCGCCTTCAATTTGATAAAACAATTCTTCCGCTTCCTCCCAATGATAATCCTTTCGTGAATTGGGTCCGCCCACAATCATCACGATAAAATCGTCGTTGGCTTTATAGACCTGCTGATTACCAACAGGTGGTTTTAATAAATGACGATTTTCATCGATCCACTTCTTCAGATTGAAAGCTTGGGCAACGGCCATAATTATTTCTTTTTTGGACTACTAAATTAGAAAAAATAAAACAATTATAGACTTTTCATCCTTCCCCGATCAGACTCCCCAAATAATAATATCTTCGCAAGATGATGGATCTAAACTTACAAGGTAAAACCGCATTGGTATGTGGTAGTACACAAGGGATTGGTTTTGCGGCTGCCTCACAACTTGCGCTCATGGGTGCTGATGTGATTTTATTGGCCAGAAATGAAGAGAAATTAAAAGAAGCAGTAGCAACACTTTATAAAGCTGACCGTCAGCATCACACCTATCTAGTTGCCGATTTTGCACATCCCGATCAATTGAAATCAATTTTAGATGGCTATACAAAAGCAAATAATCCTATTCATATCCTCATTAATAATACAGGTGGACCTCCTGCAGGTCCAATAGCCCAAGCAAAAACGGAAGAATTTGTTTCCGCATTTTCCAATCACCTGCTTTGTAATCACATCTTAGTTCAGGCTTTGTTAGATGGGATGAAGAAAGAAAAATACGGTCGCATTATTAATGTCATTAGTACCTCTGTAAAACAACCGTTAAAAGGTTTAGGCGTTTCTAATACCATCCGAGCTGCAGTCGCCAATTGGTCGAAGACATTAGCTGGTGAAGTAGCTTCTTATGGAATTACAGTGAACAATGTTTTGCCAGGTGCTACATCAACGCAACGTTTACAAAGTATCATTTCGAATAAGTCAAAAAACACAGGCAACACAGAGAATGCCATCACGCATGAAATGGAAAGTGAAATTCCGATGGGTCGCTTTGCAGATCCTTCAGAGATTGCCAATGCGATTGCGTTTTTAGCTTCTCCATCGGCTTCTTATATTACTGGAATTAATCTACCGGTAGATGGCGGAAGAACATCTAGCTTGTAATCGTTTTGTGAAATTAAGATGGGTGTATCGAAGAATAAAAATATTTATTCGCTTATCATCTTAGGGGTTTTAATTGTAATCTATTTTCTTTTGTCCTTTGATGGTTGCGATCATAGTAATATTGGTTTCAATAAATCTACAGAAGAAACAACTTCTAAACGAAACCAACGCGACCATCGTGAAGCTGCTTTTCGACATCAACGAATTTACTACACCAAGCATGCAGCCTGTAGAATGGATTGCCGAAGCATTGATGAATCAGAAGTAAAAGAAATTTTAAAAGATGGAGAAATCAATTATTCAAAAAGTGATATGAAATCCAAACCTTGTCCTAAGTATGCAGTGGAAGGAATTACACATGACGGACAACATGTACGCATCATTGTTGGAAATTGTAGTTCACAAGCCAGCATTGTTACAGTAATTGATTTAGAAAACGAAGTAGAATGCGATTGTAATTAAATTCAATTTCTACGGCGTACTAAAATCGTAAAAAATCGTTCCACCACTCATCAGCACAGGTAACTTGCTCCATGTTTCAATTGAAGACAATTGTCTTACCACTAAATAGTACGATTGATTTAATAATCCTACTGGAACTGATAACGAAATATTTCCATAGATATCCATAACGGCTTGCGTCGAATGTACGAGCGCAAAAGGAAGATTTGCATTTCTCCATTGAATCTGTACTGTATCACAAAGCAAATTGTTCGTAGTGGCGCCAACGTTATAGAGTCGAGGAATCAATTCACCATTAAGCGCTTGCAATCCTTCGATCAAACATTTCACAGTAAGTACCGTAGAGCCTGTACATTGTTGAATTATCACTGGAGAGGCGTCACCACAATCGATCGTAACCGAATAACTTCCTGCTGCATAAATGTAAATGCTAGATGTGGTGGCTCCAGTACTCCACAAATAACTATTTCCGGCAGTAGCCGATAACAATACCGAATCGCCCGGACAAATCATGGAATCAGAAGCCGTAATGGTTGGATCAGGTATGTGTTTAAAAACAACATCATCAATTCGATATTGTGCAGATACTGTTGTTTGATAAAACCGTAAATGCAGATGAGTAGATTTAGGTATAGAACCCGTAGCAGTACGTAAATACCAACCGGCGCCACCCGTAATTACTGGGAAAGACAAGTCCGTAAAATTAATATTGTCAGTACTCACTTGCACCTTTAAATCTTGTCCGGTACTGATCGTCGTACTTTTATAAATACCAAAACTCACTTCCATGCTATTTGAGTACATGGTATTGATACCTGAAATTGTAAAATATCTCCCAACAATATTGGTGATAAAAATATTTGATCCAACACTTGCACCTGCATAGCCACCTGAAGGTTGTGTGATGCGTACATCGGCAGTACCCGACATAGTCAAAGCTACATTCTGAAATCCATTTGCATTTTCATGGCTCGCTATGGGAAAAGTACCTGTAGTAAGTCCCATGTTTTCAGAAAATAAGTTTTGCAAAAGAGGAGTTGATCCAATGCTTACATTAACGATATTACTTGTAGACACACATCCACTAGCAGAAGTTACACTAACGCTATACGAACCTGCAGCACTCACAGATATACTAGAAGTAGTAGCGCCTGTTGACCATAAATAACTTACTCCTGAACTTGCAGATAATGTTACAGCATTCCCTGAACATATTTGCAATGGTCCGACAGGAGAAACGACAGCTACCCCACCGTTAAGAATAGAAAAGGAACTTTGCGACATGGCATTGTTGGTATTGTTTACATCACCTGTTAAACTAGTAGATGCATTTACTAAATAAGTTCCCGCTATAGTAGCTGAATAATTAATTCCTAACGTTACAATAGTATCTTGTCCGGGTGCTAGCGATCCCGAACTTAGCAAAAGACTAAATGTCTCTGTTACATTATTCGGATTTTGGATAGATGCATTTACGGTAACCAATGAATTATTAAAATTAATGGTACTGGATGCAAAATTATGGATACGTAGCTGTATCGTTCTGTTGGTAGATGGACAATAAGTTCCATTTGTCAGCAAAGCAGTTACACCGACATCACCTCCTAACGAAATGGGGAATGTAAATTTCATTGTCACAGGTAAGTGATCGGAAGCATTGTATAACGCATTGATGATTGCAGGACTCGCAAAGGTATTGGTAGGATGATTCAATGAGTCATTAAAATGATTTCCATCATTACCAAAAGCTACTAATGAATTAGGAACTACTTCCATCCCTCCTGACTGCGAAATGGCTTGAGAATATAATATCATATCAAAACGATCATCTAATCCCCCTTCTACACCGGCTCCAAAAAGTCGAGTTCTTGTTGATTGTGTATGATAAATTGAATAAGCAGAGTCATTCCAGATTCCTGAAATATTTATCATGTCAATAAAATGTCCTTCGTTTCCGGATTGATCAAGTAACAACTTTTGATACGCTGGTTCACTACTTGAATAGATATTAAAATCACCCATCACCATAAAATTAGAACCCGGCAATAATGCATTGGTCACTTTGCGCAAACTATCTACTTCTGCGGTACGAATTTGTTCTTCTACTGAACCTGAGCTTGCTTTTAAATGTACTGCATAAACTCTTAGTGTATCGCCTGATGCAATATGCACCAATTTAAATTCATAAATGTTTCTTAAATTAGTAATTATTGTTTTCGTATTAACGAATTGGAATTTTGATGTTTTATAAAAGAGTCCCGCATCCGTATCAGGTCCATTCACAAAAGTAGCTGCTCCATACTGAAGTGTAGAACTATTCATTACACCATTTAAAAACCAAGTGAATCCTGCGGTTGATTGAACCTCTTCAACCACTAAAATATCTGGATTTATTGCTGCAATAGCAGTTCTATAAAATGGGTGACGTAATGCAGTATCTACTAAAGAGGCAGACCCTGAACTTATATCCGGATATTTCAATAAATTGTAGGCAACCACCTTTACAGTATCATGCAATTGCGAATAGGCCAATACGGGAGCAAAGAATACGTATAGGAAGAATAAAAAACCAATAACGGAATACTTTTTTAGTTTAATGTGCGTCGACAGAAAACCAGGCAACAGATCTGAGAACCTGTCTAATTGAATACCAAACATGTAAGGGGACGTTTTTGCTTAGTTTAACGCAAGATAATAATTCCTTTTGGATCCTGCAAATCATAAAACGTGACCTGAAATTCATACTTTTACAACGCTGAATGCAATTCCCATCAACGAGTTGGAATCCTGTTCTCTTCAAGCTGAAAAAGAAAATATTATTTAGACATCAATGCAAAAAATAAAGAATTACATCAATGGAGTTTTAGTTGAGCCCATCTCTGGAAATTATTTGGACAATTACAATCCTTCAACTGGAAAGGTGTATAGTTTGATTCCAGATAGTGATGAGCAAGATGTTGAGCTCGCGGTAAAAGGAGCACAAGAAGCATTTCCACTGTGGAGCACTTTACCCACACAAAAACGTTCTGCTTTATTAATTCGCTTAAGTGAATTAATCGAAAAAAATTTAGAAAAATTTGCAATCGCCGAATCGATTGACAACGGTAAGCCGGTTTGGTTAGCAAGAACAGTGGACATTCCTAGGGCAGTTGACAATTTTCATTTCTATGCAACGGCTGCCTTGCATCAGAGCACAGAAACACATTCGATGGGAGATGTCGCTTTGAATTATACCTTGAGAACCCCAATTGGAATTGCAGGATGTATCTCACCATGGAATCTTCCCTTGTATTTATTCTCTTGGAAAATTGCACCTGCTTTGGCTTCTGGAAATTGTGTGGTAGCAAAGCCGAGTGAAATTACACCCATGACTGCTTATCTACTTTCGGAATTAGCTATTGAAGCAGGAATTCCTGCCGGCGTTTTAAACATTGTTCACGGACTTGGAACAAAAGTAGGATCTGCCATTGTTGCTCACCCAAAAATTCAAGCGATATCATTTACTGGAGGTACTAAAACGGGAGAACACATTGCTCGAGTGGCAGCACCGATGTTTAAAAAACTTTCCTTAGAGTTAGGAGGGAAAAATCCAAATATCATTTTCGCTGATTGCGACTTTGATAAAGCGGTAAAAACAACAGTACGTTCTTCCTTTGCAAACCAAGGTGAAATCTGCTTATGCGGTTCGCGAATATTTATAGAACGACCACTGTATGAAAAATTTAAATTCGCGTTTTTAGAAGAAGTAAAGAAATTAAAAGTTGGAGATCCTTCCGATGACAAAAATTGGTTGGGTGCTATTGTCTCTAAACCACACATGGAAAAAATTCTTTCCTATATTGAGCTAGCACAAAAAGAAGGAGGGAAAATTTTGCACGGTGGAAAACAATTGCAGTTAGCGGGTGAGTTTGCAGAGGGATATTTCATTGCCCCTACCATCATCGAAGGACTTCCCTATGATTGCAGAACCAATCAAGAAGAAATATTTGGTCCAGTAGTTACACTACAGCCTTTCGATACCGAAGAAGAAGTATTGATATATGCAAACAGTACAAATTACGGTTTAGCAGCATCAGTATGGACGCAACACCTTACCAAAGCACATCATGTAGCTGCCAAATTACACAGTGAGATTGTGTGGATCAATTGCTGGCTCTTGCGCGATCTCCGCACACCCTTTGGAGGTGTAAAGTCGTCGGGAGTTGGAAGAGAAGGTGGGTTTGAAGCTTTGAATTTTTTTACGGAGGAAAAAAACGTTTCATCAAATTAAAATTTCACTTCGAATTAAAATAGGATACGAATTACGAATCGATACGAATGTACGAATTACGAATAATACGAATTCGCTGAATTCATGAATACTCAGATTTGCGAATTCAATCCGCGATAATCGTAATTATCTGTGTCATCCGTGCCTGCCTGCTGCAGGCAGGTTCTACTTTTGTAACTATATGCTAAAACAATCAATCTTAAAAAATCATAGCGAAGTCTCGCTACAATCTTAATAAATCCGCGGCCAATCAGAAAATATAGTTGGTACCATAATTTACTTAGCAATGGAAAGTAAAAAAGTATTTTTAGAGAACGAAAAAGTAAAAATTGAGGTGTTGCCGTTAGGTGCAGAGCTTTGCAGCTTGTATCATAAGCAACATCGACTACAATATTTATGGCAAGCGGGAGACGCGTGGCCAAAACATTCCCCTGTTTTATTTCCTATTGTTGGACAGTTGAAAGAAAACCGATACACCCATCAGGAAAAAGAATACTCTTTACCTCGACATGGATTTGCGAGAGAAAAAATGTTTTCGATTTTGGAACAACAAGAAGATCGAGTTATTTTTAGATTGTCGGACGATGTGAGTACCCGAAAAAATTATCCATTCGCATTTCATTTCGACATTCATTATCAATTAATCGATTCTGAAATAATCATTACGTATTCAGTGACAAATACGGGACCTGAAATATTGTTTTTTTCAGTGGGTGCCCATCCTGCTTTTCGAGTTCCTCTTGATCTCAGAGATAAATATGAAGATTATTATTTAGAGTTTGACAAAGAAGAACATTCAGGACGTTGGCCTTTAAAAGATGGATTGATTGACGTTACTCCTACTCCATTTTTTAACTCCCAAAAAATCCATCTTACAAAAGAACTTTTCTCTAATGACGCACTCGTGTTTAAAAAAATAAATTCCAAACAAATCCATTTGCGTTCTACTAAACATCAGCATGGATTAACAGTAACGGTGAACGCTTGTCCTTACCTTGGCTTATGGGCTGCAAAGGGTGCTGACTTTTTATGCATTGAACCTTGGCAAGGAATTGCGGATGGAGTTCAAGCAACCGGAAAAATTGCTGAGAAAGAAGGAATACAAGGTTTAGATGCCGGTGAAAATTATCAGTATCGCTGGTCGATACAACTTTTTTAAATTGAAAATTGCTTTAGCGTACAATAGAAACACGACCGGTGTAAGTATGCGGATTTCCTAAATCATCTTTAATATCTACTTTGTACACATACACATCTTGTTGCGCTTCTTCCCCTTGATAAGTCCCATCCCATCCTTTAATTACCTCATTACTTGTAAAAATAAGTGCGCCCCAACGATTAAATATCTGCATGGTGAATTGGCTAAAACCAAATCCTTTCACATTGAATGTCTCATTATATCCATCTCCATTGGGAGTAAATGCACTTGGAATCCAGATGGCGTAATCCTTCTTAATATCGATCACATCCCAAGCAGTATCCAAGCATCCGAATTCACTTTCAACAATTAATTGAACGGTATAGATCCCAGGATTTATATATTTATGTGTAGGATCTTGATCAGACGAATAGGTTGTATCACCAAAATTCCAATGCCACGTTGTAGCCAATGCACTTTGATCATAGAAGTAAACTAAGGGAACAAAAACACTTGGTTCGCTAGGATCATAACGAAAAGCTGCGATCGGTAAAGGGTGCACCAAAATATATGATGAATACATAGTATCATTGATGCATCCGTATGAAGAAACGACATTCAGACGAACATCATACAAACCATCTTCCTCATAGATGGTTCCAGGCTGTTGCAAAGTACTGGTATCGCCATTTCCAAAATCCCAATTCCAATTCACAATGGATCCATCTTGAGAAGTTGATAAATCCATAAAAGAAACCGGGAGTGGTTCACAACCTTCTACAAGATCTGCTTGCAACAAAGGTTGTGGTGGCCACCATACTCTTACAGGTTGCATGAGTGAATCGATACATCCGCGATCACTAGTTGCCACCAAGGTTGTGGAATGAATTCCACCTGTTGAATAAATATGCTGTGGATTTGTTTGCGTTGAAGTAGTTTGATCACCGAAATTCCAATTGTATCCAATAATACTTCCATTTACAATATTGGAAGTATTGTTCAATGAAGTTAAACTTCCTTCACAAACGGTATCAGAAGAGAAAATCACATTTGGCAATGGATATACGGTGATGGAATCCAAAATGGTATCACTACAACCTCTGTCACTTTCTGCAATATAAGAAATCAAATAATTTCCAGTATTTTGAAAAATATGACTTGGATGAAAGTTGGTATCTAATGATGATCCATCTCCGAAATTCCAAAATGAATTTGAAATTGAATATCCTGTAGGTATAGTAGAAGTATTCACAAATGAAAAAGAAGTACCCACACATTCATTGGTAGTAGTAAATTGAGGGAAGGGTTTAGGATAAATAATTACGTCCATTGCAGTATCCTTCTTACATCCATTTGCATCGACAACTTGATGCGTCACTTGGTACGTTCCATCATTTGAATAAAGATGAATAGGATTTTGCATCGAAGAAGAATCTCCATCTCCAAATGTCCAGTTCCAAGTAGTGATGGGTGATACTGATATACTCTGATCTAAGAAAAGCGAATTATCAAGTTCACACACATTTTGCAAAGACATATTAGCAGTTGGCAAACCATTAACGAGCACATTTCCACTGGTTGAATCTACACATCCATTAGTTCCTGTAACTACTAAATTAATTAAATGATTTCCTGCTTGAGAAAATATTACTTGAGGACTCTGGCTAGTATACATTCCAAAAATAGAATTTGTCCACTGCTGGCTTTGAATACCACCTCCATTTAATGTTGATGTATTCGTTAAAGAAAAATATGAACCTGCGCAAAAAGGGCCCGTAGTACTAAAAGATGGTATGGGCAATTCATTCACAATGATCGATTTTTGAATCGTATCAAAACATCCTGCCGAATTCATGACAATTAAACTAGGCGAATAAGTGCCAGTTGAAGGGTAAGTATGATTTGTTTGTGGCACACCAAACGAAACGGGTGACCCATCACCATAATTCCATTGCCAATCCAAAATACTTCCTTGATTATTAAAACTCATATCCGTAAAACTTGCCGTATCACCCAGGCAAACATCACTTACCCAAAAATCGGCTTGAGGCAAATCAACCACGATCACTTCATTCACAACCGAATCTCTACAACCTAAATTACTTATGGCAACTAAAGTAACAAAATAAGATCCTCCTGTCGAATAAACATGAGTAGGGCTAGATTGAATAAGTATAGGAGAGCCATCATCAAAATTCCATTCATAAGAAGAAATGCCACCAACGGATATACTCGTTAAATTAGGAAAAAACAAAGGAGCATTAACACATCCTGTAGGAATAAAGTATCCAACATTAGGGATTGGATTTGTTGCAACTGATATAGTTGTCGTATCTGCACAACCGTTAGTACTTTCAACGACTAAAGAAACATCATACATTCCGGCTACAGTAAAAACATGCTGTGGATTGACTACATTAGTTGGTGGAGATCCATCTCCAAAATTCCATTCCCATGAATTAATTGCAGCTCCACCGCTTAATGATAAATCACTAAAAGTGGAAGAACTACCTGGACAAACGGGAGTAGAACTAAAGTTTGCAATAGGTCCTGCTAATACATTTACATTCTGAATAGAAGTGTCGGTGCAGCCATTAGACCCCGTAACGACTAATTGAACATTATAATTACCGGAAGGAAAAGCATGAATTGGATTTTGCGTGAGCGCGGCCTGACTTCCATCACCAAAACTCCATTGCCAAGCAGTAATTATTCCAACATTGGTAACAGAAGCATCTGTAAACTGAGTGAATTGATTTGCACAAACAATAGAATTTGTAAAAGAAGCCGCTGGAACAGACTGTACATCTACTGGCTTAACAATTGTATCCTTACATCCATTAACAGTAGTAACGACAAGTGAAGTATTATACGTCCCAGGACCTGGATAAAAATGATTGGGATTTGAAATTCCGGTTACTAACGGACTCGCATCACCGAAGTTCCATTCCCAATTCGAAATGGAGGTACCTGCAACCGTAGAAACATCTGTAAAATTAATTTGACTACTCACACAAGCTGAGAGATAGCTAAAATCACTTACAGGTCCAGGTAATGTAGATACATTTTGAATGAGCGTATCTCTGCATCCTAATGAATCCGTAACTATTAATGTTACAGGATACGTTCCAGGCAAATTATAAGTATGCAAAGGATGTTGAATGGTATCGGTTGCTCCATCTCCAAAATTCCAATTCCAATTTTCGATGGGACCGTTGGTACTTCCACTGGCATCAAAAAAACTCGAAACATCATTGGGACAAACAGGAGGAGAATTAAAATCAACTTGAGGAATGGGAATAGTCGTAATAACATACTCCGCCGTATCGGCACATCCGCCCATATTCGTAACAATTAAAGAAACATTATAATTTTCCTGGAGCTGCATAGCTGTGAGAAGGATGTTGCAAATTGGAAGTTTGCCCATCTCCAAAATCCCATTTCCATACGTTGATGGGTGTTCCTACTGTGACTGATGATGAATCTTGAAACTGCGTTTGATTTTGACAATTTGTAATTTGACCAAAGTTAGGTGCTAAAATGGTAGGTGTAATAATAGTTGTTAATGTAATGGTACACCCAGTTACTGAAGTCATGGTACATTGATATTGAGTTCCAATTACCACATTACTAATTGTTATTGCTTGCGTCGTTTCACCCGTACTCCAGCTATAGGATTCAAAACCTATGGGAGCAGTAAGTATGGTTGAATTCGCACCAGCGCACAAATCACTTAAAATAATTAATGGACTACAATAACAATCAACATAAGCATAACCAAAATGTCCGCCTAGAGCACAATCCCCAGTAGAAAATTCGATAGTCACATTTTGTCCGATGTATGGCGACAAGTCAATTCCAACGGTGGTCCAATCTTTATAATGCACCGTACTGCCAGCAGAATTAACAATAGAAACGAACCCCGGAATTCCAGCCGTGGCAACAACATTGTACTCACCACATCCAACAGGTAATCCATTTTGATCGTATACTCTTATTTCAAAACGTGGTTGTTCTCCTAACGTATGACTTGGGTCTTCCAACACAACAGCATACCGATAAATAAACAATGCATTCGTTGCATCCACTGCTATCTGATAACTTAACTGTTCTGCTTCTCCGCCAACGTCATCATTACCTAATCGTGCTGAAAATTGCCCGCCTGGAGCAACGACAGTAATCGCCCCATTCGTGTTAGGATCTGTTCCAGGCCCTGTCATGATCGTATGCCGACCAGCAACAATTCCTGGAGTTATAGAATTAATAGGACAACAAGAACCGGTAGTTCCGGTCCAATTTGCAAAGCTGTTCAATTCAAAATCGGCATTAACACAACTGCTCAACTGAGCACTTGCATTATACCCTGTAAAGTACAAAAGCAATAGCAATAACTGAAATAAATTTATTCTCACTGACAACATTCTACGTAAAAATTTAAAAATTTACTGAACAAATAAAGGTAATACAATTCAAACAGAATAAATGAACGTCGAACGGGAAAAAGTACCCTTTTAACATGAAATTGAAGGAATTTGGTCGTAAAAATGTCAAATAGCGGTCCATAATACCCGATATCCTGTTAAAAGTCAATTATTGAGGAATAAAATCGACAAAAAATTACATCAATCAAACACAATAGAAATCTTAAATTCCCTCTTTCAAACAAACAGAAATTTTAGTCAATGATATCCCTTCATCCTGCCTATCTTTGCAAATTCCAAATAACCGAATGAAGACCGAAAGTAGTATTGAAGTACAAGAGCAGTTGATTGGTAAACAGCTTTATGATTATCAGCATAAAGCCATAGAAGATATTTTATTTCGACTAAAGGATCATCCGGTTCGCTACAATTTGCTGTATCAACTTCCGACAGGAGGTGGAAAAACGGTCATCTTTTCGGAGATAGCTCGTCGTTACATTGAAGCTACAGGTAAAAAAGTTTTAATTCTTACGCATCGACTTGAACTTTGTGCGCAAACGGCTAAAATGTTACACGAGTTTGGTGTGAATAATATGGTCATCAACAGTGCAGTGAAAGAATTACCAGTACCTAATGATTATATGTGCTACGTATCGATGGTTGAAACATTGAACAATCGTTTGAGAGATAAAATTTTGAATTTAGATTCAATTGGATTGATGATTGTCGATGAAGCGCATTATAATTCTTTCGGAAAGTTATTTCGTTTTTACGAGAAGGGAGTAGTCCTTGGTGTAACCGCAACTCCATTAAGTTCGAATGTAAATATTCGCATGAAGGATAATTACGATGAACTCATCGTAGGAGAATCCATTTCTAAATTAATTGGCTCAGGATTTTTAGCAAAAGCAACTACTTATCATTATCACGTAGGATTAAATTCATTGAAAGTAGGACGCAGTGGAGATTATACCGTTAGTTCTTCTGAACGACTATATAATAATCATGCAATGCAAGATAAATTATTAAGTGCATATCGAGAAAAATGTGTGGGTAAAAAAACATTGATTTTTAATAATGGGATTGCTACTTCACAATATGTTTATGCTACTTTTCAGGAGGCTGGATATGAAATTAAACACCTTGATCATACACATTCTACGAAGGAAAGAAGAGAGATCTTACAATGGTTCAAAGAAAAACCGGATGCCATACTAACGTCGGTGAGTATCCTAACAACAGGTTTTGATGAACCCACAGTGGAGTGTATCATTTTAAATCGAGCTACCAAATCACTTACTTTATATTTTCAGATGATTGGTCGTGGCTCTCGTGTACTTCCCAATAAAAGTGATTTTATGGTCGTTGATTTAGGAAATAATTTGAATCGTTTTGGTTTATGGGATGAGCCAGTAGACTGGAATTCCATTTTCCAAAATCCAGAAATGTATTTGGAAAGTATTCCGAATGATGAACTCATCGAAAGGAATTACAAATACATTATGCCGGAAGAGTTACGCGAACATTTCCGCAATTCGGAGGACATCACAATGGACATCGAATACGAACATCGACAAGCCATCAATACCAACCAACGTCCTCGTATTGTCGTTGAGAAATCCTTACTTCAACATGTGCGCATGTGTGTCGAAAACAGTAAGGATGTAGATGGAGCCTTAGCATTATCTGATTTGTTACAAGAAGAAATAGAATATCGCATTCGTTGCTTTACAAGATGTTTGAGCAAAACTTCTGAGAGCTATGTAAAATGGTTACAAGAAGATTACAAACGCAAACTGAAAGTGAATGTTATTCGCAGTGTTCATCACGGTGAATAAATAAAATAAAATTCGTCCTGAATTTTCATCAACAGTTATTCCTCCTTTGCATAAAAACGATCCTCTTTAAAACCATAAAATAAGACTAGCTTTTTCAAGTCTCCTTCATTCAAATTTAATAAGAAGTGATCTGTCTATCAATAAATTAAGATCAGGATAAATTCTGGACCTATCGCATTAGCAAACCCCTTTCATTCTTCGTATCTTTGCACTCTCAAATTGAGAAATCTATGAAAAACGAAACGATTGCGGCCAACGACTTTAAAGTCGAAGAAATGTTAAAAGCATTAGGCATTGACAAAATGAATTATGGTGCCAGCACAGGTGCAAAATGGATTAAAACGAGTGGAGAGGTAATCGAATCTTTTTCTCCTGCAGATGGGCAACTCATTGCTTCTGTACAACAGGCTACGACGGACGATTACGAACATATTATAAAAACATCTCAAGAGGCATTTGCTACATGGAGAATGATTCCTGCACCGAAGCGAGGAGAAATTGTTCGACAAATGGGTGATGCATTGCGTGAATATAAAGAACCTTTAGGTCGATTGGTTTCCTTTGAAATGGGAAAGATTTACCAAGAAGGATTGGGTGAAGTACAAGAGATGATTGATATCTGCGATTTTGCAGTAGGATTATCTCGACAGTTATATGGATTAACGATGCATAGCGAACGCTCACGTCATCGCATGTACGAACAATATCATCCACTCGGAACAATTGGTGTAATCTCAGCGTTTAATTTTCCAGTGGCTGTGTGGGCTTGGAATGCCATGTTAGCCATGGTTTGTGGGGATGTGGTGGTATGGAAACCAAGTTCAAAAGTTCCATTGTGTGCTGTTGCCACGCATAAAATAATTCAAAAAGTTTTAGCGGCCAATGATGTTCCGGAAGGCGTTTTAAATTTGATCATCGCTTCTTCAAAACATGTTGGTGATAATTTCTTAGGCGACAAACGTGTTCCTTTGATTTCAGTTACGGGTTCAACTCGAGTTGGACGCAGAGCTGGTAAAATTGTTGGAGAACGTTTAGGACGCTCTCTCTTGGAGTTAGGTGGTAATAATGCCATCATCATTTCTGAAAAAGCAGATTTTGATTTAGCATTACGTGCTGTTGTTTTTGGAGCGGTGGGTACTGCTGGTCAACGTTGCACCAGCACACGCCGACTCATCATTCATGAAAGCATTTACGATCAATTTACACAAAAGGTGAAAGCGGCTTACGAGCATATTCGTATAGGCCATCCGTTAGATAGTAAAACTTTAGTAGGTCCACTTATTGACAATGGTGCTGTGAAAGATTTCACCAATGCCATTGAGGCAGCACGCAAAGAAGGCGGCAAAGTTATTTTTGGTGGTGAAGTGTTAAGTGGAGATGGATTTGAGAGTGGAAACTATGTTGTACCGTGCATCATCGAAGCAAAGAATCACTATCACATTGTACAGGAAGAAACCTTTGCTCCTATTTTATACTTAATGAAATATGCAACGATGGAAGAAGCCATTGCACAACAGAATGATGTACCGCAAGGGTTATCATCATCCATCTTCACAAAAGATTTACAAGAGGCGGAAGCGTTCTTATCGCATGAAGGTTCGGATTGTGGAATAGCGAATGTAAACATTGGTACATCGGGAGCTGAAATTGGTGGTGCGTTTGGTGGCGAGAAAGACACTGGCGGTGGACGTGAATCGGGAAGTGATGCATGGAAAGTGTACATGAGACGACAAACCAATACCATCAACTACTCCAAAGAACTTCCATTAGCGCAAGGTATCCAGTTCGATATTTAAGCAAACGTTTGTATTCGTTTATAACCGAATAAATCCGTGTTCTCATCATATCTTTGTGATGGAACACGGATTTTTTATGCGATAATTTAGAACGCGGATGACACGGATAAAAACGATAAAAGCGGATGAGATTAGAAAATGAAGAATTAACAGGAACAGTGATTAATGCTTTTTTTAAAGTATACAATACATTAGGATATGGATTTTTGGAGAAAGTATACGAAAATGCTCTTTTACTCGAATTAAGATCAAGAGGAATTCATTGCTTATCGCAATATCCAGTAAAAGTCCATTATAACAATGTTGAAGTAGGCTTTTATATTGCCGATATAATAATAAATGATATCTTAATTATTGAAATAAAAGCTGCAGAAGGTCTATGCGAACAACATGAATTTCAATTGATCAATTATTTAAGGGCTACAGACCTGCAAATAGGCTTATTACTTAACTTTGGGAAATCGCCACAATTCAAAAGAAAAATTGTGAGTAGGGTGTTGAATAAATCTCAGTTCAACACAAGTGCCTAAAACGAAAGTGAATTATATTAACCAGAATCAATCCGTCCTAATCCGCAAAATCCGAGTTATCCGCGTTCAAAATTAAATCTCTATCCAAGAAGTCATGCTTAAAATAGATATACACACTCATATCATTCCAGAAAACCTGCCAAAGTTTAAAGAAAAATTTGGGTATGGTGGTTTTATTTCTTTAGATCATCACAAACCCTGTTGTGCGAAGATGATGATCGACGACCGTTTTTTCCGTGAGATCGAAGACAATTGTTGGGATCCCAACACCCGCATCAAGGAGTGCGATCACCACCACATCAACGTTCAAGTGTTGAGCACTATTCCTGTAATGTTTTCCTATTGGGCAAAACCGACAGATGCATTAGAAGTAAGTATGTTTTTGAATGATCATATCGCTACTATCGTTAACGCCTATCCGAAAAGATTTATTGGCTTAGGAACAATTCCATTACAAGCTCCCGACCTCGCTATAAAAGAGTTAGAGCGTTGTATGAAGATCGGATTACGTGGAGTACAAATTGGCTCTCACGTGAATGATTGGAACTTAAATGCACCAGAATTATTCCCTGTTTTTGAAGCAGCACAAGAATTAGGTGCCGCAATTTTTGTTCATCCTTGGGATATGATGGCAAAAGAGAAGATGAGTAAGTATTGGCTTCCCTGGCTCGTTGGAATGCCTGCTGAAACTTCACTTGCCATTTGCTCTATGATTTTTGGTGGGGTTTTGAAAGACTTCCCCAATTAAAAGTTGCCTTTGCATGGAGGTGGATCTTTTCCATCTTCCATCGGTCGTATCGAGCATGGATTTCACGTACGTCCCGACTTAGTAGCGGTCGACAATAACATCAACCCCAGAGAATATTTAGATAAATTTTATTTGGATACGTTGGTACACGATCCCTTGATGCTCGACTTCCTCATGAATTTGATGGGACCCAATCAGCTTGCTTTAGGAACTGATTATCCTTTTCCACTCGGAGAATTACAACCTGGCAAGTTAATCGATTCGATGCCGTACGATGATAAAATCAAGGAGAGACTATTGAGTGGATCCGCTTTGGAGTGGTTGAGTTTGGAGAAGGGATTGTTTATGTAAACTAAAATTCGATCTATTTACAAACTCTAGTCATCTAATTAATTTTTCAAGCTACTGGCTTCTAGCTGCTAGCTGCTAGATTTTTGATGGTGGATTTTAGTTATTAGAATTAAGTTTTTTTTATAAAAAACAATTCCCATTTCAATCTCCAATTTCAATACTAAAGTCACTAGAGAACACATAAGAAAACTAAGTTTTGCTTTAACTCAATCTAGTGTAACTAATTTTCAATTGTGTTAAGAAAACAATTCTGAACTTGTCTGCAGCAAGCAGGTCCCTAATTCTGAATTCTGATCCCGATAAGCTATCGGGACTGAATTCTGAATTAGAGTGTGAACACTCTCGAAACATTAAATCCAATTCGGATTCCACCATCGCCCCACTTCGTATCGGTGTAAGGTAAGAATTGATTTTCGCTGAGACCGAATGAATTGGTCACATGCATTTGGAACACGTGTCCGCCAGTTTCAATTTCAAAACCAATTCCAAACGAATCATAAAAATCACGATCGGTATAATCATTCAAGCGATATGCATACTCTGCAGTGAGCGCCATATGTTTTGTGAATTTGTAACGAAGAGCTCCAGCTACTCCATAACTATCATTGGCATCTTTCAACAAATCCACTTGATTAATGTGCACATACCAAGGTGCGATTTGAGCCGAAAAATTCGGTCCAAACTTACGCCCAATGATTGCTTGGTAATTGTAGGAAAGTCGACTGTAGAAATGTTCATAACGATCGAAGCCCGTAACTTTTTTTAGTGGATCCTTTGCCATCGTAGCATACATCCCGCCAAAGAGGGTTACGCTCAAAGGCATTTCACCGCCTTCGGTTTGACGCAACAGGCGATACTTTAAAAATCCATCTAACAATTTCTGATAGCTTGTTCTACCGAATCCAACCATCAAACGACCATCGTAGCTATATTCTAATCCTAAACGAATACTAGCACCTCCATCGATTCCCCAAAAATCATCCACCCCTGAATTAACGACTCCAAATCGATGAGAAATTCTGAAATCAAGTGTACGTTTTCCAACGGTTTCAATGGTATGGAAATTAATTACACGTGTTGTTTTAAATGTTGCGAGAGTAATTACTTTCTGCTTTGCCTCTGCACTATTTAAGATGCTGTCTAAATCTTCTTGTGCAAATGCGGAGAAGAAAAAACAATTTAAGAATAACAGAATGATATAAGAAGATTTTTTCATAGCGATTAATTGTTCATTTTTCCTTCGTCGATCCATTTTTGAATAGTAGCAATTCTACAATTATCGAGCTTACCACCACCATCGGGCATTGGTGATGCACCATTGATATGACGAATAGCATCCATCAAATTATCACTTGCCGAACTTGAAATGTCTAAATAGGTAACTAAAGGAATCCCACTTGAAGAACTAGCTCCATGGCAAGAAGAAGCGGAACCACCCGTACTTCCACAAAAAGTAGTGATGATAGGATTTACTTGCTGAGAGAATGAAATGGTACCTGAAGTATCGCAATTTCCAATCTGTCCAAAATTAGGATCCAATTCCTCCACGCTATCGTAATAACACGAAGACATAAAAAACAAGAACCCACTAAGAATAGTAAGAACTAAATATGTTGATTTATTTCTATTCAATTTTTTCATAATGTACTTAGTTGTTTTTTGCGCCTTGCTCAATCCACCAATAAATTAATTTTGCGTTTTCAGAACTCACTTCCTGATAACCACCTGGTGGCATACGTTGTTCTACAAAACCTCGACGGGTAATGGATTGATACAATTTACTACCGTGAGCATTTCCGGCTTTAATGGAACCCATCACTTGGTCATAAGTTTGGTATGAACCAGGTCCTTCAGGGTTGGCACCATGACATCCACTAAAATTACAATGAGAGGAAATAATGGGTTGGATTTGTGTGCTAAAAGAAATTACTGGAACGTTGTCCAATTTGGGTTCTGTAGTACAAGAGGCAATGGCGATGAGTACGAAGAGAAAAATTATAATTCGGGGATGGTTTCTCATATTTTTATGGAATCAAGCAAATTTATAGGTAATACTTCGAATATTTTCTAACTAAAGTCAGTTACTAGCCTAATTCATTAACAATTAATTGCTAATAAAAATCCTTTGAAAAAAATCAGTTGAAAGAAATTAGGGTAAAATAGCAATAGATTCCGTAATTTTGCCACTTAGAAACGAAAAATGAGCGATGCTCTTCATCACGAGTGCGGAATTGCCCTCGTTCGATTATTAAAACCACTTGACTTTTATCTGGAAAAGTACGGGACGGCCTTATACGGCCTAAACAAACTTTCATTGCTGATGGAAAAGCAACACAACCGTGGACAAGACGGTGCAGGTGTCGCTTGCATTAAACTCGATATGCAACCTGGGGAGAAATACATCAGCCGCTATCGTTCCATCGAAAAAAATGCGATTGCAGATATTTTTGGAGTGATCAATGATCCCATTCGTGAAATTCAAAAAAATAATCCTGAGAAACTAAATGATGTTTCTTTTTTAAAAAAGCATGCTGATTTCATGGGCGAACTTTTACTAGGTCATCTGCGCTATGGAACATTTGGTGGAAATAACTTCGAAACTTGTCATCCCTTTCTTCGTCAAAATAATTGGATGACACGAAATTTAGTGGTTGCTGGTAATTTTAATTTAACCAATGTAGAAGAACTTTTTAACGATTTAGTGAGCATCGGACAACATCCACGTGAAAAAGCGGATACCGTAACAGTGATGGAAAATATTGGACATTGGCTCGATGAAGAAAATGATTTGTTGTACTATCGCTACAAGCAAGATGGGTATTCGAAAAAAGATATTAGTCCGATCATTGCTGAAAAAATAGATATTGGAAATATTCTTCGTCGCTCTTCCAAGTTGTGGGATGGTGGATATATTATGGCCGGCTTACTTGGACATGGCGATGCTTTTGTGTTGAGAGATCCTTCTGGAATTCGTCCTGCTTGGTATTATGCCGATGATGAGGTAGTAGTCGTTACCTCCGAGCGTCCACAAATTCAAACTGCATTTAATGTTCCTTTTGAAAGTATAAAAGAAATCACACCTGGAAGTGCTTTAATTATAAAGAAGAACGGAAAGGTTTATGAAGAAATGATTCGTGAACCCTTAGAGCGAAAATCATGTTCTTTCGAACGTATTTATTTTTCAAGAGGAAGTGATAAAAGATATTTATCGTGAGCGTCAGATGTTGGGTCGATTATTATGTCCAACGATTTTAAAAGCGGTAGATAAAGATTTAAAGAATACTGTATTCTCTTACATTCCCAATACCGCGGAAGTTGCGTTTTATGGAATGATGAAAGGGATGGAAGATTATTTGAAAGATGTGAAGAAGCAAAAAATTCTTGCGATGGGTAATAACATCGACGAGGCGAAGTTGGATGAAATACTTTCTTATAAACCGCGTGCAGAAAAAATTGCAATTAAAGATGCTAAGTTACGTACGTTCATCACCAACGACAGTGATCGAACGGATATGGTAGCACACGTTTACGACATCACTTACGGAACCGTACAACAAGGCGTAGATAATTTAGTGGTGATTGATGATTCCATTGTACGAGGAACTACATTGCGCAACAGTATCATTCGCATGTTAGACCGATTGAGTCCAAAGAAAATAGTTATTGTTTCTTCGGCACCGCAGATCCGTTATCCCGATTGTTACGGCATCGACATGGCGAAGATTGGTGATTTGATTGCATTCAAAGCGGTGATCAGTTTGATTGAAGAACGCAATATGGAGCACTTGATTGATCAAGTTTTTGAAGAATGCAAACTCGAGCTTACTAAAGGAAATGATGCACAGAATGTAGTGAAGAAAATTTATGCTCCATTCACCGATGAAGAAATCTCAGCACGTGTTGCTCAGTTGGTAACGCCAGAGGAAATCAATGCCGAAGTAGAAGTGATTTTCCAAACCACGGCTAATTTACATAAAGCATGTCCCGACCATAGTGGCGATTGGTATTTCAGTGGGGACTACCCCTACCCCTGGTGGAAACAGGGTTTCCTGCAAAGCTTTTGTTAATTATGTTTCGGGGCTAAACGAGAGCGTATTAGTTAATTCAGTCCCGATAGCTATCGGGATCAGAATGCAGTCGCGAGGCTTCGCGATAAGAATTATGTAAATTTTCTGAAAAGAAGAAAATTTCACTTTCAATTAAAAACGCATTCACTGTCTTTATATCTATTTGACAAACTCGAAACTCATTTCATTCGACAAGTTAAATCACACACTACTTCAACAACACCAACTGGCTATCTTCTTCTGCTTGCACCCAATGTTTAACCATTGGAGCAATTAAGATATAATTTCCTGATTGCAATGTTTCCTTATGAGATTGTTCATTTTCAAAAATCACCTTTCCAGAAACACATAGTAAAAGTGCAGGGATTTTGGTGAGGTGTTCTTTCAGAAATTCTCCTTTTAAAATTTGAATGGCAGTAGCATTTCCTTCTTCCATTTTAAAAAAAGATTTTGCTGACACTGCCTTATCTGCTTGATGTAGTTTATTTAATTCCATGATAACAATATTAACAAAATAAATATAAGGTACATTTTAATTCAAGTATTATGGCGTCAGAACTAATTTTTGCGATGCGCTTTCATACGATGTTTCGATGGTTAAAAAATAAACGCCACCGAATTTCAACTCTTCCATTTCCTTTTCAAATAGATGCTCGCCGATCTCTTGATTACGTATTGTTTTTTCTTCAAGGATTCTTCCCTTCAGATCTACTAATTTGATTTTCACATCCGAATTTTTAACGAGTTGATATTTGATTGTGAAATTGCCATCATTGGGGTTAGGATAAACTAACATCTTGAGAGTGCCAACACTTTGTTCGTTTAGATCATGGATCCCTTGCGTAGAATTTTTGACATGGTACACTTTAAAAATTTGACTCGTCGCAATGCTTTGTGCTCCCGTATTAATAAAAAAGATATTGGGATCGTTGCTGCTTATTCCACCATAAATATACCCCAACAAGGTTGTATCCGCAAGTAAACTATCTTGCTTGAATACACCATTCTCAAATCGAGGATTACTTTCGATAGGAATAAATTCGGATCCGGCTCCTAAAAATGCGGGCATTTCAATGGGCAATTTATACTCCGACATTAATCCACTGCCATCACGAGTAACACGAGCAATGGTTTTCACAAAGGGTACATTATTGTCTTGTACTAAAATTCCGAGACTATCATAATACTGTGCGATACCACCAAAAAACAAGGTATGCATTTCATTTTTTGCTTCCGCATAAATAGGAACCACAGCGCAGTGATAATGGTTATAATATTGTGAAAATGCATTATTCACCACATAAGAAGTACTATCAATATTCACACAATTCAAATAAGGCAAATCAATACCGTATTGAAATACTCCTGAAAAAGCAGTTATTCCTTCGGATCCATCAGGCAAAATTTGATTTGTTACATTATAATCCCTCCGATGCAAATTCACAGTATCCACAATGGGAGCATGATGATTTATAGTAATGGTAGTTCCATTATCACTGATATCAAATTTGCGAATTGCATTGGTGTACTCTTGGAAAAAACCCGGACCGTGAGTGGGTCCCATGGGATTATATCTTCCGATAAAATTTTGTCCACCTACTAAATAATAGGTAGAATTTATCTTTGATAAATGTCCACCTGAGACAGCGAAAAGTGGATCAGCAATTTGGCGAAAGAAAGAAGTAAAACCAGTTCCATTCACTACAGCATTAATTACTGCAGGAACATCAATGGCTACTAAATTTGGATAAGTTATATGATCTGCAGCAGTTGCACTGTAACCGTATCCTCCAACGCAATATAAATAATTTCCTTCCTGATGAAATTCCATATTAGTAGAACTTAATTGTTCACGCAATGCAACTGGTAAAGATGAATTAGAAACTGACCATTTCTGCATCGCGACTGGGTCCACCACTATAATTTGATTATTATTTCCAGATGCAAGAAAGGAAGCAAAAGGTTGACGTTGGTGCAAACCATCCAATCTTCCTCCTACAATTAACCATTTGCCATTATGCTGACCATAAGCATACGATTGTATTCCTCCGAGATTAGGAATGTTCAAAGGCTCAATATATATATTAAAAGGAGTGGTTTGTGCAATAATCGTTGTGTTTGCGATGATGAATAAAATAAATAATACAATACTCAATTTTCTATGTTTCATTTTATTTCAATTTATATATTTTCTTTATTTTTTTAGAAGAAGGATGAGCAATGATTGAATCATTTTTTCTCCAACGCTTTTTATATCAAATTGGAAATTGGCTACACGCCACTTAAACATTTGCAGACGGAAAGTTCCAATGACAAGATGTATCATTTCTTCCGCTGAAATTTCATCCGTAAAAATTCCCTTCTCCTGCCCTTCGACAATGATTGCCATCACATGCTTCATTTTCACGCCCATGATTTTTAAAATGACTTCGTTGATACGTTGACTTTCTTCCATCAACCCATCTGAAAAAACAGCGACTACATAACAAGGATTTTCACTGAAAAATGACAATTGATTTTTAAAGATGGCTTCAAATTTTTCTTTTGGTGATTGTAATTCTGATACAGCATTCGTCAAACGAACATCCATACTAGTTGCTAAATACTGTAGCAGACTAATAATGATCTCTTCCTTACTTGCAAAATGTCGATAGATCGCACTTTCGGAAAACTGCATTTCCTTAGCCAGATTTTTTATCGTTAATCCACTCGCTCCACCAGCCGTTAAAAGTTTACAAGCCGCCTCCATAATCTCCTGTTGCCGATCGGTTATTTCCTCTATCATATTATAAATTGCACTTTCTAAATCTATTTAAGTTTTTGACATAACTTACTGATATTCTATTAAATAACGAATGTTAGTGAACGCTCACTCTGCAAAGGTAAAGGGGAATAGCTCCCTTTGCAAATTATTTTAAACTAAAGATGGGTTTACTGATAAAGGTCAGGAAATAATTAAGAATTCAGAATGCAGTCGCGAGGCTTCGCGATCAGAATTAGTAGGATTTATCAGTAGTACATTGCTTATTCTTTTGTATTAAAATTTTCCAATTTTGTTCTCGCTGGCTATCGAAGCTTGCTTCATTACTTTTAGGATGTAATTCCTGAATTAAGTAAATCAATTTAAGAGTAATGCACAGATGTTTTACAAATCAGCAAACTTGAAAGGCGTTAAAGTTTAAAATAGGACTTTCAATTTTTCTTCTGCTTACAAACTTCACAAATTCTGCATTCTTATCGCGAAGCCTCGCGACTGAATTCTTAATTCCCAACCGGGTGCCACGTCGTTTTAATTTCTTGAGCAGCTAAAATTCGATACGGCGATAACATATCTTCTTTCGAAAAATCCAACACACGTTTTACATTTAACGATGCGTTTTCTTGAATGACTTTTCGTTGTGCTTGATCGAGATCAGAAAATAGAATGGCGTTTACATCCATATGGGAAGAAGCATGTCCGATAAATTCCTTTTGTAGACCCGTGATGATATTCACTACACCACCCGGCACATCAGAAGCATTTAATACTTCTGCGAAGTCAACTGCTGTCATGGGATATTTTTCGCTTGCAAATACAGTACAAACATTTCCACCGATGATCATTGGCGAAACTAAATTTACAATGCCCAATAGTCCCTGCTTCAAAGGAGCCATCACGGTAACAACACCGGTTGGTTCGGGATAAGAGAAATTAAAATGTGAACTTTCAACCGGATTCACGGAGCTAAATACTTGAATGTATTTATCACACCATCCTGCATAATATACTAAAACATCAATGGCAGTATCTACTTCTTTCTTAGCACTAGAAACTGAATCTCCCTGCTTGCACAAAATGTCAACAAACTGTGCTTTTCTGCTCTCTAAAGTTTCTGCGATGCGATATAAAATTTGTCCTTTGTTATATGCAGATTTACTCGACCATCCCGACTGCGCTTTGCGATTGGAAACAATGCTCTCCCGTAAATCCTTTCTTGATCCACGACAAATATTGGCGATGATATTTCCTGCTGCGTCTTTTAGTGGATAAATTCTTCCCGACTCCGTGCGTGGAAATTTACCGTCGATATAAATCTTATATGTTTTACGTACATCCAAACGAGTTGACGTTACGGCATGACCGTTAGTTGATCCGTTGGTAGAAGTCGATTTTATTTTTATTGCCGATTTCACTGCTGATTTAGCCGTTGCTTTTACTTTGGGCTTTGCTTTTGATGCTGTTTTCGTTGCCATCTTGATTTTGATCTAGAAAAATATTAAGAAAGTTTTACATAAGGCATTAATCCATGGAGTCCGCCTTCACGACCCATTCCACTCTCTTTAAATCCACCGAAAGGACTGGTAGGATCGAATTTATTGTAAGTGTTCGCCCAAACTACACCGGCTTTAATTTTACCAGTTACACTAAATATTTTCGCGCCTTTATCAGTCCATACACCACCGCTGAGTCCATATGGAGTATTATTCGCTTTCTCAATAACTTCCTCTACCGTGCGGAAAGTTTGGATGGCTAATACAGGTCCAAAAATTTCTTCTTGCACAATGCGATGCGACTGTGCCACATTCATAAACAACGTTGGACGGAACCAATATCCTTTCGAAGGAATACTACATTCGGGTTGCCAACATTCGCCGCCTTCTTTAATTCCGGCATTCACTAAAAACTTAATTTTTGACAACTGCTCCTTCGAATTAATAGCGCCGATATCAGTATTCTTATCCATGGGATCACCTACTAACAGGGTGGATATGCGATCTTTCAATTTTCGGATCACTTCCTTCGCAACGCCCTCTTGAACAAAGAGTCGAGACCCTGCGCAACAAACATGACCCTGATTAAAGAAAATTCCGTTGATAATTCCTTCTACGGCTTGATCAATGGCAGCATCTTCAAAAATAATATTAGCGGCTTTCCCGCCTAACTCGAGCGTGTATTTTTTATCGGTTCCTGCAATTGCTTTTTGAATCAATTTTCCTACATCGGTAGAACCCGTAAATGCAATTTTATCAATGCCAGGGTGATTTACCAAGGCGGCACCGGTTGCTCCTGCGCCAGTAATAATATTTACCACACCGGGAGGAAGTTCTGCTTCTTGAAATATCTCTGCTAATTTCAACGCCGTTAATGGCGTTGTTTCGGCAGGCTTTAACACCACGGTATTTCCACATGCAAGAGCGGGAGCAATTTTCCATGCAGCCATGAGGAGTGGAAAATTCCATGGAATAATTTGTCCAGCTACACCAATTGGACTCGCCTTCTTTCCTGGAAATGCATACTCTAACTTATCGGCCCAGCCTGCATAATAGAAAAAATGCGCAGCGGCTAAAGGAACATCAATATCTCGACTTTCACGAATGGGTTTACCGCCGTCCATACTTTCAATCACAGCCAACTCACGCGCTTTCTCTTGAATGATTCGAGCAATGCGGTACAAGTATTTCCCACGCTCTGCAGGCGGCATCTTCGACCAAGTTTTATCGTATGCGTTGCGAGCCGCTTTCACTGCTAAATTTACATCTTCTGCGTTTGCATCTGCAATGGAGGCAATTTTCTTTTCGGTAGATGGATTTATTGTATCGAAATATTTTTTGCTCGATGGAGCCACAAATTTTCCATTGATAAACAAAGAATATTTCTCCTTCAATTGAATATGTTCCGTCCCTTCGGGCGCAGGAGCGTATTTGAAGTCGCCGGAAAAATTGAGGGGTTTTATTTTGATGGGCTTTTTCATTCCGAAATTTTTACGAATTTAGGGAAAAAGATGTTATTGGTTAGATGTTGGTTGTTAGAATTTTTAGTGATGGCAGTTCTCTGGTGAATTCTGGCTGCTAATTGCTTTCCCTTCACTAAAAATACTATCCATTTAAACAGCCAACCCCGAAGGGGTGAAATGATTATAGAAAAACATACCATTTAAAAAGCAAAACCCCGAAGGGGTGACATTATTTGCTATGAAATAATTGCCAATCATTAATCGCGAAGCTTCGCAATCGAATCAACATCATTCTAGCTTTCATATATTTTTTTCGATGGTAATCCTATCACAACGTCGCGGTTTTATCATGACACCCCTTCGGGGGTTTTTGGTGATAGGATGCCGCTTTTTCTATAATAATTTCACCCCTTCAGGGTTGGCCTATTCTTAATTAATTGCAAATTCAAATTATGTTGTAATTTTCATTTTCAAAAGAACCCCAGAGGGGTTCAACCTCATTAGCACAGCGTAAAAAAATTACAACCCAACCCCAGCGGGGTTGCACAGCGTCGTCGAACCTCGGCGTTTGTTCGTGCGTGGTTGTGTGACCCCGCTGGGGTCAGAATAAAAAAAATGCAATTCGTTTCTAATAAGGTTAGACCCCGCTGGGGTCATGTCCAAAAGCTAGAGGTTAGCAGTTGCCATCGACAAGCTCAGGCAGCCAATCAAAATCCCGTGCTAAAAACACTATGTAAAAAAATCCCGCACGAAACTCAACTCATCAACTCCGCCAACACTTCATGCGAACGAATACTGAATCCTTGGGTATGGTGAAGTTCGAAGTAGGTGATGATGGCTTGGAGAATGTGTTTGCGTTCGTCGGCGGTCATTTTCATTTCGTGCGTGTCTTCGAGGGTTTGTTCTAGAAGTTCGTCGAAGCGTTGACTTAAATATTGATCGATGTAATAAGGGTGCATGGGTTTGCTATCGCGAAAAACGCCTTCTTTTAAATCGAAGTAACGAGTGTGATTTGAAAATCTTCCGCTCGGATAAAATCCTAAATAGCGCGTGAGTTGTAAACAAAAAATTAAATGGAACCGACTGGTGGTTTCTGGATGGAGGTCGAGGATTTGAATGCTGTGGTCAATGAATCCGAATAGATCGGGGTTGGCTTCTTCTTCTTTGATGGAGCGATATAAAATTTCTGCAAGAAATAATGCAACAGTGGTTTTGATGGTGTCGTAAGGAATATGAACCAACGGTGGTGATGCAGATACATCAGATACACGATGTAATCCACCTTGCTTTTTAAAGTATGCAACAATTTCTATGATGGTAAGCGGTTGAAAAAGATTGTTTGCAAAACGTGCTTTGGGTTTGCGTACACCGTTCACTAAAAAACTTTGGAGCCCCATGGTTTCGGTGTAGGCTTTTACAATGATGCTCGCCTCCGCGTAGGGAGTGATGTCGAGGACGATGGCGCGGGTTTTTTGGAGCATTTTTAAACCCACCTTAACTTTCGGGGGCAGCGTGGTGCACGTCGTTCGGGAACGCTGCGGGCGCGGCGGAGTTATTTTACGAGTGTGATCAAATCTTGGCCGATGTCCTTGCGGTAGTAGGCATAGTCGTAGTTGATGTGATGGGCGGTGGCGTACGATTTTTGGATGGCTTCTTCGATGGAATTTCCAAGAGAAGTGATGGCTAAAACTCGACCACCATTTGTTGACTACATCCATTCCATTCATTTTTGTTCCGGCATGGAAGATGATGCTATCGTCCCCTTGATCGAGATTTTTTATAGTATACCCTTTTTCAAATGTTCCTGGGTATCCGCCCGACACCATGACAACTGTAGCAGCTGTACGGGAATCAATTTTGAAATCGATTTTGTCGAGATTTTGTGTTGCTGTAGCTTGCATCAATTCCAAGAAATCATTTTGGATGCGAGGTACAACCGCTTCTGTTTCGGGATCGCCCATTCGGCAATTGTATTCAATTACTTTCGGTTCTCCGCCTACATTCATCAAGCCGATAAAAATAAATCCGATGTAATTAATTTTCTCTTCGGCTAATCCGCGAATGGTGGGTTTAATGATTTGCTCTTCTACTTTACTTACGAATGTAGTATCAACAAAAGGCACCGGACTCACCGCTCCCATTCCACCTGTGTTTAATCCTTTATCACCATCACCAATTCTTTTATAATCTTTCGCCTCTGGTAAAATTTTATAATTTTTACCATCTGTCAATACAAACATCGACACTTCAATCCCATCTAAGAATTCTTCAATCACCACTTTCTCTCCGGCTTTACCAAACTTTGCATCGCCGAGCATGGCTTTCAATTCGTCTTTTGCTTCTTGTAAATGATCGAGGATAAGAACTCCTTTTCCTGCAGCCAAACCATCTGCCTTTAACACATACGGTGGACGCAATGTCTCCAGGAATTTATACCCCTCCTCTAACTTCGCAAACGTAAAACTTGCATATGCTGCAGTAGGAACGCCATGACGCTTCATGAAATTCTTACTGAACTCCTTACTTCCTTCTAGCTGTGCGCCCATCTTAGAAGGGCCAATTACGGGAATGTGTTTAATTAAATCATCAGCTTCAAAAAAATCGACAATACCATTTACTAAAGGATCTTCAGGTCCAACTAAAACTAAATCCACCTGATTCTCCAACACGAAAGTTTTGATGTTTTCAAAATCGTTCGGTAATACATCAACGTTAGTTCCGAGCATGGCGGTACCAGCATTTCCAGGAGCAATAAATAACTGTTCACATTGCGCACTCATCGTCAACGCACGCGCAAAAGCATGTTCACGGCCGCCTGATCCTAGAAGTAATATTACTGACATCGCTTTGATTTAAATTATTGTATTTTATTACTCTACACTCATTAATTATTTTCTGGCTGCTGGCTTCTAGCTACTAGCTACTAGCCGCTGATATTAGCTGCTAACTTCATCTCTACATAATATTAACGCAACTGTTTTAAACCTAGAATTATACTTCTTCTGACAGACTTTTGTGTGCAGCATCCCGGTAGCTATCTTGACACCAATTCACCATCCCGATAGCTATCGGGACACCAATTTACCAATTTACCAATTTACCAATTTACCATTTCGGTGTTACCCCCATATTGTACAACATAAACGAATACGTATCGGCTACTTCATCGATGGTTTTGCTTAATGGTTTTCCAGCACCGTGTCCGGCTTTCACATCTACACGAATAAGTACTGGGTTAGTTCCTTTTTGGTTTTCTTGCAAGGTAGCGATGTACTTAAACGAATGTGCTGGTACTACGCGATCATCATGATCGGCAGTAGTAACCATCACGGCAGGATAATTTGCAGGCTTGATATTATGGATGGGAGAATACCCATAAAGATTTTTGAAATGTGCGAGTGTATCACTTGATCCGTACTCCACTACCCATCCCCAACCTACAGTAAACTTATGGAAGCGTAACATGTCCATTACTCCTACTTGTGGAAATGCTACTTTAAATAATTCGGGACGTTGATTTACAACAGCACCAATTAACAATCCACCATTCGATCCACCTTGCACTGCTAGGTAGGAAGGCGAAGTATACTTTTCACTGATGAGATATTCGGCAGCTGCAATAAAATCATCAAACACATTTTGTTTCTTCATTAACATTCCCGCTTTATGCCATGCATCACCGTACTCACCACCGCCACGAATATTTGCCATCGCATATATGGCGCCTTGCTCAAGAAGCGCTAAACGTGTTGCACTGAAGCCGGGATTCAAATTCACATTAAATCCACCGTAAGCATACAACAACGTTGGATTCTTTCCATCACGCTTCAATCCTTTTTTATAGACAATGAACATCGGCACCTTCGTACCATCTTTGCTAGTAAAAAATACTTGCTCTGTTGTAAAATCATCTGGATTAAACTTCACACCGGACGAACGAAACTTCGAAACTTTTTTATCAGCAATACTATAACGATAAATAGTAGGTGGATACGTGAAAGACGTAAATGTAAAAAACACTTCTTTATCGTCGCTGTAACCACTAAATCCAGTAGCGGTACCAATGGCAGGTAATTCCACTTCGTGCTCTTTCACCCCATCATAATTGTATTGATACACATGAGAAGATACATCTTGCAGATAATTCAAAAATAATTTTCCACCTGCGGTAGTAACATTTTCCAACAACGATTTCGTTTCTGGGACTAATATTTTCCATTGCTTCTCGTAATCCATTTCCGAATTAAAAGAATTTAGATCGAGCGAAATTAAATGATTGTTTTGAGCTCCATGATTGGTGCTCACCATAATTTTACTACCTACATTATCAACAACACCATACTCATAACTGAAACCTTTAAACAACTTTTTAGGAGCCATGTTAGGTTGATCTAAATTTTTGTAAAGAATTTCCGTTCCATACGTTCCTTGCGAAACATAAATAAAAAGATACTTTTCATCTTCAGTTACTTGAGCACCATAATAGCGCAATGGATTTTCCTTATCCATGAAAATCATTTTATCGGCATCTTGCTTTGTACCTAATTTATGATACCATATTTGATGATTCTCATTCTTTCCACTTAATTCTGTTCCTGAGGAAGGCGAATCATAACGCGAGTAAAAAAAACCATCTTTATACCAAGCAGCGCTGCTGAATTTCACCCATTTCAACTCATCATCCAATAACTTTGCACCATCCACTTGCATCACTTTAATAGTTTGCCAATCGGAACCACTTTCATTAATTCCGTAAGCTACGTGCTTTTTATCGTGACTAAATCCGAGTATACTGATGGCTGCAGTACCGTCCTTCGACATTTTATTTGGATCGATAAAAACCATGGGTACGCCATCAATTCCTCTTTGATAATAAATCACAGATTGATTTTGCAATCCATCATTTTTAGAGAAAAAATAATAATCACCTACTTTACTTGGCGCCAAAAATTTTTCATAGTTTACAATTTCCGTCAATCTTTTTTTGAATCCATCACGGAAAGGAATATTAGAAAGGTAAGCATTAGTCACTTTATTTTCTGCTTCCACCCATGCCATCACTTCTTTAGCGGTATCGATTTCCAACCAGCGGTAGGGATCACTTACTTTCGTTCCGTGATAATCATCGACAGTTGTTCCTTTAGCTGTTTTTGGATATGTCAACGCTTGTGAGAAAACATCCACACAAAGAATCGTTGAAACCAGACAAACTGTAGCAAATAATTTATAATTCATAAGATTGATATTTAGATTTCAAATTTAGTCAACCTGATTTGATTATCGCCTCTACATTGATATTTTCCTCTAAAAAGACTGAATAAGAATCCATAAAGAAATCATCCATCTAAAGAGATTAGAGTAACAAAGCAAAATAAATGAGAAAATTAAATACCATTTAAAACGTCATCTACACAGTAAAATATCTTTTATCATCATCAATAAATTTATTAGGCTAGATTAAAAGATATTACTTCATTTTCAAATCCTTTTCATTCAAGAGAAAGCTCGATTGAATCACTCCAGATTTATCGATCGTCACCATCTTCAAAGAGCGATCGCCTTTAGGTCCGCTAATTTCGAATCGAGCAAATGTATTGTTCGTTACTAATGTTTGAGGAACACGATTGGGATTCGCTTTCTCTTTTTCATTCAACGTTCGTGGACGAGAGGTAAGCGCAGAGCAAGTAAAATCATACATCTTGTAGCCACCTTTAGGTTGATAGGTGATCACTTCGGAAAAATGTCGATCGCCTGACAAAAACACAACACCTTCAATTTTATACGTGACAATAAAATTCATCAGCTCTGTAAATTCACAAGAGTAATTTCGCATGTACTCTGTACCACCCGATTGATTTAGCACTTGATTACCGACAGCAATAAATTTAAATGTAGCTGTTGATCCCAACAATTTATCTTTAAGCCATGACAATTGATCGGCCCCAAAAAATTCTTTTTCACAATTTGGTTTTCCTCCAATGGAATCTCTTAGTTGATTGGGTGCCCGATGCGAACGATCGTCCATCAGAAAAAAATCGCCATCACTCCATGAGAAAGAAGAAAAAATGCCAGCATCTTTCTCTGTTCCGTACGATTTATTTCCCCAATAACTTTTAAATATTTCTTGTGAAGAAGACTTTAATTCGAAAGAGCGATCGAAATTATCACCACCATAATCGTGATCATCCCAAATAGCATAATTAGGTCGGGAAGCGAGAATGTCAGATAATTCTTGAGCTTTTCTTTGCAATGAATAACGATAAATAATTCCAGCGCTTGAACCGTAATCGGAAGCACGCAGATACACATTATCGCCCAGCCATAAATTGAAACTCGATGCCATCGATGCCATGGTTCTTAAGATGTAAGTATCTTGTCCGTAAGGATCACTTTGTGCATCTAAAATTGGATCATTAAAATACATACAAGAGCCTGCTAAAAACGAAAAATTATACGGATCTGCTTCGGGATTTGCTTGATGTGGCTTGGTAGTAAATCCATTCATGCGTGATGCAGGAATCACTTTTCCGTTTAACAAAATCTCAAAATTATACGAGGTGTTCAATTTCAATTTTACTAACTCGAATTTGATTGGATTATAAGGTTTACCGAGTTCTGCTGAATAATCCATCTCGTAGAAATAATCCGTATTATCCTTTTCCCAATAACGCAGCATAGCCGTTTTTACAGATTGGCTTACTTCATACCACACCAAAACCGAACGATGTTCGCTGTAGCCTAACATGGGTCCAGAGATCAACAGCGGCTCTTGTTGTGCGCTGGCATTTTTCAAGGAAACGCCTATGACCATCGAAATCAATAAGAGAAACCAAATGGATCTTTTCATAATTCTATTCATAAAGTCGTAAAAGTACAAAAATCAAAGTATTGCGCAAATTTTTCTCTCGATTCCACAATTTTTGAAGATTCCTTTCGGAGGACAAAGTACATACTATGGCTTTCAAACACTACTTCTTTACCATTGAATTACAGAAGCCCATCAAATTTATTGAGTATCGATTTGAAAATATACTTAACTTGGTCAAGAATTATGAAATCGACCATTACGCGCTTAATACTCCTCATTAGTTTCTGTTTTACCCAATCAAATGCTCAAACTTTCAGCGTATTTGGAGGAAGTATCCCTGACAACGGAACATCTGTACTTTTTCCAATTACAGTTAGTGGATTACCCACCACCATCGATTCCACTTTTGGAGTGATAAAAGTAAGTCTGAATATTTCACATACCTATGATGCAGATTTGGATATTTGGCTAATTGCACCTGACAGTACCTATGTTGAACTGAGTACTGGAAACGGTGGCTCCGGAAACAATTATGTTGGCACCAATTTTTACGACACGGTACCCAATTTTATTGAAAACGGTAGTGCACCTTTTTCTGGTTCTTATCGTCCTGAAGGATTAATAAATGATGTAAATAATACACAAAATCCCAATGGAGTTTGGAAACTTTTTATTCGCGACACCTATCCTACTGATTCGGGCGTCTTAATGAGCTGGAGTATTACATTTAGAAATAATCCTCCTCAGAGCAATCAGATTACGTCGTCCAATTTACCCATTATAAAAATCAACACTTTTGGACAGTCAATTTCGGATGATCCAAAAATTCTTGCGACCATGCAAATCATTGACAATGGTCCAGGCGTACGAAATTATGTTTCTGATTCTGCCAATATGTATTATGGAAATATTGGGATTGAACTTCGCGGATCTTCTTCTCAAGGATTTCCAAAGAAATCATTTGGAATTGAAACTTGGGATTCTCTAAACAATGATTTGGATACTTCTTTATTTGGAATGCCGAGTGAAAGTGACTGGATTTTAAATGCAAATTATTCCGATAAATCATTCATGCGAAATGTATTGTCGTATGATCGATCGAGAGCCATGGGCTACTACGCTTCCCGCATACAATATTGTGAAGTAATTTTAAATGGACGATATATTGGCGTCTATATTTTCATGGAAAAAATTAAGCGTGATGCCGGAAGAGTAGATATTGCGAAATTAACTGCGGCGGATACAACTGGAGACGATCTAACGGGTGGGTATATCCTAAAAATTGACAAAACTACTGGTGCACCTGGTGGTGGTTGGACAACACTTTATAATCCACCCACTGGTGGCCCGAAGCCCGAAATTCAACATGAATATCCTGAAGTATCCGATATTTTACCAGTACAAGCTCAGTATATAAAATCGTACTGCGACAGTTTTGAATTTGCTTTAAATGGAAGTAATTTCATGAATCCTGCAATTGGATATCGACACTTTATCGATGTAGCATCGTGGGTAGATTATTTTATCTTAAATGAATTCAGTAAAAGTGTAGATGGGTATAGAATCAGTACATTTTTTTACAAAGACAAAAACAGCAATGGCGGATTGTTGAAAATGGGTCCCGTGTGGGATTATGATATCGCATGGGGAAATGCCGACTATAATGACGGCGATGTGACTTCGGGATATGCCTATCAATATGTTCATCCTTCATCTGGTCAGCAAGTACCCTTTTGGTGGAACAAACTATTACAGGATCCTTATTTTAGAAACACATTACGTTGCCGATGGGATGATTTGCGAGCGAATATTTTATCGACAACCGTATTGCATAACTGGATTGATAGTGTAGGTTTATATTTAGATGAAAGTCAAATCCGAAATTTTGAAAGATGGCCTATTTTAGGAGTGTATGTATGGCCTAATCCCTCACCCATTCCTTCGGATTATGCAGGCGTAAAACAAGAATTAAAAAACTGGATTACGAATCGTTCCAATTGGCTCGATGCAAATATTCCGGGAACATGTTCATTAGTTGGGTTAGGAAATTTAAATGAAACGCGCACTAACGTTATTGCCTATCCGAACCCTGCAAGTGGAAGTACTTGGTTGTTATTACCTGAAAATATTAAAGGTTTAGCCGATCTTAATTTCTACAACGAATTAGGACAACAGATCTCCTCCGAAAAATTACCATCCAAGGAAAAGAACTTTTCATCAATTTACAACATCTGAATCCAGGAATGCATTTGATTGAATTGAGGCAGGGGAAAGCGGTGTATCGAACGAAATTAATGGTTGCTTACGAATAAGATTGTTGGTGAATTGAATTTGTCGCTCGCTTATTGAGGCTGCTGGCTGCTAGCTTCTGGCTGCTAGAGGTTGCTGGCTTCTAGCAGCTAGCAGCTAAAAATAAACGAAGCAATAATTTCAATTTAAGACAATCCCTAAGAGACTAACCTCTCTAATCAAGCTTCAGCACTGCTAAAAACGCTTCTTGTGGAATTTCGACTGAGCCTACTTGACGCATTCTCTTCTTTCCTTCTTTTTGCTTTTCCAACAATTTGCGTTTACGAGAGATATCACCACCATAACATTTTGCGGTTACATCTTTACGTAATGCTTTCACGGTTTCACGCGCTATGATTTTTGCACCGATAGCAGCTTGAATAATAATTTCGAATTGCTGACGAGTAATTAGCTCTTTCAACTTCTCACAAATTTTCTTTCCAAAAGTGAATGCATGATCGCGATGTATTAATGCAGAAAGTGCATCGACGGGTTCGCCATTTAATTTTATATCCAAACGAACGAGATGACTTTGACGATAACCAATCATATGATAATCGAAAGAAGCATATCCTTTAGAGATGGATTTAAGTTTATCATAAAAATCAAAAACGATTTCGGCCAATGGCATATTGAATACTAATTCTACTCGGTCGGTGGTGAGATAACTTTGATTGACAATTTCACCGCGTTTATTAATACACAAGCTCATCACAGGTCCAACAAAATCTGCTTTTGTGATGATGGAAGCTTTTATATAGGGTTCTTCAATACGATCAAGTCGACTTGGATCGGGGAAATCACTTGGGTTATTTACAATGAATTCGGTTCCATTTAATAGATAAGCAAAATACGATACGTTAGGAACGGTAGTAATTACCGTCATATCGAATTCTCTTTCCAGTCGCTCTTGAATAATTTCCATATGCAACATTCCCAAAAATCCGCATCGGAAACCAAAGCCTAAGGCAGCTGATGATTCAGGTTCGAAAGTGAGTGAAGCATCGTTCAATTGTAACTTCTCGAGGGAAGCACGAAGTTCTTCGTATTCATCGGTATCCACAGGATAAATTCCAGCGAATACCATCGGCTTCACATCTTCAAATCCTTCAACAGCTGTTATAGTAGGACGGGCGATGTGCGTAATGGTATCACCTACTTTTACTTCCTTCGCGTTTTTAATTCCTGAGATGATATAACCTACGTCGCCCGTTTTTACAACGTCGCGTGGAGATTTATCTAAACGAAGAATTCCGATTTCATCGGCATGATAAGCAGAATCTGTTGAAACGAATTTCACATGATCGCCGGTTTTGATTTCACCGTCCATCACTTTATAATAAGCGATGATTCCACGGAAAGAATTATAGACTGAATCGAAGATCAATGCTTTTAAGGGTGCTGTTGGATCGCCTTTCGGAGCAGGAATTCGGGTGACGATTGCTTCCAAAATTTCAAGTACGCCCATTCCTGTTTTACCGGAGGCAGATAAAATCTCATCGCGATCACATCCTAGGAGATCCACAATTTGATCTTTTACCAATTCAGGTTCAGCGCTCGGTAAATCAATTTTATTCAAAATGGGGATGATTGTTAAATCATTTCCCAATGCCAAGTATAAATTAGAAATCGTTTGAGCCTGAATTCCTTGAGCAGCATCCACAATCAAAAGAGCGCCTTCACAAGCGGCAATGGAGCGAGATACTTCATAGCTAAAATCCACGTGCCCAGGAGTATCGATCAGATTTAAGGCATATTGCTTTCCACCTAATGTATAATCCATTTGAATTGCATGGCTCTTAATCGTAATGCCGCGTTCACGCTCCAAATCCATATTATCAAGCACTTGAGCTTGCAAGTCTCTCTTAGACACTGTATTAGTGTATTCCAAAAGACGATCGGCCAAGGTAGACTTACCATGATCAATATGCGCGATAATGCAGAAATTCCGAAGGTGCTCCATAGGTGCGCGAAGGTACGAAACAGAAGCTTGCCATTTCGATCAATTTTGAGTGAAATGGGGCTTCTAGTGAAGCGATTTCTATAAAATATTTCAGAATTTAGCTATTAAGTTTAAAATTTCTTAATCCGTCCAGCTGATGGAAAAAGTATTTCAATTAAAATAATCATATAGATGAAATTAAATTCAATTGTATGATTTTCAAATATTTATGTAAAATTCTAAAATCAAATGCAACCTTAAACCGAGAAAATGCATCTTCTAATTTAGATCACTAATTCGATTAATGTATCTGTAAAAAATGAAAAACTTATTACACGAAAAGGAAAAATCATACATTTACACTCCAAAATAAATGAATACATTTATTAAATCAAATTAGAAAAATCGTAGACTGAGCGGAAAGCGATTTACTTGATTCACAACTATAAATACAACCTAGCCAACAAATATAGATTATGAAAAAACTGTTTACACTACTTGCAATGGCAATTACTGTCTTGCTTTTGACCTCACAAACTAGCCAAGCTTCGCATATGGCGGGTATGGATATTACTTATGAGTACACTGGAACTCCTAATGCTTACTTGGTTCGTTTAAAATTATATCGTGACTGTTCTGGAATTTCGGCGCCAACACAAGTGAATATTTGTTGGTCGTCAGCCACTTTAGGGTTAAGCGGAACTGTGGTAGCACCAAACGTTTCGTTAACTCCTGTACCGAATACGCCTTGCGTTACAGCAACGCCGACTTGTCCAGGTGGTATTGGTGATATTGAAGAACATATTTATGAGGTGATTATTACATTACCGCAGCCAGCATCTGACTGGACTTTTTCATGGTACGAATGCTGCAGAAATGGAGCTATTACCACGTTACAGCCAAATGGTTTATACAACAGCTGCGTACTAGATAACTTAATAGCGCCAACAAATTCTTCTCCTTACTTCTTAAATTTAGCTTACACTCGTTTTTGCGTAGGAAATCAATTCTTCTATGATCAAGGTGCTGTTGATATTGATGGAGATTCTTTAGTGTTCTCATTAGTATCTGCTGAAGACGGAACTGGATCTTGTCCTCCTGCTCCATATCCAAACACTTACATTGCACCGTATTCTCCGTTGAACCCATTGTCTTCTTCTATTCCAATTACTATTAATTCATCAACCGGAGTGATCAATTTCATTCCTTCATTGGTTCAAGTAGCCGTTATTTGTGTGTTAGTTCGTGAGTATCGTAATGGATTATTAATTGGACAGGTGAAACGTGATATTCAAATTAACATCGTGCCTGCTTGTAATCAAATTATTCCTTCCTTTAACAATGGTATTTTAACTGCAGGTGGTGGTCAGCTTCTTGCTAATTGCAATGACTACTCTGTAATTCTACCTTTCGATACCAACTTTCAATGTGGATCAGCAGTACCTACTGACTTCAGGGCGATCACTCCGTTTGGAGTTCCAAATCCTGCTGTAAGTGTTACACCAATCAATTGTTCAAATGGTCAAACCGATTCATTATTGATTACTTTCTTAAATCCGTTAACGGTTGGAGAAACTTTTGTTTGGGTGAAGCGAGGATTTGACGGTAACACTTTACTTTCTGAGTGCGGTGCTGAGATTGCTGAGTTTGCGGATACCGTTCGAATTTTAGTAACCGACAATAGTGTGTGGGCACCGGTGACCGATTCAGTGGGTTGTTTATTTAATACGTTCTCTGTTACTTTATCCGATAGTATTTATTGTTTCTCCGTTGCCAATGATGGTACCGATTTACAATTAGTAGATGGTAGTGGTACTAATTTCCCCATTGCCAATGCCTATGGTTATTGCAATCCAGGTGGTGCTAAAACGAATCAGTTATTAGTGAATATGGCTGGTAATTCTTCTTCTCCTGGTCCTCTGTATTTACTTTTAAATAACAGCGGTGGTTCCGATGGAAATACTTTAGCGAATGATTGTGGTCGTTTCTTAACCAGCACGGATACACTGGCGATCTTCTTTGTCGATAATATCATCAATGTGAACTTAGGTTCCGATCAAAACATTTGCAGCTTTGATCCGATTCCTACTCTTGATTGTGGTTATCCTAATTTGACTTACCAATGGTATGATCAATCTGGTGCTATTGCTGGTGCTACCAGTCAAACGTATACGCCTACCGTTAGTGGTACATATTCTGTAGCTATTAATAACGGACCTGGTTGTGCTGGTGCTGACACGATGACATTGGTAATCATTCCTGCTCCTTCTGATAATTTAGGTGGAGATGTATCTCTTTGTGTGAATGATCCACTACCTACTTTAGATGCAGGGAATACAGGGGCGACTTTCCAATGGTTCTTAAATAATACGGCCATTGTAGGTGCTACTTCTCAAACTTATACTCCCTCTGGATTAACACCGGGAACCTATACTTTCTCTGTGGAAGTAAATACTGGAAACGTACTTTGTATTGGTCTTTTTGATGTGGTGATTACTACTACCAATGCCTTTAACGTTACATTGAACAATCAATCGATTTGTGATATTTCTTCTGCTTATCCTTTATTGGATGCTGGTAACCCTGGTGCTCCTTCGTATCAGTGGTTCTTAAATTCATCTCCTATTTCAGGAGCTACCAGTCAAACCTATCAAACCATGCAGGGCGGTACTTACAGCGTACAAGTGGGTACAGGTACTTGTGCGGGTAACGGAAACATGGTGCTTACTGTGAATCCAACACCTACCGTTACATTAGCGAACGCTACTATTTGTGACTACGATGCTATTCCAACATTAGATGCTGGAACTATTAGCAACGCTACTTATCAGTGGTTAAATGGTGGTACTGCTATTGGTGGTGCAACTAACTCTACTTATACGCCTACTGCGGCTGGATCATACAGTGTAGATGTTACCATTCCTCCGGGATGTACGGGTACGGGCAACATGACATTAACCATCAACGCAGCTCCAATAGTATCTGTAGCCGATCAAGACATCTGTTCTGATCAACAAGCTACGTTAGATGCGGGTGTTGCAGGTGCATCGTATACTTGGTCCAATGGCGGAAACACACAAACCATTTCTACTGGAAATGCGGGAACTTATACGGTTGCTGTGAGTGTAAACAACTGTACAACTACAGATACCGCTCTTGTAACGGTGTACTCTTATCCTGTTGCTCCTACGGTTGCTTGTAATCCAGGTACTAGCCCATTTAAATTCGTTTATGTTTGGACGGCGGTTAGTAATGCTGCCAGTTATGAAGTAAGTGAAGACGGTGGTGTTACTTGGATCCCGGCTAACACTCCTACAGGTCCTGAATCACATGGAGTGAATGTTACCATTCCTGATTTCATCGTGCGTGCCATTGGTACTGGTCTTTGTAAAATTGGTGCTGCTTCTGAGCCTTCAGCTTGTGAGGTGATCATTCCAAACATCTTTACGCCTAATGGTGATAGCCAAAATGAATTCTTCGAATTAGACAATATCGAACAGTATCCTAACAACACCGTACAAATCTTTAACCGTTGGGGTAAAGAAGTGTACAATGAAGGTGGATACAATAACTCAACCAAGAAGTTCAATGGTAAAGATTTACCTGATGGGGTTTACTTCTACATCGTTGATTTAGGAAACGGCGAGAAAGCGAAAGCGGGTACTGTTACCATCAACCGATAAATTATATTTATTGAATGTTTTAATGAGGCTGTCTCCCACGAGACAGCCTTTTTTTATCTTTTTAAAGTGGTACATAGATGGCAAAATCCTCAACCTTTCAAAAGAAGACAATCGATTCGTTTCAATTCCATGTTATGGTTAATTCCTGTTGTGCTCAATAAGTTTGAGTTTGGTAATTAAAATCGAACTTTGCATCCATTGTCAAGGAGCGATGCTATGGAGACTTCACTCACAAAAATCAAAGGCAATTTTTTATGTTGATTATTAGCTATTTAATAGAATCGCCCTGCACCCATGCAACCTCAAATTCGTAAATTGCATCTATGTCTTTACAGCGTCCTTTAGAAATGACCGATGAGCAAATACTAGAAGCCATACTTCGCGAAGATGCTTCCGCTCAGCGGTTGCTCTACGAGAAGTTTGCGAGGAAGATGTTTGGTGTTTGTTTACGCTACACGAAACAAAGAGAAGAAGCGGAGGATCTGTTACAAGAGGGATTTATTAAAGTCTTTCAAAAAATTAGTTCTTTCAAAGCGGAAGGTTCTCTAGAGGGGTGGATAAGAAGAGTGATGGTGAATACGGCATTAGATCATCTGCGACAACAGAAAATGTTGTGGACAGATTTAGCCGAAATAAAGGAAGAAGGAGATGAGCCAGTAATCGGTCAAGAAATTGGAGCTGCTGAATTGATGGCAGAACTACAAAAATTGCCAATTGGCTATAAAACCGTCTTCAACTTACACGCTATAGAGGGGTATTCACACAAAGAAATTGGAGGGATGTTAGGGATCAGTGAAGGAACTAGTAAATCCCAATATTCAAGAGCTAGAAATCAGCTTATGATTTTAGTACAAGAGTTAAACAAAGAAAATAGTTATACTACCAAATAAAATGAGTCGCTTCGAAGATCAGTTCAAAAACGCCTTCGACCATTTCGAACCTGAAGTGGATCCGAAGCTCTGGCAGCAAATTAGCCAGCAGCTTCCTAGCGCACCACAGAATCCGGGAGCTTCGGGCTCAGCGGGAACTACGGGTAAAGGTATCATAGCACAGTTAGGAATTAAGGGAATAGCCGCTATACTAACGGCAGCCACCTTAACCATTTTAGGCGTGAATTATTGGATTCAGAAAGACGATAAAGCAGCGGAGAAAAACAGCACAACCCTTTTGAATGAAAATCCGCTTCCAGTGGATAATTCAGCTTCTCTCCCTCTACCATCGGAACAAGAAAAAGCACAAAAGGAAACGGTGATTTCTTCTTCACAAGAGATGAATCCATCTTCAGAAAAAACAGTAAACTCGAGTACAGAAAATAAAAATAAACTTGATCAAAAAATCTCGATCGAAAATGCGTTGACCGGAGATTTTAACAAGGGAAAAGGGGAATCTACTCCAGGGAAAGATTCCCCTACACCTGCTTTAGTGGTTAAGAACACGAGTGTTGCCGTTACAAAACCTGTTTCAAACGAAATAGAAGCAGAACCGAAGAACCATGCGGAGCCTGTTGCACCCCTTCAAAAAACAGTAAAGCCTGTTTTAATTTTATCGACTAAAGGTGGATTTGCTCCTCTCCCTGTAACAGCCATTACTAACCAAGAAGGAAATGTAAATGCGGTATTTGATTTTGGCGATGGAAAATCGCCGATGGTAGGATCTACAGCAAACAACACATTTGAAGAACCTGGCACTTATACTGTATCCTGTGAAATAAATGGAATCACCCTGGAACAAAAAGTTACCGTATTTGGGCAAGTTCCTAGTGCATTTAGTCCGAATGGAGATGGGATTAACGACTTACTCACCATTACTAAAGATGCGAATATCACAATAGAAATAATGATCTTTAATAGAAACGGTAAATTAATGTTTACAGGAAAAGGTAACAACCTCTTTTGGGATGGAACTTTTGAGGGTAGAAACGCCGACGCGGGAACCTATTTATATAACATTTTTGCTACTTCTGATGGAGGTGCTACGTTCAAACAAAAAGGAACTATTCACCTATTTCGTTAAAACAACACTATGAAAACTAATCCAAAAAATACGGTCATGAAGAAACTTTTTACTCTCCTAGCAATGGCATTATTTGCCTTGCTCTTAACACCGCAATCCAGCCAAGCTTCGCATATGGCAGGTACTGATATTACTTATGAATATACAGGAACTCCGAATACTTATTTAGTCAGAGTAAAATATTATCGTGATTGTTTGGGAATCCCTGCTAGCGGATCTGTTACTATATGTTGGTCATCCGCTACCTTAGGATTAAGTGGATCTGCTCCTGCCCCAAAAATCTCATTTACAGCCGTTCCAAACACCCCTTGTGTAACAGCACCTGCTAATTGCCCCGGTGGAGTTGGTGATATTGAAGAACATATTTTCGAGGCGGTAATTACTTTACCTCAGCCAGCCTCTGATTGGGTTTTCTCATTCAGCGAATGCTGTCGAAACACTGCAATATCAACCTTAGCAAACCCAGGAGGAATAAACATGTACAATAGCTGTACATTGGATAACTTGTTAGCTCCAACAAATTCTTCTCCTTATTTCTTAAATTTAGCTTACACTCGTTTTTGTGTAGGAAATCAATTCTTCTATGATCAAGGTGCCATTGATATTGATGGAGATTCTTTAGTATTCTCTTTAGTATCGGCTGAAGACGGAGCAAATTGTCCTCCATCTCCGACTCCTGCACCTTATGTTGCTCCTTACTCTCCGCTGAACCCATTGGCTTCTTCTATTCCAATTACCATTAATTCAGCAACTGGAGTGATCAATTTCATTCCTTCATTGGTTCAAGTAGCCGTTATTTGTGTGTTAGTTCGTGAGTATCGTAATGGATTATTAATTGGTCAGGTGAAACGTGATATTCAAATTAACATCGTGCCTGCTTGTAATCAAATTATACCTTCCTTTAACAATGGTATTTTAACTGCAGGTGGTGGTCAGCTTCTTGCTAATTGCAATGACTACTCTGTAGTTCTTCCCTTCGATACCAACTTCCAATGTGGATCAGCAGTACCTACTGACTTTAGGGCGATCACTCCGTTTGGAGTTCCAAATCCTGCTGTAAGTGTTACACCGATCAATTGCACAAATGGTCAAACCGATTCTTTATTGGTTACCTTCTTAAATCCATTAACGGTTGGAGAAACTTTTGTGTGGGTGAAGCGAGGATTTGACGGTAACACTTTACTTTCTGAGTGCGGTGCTGATATTGCTGAGTTTGCGGATACCGTTCGAATTTTAGTGACCGACAATAGTGTGTGGACACCGGTGACCGATTCAGTGGGTTGTTTATTTAATAACTTCTCGGTTACCTTATCCGATAGTATTTATTGTTTCTCCGTTGCCAATGATGGTACCGATTTACAATTAGTAGATGGTAGTGGTACTAATTTCCCCATTGCCAATGCCTATGGTTATTGCAATCCAGGTGGTGCTAAAACGAATCAGTTATTAGTGAATATGGCTGGTAATTCTTCTTCTCCTGGTCCTCTGTATTTACTTTTAAATAACAGCGGTGGTTCCGATGGAAATACTTTAGCGAATGATTGTGGTCGTTTCTTAACCAGCACGGATACACTGGCGATCTTCTTTGTCGATAATATCATCAATGTGAACTTAGGTTCCGATCAAAACATTTGCAGCTTTGATCCGATTCCTACTCTTGATTGTGGTTATCCTAATTTGACTTACCAATGGTATGATCAATCTGGTGCTATTGCTGGTGCTACCAGTCAAACGTATACGCCTACCGTTAGTGGTACATATTCTGTAGCTATTAATAACGGACCTGGTTGTGCTGGTGCTGACACGATGACATTGGTAATCATTCCTGCTCCTTCTGATAATTTAGGTGGAGATGTATCTCTTTGTGTGAATGATCCACTACCTACTTTAGATGCAGGGAATACAGGGCGACTTTCCAATGGTTCTTAAATAATACGGCCATTGTAGGTGCTACTTCTCAAACTTATACTCCCTCTGGATTAACACCGGGAACCTATACTTTCTCTGTGAAGTAAATACTGGAAACGTACTTTGTATTGGTCTTTTTGATGTGGTGATTACTACTACCAATGCCTTTAACGTTACATTGAACAATCAATCGATTTGTGATATTTCTTCTGCTTATCCTTTATTGGATGCTGGTAACCCTGGTGCTCCTTCGTATCAGTGGTTCTTAAATTCATCTCCTATTTCAGGAGCTACCAGTCAAACCTATCAAACCATGCAGGGCGGTACTTACAGTGTACAAGTGGGTACAGGTACTTGTGCCGGAAACGCAAACATGGTACTTACCGTAAATCCAACTCCAGTGGTTACATTATCTAATGCGACAATTTGTGACTACGATGCTATTCCAACATTAGATGCTGGAACTATTAGCAACGCTACTTATCAGTGGTTAAATGGTGGTACTGCTATTGGTGGTGCAACCAACTCTACTTATACGCCAACTGCAGCTGGATCATACAGTGTAGATGTTACCATTCCTCCGGGATGTACTGGTACGGGCAACATGACATTAACCATCAACGCAGCTCCAATAGTATCTGTAGCCGATCAAGACATCTGTTCTGATCAACAAGCTACGTTAGATGCGGGTGTTGCAGGTGCATCGTATACTTGGTCCAATGGCGGAAACACACAAACCATTTCTACTGGAAATGCGGGAACTTATACGGTTGCTGTGAGTGTAAACAACTGTACAACTACAGATACGGCTCTTGTAACGGTGTACTCTTATCCTGTTGCTCCTACGGTTGCTTGTAATCCAGGTACTAGCCCATTTAAATTCGTATATGTTTGGACAGCCGTTAGTAATGCTGCCAGTTATGAAGTAAGTGAAGATGGTGGTGTTACTTGGATCCCGGCTAACACTCCTATAGGTCCTGAATCACATGGAGTGAATGTTACCATTCCTGATTTCATCGTGCGTGCCATTGGTACTGGTCTTTGTAAAATTGGTGCTGCTTCTGAGCCTTCAGCTTGTGAGGTGATCATTCCAAACATCTTTACGCCTAATGGTGATAGCCAAAATGAATTCTTCGAATTAGACAATATCGAACAGTATCCTAACAACACCGTACAAATCTTTAACCGTTGGGGTAAAGAAGTGTACAATGAAGGTGGATACAATAACTCAACCAAGAAGTTCAATGGTAAAGATTTACCTGATGGGGTTTACTTCTACATCGTTGATTTAGGAAACGGCGAGAAAGCGAAAGCGGGTACCGTTACCATCAACCGATAAATTAAATTTATTGAATGTTTTAAAGAGGCTGTCTCCCAAGAGACAGCCTCTTTTTTTGATGTGAGAGTGTTTTAGATTACCATTTCTCATCCTTTTTTGCTTCAGTATTGACTTTCACAGAGCAAGATAAATTTTGCACCCTTCTTTTCCTGCACTTCAAACCTACTTGTATTTATGTTTTATGCATTTTTGCAGTATTATTAAACAGACCCATTAATATTTTCACCGTTTAAGTTTGCACGTATTAACCGTATATGAAAGTCACCGAACATCTACAAAAAGCAGCCGGCAAAACATTGTTTTCCATTGAAATACTTCCTCCATTAAAAGGCAGAAGCATGAATGAAATTTATCAAGGGATTGATCCCTTGCTTGAATTTAACCCAAGCTTTATTGACGTGACGTATCACCGTGAAGAGTATGTTTACAAAAAACGTCCCGATGGATTTTTAGAGAAGAAATCGGTTCGTAAACGTCCGGGTACCGTTGGGATTTGTGCTGCCATCATGAATAAGTACGGGATTGATGCAGTGCCTCATATTATTTGTGGAGGTTTTTCTAAAGATGAAACAGAAAACGCATTGATTGATTTATCCTTTTTAGGAATTGATAACGTGTTGGTGTTAAGAGGTGACTCCATCAAGACCGAAGGAAGTTTCGTTCCTGAACCCAATGGGAACGCATATGCCATTGACTTATTAGAGCAAGTAGTGTGCATGAATAAAGGCCAGTACTTAGATGATGAATTACAAGGAGTAGCGCCTACTAAATTTTGTATTGGTGTGGCAGGCTATCCTGAAAAACATTTTGAAGCACCCAATCTCCGCACCGATTTAAAATATTTAAAAGCGAAGGTAGATGCAGGAGCAGAATACATCGTAACACAAATGTTTTTTAATAATGAAAAGTATTTTGAATTTGTAAAAGCTTGCCGCGAGATGGATATTAATATTCCAATCATTCCCGGCATCAAAGTGATTACCACTAAAAAACAATTGACAGTTTTGCCATCAATTTTTCATATTGATATTCCAGATGATTTAGAAGATGCAGTGGAAGCCACTAAAACAAATGAAGAAGTGAAAGAAGCTGGTATAGAGTGGAGCATTCAACAATGCAAAGAACTAAAAGCAGCCGGTGTACCTTGTATCCATTTTTACACGATGGGCAATTCTGAAATTTGTAGAAGAGTTGCTTCGCAGGTGTATTAATGTTAGTTGTTAGATGTTAGATGTTAGATTTTGGATGTTTGCAGATTGCAGATCCCTAAATAAGATTGACCGGTTTTAGACTAATTCATTTTTAAATTATACTACTTACCTAGATAAAAAAGGGTAAGGTTTCTAGCATGAGAATATTAAGATTTACTTTTCCTCGGAATACGTAGCACCAAGCCAATGGTACCATCTAATCCTGCTAACTTTAATTTAGCGTCGATATTGGAAAGATTTTGCTTTGCTCCATTTTGTTCATACTCTTCAAGTGTGAAATTGTGGGTATCTAATCCAAGATTAAAATTTAATCCCACTACATCCCCTAAGTAAATTAATACACCGGTGTTAAGTCGGATGCCACCACCTCGATAGGTCCATTCTTCCTTTCTTTCAATAATAGCATCATCACTGGTTTCTTCGAGGACTAAGCTAGCGGTATGAATTCCGAAACCAGTATACCATCTAAAATTATCTTTGTTAACGATGGTATATTCTCCAGCAATACCGAAAACGAAAAAACGATTACTTCTTCCTTCGGCGCTATCGGGTTCGTATAAATAAGATCCAAACTTCATATCGAGTCCGACGTTCCATCTTTCCGACAATTCATAGCGAAATTCTAGAGGTAACTGTATCGACAATGCGCCATCGTCATTTTCGGTTTTCGTGCTTCCGTCATCCAGTGTAAAATCAGTGTCGTATAGCGAAAAACCAAATCCGCCCCGAATTTGAAATTCCTTGTCACGTTGGGCTTTTACCTGGGTGCCCATTATCAATATCAGAATCCCGCAAAATACTAGTATCCTCTTCATAATTATTAGAATTGAACTGCAAAATTAAGTATTTATTGCCGCAACCATGCATCTAAAAGCTCATTAAACATTCAAAATCAATGAATAGATAATAATTTAACATTGAGTTATTAGGATTGGATTCTAGGAAGTAACTTTGCAGGATAAAATAGAATAAAATGAAATTTGGTGTTGTCATCTTCCCCGGCTCTAATTGCGACAGAGATTTAATTCATGTAGTTAAAAATAACATGAAAAAGAAGTGGTGGAATTATGGCATAAGGATCATAATTTGCAAGGTTGTGATTTTATTTTATTGCCTGGTGGATTTTCGTACGGCGATTATTTACGCAGCGGTGCCATTGCTCGTTTTTCTCCATTGATGCAAGAGATTATTGAGTTTGCCGATAAAGGTGGATTTGTTTTTGGGATCTGCAACGGATTTCAAATTTTAACGGAATCGCATTTATTACCCGGTGCTTTGTTGAGCAACGACAATCATCAATTCATTTGTAAGAACGTAAACATTCGTTGCGAGACCGATGAATCGGTGATCACATCAAAATTTAAAATTGGAAAAACTATTCAAATTCCGATTGCGCATGGCGAAGGAAGATTTTATTGTGATGAGCCTACCTTAACCGAGATCAATAAAAACAATCAAGTACTGTTTCGTTATTGCGATGCCGATGGTAATGTCACGAAAGAAAGTAATCCGAACGGAGCCATTGAAAACATAGCGGGTATTTGCAATCGCAACCGAAATGTTTTTGGAATGATGCCACATCCGGAGAGAGCTAGTGATGCGGTGCTGGGTAATATGGATGGGAAGATGATTTTTGATTCAATATTGAACACTGTTCTAGCGTAAGTAAGTTGTTAGTTGTTGGTTGTTTGTTGTTAGATTCAATTCGTTAATTTTTTTATTTAACAGACCCCAGAGGGGTCAAACCTTATTAGAAACGAAATGCATTTTTTTATCTTGACCCCAGAGGGGTCACACAACCACACGATACAAAAGCCGATGTGCAACCCCGCTGGGGTTGGATTAATTTTTTGATTTCGCTTCGCTAATGAGGTGGAACCCCGATGGGGTTCTGTGACAACATAATTGGAGTATGTCATAATAGTCAAAACCTAGAAGCCAGTCTCGAGGCTTCGCGACCAGCAGCTAGCAGCCAGCAGCTACTTCCGATAAAAATTCATTTCATCAATATACTCTGCAACGGTTTCGGGCATCATGTAGCGCACGTCTTTTCCTTCCTTGATGGATTTACGAATGAAGGAGGAGGATAGTTCCATTTGTGGAGCATCGATCCACTTCACGCGCGGATGATCTTTTAAATTGCCACCGTCGTGATTTGGTCGAGGGTACACGTAGAGATCGTGATGCTCTAAAATCAATTCAAAATTTTTCCACTTATGTAAATTCTCCAAATTATCGGCGCCCATGATGAGGGAAAATTCATGCTTTGGATATTTATCTTGCAAGTAAGCGAGTGTAACTACGGTATACGATGGACGCGCTAATTCAAATTCAATTTTAGAAGCTTTCAATTTTTTATTGCTGCCGATACCGAGCTCTACTAAATGAAAGCGATGATAGTCTTGTAGCAATGTTCCAGCAGGCTTCAGCGGATTATGCGGCGAAACCACCATCCATACTTGCTTCAAATCGCTAAACTCAGCCATGTAGCCCGCAATCACCAGATGTCCGCTGTGAATGGGATTAAAAGAGCCGAAGTAAAGTCCGATTTTCATTTGATGTACTTACAATTTATGATTCCTCATCCGGTTCGGGGACGACGTCTTCCAAAAATTCCTTTACCATTTGCATCGCTTCTTGCTTTGCATCTTCCAACACACTGTTTACAATCACATGATTGAATTGAAATGCATACGTCATTTCTTTTTCTGCTTTGCCCAAACGTTTAAATAAAGAGTCCTCCGACTCCGTAGCTCTTGCCACTAATCGTTTATGCAAATCATCCACAGAAGGTGGCATCACAAAAACGTCGAGTAATTGTCGACCAAATTGTTTTCGAATATGCAATCCGCCTTCTACATCCACATCAAAAATAGCGACGTAACCATCATTTAAAATACGCTCCACTTCTTTTTTCAGCGTTCCATAAAAACGATCTTTATACACTTCCTCCCACTCTAAAAATTCATCATTTTGAATTTTCGCTTTAAACTCATCGACACTCAAAAAATAATAATCTTTTCCGTGTTCTTCATTCGGACGTCTTTCGCGCGTTGTTGCCGACACACTAAAACGCATCATTGGAAACTGTTGCATCAAATGATGAACAATGGTTGTTTTTCCGCTCCCACTCGGACCGCAGAACAGCACCAGCTTATGAAGGAAGTTAGGGTTCGTTTTCAAAGTACGTTCGCCAGTTGTTCCTTTAATTTTTCCAACTCATCTTTCATTTCTACCACGATGCGTTGCATGGGTGCATCATTGGCTTTGGCGCCGATGGTATTAATTTCTCTACCGATTTCTTGGGTGATGAATCCCAATTTTTTTCCGTTGGCTTCGGGATTCGCAATGGTCTGTACAAAATATTCGCAGTGACTACGCAAGCGAACTTTCTCCTCGCTGATATCTAACTTTTCAATATAATAAATCAACTCTTGCTCAAAACGATTTCTGTCGATAGACGTTTGCTCAATCAATTCATTGATCGCTTTACTAATTTTAGCTCGTACACCTTCTACTCTTTTCGTTTCAAACTCTTCTAGTTGCGGAATGCAATTTGAGATGGTATCTACGCGCATCGTAATATCCTTACTCAAGGCAGCACCTTCATTATCACCAAAAGCATCCAAGCGATCGAGAGCGGCGTTAATCACCTCCTTCAATTCTTTCCATTTTTCTTCATCTGATTCCTGACGTTCGGCATTCATCACCGCAGGAAGTTTTAAAATACAGTCGAGCAAATTGACATCATTCAAATTATATTCCTTTCCCAATGCAGAAAGTTCTTCGTAATACGCATTAAAAATTTCCTTGTTTACAGAACTACGTTTAGCGAGTTCATTGCTTTCAAATGAAATGCTTAAATCGGCTTTTCCTCTTTCCAGTTGCTTACTTAAATCGGAACGAAGTTCCAATTCACGATCACGAAACTGCATGGGCATCCGAAGATTTAATTCCAGAAATTTACTATTGAGAGATCGGATTTCTACTGTAACGTTTTGGTTTCCTACGAGACCTTTGGCGTTACCGTAGCCTGTCATTGATCGTACCATACTTATTGATTTAGGTACAAAAATACTTTATTTAGAGGAGATAATAAAATAAAGAAAAAACGTCCATCTTACTCTAAAACAAGGATCAATTATTAAAACACACCTCTTAAGTTCAACAAATAATGGCTTATAAGAGTCGGCGGTTGAACTTACTGTTCCACACGGCATGCGACATCTCGAACTTAATTTCATTCTCGCCATGCATTCCTACTTCCTTCCAACCCGATTCACGATAAAAATTTTCGGCGCGTGTATTGGGAGCTGTCCCTAACCAGATGGCATCTTGTGTATGTGCGAAATATTCTTTCAACATGATTCGCTGCAGTTCTTGAGCTATGCCTCGCCCTTCGTAGTTGGGAGAAACAAAAAGCGCCCAAACATTTCTCTCTTGATTATCTAAAATGGCAAATCCAACAATTTGATTTTTCACAGAGCACACCCATCCCATCCCGCGTTCCTCTAAATAAGGGATATAAGAATCATTTGAAATAACGGATGGGTCGGACAAAACATTTTCTTTAACGGCATTTCTCACCACTTGCATGGCGGGGATATCTTCTTGGGTGGCTTGTCTAAAAATCATATGGTTGTTTGTGTACTACTAATTTTCTTCAAGTAATTACAATTAAAGAGATCAACAAAATTATTTAATTTTTCGGAAAAACATGAAGTGTCGATAGCGAAAAAGCTCTTGGATACATAATATTTACAGTTTAAACGCAGCGGCGCAGCGTCTAAACAGCGAGCGCAACGGGCCACACCGTCAAGTTATGAATTAAAATTTGATTGTTTTTTTACAACACTTTTTGTTGTAAGCCATACTCCGATAAAAATTAATAAGGCTGCTATTAAATGTAAAACATTCGGAACATCTTTCCCAAACAACATTGCAAATCCTGCTGCCATTAAGGGTTGTAGGTAAATATAAACGCTAACAACTCCCGCACTGAGTTCGCGGAGGGCTAGTGTGTTTAAGAGGTAAGCAAAGAAGGTGGTACCGATCACAACAAACAAAACGCTCCACCAGGTATTGGTTGGGAATGTATTCCATTCAATACTTTTAAATTCCTCCCATCCAAAAGGAAATACCAGCAATGATCCCAATGCAAATACAATTTGCATGATGGTGATGGGATGATACTTTTTCATTAAGGGTAAAACCAAAATGATGTACATGGCATAAGAAAGCGAATTCAACAAAATACATAAATCACCAAATGGATCACTGGGCACTGAAGAGAAACGATTTCCGTAAATGATTAACACCACAGCTCCAGAAATTCCGCAGATGATACCAATGATTCGATTTAAGTTAATTACTTCTCCCAAAAACATGACCGATAATCCTAACACGAAAATGGGATTTGTTACCATCATGAGTCCGGCATTGATGGGACTTGTTAACGACAATCCTTTAAAAAACAATAATTGATTTACAGCTACGCCAAATACAGCGCAGGCAATGAGTCGGGGCCAATCTGATTTATGAATCTTCTCTCGAAAAAATAATTTTGCGGCCACAAAAAATAAAATAGCGGCTACGCAAACACGAATCACGATGAAACCAAAGGGCTTTATATAACTGGGCATTACTTCCTTGGCGATGGAATAATTCGCACCGTAAATAATGTTTGCGGTTAATACTGCTAGATGGGCTTTAAAGCTTCGGGTCATTTTAAAGCTTGCTTCGCGCTCTCTATTACCTTCTTCGTATTTCCAATAAAAATTACATCATCCACAATCATCACCGGACGCTTTAGAAAAGTATACTCGCTTAAAATTAATTTTCGATAATCTTTTTCTGTCAATACTTTTTCATTTAATCCCATCGAACGATACTTCAATGCTACTCTGCTAAACAAAGCCTCATAAGATCCCGCCAACTTTTTCATTTCGTCGATTTGTGCAGGCGTGATGGCTTCAGTTTTGATATCTTGCATGATCACATCCTTCTTCGGCTTAATTTCCTTCAGAATTCGTTGGTTGGTGGTACAAGTACTGGAATGATATATTTTTTTCATTGCGTTACAATTCTATTTTTTCTACTTAAAGAACTCTGCTACTTTCTTCATGTCTTCGTTTTTCACGAGTGCAGAAAATTCGGCCATCGTAATTTTATCTCCATCCTTCGATTTTTTGGTGATGGTCACACATCGAAAAGGAACGGTGGTAGTGCTTACATCTAACACATCGACTACATACATGAATTCATTTAAGATACGTACTTCACGTTTCTTTACTTTAAAAACGGCTTTGGTGGATGTTTCCTTCGCTTTTTCAGAAATGTACGTTTTTATCTGATCTAAATTCCAATCTTCGCTCGGATCTGTTCCATACATTTTACAATCTTCGTCGAGACAATTGATCAAGTTGGCTGAATCGCGTGCAGTGATGGCCACATAAAAATCATCAACAATTTTAAGATTTTCATCTTTCTCGCGCGCATCACCAGGCTTGATTTCTTTAGTAATGTTGATTTCCTTCTTTTCTTCTTTGTCTGCTTTTTTAGGTTCATTGTTACAAGCAGCCATAAAAAATACAGAGGTGATGCTCAGCATCCAAATAACTTTTTTCATGATTATGATTTTAATAATTCGAATAAGAGTGGACGTGATGGCGCGGCATCATTTACAAATGGAGCTACTTGCAAATTCATAAAATAAAAACCATCTTTTATTTTATCCTCCACAAAAATCAACTCTGTGATGGTAGCATCCAAGCGTGTTGCTTTTGGATGATTCCAAAATGCATGATGCGCTAATAATTTTCCTTCGTCCTCTTCACGATCTACGGAAGGCAAATCAATCATCAAATGTCGAACGCCTTGTTCACGTAACCAGGTTGCCCCCGCTTCTTCAAGGTAGGGCGGATTAGAACTTGAATAGTTTTTTGAAAGTTTATTTCCTTCGTTAGGCAATGTACGAATGATGAATGCGTCGGCTGGATTTTCGCAAGCATTCTTTATTTGTTCCAGCGTAATCACTAAATCATCCACTCTCTTTTCGGGTTGTATCGAAACCAAATTGGCGAAACAAAAATATTCTTTGAAGTGTGTATTGATGGATTCAACATCTTTAGAAATATGTCCGACCGTTTCTGTATGGGTTCCGTGCGCATGCGGATTAAAAAAAATATTATTGAAATTCACACCTGACCCTTCTTTCACTGATCCAACCCAGTCGCCCATTCGTACGGGTTCCATCTTCACAGGACCTTGATACCAGGCAATCACATGTCCTTCTCCAGCTTCAAATGGAATACAAATATCCATTGGTTTTGAAAGATCAACTTGGTAAGTACTATTCTTATGCGTTACTGAAATTTTCATAGTTTAGATGACAAATAATTCAGAAGTAATTTTATCGGCGAACAACAATCCGTCTTGACTTAATCGAAGTTGATTTGCATCACGGATCAACCAACGCTTTTCAACGAATGGCTGAGCGGCTTCTAACAATTGACCTGTTGTACCATCGCCATAGTCTGTACGAAGGGTGTTCAAGCTGATTCCATTTCGCATACGCAAAGATGTTAAAATGAATTCATGAAACTTTGTATTATGTGTTAAAATTTCATCTTCATATTCACGTTCCCCTCTTTGCAAAGCAGCTACATAGGCGCCATTGCTCTTCACATTCCAACTCCGTTTTTCACCATCATAAGAATGAGCAGAGGGACCAATTCCTAAATATGGTGTACCTTGCCAATAGGCACGATTGTGTTTCGATTCAAACCCTGGTTTACTAAAATTCGAAATCTCATACCAAGGAAATCCCAATCGCTCTGCTTCGGCGAGCAAATATTCATACTGCTGTGCTGCTTTTTCATCATCGGGCACTTCAATCAACCCTTTTACAATTTGCCAACTCAGTGCAGTTTTTGACTCCACCGTTAATCCATAACAAGATAGATGGGTGATCGGAAGAGAAAAAGCAATTTCCACATTCTTCATCCAATCTTGCAATTCAAATTTAGGCCATCCAAAAATTAAATCAATAGAAATATTCTCAAAGCCCTATGTCGGCAGCATTGGGAACGCACGACAACGCTTGTTCCTTGTTATGGGCACGATTCATACTTAATAAATCTTCCTCACGAAACGATTGCACCCCCACGCTCAAGCGATTGATAGGACTTTGCTTTAAAGATTTCAAATAGGCTTTCGTCAAATCATCGGGATTTGCTTCCATCGTAATTTCAGCATTTGCATCCACGGAAAACAATGAATACATCTCTTCAAAAAAACGCATCAACTCATCATATGAAAGCAAGTGACGGTGTACCCCCACCAAAATAAATCGTTTTAACTACATGCCCTTGCATTTCGGATGCTCGTCGTTTCAATTCCATCGACATCGCATCTAACAAATCCTCACGCCCACGTTGAGATGTGGAGAAATGAAAGTCGCAATAGTGACATGCTTGCTTACAGAATGGGATATGCAAATAAATTCCGGCCATGGTGGTACAAAGAACGCAAAAAGAAGTTATACAGACGCTAAAATAAAATTGTTAATGGATTTAGTTTATTGCTAAATATAAATTCTAGAATCCCTATTGTTCTAGCCTCTCCTCCTAGCCTCCTCTCCAGAGGAGAGGAGGAATTCGCTTTGTTGCTAAATACAAATTCAAGTATTCATATTGTTCTAGCCTCTCCTCCTTCCCGAAGCTTCGGGACTCCTCTCCAGCGGAAAGTAGGAATTTATACTGACGTTACCAATAAATTTGTAATCAACTTTTATCATCTAAAACTCACTAATGAGTAATAATTACTTTTAAGGTAGCAATTGATTTCTCTGAACGAATCTGCAACAAGTACATTCCTTCGGCAAATCCATCTACCTGCAAACCGAAACTTTTGCCATTCACATTTTTTTCCAATGCGATCACTTGCCCATTCAAATTACAAAGTGAAATTTGTGCATTCTGCAATTCTTCTTTTGAAACAATGTTCAAGAAATCATTTGTGGGATTCGGATAAAGAGAAAATCCATCTTGCTCTACTTGCTCTTCTAAACCAACATTGGTTCGAATCAATTGCACAAAAAATGCGGTGCCTGTTCCTCCTACACCTGTTAAATTATACACACCAGGTCCTGTATCAAAATCGCCTGTTCCCGTAAATTGTCCGGCGTGGTAAAATCTATTTTGGACAAGATCAAGTGTAGGTCCGCGATAACCATTTAAAAAACCAAATAATTTAGTTCCCCAAGCAAATCCGCCCGTACTATTCAATGCGCAGAGATAATCTGATCGACCACCGCTTCCGCCAACAGAGTTCAAAATCATGGAATCGACGGGATGCGGATTGATATCGATACTCCCTGTAAATGAACCTTTGAAATAAACATAACCCTGTGCATCGTTTACTATTGCCGTTGCAAAATCGATATTATTATTTCCAAAGCTTCGGGTCCATTGATACACACCCGTGGCATTTAACTTAGTTATAAAAACATCTTGAGAGTTTGAATTTGATGTAAGTGTATCAACAGCTGTTAAGTCGGGATTAAAATCAACTTGTCGATTAAAATCACCAATTACATACATATTTCCTGTGGCATCTAAATTCAAATAACTCGCTGTAATATTTCCGCTTGCGTTGGTTGGTAAAAATGGTTTTGCAAAAACAAAATTACCGGCGGCATCCCATTTGAAAACAAAAGAAGATAGCGTAGATGCAGTAGCTGTCAAATTAAAAACATTAACTCCAGGATCGAAATCGACCGTACCCACAAATGTTCCACATGCATAAATATCATTATTTGCATCTACATCAATTCCTGTAATGGCATCTCCAAAATTAGATCCTAGTTTTTTAGACCATACATAATTTCCAAGATTATTTAGCTTAACTAAGAATCCATCTACATTACCACTGCTCACTAAATTTTGAATAGAGGCAGAAGGATCTGTATCGATAGAATCACGAAAAGTTCCAGCAACGATGAGGTTTCCCAAATTATCACTTCGCAACATCATTGGGAAATCCGTATTCACACAACCCATTTGTTTGGACCAGATATAATTTCCCATCGAATCAAGTTTCACTAGAAACACATCTTCATTGCCATAAGTTGTAAATGAATTAGACACATTGGGATCTGGATTCGCATCAATGGTTTGTATAAATTGTCCCAGAAGAATTGGATTTCCGTTGTTGTCTACCACCAAGCCAACAGGTCCTTCCGTGGATGTGCCGGCAAAAGATTTTATCCAAACAAGATTGCCTTGAACATTAAATTTAGCAAGGAAAATATCGTAAGCGTTTGAAGAGGCAACCCAAGTAGTTCCTGCACCTGGATCAAAGTCAATCGTATCTTGAAAAGTACCTGATAAAAATACATTTCCAAAATTATCGTGAGCAATACATATTCCCACCGCCGAGGCGTTTCCAATGGTGTTAGGCGCACCCATGGCGTTTGCCCATGAGAAATTCAGCTGTTGCGCTTGCGTAAAATTCACCCAAAACAAAGTGAAAAAAAGCAGCGATAAAGATTTGAAATATTTCATAAATTAATTTTTGAATTTCGAATTTAGAAATAAATATTGAAGAAAACACAAATGAAAAAATCTATTCCGTAAACCTTTCAAAAAAGAAGGTGAATGGTATTAGTCTCTTCATAAATACAAATTCAAGTAGACCTATTGTTTAAGCCTCTCCTCCTTCGCGAGGCTTCGCGACTCCTCTCCATCCTCTCCAGAAGGCGAGGATAAAAAAGAGAGGAGGAATTTATTCTGACTCTACATATAAATTATACCTATCATTTAAATGTGAGGTATTGGCTCGGCCTATTCAGTAAATATCAAACACATGCTGATTGATATTGTAAAAAAGAATCTCGGACTAAAATATTAATCCAATTGGGCTTATGTTTTCTTTAACACGATTCTAAATGTAGTTCCTTTGTTATGTTCGGAACTCTTCACAAAAATTTGTCCGCCATGATATTCTTCTACAATTCGTTTAGAAAGAGAAAGACCTAATCCCCAACCGCTGTTTTTACTCGTATATCCAGGCTTAAAAATAGTTTTGTACTTCGACTTGGGAACGCCCTTCCCGGTATCGCTGATGTCGAGGTACACAAATTGATTTTGATCGGTGATCCGAATACTGATTTCGCCTTCACCACTCATCGCATCAATCGCATTTTTGAAAAGATTTTCGAGTACCCAATCGAACAAATGCACATTTAATGGAGCATCCACATCATAATTCTGAAAATTCTCCAGTTTAAAATTCACTCGAGAAGAAGCTCTAGTGCGAATGTAATCGATGGCATCCTCAATCACCTTCGTCATGTTTTCTTTCTTCAACGCGGGTGCAGAACCGATCTTAGAAAAACGTTCGGTGATTGTATTTAGACGTTCAATATCTTTTTCAATTTCAGGAAGATGTTCTTCCGGTTGCGGCTTCGACTTCAAATACTCTAACCAAGCCATCAATGATGACAAAGGTGTTCCCAACTGATGTGCTGTTTCCTTGGCCATTCCTACCCACACTTGATTTTGTTCTGCTTTGCGCGACGTTGAAAAAGCAACATACGATACAATCAAAAACAAGGCGATTACTGCAAGTTGGAAAAACGGATAATAGCGCAACTGGGTGAGGAGATAAGAATCCTTGTAATAAATAAAATTCTTTTGATCGGCGGCGAAGGATATATCAATGGGAGCATGCTGTTCCTTCATGATGGCCAATTCGCTCGACAAATACAAAGAGTCTTCTAAGCGCAACGAATCCAAATTTCGGGTAGAGATGATATTATTTGCTTCATCGGTAAGAATTACGGGGACCGTATTATTATCCGTTAGCACTGACAAGGCAAAACTGATATCGCCTGGTTCTGCGTTGATGTCGGAGATTTGGCGAGTTGCTTCAGCCCAAAGTTCTACTTTCTTACGTTCTTCTTCCGACACTTTTTTACCAATTGATTGGTATACAACAGTGAACCTACTCCTATGAGTAAAGCCATAATTAAAAGGACCAATTTCCAGCGCTGCTTTCGGGTATAAATATTCACTACTTCAAAATCTAGGGCAAAAATAGGGCTTTAATTCAAATGATGAACGTTCAAAAGACGAAACATTACAGTACTGATTATGTAGGAAATAGATGATACTGATTGATTTAAAAAAGTTTCGCTACTCTTCATCCAGCTCCAACTCCAGTTCTTCCTTTTTCTTGGGAGTATTGACCGGTGTTTTGGTGACAGCGGTATCCTTCTTGAACCAACCAAATTCTTTATTTAAAATCTTTTTCAAATCTTGTTTTTCCTGCTTTACTTCCTGCACAATTTTCTGCTCAATGGCCTTTCTGTCATAGGAAATCTTGGGATTCGCCAAGGGGCCTTTCATGCTTAAGAAAATTCGTATTCGGCCCAACCCATCGTCTTCGATGGTGCCGAACTCAGAATTTTGTGCTTTCACTTTTCGTCCTAGAATTTGTGAAAGATCAAGTTGTAATTTGTAGTCGACAATATTTTCGAAGGAATGCGTTCCTGAAGCGGTCAAATCCATCACACTCGATTTTATTTCCATGGATGGGATTTTTATACTTTGATTGCTGATCTCAATTTCATTCTGCAATGATTGAAACTTTATATTTTTTAAATCAGCACTCTTCAAATACTTTGACAGGGCAAGCATAGGTTCGAAATTTAAGAGCTCACCATTCTCGATTAAGATACTGCTTCGCGCATAAATTTTATTGAAATTACAATGTAGGTCTTTGCTCCATGTTGAAACAAACTGTGCATTGGCAGTGAGCTTCCCTTTTACATTTTTGTCCATCATCACTTCTTGACCAAAATTACCCAGCTGAGTAAACACTTCGGTCACATCCAATTTTTTCATTTGTGCATCGCAGGAAATAAGAATACTATCTTGACGTGAAGCATCCATAGCTCCACTCATCAATACATTTCCTTCAAATGCTTTAAATGAAATTTCACTTCCATATAAAATTTTATTGCGAAGATCGAGCTGACCTTTTAGTTGCCATGCTTGAAATTTTCGAAACGAAAGCACTCCAATTTGCACATTCAAATTCATCCGAATACGATGGCTAAAATCAAGTCGATAGGTGGTATCTACAGAGGCTGCTAACGATTTATCCTCTAACAATTCGTTCAGATCCAAATTTCGACAAACAATACGCGCATCACCATGTACCATTTCATCTTTAGAAAGCAGATAGGCGTATGCGTTATCAAAACTTCCATCCACTTTAAAATCGCTGCCGGCTGCTTTGCCTTGCATGTCTCTTAATGTTAAACGATTTCCGACGAGCGACATGAAACCTTGAATGCCCGAAAATTCTACTCGACTTTTCTTCAATTTAAATCCAGCATTTTTTAGTTCAATGTTTCCACTGCTGATCCAACTGTTCGACTCCTTCACTCTTCCTTTCAATTGCGCATCTACGACGAGTTGCCCCCACAATCCCTCCATGGTATCTGGCATATAAAATTTACTAAGCACTTCAAGATTTACGTTACTCTTTGCCGATACATTGATCCATGGATTGGTAAAATCTTCCATCAACAAATTCAACTGGAAAGTTTGGTTCTCCAACACGCCTTTTGCGTCGGCAATTTGCAAACGTTCGACGGGTCGAGATTTTGAAATTCGGTTTGCGTAACTTCCTTTAAAAGAAAGATTGCTCAATGCATAAGGCGTACCTTTGGGAGCTAAGGAAGCTTTCTCTGTACTAAATTGAGCTTGGACCAATGGAGATTCGTTGTCACCTACTTGTCCTTTTACTTGTAAGTCAAACTGAACAATTCCTGAATAATCATATTGCGCTAGTTTTTCAGTGTACACGCCGGGAATCAAGGATAAAATTTCTTTCAATCCTGCTTTCTTACTCTTAATATTTACATCCATAAACGTGGAGGCTTGCTCATCTCGGAAAAAACCATCTACCCCAAACTCAAGCGCTGCAACTTTTAATGTGCTTTCTTTTATTTCATACAATTTACGTTGACGATCGATGTGAATGTTAAGGTCAAGAGTTGTTTCTTTATGATGAATGTAATTTACACCATTCGTTTGAAATCGTTCCACCATCAAATTTCCGCTTCCACTTAAATCATAAATATCGCTCGTGAAGAGTCCAGACCAATTCATGTTTTCAGCAAAAAAAGAATAGTCGCGCGCTGTAGTAATTGTATGGTAGCGTATACTCGTTTCCTTCAGAATAATTTCTTGAAGTTGCAAATTGAATGTACTGTTTTTATTTTCTGATTTCTTAAAAATATCGAAATTCTCAACTCCATTTTTATCTACAAAAAGATTGCAGGATGCATGTTCAATACTTATACTTTTCAATCGCACATCATCAGAAAAAACATCCCACCAAGAAAAAAGCAGGAATACATTCTTAGCCACCAACAAGGGTTCTTGATATCCAGCCGTTTTTTTTCCTTTTGTGTTCACCTCTTGAAAATTGACACTTGCATATGGAAATTTGCGCAAAAGCGAAAAATCGATATCGCCTACTTGAACGGGAACGGTGAGATTTGCATTGATTTGTTGTACGGCAAGATCCTTTATTTTAGGACCGAGCAACCATCCAAGAGTCAACAAGACCATCAGCAAACCACCAACTGTGGATGCAATAATGATTAAAATTCTTTTCCGTTTACTCACGTCACAACATTAGCTTTAGACTACTAATGAAATCTGCTTCCAAATATTGTCTATGAACAATAACATTGACAAGAATATAAGATAATTGAATTAGAAACCCTTATAAAGACTTTGGTGATTTTAAAAATTGATAAAATCGATGGGATTCACTGGACTACCGTTATACCAAAGTTCAAAATGGAGATGTGGACCCGTACTAAACTCGCCTGTATTTCCAATGATGGCTACTACTTCGCCGGCTTTAACATGATCGCCAATGCGTTTCAAAAGAGCCGAATTATGCTTATAAAAAGTAAAAATATTATTGCTGTGTTGGATACCGATTACGTAGCCTGTTTCACTCGTAAAATTCGACATAATTACGGTTCCATCCATGGCAGATTTAATCACTTCATTGGCTCCGGCCACAATATCGATTCCATAATGCTTTTGAACTGTATTAAACTTTGTGGTGATGGTTCCTTTGAGGGGTGTGAAAAACGTGATGCTACCGATACCGGTCGAAAACGATTTTTCGGCTGTTTCTTCCAGTTCAAAGCGATCGGACCCTTCCATTTGTAAGCGAAGAAGGGAATCCGACTCCGATTTATCCAGTTTTCGGATAGAATCGGCGTAACCTAAGCTCGTTGCAGAAGAATGATAAGAAGTTGTATCCACCTTGTCATTCAATACATTAAGCAAATTTGCCAAATATTTGTTTTGGGCATTCATCTGATTATCAAGAGAATCAGCCTTTAATGTCATCGTGAGCAAATTACGACGAATATTCACATCGGTATAACCAGGGATATATTCACGTAACGGAGTGAAGGCAATTAAGTATAAAGTAAGTGTAATCAAGCTCAATGCGAAAGTGCCACCAAAAACGATAATATTCATAGGAGTAAGTCGCAATGCGAATTTCTCCTCTAAGGTCTGGTCGTTCATCACCACCAGTCTGAATTTGCTACGTAAATTCTTAACTATTTTTTTCCTTCGGGCTTTAAGAATCGGCATATGTGCAAATATCGCAAAGTTCAGGCTTTCGACCGCTTGTTTCAATCGTTATATTTGCAATCCTATACTAAATTAAAAAGTATTCAGTTTATGCTGGATAACATACCAAGATCTGCCTGTGAAAAGTTTGCGCTTTAATCTTCTTATTCTCCTTACGATTGTTCTTTTGGGAGGATGTAGTGTGAAGAAAAATAATATTATTAGTCGTGCCTACCATGGTACTACAACACACTACAACTTCTATTTCAATGGTCGTGAACGCTTAAAGCAAGGTGCTGCTACCTTGGCGGAAGCCCATGAAGATAAGTATGACCGCGTACTTTCTATTTTTAAGATTGGGGATCTCAACAAAGCAAAAGCTGTATTTCCAGATTTTGACGAAGCCATTAAAAAAGTTTCCATTTCCATTACCCGTCATTCCATCTATGTAAAAGGAAAAAAAGATCGCGCCATCAAGGAGCATAACCGATGGATCCCGGAATGTTATATGGTAATTGGACAAAGTCAATTTTACAAACACGATTTTTGGACAGCGATTGAGACCTTTCAATACATCAGCTCGGAATATCAGGATGATGAAATTCGTCCGGAGGCTTTAATTTGGTTAACGCGATCTTATTTAGAGTTAGGCAAGATGACCGATGCCGAATATTTGCTCGATTATTTAAAAGCCGATAAAAAATTATCGGTGAAGCTTACTGGGTATTACCATGCTGTTTTGGCACAATACCATTTACAAAGAAATGATGTGGTTCGCGGTGCAGAAGCATTGAAGATGGCTGCTGCAAGTTCGAAGAAAAAAGACGACCGGGCACGTTATTATTTTATTCTTGGACAACTTCAACAAAAAGCAGATTCATTACCTCAAGCATTTTTAGCTTATCAAAATGTGATTAAGTTAAATCCACCCTATGAAATGGCGTTCAACGCACGTATTAACCGAGCGCGTTGTTTTGATGCGGGTAGTGGGAAGTCGGCACTCGTGAAAAAGGAGTTGCAAAAAATGCTGAAGGATGAGAAGAACAAAGAGTATCGCGATCAAATCTATTACGCTTTAGCGGGTGTTGCTAAGCAAGAGCAAGATGAACCTTTGGCGATTGATTTGTTGAATAAATCGGTGCAAGCATCGACCAGTAATACCACACAAAAAGCAGTAAGTTATTTAGAGTTGGCTAATATTTATTTAGCACAACCGAATTATATGCCCGCAGCGGCTTATTACGATAGTTGCTTGACTAACTTAACGAATGATCATCCAGAATATCTCGATATACAAGCCAAGCGAAATAGTTTAGATCGACTTGTAAAAAATTTAAAAGTCATTATCAACGAGGACAGTCTGCAACAATTAGCTTCTATGACACCTGAACAACGAGCAGAAATCATTGGAAAAATTGTTGAAGCAGAAGATGCGGAAAAGGAGCGACTGAAAATTGAAAAAGAAAATGATCAACGCATCGAAGAGCAAGAAATTTTAGAGGAGAAAACGTTGAGAAATCAACCAAGATCATTAACTACGCCAGCTTCGGCAACAGCGGGAGCTTGGTACTTTTATAATCCCTCCGCCATCAGTTTCGGATTGAGTGAATTTTTGAAACGATGGGGCACTCGTAAACTAGAAGATAACTGGAGAAGAAGTGAAAAAGATTTAGTGATAGGTGAAGTCGTGGAAACAGTGACTGTAGATAGCACGGCAAACAATCAACAAGCCATTAATGATTCCATTGCTAAGCTCGATTCTAAATCGAGGAAGGAAGCTTACCTCGGACAAATTCCCAATTCATCCGAGCAGATCGAAGCATCCAATTCAAAAATTATTGAAGCTTATTATAATTGTGGAATTATTTACAAGGAACAGTTAACAAATATTCCAGAGAGCAATAAGAGTTTTGAAACCTTAGATCAACGTTTCCCAAATAATAAATTCAAGTTGCCTTCTTACTACAATTTATACCGCTCGTATAGCGCGATGAAAGATTCGGTGAAGGCCAATGTTTATAAAAATTACATTCTTGCCAATGCTCCGGAATCGGATTATGCACGATTGATATTAAATCCGAATTTCTATTTAGAGATGAAACGGAAATCGGAAGTGATTGAAGTGTTTTACGAAAACACTTACCGTGCTTATTTGAATCGTCAATATGCCTTGGTGATTGAGCGGAAACAATATGCCGACGAAAGTTTCCCGGTGAACAATGCTTTATCGCCCAAGTTTTCATTCTTAAAAGCATTAGCGGTTGGGAAAACGAGAACATTGAATGATTTTCAATTTGAGTTGGAAGATGTGATTCGCCGGTATCCAAAAGATTCGGTAAGCATAAAAGCGAAAGAAATATTAGATTATATACAAGGAAATAATATTCAGAAAACGTCGCTTGATACCGCCGCGGTGGATACCAATAATCTAAAAGATCCTTTTGCTGCTTCTGCAAAATACATTCATGATGTAGAAGCCATGCATTTCTTTGTGATTTTATCACCTAAAGGTTTGATACAATCGGCTGAGTTAATTTCGAAAATAAAAACATTTAACGCAAGGGATTTTCCAAATGAGCAGCTTACTGTTAATAATGGAAATATTGATTTAAACATACAATACATTGCGGTCATGTCATTCCCTAATAAAGATGAAGGGATGTCGTATTACGAAAGTATTGTTGGCGAAGAAAATTTGGTGAACCAATTCGATCCGCAGCAAGTTCAATACTATATGATCTCGCAACAAAACTTATCGGAGCTAACACGCACGAAAGACATCAAAAATTACAGTCAATTTTTTCAAGAAAAGTACTTGCAGTAGAAATTTTGATTGAACGTTGCCTGTTATGTTGAAAGCTATCTTCGATAAACCCTTCCCGTATTACGAAAGTTCTTCACGTCGAATTAAATCGGCGTTATTTTCAGGATTCCTTGTCTTTGCTTTCTTATTTGTATTTCGCCCATTTAGTTTATACCGATTTGAGAATTTGTTTGCATTACAAATTACAGCGGGGTATGGAATTGTTACCTGCATCATGGTTTTGCTGAATGTATTTATGGTAACGAAACTCTTCCCAAAATACTTTCGTGAAAGTGGATGGTCGGTGGGGCGAGAGATTTTATTTATCATGTGGATTATATTCACCATCGGACTCGCCAATGCAATTTACTCGGGATTTGTTTTTACCGATACTTTATCTGTTGAGTACGTGGCCATGTTTCAAGTATTCACTTTGCTGGTTGCTATTCTTCCTGTTTCAATCAATGTACTTGCGATGCAATCCTTACTCAACCATCGAAATGCAAAGAGTGCTGAGGAGATCAGCAAACACATGCATCATAAAAAAAGGTTAGAGTCAGCACCCGATGCGATGGTGACTTTAAAATCGGACAATAAAAATGAAGAATTGCAAATCCCCGCGAAGAGTTTATTGTACATCACTTCCGCCGACAATTATATTTCGGTAACCTATTTAGAACAAGGCAAAGAGGTGCAAAAATTACTGCGCAGCACTTTAAAAAATGCGAAGGAAGATTTAAGAACGTACACTGCTTTTTACCGATGTCATCGTGCCTGGATTGTAAATCTAGATCGTGTTATTTCCGTTTCAGGAAATTCACAAGGCTATCGTTTGGTCTTGGACAGCTCGGATACTGTTATTCCTGTTTCGCGGAATTTGAATGAAGATATTGATAGTCGGTTGTCGAAGTAATTATGGATTGCTTTAAAATTAGATAAACTTACTTTTTGCTTTTGATTTTTTTAAAGACATTTCTAGTTCATTTCTCTCATTTTTCATCCCAACACCCTACCCATTCATCCCAAAACTTGAATTTCATCCCAAATTTTGTTATTTATCCCTATTAATTTGATATGACTTGAACAACGACTTTCTTTGTCAAACAAAATCGAAAAAATATGAATGAGCAACTCTTTACTGGAATTCTTTACACGCACATAGTGGCTGGCGGATTGGCTTTATTAGCTGGTCCGATCGCGATGTTTAATCAAGATGGTGGCAAATTGCATCGCAAAAGCGGTATTATTTATTTCTATTCGATGATGTTCATTTTTGTGAGTTCTATCATTCTATCCATTGTTCGTGAAAATTGGTTTTTGTTTATGGTCGGAATTTTTAGTTGTTATTTAGTATTGACGGGATACCGTGCATTAAAATTAAAGATGTTGCACCGCGGACAAAAAGCAGAGAAAATAGATTGGTTCATTTTAATTATTTCATTGCTTAGTGGAATTGGATTATTGGCGATGGGTATATGGATGTATTTTAGCAAAAGCAATTCATTTGGTTTAGTTCCCTTTGTTTTTGGTTGGGTGATGTTGTCGGGAGTGAAACAAGATTACAAGCGATTTACCGTTCCGCCCACCGAAAAAAACCATTGGTTGTTAAAACATATTGCAGGAATGATGGGTGGATACATTGCAACACTCACTGCCTTCCTCGTACAAAATGTACAAACCAATCCGAGTTTTATTGCATGGTTAGCACCAACGGCAATTTTAACACCTGTGATTATTTACAGTACCAATAAAATTAAAAAAGGAAGAAGTAAGATTGTTCTGAAGTAATTTTTTTCGGGCAGTTAATGATTATCGTTTCGAAATGATTTTGCTTCAGGAAGAAAGCTTCTAGCTGCTTGCTTCTGGCCACTAGAATATTTCGGCTCATTTAAATTTATCAACCCATTTATATTTGATGGGCCGCAGATTTATTATGATGATTAAGATTTTTTATGATAACTTATCGAAGCATTTAGATTTATCATTAGAACTTACCTTCGCTAAAGCTACTGCAAGCAGGCACGGATGACGCGGATAACTCGGATTATCACGGATGCCCTGCGCCCGCTGCGTGAACGTTGCGCCCGCTGCGTTTAAACTGTAAGTATTTTAAGTGTTAGAATTCTATCTTCGTGTATTCGCGAATTCGGAGATTCGTAATTCGTACATTCGTATTGATTCGTTCCCGATAGCTATCGGGATCGTAACCTTCTCAAATTTACTTAGCCCCGCCATTTATCAAATGATTAAAAAGCTGCTCGGAGATCGAATAATTTTTATCCATGAAATAATATTGTCCGCCCCAAGAATACGTTACTGATCGATACTCTTTAACTTGATCACCTTCCTTAACGCGTAACAAAGTAATTACACGATTGGGTTCAACAATTCTTTCAATGCTTCTGCTGATGGTATCGGGAGTTAGGAGAATAATTGGTTTTGGCTCGACACCTGTACTCACTGATTTTTCCACTTTCCACAAATCGTTTCCATCTTCTCCTTTGCCAGGTTGCATTTTTTCAGTTCCGGCTTGCACATCAATTCCTACCGTGGGATCACCACCAACAGCAGGATTGCTTTTTGGATTTGGATCGTCACCACCATTCACAGGCAATGCATTTACCATTTGCTGGAATGAATCTACTTCAGTCAACTTTACAATAGGTGGAGTTGGTTTTGGCGGCTCAACGATTTCTACTTTTTTCTCTTGAGGAGGAGCTTGAGGCACAACAGCAATTTCAGTTGGAGCTGGTTTAATTAATTTCTTCTCTTTCTCTTTTGCTTTTTGTTCTAACACTTCATCTTTCGCTTTTTGTTCGAGAATTTCCTCTGTTTGAGTTAACAAGGATAAAATAGATCGAGTATAATCGGTATCGTATCCAATTTCATCCAACTCAGGTAAATATTTGATAGAAGCTACGGGCTGATTATAAATCACAATATTCACCCCTTCGTACTGTTTAAACAGACGAACACCTATTTTGTAGGAATCGAATCCGTACTTTCTGCGCTCTTCGGGAACCGTAGTATTTACATGAATGGATTTGGTGATGTATCCGGGCTTTGTAAAATCAAGTTGATAATCGGCATTGTATTCCAGCCGCATATTCATGTTCTTTTGACCCTTAAAGGCGCCTACCGTTTCACCGCCTCGACGTAAATACACGGTGGTCTGATCAAAATCTCCATTTACCACCACAAATTGTACGGGCATGGGAAGATATCGAACTCCGCCAGAAAACTGCGATTTCCCCTCTAAAGATGCAAATATCAGTAAGATAATAGTTAAGTAGCGGTTCATTGTATCAAAGTTAAGTAAATCTATTTTGTCATCAAAAGTTAAATGTGATTTTATTCAGAGAAAATTAAATAAAAAAGACATAGTCTTTACTATTTTTGCAGTTCAACTCAATTTTACAAAAAAACCATCCGTGATCAAACCAAAACTCATCCCCAAATTCTTCTTATTGCTAACTATTTTATTTAGTACTACCTTTAGTTCAGCACAAACTCTACTTCAAGTCGGCGATATTTCCTTTTCAGGATACATTACTGCCGATGATAACAACGTAACACAAGATGATGTTATTTCATTTGTGTTGTTAAAAGACATCGATGCAAACACGGTAATCAATTTTACTGATTTCGGCTGGACCGACGCTAATACTTTTCAAACTCCAAATCCATGTGGTGTAAGCACAGGAGCTCTTTCTGATGGAATCATTCAGTGGCAAAGCACAACGGTTTTATATTGCGGAACACAAGTGACCATCAATTGCAGAAAAGCGTTAACAGCTAATTTGGGAACGGTAACCGCCATTCAAGGTACTTTTAATAATAGCAACGTATACGTAAGTCTCAATGGAAATGGTGATCAAGTTTTTGCTTATCAAGGAACCGTAAGCGCTCCTGAATTCATTGCTGCTATAAGCATCAATCGGGCTTGGGATGTGGTTTTAGATAGTTGTGAATTAACTTCCATTAAATCTACATTGCCTGCAACACTTTCCACGCTCGGACTTGCTCTAACTACTGGCGCTAACAATGCTCAATACAATTGCTCCATCACTACGGGTGATACACTTTCGTTATTAACGGCTTTAATCGATGGATTGAACTGGAATTTAGATACTACTTCACTTCCTCCCGTTCCAAGTAATTTCCAACTTCCTGTTCCTTGCACTTTTTCTGGATGTGCTTTACCGGTTCCACAAATTACACAACAACCCATTTCAGTAAATGTATGCGAGTTAAGTACTATTCAACTTTCAGTGGTAGCAAACAATGCTACTTCTTATCAATGGCAACGAAATATTAGCGGAACTTGGTACGATGTATTGGATACTGTTCCATTCAGTGGCAGTACTACCGATACACTTCACATCACTGGGGCACCCTTTATCTTAAATGCAAGTGTGTATCGTTGCGTTGTTTCCGGACAAGCACCTCCACAAGCCATTAGTAACTCCGCAACCGTTACTTTGATTCGTTTGCCCGCTATTACGGCACAAACGCCAGCGCGAGCAATTTGCGAAGGAATAAATGTTTCGTTCAGCGTAAGTACCGTGGGTGCAGGATTAACTTTTCAATGGCAATACGATAATGGTTCGGGCTGGTTTAACTTAACCAATACGCCTCCTTATTCGAATACTACTGGTTCTGCCTTGCTTATTACGGCAACTCCGTATTCATTGCATCTTACCAATTACCGTTGCATCGTGACCGGAACCTGTGCGCCTCCGGATACTTCTACTTCAGTTTATGTTTGGGTAGACCGTGCACCAACGATTACGTTAGAGCCTGTATCCGATAGTATTTGCGTGGGAAGTTCAACTTCTTTTGCCATTAATGCTTTCGGTTCTGCTATTAGTTTCCGCTGGCAAGTTAATAACGGTAGTGGCTATACGAATGTTCCAAACACACCTCCTTATACTGGATTTAATAACGATACATTAACTATAACAAATCCATCCATTGCATTAACGAATAATTTATATCGTTGTATTGTAACTGGAGTTTGTGCACCCCCCGACACTTCGTTGGAAGCAACACTTCAAATTGGGGATACTCCTTCACTTCCCGTTTTTAATTCCGGAAACACAACGGTTTGTCAAAATAGCATCGAAGTATTTACAGTGAATCCTGTGGATGGATTGAGTACTTATACCTGGAATTTCACAGGCACAGATGGCCTCTTAACAAGTTCAGGAGACACTTCTGCTACACTAAATTTAAGCGCTACGGCTACCTCAGGAAATATTACTGTTCAAGCCAGCAATCAGTGCGGAACTGGACCGCTGGCGACACAAGCCATCACCGTTAATTCTTCTTATCAGTTTTTAGATAGTGTAAGTATTTGTCCGGGTGATAGTGTATTAATTGATTCCGTTTGGCAAACTACTCCTGGTGATTATATTGATGCGTACACATCGGTGGGTGGATGTGATAGTAGCTACACAACCCGTTTACAATTTTATACAGTTTACAACGAACAGCAAACCGTAACGTTATGCATGGGCGACAGTATATTTTATGGAGGTGCGTGGCAAACCTTAGCGGGTGTTTATACGGATACATTAGTCAGTGTGCAAGGCTGCGATAGTTTGGTAAATACGACATTGGATTTTTATGCAGCAGCTTATGATTCCATTACTACCAACATCTGTACAGGTGATAGTTTATTTGTAGGGGGCGCTTGGCAATTAGCTGCAGGTACTTACTTAGACTCATTAACAAGTACCAATGGATGTGATAGTTTATTATACACCACTTTAGATTATTTTGCTGAAGCTTTTGACTCGGTAGATGTTTCGATTTGCCAAGGAGATAGTTTGTTTTTAGCAGGTTCATGGCAGTATGCCAATGGTGATTTTGTGGATTTAACTACTTCATCCAATGGATGTGATAGTACCATCTACACCCATCTTATCGTACATCCATTACCGTTAGTAACGCTAACCTTAGATACTACAGTTTGCATCAACTGGTCGTTCATTGATTTATTTGGAGAAAATCCGAGTGGCGGATTTTGGTCGGGCTTAGGTGTAAACGGAAGTCAGTTTGAACCGTCTTCTTTGCCGCCTGGAAGTTATGAAGTTACCTATATGTATGTTGACTCCAACCTCTGTTTAGCAAGTGCCTCGGATACGATTACCATTGATCTTTGTACCGGACTTCAAGAAATTGATGGTGTTGTTATTTCTATTTACCCGAATCCGGCAAGCGATTATTTAAATGTTCAATTTGCATCGGCGAATGCAACTACTTCATTTAATATCATCGACACCAAAGGAAGTAGTTTGAAGAAGGGATTATTGGATCAACAAAATATAGCGATACCGGTACAGCACTTAGCGAATGGAATTTATTTTATACAAATCATCCATCAAGGAAAAATAAGCACCTCAAAATTTACCATTCAACATTAAAATAAATTAGTTGATTATAGGAAAGGCTCTTGAATCTTCAAGGGCCTTTTTTTATATCCTTCTATTAAAATTATCCACAGAGGTCACTGAGTTTTACAAAGGGCAAAAAAATGATAGCATGAATTAAACCTTTGGTAAATTTGCGCCTTTGCAAAAAATTTTTTAAAGTCAAAAGTAAAGGCACGAATGAAAACATATTACAGGCTAATGATGTTTAAACCTTCCCAACCTTCCAAAGGAGAGGGAGCAAAAAAAGGGTGAAATAATATTAGAATTAAACATAAGTCCGCGCCAAGCGACTGGCAGGGTAAAGTAATTTCAATAAAACTAATTCATTTAGGTTGAAAATCCCTTAATAGAAGATTCACTCTCATTTCAACAATAATACTACAATTGAGCTTATTTCCAAAAAAATAAGATTGATTTAACCTATCTTGTCTTAAAGCATTTTACTTAAATAATTGTTAATCAGTGCTTAAATTAACATTTTGGCTTGTAAGCCCATCTCCCCGCAACCCCATTACACCATGACTAGCTCCTATAAATCGCTATATATTAATATTATACCCATTGATATTTGCCTACTTTCTATTTAAAAACTACCTTCGCAGCCCTTAAATAATGACTATGGAAAATTTCGTATATATCGTACCTGCCCTTGGCGTACTTGGATTAATCTACATGTTTATTAAATCCAGTTGGGTGAATAAACAAGATGCAGGTGATGAAAAAATGCAAACCATTTCAACAGCAATTGCAGAAGGTGCAATGGCTTTCTTGAAATCAGAATACAGAATACTCGCCATCTTTATGGTGATAGCAAGTATTGGATTAGGAGTATTAAGTCAAGTAGTGGCTAGCTCACACATCTTAATCGTTGCAGCATTTATTTGCGGTGGTGTATTTAGTGCTATTGCTGGTTATAGCGGAATGCGTGTTGCTACTAAAGCAAATGTTCGCACCACTCAAGCTGCACGTACTTCATTAGCGAAAGCATTGAAAGTTTCATTCTCAGGTGGAATGGTCATGGGTTTAGGTGTTGCCGGCTTAGCAGTACTTGGATTAAGTTTACTATTTATTTTCCTCTACAGTTTTTTCATGGGAAGTCAAATGACCAGCACAGAACAGATGACACAAGTATTAGAAGTACTTGCAGGATTCTCGTTAGGTGCTGAATCGATTGCACTCTTTGCACGTGTTGGTGGTGGTATTTATACAAAGGCTGCTGACGTTGGTGCTGACTTAGTAGGTAAAGTTGAAGCTGGAATTCCAGAAGATGATCCACGTAATCCAGCAACGATTGCAGATAACGTAGGTGATAACGTGGGTGACGTTGCCGGTATGGGTGCTGATTTATTTGGTTCTTATGTGGCAACCGTTCTTGCATCGATGGTATTAGGAAACTATATCATTCGCGATATGGGTGGTAATATTGATGATGCATTCGGTGGAATTGGCCCAATACTTTTACCATTATGTATTGCTGGTTTCGGTATTGTTGCTTCAATCGTTGGATCGTGGTTAGTTACTATTAAAGAAACTGCTGCTGCCACTACCGATTCAGTTCAATCAGCATTGAATCGCGGAAACTGGGTTTCTATCATCATTGCTTTGATTGCATCGTATTTCTTAATTGACATCATGCTTCCTGCACAAATGACGATGAGTGCATTTTCAGGTGGTGAATTCACAACGCTTTACACTTCTTCTATGAATGTGTTTTGGTCGGTGGTAATCGGAATGTTTGTGGGAGCTGCTATTTCATACATCACAGAATTTTATACTGGATTAAATAAAAGACCTGTATTAAACATTGTACAAAAATCAGCCACAGGTGCTGCAACAAACATCATTGCTGGACTTGGAACCGGAATGCTTTCCACTGCTTTCCCTGTGATTTTATTTGCCGGTGCTATTTGGGGCGCTTATGCATTAGCTGGATTTTACGGAGTAGGTATTGCAGCGTCTGCGATGATGGCTACAACTGCGATGCAATTAGCCATTGATGCTTTTGGACCGATTGCAGATAATGCTGGTGGTATTGCAGAGATGAGTGAACTTCCTGCTGATGTACGTGAGAAAACAGATATTTTAGATTCAGTAGGCAATACAACCGCGGCTATCGGAAAAGGATTTGCGATTGCCTCTGCAGCATTAACAGCATTAGCATTATTTGCTGCTTATGTAACATTAACTGGAATTAACGGAATCAATATTTTCGATGCGAAAGTTTTAGCTGCTTTATTTATTGGTGGAATGATTCCAGTAGTATTCTCTGCTCTAGCTATGAACTCTGTGGGTAAAGCAGCTATGGAAATGGTAAATGAAGTACGTCGTCAGTTCCGCGAAATTCCAGGAATTATGGAAGGAACTGGTAAACCTGATTATAGTCGTTGTGTAGAAATTTCAACAAACGCTGCATTGCGTGAAATGATGTTACCAGGCGTAATCACAATTGTTACTCCAATCATTGTTGGATTAGTAATGGGCGCTGAAGCATTAGGTGCTTACATGGCCGGTGTAACCGTGAGCGGAGTACTATGGGCAATTTTCCAAAACAACGCCGGTGGTGCTTGGGACAATGCAAAGAAAGCATTTGAAAAAGGCGTGAACATTGATGGCGTCATGTATTACAAAAAATCAGAACCACATAAAGCAGCTGTTGTAGGTGATACAGTAGGAGATCCGTTTAAAGATACTTCAGGTCCTTCAATGAATATCTTAATTAAACTTTCTTCTCTTGTTGGATTAACTATTGCTCCTTTAATCGCAGTAAATGGTGGACATGGTGCAGGTTCAGGAATGCTGCAGATGATTGTTGTGCTGGAAAAGAAAAGATGGAATGTCACTTTGAAGCTAAGAGTGCTTGTGACATGGATGCAGAAGGAAATTGTGTGATCGATTCAGCAACTTGTGCAGAGTGGATGGCTGCTGGCAAGTGTGACACTAGTGATTGCATCAAAATGGAAAATGGTAAATGCCATATCAAATCCGATGCTTGTGAGAAAATTACAGGTGCTGATTGTTGCAAAAACAAAAAAGCTAATTGCGAAAGTGACTGCATGAAGAAATGTAAAGAGCAAGGCATCGATTGCGGAAACGGAAAACCGTGCCCTATGCATAAGTCGGACGCTAGCCATAACTGTGCAAACGGCTGTGATGCTGCTTGCATGAAGATGTGTGAAGACAAAGGCATGGCTTGCAAGGGTCAAAAAGAAAATTGCTGTAAGTAATATTTATCGCTACAAAATGAAGAGCCTGTGATCCATTCACAGGCTTTTTAGTTTCTCACTCACCCTTCCTCGAAAATCCTTAACTTTGTATGGTGTTTAAAATATACGCTATATCTGCTCTGAAAAGATTAACATTTTTTATGTTGATGGGTGTATTGTTTTTATCATGCCCATCGATAACTTTTGCTAATGCATCATTTCATTCCATTGAATCAGACGACAGTTTATTAGTAGTTAATTCCCCGAATAGCGATCATTTAAAAAATGATTTTGAATTAATGACTACCCACCAAAGAAAAAATCCTTATCCTATTAGAAAGAAACCCAGTTTTTTGTTAGTAGGGAAAAAAAATATTGTGAAATATAATCCTGTGAGTTTACTTCTTGGCGGAATGTTGTATACCTATCAAGCGACGATCTCCTCACAAATTGCTGCCGATTGCCCTTATGAAGTTTCCTGCTCGGCATTCAGCAAACAAAGCATTTTAGAATTTGGTTTGATAAAAGGTTTGGCCTTAAGTGCCGATCGTGTGACCCGTTGTACGAAGTCAAGTATAAAACAAATTCATGCGCTTCGTATTTCTGAAAATGGAAACATCATCGATTTCCCTCCTACTATCGATTAAAGAAACATACACACGAATGAAAATAAAATTCATCGTTTTATGGATGTGTTTTTGTTTCCATTCATCGGTTTCGCACAAGAAGATACCATTCAACTCCGCGATGAGTTGAATTTTATTTTTCATTTAGGTGAAAGTAAACAGATCGATGATTTAGAATTTTATAGTAACCAACTACTAAACGATACGATTGCTTTTACACAAGATTTTCGCGACTCCGTGGCTTTTGCCAGTGGAACTTTATTCGCTGATTTTAAAAATACAATCAAGGCGCGTCATTACTTTGATTTGGTAAGCATCCATTCTGTTTTTAAAATACCATCTGCCTATACTTCAGGATTAATGGAGATGGATGAACATAAGTATGACGCTGCTTATCAAAAAATTTACGATGCGCCCGAAGCAGAATCGGGAATACTTTTTGAGTTACGCATTTTTGAATTAGCGGGATTGTCGTTGCTAAAAAAAGATTATGAGCAATTTGATCAATTGGCTACCGGATTTTTTCCCGAAGATTCAACCATTAATGCGGAGCTGAAGTATTTAAACGATTACAGTTACCTCCTACAAAACATGAAAAAAAAATCAGGTTTTGTAGCGGGTGCTTTATCCGCCATTATTCCGGGATTAGGAAAAGTATACACGGGTTTGCCGGGCCAAGCCTTAGCTTCCTTCTTAAAAGTAGTACCCCTCGGAATTATAACAGCGGAGAACTACCTCCATGGTGGATTCAAAAATGTACAGTTCTATATCTTTGGTTCCTTATTTTCACTCTTCTATATCGGTGGAATATGGGGAAGCTCAATCAGTGCACAAATTGTTTATCAAGAAAAAGTAGATGAGATACAGCATAACATCAGGGTGGGCTTGCATGTTCCTGTTGACCGTATTTTCCACTAAAGCGTTTACACAAACGCGGGAAGCGGCCGACAGTCTCTTTGCAATACAACAATACGATCAAGCATCCTTGATGTACGAGCGCGCTATTTATGAGCGCCCGGGAGATGCCCTTTTTTTCGCTACTACATTATTGTCCAAAGCAAATTGCTTAAAAGCACAGCAAAAGTTTGAGCAAATAGGAAGTTTACTTTCTCGTATTGATTTATCCGTTTTAAGTGATAGTTTAAAACAAGAAATATATTTTCAAAAAGCGTTGGGATATTACCTCTCTGACAATTTTGAACTTGCCGAAAAAAACATCTTACCTTCATTTAACCTTGAATCTTTCCATACTAACACGCAGTTAAATTCCGTTTTGCTTTACACCTTTATTTTAGATGAGTTAGGAAAATGGAATCAAGCCCATCAAGTGATGAGTGATTACATTCAAAATAATAAGATGTTCACTACAGAAAATAAAATCGTATTGAAGCAAACGTTAGATTCTATTTACAACCCATCTCTTCAACCCACATTAAGAAGCATTAAAAAAGCGAAGACGTTGTCCTTGATTTTTCCAGGCTTAGGCCAAGCCTACAATGGAGATTACAAGAAAGGAATTTTAAACTTACTTTTAACAGGAGGAAGCGCTACCTTTGGTGTATACAATGTGCTTCAAGCAAATTACATTACCGCTGCTACGGCAGGAGTTTATTTATTCTTATACTTCTATTTAGGTGGAGCCAATCAATCGAGCTATAATGTACCCACTAAAAATTATATCAAAAAAAGAAAGTACAACGATCAACTAAAATCTGAAATGGTCTACTTCAGTACATTTATTTCCAATATTCACTTATCCAACCAACCATGATTCAAAAAATAATAAAAAAAATTCTTTTCATTTTAATGTTACCAATGTCTTTGATGGCACAGGATTTACAACCACTCACTTTAGCTGGGCATAAATCGGGCGTTAATGTTTGCAGCTTTTCTCCCGATGGAAAAAGGTTGATTAGTGGAAGCAAAGATGGTGTAGTAAAAGTGTGGGATGTCGCGCAAAATTATAAGATGATCAAAGAATTTTCGTTTGGCGATGATGCCATTACTGCACTTCACTATAATCACGCTGGCGATAAAATTTCAATTGGTAGTTTAGAATGTTTACAGATTTACAACAGTTCTACTTTCAAGAGAATCGCCAGAAAAAAGAAAGCACATGTAACCTTTGTTAAGTCGGGAAATTTTTCACCTAACGACCAACTAATTGTTAGCAGTAGTTGGAAGGAAAATGCATTGGTAATTTGGGAGAGTACATCCTTGAAACAAGTTCTTGAATTGGGTGAAAATAATTGGACCGACGAAGCTAGCTTTACATCGGATGGAAATTACATCATCTCTTGCAATCACGATAACAACGCAAAAGTATGGGATGCAAAAACTGGAAACTTAGTAAGGACCTTTGCTGGACATACCGATTGGATTTATTCTGTAAAAGTTACTTCAGACATGAAGACACTTATTACGGGAAGCTTTGATCAAACGATAAAGGGTTGGGATTTTAATACTGGAAAACTCCTTTATACATTAACTGGACATAAAGATGGTATTACCTCTATTGCTATTTCTCCCGACAATCAAATTGTTGCGAGTGCTTCAGTAGATGGTTCTTTAATTCTTTGGGATCTAAATACTCAAAAAGAGAAATTTAGGATTTCAGAGAGTGGTGCTTCCATCTTACAGCTAGCATTTTCACCAGATGGTAAGAGTTTAGTTTCTTGCAATTTTGATGGCAACTTGTTAGTATGGACTTTACCTGAATTAAAATAAAACTTGCCTGAACTTGAAATTATTCCTAATTTTATACACTTAAATCAGTAAAAAATGAAAAAACTATTACTTTATTCTCTTCTTTTTATATCTACTGTGGGTTATTCACAAGATGTAATTACGTTAGCAGATGGTCGAACTGTAAATGCAAAAATTTTAGAGTTGACTTCTGACCAAGTCAAATACAAGAAGACGGATAATTTGGAAGGTCCAACGTATACGGTGAATCTCTCGGATTTGACAAAGATTAAATATGCGAACGGATCAGAGGACACCTTTACAGCCAAAAAAAGTGAAGCTGTAACAACATCAGAACCAACGAGTGAAGTTCCTCCTATCTTCAAAGGAAAATTTGATGTGAATGATCCTGAAACTGCAGCCTATTTTACTTTTGGTGGATGTGCTAAAGGGATCATTGAACTTTAAAAATTTCAATAATAAAATAAATCATTCTACTAAATAAAAAAGGCTGCCTTCCGAAGAAGACAGCCTTTTCTATTTAGAAAGGATAACGAATAATTATTCGCTAGCTTTAAGTTTGCTTGTTTTGATAGGTGTTCCGTTAACAACCCATCCTTGACGATAGAATTCCCATCTTGAAGAAACAACACCATCAATTAATGCGTCATAACCTGGACCAGCATTTTCAATTGCTTTGTCAACAGCTGCCTTCAACATAGGCTGACCGCACATTTTCATTTCTTTACCTTCGGTACGAGGACCTTTAGCATCATTTGGAAGACGTAATGTAACGTTCTTAGAACTGATTACAGTGAAGTCAATTAATCGCTGATTGCAAGAAGACAATGCAACAGCACAAACTACTAAAATAGGGAGTGCAATTTTTTTCATAATTTTTTTTAATTTATCTTAATTCTTAGTTGAGGCAAATATAAATCTTATTGTATTCAAACCAAAATAAAAAAATAAACCATTTAAGGATGTGAAATGGTCAAAACCTGTAAAAATTATACATCCGTATATTATATTAATTGCTTATTTTCAATACATTACATTTTTTTAGTGCATTTTTCCAATGGGGGTCAATTCTACTTGCAATCAGTATTTTTACCCCATTCTTGCGAATCCTAACAAAAATCATTCAATCAAATCTGAACTTCCTGACCAAAGCGAATCCAATAATAGATTGTATCTTCATCTTTGTTCACCGTTAACCCATGAAAGTGAAACAGAAAAAATTACCTAACACCAACGCTCCAACCTCAAGTGTTTCTGCGGAGAAGTCCATCTCCAAAAAACTCTTATACATGATCATCGGAATTGCTGCTTTCCTACTCTATGCAAATACTTTAGGCCATGATTATACGGTGGATGATACCACGGTAATCAAGAACAATAAATTCACCGTTCAAGGTTTTTCGGGGTTAGATGAAATTTTTACTACTTCCTACCGTGCGGGCTATTGGGACAGAACTGAGGGATTGTACCGTCCCATTTCAGTAGCCATGTTTGCTATAGAATGGGCCATTGCACCAGAGCAACCTTGGCTTGGTCATTTTATGAATGTTTTACTTTATACACTAACAGCCATTGTACTTTATTCTTTGATGCGTGTTCTACTTCGAAAAATGCATCCGTTCATTCCACTTCTGGTTACATTACTTTGGGTATTTCATCCCGTACATACCGAAGTTGTTGCCAATATTAAAAGTAGAGATGAGTTATTGAGTTTTTACTTCGGCATTTTATCGCTACGTTTTTTAATGTTGCATCTCGATTCAAAAAAAACATACCCACTCATCGCATCATTCCTAGTGTTTTTTTTAGGATTACTTTCAAAAGAAAATTCAGTGACCTGGGCTGGAGTAATTCCTTTAGCCATTTGGTGTTTTACCAATGAAAGTTTAAAAAAAACAATTACACTAAGCTCGATGTATGTGGGTCTCATTGTTGTTTATTTAATCATTCGACAATTAATTTTAGGCGAAGGCGGAAGCGACTATCAATTGATGCTTGTAAATAATAGTATGGTGGGAGCGACTAACTTTGCCTCTCAAATCGCAACGGCTATTTCTATCCTTGGTAAGTATATCTATTTATTTTTACTTCCTGTTACCTTGGTATTCGATTACAGTTACAATACCATTCCCAATGTTACCTTTTCGAATCCCGCTGTACTTATTACATTAATTGCATTGGTTTTTGGATTAATATACAGCATTAGAAGCTTACCCAGTCGATCGGCTTCAGCCTTCGGAATCCTCTTCTTTTTAGGAACCGTTTCACTCGTAAGCAATGTTTTTTTCTTGATTGAAGCCACCATGGCCGAACGATTTATTTTTACACCTACCTTAGGATTATGTATATTGGTCGGTGCGATGGGGAATTCCCTTTTAACTAAGAAAAATAAAAAACATGAACAGTCACTGACGTTAACATCCGTCACAAAAAATGTTTTATTGGTACCCAGTTTAATCGTGCTCATTCTTTTTGCCGGACGAACTTATAGCAGAAACTTAAACTGGAAAAACAATTTAACTCTACTACAGCATGATGTAAAAATTTCTCCAGAGAGCGCGCGTATTCGATATGCATTAGGAAGTACATTACTTGTAGAAGAGGCATTACTAGCTCCCGAAGGCAGTATTGAAAGAAATAATTTACTAGACAAAGCCATCATAGAACTTACTAAAGGCGTCTCTATTTTACCAAACTATAACGACGCGTGGTACAATTTGGGTGTTGCGTATAAAGATAAAAGAGATGCGAAAAATGCGATTGCATGTTTTGAAAAAGCGAGATCTTATAAGGCCTTTACGGAGGCAAGTCGTTTTTCAAGCGCAGGTGTTGCTTATGGAATCGATGGGCAATACGAAAAAGCTTTAGCAGACCTATCCACAGCAGTAAAACTCGAACCTAATGAACCCGACAACTGGAATAATTATGGACTTTATCTTAGTGAAGCTGGAAAATTTGAAGAAGCGCTCATTGCTTTAGACAAATCAATTTCATTAAAACCCAATTTCCAAAAAGCCATCTATAACAAAGGAAATGCTTGGGCGAAAGTGGGTAAATATCAAGAAGCACTAAAAGAATATCGATTAGCGTTAAGCATTGATGCTGCATATACCGATGCACTCAATAACAGTGGAAATTGCTACGTGATGCTTCATGAATTTGACAGTGCGCTCATCTACTTTCAACGTTCAGTAGATGTGGATCCAAACAATGTGAAAGCGGTAATGAATTTAGCAGTTACTTTGCAAAATACGGGAGACACGGCAAAAGCCAATATCTACTTCCAAAAAGCACGAAGCTTGGGAGCCAACTTATGAAAAAACTATTTTCTTTAATGATTGCTTCCTTCCTTTTAATGAGTTGTGCCGATGTGCCCATCGTTCAGCATTCATCTTACTTTTCCATTTCATCTTTCTTGAATGAAGAAATCAAACAACATCAAAAGTTAAAAACGCGTTTAGAAAAAGAAGTAATAAGAGACGAGTTTAAAGAATCGAAAAACATAGAATCACCGAATTGGGAACATGAACTCAAACCCTTTTTTGAAAGTGATATTGATAAACCCGCTTGGCATTTAGCATACGATTGCGACACAGTACAAACCGACTCACTTTTGCAAATTGTATATGTAGCACTCGATGAAAAAGCACCCGTACGAAGAATGCAAATCGATTATCTACATCAACAAATTCAGAAAATTGAAATCCAATTTGAAAAATTAAATCCATGGTTTTCGTTAAAAAGAAAACTCATCTATCAGCATCTCCTTGGATATCACATCGAAGGAGAACAACACATGGTTTTATCCGATCCTTCACGCTTTGCCATCAACGTTAAATTCATTGAATTCATTCCATAAAAAATAAATGCCCATCTCCTTACTCATTGGATTCTGGTTAGGAATCCTCCAACTACCTGATGCATCATTGCCTTTTCAATTTGAATTGAAGCAACACGATGGAACTTCGGTAATGATCATACATAATGCAGAAGAACGAATTATTTGTGATGAAGTAACGATGCAGGGTGATTCCATCTTCATCAAACTTCCACTGTATGATTCTGAATTTCGGTTGAAGGTGGGGAATGAATCGTTAACCGGAAATTGGTATAACTATGGAAGAAAACTGCCAACTAGTATTCCTTTTACGGCAACTAAAAATATAGAACATCGCTTTCCGGTTTCATCTCAGGTTTCCTCTCCAATTCTATTAGAAGGATCTTGGGAAACATGGTTCGATGCAGGTACTCCCGATTCCTCATTAGCTATCGGACAATTTAAAAGAAATGGAAACAAAGTATTCGGAACCTTCTTAACGGAATCAGGTGATCATCGATACTTAGAAGGTGTTATTGATCAAGACAGTTTAAAGCTAAGCGTATTTGATGGCACCCATGCCTATTTATACTTAGCAAAAGTGCAAGGGGAAGAAATGCAAGGCATGTACTATGCTGGAAATTCTTACAAAGCACCTTTTCGAGCAAGAAAAAATAATTCCATTAAACTCAGGGATCCATCTACGCTTACTCAAGCAACAGGAGAAATTAATTTTAGACTTCCAGATATCGATAGCAATATGATTTCTCTAACGGATGTGGAGTACCGTCATCATGTGAAAATAATTCAACTATTTGGAACTTGGTGTCCCAACTGTATGGATGAAAGTATTTTTTTAGATAGTGTTTATTCGGCTCGAAAAGAAGAAGGTTTAACCATTTTTGGATTGGCATTTGAACGGTCACCCGATTTTAATACAGCTAAAAAAGGAGTGGCAAAAATGCAAAAGCGATTAAATATTCACTATCCATTATTGATTGCAGGAAGTACAAAAAAAGGAGATGTGCAAAAAATATTACCTGTCATACAAAACTTTTTCTCTTATCCAACAACGTTATTCGTTGATCGAAAAGGGAATGTTATTAAGGTTCATAGCGGATTTTCAGGTCCCGCTACGGGCGAAGAATGGGAAAAATATAAATTCGACTTCAATAGAACGTTAGATCGCCTTTTGCGCTAATTATTTGATTGAATATCAATTATTTAATTCAAGATATTTCAATTTTTTTAGCTCGAAAATGAATTTAAAGCCTCCTTATTAGCCCATTCAACCATTTTCATTCACCTATGAATGCAGGCATTCAGCCCTGTTAAATTATCCATTAACCTATAAATGCCGAGGAGTACCTTAAGTTTTTCGGATATTTGGAGGCGAAAAATGAGCAAAAGTTCAACCGTAGAATACCCTTAAAAAATTTATTATAACACACACAAATTCCTCTCTTTTCAGAATTTAAACTTCCTGAAACAAAACAAAAAACAATACATGAAAAAACAATTACTATTTTGGATTACCTTAATGATGTTTCCATTTTTAGGGTATTCACAGTGTACGACAACAAATGCTACTACATGTGCTTGTAAAGATGGTACTACCAATTGTGATTTATTACCAGACATTCATGTAGCACCTCCACCTCTTAGTGTTTACGGATCTAGTGGACACGTAGAATACCCACAAGTTTGTAATCCTCCTTGCAGTGGCAATGATGGTCGACTTCGCGTTTCTGTTTCTACTCCCAACACTGGATTTGGACCGTTAGAAGTACGTTCTACTTCTACTGCAATTTGCGGCACGGATACCTTCTACAACGTAGCCAGTAATTTTACTTGTCCTAATGGTCAACCATTAAAATCAATACTCAACCAACGTGTTTACCATAAGACGGGTAACACGATGACTTCGTATGATCGATATGCAGGAACCATGACTTATCATCCAAGCCATGGTCACATGCATGTGGATGATTGGGGAATTTATACATTACGTAGCGCAACTGCAGATCCGAATCCGTTGAATTGGCCAGTAATTGGTACAGGTTCAAAGCTTGCTTTTTGCTTAATGGATTACGGTTCATGTTCAACTTACAACGGACATTGCAGAGATAGTGCTAATAACACCATGCTAAATGCAAACTTCCCGAATTATGGTTTAGGAGGAGGAAGTTATGGTTGTTCTCCAACTGTACAAGGAATTTCTTCTGGTTACACAGATATTTACTATCAGTCATTAGATGGAATGTGGGTGAATTTACCTCCAGGTTTATGCAATGGTACTTATTGGTTAGTGGTTCAACTGGATCCTTACAACTATTTTTTAGAAAGTAACGAAAACAATAATGTAATGGCGGTTCAAGTAAACCTTACACAACAAGGTGGATCTGTTCCAACCGTTACTGCGAGTGGATCTACTTCTTTTTGTCAAGGTGGTAGTGTTTCATTAACGGCTACTTCAGGTGCTAATTATTTATGGTCAAATGGAGCCACTACACAATCGATCACGGTAAATCAATCAGGAAACTATAGCGTGACTGTGGGTAATGGTGCTAGCTGTTCAGCAACGTCTGCTGCAACTACTGTAACCGTTTCTCAAATTCCGGTTACTGCGTCATCATCGAGTACTTCTATTTGTGCAGGCGATATCGTTCAATTAACTTCATCGGCTTCGGCAGGAGGTACCACGAACCAAGTTGTTGCTTCTACTAACAATACAGTGTTTTCAATTCCAGACAACAATGCCACAGGAATATCAAGCCCTATTACTGTAAGTAATATAAATCCGGCCACATTAAATTCGAACACCATTGTATCCGTTCGATTAAATATTACGCATACTTATGATGGTGATTTATTAGTACAATTAATTTCTCCTTCACAAAACACGATCAACTTAAGTAATCGTCGTGGAGGAAGTGGTGATAATTTTAACAATACATTATTCACTGCGAATGCTGCAACTCTTATCTCTGCGGGTTCGGCTCCTTTTGCTGGAACGTATCGTCCCGATGGAGCCTTTTCATCATTGACAGGAAATGTAAACGGAACTTGGATTTTAAAAGTTATTGATCAAGCAGGTACCGATGTTGGAACGCTTAACAGTTGGACATTATCCTTGAATAATGTTGTTCCAACTACAGTAAGTTACAACTGGACATCCAATCCAGCAGGATTAAATGATCCAAATCAAAATACAAGTGTTTCACCAAGTTCTACTACAACTTATACCGTAGTAGCAACAGAAAGTGGAAGTGGTTGTAGCGGATCAAATTCAGTAACGGTAAATGTTGGAAATAATTTAAATGTTACAACCAATACGCCTGCTCCTATTTGTGAAGGACAAAGTGCAACACTTTCTGCAAGTGGAGCCGACAGTTATTCCTGGAGTCCAAGTACTGGATTAAGTGCAACAACGGGCGCTAGTGTTTCTGCTAATCCATCTCAAACAACCGCTTACATGGTAATTGGAACAAGTGCAGGATGCGTAGATACTTCTTATGTTACCTTAGTTGTAAATACACCGCCTACGATTACCAATACAGGAAATGTAAGTATGTGCGCAGGGACTTCAGTAGTACTTCAAGCTACAGGTGCTTCTAATTTAACATGGAGTCCAGCCACTGGTTTAGATGTTACTTCAGGTAACTTAGTAAATGCATCTCCATCACAATCGACTACTTATACTATAATCGGAAGTAGCAATGGTTGTTCAGCAAGCAGTGAAGTAACAGTTACTGTAAATAATTTACCAAACGTTACTGCAACTGCTGGTACAAGTATTTGTGTTGGACAAAGTGCGAACTTAACTGCAAATGGAGCACTTAATTATTCATGGAGTCCAAGTACTGGATTAAATCAATCTACTGGAACAACAGTAATAGCATCTCCTGCATCATCGACTAACTATACAGTTGTAGGAACTGACATCAATGGATGCACAGGAACTGCACTCACTAATGTAAGTGTAGATAATATTCCTGCTGCGGTTTCTGCTGTTACAGGCGCATCTACTCTTTGTGCTTCTGCAAGTGTATTCTATTCAGTAGGTGCTGCAAACAATGCAACTTCTTATACATGGTCAGTACCTAGTGGTGTAACCATTCTTTCTGGACAAGGAACTACCTCTTTACAAGTTTCAACAAGTACTGCCAATGGTACTATTTGTGTTGCGGCTTCTAATAATTGTGGAAGTAGTGCTGCAGCTTGTATGGCTGTAGTTTCAAATGTGAATGCACCTGCTAAGCCTGGTATAGTTACTGGAGCCGCAAAAGCATGTAATGGTTCTGTTGTAACTTATAGTGTTCCTCAAGGTGCAGATGCAATTTCTTACAACTGGATTGGACCTGCAGGAACAACCGTACTTTCAGGAAATGGAACGAACACCATCTCACTACAATTCAATGTTGGATTTACTGGTGGTAATTTAAAAGTTACAGCATCCAATGCATGCGGTATAAGTGCTATCAAATATAAAGCACTAAGTTTAAGTCTACCAGCAACTCCATCTTCAATCATTGGAAATGCTAGTGGTGTATGTAATAGTTTAGAATCGTATAGTGTTACTGCAGTGGCCGGAATCACTTATGTTTGGTCGGTACCATCAGGCGCCACCATCGTTTCTGGACAAGGTACTCATGCCATTTCTGTTCAGTATGATCCGAGCTTCACCATGGGAACCATTTCAGTTAATGCAACGAATGGTTGTGGTACAAGCACAGCAAGAACAAAGTCGGTGAAAGCCGTACCTAGTTATCCATCTGCAATTGTTGGAGCTGCTAGTGTATGTGCTGGACAAACGGGAGTGGCATACAGTGTTTCTTCTGTTTACGGAACAAGTTCATACAATTGGACAAGCCCAACAAATACTTCAATTGCATCGGGTCAAGGATCAAATGCAATACTCGCAGATTTTAATGCTAACGCTGTTTCAGGTAAAATAAAAGTAACCGCAACGAATGCTTGTGGAGTTTCCGCTACCCGTGCAAAATCCGTTACGGTGAGTGCCTGTGCGAAAGTATCGGATGAAAACACAGAAGCTAATGTTTCATTATTGCCAAATCCTGCTTCCTCTTTCGTAGAAATTCAATTCCAAAGTTTGTTGAATAAAGACGGAGTTTTAAGAATTGACAATATTTTAGGACAAGCTGTTCATTCACAAGAAATAAAAGTGGAATATGGAATCAATTCTTATAAACTCGATGTTCGTGAATTCACAAAAGGTGTTTATGTAGTAAGTGTTAAGCAAGATGGAAAATCCATTGCCAAACGTTTAATCATTGAATAACTAACTAATACAAATCATGCGAAGCCGTTCTTTGAATAAAGGAACGGCTTCGTACTTTTGTACCATACACCACAACACATGAAAAATCCATTTCAATATTTCCTCTTCTTGATTTTCATCTTTCAAGGAACCACTTCCTCCGCTCAATCCATCGCCTGGACTCAATTTGATATGAGTAATTCCGGACTCCCAAACAATTCGGTTCGTTGCATTGCTTTTGAGAATGACAGTACAGCATGGATTGGAACTGATTTCGGCTTAGCAAAATTCAGTAATGGAAATTGGACGATATTCAACACTTCCAATTCTGGAATTGGTAATAACGACATCAGGAGCATCGCTATTGACACGAATCATGTGAAGTGGATTGGCACCTTTGCGAATGGGATCAGTGTATTTAATGATACAACATGGACCATCTACAATACTTTTAATTCATCATTACCGGATGACTATGTAAGAAGTTTGGCGATTGATCAAAACAATACCAAATGGATAGGCACTCTAGGCGGTTTAGCAAAAATTGATTCTGTTAATAATTGGAATGTGTACACGATGTGGAATAGTGTCCTCGGCTCAAACAACATTGCTTGTATTTATGTCAATCCAAACACGGATGACAAATGGGTTGGAACTGTAAATGGAGGCGTTCTGCTCATCGAGAAAGATACCAATCTCACTTCATTTACCATTCAGAATTCAGGCATTCCGGATAATACAGTCCTTGGCATCGACATGGATGTAAATCAAAATTTTTATTTGGCAACTCCGGGGAATGGTTTAGCCGTAAAACTAAATGGATTTGGTTGGTTAACGTATAACTTGGTTTCTTCAAATATTCCGACGGCGAGTCTTACCTCGGTTGCGTTAGATGCAATGGACCAACCTTGGGTAGGAACCAACACCCATGGACTTCTTTACAAGAATGGAAGCAACTTTGTGCAATACGATACCTCCAATTCCCCTTTAACTGATAATATAATTCAAACCCTTTGCATGGCGCATGATCAAAAATTATGGATTGGTACACAAACAGGAGGTTTATTTATTTTAGATCCTTCTTTACTAACGGGATTACCATCACTAACGGTTGCGCCTAGCCTAATTTTATATCCTAATCCTTGCTCCGACTATCTTTTCATTAAATCTGTACAGCCTCTACAGAAAATAGAGATGTGGGATGTACGAGGGAGTTTGATTTCACTTCCTGAAATGATGAAAAATAAGATCGATGTGCAAGCGCTTGCGAATGGGATTTATCAAATGCGATTAACAGAAGAGAGTGGAAAAACTCATCTTAAAAAAATTATTGTAAACCACTAATTAAATTTTTCTATCGATTGATTTTCCGATTTTGAATTAATGCTTTAGATACTTTTAATTAAAGAAACGAATTGAATAAATTTGAGATGTTGAGGGGCTAATTTTGCAAAGTTTCTCCTATAGTTCCTCTCCCTGGAGAGGCGCAAAGACGCTGAACTTAAGTTTTCTTTCTGTCTTCCCCTCGATTAATTATAAGCGAAGGAAAATTTCTAGCAAAGGCGCAGAAGAGCAAAGGCTGCGCTATGCAATCTCGATAGCTATCGGGACGCTAAGGCTACGCTATGCTAAAGTTTCTCGTACACATTGACCAGGGTAAAAAGTTTGTTTTGCAGAATCTACCTTCGGAAGACCAATAAGGCAACGCTAACTTTTGTACGTTGGCAATTTGTATATTTGAAAACTGCCAACTAATGAAATTATGTCAACGCCTAAAAAACGTTCACCAATGAAAAAAACAATCACACTAATCCTTGCAATATTCGCAGCAGTGAACATAAGCAATCCACAAAGTTTTTTGCAAAAAGGAAGTGACATCGATGGAGAAGCGGATTATGACCAATCAGGCATATCAGTAAGTATGCCCGACATCAATACCGTTGCCATAGGAGCGTTCGAAAATAATAATGGAAATGGAATCGATGCAGGCCAAGTGCGCATTTATTCTTGGAATGGAAATGCCTGGGTACAAAAAGGAGTTGACATTGATGGAGAAGCAGCTTATGATATTTCAGGTAATTCGGTAAGCATGCCCGACAGTAATACCGTTGCCATTGGGGCACCATACAATGATGGAAATGGAATCTTTGCTGGCCATGTGCGCATTTATTCTTGGAATGGAAGTGCATGGATACAAAAAGGGGTTGACATTGATGGAGAAGCAGCAGATGACAGATCGGGATGGTCGGTAAGCATGCCCGACAGCAATACAGTTGCCATTGGAGCTATATTTAATAATGGAAACGGAGGAAATGCAGGACATGTGCGCATCTACAGATGGAATCCCGCAAATGGCGGGACATGGATTCAAAAAGGAACCGACATTAATGGTGAAGCAGTCGGTGATAACTCAGGCGGGTCGGTGAGCATGCCCGATAGCAATACAGTTGCCATTGGTGCGCAACTCAATGACGGAAATGGAACCTTTGCAGGTCATGTACGCATTTATTCTTGGAATGGAAGTGCATGGGTACAAAAAGGAATTGACATTGATGCGGAAGCAGCAGATGACCGATCAGGATGGTCCGTAAGTATGCCCGACAGCAACAACGTTGCCATTGGGGCTCCTAGTAATGATGGAAACGGAGCCCGTGCAGGACATGTGCGCATATACAATTGGAATGGAAGTGCATGGGCACAAAAGGGAATTGACATTGATGGCGAAGCAGTAGATGATCAATCAGGCATATCGGTAAGTATGCCTAACAGCAATACCGTTGCTATAGGGGCGGCCGAAAATAATGACAACGGAAGCAATGCAGGACACGTACGTGTCTATGAGTGGAACGGAAGTGCATGGGTGAAAAAGGGAATTGATATTGATGGAGAAACAACCAATGACTGGTCAGGCACATCGGTAAGTATGCCCGACAGCAATCACGTTGCAATCGGAGCTCGGCTAAATGATGGAAGCGGAATCGAAGCCGGGCATACTCGGGTGTATTCCACAATAAACTATGTGGGTGTTTTGGAAAACAATTTTGGCAATACTCTTACGGTTTATCCTAATCCTACTAATGGTGAGCTGAGCATTGAATTAGGTGCAAGCTACAATAATGTTTCAGTAATCGTAAGCAATGGATTAGGGCAAATAGTTTATAATAAAAATTTCAACAACTCATCTTTATTGCAACTCAACATATCGGGAGAAGCAGGTGTGTACTTTATTGAAGTAAGTTCCGGTGACAAAAAAGCAATATTAAAAGTGATGAAAGAATAATTTTTGTAATTGAGTTTTTGAAACGATTTATTTGTTTTTCGAACTTATAAAATTATTCTCAATTAAAATTCAGAAAATAGAACACGGATGACACGGATAAATATGATAAAACTGGATTTACTTTTCGTTTAATTTAGCTAATCCGAAAAATAGACAAATCTATTTCTGAATCACCGTATTAGTATAACGATTTAATTGCGCTTGCAATTGATTAAGTCGATTAAAATCTTCGAGCAATTCATCGTAAGGTAATTCGGCTTCGATTCGTGCTTTGAATTTTGAACAAAAAAACTCTATCTTTATTCAGCCTAAACTTCTCAAAATTTAAATCATCAATGAATCTATCGATTCTTGTTTGCATTTTACTCTTTCTCTACCCTCTTGTTCGGGCTGAAAACTTTAGAGTTTACTATTAAAACTAAACTTGAAATACAAAATATCTGACTAACATTTTCTAATAATTGAATAAAGATGAAATCAATTACAATAAAATATATTGCTGTTTTTCTTTTATTCTTTACAGCAAAAATAGGAGCACAAAACCTAAATTGGGTGAAGTCATATGGAGGTAGTTTAGAAGATGTAGGATCTTCTATCAGTTTGGACAATTTTGGCAATGTATACACAACCGGTTCCTTCCGGGGAACTGTAGATTTTGATCCCGGATCTGGAACAGTACCCAATTCATTAGGAGATTACGACATTTTTGTCCAAAAAATGGATGCCAGTGGAAATTTCCAGTGGGCAAAATCATTTGGTAGTACTGGCGGTGATTTGGGATATTCTAGTACAGTAGACGCTTCCGGAAATATTATTACCACAGGGCGTTTTTTTGGAACTGTTGATTTTAACCCCGGAGCCGGAATATCAAATCTCACCGCCATTGGATCAGTTGATATTTTCATTCAGAAAATGGATGCCTTAGGTAATTTCCTTTGGGCAAAAAATTTCGGTGGGAACTTTGTAGATGAAGGTTTTTCAATTACAACAGATTTATTAGGGAATGTTTATACTACAGGTAGCTTTGAATTAATTGCTGATGCTGATCCAAGTGCTGGTGTATTTCAACTTACTGCAGTAGGTGCATATGATATTTTTATTCAGAAATTGGATGCAACAGGCAATTTTCTTTGGGCGAAGTCATTTGGAGGGAACACCTACGATGCTGGCGGTCCTTTATTATTAGACGACGTAGGAAATGTTTATTGTGCAGGTTACTTTGAAGGAAGCGCAGATTTTGACCCTGGATCAGGAACGACCATCTTGACTTCAGTAGGATTACGTGACATATTTTGTAGAAAATGGATTCAGCAGGCAATTTTGTCTGGGTAAAATCATTTGGAGGACTTTCATATGATGGATGTTCATCGATTTGCAAAGACAATTTAGGAAATATTTATCTGACAGGAGCTTTTGGATTGACTGTTGATTTTGACCCTGGAGTAGGAGTAAACTACATTTCTTCATTAGGGGGTTATGATGCTTTTATTCAAAATTTGATACAGCCGGAAATTACCTGTGGACTAAGTCATTCGGAGGAAACATGTCTGATGGTTGTAACTCTATGACTATTGATACTCAAGGAAACATATATACCACAGGATTTTTTGAAGGAACAGCAGATTTTGATCCGGGATCAGGTTCAACAAACTACACCCCGGCAGGTTGGAGAGACATCTTTATTCAAAAACTGGATAGTGTAGGAAATTTCCTGTGGGTTACAGTATTTGGCGGATCATCTTTTGATGAAGGTTTATCCATCAAGACAGATTTATTTAATAATATTTACACAACAGGATATTTCGGAGCAACTGTTGATTTTGATCCCGGAATAGGAACTAATAATCAAACAGCTACAGGGCTATATGATATTTATAATTTAAAATTAAGCCAAACCCCAACATCTAGTAATGATGAAATAAGCAACATCATTAAGATATCTGCTTACCCAAATCCCACAACCAATGAGGTTCAAATTACATTTGAGCAAACTATCTATAATGTAGAGTTAGTGCTCTCCGATATTTCAGGAGCAGTAATTTTTAAACAAACCTATTCGCAACTATCAAGCACAAACATTGAACTTAAGGGCGAATCAAACCTCTACATCCTGACCATTAATACATCCGAAGGTCGAGTAACAAAAATACTGGTAAAGGGATGACAACTATAAGTATGATCAAAAAATTTATAAAAAATATTGAATTCAAATCTCGTCAAAAATAAATCAATATATTTATAATAATGCGGACACAATTTTGATTCAAATGAATAAATTAATAATTATTTTAAGTTTAATGATAATTGCATTTAGTCAATGTAAAAGTCAAACTTTTTAGAATTAGTTGTAGATAGGCTCTGTAGTTGATAATTTCATAGGTGGAAATACCGAATTTTATAATGTATTTAGAAGCAAAATTAGGTTCCCAGCTGAATTAAAGTCTGAAAAATAATTGGAAATGTTTACTTTGAAATTGAAATAGATACAACTGGAAATATTATTGATTTTAAAATTTTGAAAGGGTTTCGCCTTTAATGGATAAAGAAGTTGAAAATAAGATTTATTTGACAAATGGAAAGTGGATTCCAATGATTAAAAATGGAAACAAAACAAATTATAAATTGATTGAAAAGGTCTATTTTGAATTGCGCTAATTCAAGTTATGAAGTAAACCATAAATTAACTTAGTGTAAGCGTACACTTTGCAGTTCGGCGGGACGTGAAGTGGAAAAATACGATAAAATTGGAATTTCTCTTCGCTTAATTTTAGTTAATCCGAAAAATAGACAAATTTTATTTCTGAATCACTGTATTTGTATAACGATTTAATTGCGCTTGCAATTGATTGAGTCGATTAAAATCTTCGAGCAATTCATCGTAAGGTAATTCGGCTTCGATTCGTGCTTTGAGTTGTTGCAATAATTCTTCGCGCATTTTTCCCAACTGCTTTTTCTTGATGTACATGATGGGATCGATAACAGCTTTATGTAATACCGTTTTTCGTCGCGAATTTGATGTGCTCCCCAATCGGCAAGTTCATGGGCGGAGTTAATAAATGAATTGCCGTATTTTTATTTGTGGTTCTAGCTCTTGCAGAAATTCTTGCTGATTGTATTGTTTCCCTTCGTCAAACTGAACAGAGAATGCGGCAAGTAATCCCGCATAAGCTTCATTCGTAAAATGAATACCATCGTCGCGAAGTACGCTGATCACAAAATCGATTACCCGAAAACGAATTGGTTCCACTTCCGCCGATCCTAAATCCACAAAATCAAATTGCTCTTCGGCATAGTGTAACAATACGCGAATTATTTCTTCTTCTTGTATCGTTGCATCTAAATAATTAATCGGCTCTTCTTGCTCTTGAAACTCTTCTTCTGTGGGTGGTGGTAAAAATGGATCACCTGCATTGGGTGGAGGTGTGCCTTCCTCTTTTTATCTTGTTGACGTAAAAATTTTATTGAGCTCACCAATCAAAACAGTTTCGCTCATCTCCATCAAATCCGAAGTATGCTTGATGTAAGTGGAGCGCGTGATGGCATCTGGAACTTTAGCAATGGTCTCTACGATATCGCGAATAAGTGCTGCCTTTTTGATGGGATCGCCAGACGCATCGGAGAGTAATAATTTTGTTTTGAACGTGATAAAATCAACGGCTTGCTCTTTCAAAAAAACTTTGAGCTCCTCGGTAGAAACACGCTTTGCATAGGAGTCTGGATCTTCTCCATCGGGAAACAAAACCACACGCACATTCATTCCTTCTTCTAAAATCAAATCAATACCGCGAAGCGAAGCTTTGATTCCAGCAGGGTCACCATCATACAACACCGAAATATTGCGTGTGTACCTTCCAATCAATCGAATTTGTTCAATCGTTAATGCAGTTCCACTCGAAGCGACTACATTTTCAATTCCTGCTTGATGCATCGACACCACATCCGTGTATCCTTCCACCAAATAACAAGAATCAAAAGCAGCAATCGATTTTCTGGCTTGTGCAATGCCGTATAAATTTTTACTCTTATAATAAATCTCCGTCTCGGGAGAATTTAAATACTTGGGACTTTTCGGATCTGTTTTTAAGATGCGCGCACCAAATGCAACAACCCGACCTGTTAAATTATGAATGGGAAAAATGACACGACCACGAAAACGATCGTACTTTTTATTTTCCTGTACGATGATCAATCCGGTTTTTTCCAGCAACTCTTGTTGATGTCCTGCCGCTTCTGCCGCCGTGACCAATCCATCCCATTTATCGGGAGCGAACCCTAAATTAAATCGGCGAATTACATCATCGGTAAATCCACGCTCTCGAAAATAACTTAATCCAATGGCCTTACCTTCTTCATTCTCCCATAAATAATCTTGATAAAATTTTTCTGCAAATGCGGTAACGGTAAATAAATTTTCGCGCTGTGTTTGTTGCTCTATGAACTCTGCTGTTGGCGCTTCCTCTTCAATGGGAATGCTATACTTCTTTGCCAAGTAACGTAGGGCTTCCGGAAAAGTAAAATGCTCATGCTCCATCACAAATGTAATGGAGTCGCCGGCTTTGCCACAACCAAAACATTTATAAAATCCCTTCACAGGTGATACGGTGAACGAAGGAGTACGTTCATTATGAAAAGGACAATTTCCCAATAAATTAGCACCCCGCTTTTTCAACGAAACAAAATCGCCCACTACCTCTTCGATGCGAACGGTTTCGAGAATTTGCTGTTTGGTGTTATTGTTAATCATGGATGGTAAAGATACATCAGGCGATAAAATCTCACACTAAAAATTAGTGATTTCGCTCGGTGGTAAACCTAACTAACTGTTCCAATGAATCTTTATAGACAGACGAAGGAAATGTATTCAATATAGTAAATGCCTGATCCTGATATTGGTGCATTTTCTCCTTGGCATATTTCAATCCACCCGCAGCCATCACCATCTTAATGACTTGCTCCACACGAGCCTTATCATCGCTATAGCTTTTCACAGTATTGATGATAAAACGCTTGTCTTTGGAGGAAGAATTATTCAATGCATAGATGAGTGGCAAGGTCATTTTATGTTCCTTAATATCGATGCCGCGTGGCTTTCCCGTTTTCTCGGCTTGCTCGTAATCGAATAGATCGTCTTTAATTTGAAAAGCCATTCCTACTGCTTGACCAAAATCATGCATGCGCGTTACATTTTCTTTGTCGGCATTCACAGACGAAGCTCCCGTTGCACAACAACTCGCGATGAGCGATGCCGTTTTCGCTTGAATGATATCGTAATAAATTTCTTCGTTGATGTCGAGCTTTCTAGCTTTTTTCGATTTGCAATAATTCTCCTTCGCTCATTTTGCGTACGGCTGTTGAAACAATTTTCAGCAATTCAAATTCTTCGTGTTCTACGGAGAGTAATAATCCACGCGACAAAAGATAATCGCCTACGAGCACCGCTATTTTATTTTTCCAAATGGCATTAATCGAAAAAAATCCTCTACGCAAATTACTATCATCCACAACATCATCATGTACTAAGGTGGCGGTGTGTAATAATTCGATAAGTGATGCAGCGCGGTACGTACTTTCAGTAATGCCTCCATTCAGTCCGGCCGATAAAAATACAAACATGGGACGCATCTGTTTCCCTTTTCGCTTCACGATATAATGCATGATGCGATCGAGAAGGGGCACTGTACTTTGCATCGCCTTGCGAAATTTCAATTCAAATTCATCCATTTCCTTTCGGATGGGATGTTTGATTTCATCAAGGGAGATGGACATAAAAAATTAATTCAGTTTAAATACAATGGGAAGAATAAATTTCACTTTCACCGGCTTATCACCTTGCATACCTGGCTTCCACGAAGGCATAGCTTTCACAATTCGTTTAGCTTCATTATCCAATAATTCATTGACTCCTCTAACAACTTCAACGTCGCTAATTTTTCCTAGTTCAGATACAATAAAAGAAACATACACCTTTCCTTGAATATGTTTTTCAGCTGCATCGTCAGGATACTTAAGATTATTGGAGATATACTTCATCATGGATCCATTTCCGCCTGGATATTCGGGCATCTTTTCAACAGCAATAAAAACATCTTCATTTTTAGGATCTTTCTCGGTCAGTTGTTGAGAAATGCCCGCCAGTGGCACTGCACAAATCAAGATCAATAGGAGCTTTTTCATAGAAACTGCAATTTATAAAACGAAGATAGTCTTTTTAGAGAAATCCCAATAAAATTAGCCTTTTGCTCTCTTAAAAACGGGAACTGTGCTGCAGGGTTCTCCATACATAATACTTTTCACAACAGGACTCAATCGTGCCGTTATCTGAACATACGCTTGTACCGGAACCGACTTCTTACTGCAGCCTTTTATCACGACACGTTGATCGCGATACTCCTCCACATTTAATGCAGCAATTTTTTGACGATACAACTCCTCCACTAACGTTTGCGCATCACCGAAAACAATAGTTTTTGCATATGGCTGTAAGGAAGTACTTAAAAGCATCCATGCCCAACGGGGAATAATTGCATCGGTGGAACAAAATAAGGCTACATGTTTGTCTTGATACTGACTCCAATTATTCTCAGAAATAAAAGTTCTAAAATCCTTTTCACGTAACAACAAGCCTTCCACCAACAAATCAGCAATATCGATCTGCATCACATCGGATTCAGGATACCACTCTTCGAGGTCGAGGGTGAGGAGGGAGGAAGAGGAGACTTTATTTTCTATCATCGCTGGAGAGATGGTTTTTTTGAAGGGATTTCTTTCACGTAAATTCTTGATACGAAATGCGAATCATCACGAAATGCGAAAAAGCGAAATTTATCAATTCGAATAAACATGCTAAATGACACCAATTCTTAATTCTGATTCCGAAAGCTATCGGGAGAGAATTCTGATCCCGATAGCTATCGGGACTGCATTCTTAATTCTGAATTAAACCTTACCACATCCCCAGTTCCAACCTTGCTTCTTCGCTCATCATGTCTTTTTCCCAGGGGGGATTGAAGGTGATCTCTACTTTGGCGGTATTTACGTCGGGGATATCTCGCACTTTTTGTTCTACGTCGGGCGGAAGTGTTTCGGCAACAGGGCAGGCTGGTGAGGTGAGTGTCATCATGATGTGCACGTCGTTACCTTCGTTGATATTGATTTCATAAATCAAACCCAACTCCCAAATGTCAACAGGAATTTCCGGATCATAGCACGACTTCAACACATCGATGATGCGATCGCGTAATGATTTCACTTCAGGAATGGGATTCGTTTCGGTCATCGTATTCGTAGCCTCTGTCATTTTCACTTTTACTTGGATGCACTTGAAAAGGCAAGTGCGTACGTTTTCATTTGTTTAATCATAGCTGCTAATCCATTGGCTCGCGTAACAGCAATGTGTTGACGCAATCCCAACGCATCGATGAATTCCAACTTTGCATCAAGAATTGCTTCAGGAGTTTGTCCGGATAAGACCATCATGAGCAATGCAATTTCTCCTTTTACAAAAGTAGAATCGCTATCGGCGCTGAAGTAAATCTTTCCATCACGTTCTTCACCATTCAACCATACCGAACTTTGGCATCCTTTAATTTTATACTCGTCCAATTTATATTTTTCATCAAGCGGTGCTAACTTTTGTCCGAGCTCAATAATATAATGGTACTTTTCCTCCCACGAATCGAATAATTCGAAGTCGGAGATAATTTCTTCTTCTATTTGGTTCATGCTACTCATGCTACAGAGTGAGGTTGCAATAAGGCGATGGCCTTGGTTAGATTTTCAACCAAAGAATCAATTTCTTCCTTGGTATTGTAAAACATAAATGAAGCACGCAGTGTTCCTGGAATTTTAAAAAACTGCATGACAGGTTCGGTGCAATGATGTCCGGTACGCACTGCAATTCCTTTTGTGTCGAGAAACATTCCTGCATCTAATGCATTCACGCCTTCAATTACAAACGATATAACACTGGCTTTATTTTCTGCTGTACCAATGAGTCTTACGGCAGGGATCTCCGAAATTAGCTTCGTTGCATAATTCAACAACTCCTTTTCCCATGCTGAAACAGCTTGTCGATCGAGTTGATTCCAATAATCGATGGCCGTACCGAGGGCAATGACATCCGCAATATTGGGGGTACCCGCTTCGAACTTGAACGGTACTTCATTATAAGTGGTTTTTTCAAAACTCACGGATGAGATCATCTCCCCGCCACCGTGATAAGGCGGCATGGCTTCCAATAAATGTAGTTTTCCATAGAGACAACCGACACCCGTTGGACCTAAAATTTTATGTCCACTAAACGTGAAAAAATCAGCATCTAGGTCCTGCACATCGATGATTTCATGCGCTGTACTTTGTGCACCATCCACTAAAACGGGAATTCCTTTGGCGTGTGCCTGGCGAATAATTTCTTTCACAGGATTGATTGTTCCCAATGAATTTGAAATATGCACCACGGAAACAAACTTTGTTTTTTCCGTTAAAAGGGCGGGTAATTCATTCATCATTAATTCCCCTTTTTCATTCATGGGAATAACTTTCAACACAGCTCCTTTCTCTTCACACAACATTTGCCACGGAACGATATTACTATGGTGTTCCATCGCCGAAATTAAAATTTCATCTCCTTGCCCGATGTTCTTTCGACCATAGGTTGAAGCGACCAAATTGATTGCTTCTGTTGTTCCACGAACAAAAATAATTTCTCTCTCTGAAGTTGCATTAATAAATGTTTTTACTTTTTCGCGCACAGCATCAAAAGCAGCACTTGCTTTTTGGCTAAGAAAATGGACACCACGATGAATATTCGCATTGTAGGAACTGTAATAATCTACTAAAGCATCAATGACCACCTTGGGCTTCTGCGAAGATGCTGCATTATCAAAATACACCAATGGTTTTCCATACGCTTTCTCCGACAAGATCGGAAACTCGCTACGAATTTTATTGATGTTGAAAGGGGTCATACTATTTTCGTTCACTTTTCTATTCTACTATTCATTCATCTAAAGAAGAAAAAGAATTCATCTCCATTTATATAAAGTGAATCTCGCCTTCAGAATAATTTATGCTTCTATCTGCAACGCTGATAATTTTACATCCAACAGCTGCATCAAACTCTCTCTTAATTTTTCATTTTCCACTTGCTCAATCACATCTGCTGCAAAAGCATGATTCAACAAAGAACGGGCTGCGGTTTCGCCAATACCGCGTGCGCGGAGATAAAATAACGCTTCATCGTCAAGTTGTCCGGTAGTAGCACCATGACTACACTTCACATCATCGGCATAAATTTCCAATTGTGGTTTCGTATTCATGGAAGCTTGATTGCTCAACAATAAATTTTTGTTTGATTGATACGCATTAGTTTTTTGTGCGTCTTCTCGCACCCAAATTTTTCCATTGAATACACCTTGTGCTTCATCCCCGATAATGCCTTTGTACAATTCATTGCTATAACAATTCGGCATAGCATGATCCACCAACGTATGATTATCGATTACTTGCTTTTGATTCAATACATATAATCCATTCAAGTAAGCATTTACTTGCTCGTCATCCAAACGGATATTTAAATTATTCCTAACGATCGCTCCACCCAATGTTAAAGTAGTTAGATGCTGATAACTATCGCGCGCCATATTTACTTTATGATAATTGATGTGCTGAGCTTCATCTCCCTCCACTTGTACCTTCGCATAATGCACTCGCGCTGCTTTTCCTACTACTACTTCGGAAACGATATTATTACATGTTAAGGCTCCCGATCCATGCGTATGAAAACTTTCTACTACAGTAAATTCTGATTGCTCTTCTGCTACGACTAACACACGAGCTGGAATCAATAATGGATCAACTCCTGGAACCGTTGCAAAGATCAATTGAATTACCGTGTCGCATTTCACTTTTGCATCCACCTTAATGATGATGGGAGAATAACACAACATGGTATTCAACGCCACCATGGCTTCATCTTCAAAAGAAGCATGAGTAAATAAGTGAGACATAACGGCAGCGTCACTACTAAAATCGTCGATACTGCCAATGCGAACACCCTTAGGGATGTCAGACATACTAGATGCCGCTACATTCAACTTTCCATTTTCAATAACGCAAAGAATCGCATCCTGACCAGCATAACGATATTGTTCAGCGTCGGACTTTGATAACTTTTGTGAGTCGGCAGGACTTGCGGTGCGATAATCCGTTTGCGCGATCGAAGTTAAATTCACATACTTCCACTCTTCATGCTTCATGGTAGGGATTCCACGTGATGAAAAAGCAGCCATCGCTTGTTTACGAATAGCAGTTAATGCAGGATTAGATTTCCCGTATAGATCAGCGAAAACCTCCGCTTCTTGAACGAAAGCGGTACTTGCTGTTTGATATTTAGTTATTGTCGACATATAATTTTTTAAGCGCCTACAGCAACTTCTTCTTTAATCCAATCATATCCTTTTTCTTCCAACTCGAGAGCCAATTCTTTAGTACCCGATTTCACGATACGTCCTTTGTACAACACGTGCACAAAATCCGGAACGATATAATCCAACAAACGTTGGTAATGCGTAATCACGATAAACGAACGATTACCGTCACGCAAAGCATTCACTCCATTAGAAACGATACGCAAGGCATCGATATCCAATCCAGAATCTGTTTCATCTAAAATGGCCAAGGTTGGCTCTAACATCGCCATTTGAAAAATCTCGTTACGTTTCTTCTCTCCTCCACTGAAGCCTTCGTTCACCGAACGTTGTGTCATGGCTTTATCCATTTCCACCAACTTCATTTTCTCTTTCATGATTTGCAAAAACTCTTTTGAATCCATGGGAGCTAAGTTGCGTGACTTACGCACTTCGTTCACTGCGGTTTTCAAAAAGTTAGCGTTACTCACTCCAGGAATTTCCACTGGATATTGAAATGCTAAAAAGACTCCAGCACGAGCACGATCTTCTGGCGACATGTCCAATAAATCATTGCCTAAAAATTGTACGGTTCCGCCTTCAACTTCGTACTCTTCGCGTCCGGCTAACACCGATGCTAATGTACTTTTACCTGAACCATTCGGGCCCATGATCGCATGCACTTCACCGGGCTTCACTTCCAAATTCAATCCATTGAGGATTTTTTTTCCTTCAACAGAAGCTTGTAAATTTTTTATTCGTAACATAATATAATTTGTATCCTCTTTTACAATTTTTTTAAACCCACCTTCACTTAGTTTCGGTGGGCAGACGCAACGGACGCAATGATAAGCAGCGATCGCGGCGAAATTTTTATAATTTATCCTACAGAACCTTCCAATGAGATAGCTAATAATTTCTGAGCTTCCACTGCAAACTCCATCGGCAATTGATTAAAAACTTCTTTGCAATAACCATTCACGATTAAGTTCACTGCATCTTCAGTAGAGATTCCACGTTGGTTGCAATAAAATATTTGATCTTCTCCCACTTTACTCGTTGTTGCTTCGTGTTCTACTTTCGCCGTTTTATTTCCCACTTCAATATAAGGAAACGTATGCGCTCCGCACTTATCGCCGATGAGTAATGAGTCGCACTGTGAAAAATTACGTGCATGTTCTGCTTTCTTTGCGATGCGAACCAATCCGCGATATGAGTTTTGACTCTTACCACAAGAAATTCCTTTCGAAATAATAATACTTTTCGTTTTCTTACCGAGATGAATCATCTTCGTTCCGGTATCTGCTTGTTGCATATTATTGGTGACAGCTACTGAATAAAATTCACCGACAGAATAATCTCCTTTCAAAATTACGCTTGGATATTTCCAGGTAATGGCTGAACCAGTTTCTACTTGTGTCCAAGAAATTTTTGCACGATCGCCCATGCAAATTCCGCGCTTAGTCACGAAATTGTAGATACCACCTTTTCCGTTTTTATCTCCGGGATACCAATTCTGCACGGTACTATACTTCACGGTAGCATCGGTATGCGAAACAATTTCTACAATCGCTGCGTGCAATTGATTTTCGTCGCGCATGGGTGCAGTACAACCTTCGAGGTAACTCACAAAAGAACCTTCTTCAGCGATGATTAGCGTACGTTCAAATTGTCCGGTGCCGGCGCTATTAATTCGGAAATATGTACTCAACTCCATCGGACAACGTACTCCTTTTGGAATATAACAGAACGATCCGTCACTAAACACTGCGCTGTTTAACGCTGCATAAAAATTATCGGTATGTGGAACAACAGAACCTAAATATCTTTTTATCAAATCGGGATGATCATGAACGGCTTCACTGAACGAACAAAAAATAATTCCAAGTTCGCCTAAGGTTTCACGAAATGTTGTTTTCACAGAAACGCTATCGATAACAGCATCTACTGCAACACCGGCGAGACGTTGTTGTTCGATGAGTGAAATTCCTAATTTATCAAACGTTGCTTTAATTTCCGGATCGAGTTCATCTAAACTATTCAACGAAGGTTTCTTCTTCGGTGCAGAATAATAAATGATATCTTGAAAATCGATTTTAGGATAATGAACATTCGCCCATGTGGGTTCTTCCAACGTAAGCCAATGACGAAACGCTTTCAGGCGCCACTCTAATAACCACTCTGGTTCGTTCTTCTTTGCAGAAATAAATCGAACGGTAGACTCATCCAATCCTTTGGGAGCATTATCACTTTCGATATTACTTACAAAACCGTATTTGTACTCGGAGTTGGTTACTTCGTCTAATATTTTTAAGTCTTCTGACATAATCTTTCTTTAGGGGAGAACGCTGATGGTGGGTTGGGTATTCGATTGAATTTATCTCAACTATTAAACGGCGAATGATTCACCACATCCGCAGGTGCGGGATGCGTTTGGATTAATAAATTGAAATCCCTTTCCGTTGAGACCATCGCTGAAATCAAGTTGAGTACCTACGAGGTAGAGAAAGCTCTTCTTATCACATACGATTTTCACGCCTTTATCTTCAAACAACTTATCATCTGCTTTCAGTTCATGATCGAACTCTAGACTATAACTAAGTCCAGAACAACCTCCACCGGCCACACCTACACGGATAAAAGATTCGGTAGGATGGCTTTCTTTTGCCATTAATTCAAGAGCTCTTTCTTTAGCTTTTTCAGTGACTGTAATCATGGTTTCTTCTATTGTTGCAAAGGTACGGCGAAATCGCTTATTTAGAACAATTCTAAGGTGGAAATGTTTTCTTTGTTAGGATTGCTTCTTTATTGTTGTTTATCAGCAGTTTATGCTGGCTGCTAGCTGCTAGCTTCTGGCTGCAAGATTGTTGAGATGATGACTACTTGCTACTGGCTAACAGATTTTTGAGATGATAGATGATATATCACTGGTGTCTGCCTTTTATAAAGAAGCTTGAAATCAGAAGCTAGGATTCTCCACCAGAAGCCAGTAGCTAGTAGCTAGCAGCTTTCGACAAATAATTTAGCGAAGCAATAGTAATCTTCTATTGAGAATTCCTTCAAGAAATACAATCCCTCTACAACACCGCTTCCAAAATATAGAGGAACAATCCAGCTAACGCAGCGGAAACAGGAATGGTAAGAATCCAGGCCCAAACCAGCTGCAATGTGACACCCCAGCGTACCGCGGAAATTCTTTTGGTGAGTCCAACTCCAACGATAGATCCTGTAATTGTATGTGTAGTACTTACTGGAATTTTAAAATGTTGTGCCCCAAAGAGGGTAAGTGCACCAGCCGTTTCGGCCGAAAAACCTTCGAAAGGAGTAAGTTTCGTCACTTTTTGGCCCATGGTTTTAACAATTTTCCATCCTCCAATCATTGTTCCTAACGCAATAGCAGAATAACAAGCTAAAGGAACCCATCCTGGCAATTCATGCATATCGGCAATCACATGTTGACTAATCATAGCTGCGGCAATAATACCCATAACTTTTTGAGCATCATTACCACCGTGACCCAATGAATACGCGGCAGAAGAGAGCAATTGTAGTCGACGAAAGATGCGATCAATCTTTGATGGGTTTGAATTCTTGGCTACATGTAATGTAATCACAGAAATAAAATAGGACATAATCATTCCTAAAACTGGAGCCAAAACAATAAAATAAATAGTAGGCATTATTTTATCATATTGAACTGCATCAAATCCACCAGCATGTGCGATACCGGCTCCTGCAAATCCACCAATCAATGTATGCGATGAACTGGATGGAATTCCATACCACCAAGTAAGCAAATTCCAAAAGATGGATGCGAGTAATCCGGCCATTACAACAACGAGCGTTATATTTTCTGGTCGAACTGTTTTGGCAACAGTATCCGCCACTTTTAATTCAAAAATCCAATACGCCAAGAAATTAAACAACGCGGCCCACACTACGGCAGCCGCTGGACTTAATACTTGAGTAGAAACAACAGTAGCGATGGAGTTCGCAGCGTCATGAAAACCATTGATGAAATCAAATATCAATGCCAAGACAATTACAAGAATGAGCATGTTTTCCATACGCCTGACTATGCCATCTTAATGATGATGGATTCAATTACATTAGCAGCATCCTCACTCTTGTCAGTTGCCGTTTCAAGTCCATGTAATATTTCTTTTTTCATGATGATCTTTACAGCATCCTTTTCATTCGCAAAAAGTGCAGCAACTGCATGATCAAAAATATCATCCGCATGATTCTCTATACTATTGATCCGAACTAAGGAGGCAGTGATATCACGCATTTTATCCATGTTTTTCAATTCCAACACCGCCGACTTTAATTCCTGCGTACTTTGTTGAATCAACTCACATAATTTAATCATGTCACTATCGTATTCTTCAATTTTATAGAGTTCCATGCGTTTGGCAGAACCATGTATAAAATCCACAACATCATCAAACGAAGTCACTAATCGATGAATATCTTCTCGATCAAAGGGGGTGATGAAATTTCTACCTAACTCCAAAAAGATTTCATGCGTGATTTCATCTCCAACATGCTCAAGCTGTTCAATTTTTCTAAACCAACGTGGCCGTTCCGACTTTTCGCATATAACAAGCTGATAAATAGCTTGTCCGCATTCATGCAAATTAGTAACCGCCTTATCAAAAAGGGGGAAGAATTTTCGATCCTGGGGAACGAAATACTTTAAGAATCCAAATGATGACATAATTATAGAATTGAAGCGCTAAAGTAAAATAAATGTTAAGAAGGAGCCGATTTAACAATTTATTATTATTCACATCTAGAAAAAATTTTTAATCCCAGTCAATCCATCAGCACTAGCATTTCGGATAGACAGCGTTATCTTATTCGTGGAAGATGATTGATAGAAACTATCTTTGCATCATGTTTGAAAATAAAGACAATAGAACCGAATTAGAGACCTTGGGAGAATTTGGACTTATCAATCATATAAAACAAAGCATTACGTTACAAAATCCGGGTAGTTTAAGAGGAATTGGTGACGATGCAGCTGTGATTGACAATGGAGTGGGCAGAACGGTAGTAACCACCGATATGCTCTTGGAAGGTGTTCATTTTGATTTAACCTATTCGCCATTAAAACATTTAGGGTATAAAGCGGTGGTAGTTAACATCAGCGATATCTGTGCAATGAATGCAATTCCAACCCAAATTGTTTGCGGCTTGGCATTATCGAATCGCTTTTCATTAGAAGCTGTTGAAGAATTGATGCTAGGTGTTAAATTAGCTTGTGAAAGATATGGAGTTGATTTAGTGGGAGGAGATACCTGTTCATCAAAAAGTGGATTAGTCATTAGTATCACTGCCATCGGACATGCAAAAGAAGATGCATTAATTTACCGAGATGGGGCCAAGGAAAATGATTTAATTTGTGTGACGGGAGATTTAGGAGCCGCCTATATGGGATTACAATTATTGAATCGAGAGAAAAAAATATTTTTAGAAAATCCAGTAGCTCAGCCCGAATTAAAAGGATACGATTATTTGTTAGAGCGACAATTAAAACCGGAAGCGCGATTAGATATTATACAACGTTTCGAAACTTGGTTTATAAAGCCAAGTAGTATGATTGACATTTCTGATGGACTTGCTTCCGAGTTGATGCACATCTGCACACAATCAAAAACAGGTTGTCAGATCTATGAAGAAAAAATTCCTATTGATCATTTAACCTCAGAACTCGGAAGAGAACTAGGATTAGATCCAACGGTAGCTGCATTAAATGGTGGTGAAGATTATGAATTATTATTTACCCTTTCGTTAGCAGAATATGAAAAGATAAAAGATAGAGCAGAAATTAGCATTATTGGACATATGACGGCACCCGAAGCAGGATATCGTTTTGTGGATCGTCAACAAAATGTGCATGAGTTGAAAGCGCAAGGGTGGGATGCGTTTAGCTCCTAGCTGCTGGCTGCCGGCTACTAGCTGCTGTTTATTAAACAATGGGGAAGTTATAGGTTAGAGATAAGAAGCTAGAAGCTAGAAGCTAGAAGCTAGAAGCTAGAACCGAAGCGATTAATAAATTTATTGAATAATAATTAAGTCAAAAATAAATATAATCAATGCGTATTGCTATCACGGGTACTAGAGGGATTCCTAACAACTATGGGGGGTTTGAGCAATGCGCAGAAAATTTAGCGGTATTACTGGTGAAAGCGGGACACGAGGTAAGTGTTTATAGTCCCGATTATCATGAATATGATAAGGATGAATTTCATGGAGTAAAAATTATCAAGCAATGGAATCCTGAAAAGAAAGTAGGAACGGTTGGTAATTTTATTTACGATTACAACTGCATGCAACATGCGTTAAAATCGGAATGTGACATTTTATTAGTTTTAGGATATACTACGGCTTCTGTATTTTTTCCATTCTTACGAAAGCGAAAAAGCATTTTAGTTACCAATATGGATGGGCTCGAATGGAAGCGGGATAAATGGAGTACATTGGTAAAAAAATTGGCTAAATGGTTTGAGTCGTTAGGCGCACGATACAGCGATCACTTGATTAGCGACAATGGAGAAATTAAAAATTATTTACAACGTGAATATAAACTTGATTCTACTTTCATAGCCTATGGGGCGGAAGTTTTCTCTTCACCAAACGAAACTGTTTTAGCGACGTATGGTGTAGAAGCGAATCAATATGATTTATTAGTAGCTCGCTTAGAAAAAGAAAATAATATTGAAATCACTTTAGATGGTATTGTTTTATCAGGAGAAAAAACACCTTTCTTAGTCATTGGAAAACATCAAACACCTTATGGTGAATACTTGAAATCGAAATATAAGTCAAATGATCATATTCGATTCTTGGGTGGTATTTATAATCAAGATCATTTAAATAATCTCCGTTATTTCGGTCGGTATTATTTTCACGGACATTCAGTAGGCGGCACCAATCCTTCTTTGTTAGAGGCCATGGCTTCCCGTGCCTATATCATTTCACATGACAATTTATTTAACCGCGATGTACTGGGTGATCAAGCGTGGTATTTCAATTCACCGGAGGCAATTGCAACGCTCTTGAAGAATAAAGACAAGTTAGAATCCACTCGAACATTATACCTCCACACCCAACTGGAAAAAATTAAAAGAGAATATAATTGGCAAAATATTACAGATCAGTATGAAGCTGTTTTTAAGAAAGTTTTAGCGAGTAGATGATTTCTTCTACGATCGATACTCCATCGAATAAAGATCAAACCCAACGGCCCAATAATCTTTTACTTTTTCAATAAGTTCAAATCCTCCTTTTTCATAAAAGGTATATGCATGTTGTGATGTACGAACTTTAATTTTTTTTACGTCTGACATTGACTTTAAAATATTAATTCGATGATTTAACAAAGCCTTGCCTATTCCCATGCGTTGAACCTGCGGATGTAAAAAATCCCAACTTAACAATCCGATCGCACCGTTCTCTTTAAAATTAATACCTCCACAACCGACTAGCTTTTCATCCAATAGTACCACGAAATACTTCTCGATTTCATGATCTAAATAAAAAATTAAATCTTTCTCTTCATCGGGTGAAAAAAAAGCAGGTGTATTCAATCGGAACAATTCAAGAACATTGCTTTTATCTTCTTGATTGAATTCTCGAATGAATACACCTTCTAACATTTATTAAAACTATTCATAAATTATCTAAACTCTAGATAAATTTAATAATTCGCAATGGCATAATTCACTGCGGCTGATGCATTCAAATTCCCATAGCCTTTTGTGCTGTTTTTAGCAGGATAAAATTGTGCAGTATTGGTTAAGCAAGTCATCAATTGCGCTTTGCTCATGTTTGGCTTCGTACTCAATACCAACGATGCAATTCCCGCTGCCGTTGCAGTAGCGCAAGAGCTTCCACCGATATAAGTTGGGGTGCTTCCCGAAGCGGCAAGACTTAATGAATTGCGACTCGAGTTTGAACTTCTTTCCATCGTTACAGTATACATCACGGAACCTCCATCGTGACAAGAAGAGCATTTACTTCCATTTTCTTTTACACCAGTAACGGCAATACATGAACTATAAGCAGCAGGATAAACGACACCCCACCAACTGGTCCAACTATAAGAAGTTCCGGCGGCAGCAAAAATAGTTTTACCTAAATTATTAGCATAATCAGCACCATCCTTTAACACACCACTTCCGAAAGGAGTACCCATGCTTAAAGAAATAATTCGAACGTCAGAACGATTACCCATTTTGATAAATGCATTCTTCGTTGCTGTTTTCTCCGAGGAGGCATCTAACACCACATCATTGGAAGCACGAATAAAATGCAATCCACTTTTGTAAGCAACCCCCGTCGTAGCGTTTTGATTATTTCTTGGTGCAACAGCCAAGCCGCACATGCTGGTACCGTGTGTACAAGAATTATAAGCACTCGTTCCTAAAGTATAATCTGTAGAAACCGATCGACCCACATTCGAATCACCATTGTTAAAGAGAGACCCTAATAGCGATTGAGAAGTGCTTAATCCAGCATCAATAACACCGATAGTGATTCCTTCTCCTTGACTAACATTCCAAGCAGTTGGAATATTTTGATTGTTAAAATTCCAAGGAACTCTTGCGCCAGGAGTTACCGTTGTATAATCACTCGCATTTAATGCATAGGTTGAGCCATCACAACCAGAGCCTGCACGATTTAAATCATTCGGCCAATAATCCATGGGCTCGAGATAGCGAACGTTTTGCAAATTTCTGAGTTTCGTCAAAAGCGTTTTATCCGTAAGTCGAAGTGTTAAGATAGGAAGAATAGGATCATCTTCAATAAGAATATCATTCCATTGAACAGAAGCCCCTGCGGTTTTATTTAGCTCTTCTAAAATCAACTTTTTCAATTCATCATGAACTTTCTTAAATACTCCTGTTTGCACATTCACGGTATGAATTTTTGAACTAATATCACCAGCGTTGGCAGGTTGATAACCGATAGCTACACTTTGATCGCTCTCCACAATGGCACTCCATAGTGTTTTCATATCTACATCCTTCCATTGAAAATCGTTCTTTGATTCAAGGCTAGAAATAATGACTTGATCCAATTTTAATTTATCCAAAGGATTTCCTTGTGGGATAGATTCAGGATTTGCTTTCTCAACGAGAATACTCTCTTGTTGATCGTGGTTTGCTTCTTCATGTTTGTTACAAGCACTGAATAATACAGTGAGAACAATGACAATAGTGAATAGTTGTTTTTTCATTGGTTTTGATTTAATGGTTGAAATTTAGAAATAATCCCGATACGAAGAAAGCAAAGGAAAATTATTTTTGGGTTTCGACTGAGAAAATAGCCGTTTTTAGTCGACTACAAGTGTTTACATACGGAAAGAGGATTGAACCTACATCCGAAAACGCCTCAAAACCATTCCATAAAACGATTTTAGACCATGGTAAACTCTTTCTTCTTAATTTTGTTGTTCTAATTATATAAAACCTATAAAAATTATGTCTTTTACACTCTCCCCTCTACCCTACGATTATGCTGCTTTAGAACCTCATATTGATGCGCGCACCATGGAGATTCATCACAGTAAGCATCATCAAGCTTATGTTAATAATCTCAATGCTGCCATTGCTGGCACCGATGCAGAAAAAATGAGCATCGAAGAAGTTTGCAAAAACATTTCAAAATTTCCAATGGCTGTTCGAAATAACGGCGGTGGACATTACAACCACAGTTTGTTTTGGTCGGTGATGAAGCCTAACGGTGGTGGCTTACCGACAGGAGCACTAAACGATGCGATCAACGCAGCATTTGGTAGTTTCGATGAATTCAAAACGAAGTTTAATACGGCTGGTGCTACACGTTTCGGTTCGGGATGGGCTTGGTTAATTAAAAACAGTGCTGGAAAATTAGAAATTTGCTCCACACCAAATCAAGATAATCCTTTAATGGATATTGCTGAAGTGAAAGGAACACCACTCCTAGGATGTGATGTATGGGAACATGCTTATTACCTCCACTATCAAAACCGTCGTCCTGATTACATGACCGCATTTTGGAATGTGATTAATTGGGATGAAGTAGCGAAGAGATTTGCGTAAATAAAAGTAGTTATTACAAAAGAGGATTTGATTCAGAAGTGTTTTCTGCTATCAAATCCTTTTTTTATGAAACCTTTTTTTCCTCGCGATTTATTATTTCAGCTTGGATACGTACCGACTCATCATGAATCTGAATAAAAAGATTGCGAATAAATCCATCGTTAATATTTAAATCCATACCGCGTCGATTCATTTCATCCAAAATTGTTTTCCATCTTTCAGGTTGAAAAATAGAAACATTTTTTTCCCTTTTTAATTCGCCAATCTTTGATGAGTAATGTAAGCGTTCCTTTAGCAGCACTAAAATCTCATCATTCAAGCGATCAATTTCATCTCTCCAGTTTTTCAATTGTGCAATACTCATTGCATCGATGGGTGAAGGCAATCTCGGCTCTAAATTTTGAATGAGTTCGTGGAGTCGGGAAGGTGTGATTTGCTGTTGTGCATCACTCAATGCTGCATCAGGATGAATATGTGTTTCGATCATCCATCCATCGTAGCCTAAGTCTAACGCTTCTTGTGCAACACTTTGCAACAAGGGGCGTGCACCTGCAATATGACTGATATCGCAAATCATTTTTAAATCGGGAAAATACGATTTCATTTCAAAGTGCACTTGCCAGCGCGGATGATTTCTAAACTCAGAAGTTTCGAAAGAATGAAAACCACGATGCACAGCGATGATCTCTGAGTTCACCGATTCCTGAATGCGTTCGATCGCTCCTCTCCATAGACTGATGTCGGGGTGGATCGGATTTTTGACCATAACGTTGATGGATGTACCCTTTAAGGCATCAGCGAGTTCTTGTACTAAAAAAGGATTCACGGTGGTTCGAGCTCCGATCCAAATAGCATCCAATCCTGCTTTCAAACAACTCTCTAATTGTTTAGTGCTTGCTGCCTCTGTAATCACCTTCATCCCCGTGGTAGCCCGCACTTCCTGCAACCATTCCAAGGCTTCTTCTCCTATTCCTTCAAAAGAGCCAGGGCGAGTACGAGGTTTCCAAACGCCCGCTCTAAAAATTGCATTTGGATAATTTGCTGCTATGGCTTGAGCGGTTTGCATTACTTGCTCTCTACTCTCCGCACTGCACGGACCTGCTACCAACATTTTACTTTCCAACCCTGATGTTTCCATTGATACAAAATTACCTTTTATTCATGTGATTCAAACGAATTTATAGTGCTTTTATGATGCTGAAGCTTTTATTCGCTAATTTCCGCTCTGCAACTATACTTAGCCAAAGTTTTACGCAAAGGCGCCAAGGCGCTAAGGCTACGCTATAATAAGTTCGCAGATTTCAATAGACCTTAATAAAAAACAAACGAGAGCAGATTTAGTTCTACTCTCGTTCTTTTTCCATCTAAATATTCATTTATATGGTCATAATATCCTTTTCTTTTGCGTCCAGATGTTTATCCACTTTGGTGATATAATCATCGGTTATCTTTTGTGATTTTGCCTCGCCATCTTTAGCTAGATCTTCAGGCAATCCCGCTTTTTGTAATTTCTTGATATTGTCGTTCGCATCACGACGCAAATTGCGAATTCCTACTTTCGCATGTTCGCCCTCAGCCTTCGCACGCTTCACGAGGTCCTTACGTCGATCTTCACTTTGCGGTGGCACCGAAATACGAATCATAATTCCATCATTTGAAGGAGCTAATCCAAGATTCGAATCGATGATTGCCTTTTCGATGTTTTTAATCAAACTTTTTTCCCAAGGTTGAATTACCAACGTACGTGCTTCGGGCGTGTTAATACTTGCTACCTGACTTAGTGGTGTCATGGCGCCATAATAATCGACCATTACCCCATCGAGCATGGCAGGAGATGCTTTACCAGCTCTAATTTTATTCAGCTCAACTTCTAAGTGAGTGATTGCTTTTTGCATGTGATCCTCCATGTTAGCGAGGATGGATTTGATGTCTGACATTTTTAATAATTACTACAGATAATGAATGCGAATATACGCGAAATGCGAATGAACACGAAATGCGAAAAAATGCGAAACACTTACCCCTCGAAATTCTGCCTGAGCTGCCTGAGCTTGTCGATGGCAACTTGTCGATGGCAGCTTATGTTGGCATCGAGTGCCTCAGCCAACTTTCGCCGCTGCCTGAGCTTGTCGATGGCAGCCTGTCGATGGCAGCTTATGTTGGCATCGAGTGCCTCAGCCAACTTTCGCCGCTGCCTGAGCTTGTCGATGGCAGCCTGTCGATGGCAGCTTATGTTGGCATCGAGTGACTCAGCCAACTTTCGCCGCTGCCTGTGCTGCCTGAGCTTGTCGATGGCAGCTTGTCGATGGCAGCTTGTCGATGGCAGCCTTAGGGAACTCGAGGGCGGCAGCTTAGATCGTTACCAATGTTCCAACTTCTTCGCCTTTTACTACCTTGGTTAGATTACCGGCTTTGTTCATATCGAATACAATGATGGGTAAATTATTTTCTTGGCAAAGGGTGAATGCAGTCATATCCATCACTTGCAAATTCTTTGAATAGGCTTCAGAGAAAGTAATGGTGGTATAGCGCGTAGCGGTTTTATCTTTTTCTGGATCGGCGGTGTAGATGCCATCAACACGTGTTCCTTTTAGGATTACATCGGCTTCAATTTCAATGGCTCTCAGTGATGCAGCGGTATCGGTAGTAAAGTAGGGGTTTCCAGTTCCTGCGCCAAAAATAACTACTCTTCCTTTTTCTAAATGTCGAACAGCACGGCGGCGAATAAAGGGTTCGCAAATGGCTTCCATTTTAATTGCGGATTGCAATCGAGTTAAAACACCACTACTTTCCAACGCACTTTGGAGGGCCATTGAGTTAATCACAGTAGCCAACATGCCCATATAATCTCCTTGAACGCGGTCCATTCCACCTTCCGCAGCTTGAAGTCCGCGGAAAATATTTCCTCCACCAATCACCACAGCTACTTGAACGCCCATATCGGCAATGGTCTTTATTTCAGCAGCATATTGGGCTAATCGCTGAGTATCAATGCCATATTGTTTGTCACCCATGAGGGCTTCACCTGAGAGTTTGAGTAGGATGCGGTTGTATTTCATATCGAATGCAAAATAAACCTTTTTCTTTGAGAAATTGGCAAGTTGGTAAATTGGTAAGTTGGTAAGTTGCTTTGCCCAGAAGTCGCAGCGAAGCGGAGTACTTCTGGGGTGTCACGATAGCTATTGGGATGCTGAATTAGTTGATTGTTGCTTAAAGAAATTTATGTGACCAATGAACCTTGATATATAAGATTGTAAGTTGATAAATACAAAATACCACCAGTTAAAATCCTGCATTAAAAATTGCGCATCCGTTCAAAATAGAATATTGCGATCTATGGCTAAATATTAAAGGTCATCTAAAATTCAATCATTGAACACGGATGACTCGGATTTTGCGGATTATCTCGGATTTACCTGTGAACAAATCCGAATTTATCTTTTTTATCCGGTTTATCCGCGTTCAAAATTTCGTTCAAATTAAATCTCCACCATATTCCGGGTAATATCTTCCATCGTTTCTCTTTTGCGGATGAGATGTGGTTTCCCATCTAACACTAAAACTTCGGCAGGGCGTAATCGTGAGTTGTAGTTATTACTCATTGTAAAACCATAGGCACCTGCATTGAGGATAGCGAGTGTATCGCCTTCGCGCACTTCGTTTAATTTTCTATCGACAGCAAACGTATCCGTTTCACAGATGTAACCTACTACTGAATAAATGCGTGGTGTTCCAGTTGGATTGCTGATGTTGATGATATGATGGTAGGAATCGTAAAACATGGGACGGATCAAATGATTTTGTCCGGAGTTCACCCCTGCAAAAACAGTGGCTGTAGTTTGTTTAATCACATTTACATTCACCAATAATGCACCGGATTCACTCACAAGAAATTTTCCGGGTTCAAACCACAACTCTAATTCCCTTCCATACTCTTTACAAAAACTGAGAAACCTTTCAGTAATTACTTTTCCTAATTCCTCCACGTCAGTGGTAACATCATCTTCTTTGTATGCAACTTTAAAACCACTTCCGAAATCCAAAAATTCTAAATCCGGAAAACTAACTGCCGCATCGAAGAGAAGATCGGCAGCGCGAACGAACACACCGGAGTCGAGTATGTCGCTACCCGTATGCATGTGTAAACCATTCACTACAATTTTTTCTTTTTCGATGATGCGCAACACATGTCGCATCTGATGTATAGAAATTCCAAACTTAGAATCGATATGTCCGGTTTGAATATGCGATGTTCCGCCTGCAACAATATGCGGATTAATGCGAATGCAACATGGAATTGAACTTCCGTATTTATGTCCGAACTGTTCGAGGAGGGAGATATTATCAATGTTTACTTGCACCCCCAATTCAACAGCGGCAACTAACTCATCAAATGCTACGCTATTCGGTGTAAACAATATTTCGGAAGGACTAAATCCAGCTTGGAGTCCGAGTTGTACTTCCTGAATAGAAACCGCATCCAATCCTGATCCTTGCTTTAACAACAAGCGGAGAATGTTAATATTATTACACGCTTTCAATGCATACTTCACTTTCAACTTCACTCCAGAAAATGCATCATTCAAACGTTTGTATTGAGATACAATTTTATTTCCATCGTAAACGTATAATGGAGTTCCGAACTCGTTTATGATGTTCGATAAAGGTAAAGCTTGTAATCTGGAGTTTGTTTCAGCGATCGACATATCAATTGGTGGATTGGTGGAATGGTGGATTGGTGTCGCGAGATCGATGGTGAATTGGTGCGAGCTTCGGATGGATTGGTAAGTCGCAGCTTCGCGATGGTGGATGTCGCGAGGCTTCGCGATGATAATTTGCTGTTAAGATGATCAGTGAGTAACTTAAAAGTTATTTGTTGCGAGACTTGGTGAGCGGAAACCAACAGCTAGCAGCAAGAAGCTAGTAGCTAGCAGCAAAAAAAAAGCCGAGCTAGAATTTTCCAGATCGGCTTTTGAAATAATATTAAGATGAATCTTATCCCAATTGCACTCTCTTGAAAACAGTAACCGTGAGACCTTTCTCAACGCTGTCCAAGAATTGACGAACTGTTTTCTTATCTTCCTTTAAATAGGCTTGATTCAACAAGGTATTTTCTTGATAGAATTTATTCAATCTACCTAAAGCAATTTTCTCAATCATATCTTCAGGCTTTCCTTCCTGACGACTTAAATCTTTTGCGATTTCTAATTCACGCTCAACAACAGTGCTGTCTACATCGTCCTTATCGATAGCCACTGGATTCATGGCAGCAATTTGCATCGCTACATCCTTTCCTGCATCTGCAGAAGCTGCAGCAGAAGAAAGACCTACCATAGAAGCCAAACGATTTCCTGGGTGATTATAAACCACAACACGAGGAGCGGTAATTTTAGTGTATGAACTCAATTCAATTTTCTCACCAATTCTTCCGATCATATCAAAAAGTTTATCGTTGATCGTTACACCGTCCATTGGTAATGCTTTCAACGCTTCTCCATCGGCTGGATTATTTTCCATAGCAGTATTTAAGACTGCTTCAACGAAGTTTACGAAATCTTGATTCTTCGCAACGAAATCTGTTTCGCAGCTAATTCCGATTAAATAACCTGCTGTATTATCAGCATTTGTTTTCGCGATAATATAACCTTCTTTCGCGTCACGATCGGCACGGCTAGCAGCTACTTTTTGACCCTTCTTACGAAGATAATCTACAGCGGCATCGAAATCACCATTAGCTTCTGCTAATGCTTTTTTACAATCCATCATTCCAGCGCCAGTCATTTGACGCAACTTGTTCACGTCGGCTGCAGTTACTGTTGTTGTTGTTGACATTTGATTTTAATATTTTAAATAGTAATAACAATTTTTTATTTTTTTATAAATCCATCTTACAAAAAAATATTTTCCTTGCAGATGAATTACAATAGAAAACGGGATGCTATTAGACATCCCGCTTTCTGTATTTCACGATTATTTACGTGGACCAGCTTTGCGGGGACGGCCAGAGCCACCTGGACTCTTAGGACCACGACCGGCACTTGGTGCTTCGCCTTCTTCATCCGTAACAGCTGACATTTTTGTGTCTTCTGCTTCTTCTTCGTTTGCGGCGTCGCGCTCACGTTCTTGTTCTTTATCTACTTTACGTTCAGCCAAACCTTCTTCAACTGCTTTCACCATGATGCTCATGATCAACTCAACTGATTTGCTTGCGTCATCATTTGCCGGAATTGGAAAATCGATTAATGAAGGATCACTGTTTGTGTCATTGATTGCGATTGTAGGAATTCCTAAATTGATTGCTTCGTTAACAGCGATATGTTCTTTCACCGTATCAACAATAAATAAAGCAGCTGGAAGACGATTCAAATCAGAGATAGAACCAATCAATTTTTCCATTTTAGTTTTCTGACGTGCCATCATCAAACGCTCTTTCTTAGAAAGATGAGCTGCGGTACCGTCCGTCAACATTTTGTCAAGTGAAGTCATTTTCTTCACAGACTTACGCTGGGTAGCGAAGTTGGTTAACATACCACCGGGCCAGCGCTCAGTGATGTAAGGCATATTTACAGATTTAGCTGCAGAGGCAACAATTTCTTTCGCTTGCTTTTTAGTAGCAACAAATAAAATTTTCTTACCTGATTTTGCAATTTGCTTTACAGCAGCAGCAGCTTCTTCCATTTTTGCGTGGGTTTTATTCAAATCGATGATATGAATACCATTACGCTCCATAAAGATGTAAGCTGCCATCTTAGGATTCCACTTGCGCTTAAGGTGACCGAAATGGACACCAGCATTGAGAAGTTCTTCTTGCGTTACGTTGATCATTACGCTATTATAATATTGTGTATAATTAAATTGTTGAAGAGAGAAGTACGTGACTCCAATCGAAATAAATTAACGCTTGCTGAATTGGAAGCGAGCACGAGCTTTTCTGACCGAACTTCTTACGTTCAACCATACGTGGGTCACGCGTTAACAATCCACCTGCCTTTAGAAGTGGACGATGTTCAGCATTGATTTTACAAAGAGCACGAGCAAGAGCCATGCGAATAGCTTCAGCTTGTCCGTTATATCCTCCACCAAAAACGTTTACATTAACATCGTAATGATCACTGGTAGATGATATTTCGAATGCTTGTTGAACTAATTTTTGTAAGGGAAGAGTTGGGAAGTAATCCTTATAATCCTTCTGATTCACTTTAATAATCCCGTTGCCTGGTTGTACATAAACTCGGGCTACAGCGGTCTTACGACGACCTATGGTATGTGTAATTTCCATGTTTTAGATTAGTACTTAAGGGTGATTGCTTTAGGTTGTTGAGCAGCATGTGGGTGCTCTCCGCCAGCATAAACAAATAAATTGCCCTTAATGGCATTTCCTAGACGATTCTTTGGTAACATTCCGTAAATCGCACGTTCAACAACCGCTGTTGGTTTTTGAATGATTAATTTCTCGGGAGTCACGAAACGTTGTCCGCCTGGGAAACCAGTATGAGAAATGTACTCACGCTCTGACCATTTACGGCCGGTGAGACGAATCTTGTCTGCATTTATAATGATCACATTATCGCCGCAATCGGCATGTGGGGTATAATTCGCTTTATGCTTTCCACGAAGCATCATAGCAGCCTGAGATGAGAAACGACCTAAAACCTGGTCTTTGGCATCTAGAACTACCCACTCTTTGGTTACTGTCTTGGCGTTGGCCGAAACAGTTTTGTAACTTAACGTATCCACGGTGTTTAAATTAGTATTGTTTTTACAATGGGAGGGCAAAATTAGGATAAATAAAGAGATTTGCAAAACATATTAACATATTTTAAAAAACTGATAAGTAGCTGATTAAAAACAGTATGAACAGTTAATTGTTAGTTCTCAAAATGGGAATCGTCCAGAATGTGGAAAAAATCAACGTTTTGTGGCGAGAGCTATTATGGACAGACCAATTTTGCGGAAAGTGATCCAATCTAGGAAACGGGCAATTGGAATTAGTTTATCATATACGTCCATCTGATTTCCCTCCACCTCCTTCTTTTTCATAATTTTTCCTCCAAAAAACCAAGCGGGGATGCCTAACGCATTGAACATCCACTGCTTCTCAATCAACAAGGGCGCCGATTGAAAGAGCTGATTCATCATCGAAGTAGTATATCGTCTAAAATGAAAAAGGCCACGGTCGATGTCGTTGTAGAGAAAAGGTCCTGCGGGCACAAGAATTAGCACTTTTCCGCCCACTTTGAGCAAGGAGACCAAGTTCTTCATGGCTAAGTGATCATCTTCAATATGTTCAATCACATTCATCGCAAAGCAGGAATCGAATGAACCCAGGAGATGGCTATACACGTTGTAAAAATCGGGATGGACTAAATCGAGGAGAAGTACTTTGTTCTCAGGAAACTTTTGATGCAAAGCATTACAATATTCTTCACGGATATCACTCAGGACGATGTCAGATTTCGCATCAATAAAATATTGAGAGATATTTCCGATCCCGCTACCAATTTCAAGAATACGTCCATTCATAAAAGGCTGCACCTGTTCAAACATCCAGGCATTAAAGTGATGGGCTTGGCTGATGGCTTCTAAAGTATGAAGCCCTTCTTCGTCATGTTCTTTAAATTGATAAGAACTCATACTTTCATTACTTGAATAAATTGTATCTCAATATACAATAGATCGCTCTAAAACCATCTTTCCAGTTTATCTTTTTTCCTTCGGCATAAGTTCTACCATAATAAGATATTCCTACTTCATAAATGCGCACATTGGGAATGCGAGAAATCTTTGCGGTTACTTCGGGTTCGAAACCAAAGCGACGTTCCTTTAAATCCAGAGATTGAATTAATTCTCTTCGAAACAATTTATAACACGTTTCCATATCTGTTAAATTCAGATTCGTAAACATATTAGATAAAAATGTGAGCCCATGATTTCCCAGCGTATGCCAAAAAAATAAAATTCGATGTGCACTTCCACCTGTGAACCTAGAACCGTACACTACATCTGCAAATCCATTCAAGATAGGTTGTAAAAGACGATTATACTCTGCAGGATCATATTCTAAATCGGCATCTTGAATAATCACATAATCACCAGTAGCTTCCTTAATGCCACGATGCAATGCGGCGCCTTTACCTAAGTTTTTTTCTTGCGAATAGATGGATAAGTTGAACTGTGGATGTGTGTTTTTATACGCTTCCAAAGAATGAATTGTATTGTCTGTTGAACAATCATTCACAACGATAACTTCTTTGTTTATTTCTTCTAACAAATCTACTTTTCCAATTTTATCGAGGATATGATGGATGGTTTTGGCTTCATTATAAACAGGAATTACTATTGATAAAGTCTTCGTGTTCATAGCGCGAAATTAATGATTCATGGAGTGATTAGAAGTCTGTGAATGCGTTACTGATTTAGAACTACTTTCTGTATGTTTTGCAATGAAATTAATTCCGAAAAAGAAATATTCTCTCATCCATTTATTCTTCTTCCAAAGTTGCTGTTCTTTTTCGATGGATTTTTCATATCCATATTTATTAAACAAAAAAGGTGGATATGCTCTTACGTACTGTACACTCGAAATATCGATAGATAGTCCCTGCTTATTCATTTCACTTTGCCATGTTTGAATAGAGCGAATGTTTTCATTCCCTAATAAGATCGTCTTCTTCAATCTCTCATCATAAAATTCTATGATTCGCTTATTTCCTCTTTGCTTATACAGTTTTAGTGATTGAATAATGTTATTTCCGTTTTCTTCTATGGCTACTATTTCTCCCTTTACTGCGAGATGATCAGAAATAATTTTCAATGCTTCTTGTAGAGGCTCGAGGTGATGCAGTGTGTCCTGAACAATAATATAATCATACTTTACAGGTTTCAATCCAGGATCAAATATGTCTTCATAATCAAATGTAAATCCAGAAACATCACCAAACTGCGACCAATATTTTATTCGCTCTGGTATTTCCTTAAAATAAAACTCTAGCGTGGTTCCATGAACTTTAAAACCATTTAAAGCTAAATAAATGGCGGTTGTGCCGTAACCGCAGCCGATGTCCCATGTTAAACTATCTTGCTTTTTAATCTTATCAGCGATATAGTTTAGACGTTGGCAAAAATACGCTTTACGAAACTCAAAACTCTTCACGTCAGTATGGTACTTATAGTACGACCAAAGCGAACTCTGACTTTCAAGTTCTTTTAGGAATAATTCAAAGAATTGGTCAATCGTCATTTTTTAAAACTAAGAGTACAAATGTAAGGTAAAAAGGAAGCATTGCAATGAAATAAACTAAAATGTAATGACAATTAAATACAAAGAAATTAGCTACTTTCGATAAAAATAAATAGTTGATAAATTATCCTTATTCACTAACTAAGATACTGCTATTTAAATAAATAGTCAACCTTAAAATTAATAAATTACCATATGAAAAATAGTATAATTGCACTATTCGTATTTTTACTTTTAGGTTTTGGATACTATTATGTGAAGGACAAATTATTTTTAAGTGCCGCTCAAACAGTTAATACCCCGTCTGAAAAATTTATTCAATTAAAAGGAGGAAAATTTTATTTAAATAAAGAACCTTTTTTCCCGATTGCTTTAAACTTTGTTGTTTCGTTAAGGGCAAATGATACAGCCATGTGGCCTGCAGTTTATATCAGTTATCTACCAGAAGAGCTTTGGAGTTCGAATAAAGATAGCTGTCAAAAACAACTGAAAAATACTCTTCAATTGATTAAAGATATGGGGTTTAATACTGTAAGACTTACCCATATTGGTGAACCAGAAATATCAGATTTTAAAGGTGGCCGAATCGGATTTACAGCCTTGGAAGGACTAAATGGTCATAAAAAAATATATTTAGAGAGTGACGAGCAATATTCAAAATATTTAAACGCTATTAACGACCTTCTCGCAGCAGTAGATGCGGCTGGCTTGAAAGCCATTTTCACTGTTCGCATGTTTCATGAAGCTCCAAGAACGGAAGAATATTTGAAAAGAATTTCTGTTCGATTTAAAGAAAACACGACATTACTAGCCTATGACTTTTTTAACGAGCCGCTCTATTTTGACTCGATTAAACACACTAAAGAAGAAGTATATAAATACACTAAAATTTGGACAGATATTGTCAAGTATAATGCTCCTAATCATCTTACAACAGTGGGGCTCGCCTGTCAAAGAGAACTCTTTGTATGGGATCCAAATTTAGTGAATGTAGATTTTCTTTCTATGCACCCATACGAATATGAACCGGATCAAGTAAGAAATGAATTATACTGGTATCATAAATATATTAAAAAACCTTGGATTATTGGAGAGACTGGAGTTCCATCTAATAATGATTCTATCCCTTATGAAAATCAAGTTCTCTTTGCACGAAAAATATTAAAACAACTTGTAAATTGTAATGGACAGGGGTTCTCGTGGTGGCAATATAAAGATCTTGACTGGGGTTATTATCATCAAAATTATTTAGGAGTAGTTAATCGAAAAGGAGAAACACGAACTTCGACTGGACAAATGGTACATGGAACTCCTAAACCCATTACGACAGAAATAAAAAGTTTTGATAGTAAGATGAAAAAAGAACCGTGCTTCTGTCCTGAAAATTATTACAACTTCAGTTCTAATAACAAGTTTTTAATAAAGGGAAAAATCGTAGATGCAGAAGGAAAAGGGATAGATGGAGGAGGTGTTTTAGCTTGGGATCAGTGGTGGATCAATCACTATTTCTCAACAAGTAAATCAGATGGTTCATTCGAATTGTATAGCAGTTATCCATTTTATCATTGGATGGTTTCATCTACATTACACGAAATGATTAGAAAAGATATCAATCCAGATACTGCTAAAACCATCAATGGAATACCCACTATCAACTTAGGAACCATCGTACTTGAAAAAGTAGATATAGATTAGATCAAAACAACACTGATCAAAAATTTTATCGGATGCCATTCCTTGCATCATGTTCATTCATCCATGATACATAGGAATCAAAATTTTCAACTCGATCATATTTGCCAAATTGTTTAAAATACAGCTCTTTGGTCATCCCCTCCCAGTGAAGGGAAGTATGGTTATATTGATAAGTCTGAAAAATATTCAACCATATAAAAAACAACCCAGTAATTACACTAAGAATTTTAATAATTGCCTTTCTCTTTAGAATTTCGCTAATAAATACTGCAAATGGTAAAGCTAGTAAGGAATAACTATCTATTAAAGGACGTTGACCAAAAGAACCTCCATACCACCAATTCCAATATGAAAATATAACATAAATAACAATGACAAAATATATTCCAATGGCCATCCGATAAGTCTTCAACTCGCCTTTGAAATAAAAAAATCCTACAAAAGCAAAAAACAAAAGGGGAGAATAAACAAACCAACCTTTCCTGAAACTAAACAACCCATCCCAAATTTTGGGGTCATTAAAATAATATTTGTCTACCGGAAAAGTGGGCCAAGTATAAACACCTAATACTTTTTTCCAATATAAAAATTGCGGAATCCATAGGAGAATTACAGGAATTAAGAAGAATAAAAGATATTTTATAATTTGAGAGAATTTCAATTTCCGTTTTAATTCCGAAGAAAAAACAACTAAAAGACAAAATACAATTAAACCGTTTCTTATCTCAATCAATGTAATTAATCCCCATAGAATACCAATGGCTATTAAATTCCATTTGCCACCGAAATTAATTACTTTAATGCAGTAATAAAAGATCATGGCCATCAACGAAAAACTAAATACATGAGGCATTGGGGCTGATTGAGTTGAATAGCAAAGTAGATTTGTACCAAGACCTAACAATATTATGGTCAATCCTATACTAATATCTGGTATTTTAAAAAACAACAATGTTTGACGAACATACCATAAACCAATATAAAGATAAAATACTGCACTCAGTAATAACATAAACAAATAAGGTTCTGAAAACCCATTAGTTGGATAATTAAAAATATTAGCGATGGAGTGTGCCACGATAAAAAAAGGTGAGTATAATATAGCTAACCCGTACCTTTCTTTAAAGATAGATTTTCCATCATTAGTTGAAGCTAACCAAAAATAGAACGCATTTTCCTTATATTGATAATCACTGCTATTGATGCCAATATCTTTAAAGATAAAGGTAGCGGGTAAATATCCATAATAGGAATGTACATCTTGCTTAATCACTTCTTCCTGATCCAACCACTTTTTAAATGAAACATCTATGAGTAATGCCGCCACTACTACTATAAAAATACTAATAATGGAAAACCTGTTATTCATAGAATTCTATAAGCAATGAATGGGAGTGAAGTGTTTACAATATCCTAAAACAAAGGTATTTAATAAAATTGAATTTTGATGTTTGATCATCAACATATTGCAAGATGAATAAATTAAAACTGAGCAAATCTATCCAATAAAAATTATATTTTTACCAAAAAATAATGATCCATATGAAATCCTATTCCAAAATCATTCTACTTTTAGTAATACTTACTACGCTTTCTACTTCGTGTTCAAAAAACAACTCATCAAATTCAATCTATTTTATAACTTTTGATGATCTTTCAGGATATATTGACAACTCAACTATCAAAATAAACAACTTAGCGTATTCTGGGAATAAATGTGTTCAATTGAATAAAGAATTTTTGTATGGGCCGACTTTTTCAAAAAAGTTTAATGAAATAAAGCCTGGTATCATCAATAAACTAATAGTAAGTGGATGGGTAAAATCTGATTCCAAAAACGGAAGTATGCAATTAGTGTGTTCAATAGACAGTGTTGACAAAACAGTATTTTGGAATAGTATTGACAGCAAAACATTAACAGGAAATAACGACGAATGGAAACAAATGTCGATCACATTTGATTTAACTAAAGTAAATAATGGAAATAACAAACTCAATATTTACCCCATGCATGCTGGAGAAGGCAATTCCTATTTAGATGACCTCGAATTCAGTTTTGAATAATTAATTAAGGATAAATTATCTTGTAAAATAAAATGCTTTTGTATTGTCCAATTTTCTGAGGTGGTTGATCTTTAAAAATAGGTCTATCAAGTTGGGCTAAATCATTAACAACTAAAAAGGATGGCTTGTGAATCATCGCACGCTGAATAGATTCATCGTCTGCAATATCGGCAACACTCCAGCCTTTTAAATTTAGGAAATACAAGGCTATATTAGGACTATAATCTAAAATAGCAATTACTTTGTCAGTAGATTTAAGTCCTAATTCCTTTACATACGGTTCAACTGTTTGGTAATCTTTATACCTCGACCAATCGTAGAGCCAACAATGCTCATCCATTCTAAATTTCTGATGAGCTCTATTAAATTTCACTCCAAATAAAAGGAAAGCGATCAGTACTAATACGATTCCGGAATTAAATTTGGATCCAATTTTCAATTTCTCCAATGAATTAAAAGCCAATAAGAACATAAAAAAAAGAAGTGGTAATAATGTGATAATATAATAATCATGATCCCCAAACTGAACGAACATCATGTAAACAAAAGAAAGGACTCCAAAAAAGTAGCCAATAAAAATTAAAATCAATTGCTCATTTACTTTTCTTATTTGATAAACAATAAAACCAATCGTCACTAAAAAAAGATAATAAAAAGCTTTAGGGAAATAAAACTGCACCCAAATTTCATTGATATGCTTGGCTACATTTTTAATAGCTTCCCAACTTTCGGGACGCATGGATTTCATAAGAAAAACAGTTAAACCATACGTATCATTAAGATACTTAGCATAAGTATACCAACTATAAGTTAACCCAAAAACGATAAGGCAGGATGCTAGGACTAGAGGTCGAGTGAATTTTAAATTAGTAAATTCAAAATTCTTTTTTCTTATATAGGACCAAACAATAAGTCCAATCATTATGATTACACCAATTGCACTAGTTAATTTTATTAGTACAGCGAGCGAGGCAAATAGTGTTAAAAAAATAAATCTAAAAAAGAAGGCTGTTTAAAATAGGAAAAGAAAAAATACCAAGCTATCATCATAAATCCAAAACTAGCAGTATCCGGAATAAAATTAGCTGCGTAATATGTCAAAATAGGAGTAATTGAAAACAAGAAAATGGAGAGATAACGATAACTTATATTATTCAGAAAAAATCCTGTTATCAAGTAAGATGCATATAAGCCACAAGCATAAACGATAAACATTAATAAACGATACCAAAACTCACTAAAGCCAAAAATTTTATAAAGTACTGCAGCTCCATAATTCATAATGGGAAACTCAAGCCCTGTAATTCCATCTCCTTCTTTCGTCTCATGAACACGTGGTAAAAATAAATTCATTTCTTCCTGAGCATAATTGCGAGCGATGGATCCTCGATCGCACATGGCCCACATATGTACTGACTGAGGACGTTGTTTCATGATTGTAAAAACATGCGTTGCCCCGCTTATTAAAAGTAACAATACTAAGAAAACAACATTCTTATACTTTTCCATATTGCCAATAATAAATTTTCTTTATACTTTTTTTAAAAATAAATAGCGTTCTGAACTTCAACAACGGCATTAATCTTTTGAAGCTACATTACTTTCATCTACAATATACAATGGTCTCTTTCTCACATTTGCACTTAACCTACTCATATATTCACCAATAATTCCAATACAAATAAGTTGTACACCACCAATGAATAATACTGCTAATATTAACGAGGTCCAACCAGGAACGAAATCCTTTGAAACGAAACGTGCATAGAGTGCATACAAGCTAACTAAAAACGTTACACCACTCACAATAAAACCAGCAATAGTTGCAAATTTTAAAGGCAAATTAGAAAAGCCTGTAATACCATCTAAGGCAAAACGAATCATTTTTTTGTATGTATAACCCGTTTCTCCAGCGTTACGCTGATCTCGATCGTACTCGATATAAGTTTGACGAAAACCAGCCCAAGATATTTGTCCTCTTAAAAATTTCTGTTGCTCTGGCATTTCCTTTAATACATCAACAATTTTTCGATCCATAATTCGAAAATCTCCTGTATCGAGCGGAATTTTTACAGAAGTAATTTTAGATAAAATACGATAAAACATTTTAGCGGTAAATTTCTTCAAAAAGGATTCGCCAACGCGAGTTCTACGACGAGCATAAACTACTTCATAACCTTCCGACATCTTCTTCTGCATTTCTACAATTAACTCTGGAGGATCCTGCAAATCGGCATCGATGATCACTATGTGGTTCCCAAGACATTTGTCCAAACCAGCTGTAACAGCAATTTGATGTCCGAAATTTCTACTGAAGTTAATAAATTTCACAGACGAATCCATCCTTGCTAATTCCTTAATTAACTTCAGAGAATTATCCATACTCCCATCATTTACAAAAAGTAATTCATGGGAATCACTTATGTTACTTATAACTTTTTTCACTCGCTCATACAACGGAGATATATTTTTTTCCTCATTGTAGATTGGAATGATGACTGAAATTTCTACTTTCATAAGTATTCTTTCGAATTAATCAATTACCATCTCCGGAACATCACCCTTCACCACCAACTTACCAGCAGTAGCTTTTCGGATATCCTCCACCGTTACACCGGGTGCGCTTTCTAATAATACAAAGCCTTCACCAGGCACTACTTCTAAAACAGCGAGTTCAGTCACTATCTTCTTCACACATTTTACTCCAGTGAGTGGCAAAGTACAGGATGGTAATAATTTACTTTCGCCGGCTTTGTTGACATGTTGCATCGCAACAATTATATTTTGTGCTGCAGCTACTAAGTCCATCGCGCCTCCCATTCCTTTCACCATCTTACCAGGAATTTTCCAATTGGCGATGTCTCCATTCTCACTTACTTCCATCGCACCTAAAATGGTGAGATCTACTTTTCCTGCGCGAATCATTCCGAAGCTTAAAGCTGAATCGAAATAAGCAGTGCCGGGTACTTCGGTGATGGTTTGTTTTCCTGCATTAATCAAATCAGCGTCTTCTTCGCCGTCGAAAGGAAAGGGCCCCATGCCGAGCATTCCGTTCTCCGACTGTAAAGTAACGTTTACTCCTTCGGGAATATAATTAGCTACTAAAGTAGGGATACCAATGCCAAGGTTGACATAGTAACCGTCTTTTACTTCTTTTGCTATTCTTTTTGCAATTCCAATCTTGTCTAGCATAATGCCTTATTTTGAACGCGGATGACGCGGATTTTGCGGATGATCGCGGATTTAATTACTGTTTAATATTTACTTTGAGTTTATATTGAGATACAATTCAAATGATTTTGCGGATTTACACTGATCTACTTGTTTTTTAAATTTATACTTAGTGTTCGATTTTATTAATTCTAATAAATAAATCCGTGCAAATCGTTTTCATCCGTGTTATCCGCGTTCCCTCTTTTTTTATGATTTACGTACAGTACGTTGCTCAATTCGTTTTTCATAATTACTCCCTTGGAAAATACGTTGCACGTAAATTCCGGGGACATGAATTTGATCGGGATCGAGGTCGCCGGCGGGAACTAATTCTTCCACTTCTGCAACTGTAATTTTTCCTGCCATTGCCATTTGCATGTTGAAGTTACGTGTGGTTTTTCTAAAGATAAGATTACCATGTGTATCGCCTTTCCATGCTTTTACTAAGGCGAAATCGGCATCAAAAGCGTACTCTAACAAATGATCTACACCGTTGAAGTTGCGCACCTCTTTTCCAATGGCCACTTCGGTCCCCACACCTGCACGTAACCAAACTGCGGGCATTCCATAAGCCGCTGCCATGCATCTGGTAGCTAAGGTTCCTTGTGGAATCAAATCTACTTCCAATTCACCACTTAATAATTGTCTTTCAAATTCGGCATTCTCACCTACGTAGGATGAAATCATTTTTTTCACCTGACGCGTTTTTAGCATCAACCCTATTCCAAAATCATCCACACCCGCATTATTCGAAATACAAGTAAGACCTTTGGATCCTTTTTTAACTAATGCGGTAATGCAATTCTCTGGAATGCCACAAAGACCAAATCCGCCAAGCATGATTACGAGGTTATCTGTTAAATCCTTTATTGCATCGTCTGCGTTCTTTACTACTTTATTCATATCAATGTGCTGTGCTTACAAAAATATTAAATTCGATGAGATAACCGTCATAAATTGAATGCTTATTAAAATATATAAGCCAATACGAATGAAGCACAAAAGGATAGAGGATCAGAAGCTAATCATTGATTGGAATCATTTAGTGAAAAAGGGCTAGCAAAGCATTTTAATTCTTTCCAAAGAAGTATTAAAGTTATTAGGAACAAAATAGCAATAAAACCAGGATGATATGGGAGTGGGGCCCTATATATAACTTCAGGAAATCGACAGTGATGCATGAGAATATCTAGACTCAAAAAATAGGCAAGTGATAGAAGAATATAAGTCCAATAATTTTTATTGATGATAGAAGCTGTTCCCACCAATAAGATGGCAGCATGAATGTATCGTTCATGCATCTGCGTATTGAAATAATAGAACACCAAATTAACGGTTGCTGCTCCCAATAAAATTGTTGGACCCATTTTAATCAACTCTTCTTTTGAACTAAAAGCAGAGCGTTTAATATATTTTACAAATGGTTTCAATGTGAAAATTAAAGCAATAAAAAAGAGTATCATTCCCCACGTCCTCAACGAAATTCCTAAAAACAGAGATGAGTCCGGCATCCACACCAAATCCTCTCCATAAAAAATAAGATGCCATAAATTATAGGCGTGCATGCTTACTGCGGGTACTCGATCGATGGCACCAAAAGTAATTTCAATCAAATTCATACCTTGTCCATGGATAATAAATGGAGCAGCGATCAATAAAATTGAGAGTAAAAAAATAAAAGTTGATTTTATAATTCTCACCTTCGATTCCCATAACCATCCTGAATAAATTAAAAGCAATAAAGGTCCCAAAAAGATCGCTTGTGGTTTCATCATTAAACTAAAGCCAAAGGCGGCAATTGCCAAGTAAGGCTTTTCAAAAATCATTAAAACTAACGTGAGGAAACAGAAAAACATATACATGCTGTCCACCTGTCCCCACATCAAAGTAGTATAGAGGAAGGCTGGATTTAATAAGATCAGCCACGACCAATAGGGCGATCGCCTATAACGTTGAAGCATATACGCAGCTAACAGTACACTCCCAACATCGAAAACAAAAATCAAACTTTTCAAAATAGGAATACTGGTTTCAATTGAAGTTGGACACATCCAAACATAGACTTGCAAGAGATAGAGTAATCCAGGCTGATAATTAATTACTGGATCTGTATACGCTGCAGAAAAACCATGTTGCTGAATATACTTCGACCATTCAATCCACCAATGAACATCGGCTGCGAAATACAAAGGAGGCATAAAAAAAATGATGATTCCCGACAGAAGAAGTGTAGCAAAACAAAATTTAGCAAATGGATCTAGATTAATTTTCATTTCTAATTCGATCCAAGTAATAACGCTTTGCTATTGATTAAATTCCAAACTCCGTCCCGCCATTCTGTTGCTCTGCAGGCTTTTTATATTGCTTGCAATCGAGCTCGACACCCAATGGCTTCTCCGGTTTTTCAAAATCACCTTTAGAATAATTTAAATTAGGATCGGCATACACTTTTTTCATGTATAATCCCCAAATGGGCAGTGCGGTATTAGCACCTTGTCCGAGTTGCGTAGTGCGAAAATGAATAGATCGATCTTCACATCCAGCCCACGCCCCACTCACTAATTCAGGAGTGATACCCATGAACCATCCATCACTATTGTTTTGTGTTGTTCCTGTTTTTCCTGCAATGTGATTTGTAAATCCGTATTTAGATCCACGCAAACGTGCACCCGTTCCAAACAACGTAACGCCTTTCATTAAATTCAACACGAGGTATGCGGTTTCTTCGCTGATGGCTTCTACTTTTCGCGGAACAAAATCTTGTAACACGGCTCCGTTCTTATCTTCAATGCGTAAAATATATTGTGGCTCGGTATACACGCCTTTGTTTGCAAATGTGCTGTAGGCTGCTACCATTTCAAATACCGAAACATCAGCAGTTCCTAATGCTAGAGATGGAACGGGATCAAGTGGAGATGTGATGCCCATCTTACGTGCCACTTGCACCACTGCATCTGGACCAAATTGTTTCATCAAGTACGCAGAAATGCAATTCACCGATTCGGCCAATGCTTCTTTCAGTGATAACATGCCACCGTATTTTCCATCGGAGTTGGAAGGTGTCCAAGGCACACCTGCTTGGTCGATGATGGTCACTGGCGTGTTGGGCAACTCATAACAAGGGGAATATCCCTCTTGCATCGCTAAGGTGTATAAAAATGGTTTAAACGTTGAACCTACTTGACGCTTTCCATCTTTCACATGATCATATTGAAAATATTTATAATCATTGCCTCCTACCCATGCACGGATGTAACCAGTTTGTGGTTCCATCGACATAAATCCAGTTTGATAAAACAGTTTATAGTACTTGATTGAATCGAGTGGAGACATGCTTGTATCGCGCTCACCTTTCCAGGTAAAAATGCGCATCTCAGTTTTCTTGTCAAATATTTTTTTAATTTCACTCTCACTTTTTCCTTCCTCCTTCAAATTTCGATAGCGTTCACTTTTCTTCATCGCATCCTCTATAATTTGGGGTTGATCTGACCAAGCGGTTTTTCCTTTCCAATGATCGACAAATGTTTTTTGAAGATCCCGCATGTGTTCCTTCACGGCTTCTTCTGCATAGCGTTGCATGCGTGAATCGATGGTAGTATAAACACGCAGACCGTCACGATACAGATTATAAGGTTCTCCGTCTGCCTTTTTATGATCCTTACACCACTTCAATAATTCTTGACGCAACACTTCACGAAAGTATTGAGCCAATCCTTCGGTATGACCCTCTTGATGGAAATTTAATTTGATAGGAAGTTTGATTAAAGAATCTTTCTCTTCCATTGAAATAAATTTATATTTCGCCAGCTGACCAATCACAGTATTTCTTCTAAAAGTTGCGCTTTCCACATTTCTTACTGGATTGTACCGAGTAGGCGCTTGCAATAATCCGATTAATAAAGCAGCTTCTTCCACACTCACTTCACTCGTATTCTTTCCAAAATAAGTAGTGCATGCTGATTTAATACCGTAGGCATTATTTCCAAATTCTACGGTATTTAAATACATTGCCAAAATTTCATTCTTGGTATAGTTGCGTTCCAGCTTCACGGCGATAATCCATTCCTTGAGCTTTCGAAAAATAAGTTTGACCTTATTCATATTCTCGCGCGGGAAAAGATTTTTAGCAAGCTGCTGTGTGATGGTACTTCCTCCCCCTGCATCCTGTTGCAAGATAATGGTCTTTACAAAGACACGCATCAGTCCTTTAATATCCACACCTGAATGCTCTTCGAAACGTACATCCTCTGTCGCTTTCAACGCATTCACGAGGGATGGCGACAAATCGCGATAATGTACATTCACTCGATTCTGAATATAATATTTACCCAGTGTTTTATTATCGGATGAATAAATTTCACTTGCTAAACTACTGTTGGGATTTTCGAGCTCTTCGAAGGTGGGAAGGTCCCCAAAAATTCCAAAGGCCGTGAGTCCGACAATGAGGAAGATGAGCGCAACGGGTGCCACTACAATCATCCAAATATATTTCACATATTTCTTTGCAGATGTGGTGGAGGGTGATTTCGGCATATGGGCAAAATTATAAAAGATTTAAGTGCGCTTCGAGAAATTCTAAACGCTACTTCAATTTGCAAATTACTTCCCATAAATGTTTATTCATTAAAATCACTAAACCTAGATTACATAGCAAAATAGCAATATTTACAATTAAATACTGTAATAAACTACTAGTTTGATGCAACTTTATTGATTTCTTACCTACATTTGAGGAAACCCTTAACTCTTTGACCATGAAAAAACTTATTAAGTATTCGTTCGTCCTCTTCTTTATTTCTTTTTTCTCACCGTCCTACTCTCAAAACCAAAGTTTATCTTTTGATGGTGTGGATGATTGGTTTGTAATAAATCCTTACCAAGATTTAAATTTATCGGGACACGACTTTACCATTGAAGCCATGGTTGTGGTTCAAAATAAAATTACGGGCTTTCATACTATATTGACTAACAATGACTTAAATGGGGGGGTATTTATTAAGCATTAACGCAGCTGGAGCCATTTCTATAACTATAAATGGCCAAAACTTTTTTTCGCCTATTTTTCAAACCCCGGGGTTACCAAGCTCATCCATTTTTGATGGACAATGCCATCACATTGCAGTAAAAAGAGCTTCTAATATTTTATCTTTCTTTTATGATGGGAATTTCATTTCTTCACAAGCCATAAGTTCAAATTTAAGTATGTCAAGCAATAATTATTTACGAGTAGGATGTGATCAATTGTTAAGTTCAACCTCTGCCTTTAAAGGCGACATTGATTATCTCCGTATTTGGAACATCGCGGTTCGAGATCATGATATATTAAATAATCAACAGCGGTGTTTAAGTAACCCATCAGGACTCGTAGCCAATTGGTCGTTTGAGCAAACACAAGATGAGGTAATATTAGATGCCACCCCTTATTTACATCACGGACTTATTATTTCTTCACATGGTACACCCGTAAATACCGGCCCTCGCTTTCACAATTCGCCTTGCGCTTCAGAAATCTGCGATTATATAGTTCTTGAACCTGCAAGTGATCCGGATTGTAATCAAAACCCTTCTCCATTATATTGTTCTCAGTTAAATTTAATTTGCAATGGCGACTTTGAGCAAGAAAATAATTTACCCGGATTCTCTCCTAATTTCGCTTTTGACGGATGTACAACCGCAGGATCATCTAACGAAGTTGTTAATTGGTGTACTGCAGGGGGTATTCCTTCTTACTTTGGAAGAAATACGACGTATTTAAATTATAGTATTCCAACTAATTTCATCACAACTAATTTCACTCCGTTTTGTGTAAACGGAATTGATACATGGAATGGCACAGGAATTGGAAATGATCATTATGCGGTTTTAAGTTATACTACTAACAGTTTAGATGGAATAAGGACAGAGCTAATTAGTCCTCTGCAACCAAATAAAAACTACACTTTAAATTTTCGTGCTTTATGTGTAAACAATATTTTTTCACCTCTTCCCGTACTACCCACATTATTAAAATTTGAACTTTGGGATGATAATATAGGCACTAATACAATTGGTATGGGAAGTATACCTATTCAGCAAGGATGTGGGTGGAATCTATATACAATGACTTTTACAGCTCCAACTACTCCAATAAATTTAGATAATTTTCTGGTAAAGGTTGCTGGAGCAAATAATGGTAATTCGAATTACTTCTTTTTTGTTGACGATTTTGAAATATTTGAAGTTAGTTCCGATTACCCTCGATGGATGTCAGGAACAGGATCACAGCGACCATCAGAAATTGTAACTGACGCTGCTAACAATGTGTATTTTGCAGGATTTGCAAATCAAGAAATTACGTACCCAAATAATGTTGTACAAGGAAGTCCAAACGAAGTAACTGGATTTATTGCCTCTTACGATGAATGTGGAAGTGTGCGATGGGCAAATAATTCGATATTTACAAATATCAGATATAAATCAGTTGCTTTTAATAACGTACAAAATCAATTATTGGTAGCATCTGAAACGAGCACCGGAATTAACATCGAAATTTACGATCCAGTAAATGGTAATTTAATTTCAACAATACCTGTACCTAATACCACAAGCGACCATGTCATCATCACTTCAAAAACCGACGTTAATGGGCAAAATTGGTATATATTAATACATGACAATAATTTGAACCAATATCATTTTGTCCAATATGGTATTATTACAACAACTATTTCACTTTCACCGTCAATTCCAAATACACTACAAGAAATATCAGATTTTAGTATCAATAGCTTCTTAACTGGAAATGCAAATAGGGTATTTTTAACAGCAAATATTAATGCTTCTTCAGTAATTATTGATTATACAATTAACACTTCAAATATCAATTTTACATATTTTATTTCAGCAATAAACGGAAATCAAAGTGAGACATTAAAATTAACAAGCCTTGAACAAAACAATGCAGGCATACTATGTGTGGGCGGGTTTTACTCCAATTGTGATGTGAGTTTTAATGGGATCACAACCATTGTACCCAATGTATTACCCACTGCACCAGGAATTCACAACAATGCCTTTACGTTTTTATTCAATCCAACGGGAGCAAATGTAGTTGCCAATAGCGGAAGATACATAGGAGGAAATGGATCCAGCCGAACCACCAAAATTATTGTGAATCAAGCAGGCGATTTTATTGCTTCAGGAATGATGAGTCCTCATTGGTTGCTGGAGGTACTAACACCAATTTTAATAGTACATGGATTCCTAACCCCAACCCAGGTGGTCTTTTTTATACTAAAATAAACGGTGTTACAGGAGGTGACCAATGGATAGAGCAAGGCATAACTTCCTATTTAGGCACTTGGCAAAGAGATTTAGTTTGTGGAACAAATGGGACTATTTATGGCATAGGATATTTAAACGGAACCATTGATTTTTTACAAGGCGACACATGGAATTCTACTACCCAATGTGACAATACCTATGTTTTAAAAATTATCGACTCTGGTAATAATGCTGTGGTTGATCGACATGCTTCTCCATTATTACCTTCTAACCATTCTTCTGAAAAAACAAAAGGATATTTGCTTAAAAATAATATTGAATTCCATGAGTTATTACGGAATAATTCCATTCAAGATTATTATATTATTGACTTCTCTGGTAGAATAGTTAATTCAGATAAAACTAACATCACCTCTAATGTTTGGAATCAACTAGCGCAGGGTTGTTATTATTTGAAAGAAAATAATTCGTCAAGTTTAAAAACTATTTTTATCTGTAAATAAAATGGGGACATTTCATAAGTATCACCGCACTATTGCGGTGATACTTTTCTGCATAAGCAATACATCGATACATTCACAAAACATAAATTATGTAAACACTTTTTTTATGCATGGTGAAGGTGGAACTGGATCAAGCCATTATTATATAATTTGTTCTGATCAATCCACAACAATATCGCTATTGGATTCGAACAAAAATATAACCTCTGTCTACCAAAAAATAGGTGCTGGTTGCGATACAATTAAAATTGATTCCATTATTATAAGCTATCATATTCTCAATAACCAAACTTTAAATCAAAAAAAATTATCATATGTAGTAACTGATGGTGACGTAATAATGTATGAAGCTTATCTCTATTCTCCAAATTCAAATAACTATCCTAGTCATTTTCATTGTAGATTAATTCCTCCACCAAATATGGCTGGAACTTCAAATATTAATTTGGGCTACAAGAAGCAATTTTATTTTAGTCCCGCTAATACAAATTATTTAGAATTTGGCGATGACTTAATATTGTTTGGAATTTCGGATACATCGAATATAAGAATTTACCCCAACTGGCAACATCCACTACTAAATGGAAATAATTATTATTCATTATCCCTTCAAAAAGAGCGAGCATGGTATGAATATGAATACAATAACAACATTTCACCAACTTTTCCAACTTACTATCCTCCTTGCCTAATAACACAAGATTCTTCAAATTTAATAAAAGGTAAATTTATCACTAGAACAGGGATGTATGGTTTTGGTGGTGCCATTTCCAATGAACCATGGGGACTATCAACAGGCTTCCGTTTCTACCCCCTCGCTTACGAATTTCTTGGAAAAAATTATCATACAGTTCCCCATGCAACGAGAGCTGGAGATTCATTGCTGGCTATTGCTTTTCATGACAGCACGGTTATTTCATTAAACGGAGTAGCGAGTACCATTAACAGAGGAGAAGTTTTTCGGACTCTGCTGGATAGCCCTGGAGTTTGGCAAGCAAATCATCCGTTTAGTTTGGTACAAATTTCAAGGCATCAGCAAGAAGATAGTGTATTATACAGTTCGCTTTTTGCTTATTCGGTGCATCCAGATAGTGCTCTTATTACCAGCACATGGTACACTACTGAAATTGTACCCGACAGTACTCCCGGAGAGCAAAGCTATTTAAATTTAATATCACCTACTAACGGTGTCGCCTATGTAAAATTGGATGGAGCTTCACTTTCATCCTATTTTGTTCCCTATGCCAGCGATACCGCATGGTCATACGCACAAATTCCTGTTACCAGTGTACAACATAAACTAGAAGCCGATAGCGGTGTACTTGCTTATGCTTATCAATATAGTTTAGGCTGCGGTATTGGTTTTTATGTTGGAGGATTGCAGATGAAAAATACCGTTACATCTGTTCCTGAACTGGCTTTTCATTCTGATATAACCATTTATCCTAATCCTGCTCACCAAACATTAAACATTGATTTTGGCGATTCCCATAAAAATGCAACTCAAGTCATAGTTAAACTGTTTACGGTAGAAGGAAAAAGCATTCTAAATTCAACATCTAAAAATAGTAGGAATCTATCTTTAGATATCAGTACTTTAGCAAATGGGATTTATTTTGTTGAGATTAATATCGATGGAACCAGGGTGACAAAGAAGTTGGTTAAGAATTAAATTTCCTACTTCCCCTAAAAATCCATCATATCATTCTGCTGGCCGGAGTCTTGGGGACGAGAATTTTGCTTACGACGATCGCGGCCTTGCTCCATCTTTCCGAAACGATAACTGAGTGTTAAATTCCCTACTCTTGTTTCGCGCTTACGAACCATCTCTTGACGGAATCCAGTTCCCGTATTGTCTATATTAAATTCTCTCATGTCAAACACATCAGAAACCGAACCTCCTAACGACCATTTTCCACCTTTGAAATCGTATTTAAAGCCTAAGTCAACACCACTCATCCCTTTAAAAGTTCCTTGTGGCTGCTTTCTAGGAGCCATGTAATTTGCGGTTACTTGAAATGAAAACTGCTTGCTGACTTTGGTTGACACCGAACCTCGAATATCTCCACTCCACACTTCACTGACTAAATTACTTTCCACATTGGAAGCATCTACTTTATTGTAGAAAAGCGTAAACGTAGCCGTTGAAGTAAATATTTTCAAGAATGTATTTCGCAGTATTAATTCTGCACCCATATTCTCTGCAGTTTTATAATTCACAAAAGTTTGAGTGGAGACATTCGTAACAGGATCTACCGTTCTAAAACGTTGTGTATTGTCGCTTGTATTTCGATAATACAAATTTGCGCTGACATTCGTATTTCCATAAACTCCTGTAAAACCCAACTCTAATGCATGTGTTAACTCAGGAAGTATACTTGGATTTCCTACAAACACATTTAGCGAATCAGATACACTTCTGAAAGGATTCAATTGTCGTTCTCGGGGACGATTTACTCGACGAGAATAGCTCAATTGAATATCCTTTCCTTCTCTGAAGCGATATTTAATTGCAGCTGATGGAAACAAGTTGATAAAATCACGAGTGAAAGTGGTATCTGCACTTTTTGATTCTCCTTCAATCATGGTTTGCTCAGCACGCAATCCAGCACTCAATTCAAATACTTTGTATCGACCGCTCCACTGTAAATATCCAGCGTACACCCATTCTGTAAAAATAAATTGATCGCTGAATAATGAATCCACATTGAAATTACTATTGTCGAAATCATAGCGATCTGAACTTTGTTCACTATCGTTATTGCGTAATGTCGCTTTGAGTCCAGTTTCAATTTTCGAATTTTCAAAAGGATGCAAATAATCCATTTGCGCTACTCCACTGTACGAAAGTCCTTTTGTATTTACGCGTTGACGCAATTGGCTGGTGGGAGCAGGGAAAAAAGTATTCAACACATTTTGATCATCCGACTCATTCACATTAAGGTTACCCGATGCCGTTAGTTCCCTCTTGCTGTTTGCATAGGTGTGTCGATAATCGACGCTTCCATCAATAATACTACTCTCCTCTGTAGATTGTGAAAGTCGATTAAACGAACTTATCGTCATAAAATTGACGTTCTGAGTAGCATTGAAGGATAAATCCCTCCTCTTTTCATCACGCATATTATATCCACCCGAAAATCCTAATGTATTGTAATCGTTCAAATACAAATCTAAACCTGCTCTAAAATTATGCGAAAAATTATCATTGTATCCATCGCTCCAACTAACCACATAACTGGTATCGCCAGCAAAAGTATTCGTACGCAAACCCGTTCCTTCGTTCGCTCTGCGATCATCACGAAAAGAATAATTGAAGTAAAGATTGTTCGTCTTGGTACGACGATTTAAATTCAAAGAAGCATTGTATTTATCTCTTGTTCCCACTCCAACCGTTGCCGTTCCGTTGATGCCCGGATTTTTATCTTTCTTCGTTTTGATGTTGATGATCCGGATGTTCCTTCTGCATCATACTTCGCAGACGGATTAGTGACAACTTCGATTTGATCAATGGATCCCGCAGGTAATTGTTGCAAGATGGATCCACGATTATCTCCTGTTAATCCAGCAGGTTTTCCATCAATTAAAATAGTTACTTGCTCACTTCCTCGTAAACTTATTTTCCCATCAATATCTACATTTACGGAAGGAATATTTTGAAGTACTTCGCTCGCTGATCCACCAGCATTAATCATCGACTTATCGACATTGTATACTTTTTTATCAAGAGAATTCACATATTCTACTTTCTCTCCAACAATTTCTGTTTCTTTCAATACACGACTGGAGGGCGGCATCCACACACCTCCAAAATCCTTCAAAGGCTCTTGCGGATTAAGCATAAATGGTTTTGAATCCAACTGTCGGTATCCAATAGATGTAATGCGAATAAAATATCTGCCCGGCATAACATCTTCAATTCTAAACTGACCCTTTTCATCGGTCAATGATCCACCAACTGCGATACTATCCCTTACTTTTAACAAAGCTATAGAAGCAAACTCGAGTGGTTGACGGGTAGATGAATCCCTTAAAATACCGATTACTTTTCCTATGGGAATCATATTGTTCATAAAGGAAGAATCCTTCATACTCCCTCTAAAACGTGCACTGTCGGGTCGTTGTCCACCTTGATTTTGACCTGCAGGGTATTGAGCCTTCACGCTATGAAAGTGTAAGAGAAAGGAAAAAAGAATGATGAATAATCGCATGTTAAAATAAATATTATTGTTTTGTGTGTAGCTTCTTTTGATGTGATTCCTATGAAAAGTTTAATTGGTAATAAAATTTAATTCAGCTTACAAGGGCACTTCTCTAAATAACACTTCCAATAGAGTTTGTCCTGTAACATACAAACTATTCTTATCGATTTTATCGATGGTGTCTTCATGCGTATGCCAATGCTTCCAGAATTTAGAAGGAGAACTTTCTTCGAAGTGAATCAAATCAATCACTTTAAATCCTAGCATTTTATTGATATAATAATGGTCATCGATGATTCCATTTCGTTGTTGATTGATGAAATGCGCCCCGAAGCCTGTTGCATCTGCGACCTTCCAAACTTTATCGACGATATCAGCTGCATATTGCATACTGGTTCCTTCCTTGTTGAATTGGATGTTAGCACTTCCCACCATATCCAATAATATTCCATAGCGTGCTATATAATTGGGACGATGCAAATTCTTCGCCCAGTACTGCGAGCCTAAACAATACGAATCTTCCATCGTCGGAAACTCGCTATCATCAGGTTGACCATAATCTTCTACATCAAACAGAACAATATCAATTCCAACTTTAGGATTTGCTATGGATAGTTGTCGAGCGACTTCAAGCAATACTCCTACTCCACTCGCACCATCGTTTGCTCCGTCGATGGGTTCATTCTTTCGTTGTGTATCTTGATCTGCAAAAGGACGAGTATCCCAATGTGCACAGAGCATAATTCGATTGCCTAAGTCGGGATGAAACGACCCAATAATATTTCTACTATTCAACACTTTTCCATCAAAAGCACGCACTTGAAACGATTGCACGATGACTGTATCGGCAAATTCCTTCAATTTATTAGCCATCCAATTTGCACAATCTACATGCGCTTTCGTATTCGGAATACGCGGACCGAAATCAACTTGCTGTTTTACAAAAGCAAATGCCGAATCGGCATTAAACTTTGGTGTATTTACGGGAACAATCACGGTTGATGGTGTGGCTACGTTAGATGATTTATTCGATGAAGTATCACAACCCATCACACTCATAAAAATGAATGCAACGAAACAAGCTCGAAGAAATCCTGGATTAAGATTTTGTCCAGATCGTACCATCTTTTTCATCTTTAATTGTAAAGTTTAACTTGATCAACTCATCGCGAATTCGATCAGAAGTAGCAAAATCTTTTTGATTTCGCATCGGCACGTAAGGAAAGTAATAATTGCATCACCCCTTCTAATTCATCACCAGAAGCAACTACTTCATCTTTCAATCCTAACAATTGATACGCAAATAAGTTCATGGTTTCAGTAAGATGGGCGATATCGTCGGCGGTTAACTGTTCCGTTCCTGCATATACCGAATTAATGATTCTCACTCCTTCAAATAAATGCGAGATGGCAATCGCAGTATTCAAATCATCATTCAATGCAGCGTATGCATTTTCGCGCACTGCTTTCACATCAGATGTAGAAGTTGCGGATGGCTTCAGCTTGCTCGTTAAAGTAGCAGCGGCTAATAATTTATTCATTCCTTTCTCAGCTGCTTGTAATCCTTCGTTACTAAAATCAAGTGTACTGCGATAATGAGCTTGCATAATAAAAAAGCGAATCGTCATGGGGCTATACGATTGCGTTAATAACTTGTGCTCTCCTGTAAATAATTCGCGGAGCGTAATAAAATTACCTAAGGATTTTCCCATCTTTTGTCCGTTGATGGTAATCATATTATTGTGCATCCAATATTTCACGGGTGCTTTTCCGCAACTTCCTTTCGACTGCGCAATTTCACTTTCATGATGCGGAAATAATAAATCCATTCCACCACCATGAATATCGAACGTCTCGCCTAAATATTTTTTACTCATTGCCGAACATTCGATATGCCATCCTGGAAATCCATCGCTCCAAGGCGATGGCCAGCGCATAATATGTTCGGGAGATGCTTTCTTCCACAAGGCGAAATCGGCGGGATTGCGTTTCTCTTCTTGTCCTTCCAACTCACGTCTTTCACTTCCTGCACCCGCAATTAAATCTTCAATAATTCGGCCACTTAATTTTCCGTAGTCATTCGATTTACTGTAATTGATCACATCAAAATAAACGGAGCCATTCGACTCATAGGCGTAACCGTTAGCCATGATTTCTTTCACCATTGCAATTTGCTCGATGATATGTCCGCTAGCGCGTGGTTCAATTCCCGGAGGCGTATTATTCAATGCGCGCATCGAATCATGAAAACTGTTTGTATACAGTTCCACAATTTCCATCGGCTCCAATTGTTCGAGGCGAGCCTTCTTTGCAATTTTATCTTCCCCTTCATCCGCATCATTCTCGAGGTGACCCACGTCAGTGATGTTACGAACATAACGGACTTTATAGCCGAGGTGTTGCATGTAACGAGTCAATACATCAAAAGTGATGTACGGACGAGCATGTCCCAAATGCGATTCACCATACACCGTAGGACCACATACATAAAGACCAACAAAAGGGGAATTAAGTGGAATGAATTGCTCTTTCTGTCTAGAAAGTGAATTGGTGATATGTAATGGGTGATTCATAATTTTTTTCGACTTTGTTTTCTAATCAGTTTGAAATAAACTCGAGTTATTTTTTTAGTTAATTTTTTTTCACAGCGACTCAAACATCAATTTCCCCTTTTGCTTTTGCGCCCTTAAAAGAGAAGAGCTTTGCGCCTTTGCGTCTTTGCGAGAAACTTTAGCGAAGCGCAAGCCCTAGAGTCCGTTTACTATTCGAGTAATTCCTGCTTTAATGGTTTCGGAATTGAAATTAACAAGTAATCCCAATTTCTTATTACTAATTTTTAGATAGGTTAATAACTGCTTTAGATGGACGGGAGCAATGTTTTCAACAGATTTTATTTCAATAATTATTCTATTATCGACTATGATGTCAGCTCGGAAACCTAAGTCCATATTCTGACCTTTATGCACTAACGGAATTCCCACTTGCGATTCAAATGGAATTTCCATCAAACTCAACTCGTAACAAATGATTCTTTCATAAACCGATTCCAATAAACCTGGACCGTATTCAACATGAATTTTATAGAATATGTCGACGAGGATTGTTGATAATTCATTGATTGAAATCTCGCTGTGGTAATTAGGTATGGGTTCTTCAAGATGGGTTTCTTCTTCGGTAATAATGTAATTCATATCAAATGGGTTTATAATAAAGATAATTTTTTCTTCGCTTTTCTCTTCGCCATTTTTCTCGCAAAGGCGCAAAGACGCTAAGGCTGCGCTTCGAGGCGCTAAGTTTTTCTTCGCTTTTCTCTTCGCTAAATTTTCTCGCAAAGGCCGAAGAAGACGCTAAGGCTGCGCTTCGAGGCGCTAAGTTTCGCTTCGCTCTTTTTCTCTTTGGTTTTTTTCGCTGAGGCGCTAAGATTCTTTTTACTTTTTTCTCTTTGCTTTTTTGAGATTTATTTACACCATATGACGCGCTTCCTTCAAATGCTTGAGCATATCAATGGACATTGATGAAAGATCATATTTACACTTCCATCCCCAATCTTCTTGTGCGCGTGAATCGTCGATACTTTTTGGCCATGAATCGGCAATATCCTGACGGAAATCAGGAGCGTAATTGATATTGAATTCAGGAATATGCTTTTTAATTTCAGCTGCAATTTCTTTTGGCGTAAAGCTAATTCCACCCAAGTTATAACTACTGCGAATCTTCACTTCATGTGCTGGTGCTTCCATCAATTCCAATGTAGCACGGATGGCATCCGGCATATACATCATCGGCAATGCGGTATCTTCCTTTAAGAAACAAGTGTAAGAACCTTTGTCGAGTGCTTGATGATAAATATCTACTGCATAATCGGTAGTACCACCACCGGGCAATGCTTTGTAAGAAATTAATCCAGGGTAACGAATGCTTCGAATGTCAACACCAAACTTATTGAAATAATACTCGCCCCAATGCTCTCCTGCTAGTTTACTTATTCCATAAACAGTACTAGGATCCTTAACACAAAACTGTGGAGTGTTTTCACGTGGTGTAGAAGGACCAAATACAGCAATACTCGACGGCCAAAATATTTTCAGATCTTTTTTTTCCTTTGCAATATCGAGTAGGATAAAAAGACTATCCATATTCAACTTCCATGCAGTTTTCATTTTTTGTTCAGCGGTTGCACTCAGCAAAGCGGCCAACAAATAAACTTCTTTCACATTATTCTTCGTGATCGCTTCGGCAACAGCGGGTGCATCGAGCACATCTAACTTCAAAAATGGTCCGCTCTCACTGAGGAAACCACTTTGTTCCTTCACATCTGCTGCAATCACTTTGCTTCCACCATTCAATTCACGCAAGGTGGAAACGAGGTCGGTACCAATTTGGCCCGCTGCCCCTAAAATTAATGACGTATCTCCTTTTGACATAATTCTATTTCAATTCATTCATTTTTGATCTCAACAATTCTAAACTCTGACTATGGTTCTCAATATTCTGTTTAGTTTGTTCGATTTTATCTTTATTTTCCTTAATTTGTTTTTCGTTACTCTCAATGCGCTTCTTCATATTTTCATTGTCAGAAGCCATACGCTCATTGTTCTTTATTAATTTCTGTTGCGCTTTCTTCTCCTTCTTAAACTGATCATTTACGGCTTCCAATTTTTTATTTACTCCCTCCTTTGATTGCTTCAAAGCAAAATCATACATGATCGTTTCCAATCTTTTCATGTAAGTAGCATCGCCTGTTGGAGAAACAAATACACCTGCTTTTAAAAAAGCAACCTTCATCAACATCCCTTCTGTCTCCTTCGAAAAAATTGCGTAGATCTCAATCGATTCTGATCCTAAGCCATTGATAACAGTATGCTCACCTTTAATCTCTTTTCTCGATTTACGTACCTTCGCACCGTTAGTCTTTAAAAAACTTGTCCAACTTTTCTTTAGAGACTTTTCTTCCGTATGCGGAATCTTCACACGTAAACTTGGATTATAGCCTGACCCAATTTGGTCAATTCCATTTTCGATACTTACATTTTGTGCCCATGCTGCATTTGTCATGAACAACATCAAAATTAATAATGCTACATTTCTCATATTATTGCTTTACTAAACCGTATTATATTTATATTTCTGTTACGCCACCCGAAATTACGAACTTCATCATTTCGGTTCCTGAGGCATTAATATTTTGTACATGAGCGGCTTCCACAATGACCAGCTGACCGTTAAATCCATAGGAAAATGGCAAGTAAACCGCCATTTTTTCTACACCTAAACCTAATTGCGAAAGATCATTTTCAGTGACAAATCCGATTCGTTGTACAGAGGGATTCTGATTTACAGTCACCAACACGGGTTGGTTAAAGCGCTTTTTCTCTCCTACGAAGGCTTCTATCAAGTCCTTTACAGATGAATAAATAACCTTCAATAAAGGGGTTCGTTCCAAAATTCCTTCGAACATGATAAAGAAGGGATTACGAACAAAGCGTGTTCCGATATAGCCCATCAACGTAATGACAGCCAATATGATAAGAATGCCTACGCCGGGTAAACGCAAATCATCGATACCAGGGAAGTGAATGGGAAGTAAATTATCCATCCAAACCACTGCTTGAATCACAACGTATATTGTTACTACAGAGGGCACTATGAATAATAACCCCTGAAAGAAATAACTGCCTAATTTTTTCATGATTGCACTTTATGGTTTCCCTTTTAAAGATTTCACAAATATCCATAAAATGGATGGCTCTTCCTTCATAATTCGCGCTTTCTTTGTGCTGTGGGAGATGAAAATTCATTTAATCCTAAGAATTGGAAAGACTGGATCTTGCAGCATGAGCAAGTGTCGGTGGCTGAAATCGCGCTTCGTTACCGTCAGAAAACAGAACTTCCACTTTCCGATCTACTTAATCAGCTAAAAGGTCGACAAATTGCCAAGCAAAAGTTGCCTACCTGGTATGCAAACTTGGATGTTATTTATCCTGATGGATTGATTTTGGAACAGTGTTCGTCAGAAGCAACGGCACAATTCAAAGCACAGTTTGCAGAACAGAAAACGGTGGTGGATTTGACTGGCGGATTAGGAATCGACAGTTTAGCTTTTTCGAAGGTGGCAAAAAAAGTTTTGTATTGCGAACCCGATGAAAAAAGATGTGCCGCTGCAAAAATAAATTTCAAGCTTTCCAAAAAAACAATATTGAAGTTATTTGCGGTGATGCACAAACGTTAGTGGATCAAAGAATCATGGATAGTGCAGAACTTATTTTCATTGATCCCTCGCGGCGAAGTGACAGTGGAAAAAAGATTTTTCGCATTGAAGAGTTACAACCGAACGTGATTGAATTAAAAGAAAAATTATTGCGAAACGGTGCGCATGTAATCGTAAAATTGGCTCCGATGCTCGACATCAGCGAAGGCATTCGACAACTGCCCGAAACATTTCGTGTAGATGTGCTTTCTTGGAAAGGAGAATGCAGGGAGCTTTTGTTTCATATCAAGAAAGGAGGTTCATCACCACAGATTCATTGCCATGATTTGGATGGAAATGTTCCGTCATTAACTTTTGATTATTACAAAGCTTCACAACTTTCTTTGTCGTTTTCCGAGCCAAAAAAATACATTTACGAACCCCATGCGTCGGTTCGTAAAGCGGGTGCATGGAAATCGATTTGTGATCAATATCCTGTGAGTATTTTACATGCGAATACACATCTTTTTACGTCAGATGAAAAAATTATTTTTCCGGGAAGATGTTTTGAATTGTTGGAGGTGATGCCGTATAAGAAGGAAATTATATTGGAGAAATTAGCTGGAAGAAATGCGCAAATGGTATTTTATAATTTTCCAGAAGAACCGGTGAAGGTGAAGAAAAAAATTAATGTGAAGTCTGGCGAACCGCTTTATTTATTTTTTGTGAGTTTGCAGCAGGGAGGAACAAGCGTACTACTTACGGAATTTGTCACTTAATTAAGATTTGATGGGCCGCAGATTTGTTATGATTATTATGATTTATTATGTTTGAATATAGGAACGAAAAATTTTAGCTTAGACGTTGCGTACGTGGCTTACCGCTGCATCGCTGCGCCTGCCTGCTGCAGGCAGGTTTAAAACTCCACTTTGAACGCGGATGACGCAGATTAATCGGATAAATTCGGATTTGCTTATACAATATTTTAAAATTCTGCTTGCAATTTTTTGGGAAGTTTTTTCACCACTTCATCGAAGCTATGATCGATGAGTTTTTTTATTTCTTTGGCTCCAAGGTCATCGTGAAGTGAGACCGTGTTCCAATGCTTTTTATTCATATGCCAACCTGGTTGCACTGCAGCATAACGTTCACGCAGTTCCGCAGCATACTCGGGATCGCATTTTAGGTTGATGGTATCGGGGGCACTGATGCTGATGAGCGCAAACATTTTTCCCATCACTTTAAAAACAAGGGTATCCTCATCAAATGGCAAGGTTTCTTCTGTGAAGGGTTTGGACAAGCAATAGGTCCGAATTTCATCGATATACATCCTTACAAAGGTATGAAATCGAGGAAAAAAACGGAAAGAGGGGATGGTATGTAATTTAAATAAATTAATTTTATAGCGATGAATGAAGATCATAAAAAACTGTTTCTATTGGATGCCATGGCTCTGGTATTCAGGGCTTACTTTGCTTTTAGCAATAACCATAGAGTGAATTCGAAGGGATTGAATACTTCCGCTATGTTCGGATTTACGAATACCTTAAATGAAATTTTAAAGAAAGAAAAGCCAACACATATTGCTGTGGTTTTTGATACGGCTGCTCCTACTTTCCGACATGATAGCTTTGAAACGTATAAAGCGCATCGGGAAGAGATGCCAGAAGATTTGGCAATTGCTATTCCCTACATAAAAAAAATTGTGGAGTGTTTTAATATTCCTGTTTATGAGTTGGATGGATTTGAGGCGGATGATATCATCGGAACCTTTTCTGTTTTAGCGGAGAAAGCAGGTTTTCAAACATTCATGATGACGCCCGATAAAGATTACGCGCAGTTGGTTACCGAACATATTCATATTTACAAGCCCGCGCGTTTAGGAAATGGTGCGGAAATAATGGGTGTGAAAGAAGTGTGTGAAAAGTTCGGCATTGAGCGTCCCCAACAAGTGATTGATATTTTGGGGTTGATGGGCGATAAGGTGGATAATATTCCCGGTGTACCTGGTGTGGGAGAGAAAACTGCTACTGCTTTGATACAAGAATTTGGATCTATTGAAAATATTTTAGCGAACACCGATAAACTAAAGGGAAAGCTAAAAGAAAAAATGGAGTTGAATAAAGAGATGGCGATCAAATCGAAAGAATTGGCCACCATTCATTGTGAAGTTCCCATTGCTTTTGTTGAAAATGATCTATTGTTGAGAGAACCCAACAAGGATGCGTTGATGGAATTGTTTACGGAATTGGAATTCCGTCGACTCGCCCAACAAATTTTAGGAGAAGAAATTCAAGCGGCGCCGACACCATCAAAAGGAAATCCAGCGCAGATTGATATGTTCAGCCAACCTTCATCAGCTTCTGCATCATCAACTAGTGCAAGTGCCGTTTTAGAAGAAGTAGAAATTGAAGAAAACAAAAATTACCAAACTATACATACGGTCCCACATCAATACCATGCAGTAACGGATGCTGAGGGAAGAAAAAAATTAATTGCCCATTTACTACAACAACAAGAAATCAGTTTTGATACGGAACCTACGGGTATTGATACCATGCAAGCGGAACTTGTTGGACTTTCTTTCAGCGTAAAAGTACACGAAGGATGGTATGTACCGATACCAGCTGATCAGAAAGAAGCGCAGTTAATCGTTGATGAATTTAAAGTGGTTTATGAAAACGAAAACATTGTAAAGATTGGTCAAAATATAAAATACGATATGAATATTCTTTCACGCTATGGAATTCAGGTGAAAGGAAATTTGTTTGATACGATGGTCGCGCATTATCTCATCCAACCAGAGATGCGACATAACATGAATATTTTGGCAGAGACGTACTTAGGTTATTCACCCGTTTCCATCGAAACATTAATTGGTAAAAAAGGAAAAGACCAAGGAAGTATGCGTGATGTTGCCATCGAGCAAATTGCAGAATATGCTTCGGAAGATGCGGATGTGACGTTGCAGTTGAAGGAAAAGTTTATTCCCATGTTGGAAGAAACACAAACGAGTAAACTTTTAGCAGAAGTAGAAATTCCACTGATTCCCGTACTCAGCGCCATGGAGCAAGAAGGAATTCGATTGGATATTGGTGCATTAAAAGAATTGAGCAAAGAGTTAGAAGGTGATATCGCTAAACTCGATGGGGAGATTCAAGGAATGGCAGGAACACCATTTAATATTTCGTCGCCAAAACAAGTAGGAGATATTTTATTTGAAATATTAAAGATTGACGAGAAGCCAAAAAAAACCAAGACCGGACAATATGCTACCAGTGAAGATATTTTAAGCAAGCTCAGTGGTAAGCATCTTATTGTCAATTTAATTTTAGATTATCGTGAAATTGTAAAACTTAAAAGCACTTACGTTGACGCCTTACCGTTAATGGTGAATCCGACTACGGGACGTATTCATTCTTCCTTTAATCAAGTGGTCGCGGTAACGGGCCGACTCAGTAGCGACAATCCCAACTTGCAAAATATTCCTATTCGCACGACTAGAGGCCGAGAAGTCAGAAAAGCATTTGTACCTCGAGATAAAAACCATCTTTTACTCAGCGCCGATTATTCGCAAATCGAATTACGCATCATGGCGCATCTGTGTCAAGATCCGAGTTTATTAGAAGCCTTCCATCAAAATTTAGATATTCATACGGCGACAGCATCCAAAGTTTTTGGTGTGGAATTAGCGGATGTTGATTCCGACATGCGACGCAAAGCGAAGATGGTGAACTTCGGAATTATTTATGGCATCAGTGCTTTTGGTTTATCGGAACGATTAAACATTCCGCGCAAAGAAGCGGCGAGCATTATCGAAAATTATTTTATTCAATATCCACTCATCAAAGATTATATGGACGGTGCTATTGAGTCGGCGCGAAAGTTAGGTTATGTAGAAACCATTTTAGGACGGAAAAGATATTTGCGTGACATCAACAGCCAAAACCATACTGTCCGTGGATTCGCAGAGCGCAACGCCATCAATGCACCCATTCAAGGCTCCGCTGCCGACATGATTAAAGTGGCGATGATTCATCTACACAAAGCCCTAGCCGACAAAAAACTAAAATCGAAAATGGTATTACAAGTGCATGATGAACTCGTGTTTGATGTACCGTTGGAAGAAAAAGACGAAGTGCGTTCACTCGTAATAAAACATATGCAAGAGGCAATGCCCTTAAGTGTTCCTGTTCTTGTTGAAGCGGGCACAGGGGATAATTGGTTGGAAGCTCATTAGCTGCTGGCTGTCTGCCGAAATATATTGTTTACTGCATTGATAAATGTTTTGATGGCCCACAGATTTATTATGATCCCGCAGTACTGCGGGATGATTTTTTATGATTTCCCCGCGACCGCCGCGCCTCCGCCGCGTCTTTGCGGTTAAACTGTCAGTTCTAATTGCACTAGTATTTGATTATTTTTACTTGAATTTTATCTTTCTCCGTTGTTAAAGAAACAATATAAACCCCAGCTGCAATTTCATTCATAACAATTTCAGTTGTAAAATACCCGCCCGCTATCACATCCACTTTCCTCTCATACACCACTCTCCCTTCCACATCAAACAACCTCAACACCCCACTCTTCCCTTTCAGCTTCGACGCATTCACATGAATCATATTCCACTCGAGATTGTACCAAGCTTGGAAGGATACATCATTTTTTTCATTTTCGGCGTGGCCTACCGTTAGTGTATCGCAAGGCGAGCCCACCCACGCGCCGAGTTCATAATCGGGATTGTTGGGAAGGCCGAAGTATGAACGCCCCATTCCTAAGTTAAAACTGAAGGGTTGGAAATCGCAAGCAGATCCTAGACTATCGGGATAATTAATTACACTTAAGTTATTATTTACTGTGGTAAAGGCTGTGCTTGTATCTGGATAAGGCCAAGAATAATTTCCATCGGCGGCAGCAATATAAATTTTACCATCTGGTGCTAATTTCATTGTCCATGGGGCAACTGGAATGACAAAAGTGTCGACAACAAATTTGCTCGCTGCGATATTTGTTGCTAATAAATCATATTGCAATAAATAGTAGGTTGAGTTTGACTGTGATAAATCAATCACATATAGTTTTGAATCATCCTTAGAAAAAGCACAAGTAGTAATAAAATGTGAGTATGGCGAAGAAGGTGGTTCCTGTTCTATCGGAATTGTTGAAGTGATTGTTCCCGTACACCGATCAAAGTTGTAAAGTTCGATAAGTCCTCGAAAACTTACATTCACAAAACTTGATCCTTTATTTGCAAAAACTAGTTGACCAAGATTTGTTGAGTGCGTTGAACCTATGTTCTGTAAAAAAGGCCCACTAATTCCGGTTGGTGAAATCAAATATAATGTAAATTCATTTGACGGGGATAGACCGGAAGGAGGAAACCATCTTTGCGAAATCACCCACCAGTCTTGACCATTACCATGTCGTACCCCCATTAAACCATCAAATGCCGGAAAATTATTCCATTGGAAATTTTTTTGTAAAACAATTCCCGAATCGTTGTTTGCTTTATAATTGATGGTAGATGAATAAAAGCCATAAGGATCGTTTGTAACGCCAGTAGTAAATAAATAAATAATGGAATCATTGCCAGGATGTGGGATGAATAGGCTTGAATGGTACCAACGGCCACCGTAGATGTTGGTCGAATCACCAATTCTTTGATGATACTTATTCCAGACATAACAATCCGTTGGTGCCCAATTATTAATTAATCCTGCATAAAGTAGTAATCCAGTGCTATCTCCAATGGTTGAACTTCCGTTTCTTCGATAGTAGGCAGCGTTCCCAACAACAGGGTTAGAAGGATTACTCCAATTTATATAAGCACTATCTCCAAATACCCAATGGTTATTATTAAATTGAGCCTTTAACTCCGAAATGGAAGACAAAAGTAAAAGAATTACTATTGATGTTAATAATCTGTTCATTTTAACGGGATATTACAAAAGTTTCATTATACCAATTTTCGTCTATTCTTGCTTTAACAAAATACAAGCCTGCAATTAATTGGGAGGTGATCAGTAAGTCAGTATTGAAAGAATTAAGTACAATACGTCCTGTAATATCATGGATGCTTACTTGAGAAATGCGCTCAGATCCTGTCCATTTTACTTTCAAATACTCATTGGCCGGATTGGGATAAAGTATTAGCTTGCCTATTTCCTCCTGCTTTTTCGGTTGCATCATCCTTGCAGATGAAAGTTCACCATCATGAACTTCAAGATTTAACATATTCCGTGCTACATATACCGCTAAACCTCCTATTAATGGATGTTGATAAGCGATTTCATACAATTCATCCCATTCGGAGTTAGTAAGACTTGTATCTCCATAAAGATGAAGTTTGATGTACAAACGATAAACCCGTTTGTAATTGTACTCAATGGTGTTGGTATCTGTAAAATGATTTAAAAGGGTATCTGCTTCAACGAATAGTCTTTTAGACAACAAAGTTTCAAGAGAATCAATTTTGTTGATATTACTTGTTAATGTTTCGTTGAAGAAACTTACAAATGAAGTATCACTATCATCATCCATTACAATCAAATCAAGATTTTTCTTCAATAGATTAAATGCCATTTGTCTTGCATTATATCTAAACGCATCATAATAACCATCAGGATAGCGGATTGAATCGGATACGATCCCTCCAAAAGTTTCGTTGCGAATTCGAAGCGTTAATGGTAAGCCAGAATCCTCTTCTTCTGAAATGAAAGATGTTAATTGACATTCACTATCGTTAGTAACTGTTCCGGTTAATCTCTCTTCATCCAACGCACCAATTGTAAGTGGATAATCCGGAAATTCAGGATCACTGGTTAATGCCTGGTCATGGTACCATTTTAATCCGACAGATATAAATCCAGTTATTCTATTGGTAGTAGTTGAGCAACTACTACAATTCCATACATTTCTCATTACATTGCCATTGTTGAGATTGTTGGGGTCTTGGGTACCAACGCTAGGTCCTATATATGGATCGTTATCAAGAAATATTCCTTCATCAAAAAAAGTAAATTCATTTTTTGTTTTGTGAAATCGTTATCTTCTATGCATAACATTGAAGAGGCATCTAATCGAATCCCAGTTAAACTTGATCCAAATGTACCTACTTGAAAATTGGTACTGTTTTCTATTTCATTTGCATCCGATATTTTAAATTCATTACAATTCTCTGTCCAAATTCCAACATGTGGTTCCGTTTGAACCGCATCAAGTTTAAACAAAATGGAATTGGTTTTTATATTCACCTTACTTATTAAAGATAAATGAATTCCAATTCTTGTCTGATCTGTACTTGTGGATCCAATTGTATTTAAACTGATTTCAGAATTGTAAAGGTTAGTAGGAACACTACTATACACATTTATTGCAGTTCCTTCAAAATTAATTGGGTTTGTAGGAAACAAAGCTTTATGAAAAATATTTTCGTGTATATATAATTTTCCGAGCGGTTCAGAAATGTCAATACCATGGGTATACTCATAGAATTCGTTTCCGTCTTCTATCAATATTTCTTTTCCGCCACTATTTTCAATTTTTATACAAAACTTTGATATTGGTTCAGATGGACTACTTGAGCCAAATTTGTTTTCGTATATATAGTAATTCATCTCACCAACGCCCAATAATCCATTTATTGAATTTTTAAAAGTATTTGAACCGTTTGAGTTTCCGTTTCCTAAAGTTATTTTTCTGTTAGTATAATCATAGTAAGAAGTGGCATAAATACCCGTGCCCGATTCAGGAAATAATACATCTTCCTCTATATCATTAAAATCGGTATTGAGTAATATAAAGCTGGCATTGCGACTATAAATACCGTACATAGAATTTGAAATTGAGTTTGCGCTTGTTACGTCGCCTATAGTTCTACCCTCAATTTCATTGAGTTCAATGGCTGTAAATTTTTTATCACCACCATATGGAGCAAGTAAAGCATTCGTTTTATTAAAAGTACAACCGCTAATGATAGTTGCATCTTGAGCTAAGCCACTTTTATTGTATTTCTCTATTACTATATCCTTATAATTATTATCAAATATGCAGTCTTCAATTTTAAAAGGAGAATCTCTTCTGGCAACTACCCCATTTTTTGCATTTGTAATTTCTGTTGGAGTAGTAACGAACTTTGTAATTTCTAATTCGGGTTCAGCTACGGCTTCATTCGTAACATCAACATAAATTCCATCCCACATTGTAGTGCTACCATCACAATTTTTAAATACACAACCTTCTAGTATTAATTTCACTCTACCTCGCACTTTTATAAGTGCATCAGGACCTAATTGAAGTGTGCATTTTTGCAAAACAAGGGTTTTAAGATTTTTAGTAATTAGCTCCGCATTTCTAATCCAAAATTCTCCATTGATACAAATTTGATTATTAGTAAGTCCCATTATTGTAATGGTCTCGGCATCGCCAGATGAAGGAAATACGGTAAAGAATGTTAAATTATTCTTTGCTACATTAATCATATCAGACTCTGTTGAATAATTATTCAATGGATTACCCTCACTGCTATGCGGAGTAGGGTTTAAAGAAATGTTAGAACTGCAACTACAACAGTTTACAATGTTTACTTCTATCTCATCCCAGTGTGGGCAATTTTTATTTTCTGTTACTCCATTATCAGACCAACTTTCCACACGAAATGTATAAACGCCAACTCCCAATCCAGCACCTGAATTTAAATTAGTAAAATCAGAAGAAGTTTGGTCACTTATAATTTCGATACCATTTATCAATAAACTATAGTGAAATGTGGCTTGATCCATTAACTTCGATTTAGTAGTAAGTGCACGCAAATCAAAAATATCCGTTGAACAAACGGTGAAATCATCACCCAAATCAATACTTTTTGGTCCTCTATCAAATCCAATAACATTACTACTTGCCCAACATTGACCGTCGTAAACAAAGACTTGATAGGCTTCTGTAGTAAGCAAGGAATTGTCGAGTACTATATTTTTTTGAAATGGATTATTATCCAATATATGCCTATCGGGTACCCAAAGGTAGGTGTAAGCATTATTAGTATCATTGCTTGTGGTAGTAATATCAGCGGTGAGTGTGATGTCTTGATCTGCACAAGGGGTATCAGAACCAGATGTAATAGAAGCTGTGACACTCATAGCCGGATGAACAATTAATGTTACTGGGTCGGATGTGAAGCTACCATCACTTGCAGTGATGTTGTAAGTGCCAGCTGCAAGGTTATTGGGGAGATTAAATAATGAATCGCTACTGCTGAGGTTGTGCGAGGGTGTAAGATTTAATGTAATTGTAGCACTATGGTTAGCACCTTGCACAAGTATTGAAGTTGTTGTGCCTTCACAAATTTCATCATCTGTTAAGCGTACAGTAATTGTATTAGGGTTTCTATAGATAATTCTTGTTAATGAATAGGGTGGTAGTATTAAATCACCAGGTATATCAATTTCGCCAGTCGTCTTTAAATGATGAATCCCTTTTGTACCAGTGCTAGTTGGCCCGTAGATTTGCGAAATGCCAGCCGTTGGATTAAAACAAGTTAATTGAACCATACTTAATGGTGTTGTCGTTATCAAACCGTATGAGGTCAACAACGTTAAATCTGAACTAGAAATAGAGTAATTTCGATTCCCTAAATTTAGAATAACCGCCTCAAAACCTTCTTTCTTTTCAAACGACCATCCATACAGATTTAAATATTCTGTACTTGTAATGGTCTGACCTACTGTTCCAATATAGGTTATGTATCCAATGTCATTTGCATTTGAACTAAAATCGATTTTATGAGCAATTACGTTATTGCCTTTCATAGCGAGTGCTATTTCATTATTAGCTGCACCAGATGCTGTAAATCCAAATTTGGTTGTTGAAAAATTGGCTGCACTTGAGGTGCTTACGTTGAATGGCAATTGGTTTTGAGAAAGTCCTTTAAAGCCTCTATCGGATTCAAAAATATTTCCATATACTGCATCCGAAGTCATTGCGTGAGAACAAATGTGTGTTATTAAAGGAGATTCCAAATACTTCAGTGTTTGAATAGCATTAAAAAGACCATGAGCCCAAGTTCCAACATTCTTTGCTAAATCATCATTCATATTGTATTCTGTTAGCCAAACTTCCAATGGTGGAGTCAATGAGGAATTCAGATTTTTATCTTTTATTTGTTGAATTTCATTTTCAAATAAATCTTTACATTTATCCAAAGGTTTAAGAAACATTTTACCAATATTACTAGCGAACAATTGTGTTCCAGTTAAACCACTGCTATAATATTCATGAATTGTAATTGCATCGGGTCGATGTCCGCTAATAGAAATATTTGCAAGAATTACATTGAGCCAATTACTTCTTCTTCCCGCTGAGTTATCACTAAATGAAGTGCCCACCACAGCAACTTTAACATTTTCAAAAGGTGCTAGACTTTTTAATTGCTGAGTAAATGTATTAGCCTTTGAAATATAATCAAAAGATGAAGGAAAAACTTCCAAGTATTCTTCATCACTTAAATAGAATTCGTTACCAAGTTCTACATACTTTACAGGTAGGTTTAATTCATGCGCTCTATAAAGACTCGCAACCTCGTAGTTGAATCCAGAGGAAGTTAGCACGTTGAATTGAAAGATTGGTCTGCTTGCCACGCCATCATTGCTCGTTTTAATGTGTGCCATATCATTTACAAAAAAGCCTCCCACTTTGGTTGAATTGAATTCTTTTTTATGAGAGCTTCTAGTATAAAATAAATTATGAGGCAATTCGTTTTCCGGAATGAACCAACCTGTTCTCCAATCCCAAAAATTACCATTCGTACCTCCATTAATTCGAATATTGCTTATTCCATTATGCAATAAAACGGGTAGATTGAAATTATCAGGGTTGGAACCCAAGTCAGACCAATTTTGGCCTGGATCAAGCACACTTGAACCATTGTATCCAAAATAATCTTCAGAAATTGGATGATTCCATTCTAGATCATTATCATCTTCAAATAACGTTGGAGTTATTGGAATAATGACCGGTATACCTGGGTCAAGTTTATTTGCCCACGTAAATGTTGAATAAGAAGTTGCTACACTTCCACTTTTAACTTTACCAGAAAGTACATTACCTGTTGTACTTGTGTTCCCTATATTTTTCCAACTTGAGCCATCCCACGTCGAAACAACTAAACCTAAAGTGTCATATAAACCACAACCAATACTATCCCAGTAAAGAGAAACATATACATTACTCGATCCCGTACTTCTAGTTAAATCCCAATAACTACACGAATTCAATAGACGGATTGTTGTATCCATATTAACACCCTTTATTTGGCTTGTTAAATGATATCGAGCTATATAAGCATCCGAAGAAACACTTGGTACCGTAATTTCAATTGCACCTAAAAATCCCTCATCTCCAACCGGAAAAACAAAAGCCGTATTCCCAATTTTCTTTACCGTCCCATCAACAAAACTTTGGTTGCTGGCTCCTGTGGTTGTTGCAGTAGCTTTTAGTGTGATAATGGTGTCTGTATAAAGGATGCCACTGGTGAGTTGTAATAAACTATCGATGGTAATGGGTTGGTTTAGGGTTACATTACCCCCTGCTTTGTCAACGATTAGTTTATTAAAGGTTAAGGTATTGGTGCCGCCACCAAATTCTTGGTTTTGTTCGCCAGCAAATTTTAAGGTTCCTCCGCTTGTATTAAAAGTAACATTGTTTCCATTTACAGTAACATTTCCATTATAAATATTTGTTCCGGCATTGGCAGCTTGTATAGCCCCGTCCCCGCATTGAAATAAACATCTTTATTATAAGTGTCGGCATTTTGGCTGGCTAATTTTACATAGGCGGTGGATGTGTTTCCATTGGTAATTGTAACTACACCGTCGTAAACATTTGCCCCATCCCATGTATTGTTTAAAGTTGATCCTGTTTTAGTAAGCGAAGTACTATCTCCAAAGGTTGTTGATTTAACAACGAGGTTTGGTGCTGTAAAATTCACTTTTCCTAAAAATGAATTTGAGTACACATTAAACAATACACTACCACTAGCCGTAATGCTATTTTTACTGGTTGCCGATTGATTAATATTTTTAAATTGAATAGTTCCTGCACTAATTCCAGTACTACCTGTAACTAAACATGCGCTATCGCCGAGAATAGATGCGCCATAAGTTCCGTTTGCAAAATTGATTCCGCCATTTCCTGTACTATTTACATAGATGGTATCATTAAAATAACTAGTATCACCATAAGCCATTTGCAAAGAATAATTCCCACTACTATACAAATAAACTTTTCCGTTAAAGGTATCACCAGCGTCTTGCCCCATTCTTAAATAAACGGTGCCCGTGTTTTTGATGGTTACATCATCATTAAAAGTACAACCCCCTTCCCCATAACCACTGGCCGAACCATTTTGCTCAAAGCTTCCGGTCTTATCAAAAGTTCCGCCGCTAAATTTAATTTGTCCAGCAATTACATCTAATATGCAATTAAAGTTGGTACCCTGAAAAAAAGCATAAGTACCTCTCAATTTTAAATTTCCATTATTAATAGCACCACCGTTTAAGGAACTTCTACCAGAAACATGAAGTTCGTAGGTATTTAAATTTATGGTGTTTGCTGAAATTACAAGCCTTGTAATGGTTCTATTTCCATCCAATAAAATAGAATTTACCCCACCGTTGCTTAGTGTTACTGTATCATTAGTGCTTGGGACACCTCCCGGACTCCAGTTGCTCGAATTTGACCAGTCGGTACTGGTAGCACCGTTCCAAGTGTAGTTGCCAGCGTTAGCGTTTACGTTTATTAGAAATAGTAGTAAAATAATGCACCTCGCCAGAATTGGTAAATTGGCATGATGGTAAATTGGTAAATTGGTGAGTTGGTGAGTCTTTTTCATATAATGAGGAATTAAAATTATGAAATTTAAATTTTATAGTTAGCACTTATATTTTACTCTAAAAAAAGGTGGCTTGTGGGCCATTTTCAAATCTTCAAATCAGAAAATTTTCAAATTAATTCGTCACAAATGCAAAAGTATCACTCCACACACCGCTACTATTCTTCAACCTCACATACCCAAATTGAAGATCGCTGTAAGCAAAGCTGCCTAAAGAAAGAGTAATTCGATTTCCTGTTCGTTGCCATGACATGCCTGCAGGTAAGCCCGAAGTTTGGTCAAACGTAAACTGGTGATTGGCTAAGTCGGCTTGTCCTTCCTTACTTCCTACTTTCACCTCAATCAAATCAATTTGATTGGTGTCGGTCAACGTAATAAACATGGTTCCTTCCACCACATCATTGACGGGCTGCGAAGTGATAACATAAGCGTCAAAATTGGACTGCGCTTGCAGTGAATTCCCTGTAAGAATAAAAAGCAGAAGAACTAAACATCTTGTTAAAGCACTCAGATAATTTTTCATAAAAAGAGGATTGGTTAAGCGAATGTAAAAAAGATTTTCGGAAAAGCAAGAGGTTGGGTGAAAAAAGTTGAAATGATAACGCAAAATAAACAATAGACGCTATAAAAGAGTCTTTAGGTTTGAATTGATTTTGCTTCGAATCGGAAAATATTTTACTTTTATAAATCAATCCATAAAACAAAAACCATGGCATACGACGAAAATTTGGCGGGGCGGATTCGTGATTTATTAGATCCCCAATTACCCTGTGAAGAGAAAAAATGTTTGGTGGGCTTTGTTTTATGATTGACGGCAAAATGTGTATGGGTGTAATGAAAGACAAAATTATGCTTCGTATTAATCCCGATGATCGTGAAAAATTATTGAAGAAAAAGGAAGTAAGCCGATGGACTTTACAGGTCGTGAGATGACAGGCATGTTATATATTGAAGAGGAAGGCATCAAAACGGAAAAAAATTTGAAGGAGTGGATGGATGTGGCATTGGCATATAATAAAATTGCGAAGGTGGCGAAGAAGCGGCGGGTGGTTTAAATTAAATTTCGGGAGTGGACGTAATTTTTGCTTCGGATCAGAAACAAGCTGCAAGCTTCAAGCTTCAAGGGAGATTTTAGAAAGAAATGATTTTGCGACGATAAAAACGTTGCGCCCGTTGCTTAACGCTGCGGTCGCTGTGTTTAAGTGTGAATTATATGTCTGTAACTAGCTGTATATCAGAAGCTACAAATCCCTTGTAACCTATGTATTTTCATCGACGTACAAAGAAAGACTAAACTCAAAATCATGAAAAATCTTTCATTAATAGTATGTTTCTGTTTGCTTGCTGTATCAGCCATAGCACAACACGACAATCTAAGTAACTTAAGTGCTGAATGGGTACGAACTCCAGCGCGTAATGCAGCAACGGATGCCAATGACATCGTGGTTTACAATCCTGCAGGACTTATTAAATTAAACAATGGTTTCCATATTAACTTGGGAAATCAAAGTTTGTTCAGAAAGCCTAGTCACACCTTCGACTTCGGTATGGGTGGTGGCGAAAAAACGTATACTCAAGATGGAAATGATCTATTTCTTCCAAACTTATACATGACGTATAAGCAAGATAATTTTGCTTTGTTCACTGGTGTCTTCATGGCAGGCGGTGGTGCAACAGCAAACTATCCTACCGGAAGTATCACTACAGAATTAATCGGTATGCAAGCGTTGATGGGTGCACAAGGAGCTTATGCTGCTTATGATCATCAAAGCTTGAAAGCATCTTCTTTTTATTTAACTACAACGTTAGGTGGATCGTATGCTGTGAATGATATGATTTCATTTGCAATAGCAGGTCGCTATATTGATGCAACGAACAAAACACAAGCTGGATTGTCGTTAACCCAATCACCGATGATGTTTCCCGATTCACGTTTTGAATTGAATACAACAGAAACAGCTTCTGGCTTTGGTGGAGTATTTAGTATGATGGTGCAAGCAAGTCCACGCACACGTTTCACCGCTCGCTATGAGTCGGCAGTGAAAATGGATTTTGAAACCAAAACAAAAAAAGATGATTTAGGAATCGCTACGGATGGTTCAAAAAGTCGTCGCGACTTACCTTCTGTCATTGCATTTGGTGCTGCATTTGCGGCTACCCCTACCGTTATGGTTTATGGTGACTTCAACTACTATGCACAATCATCTGCGAATTGGGGTACGTCGACCATGGCTACTAACGAGAAAAACTATGCTAACTTAGCCGGTGACGCTATGGGAATTAATATTGCCTCTACCTTCCAAGCAGGAAAAAACTTCTTGTTTAGTGTAGGTGGTGGATATACCGATTTCCAATACAGCGATCGCAATGGTTATTTTACAAAAGCGGGTGCATTTGAAACGGCTCCTGATGATAACTACAATATCAACACAGGAATGAGCTATACAATTAACAACAACATTACATTCACGGCTGCTTATATGCATACTTTCTACAAAGACCAAACGGTTACTGCAGTTCTTGCACAGCCTTTAGATGTGAAAGTAAAAACAAGCAATAGCTTAGATGTAATTGCTTTAGGCGTAGACATCAAATTCTAATAAAAATATTTTATAAAAAGAGCCGCTCAGTGATGAGCGGCTTTTTTTTATCCATTCACTACAATTCCGTTGCCGATATCTTTATTGCGTAGATCGATACCATGCTCAAGCCAAGCCTTTAAATTCACGAGATAAAAAGCCCATCCGGAAGAACAACCTAAACGAATACTTTTCTTTGAATCATCATCTTCAGGAATTTCAGATTGTGTTAACGTAACTAGTACTTGATTATTTATCATGGAAAGTTTCACTTCTACTTTTGTTTTCCCAGCGAAATAAAATGCAAAGAGATCTTTCCCGTTGGCTTCCAAAATTTCTCCATACTCGGTAAATTCATAACCAAACCAGTTCCAAGCGTATTCATCACCGGCTTGCATCGCATCGCTTATCTCAACAACATCGGCTGATTTCTTCACACGCGCCTTTGATAAAAACCATTTTTCCAATTCTTGACAATTGGTCCAGGCAGTGTAAACTTTTTCCATGGGGGCATTGACAACAATGCGTTGCGTGAATTTGGTCCAATCGAAATCCTGCATAGGTTAATGCCTTTATTTCACTAGTGGAAAATATCTTTCCTCAATCACTTTCATGTGATGTATTTGATGACCCACCAATACAAAACCAAGCGCGAGTACCGACATTTCGATTTCAAAACAGATTCCAGTCCGCATCAATGTTTCTGCATTACAGCTCTTCAATAAACTACATGATGATTTTCTCAGATACATAAACTCATCTCTTAATTCATCGAGTGAACGACTGTTGGCGTTGGCATTCGCTACAAACAAATCCTCGTCGTAACCTGCGAGCGCGGTTTGGTCGTTTCGGGCGAAACGTAGTATGCGATAACTCTGCACACGTTCATTATCGTTGATGTGTTGGAGGATATCTTTTACTGTCCATTTTCCTTCTTGGTAAACGCGGTTACCTATTTTTTCTAAACGATCCCAATCGAAATTATCCCAATATTCGAGCGAATTTCCTAAAGCCTGAATGAGATCATCTTCTTCCACTTCCAAAATATAACGATCAAAGAAAGTGGGCAGGGGTTGAATCCTGTTTCTGTTAAATGCATTCATGATAATAAAAATATTTAAAAGTTTAACTTATTATTTTAATTGAAAACTTTTTGCAATCGGCTCAAAAGTTTTGCGACTTAATTCCATTGAACTCATCGACCTTCCCATCATCATATAATAATTCTCCTTTTCTCCATAAAGAAAAACTTGATAATTATAACTTGATTTCTTTGTTTTGCTAAAGGTAGTACTTTCCATAATATATCCCTTCAAGTTGTGAATCGTAATGGGATTTATAGAAACAGAAATCAAGGAATCGGTACTGATAAGGCTTTTCAATTTTAATTCTGCAAACTCTTTTTCATCTTTTGGTTTATCTTTAATCGATTGAGAGGCCACTGAAAAACTCAAAAAGGCGGGAGTATTTCCCTTCTCATTCGTATATACCACACCTGAACTTGAGTTTTTAGCTACTTTAAAAATATTTGTGTCGATAGAAACCGAATAACTAAGGGAAGCAAAAGGATCCTCTACCATATTTTCATCATACATTGTTGTCAAAATTATTTTTTTCAGCTCCGCGCAAATCACCTCATTACTATCGGGAGCCATGGCATCAATAAAAATTGTTTTTGTAGAATCTCCAAAAATTAAAAAGTACTTTCTCACTTTTCCCTTTTTATTCTCATTATACAACTCATACAAAAAAGCTTTATTGTTTGAAACCACCACTTCTTTCTTATTCACTAAATTAAATCCTTTATTCTTCATATTATCCGATTCCACCGAAGCCATATTTCTTTCTAATGGATTACGTAATATTGAAACGATAATACTTGCATTTATGGAAGTATGCTCAAATCCATTAAACCGAGTGGCTAATTTGAATTTATCACTTACCTCCATGCTACACTTCATACCGGGAACAAGGATTCGATTTGCCGTTTGACTAAATAAGGTACTTGCGAATAATAACTGAACAAGGATTAGTAAATACTTCACGTGTAATTTTTATTTTGGTTAGAGCATGTAAAAGTAAAACAGTTTTCCTCAATACTCCTATATCAATTTCATGAACTCGAGCATAAAAAGTTAAAATTTGGAAGATAAAAAGCCCACTTGATATATTTTAACTAACTGTTTTTCAACTAATTCGTTGAAACGCCTAGTAAATGAGTAACTTTAAACCCAGCAATTAGTCTTATTCTCGGACTCCTATTTATCCTCAACAGTGACCACGGAAGAATACAATATTTGTGTAGATACCCACGCAGACGGTGTGTATCGATTTATCCTACACAGCACACGCGACAAGGAATTTTCTCAAGACATTGTTCAAGATTCATTTGAAAAAATGTGGATGAATTTGGATAATATCAATGGTGAGAAGTCGAAGTCGTATTTATATACGACGGCTTATCATACCATGCTCGAAAAACTTCGTCGACAAAAAAAGCAAGGAAACTGGAATGAAGTGAGTGAATCGGATTACAGTCATAGTAGTGGACATTATCAAGGATTAAAAGAAATAATTAAAAATGCCTTGGATCGATTACCAGAAATACAGAAGTCGGTGATTATGTTGAGAGATTACGAAGGTTATTCTTATCAAGAGATTGGAGAAATCACCAACTTAAGTGAAAGTCAAGTAAAAGTATATATCTACCGAGCACGATTAGCGATGAAAGAATTCATCGGAAAATTAGAGAACGTCATCTAAAATGAACATCAACCAAAACAACTATGAAGCATGGTTTCTCGACTATTACGAGAAGCAGCTAAGCGCCGAACAGGTGGCTGAGTTGTTTTTGTTTTTAGAACAACATCCTTTATTAAAAGAAGAATTTGATGCTTTTGCTGACATCTTCATCACAACACCAATGATTGCAGAAGAGAAATTGTTTAATAAACAATCGCTCAAGAAATACGATGAGGTTTGTGAAGAAAATATTCAAGAGTGGTTAATTGCACAATTAGAAGGAGATTTAACGACTCAACAATTGCAAAGTCTTGAGAATTTTTTGGTGGCACATCCTGCGTTTTTGAAAGATCAAACAATCCTTGCTAAAACAAAATCAGAAAATAAAACGGATGAACAATTTGAAAAACACTCATCCTTAAAGCAATTTTCTGCAATCACAACCAATAATATTCAGAACTGGTTGATTGCTGATTTGCATGGCGATTTAAATTTACAAGAGCGCACAACCTTGTTAGCATTCTTGAAAAATAATCCTTCCTTTAACATTGACAAAGCGCTTTATCAACAAACGATTTTGTCGGCGGTGAATGATGAAGAATTTCCAAACAAGAAAAAATTACGTAAAGGAATCGTGATTCCATTCTATCAACAAAATATTTTCTATCGTATTGCTGCGATGCTCCTGTTGCTGATTGGTGCTGGCATTCTTTTTACCATCTATCAAAACAATTCGGGATCCGATCGACATGTAGTTGAAGTTAAAGATTCGACTGTGACACCTTCATTGATTACACCATCGCGAAGCCCCGAGACTCCCATCTACGAAAAAGAAAAGCAACTTGCATCGGTAGATACGCTTTCCAAAACAACACGTCCATCTAACCAAGAAAGAAAATCACAAAAGGTTGTACTTCCTAAAATAAATCAGGAGCAAAATAATTTTGCTGAAGAAAAATCATCTCCAACATTTAATAAAAAAGTTCCACAGCTACCACATAACAACAAACTAGTTCGACAAGAAGAAGAATTGATGGCGATGGAATTAAAGGGAACTCAACCACTCCGTGTTAATCAACTAACACTTCCGGTGGAGCGACGCTATACACCAAAAGCTACGATTGCTTATGAAAATCCGAACGAGCCACCCTCGCTCTTGGAAATTTTACAAGCTTCACGTTTGGCGAATGATGTAATTGATGTCACTGCAAAAAATATTAATAACGCAGTTGGTGGAGATTTAGTGAGTAGTCCAGAAAATCCCATTCGACTCCCTTTCAAAAGCCGACTTTATAAATTTGTGGGGAATGCCATCAATAAAATTTCAAATAACAAAGTGAAAGTGCGCACTACTTTCAATCCGATAACTGGAAAAATGAGTGCGTATGAGATTAAAACGAATAAAAAAACGATACAACGCCAATTTGAATCCGCGAAATATTAAATAAAAAAAATAAAATCATTGTAACTTTCAACTTCTCCTTTTCATCTTAAAATAAGAATCCAAAAATAAATTACGGTTATGAAACATTACACATTATTACTCATTGCGCTCTACTGCTTCATTGGACAAATTAGTTTTGCGCAATCTGAAGAAACACGAAATCTTGCTGAATTCAGTACGATTAAAATAAAAGATAATGCAGAAGTGCATGTGCGCATTGGGAGTCCGCAAGAGGTAAAAATAGTATCAGAAAATAATCTCGATAAAACTGAAACAAAAGTTGAAGATGGAGCTTTAAGTATTCATGGCAAGTACGCGAAAGTGTACATCACCCTAGAAAAATTAGAAGGAATAAAAATCAGCGGTATCGGAAAAGTTTTTGCAGATAGTGTAATCACAGGAAAAAACTTAGAAGTTTCCATTTCTGGTTCAGGTACTGTAAAGATGCCACTTGATGTAGATTATTTAGAAGTAAACATCAGCGGATTGGGCAAATTGCAACTAGAAGGAGTTGCGAATCATGTAGAAAGTTCTGTGAGTGGCAGTGGGAAAGTGGATGCTCTTGAGTTAAAAGCTAAAGATGTAGAAACAAAGATTAGCGGTGTAGGAAAATTCATGATGGATGTTACGGAGTCGCTGGAATTAAATATTTCTGGATCGGGTACCTTCTATTACAAAACCAAACCAACAAGTTTAAATACTAATATCAGCGGCATTGGAAAATATGGTGTTTACAATGGAGACGAAACATCAGAAAGTAATCGCAATCATAATGGAAACGATTCGAATGAATATGTGGGTGCCCCTAATGATGATCGCAACTATGGAATCCATTGGGATCGAGATTCCATCTTCAACAGAAGTGAAAATGCGAGATCACATTGGAGCGGTTTTGAAATTGGATTCAATCAGCTTCTCATAAAAGACAAATTCAGCACCGATATTCCAGATGGATATGATTTCTTAGAATTGAATTCGGGCAAATCCATCAATGTAAACATAAATTTATTCGCACACGACTTCCCGCTTTACAAAAGGTATTTAATGTTCACCACGGGAATTGGATTAACGTTAAACAACTATCGCTTTAGCTCTGACAAAACATTACTATCCGACACTAACCGTACGGTTGCTGGATACGATTACGACAAAAACAACGAACGCATCAATTACAAAAAAAATAAGCTGGCCGTCAACTATATTACTATTCCCCTGTTGCTGCAGTTTAATTCTCGTTTGGAATATAAAAATCCTTTCACGTAGCTACTGGAATCTTATTTTCATACAAATACAATTCACATCTAAAACTAGTATACACCGAAGATGGAGACAAAGAAAAAACCAAACGACATGATGAATTCAATATCCAACCTTTTCGTTACGATGCCACCGTTCGAATTGGTTATCAGTCGTACACTTTATATGCTTCGTATTCATTAAACACGTTGTTCAAGGAAAATAGAGGTCCCAGTTTACATCCTTTTCAAATTGGAATCAACATCTTAAATTTTGATTTATTCTAATTAAAAGTTGCTATAGATTAATAATAAAGGTTCAGGTTATTAAAAAGTGAAAGGCATTGGAGTTTTCAATGCCTTTCTTTGTTCGAGCAATTTTTTCAAAATAAACACTCCAACTTACACGCTTCTTTCTCGATTTTCAACTTACACAGTGAGTTACCCTTCTTCTATGTGTATCGAAGATGAACATTTTTCTATTACTTTTGAAGCCATAAACATCCAAACAACATGTTCACTTTACTACAGCAAAAACAAGAAGAAGCGCATAAAGGCGGAGGCGAAAATCGAATTGCAGCTCAACACAAAAGAGGAAAACTAACGGCTAGAGAGCGCTTACATTTTTTATTAGATGAAGGCAGCTTTGAAGAGATTGGTATGTTGGTGACACATCGATCGGTGGAGTTTGGTTTAGACAAAGAAAAATATTTAGGCGATGGTGTTGTGACCGGCTACGGAAAAATAGCAGGTCGGTTAGTGTATGTTTTCGCACAAGACTTCACTGTTTTTGGAGGATCCTTAGCGGAGGCACATGCAGGAAAAATTTGTCGCATCATGGATTTAGCGATGCAAAATGGAGCTCCACTCATTGGACTCAACGATTCGGGTGGCGCACGTATTCAAGAGGGTGTTGTTTCCTTAGGTGGTTATGCCGATATCTTTTACAGAAACACGATGGCTTCGGGAGTGATTCCACAAATTAGTGCCATCATGGGACCTTGTGCGGGGGGTGCTGTTTATTCACCTGCTATCACTGATTTCATTATGATGGTAGAAAATACATCGTACATGTTTGTGACGGGACCTAATGTGGTGAAGACAGTAACGCACGAGGAGGTGACTAGTGAAGATTTAGGAGGGGCATCGGCACACAGTGTAAAATCAGGAGTGACGCATTTTTCTTGTGCTAACGAAATTGAATGCATCAACTCGATCAAAAGATTGTTGAGTTATATTCCTTCGAATTGTGAAGACCAAGCACCACACTATGCTTATACCATTAGCAATGAAAAGCGACTTGCTTTGAATACCATCATTCCTGAAAATCCCAATCAACCTTATGATATTCGTGAAGTCATTGATCATTTAATTGATGATGACGGAGAAGGATTTTTTGAAGTTCATAAAAATTTCGCAGAAAATATTGTAGTTGGATTTGCACGACTTGCCGGAAGATCCATTGGTATTGTCGCCAACCAACCTGCTTACTTAGCGGGGGTACTCGATATCCATTCATCGACCAAAGCGGCTCGCTTTGTACGTTTTTGCGATTGCTTTAATGTTCCCTTACTCGTGTTGGAAGATGTACCAGGATTTTTACCAGGGACTGATCAGGAATGGAATGGAATCATTAGCAACGGTGCGAAATTATTATATGCGTTTTGTGAAGCGACAGTTCCGAGAGTAACAGTAATTACTCGTAAAGCTTACGGTGGTGCCTATGATGTAATGAATTCAAAACATATTGGTGCGGATATGAATTATGCATGGCCCACTGCGGAGATTGCGGTGATGGGTGCAAGAGGAGCTGCAGAAATTATTTTCAAAGGAGAAATTTCGAAAGCAAAAGATCCTGCTGCAAAATTGAAAGAGAAAGAAGAAGAGTACATTAACCATTTTGCAAATCCATATCGCGCTGCAGAGCGTGGGTATGTGGATGAGGTGATTAAACCAGAAGATACTCGTCAGAAATTAATTAATGCTTTCGCCATGTTGGAGAATAAAGTGGTGAAGTTGCCGAAGAAGAAGCATGGGAATATTCCGTTGTAGAAGTTAGATTTTAGATTTTGGATGTTTTTTGAATCGTCGAGATCTTGATTCGAAAATATATTCGTTGCTCTCGTTGCGATCGAAGCCGGACGTTGCGCCCGCTGCGTTTAAATAAGAATCAATAGGTGACGATAAATATAAAAATTCAAAAGCCCCGCATCGCAGGGCTTTCTATTTGGATGCAGGACTGATGTCAGCATTACGAAATAATATCTTTCAATTCGATGAGTCGGAGGTAAGGATTCATTACAGATGTTGAATAAGTAGCACCGATTTTATTAATACGATTTTTCTTCACATGGTACCACAGTTGAATGTAAAATCCATTCATATAATATAGATTTACTCTATACTGTAAATTTTGTCGTACGATCATAAAGGTGGCGTGGTGCCAAACATGCCATGCTTGTTCATCGAAGCTAAGCGAGTTGAATTGTTCTACGGAAGGGACGTCTTTTATCATATATTTTGTGTTCTACTGATGCAAATTACCATCGAAGTAGAAGCTAATAGTGAATCCTTTTGGTGAATAAGAAGGATTGTCGGGTGAAAATTGACGGAAGCGATGGGAAGGGAGATGGGAGATGGGAGATGGGAGATCCCGCAGTTCTGCGGGACAGGTGTTAGATGATTCATGCTTGCTTTAATAATTGGATCCCGCTATCTCATTGGTAAGCAGATTGAATATGGCCTTTCTTCAAAGGTTAAGTTGGGAGATTTGATTAATCACAGTTAATTGCGTTCCTTTCTTAAAAAAACCTATTTAAAGATTGAATATCAATAATATACATGCAAAAATTTTAGATTAAATAATCGTGAAGTAAATCATTTTTAGGTATTACTGCTCATTTATTCACTACTTTTGCCACAAATAATTAATAATTACAAAATGAAAAAATCTTTACTTTACTATTCATCATTGCGGCCGCGGCAAGTACAACGATTGCTCAGTCTACTTTAGTTATTAACGAAGTTGACTATGATCAACCAAGTGTTGACAGTGCTGAATTTATTGAACTTTATAATGCATCACCTAGCGGAATCAATTTAGGAGATTATACTGTTTTACTATTTAACGGAAATGCATCTAGTAATTCCTTTTATGATAGTTTTCCATTACCAAGTCAAGTATTGAATTCTGGGGATTACTTCGTTATTTGTGGTGGTAGCGGATTAGTTCCTAACTGCGATATGGTACTTGCTAATAAATTTGCTAATATCATTCAAAATGGTTTTCCAGATGCAATTGTTATCCGCGACAACAATACTTTGAACTTAATTGATGTGGTTAGTTACGAAGGAAGTTGCATTGCTCCTTATGTTTCTGGGAATGGATGCCCATCAATACAAAGTGATACCGCACAAACTGATAGTATTGCCGGTAAATACTTAGGTATCTCTCGTTTCCCTGATGGAGCGGATACCAATGATGACTCTACAGATTGGAATCGTGTTTGTATTACTCCTGGAGCTGCGAATACAAATTCAACTACTAACTGTGTAACTGGATTAAGTACTCCAAAATCTACTTTAGCAATTGACGTATATCCAAACCCATCAAGAGGTATTGTTACGATCAACTACAAAGCAACTCAAGGTAAAGCGGTGAATGTACGTGTGAGTGATATCCTCGGAAATGAATTGAAGTTTGTAACCTTGAAAGCAAATGCTTCAGTTGGACAAATTGATTTATCGGAATACCATAATGGTATTTATTTAATCAAAGTTCAATCGGGTGCTTCACAAACTGTGAAAAGAATTATTCTTAATAAATAAGATACTTAACATTGTATTAAGCCTGCTATTCGAAAGAGTAGCAGGTTTTTTTATGCGCAATTTTTCTAATCCAAATTGTACATTTACTTAACTTGCTTTTTTTGGGGCTTAGGGATTACTAAAGAGGAAATTTCTGTTTGGGGTTAATCCTGACGGGTAATCGATTTTACGATTGAGCCTCAGGGTTAGTTGTTAAATTGATTCTCAATAGCAATTAAAGCCAATTGATTTCGAATCCGATCATACGTCTTCTTTTCATGTAAACAAGCGTGGCAAATAAATCGTTTTGCTTTATACACTCTTGACAATAGTTTGATGGATTTGTCGGTAGGATTTATCTTGATGGGATCCATCACATTTCCACACTGCGGACATTTTACTTTTTTAGCGATTGCTTTCATGGAATTTAATTCTTCTGATGCAAAGTTTATACATCAAAACGAAGAAGGGGTTACGGAAATAAATAGAAATTATTAAGGATGAGGCTGCGCTACGATCGTTTTCTCTTCGCCAATTTTCTCTTCGCTAGTTTTCTCTTCGCCAGTTTTCTCTTCGCTAGTTTTCTCTTCGCTAGTTTTCTCGCAAAGACGCGAAGGCGCTAAGGCTGCGCTACGATCGTTTTCTCTTCGCCAATTTTCTCTTCGCCAATTTTCTCTTCGCTAGTTTTCTCTCCGCCAGTTTTCTCGCAAAGACGCTAAGGCGCTAAGGCTGCGCTACGATTTATTTCTTTTCGCTACCCCTCGACAAGCTCAGGGTGAATCTTTCTCGAAACCCTCGGCCAGCTCAGCTTAAAAAGACGCTAAGGCGCTAAGGCTGCGCTACGATCGTTTTCTCTTCGCCAGTTTTCTCTTCGCTAGTTTTCTCTCCGCCAGTTTTCTCGCAAAGACGCGAAGGCGCTAAGGCTGCGCAATGATTGTTTTCTCTTCGATAGTTTTCTTGCAGAAGCTACGCAATGCTATTTATTCTCGCAAAGGCCGAAGATGGTGCAAAATTTCCTCGAACTATTTTTGATTCTCTCTCCGTCACCCCTCGCTTTGTTTCAGTTTCTCGCTCTCCTCATACTTCGCTCTCACACTCTTTCTCACTCTCCTCGCGATGCTTCGCGATCTCCCACTCTCCCACTCTCCCACTCTCCAACTCTCCTACTCTATGGTGTCGTTAAATCATAAACCGTAGATGCACTCATCAACACCGGCAACTTCGACCAGGTTTCAATTCCATTTCTTGATCGAACGACTATGTAATAACTATTGCCTAAAGCTCCCACAGGGAAGTTCGCCGATGCATATCCATTAATGTTTAGTAACGCGTCAACAGAATACACGAGCGCAAAAGGAGTCGTTGAGTTGTGCAACTCAATAGTAATAGAATCACAATCCAAAGGATTCGTGCTTTCTCCGGAATTGTACAATACAGGCGTCATTACACCAGGACCTGCTCTCAATCCTTCGATAAAGGCTCTTAAATTTAATCCTGAGCCAGGTCCACAAACGTTTACGATCACATTTACGGTTTGTGCAGAGGTACATCCATTCGGATCCGTAACGATTACATTAAAGTTCGTGGTTGAAGTTGGAGCTGCTTTGGGTGCAGCAATAGAAGCATTGTTCATGGTAGCGGAAGGTGTCCATGCATAATTATATGTCGAATAAGGAGTAAATCGAACTGCATTATTATAAACAGTAAACACCGTTGCATTACGTCCAGCAAAAGTTGTGGCCAATGTCCCGTTTGCGTTTTCCACTCCTTGGGTAGTCACATTTCCTGCTGGACTTACGATACTATCGGTATGTATTTCGATACTATTATCATTTTCTAACAATACGATTTGACCTTTCATCGGATAGGCGGTACCGTTATAATGGTAGGTTTGATAATTCACCACCAATTTTTGATTGGGTGTTGTACCAGTAGTGAAGTAATTGACCACACTTGCATTTACTGATGGATTCAAATCATTAAAAGCAAACGCAATTAAATTATCTGGATCCGATGGGTTAGGAATATTTTGTCCTTGACAACATCCATTCACCATTCCTGGAGAGAACCCGATAAATCCATTGGAAGAAATATAAAAATTAGAATACGTATTTCCATAAAAATTAAAATTAAACCCGATGGGTAAAGCTCCAGTAACGACATCATCCGTTAATGAAACAGCAGTCCCTGAACCGCTTGTTGGAGCATACGTGATTCCGACGACATTATATCCAGAAACGACTAAAGCTCCATTCGGAATTGCTGATAATTGCACACTGTGAACCATGACTGAGGAATATTTGTTGAAGCATCTGTGAATTGGATGCTCGCAGGACACGCAGCCGTAGTTTGGTTAGATGTAAATGCGGCAATTGGGGGAAGTGTTGGATTCAAACAAAAAGTAGGATACGTAAAATCTACGGTTTCATCACCCACTGCATTTGAACTTCCTTGCGCAGCATTGTATCCCATTCCTCTTCGCGCAAATGCTTCCCATATTTGACAACGATGTGCCGAGCCATAATAAATATCATCTGCTAAAAGAATTGCATTACGCGCATCGATATAGCCAGGGCTACATGGTTGTAAAGCCATTCCTTTCAACACTAAATTCAGCGCAATATTATTTCCCGCTGTTCCTGTTTGCAAATTTGCATCATAACCAAAGTCACGAATTAAAAACCATGTCATATCCCAAATAGCATCGCACCATATTTCTCCTCGTGGATGTGGTCCAGAACTGGTAGCAAGATCCGCATACGTTTGTGGATTAATGCCCATATCGGTTGAGTAACGATAACGACGAATACCCAGACCGGTAGTAGGTTGTCCTAATGCATAGGTTCCAATTCCACGACCCATTGTTCCAACATCACCGGGTTCGATGGTAAGAATTAATCCGAGCCAATCGCTCCACCCTTCTCCACCTTGCTCTGCATTTTGCAAACAACTTGAAGCTGCAGGTCCGCCTGTTAAGCGATTAGAAACACCATGTCCATATTCATGCGCAACAATTCCATTATCAAAGGATCCATCTAACTGAGGAGGAGTTGCGCATATAATTAATGTAGAAGAAACAGTAACCGAACTACTCAATTGAGTTTTCATTGCATTACCATCTGCCTGATTCACAGAAATGGTAGGAATGGTAATGGTTACTGTTGGAGTTCCACTCATCGCAGGAGGAGTAGATCCAGCAACATTATTGGCGATAATTACACCAATGGCGCCGGCAGCTTGAGCGAATTCTGTTTTAATATAAAAGCTACAATTTCCTCTGTCGATAAGTGCAATTTTCCCTGCTATCGCAGCTGCATTTGTAAATGCGGTGCATCCATCGGAAGTGGTACCTACTCCATCTAAAGCGAGCACAACATTTGCTGTAATATTAAATGCATTCGTTGGATTATAAGTAGCCAATGCAATTGATTTAAGGCCAGCAATAGCAGGAGGTTCATTTACAGTGAGTGAGTTGGTACATGAACCCGAATTAGGATTTGTCCATAAATACATTTGCATACGCGGATTTGTACCATCATCAGGAGTTGCGAAATTGGCATTATTCGTTCCTCCACCATCAAAACCTTCGGCATTTACATAATCATTCCCTAAGCCACCATTTCCATAATTATTACTTTGAAAATTTCCGGCTACTTCATTAAATCCATTTTGATACAATACGTCATGGATTCTATTATTCATGTAAAAAAGATTGGTGATGGAAGCATCGCGTTGGTATGCATTCGATGAATCGGGATGATACGGAAAATTAAAAGTTTGAAGTGCTCCACCATCGGGAGAGTAACCTGGTAAATTATCGTTGTTCGCATCTTCATAGGCATACACATTATTACCTCTTGTAATATTATACTCTACGCCGGCAGCTCCGTTAGTATCATGCCATCCATAGGGAGAGGGTACTGGTTCAGAGGGATCATTCAAGAATGAAAATGCACCATGAATAGGACTTTCAACTGGCAACGGTAACACACGGTATTGCGCTGTTCCAGATCCAGGTGTAGGCAAAGGGAGTGGAGATGGATAAGCAGCTAGTGAGGCATGATCATGAGGATGATCAAAAGCACATGACACCACCCAATCATTTTTTTCAAGGTACTGACCGGTGAGTGCATCCACGCGTACATTCCACCAATGCGAACCGATTTTAAGATCTAGATTAACATTCCATGCCAGTTTCACTCCTTTAGCGGTGGGAACGTACATCAACTCGACGGTAACGGGAGAAGAAGAGATGGTTGGCATATTGAAAAAATGTTTTCTTCCTTCTTTTTCTACTTTCACAACTTGTCCTGTAGGTGTTGCTGACAATTCCAAGTGTTGCAGTGCAGAATTTACTGCTTGCTGTGGGGAGATGGAAGGTTGGTCGGCGTTTATGTTACCATCGAGGTTTGATACAAACGGTGGTGTTAACCCATAGGCCTTACCGCTACGAATGGCTATTGCCGCAATCGCATTAAACACCGGAATTTTCTTATAGTGTTGTTGAATGTACACATGCTGCACACCTGACTTATCATCTTGGTATTGGTTCGTAACCATCCAAGAAACAATATCTCTTTCCGTTAAGTTATATGCTTTTTGATTTTGTTGGAGGTAAGATTGAACAACCGAATTAAGTTGTTGTGCTGTAGCTGTAGACAAGATGGTACAGCATAAGAAACCAATGAGGAATAATTTTTTTACCATGGGCTTTACTCGTGAACACATTTTCATAAGGGAATCGATCTATTAGTTTAACAAAAAAAAGTAGAATTTGAGGTCCGGTCATTTTCTAAGGGATGGTAAGATAAGTAAAGTTTGAAAATCTTGCAAAAAAATTGGGTGAATCCCTTGAAATTAAGGGTTTTTGCCTTTTTTTGAATTGTGTTTTTATATTCGTTGTGTAGCTAAACCAAATGGGTGTAGCTTACGTGATACTTTATGTATACCAATAACCAAATAAACCACGATGAAAAAAAAACCTTTTAACCTAAATGTAAAATGTACAATGAGGTTTGTACTATTACTAATTTCCATTTTATTTTTCTCGTGTAAAAAAGATGGAGATAGTCTAAATGAAATTACCCAACAGACTGGTAAAAATATAGTTAAAATTGCAGGTAGAGTGGTAGATGAAAATCAGACTCCTTTGCAGTTTTGTAATTTAAAACTTGGTGCTACAACCATAACATCGGATGTAAACGGCGTCTTTTATTTTAATGATGTGTCTGTAAATGGGTCAAGAGCTTATGTATCTGCTACCAAGAATGGTTATTACTCTTCAGGAAGAGGTATTATGGTTAAAAACGGTGGTGCTTATTCTCTTGAAATTTGCTTACATAAAAAAATAACACCGTATACCCTTAATGGAACAAGTGGAGGAGTTGTCACTACAACCAATGGTTGTATTATTGAATTTCCTGCTGGTTGTTTCGTAACCCAAAGCGGTCAACCTTTTTCTGGAATGGTGAATGTGTATGTAAAATACTTATCTACTGATGACGACAAGTTTGCTCTACAGTATCCAGGCGGAGATATGGCATTTAAGAGTAGCAATGGTGAATTATTTTCTTCATTAGGATTCGGAATCATGGGATTAAGCATAGAAGATCAATCTGGTGGATCATTGAATCTTGCCACAGGAATTAATGCAACCATTAAAGTTCCAATATCATCATCGCAGCTCGGTACTGCACCCATTTCTACACTCTTGATGAATTATAACGAAGTACTCGGAGTTTGGGTGGAAGAAGGAACCGCCACCAAAACCACGAATTATTATGTAGCAACTGTGAGTCATTTTTCATGGTGGATGCCCGGTATGAGTTCCGCATCATTCCCTACTTTATCTGGTTCTGTGGTTGATTGTAATAATGTACCGATGTCAGGCGCTTGGGTTGATTTAAATGGTACTTATTTAGTACAGACAGACGCCAATGGAGATTATACAACAATGGCATATCCTGGGACATATAACATGTCGGTTAGTTATCAATTGGGAAGTCAACTTATCACTTCAAATGTGGCTTCGGTAACAATTCCGACTGGCACAACTTCGAATTTTCCTGCTCCGCTGATTACGGTTCCATGTCCTCCTTATATCACCTGCCAGGCAGTTGATTGCGCTGGTTTACCCGTCGGTGCTTATGCCTATGCATCCTGGGGTGGAAGTAATACTTCCGTACTGTACTCTGCAACTGGTTACTTTCAGTTTGTGGTTGCTCCTGGGGTAAATGCAACTGTTGTAATGTTTAATACATCTTCAACGGTATATAGTTCCGCAACTGCTGGATCACTTGGCTCTTATACAAATATTGGTAATGTTTCCTTGTGCTATTCAGGTACTGGAGGGTGTGGACCCTTGACAACAATAACAGATATCGATGGTAATGTATATAATGTTGTTACTATAGGAAATCAATGTTGGATGGCAGAGAATCTGAAAACTTCAAAATATAATAATGGAGACCTTATAACTTCCGGTTTGAATAATTCAAATTGGTCAACGGCAACCACTGGCGCTTGGTCGGCTTACAATACTTCTTTGCAGCATGATATTATTTTCGGGAAATTGTACAACTGGTATACAGTAATTGACTCCAGAGGTGTATGTCCAACAGGTTGGCATGTACCTGGTGAAGATGACTGGAATGAACTTACAAAGTTTCTGGATCCGACCTATGATACCAATATGACAAAGGTTAGTTTAACCGCTGGACTTATGATTCAAGATACAAGTACGAATGTTTCAGGGCCTATTAGTATCGGCTGGGGGAATCCAAATCTTCCATGGTATGTGAGCAACCTAACAGGATTTACTGCATTACCTGCTGGAGAGCGTATTGATTATGGTACTTACCAATTTGTCAACCAATATACTTGGTGGTGGAGTGTAAATGATAGTGCTGGTTTAGGAACATGGGCATGGTCTCGAAGGTTAGCCTTTGCCTTGCAAAAAGAATCAAGAGATCCGAATAATGGAGTATCTGTTCGTTGTGTAAAGAATTAAAAAAACTATCACCGCTATAAAAATTGCTCTACTTATTGATAGTGACGATTTATATTGGTAAAATCTCTTAAGTTGACCGTCTTTTTAGATGGAAATTTTGTAGCATCCTTATTACAAAACTTGATGATGCATTAAATCATTTTGACATTTCCATTAACTTAAAGTGACAACTCTTTCAAAAAAAACAAAACCCCCGAAGTAGAATACTTTCGCATACACTTCTGGGCTTTTAGATTTTATTTACTCAACAATAAGTTTAATCTGTTGTTGAGCATTATTCCCAGAAGCACCCAGAAGCACCCAGAAGCAGAGCCTTCGGCACGCTTCTGGGTAAGCACGCTTCTGGATGGTTGGTGAATTAAATTACTGTAGAAAAATTCATCCATTAAAAAGCCCCCGAAGTAGTATGCTTGCGCATACACTTCGGGGGCTTTTGGTATTATGTTCTTTCGAACTTTTTAAATCTTACGTTACTTACTCAACAATCAATTTAATTTGTTGCTGTGCATTATTCATTTCTATGGTTAAGTTATACACTCCAGAAGCAAATCCATCTAAAGAAAGAACCTTGGTATTAAGTCCTGCAGCAGCAGTACCATTTTCTAAGAACAATGTTCTTCCTGTAACATCGGATATGCGTAAACGGTAGTCGCTATTATCTTCAGATGTAAACTGAATGGTTGCGCGATCGGTTGCTGGATTTGGGAATGCATTTAAATTCACTTGATCCGCATTCATACCGAAACGTGGACAGTTATTCACTGTAATTCCAGTTAACGAACGGGTTAAACTACTTCCACATGCATTCGCAGTAGTCACCGACATGGTTTGACCTACAGCAGGTGCAGCCCAATCAATAGTGATGTTTTTCGTTCCTTGACCGCTTGATACCGATCCACTAGAAACTACCCAAGTATAAGAATCAGCACCCGCTACTGTTGCTACTGAATATGGTTCAGTTGTGTTATCACAAACAGAAACATTTCCAGCAATTGGATCAGGACGTGCAGGAGCACCTTTGATTGTTAACGTACGTGTTAAACTTGTACCACAACCATTCACCGCTTGCACGGTGATGGATCCGCTACCAATCAATAATGCAACATCTACGGTGATACCGTTTGTACCTTGACCGGTAACAATAGTTCCACCAGTAATTCCCCAGTTATAACTAGTTGCATTGGCAACAGCAGGAATGGAGAATGCATTTCCGGTGGTATTACACAAACCTTCTTTCTGTCCTAAAATAGCAGTTGGTGTTGCAGGGAAATTTTGAGTTAAAGACTTCGAACGTGTTGGGCTTGTACCACAAACGTTAGAAGCAACAACAGTAACAGTTCCCCCAACATAACCTGCATCCACTTGAACATTGATCACATTGGTACCTTGACCTGAAGTTATTGTCATCGTAGCAGGTACTGTCCATGCATAAGAAGTAGCACGATTTACAGCAGCGATAGAATATACTACAACGTCACCAGAACAAACTTTTCCAGGACCAGAGATCGATCCGGGAGTAACTGGAGCAGCAACTTGATAGTCGATAGTAACGCAACTTGGAGCAGTGCTTACGCAAGCATCAGAAGCGGTTACACAAACAGATCCGCTGATACCATTTTGTATTGCCATAGCAGTCCAGGAAACCATAATTGAAGTTGTTCCTTGACCAGAAGTGATTGTAAATCCTGAAGGAACTGACCATGCATACGTAGTAGCACCTGCAACAGCGGCAACGCTATACGATGTGGATCCAGCAACACCTGGTAAACAAGCAGTAGCAGTTCCACTAATTGCACCCACATTCGGTAAGGCGGGAACGTTATCATCTGTTAATCCGTTACAGTTGTCATCGATACCGTTACAAATTTCAGTTGCACCTGGATTAATGGTATTGTCATTATCGTTACAATCTCCATTACAAGAAGTGTAACCATCATTATCAACATCAAATCCTTCGTCGATATTTCCATCGCAATTGTCATCAATCAAATTACAAACTTCGGTAGCAGCAGGATTTACTGCAGCATTACCATCATCGCAATCGGTGTTATCAATAACATAGCCAACAGGTGCTCCCGTACAGGATACTTGAGTAATTGCAGGGTTACCATAGGTGTCATTATCTGCATCTTGGTAATAAGTAACATTAGGAAGAGCAGTAACCGTTACATCAGCTGTTGATGTACAACCAGCGGCAGAAGTTGCCGTTACGGTATAAGTAGTTGTTGAAACCGGATTCACCGAAACAGAATTGCCGGATAAACTTCCTGGTTGCCATTCCCAAGTAAATAAATTTGTGTTCGAAGTCCAACCGAAAGTTACAATTGGTTTTGTTCGCTACAGTAGTACCTGTTAGCTCTGAACAAGAAGTTGTAAGTGTCGATCTATGATTATTAGAGAGTGTTGCTGGTGTAAAAGCTGAAACCGTTGCAGTTCCTGTGAGTGAGTTTGTTTGGCAAACATTTACTAAAATGTTTGAAACTCCATCCCAGCTAAACGAACCTGCATTAAAGACATGGTTATTTAATCCTGCCGATGCAGGTGTAAAACTTGCCTGTGTAAATACAGTAGTCACCGATGAGGTTTCAAACGTAGATGTTAACGCTGTAACGTTAGTACTTCCTAAAGCTATGGATAAATTAATCACCGTGCCCGTTGAAGAAGACTGTGTAGTGAAACCAATACTTGATAAAGGTCCGGGTTGAACACCAGCGGCAATTAATTCTGCTGCAGTATACAATAACTGCGTGCGGATTTGATTCCCTGTACCATTACCTGAACGATAAGGGTTACCATTCACTCCGCCAATGGAAGTTGTAGCTGTTCCAACTGTAGCCGAACCTGTGGTTCCAGAAACAGCGGTTAACGTGCTTTGATCTCCGATACAAATCGTATCAGGTGAAGCTGTAGCAGTAATATTTGCTTTTAGATTAACCGTAATTGCTGCTGTGGCTGTACTAGTACAACCATTAGCATCGGTTCCTATTACAGTATACGTTACAGTACTACCTGGGTTAGCAGTTACATTGTCACCCGTTGTTGCTGACAAACCTGAAGCAGGTGACCAAGCAAAAGAGGGTGCTCCAGCAGCGGTTAATGCAATAGGAACACCTCCTGGATTACAAATCAATCCTGAATTAGGTGATACCGTAACTGTAGGTAATTCATTAACTGTTACCGAAACACTAGATGTGCAATTATTGCCACATGCATCTGAAACTGTACAGGTAAATGTATAAGAGCCAGCAGGGAGGTTAGCTGTGATACTAATCGCATCTGGATAGACACCACCGTTACCATCATCCCAAGAATAGCTATAAGGTGATCCACCTCCTGTATGATTTGCAGTGACCGTAAAGTTAGTGTTGGCACAATTGATAGGTCCAGCAATAGCAGGCGCACAAACTAATGGTTCTGCAGTTACCGTTACATTCCCAGAAGCTGAGCAACCATTAACTGCTGTTGCAATCACATTATATGCTGTCGTAGCGGTAACTCCAGTAGCCAAAGGATTTGGCAAAGTTTCTTGTCCGGCTATAAAATCAGAAGGAGTCCATAAATAAGAGAACGTAGGTTTTTCAAATGAGTACATTGTACCATCTGTTGGGAACGCGTTTGTTGTGGTTGTTAAAGTTGTAGATCCATTTACACCATTAATTCGAGTACCTGCTGCATCACGAATACCGATGGTACCGTTGGTAGCTGGGGAACCAAGACTTGTACCATAAACAATATCCACACGTCCCGGAATTGAACTTGTATTACCCCATAGGATAATTTGCATATTACCAAATTGGGTAGCACTTTCAGCACCACCAGATGCAATCGCATAGTTTACAAATTCAAATACATATTTCGTTCCTGATCCGTCAAGTCCATGATTAATACTTCCACCATTTGTTACATTGATGTTTCCGTCGCGGCCAAATCCATAAACAACATTAAATGTTGCAAGAGATGATAAACTAGAAGGAATTCCGTTAAGCGCTGGTGTTCCATTGATCACTACATAACCATTCGTTCCAATAGTAAAGTTGTCATGATTTACACCGTTGAAATTGAAATCAAATGATCCGGTTGTATTAATTGTTTCGAAACCATCATCTGCTGTACCGATCGTGGGTACTGTAAGATTAACTGGCGAAGGAATTGGTTCAAACGAACCTGTTGTAGCTGTATAGATAAAGCCCGCAGCAGTATTGGCGCCAGCAGAAGTAGCATTTACCTGAAGTTGTGAATTACTTCCAGAACAAACGGTACTTGGTGTAGAAGTTACGCTTGAAATAGTAACGCCTGTTTGAACAGTAATTAAACTTGTAGCTGTAGCTGTACAACCGTTTCCATCGGTACCTGTTACGGTATAGGTTGTAGTAGCAGTTGGAGTTGAAATTACAGTGGCTCCAGTAGCAATGTCTAAACCAGCAATTGGCAACCATGCATAAGTAGATGCGCCGCTAGCGTTGATCGTAATGGCTGAGCCATTCGGGTTACAATAGCTTGCAGAAGGTACATCCACAGAAACAACTGGATTGCTATTTACTGTTATGGTAAGTTCATCGGAATAACCGATAAATGGACCATTCGAACATTCTACACGTAAGCGATAATAATATACACCTGGTGTAAGAGCGTCGGTTATATAGGAAACAGTACTTGCACCGATCCCACCTATTACATCACTAAAACCAGCACCACCACCGGTAGCTGAAATTTCCCACTGATAGGTTATACCAGCTCCAACATCAGCACCTACAGAAGTCATATTGTATGTTTGACCCGCACAAAGCTCAACGGTTGTTGGAGAAATTGTTCCTCCTGCTGCTCCAGTACAAACTAATGGAGAGTATTCATCTGCACCCATATCAGGTGTTGATCCATCACGTGCATCTCCATCAAAATCGGTAGTAACACTTGCAATAGGAGTTCCTACATTGTCAACTGAGGTTGAACCAAGATTGATATGCAAATCAGTTGCTGTATTATAGCCTGGATCGGCTTGGATAGAACTCGCATCCTGATTAACCGTATACGCTAATTGCCAATTGGCCAATGTGGCGAATTGTGTAGACAGCGTGTTTCCTGATGCTGATCCAAGTCCACCCGTTGCACATTGTGTATTGGCGGGATTAATATAATAGTCATTAAAGTTTTGACCTCCCGTACCGAAAGAATATGCAGCAGAGTGTCCGCTTATAGCATAATATCGCGCTGCGGCTGTACTTGAAGAACTTAAATCCATGTACACAATATTGTTACTCAATGTAAGATTTGCAAAAGACGTACTGCTGGCAGCACCAATTCGAATCCCACTACCAAACATAGATGTAGCACTTGCACCAGCATTAGGATCAACATCGCCCGCCATACGGATTGAGTTATGCACTACTATATCAGAATGACCTCCTGAAATAGCTAACCCTACGCAATGATCTCCAGAGGTACCATTAGCCTTCACATTATTGATGAAGTTATTTGCTACCACATTATTTGTTGGAGAACCACCATTGGTAGTTGCCAATAAAATACCAATTGCTGAGAAGGTTCTTTCTTCTACAACATTTTGGATGGTATTTCTTGTGATGGTGTAATTGGCTGATGTAAGAGTTCCAGGAGACATACTCCAGCTTTCCTGACCGATGGCAATACCCACTTTGTCAGCACCACCAGATGTATTCGCAAAATCACCACCAATATTTTGAATAATATTTACAGATACTGTGGAGTTATTATCTGCCTGCATAAAAATTCCCACTTTTCCGATTTCATCCGGACCAAAGGCAGCCGCCCCAATGATATTATCCAATACCTGGATATTTTCATTCAAGTTAGTTGTAGTTCCTCGGGTTACAATACCATAACGAGCACGAATGATGCGGTTTTCAAGGAAGGAGTTGTTATCATTATCTACACCGTTTGAAGTGGTGCTAATCGTTGTTCCCGACATGATAATGCCATACGTACTTAAGGTTGATGTGGTTTGAAGGAGACCACAAGCCAATTCTAAATTTCGAATGGTGTTATTTGTTGCACCATTACCTGCAACAACACTGGCTAACCAGATGGCTGCAGTTGCTGAAGCAGTACTGTTATTCTGAATGGTGATATTACGCCCCGAGCCGGAGATCCTTCCGTCAAAAGTAACGTTATCGGCTCCATTCAATTTAACAACAGCTCCCGCGAAACTTCCCTGAACAGTTACAGGCGTAGTCGCTGTAACGGTCACTGAAGCCCAAGAAATATTGTCAAGGACTGAAGTTCCTGTTTCAGTGGTATTCGCTGAAAGCTCCACACTGATTGGGCCTGACCCATTATTACCTGCAATGTTTATAGCAGCAAAGGCAGACTGTAATGTAGCGTAAGATCCGTTACCAGCATTGGCACCGGACACCGTTACTTGTGCCCAACTGTTCGTGCTACATAGCCCCGTAAGCAGGAGCACAAGACAAATTCTTAGCAGATCGGAAAACTTCCTATTCACAGGTTGCGAATGGAAATTCCGTAAGATGTAGTTTTTGTTTTTCATTGTATTTTTTAGATTATTGATTTTCGATACTATGTAAATAGCCGGAAGAGGAGTTTCCTCTTCCGGCTTATTTGATTTATTCAACCATTAAGCGAATTGACTGTGATCCTTCCCCACTTTGAATCTCGACGAAGTAAACACCTCCATTCAATGTTTCTAATCCAAGTTGCATGGTATTCTTTCCTTCCGATGTGGTTCCTTCTTTTACAAAGATTTCGCGACCCAACATATCGGTAAGGCGTAAACGATAGTTACTTTCATCCGCTGCATTAAATTGGATCGTTACCAAGTCAGTTGCCGGATTCGGGAATACATTTACTTGTGTAATTGAAGAATTTTCTCCAGCCAATCGTGGACCACAATAGATATTATTAATTGAAATACCACTCAACGAACGCAATGGACTTTGTCCACAAGCATTATCGGTACGTACAGAAACCGTTTGATTATTTGCTGAAATCAAATTGAAGTCAACCGTAATAATCTTAGTTCCTTGACCACTGGTGATGGTTGCACTGTTTGGTACAGTCCATGTATAATTATTAGCACCACCCACAGTAGCTACTTGATAAACGATACCTGTTGCACCTGGACAAACTGTTGTAGGACCTGAGATTAATCCCGCTATTCCTGGATTACCCGTAATGGTTACCGAACGACTCGATCCTGTTCCACATCCATTTACTCCGCTTACAAATACAGAACCTGAAGTAAAGCTGCCATTAATATCAACAGTAATTGTATTGGTTCCTTGTCCGCTTGTTATTGTTACTCCCGGAGGCGTTGACCAAACATAACTTGTTGCTGCTGGTGTTCCCGCTGTACTAAACACGTTTCCTGTAACACTACATAGTCCAGTTGTAATTCCTGCAATTGGACTAGGCACACCTGGGATATTAAAGTTCATCGTTTTTGTTCTTGATGGACTAGCGCCACAAACGTTTACTCCTACCACTTCTATCACTCCACCTCCAAAGGCTCCGTGATCGTAGCAGTAATAATATTTGTTCCTTGACCACTTGTAATATTTACTCCTGCAGGAACTGTCCACAAATAACTACTTGCACGAGCAACATTCGCAATGGAATAAATGACTACATCACCTGGACACACTTTAGCTGCTCCAGAAATACTTGGAGGTCGAACTGGTGCTGTGTAGTTAATATCTACTAAACCTGATGAAGGTGTTCCTGAGAAACAAGCATCATTTGGCGTTACTGTAATTGGACCAACAATTCCAGTATGTGAAGCTGCTGCTGTCCAACTAACATTTAAAGTAGTAGTACCTTGACCTGAAACAATTGTAAATCCAGCTGGCACTGTCCAAGTATACGTTAATACTCCTGGCACCGCTACCACACTAAAGGTTGCAGATCCACTTGATATAGGAAGACATTGTTGCAATGGACCATTAATAGTTCCTAATGATGGTACCATCGTATTATCAACTATGCCATCACAATCATCATCAACCCCATTACAAACTTCTGTTGCACCTGGATAAATTGTTGCATTACCGTCATTACAATCGGTATTGTTGGTAGATGTGTTTACTGGTTGGATACATACCGTAACCATCACCATCATTATCGGCAAAGTAAATACCTTGACCTACAATTGAAGGATCTGCATCGTCTGCCAATCCGTCGCAATCGTTATCAATTCCTCCGTCACAAATTTCTTGTGCTGCAGGATGAATAAGAATATCATTATCGTTACAATCTAAGTTATTGATCGATGTATTTACCGGTTGGATACATGCTAAGATCGATGCACCTGCTCCGTAACCATCACCATCAACATCTGCATAGTATGTACTTTGACCCATTACACTTGGATCTGCATCGTCTACCAATCCGTCGCAATCGTTATCAATTCCACCATCACAAATTTCTTGTGCACCTGGATTGATCGCTGCAACAGCATCATTACAATCTGTATTGTTAGTAGATGTATTTACAGGTTGGATACATGCTAAGATTGCTGCACCTGCTCCATATCCATCACCATCAACATCTGCATAATAAGTTCCTTGACCCATTACACTTGGATCTGCATCGTCTACCAATCCGTCGCAATCGTTATCAATTCCACCGTCACAAATTTCTTGTGCGCCTGGATTGATCGCGGCAACAGCATCATTACAATCTGTATTGTTAGTAGATGTATTTACAGGTTGGATACATGCTAAGATTGCAGCACCTGCTCCATATCCATCACCATCAACATCTGCATAGTATGTACTTTGACCCATTACACTAGGATCTGCGTCGTCTACCAATCCGTCGCAATCGTTATCAATTCCACCATCACAAATTTCTTGTGCGCCTGGATTAATCGCTGCAACAGCATCATTACAATCTGTATTGTTAGTAGATGTATTTATAGGTTGGATACATGCTAAGATCGCTGCACCTGCTCCATATCCATCACCATCAACATCTGCATAGTATGTACTTTGACCCATTACACTTGGATCTGCATCGTCTACCAATCCGTCGCAATCATTATCAATTCCACCGTCACAAATTTCTTGTGCTGCAGGATTGATTGCGGCATCAGCATCGTTACAATCTAAATTATTGATCGATGTATTTAAAGGTTGGATACATGCTAAGATCGCTGCACCTGCTCCATATCCATCACCATCAACATCTGCATAATAAGTTCCTTGACCCATTACACTAGGATCTGCATCGTCTACCAATCCGTCGCAATCGTTATCAATTCCACCGTCACAAATTTCTTGTGCGCCTGGATTGATCGCTGCAACTGCATCATTACAATCTGTATTGTTAGTAGATGTATTTACAGGTTGGATACATGCTAAGATCGCTGCACCTGCTCCATAACCATCACCGTCTACATCTGCATAGTATGTACTTTGACCCATTACACTTGGATCTGCGTCGTCTACCAATCCGTCACAATCGTTATCAATTCCACCGTCACAAATTTCTTGTGCGCCCGGATTAATCGCTGCAACAGCATCATTACAATCTGTATTGTTAGTCGACGTAGATACAGGTTGGATACATGCTACGATCCCTGCACCTGCTCCATATCCATCACCATCAACATCTGCATAGTATGTTCCTTGGCCGATTACACTTGGATCTGCATCATCTGCTAAACCATCGCAATCGTTATCAATACCACCATCACAAATTTCTTGTGCGCCTGGGTTGATCGCCGCATCAGCATCATTACAATCTGTATTGTTAGTAGATGTATTTATAGGTTGGATACATGCTAAGATTGCTGCACCTGCTCCATATCCATCACCATCAACATCTGCATAGTATGTACTTTGACCCATTACACTAGGATCTGCATCGTCTACTAATCCGTCGCAATCATTATCAATTCCACCGTCACAAATTTCTTGTGCTGCAGGATTGATTGCGGCATCTGCATCATTACAATCTAAATTATTGATCGATGTATTTACAGGTTGGATACATGCTAATATTGCTGCACCTGCTCCATATCCATCACCATCACCATCTGCATAATAAGTTCCTTGACCCATTACACTAGGATCTGCATCGTCTACCAATCCGTCGCAATCGTTATCAATTCCACCGTCACAAATTTCTTGTGCGCCTGGATTGATCGCTGCAACTGCATCATTACAATCACCATCTACTAACGAATAACCTGCGCCTGGATTAGAGCATAAAGAAACTCCAGCACCAACACCATATCCGTCACCATCAAAATCATTATAATAAGTAATGAATGTTAAATTATCATCTACTAAACCGTTACAATCATCATCTACACCATTACATGCTTCAGTTGCTCCTGGATTAATTGAATTATCTGCATCATCACAATCTGTGTTATTACTTACATAACCGATAGGCTGATTACAACTTGTTGTAGAAACGCCGGCATCACCATAGGTGTCACCATCCGCATCTGCATACCACGTTGCTTGACCAACTACATTCTGATCATCATCATCTGTATCACCATCGCAATCATCATCAATTCCGTTACATACTTCGGTTGCTCCTGGATTGATGGCTGCAACAGCATCATTACAATCTGAATTATCTAAAATATAATTCAACGGTTGATTACATGTTAATACTCCTGTAGCCAAATCTCCATAACCGTCTCCGTCTGCATCAGCATACCAAGTTATTTGACCCATTACACTAGGATCAGCGTCATCTGATAATCCGTCGCAATCATTATCAATTCCTCCGTCACAAATTTCTTGTGCACCTGGGTTGATCGCTGCAACTGCATCATTACAATCACCATCCACTAATGAATAACCAGATTAGTGCATAAAGAAACTCCTGCTCCTGCACCATAACCGTCACCATCAAAATCATTATAATAAGTAATGAATGTTAAATTATCATCTACTAAACCGTTACAATCATCATCTACACCATTACATGCCTCCGCGGCGCCTGGATTATTTTATTTTTCTCCCCCCCCCCCACCTTTTTTTTTTTTTACATAACCGATAGGCTGATTACAACTTGTTGTAGAAACGCCGGCATCACCCAAGGTGTCACCATCCGCATCTGCATACCACGTTGCTTGACCAACTACATTCTGATCATCATCATCTGTATCACCATCAATCATCATCAATTCCGTTACATACTTCGGTTGCTCCTGGATTGATGGCTGCAACAGCATCATTACAATCTGAATTATCTAAAATATAATTCAACGGTTGATTACATGTTAATACTCCTGTAGCCAAATCTCCATAACCTCCTCTGCATCAGCATACCAAATTAATTGGTGGTGCCCTGGATTTACAACAAAACTATTTGTTGCACTGTTTCCATCATCTGCATCCGTTACTGTATAGGTACCTGCATCCAATCCTGTTTGATCTTCAGTAGTACCGCATTACTCTACATAAGGTAAGGAACTATTCCGTTAGCTGCTAAGCTATCGATAGATCCATTGTCCAAGTTTGCACAAGTCTCATCGATTGCAGTTCCAGTTACACTTACCGCCAATACCATCTCACAATTTGCTGCAGGCTGGAACCCGTCCATCACTGCATCATTATCTGCACCACCAATCAACATCGGTTGATAGGTTACTGCTCCACTCATCAACGATGCCCCCCCAAGATTCCGTGCCACCTAAGTTGCGTGCTAAATAGCCACTTGCATTTCCATTATTATTAATGCTATTATTTGTTGCTGTTAAACTAACGGTTGGGGATGTACCCAAATCCGTTGCTAATGCCGCTACCGTAAACCCAACATTGCTCGATGGATTTGTGATAAAGTTATTATCCGCCGTTACAATACTTCCTTCACGTGCGATAATTCCAAAACCGTCATTACCACCTGCTCCAAATGGATCGCCTCCGTTATTACTTAACGTACTGTTATTAATATCTACAATTGCATTCTTACCACGTACGCTAATTGCACGATTTAAGTTATTCGTAATTGTACAACTATCAACTGTTATCGTCTGACGTACACCTGCACCAGTCGAGAAGTCTGCAGGATAAACACCTGCACTTGCTGGACTTGTTTTGCCTGTTCCATCGATTGTCAAATCACGTAAGGTAACATTTAACGTTGCCGCCAAATCACTTCCTGTTGTGAATGAATAAACTCCCGCATGGAAGTTGTTGTTTGGAAGTGCTGGATAATTTCCTGTAAAGCCATTCATCGATACATTCTTCACCGTTGTATTACTTGGCGCAAATGCGGTGAACGTTAAAGGATCAACGTTCAAGAACGCTACACCTTGCAATACTCCTGTGATGGTACCACCATCAATATCTGATGCTGGTGTTGTATTCAAATTGTAAGCAAGATATCCAATGAATGGACCTGTGATATTATTACCACTAATCGCAGCTGCTGTCGTTCCTGTTACCTTTCTTAACAACACACCCGTAGTTGGATTTGGTCCTACTACTTGAGTGGTGATGTTAATCGTATTATTTGTTAAGCTAAATACATTGCTTGCTGATGTTACCATTGAAGTAACATTAACACCCACTGCGGTAGCTCCTATAGTATTATTGTTAATCGTTCCACCAACCGTTCCGGCTTGTGTCTCTTCAAACTTTATTCCTTCTAGTCCGCCTGAGATCGTACAGCCTGATACATCCAAACGAACTGCGCCATGAGATGTAGCTAATGCATTATCATAAATGCGTACACCCACTCCACTTGCATTCGGAGTAATAGTAACTCCACTCACCGTTGCATGAGCTCCGTCTGGGGCATCGGATGAATATCCGTCGTAGTTATTTGCAAATACACCAATATCTACTCCGCTTACACTTCCTCCCGTGATGCTACTTGCTGTTAATGGAGTTTTTACATTCCATACTTCATAACCCTTGGTTAAGTTCGTATATACAATACCGTTTCCGTTAATCGTATTATTCGTTGACACCGATGGAACCGATAATGAAGAAAGTGCGATACCATCCCAACGTGTTTCATTCGCATTTGCAAGTGCTGTAATCGTATTTCCTGAGAAAGTCATCGGTGATGCAGCTGAATAATGCAAGTTGTGGAACACTCCTGTTCTACGAGCTTGGATCGTGTTTCCGCTGATTACTTGTGATGGTGCAGCGCCTGGATTGGCTTGGTAGAAATTACCTGTTTGTAGTCCCAATCTAACGTTGGTCATACAGTTATTAGTAATGGCTGCATACTGATTGTTGTACAACAATACACCACCACCCCAATAGTCAACATTCGATGTTGCATCGTAGGTTCCTAAGTTCTGTATTTTATTATTTGCGATGCTATGTCCGCTTGAAGGAACACCTGCAGGATAATCATATAAAGTGACACCGAAATAAGAAAGATTTTGAATGATGTTATTGGATACCGTTAAATTATTTACTCCCGTTTCATAAACAGTAACTCCTTCTGCAGCGTCAATATCTGCTCCGTTCGTACTGGTGAATCCTGAAGTAATAGATGTGTTATCTCCATCAATCGTAAATCCTGAGATCGTTACATTAGAAGCTGCAACATGAATGATTTCTCCTAAATCAATTGATGAAACCGAAGGAACAATGATCGCTTCTGCCCTGCTGCGTTCGGGCCATTCAATGTAACCGACTTATTAACGATCACATTCTCTGGATAGGTTCCTGCTGGTACATTGATCACATCACCTGCAGTAGCTGCATTGATTGCTCCTTGAATGGTGCAATGGAATGTATTTGCTGTAACGTTATGAACCGCACCTCCTGACTCATCTGTCAAGCCATCGCAATCATCATCGATACCATTGCAAATTTCTGTTGCAGTTGGATTCACGGCTGCATTGTTATCATTACAATCTGTATTGTCAACAACATAACCTACGGGTTGAATACAAGCTAAAACACTTGAGCCTGCATCTCCATAAGTATCACCATCAACATCAGCATACCATGTGGTTGGCGTTGCACCTGGATTTACAACAAAACTATTTGTTCCGCTGTTTCCATAAGCATCCGTTACCGTTACTGTATAGGTTCCTGCATCCAATCCTGTTTGATCTTCAGTAGTACTAGCATTACTCCATAAATAAGTGTAAGGCGCTATTCCGTTAGCGGCTGTAATGTCGATAGATCCATTGTCCAAGTTTGCACAAGTCTCATCAGTTGCTGTTCCAGTTACACTTACCGCCAATACCATCTCACAACTTGCTGCAGGTTGGAACCCGTCCATCACTGCATCATTATCTGCACCACCAATCAACATCGGTTGATAAGTTACTGCTCCACTCATCAACGATGCAATCGTTGTAAGATTTCCTGTGCCCCACCAGTTGCATGTTGCCGTTAACGTGCCACCAAGGTTGCGTGCTAAATAGCCACTTGCATTTCCATTATTATTAATGCTATTATTTGTTGCTGTTAAACTAACGGTTGGGGATGTACCCAAATCTGTTGCAAAGCCGTTACCGTAAACCCTACATTGCTCGATGGGATTAGTGACAAAGCTATTATCCGCCGTTACAATACTTCCTTCACCTGCGATAATTCCAAAACCGTCATTACCACCTGCTCCAAATGGATCGCCACCATTATTGGTAAGTGTACAGTTATTTACATCTACAACCGCATTCTTCCTCTGGCGCTAATAGCACGATTCAAGTTATTCGTAAGTGTACAACTATCAACTGTTATCGTCTGACGTACACCTGCACCAGTCGAGAAGTCTGCAGGATAAACACCTGCACTTGCTGGACTTGTTTTGCCTGTTCCATCGATTGTCAAATCACGTAAGGTAACATTTAACGTTGCCGCCAAATCACTTCCTGTTGTGAATGAATAAACTCCCGCATGGAAGTTGTTATTTGGCAACGATGGATGGTTTCCTGTAAAGCCATTCATCGAAACATTCTTCACCGTTGTATTACTTGGTGCAAATGCCGTGAACGTTAAAGGATCAACGTTCAAGAACGCTACACCTTGCAATACTCCTGTGATGGTACCACCATCAATATCTGATGCTGGCGTTGTATTTAAATTGTAAGCAAGATATCCAATGAATGAACCTGTGATATTATTACCACTAATCGCAGCTGCTGTCGTTCCTGTTACCTTTCTTAACAACACACCCGTAGTTGGATTTGGTCCTGCTACTTGAGTGGTGATGTTAATCGTATTATTTGTTAAGCTAAATACATTTGATGCTGATGTTACCATTGAAGTAACATTAACACCCACTGCGGTAGCTCCTATATTATTATTGTTAATCGTTCCACCAACTGTTCCGGCTTGTGTCTCTTCAAACTTTATTCCTTCTAGTCCGCCTGAGATCGTACAGCCTGATACATCTAATCGAACTGCTCCATGAGATGTAGCTAATGCATTATCATAAATTCTAATACCAACTCCTGTTGCATTCGGAGTAATAGTAACTCCGCTGATTGTTGCATGAGCTCCGTCTGGGGCATCGGATGAATATCCGTCGTAGTTATTTGCAAATACACCAATATCTACTCCGCTTACACTTCCACCAGTGATGCTACTTGCTGTTAATGGAGTTTTTACATTCCATACTTCATAACCCTTAGTTAAGTTCGTATATACAATACCGTTTCCGTTAATCGTATTATTCGTTGACACCGATGGAACCGATAATGAAGAAAGTGCGATACCATCCCAACGTGTTTCGTTAGCATTCGCAAGTGCTGTAATCGTATTTCCTGAGAACGTCATCGGTGATGCAGCTGAATAATGCAAGTTGTGGAACACTCCTGTTCTACGAGCTTGGATCGTGTTTCCGCTGATTACTTGTGATGATGCAGCGCCTGGATTGGCTTGGTAGAAATTACCTGTTTGTAGTCCCAATCTAACGTTGGTCATACAGTTATTAGTAATGGCTGCATATTGATTGTTGTACAACAATACACCACCACCCCAATAGTCAACATTTGATGTTGCATCATAGGTTCCTAAGTTCTGTATTTTATTATTTGCGATGCTATGTCCGCTTGAAGGAACACCTGCAGGATAATCATATAAAGTAACACCGAAGTAAGAAAGATTTTGAATGATGTTATTGGATACCGTTAAATTATTTACTCCCGTTTCATAAACCGTAACTCCTTCCGCAGCGTCGATATCGGCTCCATTCGTACTGGTGAATCCTGAAGTAATAGATGTGTTATCGCCATCAATGGTAAATCCTGAGATCGTTACATTAGAAGCTGCAACATGAATGATCTCTCCTAAATCAATTGATGAAACTGAAGGTACAATGATCGCTTCTGCTACACGTGTTCCTGAGCATGCATCAACTGCTGCGTTCGGGCCAAGTAACGTTAATGATTTATTTACAATAATATTTTCAGCATAAGTACCAGCACTAACTTGTATAGAATGACCATTCAAAGTTTGAGCGTCATTGATAGCTGCTTGAATAGTACAGAATTCTTCTAAAGTAGTTGTATTAGTAACTGCACTCGCACCAACACCAACATCTCTTGTATCAATTGTATTACTTAATGTATTACCGATTACATTCACTCCACATGTTACTGGTGAGTTACCACGTCCAAAATAAGTATCAGCAAGATTATTCTGATTGCCATCGCCTGGGTAAGGAAGATGGCCTGCTTGACGTTGGATACCTACATCACATCCGCTTACGTTATTTCCGCTTACAGTATGATTGGTTCCTTCAGCAACGATACCAAATCCATCGCTAGTGCTCGTTTGAACATAACCACTGATGATGTTGTTCTGTACGACTGCTCCTGTTGGAACATCAACATTACCTGGTAAAACTCCTCTGCGGAATACGGCGATACCTACGATATCACGTACATCTACAATAGGAAGTGTTCTGCTTACATTATTATTTTCGATCACTACACGACCTGCGCCTGTAGCTGCTCCTGTTCCATTTGGATTTTTGATTTCCATTCCAAAGCGACCGTTGTTTAATAAAGTGTTGCCACTTACTACGTTTTCGCCTGGACCTTGCATTCCAACAATACCGATTCCATTGTCACCATTATCGTGTACATTGTTATTGGTCATCGTTACACCGGATGCTGTTCCGTCTTGAAGTTCGATACCACAACAGTTGTTACCATATACATGGCAATCCATGATTGTGATATTTTCTTTCAATCCGTTCCAGATTACGATTCCTCGCGCTCCTACTGTATGACCTGTTGATGTTACAGAGTCGATCAATACTGTATTCACAGGACCGTTCGCATAAAATCCGCTTCCACCCACGTTATTTAATATCGATACATTTTGTACCGTTAAATTATTATTGCCACCGATACCATAGATACCTGCGTCTGAATTTCCATTTGATCCAGCATAATCTTGTACCGTCAATTTCTTGATCGTTACATTCGTAATGCCATTGTTAATTGTAATTCCTTTTCCGTTTCCTACAAGTCCCGTTCCATCGAGGATGGTTCCTGACTCACTCACACCTTGTAATGTTAATGATTTGTCGATGACTACGCGCTCGTTGTATGTTCCCTCTGCTGCTTCTATCACATCATTTGCATTGGCTGCTGCGATAGCGCTGTTTATGGTTAGGTAATAAAGATTCTGCGTAATATTATGTACAGGGTAGAAATAAATTAAATTTCCTAAACAAGCATTGTCTGGCTTGTGGTGTAACGCTGTTTCAAGTGAAGAACGACCTGCTCCGCTCATTGCTGATGGAAGTTGTAAACCTGAACCTACATCAAAGTTATTTTCTTGAATATTAATATCTGTTGACCAGCAAGCCATTGTTGTTAATGCACCTGCTCCTGCACCAATCAATGATGTGTATGCCGGGAATGTTGATCCTGATGAAGTACCGGTTTGATCATCCAATCGGATGAAGGTGCCGATTCCTGCATTGAAGTCATTCTCATTGCCCGATCCACCGATTGTAAATGCTCCGATGTTAGCCGCATCATTATCATGATTATGGAAAGATAATGCTGTCCCGCCTGGTGTACCTGATCCGTTAAATGTATTGTTGGTGATCACACCATTCACTTGCACTTGCACGATGGCAATTGAATTCGTACTGATCGACTTCGTATTTACCGCTATATGGTGGTAGGTAGTTGAACCTGCCAATGGTGTAAATCCGTTATTATCTATTGTAAGTGTATTATAGTTCTCTTGACTAATTGCCCACTGATGATTACTAAAAGTATTACCAGTAACTAATGTTGTCTTGGCATTATAATTATTCTTTAAACGCAATACGGATGTTCCTGGTGCAGATGAGTTCGCGAAAGTTGCATCGAATAGGTTACCCGAAATGGTAATTACACCCGCTCCTGCATTCATATCGGAGATCTCTACTCCTCCACCATTAAAGTTATTGTTGGTAATATCAACATTGCCATTATTGCCAAAGCGAACTACTACATCATGGTTGATAGACTGGAAAGTGTTGCCACTGTATGTTCCTCCTGATTCATCTGTGGCTACGGCTGCACGGAAGAAGCGTGGTTGACCGAAACCATCGTTGGCTACTCCGCTCACCGTGTTGCCTGTAACCAAAATATTACTCACGCCACCTGATGCAATTCTGTAATTCGTTGTACCGCCATAGTTGATGCTGATTGCGTTTCTGTTTCCATAAGATCCGAAAGTTGCTGCAGCACTACTTCCGATAGCTTCAACATCATTATCTGTTATCGTTAAATTATTCATGGTGGTTGCACTGGCAATGATCGCGCTGTTGAGCTTGGTCATATCCACCTTGAAGTTGAAATTATCAATGGTAACTCCAGCTGCAGATACATCAAACAAAGTTGGTTTACCACTCACTGTTCCTGTGAAATTAATCACTGGCTTAGGAGTACCTCCGTTCAAAGTCACTAGTTTATTTACCAGTACTTGCTCGTTATACGTTCCACTATTCACATTGATTACATCTCCTGCGGTTGCTGCGTTAATCGCACTTTGAATCGTGCAATACCAGTTTCCTGTATTTTGATTTTGTACTGCACCACCTGCAACACTTGCAGGAACATCTCTCGTATCAATTGTATTACTTAATGTATTTCCAGTTACGGTTACTCCACATGTTACTGGTGAGTTACCACGTCCAAAATAAGTATCAGCAAGATTTGACTGATCGCCATCACCTGGGTAAGGAAGATGACCTGATTGACGTTGGATACCTACATCACATCCGCTTACGTTGTTTCCGCTAACAGTATGATTTATTCCTTCAGCAACGATACCAAATCCATCGCTAGTGCTCGTTTGAACATAACCACTGATGATGTTGTTCTGTACTACTGCACCATATGGAACATCTACATTACCTGCTAAAACACCTCTGCGGTATACTCCGATACCTACGATATCACGTACATCAACAATAGGAAGTGTTCTACTTACATTATTATTTTCGATTACTACACGACCTGCACCAGTAGTTGCTCCTGATCCATTTGGATTGTTGATTTCCATTCCAAAGCGACCGTTGTTTAATAAAGTGTTGCCACTTACTACGTTTTCGCCTGGACCTTGCATTCCAACGATACCAATTCCATTGTCACCATTATCGTGAACATTGTTATTGGTCATCGTTACACCCGATGCTGTTCCGTCTTGAAGTTCGATACCACAACAGTTGTTACCATATACATGGCAATCCATGATTGTGATGTTTTCCTTCAGTCCGTTCCAGATCACGATTCCTCTTGCTCCTACTGTATGACCTGTTGATGTTACAGAGTCGATCAAGACTGTATTCACAGGACCGTTCGCATAAAATCCGCTTCCACCTACGTTATTTAAAAGAGATACATTTTGTACCGTTAAATTATTATTTCCTCCAATACCATAGATACCTGCGTCAGCATTTCCGCTTGCGCCAGCATAATCTTGTACTGTCAATTTCTTGATCGTTACATTGGTAATACCATTGTTAATCGTGATTCCTTTTCCATTTCCAACAAGTCCTGTTCCATCGAGGATCGTTCCTGACTCACTCACACCTTGTAGTGTTAATGATTTGTCGATAACAACTCTTTCGTTGTAAGTTCCAGTTCCTGCTTCAATCACATCGCCTGCTGTTGCTGCATTTACTGCTGCTTGGATCGAGCAATAAGAAGTACTTGTATTGAGGTTGGTTACTAAACCAGAACCCGCAATTGCAGGAACATCTCTCGTATCAATTGTATTACTTAATGTATTTCCGGTTACGGTTACTCCACATGTTACTGGTGAGTTACCACGTCCAAAATAAGTATCAGCAAGATTATTCTGATTGCCATCGCCTGGGTAAGGAAGATGACCTGATTGACGTTGGATACCTACATCACATCCGCTTACGTTATTTCCGCTTACGGTATGATTTGTTCCTTCCGCAACGATACCAAATCCATCGCTAGTGCTCGTTTGAACATAACCACTGATGATGTTGTTCTGTACGACTGCACCATATGGAACATCTACATTGCCTGGTAAAACACCTCTGCGGAATACAGCGATACCTACGATATCACGTACATCTACAATGGGAAGTGTTCTGCTAACATTATTATTTTCGATCACTACACGACCTGCGCCTGTAGCTAATCCAGTTCCGTTTGGATTTTTGATTTCCATTCCAAAGCGACCGTTGTTTAATAAAGTGTTGCCACTTACTACGTTTTCGCCTGGACCTTGCATTCCAACGATACCAATTCCATTGTCACCATTATCGTGAACATTGTTATTGGTCATCGTTACACCGATGCTGTTCCGTCTTGAAGTTCGATACCACAACAGTTGTTACCATATACATGGCAATCCATGATTGTGATGTTTTCCTTCAGTCCGTTCCAGATTACGATTCCTCGCGCTCCTACGGTATGACCTGTTGAAGTCACAGAGTCGATCAATACTGTATTCACAGGACCGTTCGCATAAAATCCGCTACCACCCACATTATTTAAAATAGATACATTTTGTACCGTTAAATTATTATTGCCACCGATACCATAGATACCTGCGTCAGCATTTCCGCTTGCGCCAGCATAATCTTGTACTGTCAATTTCTTGATCGTTACATTCGTAATGCCATTATTAATTGTAATTCCTTTTCCGTTTCCAACAAGACCAGTTCCATCAAGGATGGTTCCTGCTTCACTCACACCTTGAAGTGTTAATGATTTGTCGATAACAACTCTTTCATTGTAAGTTCCAGTTCCTGCTTCAATCACATCGCCTGCCGTTGCTGCATTTACTGCTGCTTGGATGGTACAATGGAAAGTATTAGCCGTAATATTTTGAACTGTTCCTCCTGACTCGTCTGTTAAGCCATCGCAATCATCGTCGATTCCATTACAACTTTCTGTTGCACCTGGATTCACGGCTGGGTTACCATCATTACAATCTGTATTGTCAGTAACATATCCTGCAAGAGCACATCCAACAAAAGAAGAACTAGCATCTCCATAACTGTCACCATCCACATCAGCATACCAAGTTTGGTTTGCAAAAGAAGCATCCGCAACACTGAAAACGATGGGTGAAGTTCCTGAAGTTGGATTCACTGTATTTCCTGCACCAGACCAAACTCCTGTAGCAGATGTACCTGGACAAACATTAATAGTGGCAGTTTGCACATTACGTGATTCTATACGTTGCACACCATTAGCAAGTGTTGTTGGAAGATAGGCTCCCCAACTTCCGGTTACACCATCAACATCTACATTATACCAAGTAGTATAAGTAGGAGTAATTCCATCTGATTCAATCCATGTTCCATATAAAGGACGGCCTGTACCAGCGGTATTATCATATAAGAAAACCATGTCTTCGGCAGTACCGTTAGAAAGGCCTCTTGCTGCACGCGCTGTTGTAGCGGTTGCAATCATTTCGATTGTACTTGTAGTACGTACACTTTGCGCCAAAACGGTTCCACCAGCTCCATCATTTAATTGAACATAGAAATAAACTAAAGAACCATCATTAAAAACAGCGTTTCCAGTAGGTACCATTCCGAACCAACCTGAGTAAGCACCAGATCCATCTGTAGTAAACTCACCATAACGACTACCGGTGGTAAATTCATCTCCACCCATTAATGTTCCAGCGAAACTCTTACTAGATGATTGTCCAACGATATAACCATTAGCTCCGCCTGTATTATTAATTACATAAAAGTTTCCGGCAGCTGTACCTAATCCTAAAGACGCATTTGTTGATGCACCTGTGAAATAACGATACGTTGTATTTGCAGATAGATCACTCAATGTTAAACGACACACATATTGCAAACGATTTCCAGTTGTAGTACCGTTGATTGCATATTGTGGTAAAATATCTTCTGTAATTGAAGCAGATCCCGTAATAGAAATACTACTGCTAGTTGCTAAAGTTAGTGAACCAGAATTTGCTTCCAGCACATAGGTTCCAGCTGCATCAAATTGAACAGCATTAAAAGTGGCTACACCAGCAACGCATGCAGTACTTACTGTACCGGCAAGGTTGCCAGCACCAGAAACTTTAGTTAATGTAACGGTTCCTGTATACGTATTATCCACGGTTAAATCGGGGCGAAGTGCCTGCACAGTAAAAGAAGAAATATTAGTATTTGATAATCCTGAAGCTGGAAATCCTGAAAATGCTAGATGATCAGCGGCTGCTAAAACAGTAAATGCGGCGCTGTTACCTGCAGTTAATGACATACCTGATGTTGCACTAGCTGTCAATACAACACCTGCTTCAGCAACATTATAATTCACACCAGAGATTACGATTGAACTTGTTCCATTTGCAATGGTATTTACAAGTGTTCCACTTAATACGCCAGTTCCTGTATTCAGAGTTAAAGTAGCGTCAGTATTAGAAGTTACATTTTGAGCTACGTTACTCGCATCTTGCGCTTGAACGGTAACATCGAATCCTGAACCTGCAGTTGGTGAAGAAGGAGAAATATTTGTAATGACTAATTTCGTTGGAGGACCTCCACCTGCTGCAGTTAAAGTTCCACCAATAGCAAATCCATTTGTACCAGAAGATGGAGAATTAAAACCCCATCCCCCTGAAGTAGTTTGACCACTTGCATAATATCTTAACGTAACGGTTGTACTCGCAACAACATTTTGTAGTGCCGATATTCCTGACAAATCAATTTGTGTCATCGCAATAGGAGTTCCAATAGTTACAGCTGGTGAACCAATCAATGTAAAAGTGGTTCCGTCTAAGCTATATGCAAATTGAGAGGAAACTCCAGGTGAAGCAGCATATGTCGCTGTTCCAGCAAATCTTGCATCCAAAGTCGAAAGTGATAATGTATATCCAGTTGATGCTGAAAAGGTAGTCTGAAAATAATCAGTATTCGCAACTGAAATTCCATTGTTTTGAAAACCACAGTTCTAAATGAATTACTACCTGCACTTGCTGCGGCACCAGCACCTCTGGTTAACAAATTTGAGGCGTCCATGTTGGCATTGTAGACATCTGCTGTTGAAGTTGCAGGTGAACTTTCACCAAAGAGATCCCACGCTGCAATCTGCCCGAAGCTCAGCGATGAATTAATACAAAGCAGTAGTACTGCAAAGAATTTAAGCCATGAATGCAACAAGGAAGTTGATTTCATGGGTGGATTTTTGTCAAAATTTTTCATGATATATTAGTTTGGATTTATTTCGATGTATAGAGAGAAAAAAACTTAAAATTAGGTTTAGGTAAAAAATAAAAAATTCCCAACCGCTTCTCAGAAGAAGTGACAGGGAAACATAACACATTTTGGGTGTTGTAAAAGTGATTCAAGGGTTGATTGGTATTGGGTGTCCGGGTTGAATTGTCAAATTGAAAAAATAAATCCAAGTAAACACCTGGATATACTTTTGTCATTAAGACAATACAACGCAATTTAGAAATCAATTAGCTACCAAGCAAGTTATTAAATTCTTTATGACCAAGATCAGTTCTAATTGACAATAATAAGTTTGTAAATCAATTCATTACGTAAAATTAAATTTTTAACAAATCCTCATTCTATTAACAATTTTGAAACAATTGCTGTCTTTTTTTCAAAAAAATCAGGGAAGGCGATTTATTCTTAAGAAAGCAAAAGGGATGAAAACATAATATTGATTTTAAAAAATCATCCACCTAAGTATCGGAAAAATTAATTTAATATCGTGATTCTTACAGCTTCAAAAAGAAAAACCTAATTCCGTATAATGTTTCAAAATTGCTGGCAACACTTCCAACATCCGAGGTGCAGCTTTTACGCTATCGTGGAAAACGATAATGGAGCCGTTGGTTGCATAATCGACTACATTTTGCTCTACTTGCTCTGCTGATACCTTATCATCAAAATCACAACTGATTACATCCCACATAATAATTCGAAATTTCTTTCTTAATGCGAACAAGGTGCGTGGAGTGAGCTTTCCGTAGGGCGGACGAAATAAATTGGAGTCAATTACTTTTCTAGCTTCCTCCACATCCTTCAAATAAAAATCATATTTCACTTTCCAACTATTGGGGTGGGTGTTGGTATGATTTCCGATTGCATGCCCTTCTGTTTTAATCCTATTATAAAGAGTTGGATGCTTCTTCACGTTTTCTCCAATGCAAAAAAAAGTAGCTTTTGCATTATGTAAAGACAAATGATCCAACACCGAAGAAGTAACTTCCGGTGTTGGACCATCATCAAATGTTAGATATAAAATCTTTTCGTTGGTCGGTTTATTCCACACCACTCCGGGGTATAAAAAACGGAGATATGTGGGTGGTCGAACCATTTTTTTTAATTCAGAATTAAGAACTATGAATGCAGAATTACCCCACCCCTTTTTTAATTCAATCCTGATAGCTATCGGGATATGAATTCAATCGAAGTAAGACTAATTCCTAATTCGAAGAATGGTTATTATTTCAAAGGAATCTCCATAATTCTGAATTCTTATCCCGATAGCTATCGGGACTGCATTCTTAATTATCGTGTGTACACCTCTTCTAATTTCTTAAACCTTGGTTCGAGTTGCTTCACAATATCATCTAGCCCTGCTGCTTTTGCCATCCGTATTAATTCAGAGAAGATGGCCATTCCTTGATTCATTTCTTTATCCACGAACTTCAGATACTGAGTTCCTTTCAATGAGAAATAATATTGCAAGTCATCTTCATAAATATCAGCCATACGAAGAGTAATCGCTCTCGCCATATCCATCGCATGTTTACGTCGTGCTTCTGGTAATTCAATGGTATTGCTCGTCAAACTTCCATCCGGACCAATAGCAGGCTTACTGATACCTTTTGCAGCTGTGAAATATTGCTCAATAGGACGCAACATCATTACATTATAAGGAACAGTCTTATCAGGAATTTCCTGATTCATCTTATCCAAAACAGCAACACTTGAATCCAATTTTCCTTCAGATAATAATCCATCTACTAAACGAGAGAAATTATTTCTGAAGTTCATGGTCATGTTCAAATTGTTTTGATCGAGGTACACATCTTCACGATTCATATTTCCCCACAAGAACTTACCCATCATGTTTTGATACATTGTTTTGGGATCCACTCTTCCTGTTTGCCCAGATGCGTCGGCAGCGGTACGAATCGGAACAAAACGATAAGCCAATCCTTCCAATTGGAAGTACGGTTCAAGGCTCAAGTAACTATCGTTACCCACGGTAACTGCAAAATAAATGGGTCGTGTCCAGTCGTTGTTTGCAATCAAATCCAAGATCATCAAATCAGCCTTCATCAAATAAGAACGATCGATATCCCAGAAAATCGTGTCTACAATTTTACTTGCGTCTTCGGGTCTTACCACACCATTCTTCAACACCGCAGCTTTATCTACTTTAATAAATAATTTTTTGTAGGTAAATAATTCAGCGACGATCCACCTTGTGTACGCACTTTAGCATCTTGATTTTCACTTTTAATGAACTCCATCACTTCCTTCGCATCGGTATAACCCGGAATTTGTCGGTCATAGAACGGAACATAATCTCGTGTACCTTGCACATACTTTTCACGTGTTAAAGAGAAAGGTACTGCATCACTTTGATAGGCTTTGCGTTTCATTTGATCGATGTACCAATCGGTATTCAATAAACTTAAGTTGACTACACGCGTATCGGTTCGAACGTTTTCTACATCCTGAGCATACCATAGCGGGAAAGTATCATTATCGCCATTGGTAAAAATAATTGCATTGGGTGCAGTACTTTGCAAATAATTCCATGCAATATCACGAGAGGTTAAGCGGTGTGAACGATTATGATCATCCCATCCTTCCTTCGCCATAATTCCTGGAACAGCCGCTAAACAAACAACGGTTGTTAAAGCACCTGCTACAGGCATCGACATTTTTTTCTGTCGAAGTTTATCGGCTAATGCGGCTACTCCTAAACCAATCCAGATGGCAAAAGTATAGAAGGAAGCGGCGTATGCATAATCACGCTCACGAGGTTGATAAGGATACTGATTCAAGTATAAAACAATAGCAAGTCCAGTAAAGAAATACAACAACATTACGGTCCAGGCATCGTGACTATCTCGACGATAATGCCAAATCATTCCAATTAATCCTAAGATTAAAGGAAGAAAATAAAAACAGTTTCTTGCTTTATTGTCCATCATTCCTTTCGACAATTTATCTTGCGGACCTAGGCGCATGGCATCGATGGCATTAATTCCACTCAACCAATTTCCCTTGGTGATACCTCCATGGCCTTGCATATCATTTTGTCGACCTGCGAAATTCCACATGAAATATCGCCAATACATATGAATCACTTGGTAGTTCCAAAAGAACTTTAGATTTTGCGCAAACGTTGGTTTTTGATCGCCTTTAATTCCTGCCCATTCTTTATAAGCAGTAATATGACTTTCTTGCGCACTGTACATACGTGGGAAAAAAGTACTGAATGCTGGATCATAGATGGGAGTAATTTTACGTGTCGTCTCAATGTATTTATCTTCTCCCTTCGTGTATTGCATGGCACCTTCTTCTAAATCGGTTTGACGTGCATTGTAATACTGTCCAAAAAATAATGGGCGATCACCGTACTGTTCACGATTAATATATCCTAACAAATTGAATGCATTTTCCGGATCATTTTCATCCATGGGTGGATTCGCAGCTGAGCGAATTACAATCATGGAATAAGAAGAGTATCCTAACAAAATAAACACTACACATAGTAAAGACAAATTCCACAAAGGCATGTTGCGTTTAACGGTATAATTTAATCCATAAACGATAGCCGCAATGATGATCAAGAAGAAAGTAATGAATCCCAACCAAAATGGAGCACCCATTCCATTCACAAAAAACAATTCAAATTTAGAAGCCAACTTTACAAAGCCTGAAATAATTCCGTACTGGATAAATCCTAAGATGGCTACACCTAAAGCAGCTGTTTTTATCACTCCCGAAGTAGAAGGCTTAAACTTTTTGAAATAATAAATGAAAGCGAGTGCAGGTATCGTCAATAAATTCAATAAGTGAATTCCGATGGATAATCCCATCAAATACGCGATAAGAATAATCCAACGATTTGCATGCTTTTCATCGGCTACTGACTCCCACTTAAACATAGCCCAGAAAACGATAGCCGTAAAGAAAGAAGACGAAGCATATACTTCACCTTCTACTGCCGAAAACCAAAATGAATCACTGAAAGTATAGGCAAGTGCGCCTACAAAGCCAGCACCCATGATGGCAATAATATTTCCACCATCTGCATCTTGATTAGGGGCAAGAATTTTTTTCGTTAAGATGGTAATCGTCCAAAACAAAAAGAGAATGGTTCCAGCGCTCATTAAGGCACTGAGAATATTTATCATCACAGAAACCTGTGTGAGATCAGAGCCCGCAAACAGACTCATCACCCTTCCCATCATCATAAAGAGCGGTGCACCTGGAGGATGCCCTACTTGTAATTTAAATGAAGAGGCGATAAATTCACCGCAGTCCCAGAAGCTCCCAGTAGGCTCGATGGTACTGATATATACGAATGAAGAAATGGCGAAGATGATCCAGCCACATAAATTGTTGATAAAGCGATAGTTCTGCATAGTCTCTAGACAATCTGGCGAAGTTAGAAAATATTAGGATTATTGGATGATTTTAACACGAATTAAACATTCATTTAACTTGTCGCCAAGCTGATTCATTCAATCCGAATCGTTTTTTCTAAATCGGTATTCTCTGAATCCTTAAAAAATGGTCATTCAAAAAGCAATCTAAACCATTTCAAAAACAGTGCATTTCACTCTCAAAAGATATTCATCCGAATAAACCTCGCATTCACCCAATTTGACAAATTTTTAATCATTCGATAATAGTGAATCCGAAGTTAAAGTCATACCTTAGCACCAATGTTAAACTGGGGTAAATATGCTCTTCTAATAATTCTTTTCGTTTGTAGCGGACTGATCGTCAACGCCCAAACAAATCCTGCCCCTTTCAATTTAGGGGGAGGGAATTATTATTTTGGTGCATGGCCAGGCACACAACCAGCCGGTACGTATCCAGCTAATATGTATTTTCATACATGTGCTCGAGATTCTAATCCATTGTTGGGAGATCCAACAACAGCAAATTTTACTGCGGCATATAATTTAGGTTTAGGAAATAGATTTAATGGTTTAAATGCCCTTGGATTTTCTTTTATAAATGGTAACAAAACTCCGAACACCGTTGGAGCAGCAGTTCTCGGATTAAACTCAACGGGACGAACTAATATCATTGTCAGTTGGACATCTTCTCGACCCGTAGCGGGAAATGCTTATAATATCAGATTGCAATATCGAATTTCAACCGTTTCCCCTTGGTTAGATGTTCCGGGTCCGATTGAATATGTATATAATGGCACCGCCACTCCACAGAATTTATCAGTTAATTTATCTACTGCCACCGCCAACGCAGTAGATAATAGAGCGAATATGCAATTACGTTGGAAATACTATTATGTAAGTGGATTTGCAACGCAGTCTTGTATATTAACTGTAGATGAAATCAATATTTCTAGCTTAGCGGCTGTTGGAGATAATATTTCTACAGGCGTAATTAGTGGATCGCCATTTTGTGTATCGTCATCTACTTCGGGTTCAGTTACCGTTCCATTTACGTATGCATCGGCAGCTAATTTTCCTGCTGGCGGATGTACTTTCTCTGCAGAATTGAGTAATTCGGCTGGGCAATTTTTGTCTCCTACCGTCATAGGTACGGTGGTATCGAATGCTAGTGGAGCGCAAAGTATTGTTTGCACCTTACCGCCCGGTTTAGGAACTGGAACGGCTTATAGAATACGGGTAACATCGGATATCCCGCCCGTGGTGGGTGTTGACAATGGAAGCGATTTAACCATTTACTTGTCGCCATTTAATGTAACATCACCGAGCGCCAATTGCATCAATTTAGCATCCAATATTTCGTGGGTTTTGCCTGTTGGCTGTTATAATGAAATTATGGTAGTGGCACAACCGTTAGTCCCCTTTACTGTGAATCCTACCGGGAATGGAAGCGCGTATACTGCCAATACTACCTACGGATCGGGGACGGCTTATGAAAGTGGCTTTGTTGTGTACAAGGGTCCAGGGACCAACGTGACCATAAACAATTTGGCAAATGCTACTTTATATTATTTCAAAATATTTGTTCGTTATGGAAATGAATGGAGCAGTGGTGAAGAAGTTTCTTGCTCGCCAGGAGCTGGAACATTGTTAAAGCGAGGCGATTTTTTAGTGATGGGTGTAAATGCAACCAACAGCTGTGGTGTTGGAGCTGGCACAGGGCCTTCAGCAGATGAAATTAGTTTTGTTTGCTTTAGAGATATTTCGATAGGTACTACATTAGATATTACAGACAATGGTTACAACCGATCGGCGGCATACCCTGGAAGGTGGGGAGATACCGAAGGCGTAGTTCGATTAACAAGAACGGGAGGAACCATTTTCGCAGGAACCATCATTACCATTCGCTTTGATCAAAGTGGAAATGGATTTGCTATTTCACCAGATGCCAATTGGTCGTTTACAAATTTAAATGCAGGAGGAACTTTTAATTTAAATGCTAATGGTGATCAGTTTCACTTTATGCAAGGGGGCACTTGGATTAACGGTGCTGGAGCGCATGATGGAATTTATACTGGAACGATTTTGTTTGGTTTTAATACCTGGACTGCCTGGACTGATTTTGCCAATCTATCTGAACGCTCTGGATTATATCCAAATCTAGATTGCTATGTAATTTTACCAGCAGCAGGTTCTGACTTTATTAAATACACGGGCAATTTAGCTACACTGCGTACCCAACGTGCATGGGTTGATCAAATCAATACTGTTACCAACTGGACTTCTTTTACCTGTGCAACCTATAACTCAACGGCACCTCAATATCCACTGGGTGCATCGATCACTATTGTTGCAGGAGGATATCAACGAGGAAAATGGTTGGGAGTAAAAAATACGGATTGGTATACCTGTACTAACTGGGAAGATTTTGTGGTTCCCGATTCAACGACGGATGTATTAATTCCTTCCAGTGGAGTAACGTTTAACTGCAGATTACGAGTTGACTCGGTGCATGCTTGTCGCGATTTAAATATACAAGGTTATAAATTAATAGGTGCAGATACCAATGTTCGTGTTCTTCGAATTTTAGGAAACTTAAATATCACAGGTGGCGAATTAGATTTCAGTGATAACAATCCGAACACGCGAGATGGTGTTATCCAACTAAAAGGAAACTGGACTAACTTTAATGAAGCTGCTTTCCGTGAGGGAAACAGTCGAGTTTATTTTATAGGCAACTCCTTACAAGCCATTAACACACCTGTGAAAGAAGTTTTTTATAGATTAGACATTGATAATTTAGCGGATATTAGTGGAGGGACAAATTTACAAGTTGATAATATTCTCACGTTAACGAATGGGCTCATCAATACCGGTACCAATGAAGTTTATATGACTTCTACAGTTGTAACTAGTATTGCTGGGTATACCCTTAACCGTTATATACATGGAAATTTGCGTAGACAAATTGCTATTAGTGGTAGCTATGATTTTCCAGTAGGCACCGCTACCAACTATGAAGTTGCCAACCTAAACATAGCGAGTCAAGTTGGAATAGCTAACATTATTGTTGACTTCGATGCGCCGTCCCCAGGTGCAGCCCCTAATCCTGCTTTATGCTTTGTGAATGGAAGTTCAATAGCCAATAAACTTGATGCTGGAAGTTGGAGCATAGTACCGAATACAGTTCCTACTGCGATGAACTTATCGTTAACGTTAAAAGAAAGGGGGCACACCAATTCGGGAGCTCCTGCTTCCCGATATGGAATTATCAGAAGAGATGATGTCTCTAGTAATTGGCTGGGTGCTCCTTTTGGGACTCATGCGAACGTGACTCAATCGGAAGTTGGAGGCACTGCTACAGCGGTTCGTACCGGAATTACTACTACTACATTCTGGGGCGATTTTGCCATTGGTTTTGGAAATGCCCCTTTACCGGTTGAATGGCTTTCGTTTGATGCGAAACCCATTTCTTCAAACGTATTGCTCCAATGGAAAACGGCTAGTGAAAGTGGAAATGATTATTTCAATGTAGAGCGAAGTAGAGATGGATCTTCTTTCGAAACCATTGGACAAGTACAAGGAAATGGAAATACAAGCTCGGTAAGTTCATACCAATTCACCGATTATAATCCAGGAAAAGGAATTCATTACTACCGTCTGCGCCAGATTGATATTGATGGGCAATTTGACTTTAGTACGATTGTTCCTGTTCGCCTAGGCGATGAGATGAGTGCTCCCTACTTATTCCCAAATCCTGTTCGAGACCAAACCTATTTAATGATCAGTTCTGATGAGAACAAAAGTTTGCCTATTGAGATTTTTGATCTTGCTGGACATCTCATTTTTACAGAAACGGTTTCTCTACAAAAGGGCAACAACGCGGTACCTCTCTCTCTCGGCGGATTACCTGCTGGAGTTTATATGATGAGAAATGGTGTGGATGTGATAAAGTTGTTGAAGTATTAATCGACCTGTTTTTTGAGTAAATCCCTGCAAGGGGTACCATTTTTAATACAATTAATCGCTACTAGTTCTATACAAGAAAAAATTCTTTCCTTCTAGTTTGTTACATCATTAGATTTTATACCTTTAATCTCATTAATAAATCCTTTTGCATGAACTGATTTAGTGTTCGGATAGGAAAGATTTATTTCTAGAAATGTATTTAATTTATTCATCTTTTACCATGAGAAACAAATTCCACTATTTCACCTTCCTCCTTCTAGGATTTCTACTTTCATTTTCAATAGCTAGTGCTAAAGAAAAATTTGGTGAAGAAGCAGAAGCCCTAGTTAAGGGCGCGCAATGGGTTCAAACCGACGAACGATTTGGAACCATTTCCTTTATTCAATTGAGGTCCGATTTCATTGTGGAAGAGACACAACATTTTAACTGGTTAACATCAGAAGCCTTGGGACTTTCCAACGATTACGATTTCAAACTAACAAGTATTGAGAACGATGAATTATCGCATACCCACTACCGTTATAAAATGTACTACAAAGATATTCCCATCGAGCCAGGAACGTTTTATGTTCATGTGTTCAATGGAAGGGTAACGAGTGCCAATGGTGAATATGCTCTCTTCCAAGATATAGAAAACAACCCTAACATCTCTAGGGAAGATGCATTTCAAACAGCCATCGATCAGGCGCAAATAAATGCTGTTGACCCAGCGCGCGCGGCAGAAATTAAACTCATGAAGTCCAATGGAGCACTTGTTTTTTTACAAACAGGAGAACATAAAAAGTTAGCTTGGAAATTTGAATTGAACGAGGAAATTCCACTTGTTAAAAATGCAAATTATTACATTGATGCCATGACAAGTGAAATCTTATATGTAGATGACTTAATCATGCACATTGACTTTCCAACAACAGCTCCCAGTATGTATTCAGGGAATGTTCCGATCATATGCAACAAGACACTCTCTAACATTTATACTTTGAATGAAACATCAAGAGGTCTCGGAATTAATACATATAGCTACTATTATACTTATTATGGATCCTATTCCACTAACACCATTTCGAGTCCAGATACACTTTGGCGTTTAAACTCAAACTTGAGATATGGAGTAGATGTCCATTATGCCTTAGAATCTTCGTATGATTTTTTCTTTCAAAAATTTAATAGAAATTCATATGATAATTCAGGTCATGCACTTAACTCCTATATCAATTACTATGGATATAATGCAGCCACATACAGTGGTGCCAATTTCTATTTCCCAATGATTAATGGAAATAATTTGGCACAAGCCACCATAGAAATTGTTGGACATGAATATGCCCACGCTGTAATTTCAAAAACGGCAGCACTTACTGGGGGTGCTGAAGCAAGAGCATTAAACGAAGGGTTTTCAGATATTTTTGGAGTTGCCATTGACTTTTTTAAGAATCCAACTACCGCCAATTTTATCATTGGAGAAAGAACTAAAGCAAATGGAGTTCCGAGTAGAAACATGGGTTATCCAAATCTTGTTGGATTTCCTTCCTCCTATTTGGGAACAAATTATTTGGCTTCCAATTATTATAATGCGGGAGCCGTTCTAAATTATTGGTTCTACCTATTAGTGAATGGTGGTAGTGGTACAAATGATTTTGGAAATAATTATCAAATAAATAGTATTGGTCTAGATGCTGCATCGAGGATAGCTTATTATGCACTTACTACATTCCTCACTAATTCATCGAATTATTCTAGTTGCAGAACTGCTACTATAGCGGCAGTAACAAATTTATATGGAGCCTGTTCAAAAGAAGCAAAAGAAGTTACAAAAGCATGGTATGCTGTAAATGTAGGCGCAAATTATTCTGCTGGAATATCTGCGGGTGCTCTGCTTTCGCAAACGTCACTTTGCAATGGAACTGCTATTAATTGCCTAAATCTATCTGTAAATGCAGCATCGTATTTATGGGATTTTGGAGATGGAGATACTTCTACTCTTGTTTCTCCATCGCATGTTTATGCTTTACCTGGAAACTATACCATTCGCTTAATTGCATCGGGGTCGAATGGTTGTAATACAGAAGACACTGTTTTCTTCACAAATATAATTGTTCAATCGCTAACAAGTCTATTGCCAAGCGCATGCCAACCGAGCAAATTAAATATAGGTGGTGCTGCAGGAATATATCAAGTGTTATTTGGAAATATTAATAAACTATCAGGTTCTGCAACGACAGAAGGCAACCAAGATTTCACTTGCGAAGCATACACAAACATTAATCCTGGAGATAATTTACAATTAAAAGTGAATACATCCGGTACCACACCCGAATTCGTTGATGCTTGGATTGACTATAATAATGATGGTATTTTTTCAATCTCTGAATTAGTTTATCAGTCACCATCTGAACTGATGTATCATAATGGAATTGTATTTACAATTACGAATCCTGTTTTAAATACTCCATTACGAATGCGCATTATTGATGATTACTCGCAACCTATTTCTGGACCTTGTGCTACTTTAAATAATGGGCAATCGGAAGATTATACGATAACTTTTGTTCCGAGCACATCTCCACCTATTGTTGATTTCACAACAACAGATACAATCATTTCTCAAGGGGATACCATTCAATTTGTAGACTTAACGGTGAATTCCGATACTCGAATCTGGTCTTTCCCAGGAGGCACACCATCTACCTCTACTTTGGAGAACCCGTTTATTACTTATAATGTCCCTGGCGTATATCCAGTAACGTTAGTAGAAACAAATGCCTTTGGAATGGATAGTCTTACTAAAACAAGTTATATTTATGTTACCAAAATATATAACGCCTGTGGTCCTTTTGACACCTCTACAGAAACTTATGGCACATTATATGATTCGGGTGGTCCAAATGGTTCTGTGACAGGAACGCAATTTTGTGAATTTGAAATTGACCCAGGATGTGCAACCAGTATCACTATAACTTTTCCATCAATACAAATTGGCGCGCAAGATGTTATTACCATTTTAAATCGAGGATCCTTTGCACCTGCATGGGGAAATGCGGTCGCTGTTTTTTCAGGAGTTAGTAACAATGTATCGGCTACTGTAACGGGTGGTAAAATGCTTATTCGCTTTCAAAAAAATTCAACGGGAACGTTTGATGGATTTAAAGCGACATGGACAACAGATCAATTTATTTCTCAACCTCCCATCGCCTCCTTTATTCCCGACAATATATCTCCACCCTTTCGTAGTCCAGTGCGATTTGAAAATCAAAGCCAAGGAGAAGATCTTGACTTCGCTTGGGATTTTGGAGATGGTGTAACTTCGGGAACCAGCAACTCTATTCATGAATATGACAGTGCAGGAATTTATACGGTGACGCTCATTGCTAGTAACTGTGTTGGATCGGATACAACTTCAATGCTAATCACTGTACAAGAACCACCCATTATGTTAGTGACTACTGATACGATTGATGTTTCTATAAGTTGTGGTGATTCCATTGTCGTTCCCGTAATGGTATACAATAATGGACTCGGGGATTTGCTCATCAGTGAAAATGGATATACGAATATGGACGACACAATTCATATTCTAGCTTACTCAGCGTATGAGAATTTTTCATTATCCTACTATGGTATTTTACTTAATCATTTAAACCTAAATTTTCCAAAATATACATTAACAAAATTTACATCCAGCGATACCAATCTTATAAAACAATCCTTGGAAAATAAACAGGTACTATTGTTTCCTTTAGGCCACAACGATCCTGATACCGCATATTCTAATTTCGAATATTTAGTGAATGCCTTCATGCAGCGTGGAGGGAATGCTGTAGTATTTGGTGGAACTAATCCTGCTGGAGATAATAGATTGAGAGCAATGAATATTTTAAACGCCAAACCGCTGACCGCATATAACTTTACTAACATTTCAGTTCTAGATACTACAGATTTCTTAACTGAAAATCTTTCCTCTACTTTTCCTCCTGCGAGTTATCTTGGGTTTCCTGTTAGTGTTTTAAATAAACATAAAAAGACATTAATTACAAATAATGGAGATGAAGTTTTAGTGTATCGAAATTATGGAAAAGGAAAAGGAATTTACAATGGATTAAATACAAACACCAACAATATTACGGTAGGAAGAACCATTGTCAATTGCATTAAATCCGCACAAAACCGATGGCCCGATTGGTTGCAGGCATCCCCCGAGTCTGATATCATTCACCCTGGTGATTCAAGTATTGCATATTTTACCATTAAGCCTTTTAAGTTAACTCCGGGCATTCATAATGCCTACATACGAATCAATGGAAATGACTCATCGAATTTATCCCATGAATTTGTTTTGCGTTTAAATATACTCAGCTCTCCTTTACTTACTTTTCAAGATACTTGTCTTGATTTTGGATTAGTGACTGTTGGAGATAGTTTAACTAAAAACATAATCATTCAAAATCCAGGGTGTGACACATTAATCATTACTTCCATTTCGTCAACACAACCTGACTTCACTGTCTACGCCGACTCATTTCTTTTGCCAATTGCTACGAGTGCAAGTGTCAACGTTAATTTTAAACCTCAATCCTATGGAGTATTTTCAGATACTTTGTTTTTTCATACAAATATTGGCATCATACCACATTGTATTGCTGGAATAGGAACTATTGAACCGATCATTTATTTTCCTGATTCAATCATATATTTAAGTCACGATGTGTGTGGCGGTTCAGATTCTGTTGGATTTTGGCTGCACAATACAGGCGGAAATTATCTACATTATAGTTTAACGGGTGGTACTGTTGATTTACCTCGTAGGATTCTAATGAATGTTTCTGGCGTAGATTTACAACACGAATATCTAAATACAATAAATAGCATTCAACAAAATTTCGCGAACATAATAATAGACACTACTTCCTTAGTCAACTCCAACACTTTCTTTCCATTATTAAAAAACAAGGATGTGGTTCTATTTCCCCGTCAAGAAACGGGTGCTAGTTATATTTCTGCAGTGAGTAATTCTATTAGAAACTTCGTAAGTTCGGGAGGCAATGCAATCATTCTAGGAATGAATTTTCATACGAATATTGGCTCTAATCCTATCATCTATTCTTCAGGACTCTTTTCAGGATCAGATACTGCTGATGTAAGCTCTGGAAATTCAATTGTGATGGATACCACTGATTGGTTCGTAAAAAATGTAAATCCGATTTTTACAAATCCAACAACTACGTATTTACAAAAAATTACTGACTTGAATAAAAAAAATATTGTGAGTAGTTACGGTAAAGATGTTGTAACATTTAAAAAGTACGGGAATGGAAATGCTACTTACATAGGTTATGATTATAATTTAATAACTAGTGATATTCAAAAAATATTGGCAAATGCGATTGAATTCGCATATCGCGATAATTTCACAATTGGCTTTTCTGCCAGCCCCGACTCAGGAACCATTGCACCAGGAGATTCTGTTTTTATCATGGTAAAAAGTGCTATTGATGGTTTCGCAGCAGGAAATTATACAATGTCTATTGCTATTCTTGGCAATGATCCATTGGTACAAAATGATACAATTGTTGTTCAAGTTCAACTAGGTTCAAATCCTTGTGCCGATTTTAATGCTATTGCTACTACAACTTGTGATGGAACTATTTCTTTTACGCAAAATCTGCTTAACCCTGGCACTACATGGAAATGGTATTTTGGTGATGGTGATTCATCGTCTGTGCAAGATCCTGTACATACTTATTTGACAAATGGAACGAAAACCGTAACACTGATTAGTACGAATTCATTTGGCACTGACACCATCACTAAAACAATAAGCATTACAAGATATATTCCAACCACAACTATTACTGGAACACCCATTGTAGGAAGTAACTTGACGTTCAATGCAAATTTAAATACTGGACAATTTAATCGACTTTGGGATTTTGGAGATGGTAGTTCTACGAGTACAGCATCTGTTCCAACGCATGCGTACAGTTTACCGGGCACTTATATTATTACTGTATTATTTACAAATGCTATTTGTACCATCCCACACACGGATACGATCGTTATTCTTCCTGTAGGTATTAGCGAACTCATTGCCGAAGGAAGTTTTGATATTCGTCCAAACCCATCAGTACAAGAAGCAGAAATTCGATTTGAATTAATCAAAACGGGAAATGTATCGTTAGAGATTATAGATGTTACTGGAAGATGCATTGAACGCTTTTGTGAAAATGAAAGAAAAATTGCAGGAAAGTATGTCTACAAATTTAATGCGAATTCGTCTGGAATTTATTCTGTTCTTCTTCGTGTCAATGATGAATTAATGACATTGAAGTTGGTGAAAACAGAGTAAATTTATTTTCTTACGGAAGAGTAAAACCCAAAATTGTCAATGTCGACAGTTTTGGGCTTTGCTTTAAAAACGTAAATTTTTACTTTGACTTAAAATATCATTGCACGATAATTTTTCTATTTAACTTCCATCCATCCTCTAAAGAAATAGTGAGCAAATAAAATCCTGGTGACATTCCATTAATTTCAAATTGATTTTTACCATGGATTTTCTCTGATTGTATTACTTGCCCATTCAAAGAAAATAATGTCCAACTTTCACTTATTTTAGTTGAGCCAAGATCTACTCTAATATTTCCTTTAGATGGGTTTGGGTGAATTTTAATGATCATTTCCGTTGATGGAAGTGTAGCAACAGAAGTTAACAATGGGCAAGATCCCAGTGTATCCGGATACAAGTTTTGTCCATTTTGTTGGAAGCAATCTAAAACTATATCACTAAGATCCACCATGTTTGTTGGAACAAAATCCAACAAACCATAGGTAGATCCGATACCTTCAATAAAATAAACATGATAAGCTGAATTGATATACCATCGCTTACGATAAGTACTTCCAACCAAAACACTATCAATACTAATTACAGTATCGCACATTGAAGTAGGACTGCAAACCGAAAGATATCCGACAAGCGTATCACCCACTTGCATATCAAAATCATATAAAAGTTGTTCAATAGAATCAGATTCTGGAATGATATAAACTTTTTTATTGGCATGGTCATTTCTAAACGCCCCCATGTATCCACCCGGTAGCGTGTAATTACCCGGAGGCCAACAATTAGGTCCCGCATAAATATTGTATATAGGCAAGTGTAAGCTATGGTAAATGGATGAATTAATTAGCGTGTCCATCCCAATATAATATGACACTTGCATACTAATTTGATCGGTGAAAAATACCCCCCAACAAATATTGAATGCGTAAAATTCCAACTCGCAGAGGAGTCTGGAAATGGATGATAAACTGAAGTTTGAGCGTGGAGTGTAATGCTGTTACAGCAAATGATCAAAACAAGTAAAAATTTCTTCATGATGAAAGAATTTAAAGTATTCTCAAATGTAACAAAAATAATTTAAAGTGGCAATAACAAACAATTCTATTCCCTGCTAACACTACTTTTCTATAGTATTGCCTCTATAAACACAAAACTACTGTGCAAGTAAAAACAACAAAGCCGTGTTAATTAGAATGGCTGTCTTACTCCATGTGGCGAGCGAATTTCTTGTTTTGACCTCCACAAAATAACTTCCATTATAAAATCCACCCGGAATAGCACACACACTATTTCCATCCTTCAGAAGTATACATTTTGTTTCGTGAACAACTGCATAAGGAGCCAGGGGCTGATGCAATTTTAATGTGATGGTATCGCAAGCATTAGTATCTGTACTTACATTCGATAAATACAATGCGGGTACCATTTGTTGATTGGTAGTATACAGCCCCTCCACAAATAACTTCATTGGAAAATTAAATGTATTCACCAGAAAATTGGTTGATGAGAGAACACTATCGCAAGCCGTAATAATATTTATTTTTCCGGTGGTTGCTAATGCGGGAACAGCAGCCTTTATTTGTGTAGTGCTTACCACTCGATATCCAGTTAAAATTCCATTGAATCTCACTTTGGAAGCTCCAATAAAATTAGTTCCTGTAATGGTTATTGAATCTCCTGCCAAACCACTGCTTGGTAAAAACGAACTTATGCTAAGCGTGTTTCTTGATATGGTTAAATTCACCCCATTGTCATCGCCAATATCTGCAAAATTTGAACTTACGATACGAATTCGATAACCTGTTCCTGCAGCTTGTCCCGTGGGTATGGTTCCAGTAATACTTCCACTTGTTGCTGTGCTCGTTAATGTACCAATGGTAACCGGTGATGAGAATGAACCACTCGAATTACTTAATTGAATTGAAAAAACATTTCCTGCATTTAATGTAAGTGCTACTGATTGAAAGTTAACAGTAATAGATGATCCAGCACAAAAAGCGGTTACCCCTCCCACAATAGTTGGTTTAATACTATCGGGAGTATACTGCCACATATCGGATTTAAAAGTAAATACTTCATCAAGTCCATTGGCAGCTTGAGCGACTTGCATTCCTCCGATCACATAGCCGTAACCGTTAGTTCCCAATCCCACACAACCTTCACGTCCTGCAGAGAATGGTAAGGTTGCTTTTTCAACCCAAGTGTTCGCAATAGGATCAAACTCGTAAAAATCTTTCTTAAATGCTGCGGTATCCAAATAGCCCGTTTGTAAATAACCACAAGCATAATATCCTTTATTGCCTATGGCAAATGCGGCTCCTGCATTACGTGTATTGATATTAAGATTTGCTTTTGCTGCCCATGCATTCGTTAGCGGATTGTATTCATAACATTGTGCTGGATTGGATCCTAACGTTGACCCCGCTACGACATATCCTTTTCCGTTTATGGTAAATGCGCCTGCATTAAATCGTCCTGCAAAATTTACGGGTGCCGAAGTTTTCGTGACCCATGAATTTGAACTTGGGATGTATTCATACCAATCGTTATAATAATTACTAATAGGTGCAACACCAAATCCATAATACCCTCTGTTATCAATGGTAAGTGCAACTCCTCCTAATCGCGAAGGGCCTGTAAAATTTGCTACTTGAGTCCAGATACCACCATTCGGGTTGTACGACCAACACGTATTAAATACGGCTTGCGTTTGATCGGATCCTCCTACTAAATACAAAATGCTATCCACTGTAAAAGAACTCGCGCTATATCGATTCAATGGAAACGAATCTTTGGCTGTCCAAATTTCTGTAGATGGATCATACAACCAAGTATCACGTCTAAACTTTCCAAACAAAGTTCCTACATTTAAATAATTGTAGTCGCCATAAACTCCAGGACCTATCCACAACTTATCATTTATTACACTTGCGCACATTCGAGAACGAGCGGTAGCTTTTGGTGCTATCAATTGTGTCCACGTATTCGTAAGGGCATTATATTTAATAAAAGAATTATCAATGGCATTTCCATTGCGAACACCAGTGAGAATATAACCTTCATTATTGATTACGAAAGAGGCGGATAAACTTAACGTGAAAGGCGCCGATGTTTTCTGCGACCAAACATCGCTCACATTATCATATTCATAACAATCGCTATAATAAAAGCTAGGACCATTGTCGTTTCCTCCTACCACATATCCTTTACCATTTAATGCAAATCCATTGGCAAAGATTCGAGCAGGAGCGGAAACAGGAAGTGAAGCTTTGATGGTCCAAACATTCGCTGTAGTATCGTATTCCATCAAATCTTTTGATGGTCCACTCAAGGCACTTTTATATCCACAGGTAACATATCCTTTGGCGCCAATGCTAAAACCAACGGCTCCATAGCGTGCGTGTGTGCTAGTAAGTGATGCTTTTTGCAGCCATGTGTTTGTTGATGGATCATATCTCCAAAAATCAAATCGAACTAAAGGTGCATTATTTGAACTTCCACAGCCAACAAATCCATAGTTCCCGATCACAAAAGAAAATGGACTATGGCGTCCTGATGAGCCCATATCTGCTTTTTGCGTCCACACATTCGTTAATGGGTTATATTCCCAAAGATCTTTAAGGTATATGTTGGTACTACTATTCGTTTGAATATAGCCCATCCCCACATATCCTTTTCCATTCACTGAAAAAGAGACCGAGCCAGTCCTTCCACTGATACCACAGTCGGCTACTCGATTCCATGTATTCCCCGCAGGTGTAAATCGATGCACATCATTTAATGAATTAGTAAAATTTTGGCGACCTACACCATTTCCTCCAGCAATATATCCTTGTCCATTAATCTCAAAACCAGTGGCCAGAGTACGTTCTACATAATCTGAATGACCAATGGAAGGTTTCTGGGTCCAAATCCCTTGAGAAAAAACGCACAAAGTCATCAATAAAAAGAGGGCATTTAAAAATCCTATTTTTCTCATTTCAATTGATTTCAGATTGCAATTTAATAATTAATAATAAACTAGCAAAGTACATTTTGGCCAACAGGCTGAATTCCTAGATTTTATTCCGATTTTCCTTGATGAAGTCTATGTCTGAAACAATTAGCATTCATAATAAAGGGCCAACCCTTCTCAAAATTTTCATGGATTTAATGGTGAAAATGAAAAAAGACTTCAACAAAAAAGCCGACTCTTTTCGGAATCGGCTTTTCAAAATTTTTATATTTCTCTTATCCGTTTAATGCTTCTGCTCCTGCAACGATCTCTAAAATTTCGTTCGTAATAGATGCTTGACGGGCTTTGTTGTATGTTAATCGAAGTTCTTTTAACATCTCTCCAGCATTATCAGTGGCCTTGTTCATGGCAGTCATACGAGCACCGTGTTCGGAAGCATGTGAATCCAACAAGGCTTTGAACAATTGTGTCTTCACCGATTTTGGAATCAATTCTAAAACAATTTCACCTTGCGATGGCTCATAAATATAATCGTTCTTCTTTGTATTTTCAGTTACAGGAGGCGGAATCAAGGGTAACAACTGTTCGTTGATTACATATTGAACGGCTGCATTCTTAAACTGATTATAAACAACAATAACACGATCATACTTTGCTGCTGCAAAATCACTCATGATTTTTTCTGCAATCTTTGAAGCATTAATAAAAGTAAGATCTGCATAAATATCATTATGATTTCCGAGATACACATTCGGATTCTTAGAATAAAAATCAGAAGCCTTTTTCCCAATGCACAAAATATTTACGTTACCCGCTTTCATTTGTGCGTTATACTCATTTGCCAACAAGGAATTAATTGCACGCATGATATTCGTGTTAAACGCACCCGCTAATCCGCGATTCGATGAAACCGCAACGATAAGTACTTTTTCTACTGGACGAACTTTAGCAAAGTTTCCACCCTCGCCCTCTTCCATGGAAGAAGAAAGATTCGCTAAAATAGAACCTAACTTATTTGCATAAGGACGTAACGCTTGAATGGCATTCTGCGCGCGACGCAATTTAGCAGCACTCACCATCTTCATCGCTTTGGTGATTTGCTGGGTACTATTTACGGAAACGATTCGGTTTCGAACCTCTTTTAAATTTGCCATGTTTATTTCAATTAAGAATTCAGAATGCAGAATTCAGAATTATTTATTTACTTTTTACTAACTAATAATTCTCGTCTTGGTTAAAATCATTTAGCCTCGTTCAGCGAAGAGAGGGGGCAATTCTGCATTTAGCCTCGCGCAGCGAAGAGGGGGTGGGGGCAATTCTGAATTCTGAATTCTGAATTCTTAATTACCTTGAGTTATTCCTCTTCGTTGAATTAATAATGCTTACCAACAATCGAATCAATTCATCCAAGTCCGCTTTCAGCTTTGGATCAATTTTCACTATTTTTAAATCTATAAGGGTCAACCAATAATTTGTTTCTTCAGCTTCTTTCAATGCTATACCCAATTTATTGATGAAATCTGCGGTGCTAACAGCACGTTGTGACTCATTAATATTGGCGCCAATGCTGGTTCCACTTCTTACTAATTGACTTGCTAATTGAAAATGCTTCTGCTCTATAACTAATTGATGTAAGTCAAGAATTTTAGAAGCAAAATCAAATGATTTGTTAAGAACGATATTATCCCTTTTCATTTTTGAATAGTTTGAAGCAAGGGTTTTGCGAACTATCCATTTTAATTCAGAATTATGAATTCAGAATTATTATTTCTTGGAATATTTAAATTTATTCCTTTTTAGATTATACTTTTAATTACTCCGAAATTCCTAATTCTCCAGCCCGCGAAGCGGTAGAGGGGGGCAATTCTGAATTCTGAATTCTGAATTCTGAATTATCCTTACGCAGAATATTTCTTAGTTAAATCTTTCGCTACTCTCTCCAACTCACCCGTCACTTCATCGTTAATCACACCTTTCGCTAATTGATCCAACACATTTTTATGTTGTGAGCGAAGTAAGTTTAAGAAGTCAGCTTCGAAATCTCTGATCTTTCTAACGGGTACGGCTTGGAGAAGACCTTTCGATCCGCAATAGATAATCGCTACTTGCTCTTCTACACGGAATGGAGAATATTGACCTTGCTTCAAAATTTCTACGTTACGTGATCCTTTGTCGATTACTGCTTTTGTAGCAGCATCTAAATCGGAACCGAACTTAGAGAAGGCTTCTAACTCGCGATATTGTGCTTGATCTAATTTCAATGTACCAGCTACTTTCTTCATCGACTTAATCTGCGCATTACCTCCTACACGAGATACCGAAATACCCATGTTAATAGCAGGACGTACACCCGCGTTGAATAAGTTTGCTTCCAAGAAAATTTGTCCGTCGGTGATTGAAATTACATTCGTAGGAATGTATGCCGATACGTCACCCGCTTGTGTTTCGATGATCGGAAGTGCAGTTAATGATCCACCACCTTTCACTTTTGATTTCAACGATTCTGGAAGATCATTCATCTGTGCAGCGATGCTGTCAGACTTAATCACTTTCGCCGCACGCTCTAACAAACGACTGTGTAAATAGAATACGTCTCCTGGATAAGCCTCACGACCTGGAGGACGACGTAATAATAATGATACCTCACGGTAAGCTACTGCTTGCTTTGATAAATCATCATAAACAACCAATGCTGGACGACCTGTATCACGGAAATATTCTCCTACGGATGCTCCAGCCATCGGTGCATAGAATTGCATCGGTGCAGAATCAGAAGCCGTTGCAGCAACCACTACCGTGTATGGCATAGCGCCACGCTCTTCTAATGTTTTTACAACGTTTGCGATCGTAGAACCTTTTTGTCCAATCGCAACGTAGATACAATATACAGGTTCGCCTTTATCGTAAAATTCTTTTTGGTTGATGATTGCATCCAACGCCACAGCTGTTTTACCAGTTTGACGATCGCCGATGATCAACTCACGCTGACCACGACCAATTGGAATCATGGCATCAATGGCTTTGATTCCTGTTTGCAAAGGTTCTGTTACCGGTTGACGGAAAATTACTCCAGGTGCTTTACGCTCCAAAGGCATTTCAAAAAGTTCACCTTGAATTGGTCCTTTTCCATCGATGGGTGTACCGAGTGTATTGATAACTCGACCTAACATTCCTTCACCCACGTTGATGGATGCGATGTTTCCGGTACGCTTTACCATATCACCTTCCTTAATCGAGTTAGAAGATCCAAGTGTTACCACTCCGATATTATCTTCTTCCAAATTCAAAACGATTCCTTTAAGGCCGTTTTCAAACTCGATCAACTCACCGGATTGCACCTTCGTGAGTCCGTAAATACGAGCAATACCATCTCCTACTTGAAGTACGGTACCAACTTCTTCCAGTTCAGCTACGGTTTTAAAACCTGCCAATTGTTGGCGGAGTATCGCTGAAACTTCGTCGGGTCTTACGTCTACCATTGTAATTTTTTATTATTAATGTTTGTTAAATTATTTCAATGAAGAATGACATCCATAGAACATCATTCGAACTTTTATTTTTTAATAGTCTTTTACGTACAAGTTGATGTTGTACTCACGCTTCAGCATTGTAATCTTTCTGCTGATGCTTGTGTCATGCTGTTCATCACCTACCGTCAAAACAAATCCACCAATTAAGGAAGGATCTACTTCTTCGATCAACTCCACTTTATCTCCTTTTGATTTCTTTACTAAATTCAAAATGGTTTCACGCATCGCCGCATCCAACGCAACAGGAGTTGCAATATGAGCAGAAACGATTCCTTTATAATCCTTATAAAACTGGATGTATGCACCAGCAATTCCATTCAAATCACTGGATCGGTTTTTGTCGATCACAATGTTCATGAAAGCATTGGTAAGTTCATTCACCTTGGTGCTAAACAATGCTATAATGATAGCTGCCTTCTTATCACTCTGAACAATCGGATTTCGAAGCAAGGCCACTAATTCATGACTTGCTGCACACGTTGCGTGCAACAATTCCATGTCCTTATAGATCACTTCGGCAACATTACGCTCGAGGGCCAATCCGAAGAGGGACTTGGCATAACGGCGGGCTACTTTTGATTCTATCATTTTATTTTTATTCCTGATTTCTTGTTTAATCTCTCTTGAATTCATCAAAAGAAAATGAACAAGGCATTCATTAATTCATCTTAACGTCTTTCAACATTTCTTGAACAAGCGCTTTTTGTTGTTCGTCGTTGCTTAGTTTTTGACGAATCATTTTCTCTGCAATTTCAATCGACAAATAAGCCACTTGATTTTTCAAATCTGTGATGGCAGCCATTTTCTCATTGGTGATGGCTTCACGCGCTAACGTAATCAAACGATCGCCTTCCACTTGTGCTTTTGCACGAGATTCGTTGATGATCTGATCCTTTGTTTCACGAGCTTCACGCAAAAGAACATCACGTTCGTTGCGCGCTTCTTGTAAGATACGCTCATTCTCAGCAGTCATGTTCGCTACTTCTTCCTTCGCTTTCTTCGCTGCATTCAATGCATCTGAAATAGAAGTTTCACGTTCTTTCAATGAACTAAGAATAGGTCCCCATGCAAACTTGCGCATTAAGAACACTACAATCAGAAATGAAATGCTCATCCAGAAGATGAGGCCGAATTCGGGTTTTACGAGTTCCATAGTGTGTAGGAATAACTTTGTACTGTGAAGGTCGAAGCCGTAGCAGTAACGTTACGGTTTCCCTCTTTATATTGAGTAATAATTGTTGAATGAAAACCGGCACCCGACCAAGCGTCGTTCTGCCGGTTTTTAGTTTTTTACAATCGCTTATTTGGTAAGGATTGCAAGCAGGCCGATTACCATCGCGAAGAAGGCAGCTCCTTCTACAAGGGCAGCAGCAAGAATCATGTTTCCGCGGATGTCGCCAGAAGCTTCTGGTTGACGAGCGATTGATTCAAGAGCAGATCCACCGATACGACCGATACCGATTCCAGCACCGATTGCAGCTAAACCAGCTCCCACTGCAGCAAGACCATAGCCCATTCCGATGTTCTCGGCAGCTGCTTGAAGTAAGATGTTTGATAACATTGTGATTTGTATTTAAGGTAAGTAATAAATTTTCTATTAATGATGATGTTCTTCTATCGCCGCTCCAATATACACTGCACTTAACATGGTGAATACATAAGCTTGTAAGAAGGCAACTAATAATTCTAATACCGTCATGAATACGGTGAAGACTAATGTCAATGGCGACACCGCTAAACCAACTCCCATTCCGTTTTGTCCGAAGATGAAAATCAAACTGAAGAATGCTAATGCGATAATATGTCCCGCAGTAATGTTCGCAAAAAGTCGAATCATCAATACGAATGGACGTAAAAACACTCCTAGAATTTCAATTGGCGTTAACAATACCAACACTCCTTTTGGAACACCAGGCATCATGAAAACGTGCTCCCAATAATTCTTATTCGCATTTACGGTTACAATAACAAATGTAAATACAGCCAAGGTCAATGCAACACTAATGCTTCCGGTTAAGTTTGCACCAAAAGGAAACACTGGAATTAATCCCATTAAGTTTGCAATCCAGATAAAGAAGAATACAGTTAATAGGTAGGGTACATATTTTTCGTATTTGTGTCCAATACTTGGTTTAATTAAATCATCTCTTACAAACATGATGATGGGCTCCATCGCATTTTGCAATCCTGTTGGAGCAAGACCTTTACGTTTGCGAGTATATGCACTTGCGATATTTGTAAAAATTAAAAGCATCAATCCGCAGCAAATAAAAATAGAGGCTACATTTTTAGTGATCGAGATATCAAAAATATTTGCAGTGATTTCTTCATTAACGGTAGCATGGTGAGCATCCATCTCCCCCATTTCATTTACAGCAACAACCTTTTGACCTTGCAACATATAACCGTTATAAGTTTTATGTCCATGCTCAAAACGAGAACTGCTAAATAGAGCCATTCCGCGATCCGAAGAATAAAGAATAATAGGAAGAGGAATTTCAGTATGACCCCACAAATGCCAGCCATGAGCGTCGGCAACGTGTTCCATAATAATTTTTCCTGCATTTAATTTTTCTTCTGCATGACCAGCACCTGATTCTGCATGATCAGTGGCTGATACTACATCGTCATGATGCTGTCCATCTGAACTAACCGCTTCATTTTGAGGTAATTGATTATGAGAAGAATCCTGCGCTACGTTGATCGAGTAGATCAGCGTGAACATGGCAAATGTCAGGATTGATAGTAGTGCTAAACGTTTGTATTTCAACATGATAGGCGTGCCTATGGGTTATTGAGGTCGCAAAGGTAGGCAAAAAGAGTAATGCTGGAAATGCAAGTATGTAATATTGTTGAAAATGAGGTAGAAAGGAATTAGCATGCTATTAATCATCCATATAAATAGAAAAGGCATGAACTAAAAATTAGGTATCTGTCTATATTTTTTACTGCTTCGAATTCTTAAATTGAAGCTAATTGTAAGTTTAAAAGGCACAACAACATTCAGTTATAGAAAATTCCACCGAGTTGCTTACATTTGAATTGACTTTTATAAAATTATAAAGCATGAAATATTTAACCACCCTAACCATCCTCTTCTTCCATTTTTCATTAATGGCACAAACACCCATCGCCTTAATGCCCGACATTCAAGTATCACAAGTGAAGTTGGTCGAAAATAATATCACACGTTTATGTTATAGTACCCTTGATAGCTCGCTCTACTATTTAACATACGATGGAAATATTTATAAAGTAACGGCTGCTGGGAATCCCGATTTATTAGTTTCAAGCCTAGGTGATCATGGTTTGCAAACTTGCCAAGGTATGGTAATTGAAGATTCTGTCATTTATATTTCAGGAAATAATAATGTAGACTCTGCCTTTACGACAGGCTACATTATGAAAGGAACTTTGCAAACAAACAACACTCGAATTTGGTCGGTATTAGCTGAATCGGTACCATATGCAACTTCACAAAAGTTTGATCATTTCTTTAGTGGATTGGGTATTAATGCCACGCATGACACTTTACTACTCTGTAGCGGTTCACGTGGCGATCATGGTGAAGTGCGTGATAATAGTGGACTGTTTCCAAACACGCGCAACTTAGCGATTACGTCAGTTGTTTTACAAATTCCATTAACAGCACAAGGACTCATCATTCCGGATGACACCACCGCATTAGATGCACTGGAACTTGTTTATGCGCGTGGTATTCGCAACAATTATGACTTTGCATACAATTCCACCGGTGAACTTTTTGGTGTTGAAAATTCAGGCGATCGAGATCACGAAGACGAAATGAATTGGATGCAAAAAGGGCATCACTATGGATTTCCTTGGGTGATGGGCGGAACAGATAATCCTCAACAGTACGCTTGGTTTAATCCGGCGGCAGATCTATTAATTAATCATAATAGTGGATCATGGAACCAAGGTGCGTTCACGAACGATCCTGCCTTTCCACAAAAGCCAGTTAATTTAATTTGCGATTTACCTTGTAGGAATGATGGTCCTGACGCTGCCTATATGCGCGATAGCATTACAGGAAATACTTACGATGCAGGTGCTATTAATCAATCGATCTACAGTTTTACCCCGCATCGATCTCCTTTAGGATTAGTGTTTGATGTAGACAGTGCACTCGGAAGTATTTACCGCGGGAATGGGTTTGTATTGAGTTATACGCGCGGCGATAGTACCTTGGCAGGATTCTCTAAATTGCTTTCTCCGTTTAATGATCATTCTGAGGACCTTCAACTTTTACAATTGACTAAAGATTCCGTTAACCAATCGTATTCATTTACGGCTACGCGCATCGTTAGCAATTTTAATTTCCCGATTGATGCCGTTTTATTGGATACTAGTATTTATGTTATTGAAATTGGTTACGCAGGAACTTCTTCTTTATGGAAGATTGATTTCCCGAAAGCGGTGAACACTTCCGTCATTGAAAATACATCTGAAGAAATTAACTTGTATCCGAATCCATGCAAAGACAAATTACATCTTCAATTTAACTCAGCTGGAAAAAATTCACTCATTACTGTTTATGATGTGCAAGGAAGAAATTTGGTGATGAATGAGATGGAATATAGTGGAAATACAACAACGCTAGATGTTGAAAATCTGGCAGCTGGGACTTATATTTTACAAATAAGAAATGGGGATCAGGTACTCCGAAGAAAATTCGTAAAAAAATAATTATACCAATTATAATTATTTAAAAGTCCAAATAATCATAATAATATTTCTGCCCAGTAGTTTATTACACTAACTCTGACCTTAACTTAATTTTATTCTATTCAAATAAGAGTGATCTGGTTAACCAGATATCTTTAATATAAATTTTAGTTTAAAATTAAGATTTTAGGCATCTTTTACTTGTTACTTTCTTTTACGTGAAAAGAAAGTAACCAAAGAAAGCACGCCACCCAACACCAACCAATTTTTGCAGACCATGCTTTCTACTTTCTTCCGCAACCACTGAACAATCTTTTGTGCTATCTCTTTACTTCATCGCTAAAGCAAAAATCGGTTCGCGCTGTTGCGTGGACGACCTCCGCACTGTTCCGTATGATATTATTTTTTTTAAAAATTATTGCTCGAAATATTGTTCGCTGTGTGCTTAAATAATTGGATTACTTAATATGTATAGCTGATCCTACCATTTAATAATTTTCTTACTTTTCGTTACTCCATCAACGTTATACTGCAACAAATATACACCTTGGTGTAAGGATGAAATATCAAATTGCTGTTTCAGTTCACTCGACATTATCTTTCCATCGAAAAGCGATTTCACTTTTTGTCCGAAGAGATTGTATACCTCAAGATTAATTCTCTTCCCTTGAGTATTTGATACTTGAATATTTATTTCCTGTGAAGATGGGTTGGGATAGACAAACAATTTCGATGCACTTATTTGATCAGCCAATCCTGTAAATAATAGTATATCTGTTTTTGCTGTGTTAGTGATCACAGGTTCATTAAAATCAAAATAAATGGCTGCAAAATTCTTGATGGAATCACCCACTTGCAAATTCGATTTTGGTTTTATTTTATAACGAACAAACCCATGACTTGCGGGTTCATTCACATTGCTATCGGGCAAAAGAATATTGTTAAACAAAAATTCCATGTTGCGCTCGTGATAAATGAAACGCATCTCCATAGTGTGCGAAGCGGCTACAAACTCAAGCGAATTCAAATCGAGTTTCATCGTATCCAATGGATTCAAAATTTTTACGGTGAAGGCGGTATCAGTCCCTGTATTTTGAAAGCGAACTAAATAATCGAGAAAAGGTGGATTCGGAAATACATTTGAATACAAGGTATCTTGATCTACACTAATATCATTGGGATCAAAACTACCAGTGACTGTCACTTCCCACGTAGCATTATTACAACTGGGGTTTACATCATTTACAATAGGAAATATTTGCGCATACGAATTCAAAATGGTTCCGATGGGAATAGCAGAAGACAAATTTACTGTTACCAAAATTTGTCCCGTTTGAAAAGGAGATATTGAAGACAAATTCCATACGACAGAATCAGGATAGATTGCGCTGGGAGTTATACTAGATGAAACAAAACTAATATTCGGGAATATTCGAAAAACAATTCTTGGGCTTTGTGTTGTGGTTCCAACGTTCTCGTAATTCAGCATATAGCTGCCATTGAAACCGGGGCGGAATGCTCCTAATGGAGTGATGGTCATGCAGAGGTCGTCGAAATTGCCTAATGGTTGGTGTGCAAAGTCGTTGAGGGAGTCTCTTTGCAAAATACTGTTAAAGCTTGCAGTATGTACTAATGGATTCGGGCTATAGTAGGGAATGATATAAGAAGGGCTGATATGATATAGCCCGGTATCAAAAACTGCAAGTGAATAATTACCGTAGGAATTGGTAAAGGAAAAACGTCCGGTAGTTGATTCAGTAATTTTGAGACCGGCAAGTTCCTGCTCACCGGAAGTGTATGTACTATCCAGACTATTATCTATAAAGCATTTTCCATTAATTAGATTATAATCCAGTTTTACCTGCATAAACCAACAATCACCAACTCCGGCGTTACCTGATGTTTTATCACCTGAAAACTCTGAAGTACTAACTCCACCAATAATCAATTTATTATCATTAGTTGAAATTAATGATGTTAGTTCATCCCATGAAGAACCACCGATGGAATTTTGCCAAATTAAATTTCCGCTAGAATCCAATCCAACAATCCAATAATCTTTATACCCCTGTGATAGTTCCGACTTATCACCTGAAATATTGGACTCGGAATAACCACCGCAAATAAAGCCTCCCTCCACTGTAGGAACTATACAACTTAAAACATCATTCAAAGCTCCTCCTATAGTTTTATCCCACACCATAGTACCATTTGGACGAAGTTTTAAAATCCAATAATCCATTAATCCCTTACTATCTTCTGACTTATTACCTGAAGCATTCGAATTTGAACCGCCGCCAATTAAAAGTCCTCCATCTGAGGTCGTGATAAAGTTAGTAAATGAATCAGTACCTTGACCTCCAAACATTCTCCACCAAATTATATTTCCACTTGCATCCAGCTTATAAATAGAAAATTGAGAGGAATTCGCGCTGGACCCTTTAATACCTCCTACAAATATGTTTCCCAAGCTATCCAACATTAATTTACTAAAAGAATCCGTCCCACTCGTACCTAATGATTTTTGCCAAATAATATTTCCGGAGGAGTTTAATCTTAAAAGCCAAATATCCCAACCACCAATAATTGGTATTGTTTTATCACCCGAAACATTAGACCAAGACTCTCCCGCACACACGAAACCTCCATCGGCTGTTTCGACAATATCGGGGAGCCAATCAAACCCATCACCTCCATAGGTCTTATCCCACATAATGTTACCTAACGAATCAATCTTTACAATCCAGTAATCATACTCTCCTCTACAGTTCTGGGACTTATCACCGGAACTATCACTGGAAGAATGTCCAGCAAGAATATATCCACCATCTGAAGTTGGCTTAAGTGTCATTAGTTCATCATCATAACTGGTCCCTATAGTTTTACTCCAAACAACGTTTCTATTCTCATCAAACTTAGTAACCATATAATCTGAACTGAAATTACCTTGTGTATAATAATCTGAACCAATTATAAAACCACTATCGCCAGTTATAACAATTGAACGCAAAAAATCCCAATTGGAATTCCCAAAATTCTTCTGCCATTCTATCTCCTGAGCTAAACCACCGGACCCATTAAAAAAAATCAAAATAAAAAGAACTCGAACAAATGCTTTCATGGGGTTGGAAATTAGGTAAATCAAATTTACTACTTTTCACGTGATTCCCAAATAAAAAAGGGGCAAGTATCCACTTGCCCCTCGCTTTACTGCTTAATTTCTTATTTCTCTCCCATTAACATCCGCTCATTCTGTAAAATGCACATCTGGAGTTGTATAATTCCATTGAGGGCTTCGGTGCTGCGTAGTTGATACATGTCAATCACATTGGAGTGCAGTGGCATCAATTTTCCACCTGCTTTTGCTACATAATTGGCATTGTAATTTTTTACATAATCGCGCAGTGCAGTGATTTTTTGCTGCATGCCTTGGTCTTCGTTCATGTATTTGTCGACACGACCATCTCCCAACCAAATATCCTTGCTTTCGAAATCTTCACCAATGGTATTGGTTCCTACTTCAAAATACACAATTTTTTGTTTGATGTCTTCACAAAGTTGATTTAGATTTTTTACTTCAGGATTGTTTTGTAAAATCATTGAATTAGCGGCTGCCGATTGCATCAACAAGCGCTTTTCATTTTCCAATATCCTTTCATTGATTAAATAATCCTTAGTCATTTGAATTCCCATTAACTTACTTCCTGCCGGTGATCGCACTAACGTGAGAAACAATCCGCATCCTGTTAAAATAAGAATGGACGATACAACCGTGTTCACTTTTGTCTCCGGATTTCTGAAGCCCGTGAAAAAATAAACCGGAAGAAATACAAATAATAAAATGAGCAAGGATGTTAGTGCCATCATATTGGCGCCCGGCCAAAACATAATTTTGAACAGAATTCCCAGTGCCATTAATATCCCCGCGAAGGTTCCTAATCCGATGAGTACTTTGTTCTTCGCTTCCTTTTGTTCTTTTATTTTCAATAAAAATAAAAGGGGAAGAAATACAAAACTAATCAACCCAATTCCCAATACAATTCCTAACGATGCCCCGGGCATATGCAAGAACTTTAATATAATTCCTATGGTGAGAAAGGAGGCTGCTACGACTCCGCTCACCAACATTGTTTTTTTCATGACGTAATAATTTTTGAATGTAAGCAGAGAGATGGTTTCCTCTTCAATTTCTCTTAACTCCTTCTTGTAGAATTTTTTTATGGTAGAGAAATAGAATTGCTCGAAGTCTCCGTTTTCTTCGAGTTCTTGTTCAATGATGCAACAAATATGATCCAGGAGATTTGACTGCAGGTCCTCCAGCTCCACGCCATTACGTCTAATGTCGTCGAGTATAAAATCAATTTGCTTTTCGTTGAGGCAATACATTTATGCAATATCTGTTTTGATATCCAATAGAAATTTCATGGTATTCATGAAATCGGCAAACTCCGAAATTTTTTCTTTCGATACATTCTTTCCCTTCGGACTTAACGAATAATATTTTCGAACTCGTTTACCGATGTATTCTGTTTCTGTGGTTAAAATTCCATCCGCTTCTAATGCATGTAAAGAAGGATACAAAGCACCTTCCGTTAATTGAATTCTATCATGCGTTAATTCTTTCACACGTTGTGTAATTTCGTAACCATACATTCGTTTATTGTCTTTCAACAATTTTAAGATGATGGTTTTTAAGGTGCCTTTTATGAGTTCAGATGAGTAAATCATGTTGCAAATATTAAATTTATAACGCAAATATACATTAGATTCTTATGTATTGGACTTTTTTGCATACAAATTTTCATATTTAATTGATTAACAATTCAATAAATTGACATCTGGAAATATAAAATTATAGACAAGCCTATTTTCTAAGCCAAAAAACACATCTAACAAAAGTATTTTTTACATAGTTCCACCAACCACAATATAGACAGAAAGGAATTCGTTAGAGAATTAGTTAAGTGGTTCTTTAGAGTTAGTACTAGAGTACGATTGATTAGATAAAAGGGGCTGGATGCATTGTGAAAATCACAAGGTGTTTGGTCCTTTTTTTATTACAACTAGTTATGCGTTCTTTTCATTTCATGAAAAATGACATTAAAAAAAGGACCCTGCTAAAGAGGGTCCTTATTCAAAATTATTTTATTTCTACTTAAATTATTCTGTCTTCACAATTTTCTTCAAGAGATAAGAATCATCGGTTGATATTTTCACAAAATAAATTCCAGATTCATTTAAACGAATGGTGAAAGAATAATTCCCTGCTGACAAATTATCTGATTCAAAAACATTTTCAATATTTTGACCCAGTAAATTCAGCACCTCAATTCGAATACTTCCATTAGTTTGCCATGCAAAACTCAATTCAGTATGATCTCTGAAAGGATTCGGTTGCAGCGATAAATTTAGCAACGAATTATTCTCCAATAAGCTTACATTGTTTTTTATGAAGACTGTATAATCTTCAAATTGACCATTCAGAGGGGCTTGACATGGCAACAAGGAAGGAGCCGATGCATTATCAGCACCCACACGCATCCGCAGTGGAGTGTTATACACGCCTGCATTGGGTATTAAAACATTTCCTGAATGAACAGACGTACCGGCATTGGATGTAAAAATAATTTCATTGGTAAGAAAGAAACCATCATTATTATAATCAATCCATGCCTTAACATTTTCTTGAACCAAACTATCTGTCGTTACAGAAATGGTATAGGTGTAACCTGCAACCAATGTGGTGGTATCGGTACAAGCATAATCTTGAAATCCTTCCATTCCATCTCCACTACTTCGATTAATATTTCCGAAACTAACGTTGTAAATACCATGACCACAACAATAGGATTGAGTTACTGGAGCACAACCCAGCGCGGGAGCATTAAATATGGCACCCGTTTGAAAAGTACTAAAACTGGTATCACATATTCCCAAATTACATACGATCAATTGTACAGTATAGGTACCTGGCAATTGATAAATATGTGTTGGATCATTTAGTGTAGATGTAATTCCGTCACCGAAATTCCAAGAATAAGTTGCATTGGGCAAGTACGTTAAACTGGTAAAATCGGCGCTATGACCACAAGAATCACTTGTAAAAATAAAGTCTGTACATGGAACAGCATCGATGGTTAAATTAATTGGAATGGTGTCGATTGGATGTTGCGGATCATTTGATTCAATTATTATATAAGATTGATGGTTTCCTGGAGATAGATCTGTGCCGTTAATCGTAACATAGATGATTGATGAATCACCAGGAACCAATACACCCGAAAGAGTATCCAATTCAACCCAGGGAATTTCACCCTGTACACCCCACTTTATAGCGTTGGAAATTAATCGAGCTTCATTAGCCGAATACGCAAAAAAGTCATTGGCAATAAAAATCACTTTTCCAGCACCTATGGTTCTATAGGTAACTACATCATTGTTATTGTGAGAAATTAATTCTGTTTTATCAGGATTCGTAATATTCATTGTGTAAGTAGCATTACTTGCTAGATACGAAAGCGGAATACTATCTGTAAGACTCGTGCTGGTATTGATTACAGATACATTCGAGTTCCAAGCATTGCCCGCATAATTACCACTAAGCAACCCAGTATTAAGTATACAGGTTGTATAGGTTGAACTCGCTCCACAAAATATCACGGTGCCACCATTATTTACAAAGTTCTGCAGTGGAACGGAATAATTAAGAAACACAGTAGTGCTTCCATTTTCAGGTTCCGGCATTAAGAAAACATCTTTCCCAACGAGTTCACTTTGTAAGCCCGTGGAGGTTGTGGTAGAGGTTGTGGTGAGCGTATAGTTTGTAAAATACTGATTAATGGCTGCTATCGTATTAAGATATTCTTCATTCATATCTACACCATAAGTAAGTGCCAAAACATTAATATTCGAAACGGAGTTGCCGAGTTCATTTATTGTAAATGTTAAATCAGATCCACCCGTATTATACACAGTAATTGGAACAACCAATGAATCGGGGCAGTTGCTAAGTTGAACATTAATAGTAGATGGGAAGTAATTTAATATGGGAGCATCCACCGCGACACCCATTACATAAATTACGGTATCCTGATCATTATTAAAAATCGTGATACTGTCTAAATAAGTTCCTACAGACAAAGGTTGAAAATCAACTTTTACAAGAATTGAATCTCCAGGAGGCAGACTAAATGAATTTTGATTTGCAACAAAGTATGGGTTCGAGCTTACTAAACTAGAAACAAACAAGGTGTCTGTACCTTCATTGGAAACCCATAATGAATCGGTGGAAACTGACCCAACAAATACGGTATCATAATCCAACATCGTTTTAGATAAAAGTATGTCTGGTATTCCAACAACCGTTAATGTACATGGTACCACAATGGAAGGATTTACGGGATCATTTGAAATCACTGAAAAACTAGAATAATAATTGCCAGAAACTAATCCAGTAGCATTAAATTTCACATCATGAATTGTTGAATCCAATCCATTAATGATATGGTTTGTGTCTTGAACTATTAACCAATTACCACTATAATCTTTCATGAAATTGATACTGTTTGGAAGCATCTGGCCAAAATTCAGATTATTCATGATAGCATATTCCCACGTCATTGAAGTAACTAATACTTTACCTGCACCATAATTATAAAGTACAGTTGTGGGTAAAAGTGTTCCAGTGGTTTGAGTGAGGACAGTTGCCCCCGCAGGATAATTGGAAATTACTCCATGACTTGCAGAATTTCCTACAATCGGATTCACCACGTTCGCTAAGATGGGATGAGTCATGATAAGTCCCAAATTATTTGTGCTAAGTTGGAAATCCACTTCCGTCCCTCCTGCTAACTCAACTAAAGCACCCGTCATCATTGCACACTGATGTTGTAAAATTCCGCCATTGAAAGCGAAATCCTCAAATTTTAATTTGTGCGATGTTAAGGTTGTATAGTAAGCATTACTTTGATTGCCTGTGGTGATTATGTAATCATAATTATGAAAATTGGTTGCTGCAATTTGGCTGGATGTAATTACATCTGGTATAATACCAAAATTGGTATTTATATAATTTTCAACATTCAACCCCCATGCGGTTCCATCTCGAATAACTAAAATAGCTACGTTATTATTTACAAAGTTTGGTCCAGATATAATGGTATCATTTAATACTCCTAAACCAAGATTCCGAATAACAAGGGGCAAGGTGATAGAGTCGCCAGAGAATAAAGTTACATGAAAGGAATCAGGAGTAAGATCAATGATCGGTGCATCGAGTACAGATCCTGTGAGACAAATCGAAGTATCCTGATCATTATTTTGAAGGAACAAAGTAGTAGCATAAGTACCCGAGTTACCACTGCTAAATGAAACAACAAGATGGTAACTTGAGAACGGAGGGATCGCTATCGGTCCAATTGTGTCTGGTACAAACTCGCTGCTTGCGGTTGTAATATTTGAAATAAATAATGTATCGCAACCTTGATTTTCCACCATGATAGAATCCACACTGATTGCATTTTCTAATTGATCATTATAGTGAATACATGAATCTGACAATGCAATGGCAGGACTTCCTGAAACCGTGAGTACAACGGGAATTTGAAGTGTGGGATTAAGTGGGTCGTTGGTATATAAAAGAACAAATCCATTCGTAATTCCTGCATTCAACATTTCAGTGGAAATCATAAACTGAATAATGGAAGAATCCCCTGGAGAAACAGTATCCGATTGCGTCGTGGTTGAAATCCATGGGAAACCTTGTCCTTGGCCTGCTCCTGCAACAGCATTTGCAATTAATCTTGAAGTAGTGGGATTAAAATTGTAAAAATCAAAACCAACATAAGAAACAACACCATTCCCAACATTACGATAATTTACAATCTCATTTGTGGTAGTACTGGACTTAACCAAATTGACTTTATCTAAATCAGTAAAATTAACGGAGATGGTTGCATCTGCCGCAGTAAAGCTTAGGGGAACATTATCGGTGATGAAATGAGTTGTATCCACCGTAGTAAGTGTTTGATTGGTATATGTGGGACCTGTAACCCCTTGAAATAATCCCATCGAAACAATTCTTGCATTGTAAGTTGAAGTTGAACCACACGTAACCACACTTCCACCACCTTGAAGGAATGCTTGTAATATGGGAGCAAAAGATGAATAATGCGTAGTTCCTCCTGATTCTTGTTCAATAAATAAAATGACATCCTTATCTACTAAAGCATTCGTCAATCCTGTGCTGGTAGTACCATCATAAGTAATAAGCGTATAACGATTAAAATATGTACTTATCGATTGTATAGTATTTAAATATTCTCGCGCGAGGTCCGAACCATATGTATAGGCAAGAACTCTTACCGTATCTGTACTCATATAATTCTGATTAGAAAAGACAAGGTCTCCCGCACCAGTATTGTAAACGGTAAGTTGAACCATGGTTGAGTCGCCGCAAGACAATGCCGCAAACAAGGTATCGGGTGAGGTAGATACAATAGGTGCAGATTGAACATGAACATCTTTAATAATTGTATCCGTATTATTACATGTAAATGCAATTAATTTCACTTTAAACAAACCGGATGAAGTAAATGCATGAGTCGGATTCTGTAAAGTAGAGAAACCTCCATCTCCAAAATCCCATAACCAAGCATTGGGCATATTCAAAGAAGTATCATTAAATTGAACTGGAGTATTGATGGGAGGATTTGTATCAGCCATTGAAAAGAGTGCAACTGGTGCAATGCTACTAGCAATGACAGAAGTCCAATGTGCTTCAAAACCTGGATAAACTACAGATCCATCTGTTTGAAAAACGATATGCATTTTTCCTGAGGTAGCATTTAACGTGGGGGGTAGTGTGCTACCAGTTCCTGTATAGAGCAAAGGAGCAGTAGCATTCACGCCATCATACACGTATATATCATCGAAACCAGATTCTGTACTAAAGGAAATAAAAGATAAACTAATACTGGTTGCACAAGCTGGAGTAATGGTAAGTGAACAATTTTCTGAATCCTGATAGTCACCCGTTGGACCACCCGAATCAAATAAAATTCCATTGGGAGCTACCGATAAGGTGGTACTACACATGTTCACTTGATTGACTACAGAAATATATCCAACCTTAATAATACTGTCAATTCCAAAAGCATTTTGTACATGAAGTGTAACGGGATAAACTCCTATCGCATTATAAGTTATAACAGGATTTTGATTGCTTGAACTCGCAGGTGTACCTCCGGGAAAAGACCAAGTCCATCCAGTAGGAGCATTTTGTGTAAGATCAGAGAAGGTAACTGCATTCCCTACTGATACACTCGTGACATTGGCTGTAAAATCGGCAATCGGAGGGAGCGTGTTTGCAGAAAAAATAACGGTGTAGTCTTCTGCTTGTCCATTGATGGGATTATTACAAGCATTACTTATGGTATTAATGCTTCGATCATCAATGATTCTCATTCTGAGCGGTACGCCCAAAACAGCAGTGGTTGAAGTGTTCACAAAACCTGTTTTTTGTCCTGAAAAACCAGTTGTACTGTATAACAACTCACTCACATTATTCAATTAACCATCGTTGTCATAATCAATCCATGCTTTTAGATTCTCTAAAGAACTTGCACTTACTGAAACTGAAAAGGGATACGTATTACCGGCAATTAAATTTGCTACATTATTACAAGTATAATCTTTATAACCTTCCTGAGAATTTCCACTCGTTTTATTGATCCCTCCGAAATTGACATTTAATATTCCCACGTTACAACAATAGGTTTGAGTAGCTGGAATACAAGTTGCAGTAGTTGGTCCGGGATTATTTGTAACGGTAATAAAATTTGTTTGAAGAAGTGTATCCGATGTATTACATAATGCGGTTCCTAAAGCGATGAGTGTTACATCATACACTCCCAATTGAGTGTACACATGAGTTGGGTTAGCTAATGTAGATGTTGAGCCATCACCAAAATCCCATAAGTAGGAAGTGGCATTGTTACTACTATTCGTAAAATTTACAGTAGACGGAATTGAGCAAGTATAATTTTGATCACTTGAAAAACCGGCAATGATACTATTAACAAATGGACCACCCACACCCACTGCATGCCATGCATTCGTAGTTTGCGCAACTTGAGGTGAACAACTTCCAAATAGATCTATTGCTGCACTTATTGCTCCCGTTCTTGCAGCTGCAAAATTTGAATTTGGAGTTAGATAGACCGTTAAATTTCTAAAAGCAATGGCATTTGCATCTGCAAGACCAATTCCATTCACAATAAAATTATTTCCTAAATCATTGGTCCCTGATCCTCCCATGGAAAGTAAATAAAACCAGTAATTTTGAATCCCACTATCGTAATGCACCACATCGCCATTATTAAAATATAATCCACCATAAGTATCTGCGCATTCATATTCATTGGGGTTTGCCATATTTCTAAAAGGGGTAGCACCACCCCCTGGAATTACAATTTGATCGCCCACCAACCAAGTTGCATTTGAGGGGTCATTTAAGAATCGAATGCTATTTCCCATGATATCACTAAAAGATTCATTTAACGCACCCGATTCACCTGAATAAACCAGTGCAGCAGAATTTTCGGTAACGGCATGTGTAATCTCATGACCAACAATTTCCATAGACGTTAAAGGACTATATTGAAAACCATCGCCATCTCCGTAAGTCATCACACTTCCATTCCAAAAAGCATTAACGTAATTCGTATTATAATGAACAAAACTATTGATGGCGGCTCCTGCATTGTCATAAGAATGGTAGCCATATAAATTATAATAAAAATCGTATGTTTTCTCTGCTCCAAAATGAGCATCCAAAGCGGCATTATCATAAATTAAAGGCCACACGGTAGAGGTATTTGTAAAATTGACAGCCGAAGCATAACTCGATCCATTCTGTAAATTCTTTGTATCAATTGTTGCACCAGCACCTCGATTTGTTTCCTTCAAAACAAAATTAGTAGGACTTAGGCTATCCGTCATGATCGTTCGAACTCCACTGTAACGAGTATGGGCTGTAGCAGGAACATCAAAGGTTTCGAGGCGATTTATGACATGTACTATTTTTCCAGTTACTGCATCTACATACACCCAATTTCGCGCTAATGGTTTTTCAGAATTTACATCCACTTTATAGGTAAGTAAATAGTTCCCGGCTGAAGTGGGAAGAATCAACAACTCGGGATTGGGATCTTCCGTGCTCGTAATAAAGGTTTCTGCTGGTAAGTGATTTCGGGCTGCTGAAATGGCGGCTTGAATATCGATGGATGCTTGCGTACCTATGTCGATGCCACTGTATAATTCACCGTTTGCCGATACCAATTTTTCAGCTTGCATGTGAACAATAAACATGGAGTATTCTACTGGTAACGATCGATAAAATTGCTTGAACCGAAGATGAGTATATCCGACTTTATCACGATCGCTTCTCAATAAAACCATCTCTTCCTCTGGCCTGCCATCGAGCACGTTCAGATTTAACCATGTGGCTACTTACGAAGAAGCAATAGGAACAGGTTCCTTTAATCTGACAAATGAAACGGTCTTTCTCTGCTCATCTAACTTTACGTAAGAAGCACCTTTGAAATACTCATCTGCTTTTTGACCTGTAAGTTCTTGGGCTATACTATTAGAATAAGATGATAATAGTATAAAAATAATAATCTTTAAAATTTTCATAGGGTTTGGGTTTATTAAAATCTAAATCAAATGTATTAAGATCTATGCTGAAATTGAAAGATTTTCAATGGTTCATATCGTCTATTGGTCAATCATTTTAGTAGAATGACCAAATAACTTGAAAGATCGGAGAAGAATCTAAGTCGAAGGCTATCTAATTGACGTAAAACATTAGGGCCACGTTGCTCATCCGTAAAATTAATAGCCAAAAAAAAGAAGGCCTCCGAAACCGAAGACCTTCTAACCTAACCAATCAACAACCCTATTGATGGAAAATATCTAAATAAATACGCTAATGAGAACATAACAAAGGTGGGGGTATGACCATGAATCAAAGGTGAAGTGTTTATGACGACAAGATGAGGACTGTCATAAAATTTAAATTATTACATTTGACAACACAATATGTTTGAAATCTGATCCTATTCTACTGAGGACAGTAAAAGGAAATAGCATTTCTTAACTCTTTTTAACTTTTATTGAGTGAAAGACATCGATTTTAAGGTAAAATAGGCTGTAACGAATGATAAGTCTCTACGTATAATAAAAACTTGAAAAAATACTATGCAACGCATCCATAAACTACTGGTCGCAAATAGAGGTGAAATTGCCATACGTGCACTTCGCGCTGCCGCCGAATTAGGCATCCGTACTGTCGCTATTTACACTTATGAAGATCGCTATTCTTTACATCGATATAAAGCAGACGAAGCCTACCAAGTAGGGAAGGATACTGATCCATTAAAGCCTTATCTCGATATTGAAAAGATCATTGCTGTTGCGAAAGAAAATCAAGTGCATGCCATTCATCCTGGTTATGGGTTTTTGTCGGAGAATGTAACCTTTGCTCGTCGTTGCCGTGAAGAAGGAATTATTTTCGTGGGACCATCGCCCGAAGCGATGGAACAACTGGGAGACAAAGTCGCCAGTAAACTGGTAGCCAAAAAAGCAGGTGTACCTGTCATTGAAGATAATCAAATTCCACTGACCTCCATTCAAGAAGCGAAATCCGAATCTTTACGGATAGGCTTCCCCGTTATATTGAAAGCAAGCGCTGGAGGTGGTGGACGTGGTATGCGCGTAATTCGAAAAGTAGAAGAATTAGAAAAAGCCTTCGATGAAGCCCGACGCGAAGCAGGCAATGCTTTTGGAGATGATACCATCTTCATTGAAAAATTTATTGAAGATCCAAAGCATATCGAAGTACAAATTTTAGGCGATCATCACGGAAATATTGTACATTTATACGAGCGTGATTGCTCGGTACAACGACGCTTTCAAAAAGTAGTTGAGATTGCGCCTGCACCCAGTTTAAAACAAACAACAAAAGATAAATTATACGAGTATGCTCTCGCTATTACACGTTATGTGAAATACGACAATGCAGGGACGGTTGAATTTTTAGTTGACTCAGACGAGAATATCTATTTCATTGAAGTGAATCCACGCATTCAAGTGGAGCACACCGTGACAGAACAAGTAACAGGTTACGATATTGTGTGCGCTCAAATTCATATTGCTGATGGAGCTGCTTTGAATTCACCCATGATTGAGATTTATTCTCAAGCCGATATTCAGTGTCGTGGATTTGCGATTCAATGTCGAATCACCACAGAAGATCCGGAAAATGATTTTAAACCCGACTATGGTACCATCATCGCGTACCGAAATGCAGGTGGAAATAGTATCCGTATCGATGAAGGAAGCTCCTACCAAGGAGTTAAAGTTTCTCCATTCTTTGATTCGATGTTAGTGAAGATTACCGCACAAGGCAGAACGTTAGCAGGTGCCAGTCGGAGAATGCATCGAACCTTAACCGAATTTAGAATTCGAGGAGTAAAGACTAACATTCCCTTTTTAGAAAATGTAATTAATCATCCCGTTTTTCAAAGTGGGGAAGCCACGGTGAAGTTCATCGAAAAATATCCTGAGCTTTTTAACTTTCGAAAAAAACAAGATAGCGGAACTCGTGTACTTCGGTATGTCGCCAACGTTATTGTGAATGGGAATCCGGATGTAACGAAGATGGATCCATCGCGTACTTTCGATCTGCCTCGATTACCTACTTCAAAAATCACAGGACCTCCACGAGCAGGAACAAAACAAAAGCTGGATGATATGGGTCCAGAAAAATTTGCACAATGGCTTTCGTCCGAAAAGAAAGTTAAGTTCACCGACACCACTTATCGTGACGCCCATCAATCGTTATTGGCAACAAGAGTTCGTACTAATGATTTCTTACAAGTAGCACGCAACTATGCATTGCATCATCCACAAACTTTTAGTATGGAAGTGTGGGGTGGTGCTACTTTTGATGTTGCTTTGCGCTTCCTGCATGAATGTCCATGGAAAAGATTACAACTGCTACGTGAAGCTATTCCCAATATTTGTTTGCAGATGCTCATTCGAGGCAACAATGCCATTGGCTATTCTGCATATCCCAATAATTTAGTAGAAAGCTTTATTGAACAGAGTTGGAAAAATGGTGTTGATATATTTCGAATTTTCGATTCATTAAATTGGACCAAATCAATGGAAGTAAGCATCAACGCAGTTCGTGAGCGTACCGGTGGAATTGCTGAGGCTTGCATCAGTTATACTGGAGATATTTTAGATCCGAAGAAAGCAAAATATAATTTAAACTACTATCTGGATTTAGCAAAAGACTTAGAAGACAAAGGCGCGCATATACTTTGCATAAAAGATATGGCTGGATTACTTAAACCATATTCCGCAACGCTATTGATTGAAGAATTAAAAAAATCGGTTTCACTGCCCATCCATCTTCACACACACGACACTTCATCCATTCAAGCAGCTACGTATTTGAAAGCCATTGAAGCCGGTGTAGATGTAGTAGATGTTGCGCTTTCCTCCATGAGCGGACTCACCTCTCAACCGAACTTCAACAGTTTGGTGGAAGCTTTAAGAAATACAAAACATGAAGTTGATCACGATGTAACACATCTTAATCAACACAGTAATTATTGGGAACGAGTGCGCGATTATTACTATCCATTTGAAAGTGGATTGATGGCTGGAACTGCGGAAGTGTATGATCATGAAATTCCAGGCGGACAATATTCAAACCTACGACCTCAAGCCATTTCGCTCGGACTAGGGGATAAAATGGAAGAAATTAAACAAGCTTATGCCGATGTCAATCAACTTTTTGGTGATATTGTAAAAGTAACACCCAGCTCGAAAGTGGTGGGTGATATGGCGCTCTTCATGGTGAGTAATAACCTAACCAAAGAAGATATTTTTACGAAAGGAGATACCATCAGTTTTCCGTCGAGTGTAAAAAGTTTCTTTAAAGGAGATATTGGACAAGCTCCGGGTGGATTTCCGAAAGAGTTGCAAAAAATAGTTTTGAAAAATGAAATCCCGTATACGGATTTACCGAATGCACATTTACTGCCGATTGAATTAGATGTTGCGTTTAACCAATTCAAAGAAAAATTTGGTATGCATTTATCTTTTCTTGATTTTCTGAGCTGGCAGTTTTACCCGAAGGTTTTTGAAGACTATCTTGTTTTCGTAAAAGAGTTTGGCGATGTCAGTAAGCTACCGACTCCAATCTTCTTCTTTGGTATGAAAACCAATGAAGAGATCATGGTCGAAATCGGAAAAGGAAAAAAGATTTTAATTCGACTTTTATATGTTAGCGATGTGGATGAGAAAGGAAAACGAATTGTTTATTTCCGACTCAATGGTCAAACACGTTCCATTGAAGTACTAGATAAAAAAGCGAACGTAAAAAAAGTAAGTCATGCAAAAGCAAGTGGCGAGCACCAAATAGGTACACCGTTGCAAGGTTTACTAAGTAAAATCTTTGTAAAGGCGGGACAAGAAGTGAAAAAGAATACACCGCTGTTTACCATAGAAGCGATGAAAATGGAAACGACTATTACGGCTGCCTCTGATATTAAAATTCAGCAAATTATTTTACCAGAGGGGACATTAGTAGAGTCGGAAGATTTAGTAATGGAAACTAGCTTACATCCTAAAGTGTAATCGTCCTTCACGATTTCTACAATAGGAATAACCTATTCGTATTCTTCATGTCTTACTAAAAAATATTTTACTCCATTCAGTAAATATCCAAATTCTACTTGTTGGATTTGCAAGGATACTTGCTGTCCGGAATTCCACGTCAACACTAAAAACTCATTCCCATCTTTCAATTCAATTGTCCATTTGCCAGCATCTAAGTCGGAGGAAATCAAACTAAAATCGGAATATTTAAAATTACTTAACCCCGAGTCACTACTTTTAAAATAGAAGCCGCCATGATCATAAAGATAATACGCCCACTTCGCTGAATATCCACTACCATCGTAAATATGCAGAAATTTTTTATTTGCATAATGTCCCAAATTTTTTCCGATGGGCGAAACATTCTGTTGAACTGAGTTCACAAATTTACTTTCGTTTTTTTCTGAAGCTCTTTGCTTTTCGATAGAATTAATTATTTCATCAACCGAATCGTTAGATCTTGCAAAGTAAACTACTTTCAACTGTTCATCCGTCAACATTATATTTCCGTTTTCAACCAGTGCGAGAAGGCTGATCGCTCTATCGACTCCTTCCGCTATAGTGAGTCGGAGATAATCCATATTCATTTCGCCAATTACTTTGTTGGCATGCTCACCATCTGAAATGTACCCAAAAAACTCATTGCCCTTTCCTTTTAAAACTAAAACCGCGTGAGGATTGTCCAAAGTATAAACGCCTTCGAATGCTAATTTGTCATTTTGTATTTGTCTTATCATTTTAAAAAATTAAAAAGTGAACAACCGTAATTGAATATTTATCACAAGCAGCAATATGCGAGTAATGAAATCAAACTTATAAAGTTCCTTTCATATAAAAAACGCTTCCATAAAATATCCCCGTATTTAGGGATACGGATAAAACGCTCCCTTTAGCTTCTTAAAAAGAGAACTCTTTAGATAATAACAATATACCATCGACAAGATTTTCAAAAGAGTGAATTACTACTTGTTTCTCTCCCATATCTCCTTTAGGTTTGTATGAACCTATGACAACGCTAGTTTTGGAAAGTCCCACTTCAAATATTATTGATATCCAAGGAGATACATGGTCTGAAAGGGCGGGGTCGGCGTCTAAATTGCAGAAAATTCAATTTGAAAAAGGAAGCAATCAGTACAGTAATTTAGAATTGGCTCGTAATCGGGCAGCCTTCACAAGATGGAAAACGATTGAAAATCTCGATAAATACTTAATCGAATTTGAATCAAATTTCATCAAAGCGGGCGGTAAAGTAATATGGGCTCAGGATATTACCGATGCGTTAGAAGCGATCTTAGAAATTTTAAAAAAATCGGGAGCAAAAGAAATTATTAAATCGAAAACGAATACAGCCACTGAAATAGGCTTGAATGCGTTTTTAGAAAATGAGGGTTTTAAATTTTCTGAATCAGACACCGGTGATTTTATTGTTCATGCGGCTGACGAAACGGGATCGCATATGGTTTTGCCTGCTTTGCATAAATCATCAAAAGAGATTGCTTCACTGTTACACGATAAACTTGGATTGCCTGCCGATGCAGAAGCACAAGGCATTGTTCGATTTATACGTGATCACTTACGCGATTCATTTCAAACGGCGGATGTAGGAATCACAGGATGTAATTTTTTAATTGCAGATCCAGGTGCTGTTGTTATTTTAGAAAACGAAGGAATGCGCAGCTTACTGCTGCCATGCCAAAAACACATATTGTGTTAGCGGGCATTGATAAGATGTTACCTGCATTAAGCGATTTAGATGTATTCCTTCCTCTTCTGAGTACTTACGGTACAGGGCAAACGTTAGCAACGTATAATAATATTATTAGTGGTCCAAAGCAAGCAGATGATCTTGACGGACCCGAAGAACTTTATATTATTCTTCTTGATAATGGACGCAGTGATGTATTGGCACACGATCAACAACGTCAAGCTTTATCGTGCATTAAGTGTGGGGCTTGTCAAACCGTTTGTCCTATTTACCATACTGCCGGTGTAAGCGATTTCCCATCTCCCATTGCAGCGGTTACGCTTCCCTTACAGCATGCGGAGATGCAACATTTGAGTCATACAAGCACACTTTGCGGAAGTTGTAAAGATGTGTGTCCAGTAAAAATTGATATTCCACGCCTTCTTCTGCAAAACAGAAAATTGTTTGTCGACAAAGGTCTTGTGAATCGTACGGAGAAATGGTTTTACTATGCTTGGAAAAAAGCGATGTTAAAACGTGAGATCATGAGTTGGACAGGCATCAGTGCACGCAAACATATTTTAGATAGTTTGTTTAAGTCGAAAGATGGACTTCGTAAGATGCCGATTCAATCCAAAGAGAAACCGTTCAATGAATGGTATCGTGAAAAGATGAATTACAAATAAGATTGATTTTATTTCGATCCATAAAATCAACCAACCTTATCAATCGAAATTTACTTACCCCTCCTTGCCCATTCCCTTCGCCACCGTAATTGATTTACAAGCCGCTCTAAACAAAGATCGTATAGACGGAAAAAAAATTGGATTTGTTCCTACGATGGGAGCATTGCATGCTGGACATTTATCGCTCATTGCACGAGCGGCTGAAGAAAATGATGTGGTAGTTTGTAGCATCTTTGTTAATCCAACTCAATTTAATAATGCATCGGATCTCGAAAAATATCCGCGCATGCCCGATGCAGATATTCATTTACTCAAACAAGCAGGATGCGATTATGCTTTTCTTCCCTCGGTAGATGAAATTTATCCGAACGGGAAACAATTGCTCGACATTGATTTTGGAGCATTGGAAAAAGTGATGGAAGGCGAATTTCGTCCCGGACATTTTAAAGGAATGGCCACTGTAGTAAATCGATTATTCGAAATTGTAAACCCAGAAAAAGCATACTTTGGGAAAAAAGATTTTCAGCAACTCGCTATTGTCAAAAACATGGTGAAGCAATTACGGCTACCCGTTAACGTGATTGGTTGCGACACGTTAAGACAGGATGATGGATTAGCCATGAGCTCACGGAACATGCTACTCACACCTCCTCAACGCAAAGCAGCACCACTCATTTATAAAGGTATGATGACTGCTCAAGAATTTATTCCCTTTCATACCGTGGAAGCCGTTAAAGAATTAGTGATTCGATACATTCAACAAAGTCCTCTTTTAAAAGTAGAATATTTTGAAATCGTAAATCCCGAAACATTACAACCCATTCAAAATTGGAGTGAATGCAAAGAAGTACAAGCGTGTATTGCTGTACTTACCGAAGGACCGAGATTGATTGATAATGTTACTTATTTTACTATTTGATTTCTAGTTTCATTAAATTTTCTCTTCGGATTGAATGAGCTGTTGGATACTGTTTTTTTTAACACTAGAGGGCACAAAAGAGCACAAGAGATCACAAGAGTGTTTCGAATGAAAACTATAGTATTTTCTTTGTTCCTCTTTTGAGATCCCTTGAGCTAGTGCAATGTACGATGCTTAAACCTCTTGTGCCAATTTCTTCTAAGTTGCTGCCTGCAGCAGGCAGGTTAAAAAAATCTGCGAACCGCTAAGAGCTAGAAAAACGGACGTCAATTCAATCCCACCGAAATTACAATGCGTAAATTCAAACTTAAGGAGTGAACTTATACAAACTATTAGCCGTAAATAAATGCGTATACTTACTCCACGTCTCAATACTGTTACGATGACGGATCGCAATATAAAAACGTTCACCGATTACCGAAGAAGGGAAGGTAAATATTCCATTTCCACTTTTGTTGATTACACCCGTAGTAATAAATGATGGCGGTCCGGTAACTGTTGCGGAATCATATAAAGCTACTGTAATGGTATCAGAGACTATTGGATCGCCAACGGGACTATTCATCTGATCTAACCCTGCATAAAAACCTTCCATAAAGATTTTTAAATTCAATTGACTTACATTGAGCACTAAAAACACAGATGCACTCGTATCTACACAGCCGTTAGTATTGGATAAAATAATATTTCCTGAAGTAGATCCTACTGGAACGTTAAATTCAAGAGTTGCATTATTTAAAACCGTAGGTGTGGTGAACTGACCTCCCAGCTCCACTGTATCCACATTCGTAAAATTTGTTCCGATAACATTTACTAACGTTCCGGCACCACCGCTCGATGGAGTAAATGTTGTAATAGTAGGACGCGTATTAACAATTACCTGCACGGAGTCTTGATCGGTACAGCCTTGAGTAGAGGTTCCAACCACTGAATAATATCCTGCTTGATTAGAATTCATATTGTTGATTTCAGGCGATTCCAAATTAGAAGAATATGATAATGGTCCATTCCAATTATAAAAATCGGCACCATTTGCTGCTAAGGTTAATGTACTTCCTTCACATAAGGGACTATTACTTGACACGTTAACCGAGATGGGAGTACCAGTTCCTATCGTATACGTTATAGTAGTTATACATCCATCAGCAGAAGAAACGGCAGCAGTATATTTTCCAGGAGTTAAATTAGATATAGACATTCCACTGGCTTGACCATTATTTATATTGATTTTCCAACCCATATTTAAATGCACTCCACACATATAGTATAAAAGCGCGGGATGTGTAGCGTTCGGTGTAAAAACCATGGCGCCTCCTTGTAGTTGGCTATTCGTAACTCCTGAAAACACTTCGTTTGCAAAACTTCCGCCAGTAGTGCTGGTCGTAATGTGAAAAGGATGTCCGGGAAAAGTTCCATTGAATGTATAATTCACGCCTTTTGTTACATTTAATTCTTTTCCTTGTATTCCATCAAGAGCATATCCAACTGGAAATCCAACACCGAAATAAGGATGCGTTGCATTTTTTGTTACTGCTGTAACGGCAAAGCTTGGTCCTTGCTGGTTTATTGTATCCCAAGCAACGGTATACGGAGGTAATCCAGCTGTTACTGATAAATTAATACTTCCATTATTTCCAACGCAAGCACCTCCCACGGTGGCAGTAACAATGGGTGCTGGACATACAATTACATTATCGATGCAAAAAGAAGGCCGTGATCCTGCTCCTACCGAGTCACGTTGCACCCAACGCAATTGTACATTCGCTTGATTCTCGCATCCTACAGGAAGTAAATATTGATAACGCATACCATTCCTAGGAACGATTCCTGAAGTTTGCGCTGTTGTATTATTTACGTAGATGCTACCCGTTAGTGAGGTGAAAGTACCGTTAGTATTTCCAACCCGATACTGCAATTCTACATTATTTCTACGCGTTTCCGTACTTCCATTGTATGGATTTCGAATTGTGGCTACATCAAATGTTACGACTACGTTTACCTTTCCTGTCGTATTTACTACTAAACCTAATCCAACATCAATGGTACCGGATGAAAGAATTCCGAGTTTACCGCTATAATTATGAATTCCACCTGTTGTAGTAAGCGCAGTACTACTCGCCAACAACAATGAATTGGCAGTGGGTGCCGTAGTTCTGAAGCTAGCAGAAGAGGTAGTTCCCAGTTGCCATCCTTGCCACCCTGCTGGATAGGTGGTAGACGTGGATAAAAGTCCAGCGAAGTCCTGCGTGTACGGTATTGTTTGTGCCGAAGGAACGGTTTGAGCCTGCAAATTTGAAGAAATAAACAGAGCTACTGTGATGAGAAATAGACGAAACATACTACTTGGTTTTAGGAATATGGAGGAAAACTAGTAAAAATTATTGTATGTTGCAACAGTTATTTGGCGAATGGAAAATAGTAAATGTTAACTTTTTATAATCTGCTAGAATCTATTGAATCCAATGTAATTTTGATAAAAACACCCTTGTTTTGGAACAAAATTCCAAAAAATCGATAGAGAACTACCCTTTCCAAATTCTTATAAAAAGTCAAGTTAATATGAGAGAAATCCATATAGTACAAATATTTCACTTGGAATATTAATTAATATTTATACATTCGTCTAACCTAAATATTCCGCTTTATGAAAACCCTAATCACAAACTGCAAGCTACAAGCTACAAGCTACAAGCTACAAGCTACAAGCTACAAATTTTAATTCTAATTGCTGTTTTGAGTAACACAACTCCACTCTATGCACAAGAATTAGAGGTGTCCTTAACCCTGAAATTACAATAATTTTAATATTTCCTGTTTTGGCGCGAGGGATGGAAATATAGATGCAAGCGTTGTAGGAGGTACACCTCCTTATACATACATTTGGACGAATGGAGCCAACACTCAAGATTTAATTGATATTGCTGCTGGCTATTATAAATTAATAGTTAAAGACGCTGTAGGTAGCAATGTTATTGCCGAAATTACATTGACACAACCTGAACCGATGGGCGTGGATATTTTATTAAGTAGTTTTCCGAATGGATATAATATTAGTTGTTACAACTGTTTTAATGGCCATATTCTTTTACAAGCCGGAGGAGGTGCGGGTCCTTATACTTATACTTGGGAAGATGGTCCAACAACCCAAGATCGCTTCAACTTAGGCAGGGGGGCTTACGGTGTTAATATTACAGATGCAAATCAATGCGAACTTAGACCTGAACTTTTTCATTTGACCGAACCGGATCGCTCCGACTGGACACAATATGGAAATACAGGGATTGATCCAAGTGTACATTTTATTGGGACTACGGATGCGAAAGATTTAAAAATAAAAACTTACAACCAAGATCGAATTACTATTAAGTCTAACGGAGATTTAAAATTCATAATCTACCATCAGGATCTGTTTACTTAGATGGAAATGGAATATTAAAATCAAACAGCATTGGGCAAGGGTACAGCCATGTGCTAATTAGGTCCTTTTGGTGGGGACTTAGGAGAATTATTAGCTGCCCACAAAACGGGCGTTGGTCTTGCGATTCCAACGGTTCGTTTAAGTGGTACTTTTTTGATGAGATTGTGCCCTACGTATAATTTTGGTAATGGAACTACTCCTTAGAGTTTTGAAAGTAACTGCTTACCACCTCCCGCGCCGAATTGAAAGCAGGGCTGGTGACAAGCTTTGTTAGCTGCTTTGTATTTTGTTAAAGGCGATTAAGGAAAGTGGAAGGGTTTCGTTTTTCTTCCGCCCCTGTTTATTACTGCTCTTTTTTGCCTCCCTTTTATTTGCTCTTTATAATGAAACCTTCGAAAATTGTAAATATGATGATACTACTTTTTTTTGAAACTCCGGAAAAAGGATACCTTTCGTGTTCCAATTTAATTATGGTTTGATTTCGTTTTTATCCGCTCTTTACAGCGCCCCGCTTCTTGCAAAACACTTTACTCTGGCGCTTATCATGTCTGGTGACTATATCGAAATATGTGGCTGAAAACTTTTTTCATACAGTTCACAATTGAGGGCGTTTTAGTGGCATCAATAATTAATGGTGTGTTAGAGTCATTCCTTCACGAAATATTGGCACCAATATAGTAATTCATGAAGGGTGTTTGCTTCTAACAAGTTTTTTCTTTGTAAAGTTTCTCAGCTATTACAGATTATCCTCCGGCTTTTATCACTAACTTAGATGGATCTTTATTTCATTTCACTTGGTGATAGTGCCATTTTATCACTTTTTTATCACTTTTCAGATTTCGGTTTTATTGTTGCCCTCTCTTGGTTTCTCCCATTTTTTATTTGTGTTCACACCCTTCTGTCTCCCTGTTTATATTATAGTCTAATGAATGCTTAAATTGTTTTCCTCCCAGTTTATTGTTCCAGTCTCCATTCCCCTTGTGAGTGTGTTTCTGGGTCAATAATATTGCAGTTCAGATCTGTTAATAATTCCATTCTTCTTTCCCCTTAATATGATCCTCATTCCACCTTTTGCGCTGGTTTTTAGAAAATGAAAAGCTTTTCAAATTGTTTATCCGATTCCATTTGAAGATCAATTGAACATTCAAATTTATCTAATGGTAACTCTATACAATTTACACAATGACGGGACAGAGGATTTTAGCACCAAAGTAACATACATTAAATCATATTTAATTGAATCTTCATTCTTCCCAGTGTCCTAAATTACAGATAATAGCTTTAATAGTCACATATTAAAAATCATTAAAAAATGAAAAAAACTCTACTACTGTTTCTCTTACTAAATACTGGCTTTGTTTTATGTCAAAATATCTTTAATCCTTATTATTTTGATTCGGCTACCATCAATATCCATCTCAACTAATAACTAACCTGTTGGGCAGCAACTCCACTTGCAGGGTATACTTGGTCAAATAAAAACCTCATTACCGGTTATTCAGGAGAATATGAAATTGCTATGCCAAGACACCCATGGAATTTATATACTGCATTAGCAGGGCCACAGCAAACTTTACATATGAGTTATAGCATGGAAGTTGTTTTTTCCATTTATGCCTCTTGTCATTTGATCCATTAGATGTCAAACTTCCACACGTCCACTTACCTTCACATGTCCCTATAATACGTTGACAAAAGTTGGGAGATTAGTAATATAGTTAACTTGGAATTTTCGAATCCTTTCGATCAAACATTGGCTAGCAATGCATTTGTAAAAACAACCCCCCTTGGCACAGATTTTCAAAACAAAGTACTTCCACATACAATCATCAAACATACTGTTTATATTCATTGTGGTTCAGAAGTAAATAGTCCTCCATATCCTCCAGTTTTGTATTCCTTTAGTTGGGTTTATGATAATACTAGAGGGCGGATGCGTTATTATCCTCCCTGTAACTGTAACTGTTCCTCTCCTTCAGTTGGAGGTTGTACGCAAGATGATTGGGATATTACTTTTATTCCTGAGATATTAACTTATTCAGGTCACAACTATATGATCGCCCTTATGTACTAATGCCCAGTGGTACATGATTATTCCTTATGCGGAATTAAACAATTTACCCAGCCTTGCCATAACTACGGTTCCAATCAATGCTTGTTATTTTCTGCAACTTATTCTAGTCCAATTTCACCTTATCATTGGTATTCCAGCTTGGCAAAACAGAGGTCAACTTGCAGTTCAGAAATCCCTAGTTCTAATGATTTGCAAATAATGGGAGGAATCAACATCAATATTACGCTGATGAGAATATTGTACGACTGATATAAACCCATTGGATCTCACCCCAGATGTACCTCACCGCTACCGATTTACTTCTTCTAATTATTCTCCTACAATTAGGTGTTTATCCTTCACCTGCGAGTTTCGACAATACTGCAATTAGAGGCCCTTTAATGATTTAAAATTGCGGCACCGATTTACGCTGTGAGGATGCGTCGTCCTCACAATGCATCAGAGATGCTAAGTACGCTTCCTTGTATCGCTTAGCATCAGGAAGTAAACTTACATTGGAGCCCTGTGTTCGTGTGTTTGATGCCGCGTTTATTCTTAATCCAGGTTCTACATTAGAACTTGCTAATAAAACATCCATCATCGGTTTGCATCGAGTAGCCATTGATCGTAATGGCGGTCGACTCATTGAAAAATATGAATTAAATAGCGGTACACTCTATTTGCAAAAGAAAACCGAAACAGCTCTTGCTCCGAATTCGTACTATGTTAATTCAAAAATATTTGCAGGAGAAAATGTAGATGTCACCTCTCCAGTGGGGCCCTATATTGCTCGACCGGAACAAACTTGAACTCATCGCCCGAGATTATATAAAATTAGATCACGGCTTTCATGCAGAAGCAGGAGCTGAAGTGAAAATTCAAATTGATCCAGCTCTACAAATTCCCTCTTGCCCTCCACCGGCAAGCGGAGGAAGTGGAAATCGATTTGCAAATCTAGCTACCAACTCAATAGTTGACGCTACTGCTCACATTAAACTATTGCCAACGCTCTTTAAACTCAACCGGCATTTATTCTGAAAATAAAATTGAAGATCCTATTATTTCTGTTGAAGTATTAGATGCGAGTGGGAAAAAGATAAAGCAAATAAACGAAATCAATGATTATTTTGTAGAAGTAGATTTAGCAAGTCTGAATGATGGCATGTACTTCTTCATTATTCAAACAAATAAAAATAGGAAAGTGTTGAAGGGGGTGAAGCAAAATTAATATTTACTTCTACTCCTCCAAATTCTCCACATTGTAAAAAATAATTCCCAATTTGCCTTCATCGCTAACTACAATAAAGGTTTCTTTTAAATTGGTTCGACTACATTTTACTTTGTAAAGTAGCTTGAGTTGATTGTACCCTGATTCTTCATCATACTTTTTTTCTTCACTCACAAATTCAAAAGATTCAATGGGTCCAGTGGTGTCCATGAGGCGCACAAACTTTTGCACTTTCACTTCCATGCTTTCGCTTTGGTTAAAGCTGGATGTAAAATAATCATTCACGCGATCGTAGTTTTCGTTTTTTAAATCGGTGAGAAGTCCCTCGACTAATTTTTTTGCTTCGTCTGATTTTACTTCAGCCGAACCACAACTACCCAGAAAATTCATTAAGAAGAATAGCGAAATAAAATGGAAAATAAATTTTAGTCTTGAAGAACTATTTTTGCTTTTCATATTTTGTGTTTTCATGATGATAATCATAGTATGGTGTTGAGTGTGTTATATGTCATTCGAGTCAACATCTCCATAACGCTTCCCAAATGTAACTATTGTTACTGATTTAATGAATTGACAAAACTACTTTTGTAATACAAATAAATAAGAATATGGAAAATCAAGAAATTAAAATACAACCCGTAACCGCTATGCCCAGAATTGGAGACAAGGCTCCTTCTTTTAAAGCCGTAACGACGCAAGGAGATATAAATTTCCCGGCTGACTATAATGGAAGTTGGGTAATTCTATTTAGCCATCCCGCCGACTTTACACCGGTTTGCAGATCAGAGTTCATGACTTTTGCCACATTAGAAAAACAATTTAATCAAGCCAACTGTAAACTAGTTGGATTATCGGTTGATGGACTATATAGTCACATAGCTTGGCTTAGAACAATCAAAGAAAAGATTGAATACAAAGGAATGAAGAATGTAGAAGTCACCTTCCCTTTGATAGAAGACATTACCATGGAAGTAGCTACTAAATATGGAATGATGATGCCAGGGGAAAGCAGTACAAAAGCAGTTCGAGCCGTTTTTGTTATAGACCCTAAAGGTATTATCAGAACCATCATTTATTATCCGCTTAGTTTAGGGCGTAATTTTGATGAATTGTACAGAGTCATTATTGCACTTCAAACGGCAGACGAATTTTCAATTGCTACTCCCGCCGATTGGAGACCCGGAGATGACGTCATTGTTCCTACCGCAGGATCGTGTGGTGTGGCTAAAGAAAGAATGGATAATCAAGATGAAAATACACATTGCCATGACTGGTTCTTTTGCACAAAGAAACTAGATAAGGATACCGTACTTAAAAAAATTATTAAAAATTAATTGCAATAATAAACAGAGAAATCGATGCTCACTTTTTAAGTAAGCATCGATTTTTTTTATGATATGAGTTTTCTATTATTAAAAAAGAGTTTATGAATCTGAATCATTTTTAAAACTCTTTTTATACCATTGAAAAATAAATACAACAACATCTCTAAGTAAAAAATTAGAAGAAAAAATACAGAATCAAAAAATGAAATACATTTTATAACTCCGTTACCATCTTACAAATTTTGTCGAAAGCTTCAGCATCTTTAATGATGTATTGCTCTGCTCCCTTTTGAATACTTTGTAAAGCGATGCTATATCGTTCCTGACTACTCATCATGATCACATGCACATCGGGATTCGATTTTTTTATGATCTCTAAAATTTGAATTCCAGAAGCGGCGTCCTTCACTTCTTTATTCAAATTATAATCCATGATAATTACATCTGGACTTTTATCCATATGTTTCAAACAATCCTCTCCCGTTTTAAAAATATGAACATGATGTGGAATATCACGAATCATTCGATCACGTAGCAAGGTGCTTTGTAATTCATCGTCTTCAACAATAAAAATTTTCATCGGTCTGCCAATATCCATCATTGTAAATTTTATTTTTTTAGTAAAATATTTAGTAGGCTAAGGTAAAATTTTTAATTGATACTGTGCTCGATTCTCTTTCCAAAAAAATCAGACCCATCCTTTGATGCAGTTCCTCATTCCATCTCGCAATTAATGGAAAGACGATCCCATCTTACCGAAACAAAGTCCTTTATGGGAGCAAATGAAATTTCCTACCTTTGCATCCTTATGACGATTCAGGTTCTCAAATCAAAAATTCATCGAGCTCGTATCACGCAAGCGGAGCTTCATTAATAATCGCCCCGTAAAAGCTTAATAATTTGTTAGCCGTTCTTCGCAATCTCCTCTTTTTAGCAATCGGTGCTGCATTGCTTTGGCTTACCTTCCGCAATCAGGATTTTTTGATGGTTTGGGAAAAAGTGAAATTGGCAAACCCTTGGTTTCTATTACTCTGCGCTTTCTGCTCCTTTGCTGCCCTAGTCAGTAGATCGATGCGTTGGGTGCAACTTATTGAACCATTAGGTTATAAACCCCGATTAAAGACCACTTATCATGCCGTCATGTTTGGCTATTTGGCGAATATGGCTATTCCCCGACTCGGAGAAATATCGCGTTGCGGTGCCTTAAATAAGAGTGATGGTGTTCCCTTCGAAAAACTCATCGGCACCGTGATCGTCGAACGTCTCATGGATGTAATTATGCTTGCTGTTTGTATATTCCTTACTGCATTGTTGGAGTTTGATCGTTTGGGTGGATTTCTAAACGAACATTTGTTTAATCCCCTCTTCCAAAAAATTGGAAATAGCACCGTCGCACTAAGCATTTTCGGGGTCCTTGTTATTGCATTTGTAGTGGTGATGATTCGAATTTTCAAAATGGAAAATCCACCTGCATTTGTTGCAAAATTTAGAAAATTGATGGGCGGAATTGCAGAAGGTTTACGAAGCATCACGCTTGTTAAAAACAAAGGACTCTTTATTTTTCATACCTTATTTATTTGGATGATGTACTTTGGGATGAGTTACGTTTGCTTCTTCGCACTCCCAGAAACAGCAGGATTAGGAGCTTCGGCCGCACTCTTTATTATGGTGCTTGGCGGAATTGGTATGACTGCACCTGTACAAGGAGGCATCGGTGCATACCATTTATTAGTATCGAAAGGATTGCTTTTATATGGATTAACGGAAACCGATGGAATTGTTTATGCAACGATGAGTCATACTGTTGCTACCTTACTCTTGATAATATTAGGAGCACACTCGATGATTTGTTTATTCTTCTTTGTAAAAAATAAAAACACGGCTGGAGCATGAGTCACCTTCATAACATCGAAAAAAAGCTGATGAATTCAAGTCAATTGATCGATCAATTGAATGTTTGGCAAAAAGAAGGATGTAAGATTGTGTTCAGCAATGGCTGTTTTGACATTCTCCATTTAGGGCATATCGACTATTTAGCGCGTGCTGCTGATTTTGGGGATAAGATGGTAATAGGTTTAAATACAGATAGTTCTGTATCAAAAATCAAAGGTCCAACCCGACCCATTAACGATGAGCGCTCCCGAGCCATGGTATTGGCGGCCTTGGAATTTGTGTCGGCCATTATACTTTTTGATGAGCCAACACCTTATGAATTAATACGTTTAGTTCAACCCGACGTATTAGTAAAAGGAGCTGATTATAAGCCTGAAGACATAGTTGGATACGACATTGTGACTGCCAAAGGGGGGAGTGTAAAAACCATTCCATTTGTAGATGGATACTCTACCACCAGGATCGAACAACGGATCCGAAATGCATAAAACTAATATTTGTAATATTTTGGCGTATATTAGATGTACCTTTGATGGTAATCTGATGGTATAAGGACACAAAAAAACAATTAAACGCATGAAAAATCTTTTAATGGCGCTGGCAGGGTTGATTATGATTAGCCTAACAGGGTGCGAACAGAACGACTTATTACTTTCAGAGAAAAAGTTGAATGAAAAAATTCAGAAATCTTGGAAAGTCATTTTTGCTAATAATAACGACTCCCACGAGACTTGGAGTTTTAATGGTGGTGGTGTTGCTATCAATTTGAAAAAGTACGACGCGAATAGTAACGTAACGTTAGACACTACATTATTAGGTAGCTATTCTATTGATGCGAAGTTGACAAAGGCATATGTGAAGTTGAGTGGTTTTACTTTTGGTGATTCTACCTCGATCATGTATACAAATTCGAATTTCAAAGCAGTTGATTTAAATCGCGCCTGGACCATTGTGGTTTTAGAAAACGATGTAATGTATTTATCTGCTACAGATAATGGAGGAGCGATTCGTTCTCTGGAGTACGTTAAAAACTAATCCAACAGCTTTTAATTATACCGACATTTAAACCTGCCTGCTGCAGGCAGGCGCAGCGGTCGCAACGTTTACACAACGATCGCAGCGTAAAAAATAACTTCGCAATTATTCAACTAATAAGTAAACGCCTTCGTCATTGCTGATGAAGGCGTTGTTGTTTTTTTGTTTGACTAAATGCTTTTTCAGAAAAGGTTTCTTTCTAAGAAAGAAATTCCAAATCATAGAAAATATTTTCTCTTCGCTAATTTTTCTCGCAAAGGCGCAAAGACGCTAAGGCTGCGCAATGCTAATTTTCTTGCGAAGGCGTAAAGTTTACACTCTGTCTCTCCCTACTCTCACACTCTCCAGATAGCTATCGGGGCTGTTTTTTCCTCGCTCTCACTCTGTTTCTCTCCCGATAGCTATCGGGACTGTTATTCCACTAGATCCATTTCCTCAATCAATCGTTTTGCACCTGCAAATTTATCAACGATGAATAATGTGTAACGAATATCTAAAGTGATGTTTCTACAAATTTCGGGATTAAATAAAATATCACTCATGGTACCTTCCCATACGCGATCGTAATTGGTGCCAATTAAATTTCCTTTTGCATTTAATACCGGACTTCCCGAATTACCACCTGTTGTATGATTCGTTGCAATGAATGCAACGGGTACCGTTCCGTTCACTCCATAGCGACCATAGTCTTTCGATTTGTGTAATTCTACTAACCGAGTTGGCAAATCAAATTCTTCATCCCCCGGAATGTATTTCTCCATGATCCCATCTAAATCCGTTTGGAAATTAAAATAAACCGCATCACGAGCTTCATAGCCGCGTACTTGTCCATAAGCCAAACGAAGCGTACTGTTCGCATCGGGATACAATTTTTTTTCAGGCTGCATTTCCTTTTGTCCTTCCATGTACAATCGATTCAACAACGTCAATTCAGCATTAAATGATTTCACTTTGTCTGCAATACGACTGCGATAGAATGTCAAGAGAGCATCTGCCAATTGATATGCAGGGTCCGATTTTATTTCCTTTGCACTCGACTTTCCAAACTTAACGAACAACTTAGCCATTTCTTTCTCATCATCCAAATCGCTTTTAGCAAAAATTGCGTCTGACATTTTCCCGAAATCAGAATCATAACGTTCACGCAGTACCGTAAAATAAGTTGGCTTCAATGAATCAGCAACACCTTCATCAAAAATGTTAAGCAAAGTGGCCATCATCTTCCGATCGGTATTGGCATCGTAGTCTTTAAAATATCCAGGCACTCCAACTTTATATGCTTCTGACTCTGTTCTGATTTTTGCAGTATCGGGCTTGTCGGTTAATGTCATCTCTACTAAATTCTTTAAGCCCATTGCATAGCTAATCACTTCCACACCAAAGGCCGCTTCCGCATAATAATCATTCGCTGATAAATAAGGTCGGATGTTTTTATAAAGTGATTCTATAGAAGGCAATACCCTCGCGTATTTTTTACTCAGCGCATCCGACTTCGAATACCAGGATTTAAAATCAATTTCGAAAGCTTGTTTCTTCTCCAATCCTTTTGCAGCTAACAAACCTTTGCTCTCTCCTTTCCATTTCTTCCATGCATTACTCACTCCACTTTGCTTATCTGCATACTTTAAGTGTAAGGCTTCACTACTTCTCATCGACTCTCCCATCACGTCCAAACGAGCAGTACGGACTTTGATTCGGTTAGGATTAGTTACTTCAACAATGGTACTTACTTGATAAGATGAAATATATTCCTGAGTTCGTCCAGGAAATCCATATACCATGGTAAAATCATCTTGTTGCACGCCTTTGGTAGAAATGGAAAAGAAATGACGAGGAACAAATGGAACATTCTCCGCATTGTACTCCGCCGGTTTATTATCTTTTCCTGCATACACTCTAAACATAGAAAAATCACCCGTGTGTCGAGGCCACATCCAATTGTCGGTATCGCCGCCAAATTTTCCAATAGATGATGGCGGTGCTCCTACTAAACGTACATCTTTAAAAGTTTCCGAAACAATTAAAATAAATTCATTGCCCGAATAAAATTGTCTCACGCGAGCTTCATAATGGGTTCCTTCTATCGCTTTCTTCTCGAGGGAAGCGGAAATTTCTTTGATCTTTGCATTGCGTTGCTCCTCATTTAAATTTTCAAGTGCTTTCGAAAAAGAGGCTGTTACATCTTCCATGCGAATGATAAACGTTGCTGTTAATCCGGGGCATGGTAATTCTTCCTTCATCGTCATGGCCCAAAATCCATCTCTCAAATAATTATGTTCAAGTGTGCTGTGCTCTTGAATTTGTCCGAAACCACAATGATGATTGGTTAACATTAATCCTTGCGCAGAAATTATTTCTCCTGTGCAACCTCCACCAAAAAGTACGACCGCATCTTTCAAGCTATTCTTATTCACACTATAAATTTCTTCAATCGGAATTTGTAAGCCTTTCAATCGCATTTCCGCCGCATTCATTTGTTGCAAAAGTTGAGGCAACCACATACCTTCATCGGCAGACGAAAAAACAGTAGAGAACAAGAATACAATCAGGAGAATCTTTCTTTTAATCATCATAACAATAAATATTTCTTTGGTAAAAATAATAAAATGGAGTGAGGTACCTTCTGGAATACATGAGTAATTTCATACGTTTGAGAAATGTAGCTTCCTATTTCCATCTAAAGCAAAAGCCCCATCCTTTTCAGGTGGGGCTTTCAAACTATGGTTTGATTGGGTAATTATTTAGTTACAATTCACTACTGAATTGCAAATTCTCATTTATTAAAATGGTAAATCATCTTCCACCGAAGTAGCAGCAGGTTGACTTTGTTCGTTACCCGATGTAGCAAAGTTTGCTGGAGCATCCATTGCTGCAGGACTTGCGGCTGCTGATCCATCAACAACGGCTTTCCATGGTCGAACGTCGGTGTACCAACGACCATTGTACTCACGTGATTCAACACGAAAAGAAATTTTAAGGCGAGAACCCATGGCATACCCGTTGAATTGCTTCACCAAGTCGCCCCATGCACTCATACATATTTTCTTTGGATACTGATCTTCCGTTTCTACGATAAAATCTTGCTTCACCCAAGGACCATTTTTTCCTGATCCTGTCTGTTCCGGAAGGGAACTAATTAATTTTGCTGTAATTTCGAGACTCATAATGCTTGATTCGTTTAGAATTCAAAGGTAATAATTCGGAAGAATTTTTCACTTCTTTCTTCCTAAATTTTACCTGAGAATGTTATTTTGTTAATAAATTAATTTTCTGTTTGATGTTGACAAAAGTAATGCACTGATTCTGAATAGTCGTATAATAAACGCTTCTAGTCGTATACAAACGTTTACGAATGGCTGAATCGTATTGAAACAGATAATGATGGTGAAAAAACCGAGTTTATCATTTAGATTCATTAAAAAAGGGTAGTGAAAAGCCTTTGCTCTCACCACCCTTCGTAATTTACAATGACTTATTTATTTAATAAATCAATACTTCTTTTCGTGAAATCGGAAAGTGCTTCTCCTTTTAACAATCCTTGATTCAGCAAGGCCAAATCCACAGCTTGTTGCATCAAACTTGACTTTAGAGTAGTGTCCGTCTCGCTCAAAATTTTACCAACGAACGGGTGATTACTATTTAGAACCATATTGTATTGGTCGGGCATTTCTCCCATAAAGGAATACCCTCCTCCTCCACTCGCCGACATTTCCTTCATTCGACGCATGAACTCTGGACGAGTCAAAACAATATGAGCATCATCCTCTGATAATGCAGAAACACTTACATGATAAGTATCCTTATTCACAACAGTTTCTACTAATTCTTTCAATTGGGTTTGCTCTTCTTCAGTAAGTTTTGATACCCGATTCTCTTCTTTACTGATGAGCTTATCGATGGTATCAGCATCTACGCGAGCAAAGCTTCCATTCTCTACTTTTTGCTCAATAAAATTCACAAAATGAGTATCAATGACACCGTCCATCCACAACACATCATACCCTTTTTTCTTTGCAGAATTGATGTATGCATATTGATCTTCAGGATTCGTAGTATAGAGATAAATAACTTTCTTGTCTTTGTCTTCTTGGTTCAGGCTGATTAAATTTCGGTATTCCTCAAAAGTGAAATACTTTTTATCAACGTTCTTCAACAAACAGAATTTGTTAGCGCGCTCAAAGAATTTTTCTTCGCTCAACATTCCATACTTTATAAAAACACCAATATCATCCCACTTCGCTTCAAAATCGTTTCGGTTCTCTTTAAACAACTCCTCCAATTTGTCAGCTACTTTTTTCAAGATGTGATTACTGATTTTTTTCACATTTGAATCACTTTGCAAATAACTTCTGGATACATTTAATGGAATATCCGGTGAGTCGATCACACCATGTAACAAGGTAAGGAAGTCGGGAACGATCCCTTCCACAGCATCCGTAACAAATACTTGTCGGCAATATAATTGAATTTTATTCTTTTGAACTTCCAAATTCTTTTTCAATTTTGGGAAGTACAAAATCCCCGTTAAATTAAATGGGAAGTCTACGTTGAGATGAATCCAAAACAACGGCTCTTCGGCAAATGGATATAATTCTTTGTAAAACGCCTTGTAATCTTCGTCTGTTAACTCCGCGGGTTTCTTTACCCAAGCTGGTGCGGTATTGTTAATTTTCTCTCCCTCAAAACGAATTTCAACAGGTAGAAATCCGCAATATTTATTTAGCAAAGTACGAATGCGAGCCGGTTCTAAAAATTCAATCGAATCATCATTGATGGATAAAATTACTTCGGTACCACGATCGTCTTTCGCCAATTTTTCCATGTTGTAAGATGGACTTCCGTCGCAAGTCCAACGCACTGCATCGCCTTCTTCGGCTAGCCATGAACGTGAGTGTAAGGCTACGTGGTCCGAAACCATAAACGCAGAGTAAAATCCCAAACCGAATTTTCCGATGAGCTGTGCGCCCGATTGATCTTTGTACTTATTCACAAACTCTTCGGCACCACTGAATGCAATTTGGTTGATGTATTTCTCAACTTCTTCACCCGTCATCCCAACACCACGATCAATGACATGTAATGTTTTGTTTTCTTTATCGATTTTTACTTCAACATATAAATCTCCCGACTCCACAGGCTTTTCAGCCATGCGATTGAGTGCACTAAATTTTTGAGTGGCATCAACAGCATTTGCCACCAATTCCCTTAAAAATATTTCGTGATCACTGTAAAGAAACTTCTTGATGATTGGAAAAATATTTTCCGTTTGTACATTAATTTTACCTGTTGGATTTGTCATATCTCTATTTAATTTTTTATAGCTTTTTTAATGAATTTCACCACGAATCAATATGCTTGCCAAAGGATAATTACTGCCATTTTGACCCATATTTTAGAAATGAAAACTAATCAAAGGATGATATCCATCAATTCATTAATTTAACTGTAATATTCTCCTTCTTATTAATGTAGATTTGCCTTCATATTGATGAAACTTTTACCTTTATTGTGAGTAAAACATAGTTCGGTTGCCCGACATGAAATCAGACTGTCGCCCGATACACCACATGTCAACTTTTAAAAATATCCATTCGCAAGTAGAAGCTAGGGCTTTGCAACATCCTGATAAACAGGCTGTTTTGCATGGAAACCAGAAGCTTACCTATTTCGAATTGAATAGCCAAGCAAATGCTCTCGCCCATCAATTGGGACAAATCAACGGTGTAAAAAATGGTTTTGTAGGTGTCTGTCTCGAGCGTTCATGTGACCTTATGGTCGCCATTTTAGGAATTTTGAAAGCAGGTGCTGCTTATGTCCCATTCGATATCGATTATCCTGTGGAACGACTACAATACATGGCCGAAATCAGTAAGATTCCGGTCATGGTAAGCACTTCTTCACTCGGTAAGAAATTACCAAAGGGAGAGTATCAAATTATTGATATTCAATCCATAAACAAAGAAAAAGAAGCGAAAAACCTCGACTTAAATATCCCCAATACGCAAGCGGCTTATGTCCTATTTACTTCAGGATCGACAGGTCAGCCAAAAGGGGTAAAGATGCCACATAAAGCATTGTTAAATTTGATAGATTGGCAGTTGCAACAAACGGAAGTTCATGACGACGGTCGGACCCTCCAATTTGCTCCGATCAGTTTCGATGTGCATTTCCAAGAAATATTTAGCACTTGGTGTGATGGTGGTTGCATCTGTTTAATTGGTGACGAAGAAAGATTGAATGCACCCGTACTTTTAAATTACATTGAAAAAAATAATATCAATCGAATTTTTCTTCCATTCGTTGCATTGCAAAGTTTGTGCGAGTTGTCTAAAAAAACGAATGCAAATTTATCATGCTTGCAGGAAGTGATTACGGCAGGCGAACAATTACAAGTGACTCCGGCCATCATCGATTTTTTTAATCGCATTCCGCATTGCAAATTATTCAATCACTACGGTCCCACCGAAACACATGTTGTTACGTCGTACCTGTTAGAAGGTGCTCCATCAACATGGCCACTACTTCCACCCATTGGAAAAGCGATTCAGCAATCTGAAGTGTATTTACTCGATGAAAATGGAAAGCCAGTTAAAGACGGTGAAGAAGGCGAATTATTTGCATCGGGAATATGTTTAGCCGATGGTTATTTAAATAGAGATGATTTAACGAAGGAAAGATTTACTTCGAATCCCTTTAATACTTCAGAAAAACTTTACAAGACCGGTGACTTGGCAAAAAAACTTCCTGATGGGAATATTCAATATTTAGGAAGGATAGATGGTCAAGTAAAAGTGCGTGGTTATCGAATCGAGTTAGGTGAAATTGAAGTTGCACTTAGTCGATTTAAAAATGTAATTCAAGCAGCAGCAACGGTACGTGAAGATAAACCTGGAGAGAAAAAATTAGTTGGCTATCTCGTTTTTGAAAAAGGACATGAACTACAAGTAAAAGAAGTGCGTACTTTTTTACAGACGATGCTTCCCGAGTATATGATGCCATCGGCCATTGTTCAATTGGACGATTTACCTCGCACTCCCAGTGGAAAAATTGATCGTAAGTCGTTGCCAATTCCTGACACGAAGCGTCCGGAACTGGGCATACCGTATGTAGCTGCTGAAAATGAAACACAAAAAATACTTTGTCAACTTTGGTCCACATTATTAAATATTGATCCGATTGGGATCAACGACAACTTCTTTGATTTAGGAGGGAATTCATTATTAGCCTTGCAATCCGTTGCGCTTTTAAAAATGGAGTACTCCCTCGATTTGTCAGTTATAAAAGTATACCAATATCCAACCATCGCTGCATTATCGGCAAGTATAGATGGAAAAGAAAATAATAAGAGTCTGAAAAAAGACATGGAAGCGCGTGCAAAAGCTCGTCACAAAAAAGGAACACATTCGGTTCAAGATGCAATTGCTGTGATCGGAATGTCATTGCATTTTCCTGGTGCAGATACCGTTGATGAGTTCTGGAATAATTTAAAAAATGGAGTGGAAAGCATCAAGTTTTTTACTCCACAAGAATTGGATCCTTCTCTTCCTGTTGATGAAGTAACCGATCCCAATTACATCAGGGCTCGTGGAATCATTAATGATGCAAAAGGATTTGATGCTGCTTTTTTTCAGATGAATCCCAATGTAGCCAAAGCAACTGATCCACAACAACGAGTACTTTTGGAATTAGCTTGGAATGCTTTAGAGCATTCAGGGTATAGCCCCAGCCGTTATGATGGACTGATTGGTGTTTTTGCAGGCATGGGAAACAGTACGTATTATTTAAATAATGTATTACCCAATAAAGATGCGGTTCGTCGTGTAGGTTCCTTGCAAGCAATGACGCTAAACGAAAAAGATTACATCGCTACTCGCATCGCCTACGAATTAAATTTAAAGGGTCTTGCGGTGAGTGTACATACTGCCTGTTCTACTTCTTTAACCGCCATTGCACAAGCCTGCAATTCGCTTTGGAATAGAGAATGTGATATGGTATTGGCGGGAGGATCTGCAATCACTTCGCCCGTGAATAGCGGTCAGCGTTATGAAGAAGGTGCTATATACTCTAACGATGGGCATACCCGCACTTTTGACGATGGAGCAAGAGGAACGGTTTTTAGTGATGGAGCAGGAATTGTTGTTTTAAAACGTTATGAAGATGCACTTGCTGATGGCGACACCATATATGCTGTTGTACGAGGCGTGGCATTAAACAATGACGGAAGCGATAAAGGAAGTTTTACAGCCCCAAGTGTAGATGGACAATCGGCCGTTATAAGTATGGCACAAGCCATGGCAGGTGTTGATGCATCTAGTATATCTTATGTAGAAACTCACGGTACCGCAACACCGTTGGGTGATCCTATCGAAATTGAAGGATTGACAAAAGCATTTCGCGAGCATTCCGATAAAAATCAATATTGTGCTTTAGGTTCTGTGAAAACAAACTTCGGACATCTTACCGCAGCTGCAGGTGTGGCTGGATTTATCAAGACGGTATTAGCCTTGCATCATAAAGAAATTCCTCGCAATTTATTTTATGAAAAAGCAAATTCGCAAATTGATTTTGCAAACACTCCTTTTTATGTGAACGACAAACACAATGCTTGGGATACCGAACTTCTTCCACGTAGAGCTGGAATTAGCTCCTTTGGAATTGGCGGAACCAATGCACATGTTATATTGGAAGAAGCACCAATTGCCACGCCATCTAGTATTTCACGTAGCAAACAATTAATTGCACTCTCTGCAAAAACAGAAACGGCACTCGCTTTAAGAAAAGAAGAATTAAAAGAATATTTAAAAACACATCCTGACTTATTGCTTGCTGATGTATCCTACACGTTACAAAAAGGAAGACACGATTTTCCTCATCGTTGGTTTGTTACTACAGAAAATAATGAAGATACGATTCAGCAATTAGAACAGTCAGACAATAAACGAAGTGCGAAGCAACATTTTACGCAGCAAGCAAATGGTGTTGTATTTATGTTTCCAGGTCAAGGCTCGCAATATGTTGGCATGGGAACGGCATTGTATCGTGATGAAATTGTATTCAAAGATGCGGTGGATCGTTGTAATGAAATTTTAGAACCTATTCTAGGACGAGATCTTCGTACATTATTATTTGCAAAAGATGGTGATGCGGATGCTGAAAAACTCTTAAAACAAACATATTTTACACAGCCTGCATTATTCACAATTGGTTATAGTTTAGCACAGTTATGGATGAGCTGGGGAATACAGCCCAAAGCACTCATCGGTCATAGCATTGGCGAATTCGTTGCTGCAACCATTGCAGGCGTCTTCAGTTTAGAAGAGGCACTAACGGTGGTGGCTAACCGCGGTAAGATGATGCAAAGTTGTCCGGAAGGAGGAATGCTTTCCGTGAGACTGCCCGAAGAAGCAATTCTTCCTTTGCTTAATGATAAAATTTCCATTGCGGCTGTAAACGGTCCACAACTTTGTGTGGTGGCCGGACCTCACGAAGAATTAGCAAAACTTCAACAAAAGTGGGAAGCAGAAGAAGTGATTTGTAAAGCACTTCATACTTCTCATGCATTTCACTCGCCCATGATGGATCCAATTGTGGAACCTTTTGCAGAGATTGTACGAACAGCGAAATTAAACGCACCAAAAATTCCGATTCTTTCAACCGTTACTAAAAAATGGATGACGGAAAGTGAAGCTACTGATCCAATGTACTGGGCAAATCATTTACGTGCGGCCGTTCGTTTTGCGGAAGGTGTAAAAGCGATTTGGGTGGATGAACCACGTTATATCATGTTGGAATTAGGTCCACGAAATACGGCATCTACATTAGCTCGACAACAAGCCATCGATCCTAAGTCACAGAAAGCAGTTTCTTCCTTAGGTGATAATTCTTTGAATGACGCCGAATGGACGAACATTATTAGTGCTATCGGACAACTATGGTTGAATGGAATTACCATCGATCTGGACACCTATTACGCACTGGAAAAAAAGACATCGCATTGCTTTGCCTGGCTATCCATTCGAACATAAAGAATTTTGGTTAGATCCACCATTACAGGTAAGTACTAATCACATTCAAGAAAATAATATTAATAACACCCCTGAAATAATAACAACACAACTTTCTTCTGCTATGCCTCAACGCAAGGAACGAATAATAACAGAGATCCCCGAAATTCTTGAAGAAGCTTCGGGTATCGAATTGGAGGGAGCTGATCGCGACGCAGGCTTTGTAGAGCTCGGTCTCGACTCCCTATTTCTCACACAAATCGCACTCACCCTCACAAAAAAGTATAATACTAAGGTAACTTTCCGACAGCTCAACGAAGATTTGTCTTCGCTAAATACTTTATCTACCTACCTCGATCAACAATTACCTGCAGAGAAGGTAGTCGCATCACCACCACCTGTTTCATCTCGTCCAACAACATCTTCTCCACAACAACAGGCACCTTCCGTAGTGCCTATGGGGAATATGAATGCGGGAGATGGAAATTTACAATGGCTCATCACTCAGCAATTACAAGTGATGCAACAACAATTGCAAATGATGAGTGGCCAAGCGCCAATGCCTTTTGCAACACCATCTTCCTTTCCAAACACTGCTCCTAACGCATCGACTCCAAATCAACAAAGTGAAACACCCTTTGTAAGTGCAGAGGAAGAAAACGAATTAAAAAAACCTTTTGGTGCTGTAGCTAGAATAGAAAAGTCGAACAACGGCCAATTTACCATTGACCAGCAGAAATGGTTGAGTGCTTTCATAGATGCTTATAATGCAAGAACAAAAAAATCAAAAGAATATACACAAGAGCATCGAGCACATTTGGCAGATCCTCGCGTAGTAACTGGATTCAAACCTCATTTAAAAGAAGTCACATATCAGCCAGTAGTTAATCGTTCATTGGGTTCAAAAATTTGGGATATTGATGGCAATGAATACTTAGATGTGTTAAATGGATTTGGATCGAACATGTTTGGACATAATCCACCATTCATTGTTGAAGCATTACAAGATCAATTACAAAAAGGATATGAATTAGGTCCACAGCATGAGTTGGCTGGAGAAGTAGCGAAGATGATTTGCGAACTTACCAATTATGATCGTGCTGGATTTTGTAACACAGGATCAGAAGCTGTATTGGGTGCCATTCGTATAGCCCGTACCGTTACAGGTCGATCTACAATTATTTGCTTCAACGGCTCGTATCATGGCATCAACGATGAAGTAATATTACGTGGAACAAAAAAATTAAAATCAATTCCAGCGGCTGCAGGAATCATGCCCGAAGCGGTACAAAATATGTTGGTGTTAGATTATGGAACACCCGAAGCCTTAGCCATCATCAAAGAACGTGCTCATGAAATTGCTGCTGTACTTGTTGAACCAGTGCAAAGCAGAAGAGCTGATTTCCATCCTAAAGAATTTTTGCAAGCAGTAAGAAAAATTACAAGCGAAGCAGGAAGTCTACTCATTTTTGATGAAGTAATAACAGGATTCAGAACCTTACCCGGAGGAGCACAACAATTTTTTAATGTGAAAGCCGATCTTGGTACTTATGGTAAAGTAGTGGGAGGCGGAATGCCTATCGGTGTTATCGCAGGAAAGCGTGAATACATGGATGCATTAGATGGAGGTCACTGGCAGTATGGTGATAAAAGTGTTCCGGAAATTGGAGTCACTTATTTCGCTGGAACATTTGTTCGACATCCTTTTGCGCTTGCTGCAGCAAAAGCCGTTTTGCTTCGCATGAAAGAAAAAGGACAAGCCTTACAAGATTCATTAACGAATAATACCACTCGTCTTGCTCAAGAAATTAATAAATATTGTGAGCAGCTAAAAACATCATTTCATATTGTTCATTTTGGTTCGCTTTTTAAACCAAAATATGATGCGGATATGCACAATATTGATTTGTTATTCTTAATTCTTAGACATAAAGGCATTCATATTTATGATGGATTCCCTTGTTTCTTAACCGAAGCACATACACAAGAAGACATAGACACCATCATACATAAATTTAAAGAAGCACTATTGGAAATTGTAGAACTTGGATTCATTCCTGGAGATACGAATGGTCAAAAGGTAAATGGGAAATCAAGCATTGCAAATCCTAAGTTCAATGCGAACAACCCTCCCATTCCGGGTGCTATGATAGGAAAAATCCAGACGGAAGTCCAGATTGGTTCGTTCCCGATCCTTCTCGACCAGGCAAATATTTGAAACTAAACAATAATTAAATACTTTTATAATTGTATGTCAGTTATACCACCTGAATTAACTTTTGAAGCTGTTGATTTTGATCCGTTCGCACCGAACTCCACAACGGTTATTTCGACTGAAGCACAACGCGAAATATTCACCTCTGTATTGTTGGGTGGAGATGCGGCGAATTGTGCCTATAATGAGTCGGTAACAATAAAAATTTCAGGGCCTTTAAACAAAGAATTACTAAAAGATTCTTTTGCAAAGGTTGTACATCGTCATGATGCACTTCGATCAACATTTAGTGAAGATGGACATTCCATTCTCATTTCAACAACGCTTGAACTTCCTTGGATTGAAACGGTAGTTCAAACAGATGAAGAAAAATATCTTTTAGTAAAAAAGGTATCAAAAGATGCAACACTTCAGACTTTTGATTTATTAAATGGGCCACTAATTCGGGTACATTTAATTTCTTATGGAGTCACCGATTTCACCTTAGTGGTTACTGGACATCATATTATCTGTGATGGATGGTCGTTGAGTCTGATGTTACGTGATTTGAGTATTATTTACTCAGCATCTGTAAAAGGCGAAATGCCCAATCTAGAACCTGCTGTTTCATTTATTCAGTATGCTCAAGAATTAGCGCAAGAAATTAATTCGAAAGATCAGGAGCAAGTAGAGTCATTTTGGGTTCAACAATTTCAAGATGAAATTCCTGTGGTTGAATTTCCGAATGACAACTCGCGGCCTGCACTTCGTAGTTTTCACGCTAAGCGCATCGATGCTATCGTACCCGAAGAAATTGTGAAGGGAATGCGCGACGTAAGTAAAAAAACGAATGCAAGTTTCGTCACGCTGATGCTAAGTGCATTTGAATCCTTCCTCTACCATGTAACCGGTCAAGAAGACTTAGTGGTTGGATTGCCGGCTGCAGGACAAAACGTAGAAGGCCGATTTAATTTAGTGGGTCACTGTGTAAATTTACTTCCACTAAAAAGTAAAATTCAACCCAATCAACCATTCAATGAGTATTTAATATCCAGAAAAGGGTATTTATTCGATGCATACGATCATCAACAATTTACTTTCGGAAGTTTAATTCAAAAATTAAATATACATCGCGATCCTTCTCGCATTCCATTAGTGCCTGTTGTTTTTAATGTGGACATCGGATTCTCCGAAGGTTTTCATTTTGAAGGTTGCACGTTTGAAGTCAGTACGAATCCAAGGCATTTCGAAAATTTCGAAATTTTCTTGAATGCTTCAGGTACTGGAAATCAATTAACATTAGAATGCACTTTCAACAACGATCTCTTCACCGAAGAGATGATGCAAATTCGGATGCAGGAATTCATTTGCATTATGCAAAGTATTATTGAGAATCCCGCGAAACCTGTTGAAGCATTAAATGCCATTACTCCTATCGAAAAAGGGATTTTCAAGAAAAACAATGACACGAAAATCAAACATGAAAAACCACTTGGGATTCATGAATGTATAGAAGAGACTACAGAAACATTAAAGAAAAATCACATTGCCATTGTTGCAGGTGATAAACATATTACTTACGAAGAATTAAATTACTTATCAGGACATTGGGCCGCTCGACTGCAAGCACGAGGAATTAAGGAAGGAGATTTTATTGGTGTGTGCTTGCGTAGAACTGCCGAATTGCCAGTTGTACTTTTAAGCATTTTAAAATCGGGAGCAGCCTACATCCCCTTAGATCCCGACTTTCCTGCCGATCGTTTACATTACATGGTAGAAGATGCTCCAGCTAAACAGGTCATCATTAGTAAAGAACTGCAAGAAGAATTGCAATTCCCTTTAGATAAGGTTATTTTCTTTGAAGACCTTAAAAATGAAACTAACGGTATTGAATATACCAAAAAGGCAGTAACGCCTGAAACTTTAGCTTATGTACTTTACACTTCTGGTTCAACAGGTAAACCAAAAGGAGTTGCAGTACGTCATGCATCCGTTACCAATCTACTAAATGACCTTGCTGCTAAAATGGGGCTGGATCGTGAAGAACGATTATTGTCGGTTACTACCATTTCATTCGACATTTCTGTCTTGGAGTTTTTTATGCCTTTGATGCATGGTGCCGGATTGCACTTGGCAAATAAAACGCAGGCCATGGATCCTCGTTGGCTTAGTAATTATATTGATCAAAAAGCCATTCGCTTTATGCAAGCGACACCTGCCACTTACGATTTACTTTTTGCAGGAGGATGGCAAGGAAAAAAAGATTTAGCTGTCCTTTGTGGTGGAGAAGCGCTTCGAATTGAATTAGCAACCTTGTTATTGTCATGCAATCGCGATTTGTGGAACTTGTACGGTCCAACAGAAACTACTATTTGGTCAACAGTCTCGTTGGTAACACCACAAACATTACATCGTCAACGTAATGGAATTCTTTCCATCGGAAAAGCCGTTGCTAATACCAAAACGTTCATCATGGACCAACGTGGGCATCCATGTCCAGTAGGAGTATCGGGTGAATTATGGATTGGAGGTGATGGAGTTTCGGCAGGATATTTAAATCGACCCGAGTTAACAGCAGAGAAATTTATTCCATCTCCCGACGGAGAAGGAATGGTTTATAAAACTGGAGATCGTGTTGTGATGGATCTTTCGGGCAATTTATTTTTCATGAATCGTTTCGACCATCAAGTGAAAGTGAGGGGTTATCGGATTGAGTTAGGTGAAATAGAAACTGCGATCAATAACTGTGATCTCATTCAACAATCGGTTGTACTAACACATCCGGATAAGTCGGGACAAAACATGTTGGTGGTTTGGTTTAAAGCCAAGACAACCGATTTATCGAACGTAGATATCATCAGCCACTGCAAAAGAATCATCATAAAACAACTACCTGAATACATGGTGCCGGCTGTATGGATACCCATGCAAGATTTTCCGTTAACACCCAATGGGAAGATTGATCGTAAGGCATTGCCATTACCTGGTGCTGTAGAAATTGATAGAAAAAAATTAGAAGAAGAAGTTACCACCCCTTTACAGAAAACCATTATTAAATTATGGGAAGAAGTGCTACAAGTTCCCAACATTCGTCTTGACGATGATTTTTTTCAACTGGGAGGACACTCCATTCTTGCAGTGAAAATAATGGTCGATCTGGAAAACATGATGAATAAAAAATTGCCATTGGCTGTTTTGTTTACATCACCCACCATTCGAGCATTAAGTTCACTCTATGAAAAACAAGAGGATGAAAAAGTATGGAATCCTATAGTACCTTTACGTGAAGGTGGAATTAACAAGGCGCTATATTTTGCACATGGCATCAGCGGAAACGTATTTAAATATCATGGATTAGGACAACGTTTACGAGGGAGTCAGCCTAGTTATGGATTGCAAGCTTTTGGATTGAACGGAGTAGATATTCCATTTCATGACATGCAACAGATGGCTGCTTATCATATCAAAGCCATTCGCGCAGTTCAACCTGAAGGCCCTTATTATTTAGCAGGAGGATCCTTTGGAGGATACCTTGCTTATGAAATGGCCATTCAATTAAAAGAAGCGGGAGAAGAAATTGGTTTCCTTTGCATATTTGATATTGATGCCGCGAAGAAAAAAGATTTTCTTCCTGCTGGAATGAAACAAATTGTGGATGTACAACTTTTAGCTGAGCGTTTTGTAAAACGGGCTGTTGAGTTAGCGAAAGCAGATAAAGAAGAACGAAAAACTTATTTTGAAGCACGAAAAAAACAACAAGATCGTAAACAATGATATTGAATCGTGGCTCGAAAAATATAAAGTAACTGAAATGATTGGTGCTGAATCAGCGGCTTACTTCCGAAGAATTGAAGAAGCTTGTCATGATGCACTCATGAGTTATAAAATTCGTGAGTACGATGGTGATATATTGTTGGTTCGCGCGCAAGATAGTTATTACAATAACGAATACGATGATGATTTAGGATGGTCGCATTTTGTGAAAGGAAAAGTGGATGTACTCTTCGCACCAGGTGATCATAACAGCATCTTTTGGCCTCCTAACGTAGAATTTCTTGCAGACAAAATTGGTGATGAGCTTGAAAAAACCATGCGTTAACAACATGGAGCTACAGGAATTTATTTCCACTGATAAAAAAGTTAAAGAGATAAATCCGCGTAACCAAGTGCTACTTGTCTTAGCATCCGTTCCAGAACAAATGCCTTCATCACTATTTCTTTCTGAAGAAGAAAAATTACGAGCTTCTCGATTTGTAAAAAAAGAAGTGATGCACAGTTATCAATATCAGCATCATCTTTTACGAGTGTTACTTTCGAAATGGCTGGATACATCTCCAGAAAAAATAAAATTTACGTTGAATCCATTTGGAAAACCGGAGCTGCCGAATGCTGAATTTTATTTTAATCTTAGTAGATCGGGAAATCAGTTAGCCTTCTACTTTGGACCTGCGGAGGGCGGAGTAGATCTTGAAACCATCCGACCATCGGCACCATTTATTGAAATTGCAAAACAACATTTTCACGGCAACGAACAAAATTTTATTGCGAGTGATGAAGATTTTTTTACCATTTGGACACGCAAAGAATCGGTGCTAAAGGCAATGGGTACTGGACTTCAATCCACAATTAGCGACTTAGATACTACCGAAAGCACCATCAAAAAAGATGGACACACTTACCAAATTGCATCTTACCAATCGGATGAAAAGTTAATCAGTTTTGCTATGTCACAAAGTGATTTTCAAACTCCGATTTGCCTTTCACTTTAAAAAATCGGTTTCCTGTATTGAAAAAGAGGGAAATTCTTCATTTTTTAAAAAAATACATTAATTCAGAAACTCATCCGTCCTATAATTGTTGTTTTTATAAGAAAAGACATTAAATTTACCTTTTAAAATAAACTGATTATGATCTCAAAGAAAATAGAAAAATTGCTAAATCAGCAAGTAGCCATGGAGTCGGACTCCTCACAATTTTATTTAGCAATGGCCTCTTGGGCAGAACGCTCGGGCTACAATGGGGTAAGTACCTTCCTCTATCGTCATAGCGATGAAGAACGTCAACATATGTTGAAGCTCATTAAATTCGTGAATGAGCGTGGTGGAGTTTCTCAACTGCCAGCATTAAAAAGTCCACCCGTTAACTTTAAAAACGTGAATGAAGTGTTTGAACAGCTGTTGAAACATGAAGTTAAAGTGAGCGAAGAAATCAATAAACTGGTCGATAATTGCCTTGCTGAAAAAGATTATACCACACATAACTTCCTGCAATGGTACGTAGCAGAGCAAATTGAAGAGGAGCGTTTAGCTCGTAACTTATTGGATAAACTCAACTTGATTGGAGGCGATAAGGGTGGTATGTACCTCTTCGATAGAGATTTGGAGACGATGATTCCTGAGGGAGCATAAGCACTATTAACTCTATTCAAAGGAGTTATTAATATCACAATGTTGTAAGAAATAGGGCCACTGCAATCCATTTTTGTGGTGGCTTTCTTTATCTTGCCACTCGAATGTAAATAAAGTACCGACGCACAATAATCTATAGATTTTTACGTCAATCCTTAACACCAAGAATAGAAGAACATAATGAAAATGAAAAATTGGTCAAAAATATTTTTACTTATCGCTGTGAGCATAAGTATGAGTTTGCAAAGCGTGGGACAAAATGCTGCTGCTTCTCAAAAATTTGATGCGCTCCTAAATATGGTAAGTTATGCTTACGTAGATTCAGTGGATCAAAATAAAGTAACGGAGAGTGCCATACGCGCCTTGCTAAAAGATTTAGATCCGCATTCGGTTTATATTCCAGCGGATGAATTAAAAGCGACGAACGAACCCTTAGTTGGAAAATTTGAAGGTGTCGGCATTCAATTTAATATTTTGGATGATACCATCATGGTTACACAAACCATCAGTGGGGGTCCGAGTGAGAAGTTGGGCATTCGTTCTGGCGATCGGATTGTCATGATTGATGATAGCCTTGTTGCTGGAACTGGAATAAAAAATAACGATGTACTGAAAAAACTTCGTGGCGACAAAGGCACGAAAGTAAAAGTTAGTATTGCTCGCAGACTTACTCCCGAATTAATCGTGTATAATATTACCCGCGACAAAATTCCGTTGTTTAGTGTAGAAGCATCTTATCAAGCAGCACCTGGTGTTGGATACATCAAGATCTCTCGTTTCGCCGATACTACGGTGGATGAATTTCAAGCTGCATTAAAAGATTTAAAAGATCAGTATAATATTCAAAGTTTGATTTTAGATTTAAGTGGAAACGGTGGTGGATACTTAAACAGAGCGATTGAGTTAGCGGATGAATTTTTGAGTGTAGGAAAACGAATTGTTTATACGGAAGGAAGAAATAATCCAAAACAAGAATCTTACTCTACCAATTCGGGTGGATGGGAAAAAGGAAAATTAATTCTTTTGGTTGATGAGAGTTCTGCTTCTGCAAGCGAAATTGTATCGGGAGCCATTCAAGATTGGGATCGTGGTTTAGTCATTGGAAGAAGAACATTTGCAAAAGGATTGGTTCAAAAACCATTTCCTCTTCCTGATGGATCTGCAGTACGTTTAACGATTGCGCGCTACCATACACCAAGTGGAAGATGCATTCAAAAAGCATACGAGCCAGGCGATGAAAATTATGAAATGGATTTAAGCAAACGATTTGAGCATGGTGAACTCTATCATGCCGACAGCATTGCATTCAATGATTCATTAAAATATGAGACCAATGGTGGAAGAACCGTTTACGGTGGTGGTGGTATTATGCCCGACATCTTTGTTGCGCTCGACACCAGCTTAAGTTCACGCTACTATGATGATATTAGAAGAAACGGGATCATGAACGATTACACATTAACTTATGTTGATGAGAACAGAGCTTCCTTAAAAGCACAATACAAAGATGTATACGCATTTAAAAAAGATTTTGTGATGAGTAATGAGTTCGTCAACAAATTTGTGGAGTATGCCGAGAAGAAAGGCGTTAAAAGAAATGAAGAAGGATTAAAAACTTCTGATAAACTGATACGCACACAACTCAAGGCACTTATTGCGCGCGATCTTTGGAATACAAGTTCCTATTATTACGTCATCAATGACATCAATGTATTTGTAGAAAAAGCGTTGGAGTCGTTAGATAATGATAGTTTTGAGAAGATGAAGATAGCGGGGAATTAAGAATTCAGAATTAAGAATTCAGAATTTGTAATTTTGGTTCTTCGCTAGGCAAAGAGTAATATAAGAAGGAAGATGAGAGCTTCCTGAGCTAGCCGAAAGGAGATTGATAATAAAATTAAAAGATTGGCGTGATTTATTCACGCCTTTTTTATGACTTTTACATCAAATGACTTTTATCATTGGCTAGATTTTAAGAGCATCTAATTTTATTCTCTTATGAATTTAGCCAAAAAATACGTTCGAGAATTAACTCAAATTAAGAATCAGTTTGATCCAACTTCTACAGGCAAAAAAGAGCGCCTTGTTGAATTACTAATAAAGGAAAAGTCAATTACAGATTCTGACCTAATAAAATTGCATGAAACATTACTTTTCCTAAAAGCACATCCTTCGCATAAAAGACTTTTAAGAAGTGTTTCCAATTTACAAAAAAAAACCAATAATAACATTCTTCAGTCTATCCAACGAAGAAAAGAAGAAGGTATATTTGAACAAACGGGTGTTGCTGGAACTTGTATCACGGCTACTTTCAGTTACACATTAGTAGTATGGCTATCTAAAGAATATCCAAAGCATATCTACTTCGATAGCTTTGGTGCATACTAGAATTATACATAAGAATAGATTTGGCAAAACTTCCATCACGCTCAACCATTACAGGATTAAAACAGACACCTTTTTATCATAAAGAAGAATTACTAAGAACATTCAATTTACAAGAGATCATTCAAACATATTTACCTCAACCCACACCACTATCATTACTAGATAAAAAGCGTCTATCTGAATCAATTCGCTTTCAACTTATCAGCCTCTATAGAGAAACAGATCCCGGGACGAATACAGATTTTGATGACATTTCACTTTATCGTTTAGAAAGAGGTTTAGATGTCGTTCTACTTGGAATGGATTCAACACACCGATTACCTATCGACACATACATTGGATTCTTCGCATTCAAAAATCAAATACCTTATGCATATGGTGGAACATGGTTGTTAGGGTCAACAGCCAAAATTGGACTTAATATTTTTCCTTCCTACAGAGGAGGTGAATCAACATGGTTTTTTGCACAGCTAATGCGAGTTTATTACCAAGAATTTAAACCCGACTATTTCATAGCAGAGCCCTATCAAATAGGAAGGGGAAATCCGGAGGGAATTGCAAGTGGGGCATTTTGGTTTTACTATAAGCTTGGATTCCGCTCTCTCACTCATTCGCATCGGCTCTTTGCTTCCAAAGAATTTGATAAGTTATCCTCAGGAAAAAGAAAAAAAACACCGAAAAAAACGCTAGAAAAATTAGTAGAAGATGAGATGGTATTAGCAATCAATAAAAATATCGTCATTTCGAAAACTAAATTCGACACAATGCAACTGAGTGCTTCTATTACGCATTTCATCAGAAATAAATTCAATGGGAATCTAGAGAAAGCTATTCAACAATCACTTTCTACATTGATGACTGAATTGAATATTAAAAATAAAGAATATTTTCTCTCGCTAACTCCTGGAGTGGAAAGCATTGCTATTTCTTTATTTGCCGCTGGGGGGATTAAATTATGGAGCAAAAAAGAAAAACGATTGCTATTAGATTTGATAGAAGAAAAATCTTTTGGGACTGATAGTAATTATGCTAAAAAATTAAATGCGCATAAATCATTATTAAGGCTACTACAGAAATTATCAAAGTGAATCAAAGATTGTTATTTATAAACGTATATCACTCCATACTACGAAAATTAAAAAATTAGTCGGGGCTTTCATATTTTTCGATACGACTATGTTTAATGGGCCCTACCTTCACCTTGGTTTCGGCAGGCAGGCACTGATCAATTATGATGATTATGATTTTTTTATGATCCCGCAGTGCTGCGGGACAAGTTTATTATGATTGATTATCGCAGAATATAGATGACAAAATTGAACGCGGATAAATAGGATAAATACGATTTTCACTGATTTGCTTATGGACAAATAAAATTTTCGAATAGGGTATAAGTATGAAATCCATTTTCATCGCGAGGCTTCGCGATCAAATCAGTAAATTTTCAAATTATTTCAATCTTTCGAGAAATAATCGCCGCTTTGATATACTCCTGTCGTTTGTTTTACAATTTGCATTAATAAATCGTTGGCTAAAGAAGAAGCACCGAAGCGGAAATAGTTTGGATTCATCCAAGCTTCGCCGAGTGTTTCATTTAAGACGACCAAATATTGAATGGCCAATTTCGCTGTTGCAATACCACCAGCGGGTTTCATGCCAATCATCTTTCCTTCTTTATAATAAAAATCACGAATGGCTTCAAGCATGACTAAGGTTACGGGAAGAGTGGCTGCTGGTTGAACTTTTCCGGTTGATGTTTTTATAAAATCAGCACCGGCATACATGGCGATATCGGATGCTTTTCGCACATTGTCGAGCGTGCTCAACTCTCCAGTTTCCAAAATCACTTTGAGGTGCGCTTCGCCGCATGCTTCTTTCACCGCAGCAATTTCATCAAACACATAATTAAATTCTCCGGCTAAAAAATGTCCGCGGGAGATCACCATATCAATTTCATCGGCGCCTTCGTTAACAGCAAACTTCGTTTCATCTAGTTTCAGTTTTCGTGTACTCATTCCGCTTGGAAATGCAGTAGCTACAGCGGCAACTTTTACTCCGCTGTTACCTAAAGCTTCCTTCGCCACGCGCACCATGGTTGGGTATACACAAACCGCTGCGGCCGAAGGCAAGTCGGGCATAGCCTCGTAAGGTCGCATCGCCTTCGCACAAAGCTGGCGCACCTTTCCAGGGGTATCCTTCGCCTCGAGAGTAGTGAGGTCCATCATACTCATAGCCAACTTCAAGGCATGCATCTTAGATTCATTCTTGATGGAACGTTTGGTGAAGCGGGCGATACGTTCATCAATAGAAACGGAATCGATGGGAGGGGAAGTGATCATAGCGGGGATGAAATTACGAAAAATCTACTGATGTGAAATGCGATTGAACACGTCGCGAGGCTTCGCGATGCGAAAATGACGCGAAATGTTCGAACGACGCGAAATGCGAATGAACACGAAATGCGAAACATGCGAAATTCTTGTTAAAAATGCGATAGCTATCGGGAGTGAATTGTTGATACTAAGTATTGAAAAGTGCGAAAATTGAAGATTTTGTGGTAAAAAAAGGTGAAAAACTATCGAAAATTGTTTGTAGCCGTATTTAAACGAGTACAAGTATTTATTATACGACTAATTAAAAATCGCTGTGGAGTTTTGTAAAAAAATTAACTCTATGGATAAAATTATTCATCGTGACCTTTCATATAATATCATGAAAGCATGTTTCGCTGTTTACTATAAATTAGGAGGAGGTCATCCTGAATCTGTTTACCAAAATGCTTTAGCCATTGAATTAAAATCTCAAAATATCAATTTTAAAGAGCAAGTAAGAACTAAGGTTTTATACGAAGGTCAAAAAGTTGGTATTGGATATGCAGATTTCGTTATTGAAGACCTTATTGTCATTGAAATAAAAAAACAACCACTATTAAACTTTAATAACATTATTCAAATCGAAAAATACATAGCAGCTCTTAAATTAGATCTTGGAATTTTGATTCACTTTGGATATGACAGAGTAACTTATAAAAGAGTAGTGAATAAAAATTTGATTCCACTTCGCCCAAATATTACGAGCAATTGATGATTGCATTTCGAAAAAGAAATCTGAAACAATTCGCAGATAAAAAAGCGTAGCGCAAGCATTTCTCATCGTTTCGCATTTCATGCCTGCCTACCGAAGCTTTAGCATAGGTAGGTTCATTCGCGCCTCGAGAAGCCCCTCGACTTTGCTCAGGACAAGCTCAGTGCAAGCATTTCGCGTCATTCAGATTTTTCGCAAAAAATTTCGCATTTCGTTTTTATTCGCATTTCGTGTTTATTCGCATTTCGTGTCGGTATTTCGTGTTCATTCGCATTTCGCATCACTGGAAGGTTTGCAATTCATAAAGCTTCTTGTAGTACCCACCCTGCTCTATCAACTCTTGGTGCGTTCCTCGTTCAACAATTTCGGCTTTGTTCATGACGATGATTTGGTCGGCGTGGATGATGGTAGAGAGGCGATGAGCAATCACGAGTGTGGTGCGATCTTTCATGAGTTTGGTAAGTGCATCTTGTACCAGGCGTTCTGATTCGGTGTCAAGTGCGGAAGTAGCTTCATCGAGAATGAGAATGGGCGGATTCTTTAACACCGCACGAGCAATGCTGATGCGTTGACGTTGTCCTCCACTTAATTTTCCGCCACGATCACCAATATTTGTTTGATAACCTTCGGGCATATTCACAATAAACTCGTGGGCATTGGCCACCTTCGCAGCGTGAATCACATCGGCTTCCGACGCATCATCTATCCCAAAAGCAGTTGGGATCGTAATAACGGGGAAGCATATCCGCTAATGTTGTTTTACCGCTTCCTGATTGACCTACTAACGCTATCGTCTTACCGTGAGGAATGTCGAGGTTGATGTTTTTAAGTACATATCCCGCTTCACCATTTCGGTAGGCAAAAGAAACATTTTGAAAACTTACACCTTGAGTGAATGATTTAATCTCCTTCGGATTCTCAATGTCCTTCACAGCGACGGGTGCGTCGAGGATATGATAAATTCTTTCTGCCGATGCTAATCCTTTTTGAATATTGTACCAAGCCGTTGTGAGTGCTTTTGCGGGTGGAATAAGTTGTGAAAAAATGGCAATGAATGCGATGAACTCGGAAGGTTCTAAGTTGGCTTCAACTCCTAATACTAATCGACCACCAAAATACATTACAATGGTTAAGACGACAGCGCCCAAGAATTCGCTGAGCGGGGATGCTAAATCTCTTCGTCGACCAATTTTGTTGAGCATTCGATATAACCCTTCGTTAATTTTTCCGAAGCGATCTTTCGATTTTTCTTCTGCAGTAAAAGCATGAATAATTCTTAATCCACCGAGTGATTCATCTAAATTACTGAGCAACTCGCCCACTTTTATTTGTGCAAGAGAAGATTTTTTCTTCAAACTTTTTCCGATGCGACCAATGAGTAATCCAGCGATGGGTAATAAGATGAGTACAAACAATGTTAACTGCGGACTCATCGAAAACATGGTGATTAAAAATATAATAATGTTTATAGGTTCACGAAATGCGGCTTCCAATGAATTCATAATACCCCACTCTACTTCTTGCACATCGTTTGTTACACGCGCCATGATATCCCCTTTGCGTTCATCGGTAAAATAACCGATGGGGAGCGTTAAAATTTTTGAATATACATCGCGTCGAATATCGCGTACCACACCGTTGCGGATAGGAACGAGATAATACATGGCCAAGTATCGTGTAATGTTTTTTAAGAAAAATAAAATAACGACTAACAAACTAATAAACGATAAAGCTTCTAGTTGTCCGTGCTGCACTACAAAATCACTCAAGTAATAATTGAAATTATTCAACAACACTTTCACAGATCCGGACCAAGGTTTCAAATCATAATTTCTTTCCTGACTAAAAAGCACATTCAAAAATGGAACAATCATCGTTAAAGAAAAGAGAGAGAATACAACTGTCAATAAATTAAAAACAACGCTAGTGATTGCACGACTCTTGTACGGGCGAATATAACGGATGAGACGGAAGTAGTTTTTCACAATAATTAAGGAGTGGGGCAAAGATAGTTTTACTATTTATCATTTAGTTTTAGAGCCCTAAGTTTATTGTAAAATGCCGACCTACATAGCTTTACAAGTTAACCATATTCAACCGTTTTTACTATGTAGCGTCAATATTGAATTTGCTTGGGCGCTTTAACAATTACTAGAATCGCATACCTTGGACTTTTATTTTAGACGGCTCTTCTGCACCTTTTCAAGGATATTTAAAGAACGTTACGCTTTCTAAAAAAGCATAATTCCCCTTTTTTTAAGCCCATTAATGAGGTGAGGTTATTGGCTTCTTACGATCCTACCATCGGCCCCCGGCCAAATAAAAAAACATTTATCATTGATCAACAATAATATATACAATAAAATTACATAACATTTGTATATACAACAATTATTAACGTATATTTGTACCTACAATAATCGTTAAAACGTTTAATCATGAAAAAAGTAAGGAAAATTCTTGCCGCAACGGAAAAGCATATCGGTGGCGGAAACTATGTGAAGAGTCCATTGCCTAGTGAATTTGTGGATCAAATTAGTCCGTTCATCATGCTCGATCACTTTGGTCCGGCGCAGGTGACAACTAAAAAACCGTTTTACGTTCCACCGCATCCGCATAAAGGATTTGAGCCAGTGACCTTGCTTTTTAAAGGAGAAGTTTTACATCGTGATAGTATGGGAAATGTAGGAAATTTAAAAGCAGGAGATGTGCAGTGGATGACAGCTGGAAAAGGAGTGATTCACTCGGAAGGTGTGCCCGCAGATTTTTTAGAAAAAGGCGGGGAGATGGAATTGATTCAACTCTGGGTGAACCTCCCTCGTTCGGCGAAGCAACATGAACCGCGCTATCAGGATTTACGTGGTGAAAATTTTCCACTCATAAAAGAAGGAGATGCGGGATTGAAATTAATTGCGGGTGATTACAAAGGACAGAAGTCGGGCACGGAATTATTAACTCCCGTATTAGTGATGCACGGGAGACTTGACAAAGATGGAAAAACAGATATTGAAATTCCTACAGGATATAACGCTAGCGTATATACGTTAAAAGGAAAATTGATGACAGATGGATTTGAAGTGACACCGCAACATCTCATTTGGTACCAAGAAGAAGGAACAACATTATCTCTTGTTGCTACTGAAGACAGTGAATTTGTTGTCTTATCGGGTCAGCCGATTCTAGAACCCATCGTGAACTATGGTCCGTTTGTAATGAATACTCGCGCAGAACTGGTAGAGGCCATTGAAGAATATCAATCGGGGAAGATGGGGGTTCTTGAAGGGTAATTCAGAATGCAGAATTAAGAATTCAGAATTAAAAGGGTGAATTTAATCTTGAAAACAATATTGGTGGATTTCAACATTACACATTGCTTATTCTCGAACAGATTCATGATGCAAACGAACAAATTAAAAAATAATAACTAACTAAAAAATAACAACATGACAACTACACTTGAAAAAACAAAATGGGCTTTAGATCTTTCGCATAGCGAAGTAGGTTTCAAAGTAAAACACTTAATGATTACGAATGTGAGTGGAGCATTCGAAAAATTTAATGTAGAAGTAGAAGCTAGTGACGACACATTTGCTGATGCAGAAATTAAATTTACTGCCGACATCGACAGCATCACTACTTACAGTGAGCAGCGTGATGCGCATTTGAAAGGAGCTGAATTCTTCGATGCTGAAAAATATCCACACATGACAATCGAAGCTACGGGCTTAGAAGGAACGGGGGAAAGCAGAAAAATAAATGCGAACATCACGTTGCATGGAGTTACTAAAACCATTCCTTTCCAAGTAGACTTTGGTGGTGTAGCCAAAGATCCGTGGGGAAATACAAAAGCGGGATTTAGCATCAACGGAAAAATCAATCGCAAAGATTTCGGATTAAATTGGAATGCACCTACCGAAGCGGGTGGCGTGTTGGTGAGTGAAGAGGTGAGAATTCATGCGGAGATACAATTGTTGAAGCAAGCGTAATACAAACAAAATATCTTCAACAACTTTTCATTTGTAAAATTCCAAACTAACCTTATTTACTTCATGTGTTAGATGAATTTTCTTGACTAGATTTAATTCATAAAATAAAAAGAGGCTGTCTCATGAATATGAAACAGCCTCTTTTTTAAATACAATTATTCTTGAATTAAAAGTTTTATTGTTTCAACGCTGCCATTATTAAGCATCACCTCCACCAAATAAAGTCCCTTCTGTACCGTATTCAGATTGAGTTTGCGGGTTTGTTCATTGATTGATTCTTCAATGTAGAATAATTGTCGACCTTGCAAATCAAAAACACGTACGCTTTCTATACTCAATCCCCTTTCTGAAACTTGGAGAATAAATTGGCCACTATTGGGATTAGGGAACAATTGAATTATACCGCTTGAAGATACAACAGGAGTTTCTAATCGTAAACTATATTGATCTTCGCAAATGATCTTTGGTTCATATATTCTATCAAATAACCCCATGGTATCTACTTTGCATTCTTGCTTTTCTTCCTTCAATATTTTTTCACAAAGTGGTAAAACAACTTTATACTTGAGGGCTTCCTTCTTCATGCAACAGCTTTTACCTAGGGTATCCGTTTTCACCATATAGATTTCATGCTCGGGAGTATTTATCTGATAGGTTCCGATCATTACATACGAATCTTGATTGTGTTCAGTAACTGCGTTGAACCAATCATTCGATCTATCTTCGGTACTTACCATATAGCGAACAAAACTGAGGTCATCTTTAATCTTTAATTGGATTCCATCCACTTGCTCTTCTTTCTCTCTCCTTCCAACGATTAAAAGATTCTTTTCCGTTGTTTTAATGATGTCGTTACCATATTCGTTAAGTAAACCAGTACCGAACACTTTAGAAAAATAATTGCAACTAATGATCGTTGACATTTTTACAACAAAGATTTCAGAGCTGCTAGTGAAACTTTCTGATGATCCTACGATATAAAGTTTATTATCCATCTCTACCAAAGCACGACCACTCTCATTTTTTCCACCATCAATAACAACATCATTTATTAAATTTAAATTGAGGTCTGTATTAAAAACCAACATGTCCGTGCTATTTGAATTTTGATGATCTCCAATAGCAACATAATTAATTTTATTTTCAAGTAAGATTAGATCATATAGAAACTCATCGTCATACCAGTCGCCATAAAATTTAACACCACTACCAACCACATCCCCGTCTGGACTTATTTTAAGCAAGAAGGCATCATAATCATTTGGGTTCCCTTTCAAGTTAGATGTTGTATATCCTCCTACCAAAAGGTTCATATCGGCAGCGAGAATTATTTTGCGACCAACATCTATTTGTCCAAAGTCATAGTTGTGACACCATTGCAAATTGAAGGGGGAAAGTATTGCTGAATTTTGTGACAACAACATCTTCATTCCCATTACCAAAAGCACTTGCTCCTACAACATAAAAAGCATCATTGGTTTCCAATACCGAATAAGCATTTTCATTATTAGCCAAATTCTGAACATCTCCAAAAATAGAATTAAAGTCGAGGTTAAAATTATTCTTCAGTTTGAAAAGATACTGATCGCGATCTATAAAACTTTCATGCATATCCCCTACAACCACTAATCCAATATCGCTAGATTGAATAATATCATTACCCATATTTGGACGTGAGGTTGCGGTTAATACATCCTCGATCAACATGCAGTTGTTTGATACAGCAGAATCACATTCAACATTAAGTATTGTATCACCTAAACAAAGCGTAGCTGAAGTATCAGAATCAGACCAACAATACACTTCGTAGCTCAAGGTGTAAGTTCCCGAAATTGAATATATGTGATTCACATTTAATGGGGCATTCAACAAAACATTGCCATCACCAAAATACCAATTCACAACCATAGAGCTACAAGCTGCAGTTCCGTTAATACTTAAACTTGCATTAATAGTACATCCTGAATTAGGTCCAACATTAAGAACAACGTCATTACAGTTGAAACAATCAGTACACAAATTCTGTGCGTATGATCCGAGGGATGCTCCTACTGAAGTAATTGTATCTACACTGCCACAGAATGTAGTGTACTCAATTTCAGGTCCGGGAAAGTCTCCATTAAAACTGCAATCCGCAATGAAATCAATAACAATGCACATAATTTCTCCACCTCCTATTGAGTCACCAAGAGATTGCATAACGGGATTGACCGCAGGAATTTCATAAACTCCTGCACTAATTTCAGTAAGTGGTCCATAGGCGCTACCATTGAGACAATCAGTAAGCCAAACACTCGACACTTGCAATCCTGAAGGTGGATTTCCAAGGATAACAGAGGAAGGTACGATATTACCTTGAGAAGATTCCAGTTGATAACTAATTTGAGTTGTATCACATGCATTCCATGTTGAAGGAACGGAGAATGGTTGTAGGTCTACATTTAATCCTAAAGAATTAAGAACTAAAATCTCAGTACCTGTTACATTACAAACTGCAAGTGGATTGGTATTTACTGTTATATTATCACAATCCCAACCATACATAACAGGGATAGATTCATTACTAAAAGGACAATCATTCACTTGAAAACAAATTGTACCTGTACAAGTATAATTGGCCGGCATTGGTGTTGGTAAAGCAAATATAATATGTGTACCCAATGTGTTTTGCAAACCATTAATCACTGTATTTGAACAGGCAAGTGTAATACTCATGCTTGACAAATTAACAAAGGGGATTGATGCAATTGGTATAGCCATGAAGGGATAAGAAGCTTGAGTGCTACCTGTTATAGAGGGGTTACTAATATTAAACGGTATACAAACTCCCGGTTGAGAAACAATGGCCTGAGTAATGATGAGGTTCATTTGCATGTTTGGATTCGTAGAACCTATTATCAAGGTATCCGAATAATAAAGTGGTAATGAATCTCTAAAAACTAACGGTGTACAATTTCCATTGCTTGCAATAGAATTACAAGTTGTATTGCATGTAGTCAAGTTTGAAGGAACCACACATTGATTTTGCAAATGATAATTGAAATCTAATGTATTTGGATCAAGGGTATCTAACAACGCAGTATCGCACACATTAGTAGGAATTAATCTAAAACGAAACAACCCAAATGATTTCTCATCAGAAAAGTATTCATTCGGATTACCATTAAAGGCATCAAAGGGAGCGCAAGCATGAACTGGCAGATCTAATTCCTGTACTGTTAGAATGCCAGGTCCAATTACAGGTGCTCCCATTACATTCACAACTGGAGTAACTGCAAGATTTGCAGGATTAATTCTAACATAAGTGTTTTGATAATCTACTCTATGCATCGTCCAATCTTCCGGTACATCAAAAGTAAACTCATCAAAATAAAGAGGAGATGGTCTGAATTCATAGGGGAACAAATTACCGAAATGGTTATTGCCGAAACCCGTTGCAAAATCCATTCGAATGGTTCTGCCGCAAAGAGTATCTGCATCTGCTCCGTAGCAGGTAGTACAAATACTTTCGTTTGTGAATAAACTTACAAAATAGTGGAACCCACTAAAGGCTTCACAATAGAAAAGATTGGTATCTGCAAACACTGGAGTGATTGGATCAATCGGCATTGTGTTTGGCATTTGTAGATCCGTTTGGTTAACCGTTATAGGATGAGCCATCCCGCTAAGCCACATGGTATTTAAAATTTCTGAAGTTCTTCTTACTGCGTCAATATCTGTAGAAGTCAAACCATCAGGAGGAAAATTACCGCATACAGAGTAATTTACTTTTAGACGATAGTACTGCAGTAACTGTAGTGGGTCTGTTTCAAATCCGTTGAATGCACTAAAGGTAGCACAGGCGTTGCTTAAAATGTCAGCAACATTAAATGTAAATAAAAACCTTCGGTCCTCTCCGTTATCAGCAAATTGCAAACCAGCGTATGAAGGAGGAAAGCATGCTTTAAGAATGGTATTAAAATCGTTTAATTGTCCGGGGGTATAGAATCCATTACATTCAAAACAATTGGTACCATTATTTATATCAACAGCATCAATATACAATTCGATGCTTTCTACATTCAAATTCATGGTGGCGCCGAATGGTATATCTCTTGCCAACTGAAGATGATCAAGAATCGCATTGTTGGGAATCATGTTCTGTGGATAAGAGTATCCTCCCATGGTATTATCACCATCTACAAAGAAAGCGGTGAGTACATCTTGCAAAATATCGTTATGTCCTGACTGATGTATTCGTACTGGAAAATTATTAAGATACGCATTATCAATTAATGGAGAACCCACATCGGTAAGGCTGTTATTGTCTGTATCCTGAAGTCCGGTATTTAATCGTCTCATCCGATAAGAATCAACGATGATTCCTGGTGCTAAGCAGCCAGGGCAATGCACATTTATATTTTGACTCACATTCGACAATGGAAGCCAACAACAATTGCTACAGGTTGGAGTGTTGCCACAAAGTCCTGGTGGATATGAAAAATCTGTGCAAGTATCGCTGTAAAGTAAATCATACTCAAATTCCACTTCGATGCTTCCACCCGGTCCACAACAAGGTGCTAAATCGTATCTAAACATCCCATTTTGCAGATAGTTTAATGCGTTCGGATCGGCCAAATCAAAATAGAAAAAATAATCGGTCGGTTCACAATTTCGCGGTGTGCTTTCTGTGCTATGGCATGCAATAGGAGTCCATGGTGTTCCGGGAAAGGGTGGTGAAATATGAACGTTAGCGATATTATCCAATACGAGTCCTGTGTTACTAAAAACATGTACACGCAATATTCCCTGCATTTCAGGATCAACCGGTGTTGCACCAACTACCTGTCGGGCTAATACATTCTGAAGCATTCCTAATGTTTCAATAAAAAATGGTTCCGATGAACCGAAAATCTGATTTTGTGGAACACTCATATCAGCAACAGTAGGAGTAAAAGAAAGATTAAGATTCAAATTGTTTGAATGATTAAAATTTCCTGTTGCACTAATAAACCTTCCAGGGCCACCAAATTGACCAGTCCCGTAGTAATTGTGCCACCCCGCGAAAAGGGTATTAGTTTCATTCATTGTTGGAGTAATTTGAACATCACACTCTGTTAATACAGAAACACGAAGAAACCATTCGTTAAAATATTTGATCATATTATACAAATCTGGATCTTCATCACAACAACGATATGTTTCGAACCTTAACGTTACAAACTCTCCTGGCAGTAGATTGGGTATTGAAAAAAGGATATCGTTTATCGCATCTGTTATTTGAGCCTCACAGGATTCATCATTTATCCCTGGCCCCTCTGGAAACACTGCCAATGGAGCAACAGGTGTTATTCCGTTTAACAATACTTCAACATCCGCAGCAGAAATCTTACTCAGTTGGCTTTTTCCAAATTCAGTAGGGTTCGCTAAAATCCAATTGTATGTTAAACGCATCTGCAATTCAGGAAAAACTTCAGTCAATGATAAATTATCAATTCTATATTCCCAATTCAATTTTTGGCCTGCACAAGTTTTATCATATTGCGCAGAATCATCCGATGGAATGGTGGATGGCACTGGCAGTATTCTTGAAATTCTAAGATCGCCGTTCAGATTTGCATTATCAGATAAGGTATAATTTATATTACACCCCGGTTGAATAGGACAGGTGTTACAAGAGCCAACAGGACCAGACGCACAAGTCCAATTGAGATTTGCATTCAATCCTGACAAGTTGCAATCAGCAATACAACCTGTTACTTGCGCGATATGTTGTCGGATAACTATAGTAGAGTTATTACATAACTGAGATAACAGGAATGGAGTTCCATTCGTAAAGGGTTGAAAAGAACCACCATTAACACTGTAAGAATATGTGATTGCGCCCAAATTACATGCTGTAAGACTGTTGTCGGTAAAACTGAGATTAATATCGGAACATCCTACTCCACCGTTATAGGTAAAAGTAAAATCCGTTGTTAACGGTTGGAAATAGGAAGTACTGAAATTGGGATTTGAACCCACAAAAGAAAATTCAGGTACTTCCAAAGAAATTGCAGCATCAAGATCAAAAGAGGGTGAACCATTTAATAAATGAGTGGTTGATGACCATGAAGACTCCAGATAAAGATCATTCGCTGAAACAGAACAATCAACATAAATTGAAAAGTCCAGCGTACATACCGGAACGCTTCCTGGGGAAAGTGTTAAAGTTACTGTCAGTGTATTTCCACTTGAACTCGTTGTAAAACTTGGACCACAACCTGATACTTGAGTAAAACTAAGTGGGAAGTTGGCGGCTGGATTATTACAATTGGTGGAGCCTGCGCAAGTGGTAGCTGGTATAAATGGAATTAATGGCGGGCTACCCGGATCCTGCATTAAACTAAAAGTAATGACGAGCGGAATGGTGGCAGGTAAATTTCCTCCTTGCGAATCGGATATTATATACTGAAACGCATTACTAGTAGTTCCACAAACACTTGCCACTTGTAAAGGCGCACCATTTATTCCTGGCCCTGTTACATTTAATGATGCGCTAAAACTCGTTGATGCTATAAAAATACTGAATATAGCCAATACTAAAATTCTTGCTTTTCTTTTCATGAGGTTGTATTTTAGGTTTATAAATGAGCATTTCTACTGATCGTGAATAGATATAATAATTTAAAAGTTCCATGTGTTCTGCGTAAAAAAACAGTCTGCTACCAACATTCGACCTTTTACAACGCTTTACTTTTCTATGGAAATGGCTTGGCTAAAGTAGTTTTTAAAAAAACGATGTCAATACGTACTAATACGTAGCGCTTGTTTTTATTATTTGAATGTTGGGTTTTTCTTTAAAAAAATAGAAGCAATCAGTAAATTGCCACAAGCGAGCACACCTGATTCATGATTCATATACAACTCGCTGATAAATACAGTTTATCCAATACTATTCGAAATTTGAATAGACTTCCTCTGACTCGCTACCTTTACTTTACGATAACAAGGCAACGGTCTCGTACATAAATTCTAAAATCTATTTATATGCCTTACCATAAATTAACTTCTAACTGTATATGATCGAGAATAAAAAACCTCTCATCAGATGCAATGGTAAAAAATCCGCATCAGTTTTCAAGATCAACATCTTTACCGTTGAAATAATTACAGCACTAGTATAGAAAGGATACTATCTAGCTAACACAAATTTTAAAACGACCCTTTTAAATCTTTCATTTCCGCTTCCATTTTTTCGATGCGTTTTAATACGCGATCTTTTGCCCAATATTCTTCGGGTAATTCGGCGCTGATGTAATTACAAAATTTCCAAACTTCGCGAATATCTGTCGCTGGTACTTCGTAGGGATCGTAATTCGGATTGAGTGATTTGAGTAATAGATTTTTTTTCTTCTTGATTTGATTGTAGGCTACTTTAAAAACAATTCCTTCTTCTTGCGTTAATAATACATACGCCGAACCATCCTTGATATCATAAAAATTTTCTACGTACTCACCAATTACCCAACTCTTATCGGGAATGGGCATCATGGAGTCGCCGGTAATTTGAAACATGCGGTACTTACGATCACCAAAAAGAATGGGCAATTGAAACGTAGGTAGCTTCTGAATAAATTCTGGATCTGCAAATCCATTTTTATATCCTGCCTTCGCTTTGATGGGCACCACTTCAATATTTTCTTTGTTGTTGCTATCGACCGTGGTCGCAATCACACGGAGTCGCGCACCAGTCACGTATACATCGTGGCCACGTTCGAGTTCACCGAGTTGAAATTCGCTCAGCTTACTTAAATCCAACTTGACGAGCGTATCGATACTCACTCGAAAATACTTGGAGAATGCGAGGAGCATCTCGAGTGTTGGATTTTGGACGCTACCGTTTTCGTAGCTGTTGAGTGTTGAACGGCTAATGCCAAGCTCTCCAGATACATGATCTTGGGTGAGCTTGCGGCGTTGGCGGAGGAGTTTGATGTTGGCGTTGAATATCATGAGCTACCAATTTTAAACGCGGCGACGCGGCGGTAACGCGGCGGGCGCAATGGAATTATAATTTATTTACTATTCTACGAACTCCATCCATTACTTTAACTGAATTAAAGTTTATCAAGAGTCCTAATTTACATTTTGATAATTTTAGATAGGTCATTACTTGCGCTAAGTGAACCTCGTTTAATGCTTCAACTGATTTCACTTCTACAATGACCTTCTTCTCCACAAGTATGTCGACACGATATCCTGCATCAAGTTTCACTTCTTCGTATACTAATGGCAAAGCCTTTTGATGCTCTGCAAATAATCCCTTTTTCAACAATAGATGCATCAAAGATGCTTCGTATGCACTTTCCAATAATCCTGGACCCAACTTCCTATGCAACTCTACTGCACAATCTAATATCAGCGTTGCAATTTCATTTTCTGTTTTCGCTGCGCCCGTTGCGTAACCGCTGCTAACGCTGCGTTTAAGTTCAGCGTTTTGCTGTGTTGTCCTTCGTTCATTCATTGCAAAATGTTTTTTCTAGAAATTTTTTACAAATATATGTTTATATTGCAGTCCTACCAAATGATTGCGCAGTAACCAAAATAAGCTCGCCCGCCCATGTCCCTCCCCGAACGCACCATAGTCCATATGGATCTCGATAGTTTCTTCGTATCTGTCTCACGCTTAGAGCATCCCGGCCTTTTTAACAAGCCAGTGATTGTGGGCGGAAGCAGCGAGCGGGGCGTGGTGGCGGCCTGCAGTTATGAGGCGCGGGCTTATGGTGTGCACTCCGCGATGCCCATTCGGATGGCGCGCCGACTGTGTCCCGATGCGATTATTATTCGTGGTGATTACGAACGTTACAGTCATTACTCCGGCGTCGTCACCGACATCATTCGCGAGCAAGTTCCCTTGTATGAGAAGTCTTCTATCGATGAGTTTTACATTGACTTGAGTGGGATGGATCGATTTTATGGATGCTACAGTTTTGCTACGGAGTTGCGTCAAAAAATTATGAAGGAAACCCATCTTCCCATCTCCTTCGGATTATCAAAAAACAAAACGGTGAGTAAGATTGCCACGGGAGAAGCCAAGCCCAACGGACAAATGAAAATTGATTTGGGAACGGAGATCCCTTTTCTGGCGCCTTTGCCGGTGCGAAAAATTCCAGGCGCGGGAGAAAAAACGTGCACCTTATTACGCAGCATGGGTGTTGAAAAAGTACATACGCTGCAAGAGATGCCGGTGAAGTTGTTGGAGAAAGTAATGGGCGAGCCTGGTATTTCGCTCTGGAAAAAAGCCAATGGCATTGATAATAATCCAGTGGAGCCGTATAATGAACGGAAGTCCATTAGTACCGAAGAAACTTTTGACAGCGACACCATCGACATCGTCTTCTTAAAAGCGTTGTTGGTGAAGATGGTCGAGAAACTGGCTTATCATCTGCGCAGCGAAAACAAACTAACGGCATGCATTACCGTAAAGATTCGTTATTCGAATTTCGATACGCACACCACACAATGCCGCATCCCATACTCGTCCAACGATCACACGCTTATTGCAAGAGCAAAAGAACTTTTCGATAAACTGTATGAGCGAAGAATGTTGGTGCGCTTGATGGGCATTCGTTTTAGTCACCTCGTAGGTGGTGGACATCAGATCAATCTTTTTGAAGATTCGGAAGAGATCATTAACCTCTACCAAGCGATGGATAAGATGCGACAAAAGTTCGGCGACGGAGCGGTGCAAAGAGCAGTAGGAACGGGATTGAATTTAAGAAGATTTAATCCGTTTAATGGGCTCTCCTCTTGAATTGGTGGATAGGTGTCGCGAGGCTTCGCGATGGTGAGTTGGTGAGTTGGTAAATTGGTAAGTTGGTAAATTTTGTAAATGGATGGGTGTTGCCAGCCTTCGCTCTGCTATTGACTATTGGAACTTTATTCCGTTTAAAACTATTGTTTCACAAACGTTGCTCTCAGTTCGCCCGATTGAATTAGATAAATTCCATTTGAGAGTTGAGTTGTTTCCACTGTAGAAGTTGTTGTTGTTATTATTTTTTCAAGGATGAGCTTCCCATAAATATCCGTGAGACGCAATTGTGCTTTTCCGTTTTCTAGTTTGATGCCGGATATGTTAAGTGTGTTTTCGGTAGGATTTGGAAAGACATGCAGTTTGCCTCGCACGGGTGGTGTTGATGCAATTCCAGTAGGCAGAATAATAATAGTTTTTGCGGTATTGGTGATAACGGGTTCGTTAAAATCAAAATAGATAGCCGCGAAATTAGTGATGGAATCTCCTGCGCTTAAATTTGTTTTTGGTTGTATGCGATATTTCACAAAGCCATGTGAAAGCGGTTCGTTGGTGTTGCTATCGACTAACAAAATATTTTCAAATTTTAATTCCATGTTACGCTGGTAATTGATCCAGTTTAGGTTGACGGGATGCGATGCGTTTACAAACTCAATGGTTGAAATATTTAATTTGTTTGTATCAATCGGATTCAAAATTTTTACGGTGAATGCTGTATCGTTTCCTGTGTTTTGGAAACGGATGATATAATCTAACCACGGCGCGTTGCTGAGTTGTGTGGTAGTGAGTGTATCTTCACTCACCAAAATATCATTAGGATCCAAAGATCCTGTTGAATAAACTTCCCAATTGCTGTTATTGCAACTTGGGTTATCATCAGTAAGGTAAGGTTCAATGTGCGCACTGCTATTGATGAGTGTGCCGATGGGAAGTCCGAGATTCACATTTACAGTGACGATAATGCTGCTTGTTTGAAACGGTGTTAATACTGGTAAATTCCACACAACCGAGTCGGGAGTAATATTATTTGGAGTAAGTGTAGCTGATTGATAAGTCACATTGCTATACGGATAAAAATAAACGGTGGGCGCAACCGATGTGTTACCATAGTTTCCGTAATTGATCATATAACTTGCGCTAAAGCCGCTACGAAAATTTCCCAAGGGCGTAATCGTTATACAAAAATCTTCAAATGTTCCTTGCGGTTGAAATGCAAAATCGTTTAAGGAATCGGTTTGGTGAATTCCAGTAAATAAGGCTGTTTGGGAAATTGGTGTTGAGCTAAACCAGTTTAGTGACTGAGGCGACACAATAAAATTTCCTGTGTCCAAAACAGCAATTGTATATTTTCCATTCTGATCAGTGTGAGAGAAACGACTAGTGTTTTGTTCAATAATTTTCTTTGCTGCAATTGGCGGTTCACCAACATCTTGCATTCCATTGCTATTTAAATCGGCAAACAGTGTTCCTGTAATTAAATTGTATTTATCCGTTAATTTTAGGACCCAGTAATCAGAAAATCCTATTTGATTTTCATTCTTATCACCATCGGCATCAGAATTTGAAGATCCACCTAATATATATTCTCCATCAGAAGTTTGTTGAATTGATCTTAACCAATCTTGTATATTACTCCCTAAAGTATTCTGCCACTGGATATTCCCTGATTCATCGGTTTTTAAAAACCAGTAATCTCCTGCAATAGTACTATTTTCCGTCTTATCACCAGAGATATTTGAATAGGAATATCCACCTAAAATATATCCACCATCAAGAGTTTGCTGGAGAGAATAAAGTTCGTCTACATCACTTCCTCCAATTGTATTTTGCCATTGAATGTTCCCTAACGAATCAGTTTTTACGATCCAAAAATCAGCGAGTCCTAAACAATTTTCAGTCTTATCTCCAGAAATATTTGAGTCCGACCATCCTCCAAGTATATATCCTCCATCACTGGTTTGATAAACAGAACTCAATCTATCACTACCTGTTCCTCCAATCGTATTCTGCCATAGGATAATTCCACTAGAATCCGTTTTTACAATCCAGTAATCATCTAAGCCTAAACTATTTTCTGTCTTATCACAAAAGATATTCGAGCTAGAAGATCCTCCCAAAACATAACCGCCATCCGTAGTTTGAAGGAGAGCATAAAATGCTTCATCACTATTTCCTCCAATAGTATTCTGCCATTGAATATTTCCTATTGAATCGGTTTTTATCATCCAATAATCATAATTACCACAATTGTCCTCAGACTTATCTGCGGAAATATTTGAAATGGATCTTCCTCCCAAAATATATCCTCCATCTGTAGTTTGTTGAATTGATCTCAACTCATCTGTATTATTACCTCCAATCGTGTTTTGCCATTGAATATTACCATTGTTATCTATTTTTACTATCCAGAAATCATATCCTCCCAAACTATTTTCAGTCTTATCTCCAGAAATATCAGATGCCGACCATCCTCCAAATATAAAACCACCATCAATAGTTTGTTTGATAGACCACAAGATTTCATAAGCATTTCCCCCAATTGTATTCTCCCACTGTACATCACCAACCTCATTAATTTTTACGATCCAGCAATCATAATGGCCCAAACAATTTTCCGTCTTATCTCCAGAAATATCTGAGTCCGAATATCCACCTAATATATATCCACCATCAGTGGTTTGTTGAACAGAAAACAATACTTCAAATCCACTCCCACCAATCGTATTCTGCCATTCAATTTCCTGAGAGAATACCTTGGAGGCACTGAAAAAAAATAGCAGTGTCAATTTAAATAGAAAACTATTATATCCCATTTTCATGATAATTAAATGTTGAAGTGTTTAATTTATGAACTTAAAATTATTCCTTTTGCCACTTTTAAAGTTTATAGTTAATTAAAAATTAATAAAGGTTGAATGCTCTAGAACTACAAATTACAACTTCACAAAGCGAGAAGAATATCGGCTATTACCAGAAACATATAGGATCGTATACATTCCGGGATCAAGAGCAAGCGTATTCATTCTGTAAATTTCATTCGATGGAATAACTTTCTCATTCCAAATCAAACGTCCTTGAAGATCATAAACCATCAACATTCCTTGCTGATAACTCTCAGGTAAACTAATATTCAAAACATCTCTTGCAGGATTCGGATACATATTTAACTTTCCGTTCGCGACCCATTCATTGATAGATGTTGTTTGTACAATTGCTGTTACTGCATTGTTAGTTATGACAGGGGAATTATAATCAAAATAAATAAAGGCTTTGTTTCTGATGGTATCGCCTGGCAGAAGATTGGTAAGTGGTCGAATGGAATACTGCACAAATCCCATCGACTGTTCATTGTTAGTGCCGCTATCGGGCAGCACGATTCCAGGAAAATCAAACTTTAACATCCGTGAATTTTGCGTGTACTCTATGTTCACAGGATGAGAAGATGCTTCAAACTCAAAAGAAGAATCCAACAATTTTGAAGGAAGATTATTAATCACACTCACGATGGTAGCAGGAGCATTGCCCGTGTTTTGAAAACGTATGGTATACCTAAGAACAGGATTTGATGGTAATGTGTTGTATTCAATAGTTCGTTTATCGACGAGTATATCATTCGGATCAAAACTTCCTTCGCCACTCGATTCCCAAGTAGCATTATTATCACTGGGCGCAAAATCGGTAACGATGGGTAAGGCCCGTGCATAGGAATTTAAGATGGATCCAACCTGAATACTAGTATCCAATTTAACCGTTACACTCATTATTTTACTTTGCCCAGGAACAATTACACCAATATCCCACATCACAGAATCAGAAGTCAACAAAATGGGAATGGATGTAGAAGAGACATAAGAGATATTTGGATAAAGTCGGAAATAGATTTGCGCAGGGACAGGAACGGTACCTTTATTTTCACAACTTATCATATACGTTGCACTAAATCCTGGACGAACCATAGCAGGTGGTGCTAAAGAAATTTTAAGATCTTGAATGAACATAATGGGATGAAGAATAAAATCATTCAAAGAATCTATTTGTTTAAATCCTGTAAAGGTGGCTGTATTCAAAGCAGGATTCACACCGTAGTAAGGATTCGACTCGGTTAAAAAATTGTATGTACTATCTAAAACTAACATTTTGTAAGTCCCATCATAGCTAACATATGAATGGTAACTTGAATCGGAAGTTTGAATTTTTAAATTTTGAGGAACAAAATCACCCGAATCTTTAATTGAATTCAAATTTATATCGGTAAAAACACTCCCTGTTATTTCGTTAAAGTTTTCTGTTAGAGTAAACAACCAACTATCAGAGAACGATCTCCTGAAAATTGCCCGATCATATCCTTTTTCGGAATAGGTATAATTCGCAACAACCAGCTCGCCATTTGGAAGAACCCCCATCCCGATTCCTTGATCATGCTCGGTGGCTCCCACTGTTTTATCCCACAATTTTACACCATTCATTGATAATTTTAGTATCCATGCATCAACGCTGCCTCGACATCGATCACTCTTGTCAGCTCCGATATTCGACGATGAAGCACCCGAAATAAAGATTTCACCAGTAGGGCTGAAACACATTTTATTTAGCCCATCAGTTGATGTTCCTCCAATTGTATTATCCCAAACATAGTTACCAAGACTATCGACTTTCACCACCCAGATATCACTTACGCCCATTGAGTTTTCAGTTTTCCAAGGCGAAACATTTCCTGCTGAATTCAATCCAACAAGAAACCCTTTGTCGGTAGTGTTTAAAATTGTCAACATCTGGTCTGTATTATGATTAGAACTAGCAATACTCTGATGCCACAGTACATCTCCAAGGCTATCCAATCTAAAAAGTGCATTGTAATAATCGCTAGTAAGATAGCTTCCAATAGCTGCATATCCTCCATCAGGCACTTGAATAATATCCTGAATATAGACTTCGGTTACTCCCGGAATTGTAACTACGTTTTGCCATTGAATTACTCCCATTGAATCTAACTTCACTAACCAAGAATCATACTGCCCAATTAGTGGTACTGTTTTCTCAAAACCAATTGGAGAAGTGGTGCCAATTGCCATGATGACTCCATTATCACTTGTTGTATCCATACAACGCATATAGTCTTGTGTTGTAGCTCGAATCGTATTCTGCCATAAAATATTCCCATTTGCGTCTAATTTAAGCAACCAGGGATCATTAAGATATGAACTTTCTGTTTTATTCCCACTCATTACGGAGGTTGATGTTCCACCAACAAAATACTCACCGTTTCTGGCTACTCTTATTTTACTTATGTAGTCTGAGGCTCCGCCACCAAAGCGTTTTTCCCATTGCAATTTCTTGTTTGCATCATACTTTACTACCCAGAAATCATTGCCTCCAAAAGATGGTTCTGTTACTTCAAAACCCTCTGCACCCGAAAGACGCACAGCCATTATAAAACCACTATCGGGTGTCACAGCCAAATCTCTAGGCCATGACTGATCAGGGGAACCAGCCGCTGTTTGCCAATTAATAACTTGAGCAAAAACCGAAGTTGAGGCGACCAATGTCAAAAAAATAAATAGCAAAATCCTTCTCATAGTATTACATCAAGTTCGGGTTAATTTCAAAGTAAATGTACATAAATTTTTATAACCCTAATATTATTATTTGAGTAGTTTATGTATTCATTGGAATCTGCTTTTTTATTAAACTATGAGAGAGTGAAAGGCTTTATTCTGAAATGAAAATTTAGCTTCGGATACTATTTTTGCTGCAAGCTACAAGCCGCAAGCTGCAAAAAATTGCTTTACGTACTCCGTTCTACACTCTCCACACTGAATTTACTGCGCGGGGCAGACGACATCGCGATGCTTCGCGACCACCCCGAAGTAAAGATCTGGATTGTTTTTTCATTAGTCGGTAAATAAACATTTATATTCGAATACAAGTGTTTGCAAACGCTTTTTGAAGGGGAGATGGGAGTCCCGCAGCGCCGTCGGCAAGCCTTTGGCGGCCGATGGATAGCTATCGGGAGGGATGGGAGAGTCGGAGATGGGAGAGTCGGAGAAAGGCGTCCTGCACTTGCTTGCTGCAAGCAAGTTCTTCATGCACCTTGATTATCATACAATCACAAAAAACATTTTTTTTATTTCAATCCCAATGACTTAGCTGCCTTTGCACAATTTTCTATTGGGGGATTTGGTTTTATGTTTATCTTGCAATCATACTATTTGATCATAATACAATCATATAAATATGGACACAATCGATCTTATTTTAAAAGCGCTCCGCTACGCGCCACTCTGCCTGATGGGCATAGGAACCATGATGCTTCTTTGGATTCAAGTAAAGGAATTCAAGCGATCATAATGCTACGGACTTAAACCTACCTGCGCCAACGCTTTGGCAGACAGGCGCGGCGACCGCTGCGATCCCGAAGTTTCGGGACGTTGCGACCGTAGCGTTTAAACCTACATTTATTTACTGCCACGAATGCTACTCCCGCCATGTACCTCAATTGCCACAGCTGGTTCAGCTTTCATTATGGAACACTCTCGATTGAGAAGCTGTTGGAGGAAGCACAAAGGCTAGGCGTAAAAAAGCTAGTATTAACCGACATTAATAACACTTCCGGCGCGCTCGACTTCATCCGCTTGGCTCCGAAATATGGCGTGGAGCCAGCGGTAGGAATTGAGTTTCGTCAAGGCGATACCGTTAGATTCATCGGCATTGCAAAAAATAACGAAGGCTTCGAAGAACTGAACCGATACCTCAGCGATTGTCTCCGCCATGGAGCCGCCGAAGGAGAAAGTTCTGGCAACCGCGATGCCATCGTCCCCAAAGAAATTCCATGTTTCAGGAACGTTGTGGTTATCTTACCTGTTACACTGTCATCCCTCGACCCTCTCTCGTCTCATGTTGAGATGGGAGATGGGAGATGGGAGAGTGGGAGCGAGAGGGGAGTGCGGAGTCTAGAGAGTGGAGAGCGAGGGAGTGTTTGAGAACACAGTTCTCCTAGAAGCGAGTAGCCAGAATCCGGCAGTACTGCGGGACAGAAGCCAAAAAAAAATTAACAGCCAGCAGCTAGAAGCCAGCAGCAAAAAGAAAGCCAGAAGCCAGCAGCTAGAAGCTAGCAGCCTTTTCTACGGAGTAACCCCTTCCGATTTATCGCGACTTCCGTTTTCGAAATTTAAAGACCGCCTCCACCAGTGTGTCATCCTTTGGCCGGTGACCGTGCGCAACAAAACAGATTTTAATATTCACCGACTCCTCTGCGCCATCGGACACAATACGCTATTAAGTAGGGTTCCGCCCAACGTGAACTGTGGTCGTGAAGAGGTGATGGTGTCGATTGCGGATATTCGCGACCGTTATAAAGATTTTCCACAACTCCTCCACAACACCCAAAAAGTATTGAGCGAATGTCACATCGCCTTCGACTTCCACGAACCTAAAAACAAAAAAACATTTAGCGGCAGTAAGCTCATCGACACCGAACTACTGAATCGTGAAACATGGAAGGGAGTAGAATACCGCTACGGAAAAACTTTTTCTGCGGAGATTCGTGAACGTGTAGAGAAAGAGCTGCGCATGATTAACGAACTCGGCTTCGCAGCCTACTTTCTCATCAACTGGGACATCGTGCGCTATGCACAACGACGTGGTTATTTCTACGTAGGAAGAGGCAGTGGCGCCAACAGTGTCGTCGCCTACTGCCTGCGCATCACCGACGTGGATCCCATCGACCTCGACTTATACTTCGAACGATTTATTAATCCCTTCCGACAAAACCCGCCCGACTTCGATCTCGATTTTAGCTGGAAGGATCGTGATGATCTTACCGCATATATTTTTCGTCGCTATGGAGAAGAACATACTGCACTGCTCGCCACGTACAGTACATATCAAAGCAAAGCCATTGTTCGTGAATTAGGAAAAGTTTTTGGTTTGCCCAAGGAAGAAATCGATGCCTTGCAAAACACACGCGACGGAGAAAGTGTAGGCGAAGGCATAGCGAAACTGATTCGTGAATTCAGTTTGCTGATGCACGATTTTCCACATCACCTCAGCATCCATGCCGGCGGTGTCATCATCAGCGAAAAACCCATTGTCTGTTATACCGCACTCAATCATCCACCCAAAGGATTTCCCGTGACGCAGTTCAGCATGTTAGAATCGGAAGACATTGGATTGTACAAGTACGATATTTTAAGTCAGCGTGGACTCGGACATATTCGTGATGCTGTCGACATCGTGAAAAAAAATCGCGGCATCGACATCGACATTCATCAAATCAAGGCCTTCAAGAAAGATGAGAAATAAAAGAACTGATTCGCAATGGACGTTGCATGGGTTGCTTCTATGTAGAGAGTCCTGCTATGCGGATGTTGCTGAAAAAATTGCAAGTAGATACGTACATCCAACTGGTGGCGGCGAGTTCCATCATTCGACCTGGTGTAGCGAGAAGTGGGATGATGCGCGAATACATTCTGCGCACGCACGATCCAGCGCGAAGAACGTATATACATCCCGTTATGAAAGAGCTGATGGAAGAAACGTATGGCATCATGGTGTATCAGGAAGATGTGATCAAGGTGGCGCATCACTTCGCGGGACTCGACCTGAGTGAAGCCGATGTGTTGCGCAGGGGGATGAGTGGGAAGTTTAGGAGTCGGGAAGAGTTTCAAAAAATTCGCGATAAATTTTTTTCCTCTTGTCATGAAAAAGGATATCCGCTCTCCATCACCGATGAAGTGTGGAGGCAGATTGAAAGTTTCGCGGGCTACTCCTTCTCCAAGGGGCACTCGGCGAGTTATGCTGTAGAGAGTTATCAGAGTTTATATTTGAAGGCGCATTATCCACTTGAGTTCATGGTGGGCGTGATTAATAACTTCGGTGGATTTTACAATACCGAATTTTATGTGCACGAAGCGCGCATGCAGGGAGCGAACATCCACGCGCCCGACATCAACAGAAGTCTGTACTTAACGGATATCCACGGCCGTGATATCTACTTAGGCTTCATCCATCTTCAAAACATACAATTGCAACTCTGTGAAACCCTCTTACACGAACGCAATACAAACGGGCCCTTCATTGACCTCGCCGACTTCATGCGTCGTGTGGCCATTGAATTAGAACAGTTGCGCATTCTCATTCGCATTGGTGCTTTTCGATTTACAGGGAGGAGCAAGAAGGAATTGATGTGGGATCTGTTGCTTCATCTGGGTGATGGAAGAAAAACAGAAGTGCATCAAAGTCTCTTTAATGAGTCCTTCGACAAGTCTGCGGAGGGCGAAGTGGAATGGAAGCTGCCACCACTTACGCATCATCATTTAGAAGATGCGCTGGATGAAATTGAGTTGTTGGGATTTGAATTATCGAGTCCGTATAAAAGATTAAGAACCAAAGAAGAAACTAATCCGCGAAAATCCGACAAATCCGTGTCATCCGTGTTCCAACTTCCTGATCTCATCGGCAAAGAAATCTCCATCCAAGGATACCTTGTCACCACCAAACCTACGCGCACCGCTAAAGGAGAATACATGGCCTTCGGAACGTGGTTAGATGTAGATGGATATTTTTTCGACACGACACATTTTCCACGCGTCATTAAACAACATCCCTTCCGCGGCAAAGGCATCTACACCATAAAAGGAAGAGTGGATGAAGAGTTTGGGTTTTGTAGTGTAACGGTGTCGGAGATGGAAAAATTACCTACGCAGGGGATAGAGTGAATGGGAATTGGTAAATTGGTAAGTTGGCAAATTGGTAAATTAGGAGATGGGATCGCGAAGCTTCGCGAGGGAAATGGGAGCGCTTGACCTCCTCGAATTGATCGTTCTGTATTGTCAATGAGAAAAAATGGGTAATATTTTAAACAATGACTTTCCTGATTTTTTGAAAAGCTCATTCAATTTCAGGTTGATGATGAATGGAATCTAAACTACAACATCTAATCGCTCACACAACGACTAAATAAAAAAATTGCCAACGCTGAACACCTGACAATTCAACGCTGGCAACTGACATCGCCTCAATCAATTCTTCACAAATTTTTCATAACTAATATGTTTGCCGCTACTCAATTTCAATGTATAAAAACCGGTTGCAATATTTTTAATATCAAGAGAAGAAGTGTTACTTCCACTTACAACATCCATCAACTTTTTAGAATGAACACACTTCCCATTTATATCAAGAATATCAATTTGCACAATTTCTGGATAGTGCAAATTATATTTAAAAGAAAGATGATCGCCAATGGGGTTGGGATAAATCGAAAGAGAAAAATAATCTAATGTAGAATTCTCAAAACTATTCAATGATGTAGGGAATAGGCATTGGCTTTCCGTAGCAATATACATACCATTGGAAAGTACACTTGTACAAATATCAACAACACCCGACGGCCATTCAATCAGTAAAGAATCAATTATTAATGGTGTTGCACCTGTTGCACCAAATCCAAAATGAGCGTTAAGCATATTCATTCCATTAAAAGTATTTTGTGCTGAGATTTCGCGCATTTGCCAAAATCCATTCGCTTTAACTCTCACCTTCGCTCCGATCCCGGATTTATTTGATGTTACACCCACCAACTTCACATTAATAAAATCAGTTTGTGTTGTGTTATTCTCGAACAATCCTTTATCGCTAGCACCGGAAATAAATAAATCCAAGTCACCATCATTATCATAATCACCACTCGTTGCACACCAATGATTGCCGCTATTAATTACGAATGGTTCATTCAAGATTTGGGTAAACACTGCACTTCCTTGTGCAATATTATTTTGATAATACACATTATTCTGCGGACCTTCATTTGTAACAATACAATCGAGATCTCCATCATTATCAAAATCACCCCATGTACTAGAAAGTGAAATTCCCAGATCCGTAACAATCGAACCCACGTCAGCAAATGCTAATTTTACGAAACTGTTATTATCATTTCTATACATTTCATTTTGATATCCGGTGGTAGGGGTTGTGCCTCCATAGTTGGTTAAATATCCATCCAGATCACCATCGTTATCAAAGTCGATCCAATTCCAAACTTGACCATCTTGGAGCTCTGTTCCCAATGGTGAAGAATTTATTCTAGAGAACAAAGGGCCGCCACCTTGCATGTGATTATTCTCAAAAAGATAATCACGAGACAAAGCTCCATTCACTCTTCCCGAACCTATAAATAAATCTACATCTCCATCCTGATCATAATCGCTCCATGATGGAACCGTAAAAGCATCTACTGTATCTGTGACGATGGTAGTATCAACACGAGAAAAATTACCATTCCCAGTATTGATTAAGAATTTGCATGAATCGGTTATACTCACAAAATTTAAAGGCGCTGCAATAAACAAATCCACCCAACCATCATTATTATAATCACCAAATGCGGAACCCCAACCACGTAGTGAAGTAGGTAAAGCCCAAATACCAGATGTATTTTGTGTAAATGTCCCATCTCCATTGCTTAGAAATAATTTTGTCCCGCCGGCATTCCCTCCTGATTGAACACAATCGATATCGCCATCATTATCTACATCTGCCCACGTATTACCAATTCCAGTTGTTAATCCTAATCCACTACTCGTAATTTTAGAAAAATTTCCATTCCCATCATTATGATATAAGCCTCCACGAACAACAAAGAGGTCAAGACGACCATCGTTATCATAGTCAATCCAGCTTGCTCCATTATAGAAGCTCTGCACAGGATCTGTTACAATTGGGTTGGTGGTAGATGTTACTTTCGTAAATAGCTGCCCTTTTAAGAAGGAGCAACTACAAAGTAGAACAAGAGTGCAAATAAGATGTTTCCTTTCCATGATCTTTTTTTTACAAAATAATAGACCATCGATTTAATTAAAGTCACTCCCGATAAAGTAATACTAATTCATCCTTATTTGATTTTGCCTACGAAATTCACTGGGGGTTACTCCAACAATTCTACGAAAAGCATTATTAAATGTATTTTTGGTACTATAGCCAACGGCATAAGCAACTTCAATAATATTCATCGATTTATTATCAACATCTAGTAAAAGAAGTTTAGCATCTTCGATTCTAAGTAAATTGATGTATTCAAAATAATTCACGTTATAATATTGATTTATTATTTGCGAAACATAATGTTTGGGAACACCCAATTTTGCGGAGAGTGTTTCCAACTTTATTTCACTTTCCCGATAAAGTCTTTCCTTTTGCATGAGTTTTTTCAACTCCTCTGCTAATTCATTTCCTGCATCTGAGGTCAACCCTGAATTCTTATATTTAACAGGCGTGATTTCCAAAACAGGATCTACAACAGTACCCTTTTCTGATTCTGCCAAAAGTTCATCCTTTAGAACAGTAGAGTCTAGATCAGATGGGTAATTATAGACTATGGGTTGATCTTTTTTTTTCTCATCAGAGAAATCGGCTGATTTTTCTCTATACGAAAAATAAATATTTCCAAGATTCAATGATTCCTTCAATGGATATCCATCAAGAATTTTTGTTCTTCCATAAGCAAAATAAATAATGGATACGATGCTTAGGCACATTCCCAAGGAAACAAAATAATCGGTTGTCAATGTAAACCAAGGATATCTTACCATGATATAATAAGAAATATAGCTGGCTATAAAAAATCCAAATAATCCGACAATTGTAAACAACCAGTTTTTAATATGCCCTACTCTCTTTTCTCTAGCAATTTTTACAAATAAATAAATACAATATCCTACCATGTGTGCCATCAGAAAATAATTGAGCACACTCAAATCCAATACAAAATAATCAATCATTTTATAATGGTGAATTTTTAGATCTGCTGTACTTAAATAATAAGGAAGCATTAATATTAAAACGATGATGGCTGGTGCAAAATGAAACAAGTAGACTTTGAATCTCCTTCTTTCATTGAAAATATAATCAATATACAGGAGCAATAATGGGCCAAATAAGAATTGAGTCGTTATGCTAACATTACATAACTGATGATAGCTTTCCTGCAAACCTGTCCAAAATAATACATACTCCAATATTATAAGAGATTGTATAAAAAGAAAGAGGGTAATGATGAGATCAGCGGCGATTTTATTTTTAATGGCTAAAAAGGAAAAGATGACCGAATGCACCAAACCGATAAAAGCAAAACCATAAAATAACAAGATGGGTAAATCCATTTAGTCTCCTAATTAATATGCAAATTAATTAAAAAAACACAGAAAATTAGTCATTCCCGATAAAAGATGACCTATTACATATTCATCGGCACTTCCATCAACAATATTTCAGCATCTTGAGAAATTGCTTTTACAGAAAATTGATCTGTGTTCCATATACCCAACCCATCTCTTTCATTCAACGATTTGCCATCTATCACCACATCGCCTTTCAAAATGAAAGCATAAACACCATTTCCACTTTTTTTGATGGAGTAATCAAGAGAAAAATCTTTATCAAATTTTCCTAGATGAAACCATGAATCCTGAAGAATGCAAACACCTGCATCATCCGCATTGGGGATACTATTTGCTGAAAATTATTATGACGGTCTTTCTCGTCTAGTGTAATTTGATCATAACGAGGTTTCGTGTCTTTCTCCTTTGGAAAAATCCATATTTGTAAAAACTTAACCGGCTTATCTTTGTTTTTGTTGTACTCGGAATGTGTAACCCCTGTGCCGGCACTCATAATTTGAACATCTCCTTTTTTAATCACGGTAATATTTCCGATACTGTCTTTGTGTTCTAAATCACCTTCCAGCGGAATAGAGATGATTTCCATATTGTCATGTGGATGTGTTCCAAAGCCCATTCCGGCTTCCACAAAATCATCATTCAACACCCGAAGCACGCCAAAATGCATTCGCTCTGGATTGTGATAATTTGCAAAACTAAATGTATGTTTACTGTGCAACCAACCGTGATTTGCATCTCCTCGAGATTCCGACTTATGAATTATTGTATTTGCCATTTTGTGATTATATAATAAAAATTAAAATTACGAAAAAATTCGATAACTCTATTTCGTATTTCAGCTTCTCTACTTATTTAATTTGTTATTTATTAAAATTATTTTCTTTGAGTTTGGTTATGAAATTTCAGTGGCAAATGTGGAAATCAAAAAACGTTTGGCAGCTACTAGCCGTTGGGCTTTCGAAGCACAAAACTGTCTGTTAGAAATGTACTTAATACGAAGGACAAAATCGATAGCTTTCGGGATCATTTAAGCAATGAAACGACAATTTTTTGTACGTGTTCTAGGCTAATGCTATTATTCTTTAACCATTTTAGTTCTCCAGATTTTGTCACTTTGTATTATAGTCAAAAAGTATATTCCATTTGGTAAGTTTGATATGTCAACTGACGTATTATTAAATATTCTAAATAGTTCTTTTCCATGTGAAGAGTAAACAGCAAGAGAAAAACTCTCCTTAGAATTTGGTAAATCAATATTAAAAATATTATTTGTTGGATTTGGAAAGACTTTAATATTCTTTGATTTTGAATGCTCGTATATTCCTGTTGTTCCTGTCCTGTAACGTAAGTAAAGATGAAAAAATCCAGTTCCATCTTTTTGGTGATAATAAATCCTTTGCTTGTCGCTAGATGGGCTAGCTGCTTCAGGAAAGAAACCAATATTTGAATGAACAACAGTAGGTAAACTAAAAGTATCGGCAACACTATTTCTAACTGAAACGCAAATCTCAGTATTAAATGTATTTTTAACAAACGAGTGTAATACAATTCAAGCCCATCTGTAGTTACTTGAGGTGCGTATACAATGTAATTGATTGTGTCATTTAAGTTACTGAAAATAGCATCAGAATTAGTAAGTTTATTAAATGTGGAGTCATTGACTTTTTGAGCAACTCCCATTTTGGATTCACAAGGTATTCCTACACAGGTTGTATTGGAAAAGTCAAACTTGGCGTTACAAAAATAAAGTAGGTTGCCATCGGAGTTGATTGCTGCATCCATTATTAACCAACCAAAAGGGTAATTAAAATTATAAATATTGAAGTTACCATAAACACGTGTAATATTTGAAATATTACCATTCGAATAAACTCCTCTGTGTAAATTTTCCATTATAGATGGATATCCTCTAAGAGAAGTCCAAAAGAAATTGTTGAGTGAGTCTAGAGAAGCTACAGCATCAAGATGATTTGGTAAAGAATCGTAAGTTCCACCAACCAAACCAACATACGTGAAGGTTGTATCGTTAACCTTCGTGGCATAATACAAATTGGTATTTCCCCCAGAATTTAACGAGTTAAAAAAAAGGGTGTTTCCGTCCAATGAAATAAATGGCTCCATTGCGTCAAAAGTCAACCCGTTAATTGTAATTTTTATTTCAGTTCCAAATGTCGGATAGGTCTGCGAAAAAGTTTGTTGAACAAAACCTGTCAAAAATAAAATGATGAGATATTTTAAATTCATATTCAATAATTTATTTTTGTTTTGGTATTGTCTTAAAGTTCCTCAGGATATCGATTTATTTCCTAACTATAAAATCCCACCACTACTCCACTACCAACCGTCCCGCACTTCTAGAAGAGGAAGAGGCTGCAGTGTAAAAATACAATCCCGCAGGCAAATCTAAATTCATTTGTAAAACAGGAACAGTTAACGGAATCTGCATCACTTCCTGACCCAACACATTGGTAAGAATTAAAGTTGTAGACTTTGTAAAGTTGTTGACTTGAATGTTGATGGTTCCGCTTGAGGGATTCGGAAAGATGGAAATTAGATTTTCCTTTTTGTCAATTTCGTTTACAGGAGTGGCGCCACTGTATTCAATTAAATCGGCATAAGGAATTCCGCCTGACGCAAATGAACCTGTATAAATGACCGAGTAGGTATTGGTTGTTAAATCGAATTTATAAATGACACCTAAACTATTTGCACCTCCACTGGCGGTCATACCATATAAATTTCCATCGCTCGCCATCATCACGTTTCCGTATGGACTTGCGCCCGTAGGGGTATCAAAATCGTGTAACTTAGTCATAGTATTGTTGGAAATTTGATATTTGAAAATGACACCTTTGTTATTATTTATTCCGCCTTGCGTTGTACATCCATATAAAATTCCTCCTACTTCAATCAACTGACACCATGGCGCAGAACCATCGGTGCCATTGAAGCTGTGTACAACATTGTAATTATTATTGGTAGGATCTAAACTAAAAATTACTCCGTAGCCTCCCGCTCCTCCACCAAATGCTAATCCATACAATAATCCATTGCTTGCTTGTCGCAATGTGCCGAAGGGTGTCCAGCCTGTGAAGAAAGAAAAATCATGTACAATTGAGAATGTTGTAGTAGGAATATCGTAACTGAAAATGACACCACCACTGTTTGCTCCGCCCGAAGTAGTCATCCCGTAAATTTTATTATTTACGGTCGATTGCATTACGCCGCCATTGGGCAGTTGTCCACTGAGTACATCAAAATCATGACGTTTAGTATACGTGTTGTTCGTTAAATTGAAATCATAAAAAACTCCTTTGTCAAAAAGGCCGCCGTTGTTTGTCATGCCAAATAAACTATTGTTATTACTTGCTTTGATGATGGGTCCACGTGGGTAATAACCCGAAAGCGAATCCATGCTATACAACATGGTGTAGTTATTTGTACCGGGGTTATAACTATAAATATCACCAACGGAATTCAAACCACCGCTGGTGGAATTTCCATAGATCAATGTACTGCTGATGGGTAAGAGATTGCTTTGAATACTTCCGCCGTTAACACCACCTGTGCAAACATAGTCCATGTTGTAGCCCGTGCCGTCACCGTTAATTTTAATAATTCCGCCAATACCGAAGGGGCCACCAAGGGCCATGCTGCCCCAGAGCTCAGGAATTTGTGAAGAAGCACTGAGGGTAAATAAAATACTTAAGAGAGAAAGTAAGGTTTTTTTCATGATGGGAAAGTTTGAGGAAATAAAAATACTAAAAGTAATTGAAAGAATTAACCGCCGAGTATAACTTAATATGGAACACGGATGACACGGATTACTATGATTTACACAAATTTATTCATCGGATCATTCTGATCGTTCATCTCGTTTGGTGTAGCCCATCCCTTGTAATTTTAAATCACGAAATACTTTTAATTCAATTTCGGGGAGGATGGGTTCGCCGATGGCTTGGAGAAGGTCGATGTCGTTTTCGCGCGGACTCTTTATTCTTTTGCTGATGGGATAGGCATTCATCTCATCATCGGTATAAGGTTCGAGGAGATCGGTGATTTGGTTGAGATGTTCTGCTTCCAGCCATTTGCGTTCGTCGCTCTCGTGAAGGATGACGGGTGAACGATGATGTCCGATTTGTTGAATGACTTTGTTGGGTGTAGTGGTGATGATGGAAAATGAATGTATGATTTCACCCGTTTCCTTATTCGCCCACTCATCCCAGATTCCAGCTAAGGCTATGGGTTGGCGCTTGAGGTAGACGAGGTATGGTTTGTCGAGCTTTTCTTTTTTCGGACCTTCAATAAAATAATCGGCGATCACTAAGCATCGTTGTGAGCGGATGGGTTTTCTGAAAGAAGGTTTGCTGATGATTCCCTTCGCACCTCGATAGTTCGGATCATCATCACTATTATGATCTCCCTCTGCTCTTGCATTTATTAAGTACATGGGTTTCTTTGCCCAGAAAGGCGTGAGTCCAAAATGAAAAAACTGAATCTCATTGGGTTTGTCGTTTGTAATTACAGGCGCCAAAGCTCCCGGCACTACATTAAAATTAGGCAAATTTACGCGCGCGGAATATTGCTGTGCTACGGCGTTGAAACGCTTTTCGTAGGATTTGATATTGTCGATTAAGATATAGCGGCCACACATATTGAAACTAAACACGAATATACGAATATCGAGGACGCGAAATGCGAATGAACACGAAATTCGAATTAATGCGAAATGTGAATGTACGAAAATCTAGGACACGATAAACGAATTTACACTTCGTAATGCGAAAGCCAGAAGCCAGAAGCTAGAAGCTAGAAGCTAGAAGCTAGAAGCTAAAAAAATCGTGACTATAAATACCACTCAGAATAATCCCTAAAACGAACGAGGACTCAAAACCAACTTCAAACTTCCGATCGATCCGTTCTCTTGTTGATATTGCAAAATATAGAGTCCGGAAGGGAATTTGGATAAGTTGATTTCGCGATTGATGAGATCCAAGTTCGTTACTTTTCTGCCTTGCAAATCATATACGATTCCGTTGATGATGGGAGAACCTCCTGCTGTTTCCATCAACAAGAATGTTCCATTCGAAGGATTCGGATAGGCGACAACGTTAGATGAACTTTCGATCTGTTCCATGCCTACCGCACTACCACCATACTTAATAGTAATCATGTGGAAAAGTTGTTCGTTTAAGAAATCAGTAGCACTTTGTCCAGTCACAACAAAATTTCCTTGTGCATCACGGGCTAAATCATGAAATACATCCGGTGCAAAGTTGGGGGTAGTGTAAGTATTTAAAAATTGTTGAACACCCGCAGAATTATATCCTACCAACACAAAATCATAATTGCTTGTGGCACCATTGACTTCCCAACCAGCGGTTACGATTCTATTATTAGGTTCTATCAATAATTTTAATGGTTCACGGTTACTGGCTGTTTGGCTGTATACCGTTGCCCATTGAAAGGCACCCGACGCAGTATATTGCAGCGTAGTATAACGTGCAACAAATCCTGTCCATCCCCTGCAGATATATACAATATTTCCTGCCGGTGTATATCGAACTTTTACGCCAAATTCGTTTGTGGTATTTGGATTGAATACTGCACGCCAATTTTGCGCTCCCGTTGTTCCGTTGTAAGTAATGAGAGTAGAAACACCAGAAGGAAGATAACCCGAAATACCTACGGCAGCCACTTCTCCAGATGGACTCACGGTCACATCATACACTTCATCATATACATTTAACGAATCGAAATCGGCCGACCAAAGTCGTACACCAGAGGGTTGAAAACGTTGCACAACACCTTTTGCTGTATTGCCCGATGAAGTTTGCACCAATCCTGCTACTGCAATATCACCATTGGGAAATGAAGCCAAACTATTAATTTTTGTAACGGCAAATTGTGTAGAATCCATCTTAGCGACCCATTGAACAACATGTTGATTATCGAAATAAATTAATAGTCCACCGGCAATATTTGAACTTGCACCAATCACAATGCTACCATCGCTCCGCATCAACATCGAATTAGACAAAACGCTTCCCAATGGCGAAGGAAGATACCAGGAAGTATCTAAGAAATTTCCGTTAACGTCCATCGTTACCAACGACATTCGAAAATTATTTTTTGTTTTGCCACTATCTGAAGAAATACATAAGACTAATTCACCTGCTGGATTAAATTGCATATCGGTGATGGTATCATTATTCCAAGAAGGAGTGGTGTAATATTTTTCCCATAACAAAGTTCCGGCTGGATCGTATTTCACAATGGCCACATCCCATCCTTCATTATAACTTCTGTCGACCGTTGTTGCGCAATAAATATTATCGGCAGCATCAACACGAACCAATTGTCCGTGAGTAATGCCTGCACCTTTACCATTATGATTCCATTCATATAAACCATTACCCGCAGTATCCACAACCATCATGTACAAATTTTCATCTACATACGCTGTATCCGTTTTAAAACCTCCGGCAACTACTTTTCCATTTCGTGTTGCAATAGCAAATCCCATCGAAGCATCTGATGAATCCGCAACGCGATACGTCCATAAAGAATCGCCAGCATCAGAATACTTGGCGATAATCATATTCGTGAGTCCGCCGTTACCGTAATAATCTGGACCCGGATAAATTGCTCTGCCTGACGTATAGACGCCACCGTTATTATCGATGGCTACGGAATTAAATACTTCGGATCCGAATTGCAAGGGACCCGTCCACCTTCTTCTCCATCCTTGTGAACCATCAAAATTAACACGAGTAATAAAACCATTTGCATAATCAGTTCCAACTACATAGGCATTGCCTAAATCATCAAATGTATTACCTAATAAATACTCATCATTCCCTGATGTTGAATCTTGGTAGATGGTTTCCCACTGACGGATACCCGTAGCGTTGTACGACATCACCAACACATCCAATTTATTGTTAGCAGAATTTCCGGTTTCGCCAGCAACAAATAAATTTCCAGTATTATTATACGCAAGACCTCTCAATCGATCCGGTAAAATATAAGCAGGATTCGAATAAGAATCACTCCAAACAGTTCCACCATTTTGATCATACTGTTTTACAAAAGAATTTATTCCTCCATTGACTGCGGCATCGGAAATATAACCACAAGCGGTTGCATTTCCATTGGGAGCAATCACAATGTCGAAAGCTTCATCATCACCAGCAGCGGGACCATTGAATACATCTGCCCACTGTTGCACACCACTCGAATTATACTTTATTACTAACCCGCTCTTGCTTGCTGACAATGGATCGACTGTTCCAGCAACATAAACATTATCGTTTGCATCAACTGCAATGGCATAACCATAACTGTTACTAGTCGCACCTACGGCATATCGACTCACCCATTGTTGCACACCTGCAGCGTTAAGCTTTATCGTAATGCAATCAAAGATTCCTGAAAAAGTGGGATGCGATTTTCCTGTTAAATAAACATTAAGATTTGCATCGATGGCCATATCGAGAACGTAATCTTCTCCTTTACTACCACTATCATAATAATATTGCCAAAGGGTATCGCCTTGTGCATTTCTTTTCATGACATATGCATCAGGATATGCGCGTTCGTTACTGGCATATCCACCTATGTAAATATCATTATTGTTGTCGATCAATATTTTGCTAATGCGATCGGATGATTTTCCCTGCGGAACAAAAGAACGAAGCCATTGTTGAGGAAGTGCTTGGGAGAATGAAAGAGCATTAAATAGAATTACAAATAAAAGCGAAAGGTTAATTTTTAATTTCATGTTTTGATGTGTTTGGAGTGTGAAGGTAATACTTTTCAAATAAAAAAGCTGCTGGCTGCTAGCTACTGGCTGCTAGAGGCTGCTGGCTACAAGTAGTTATACGCAAAAACCCAGAAGTTAAATGCTAGTCGCGAATCCTCGCGTCCCACAGTACTGTGGAACAGAAGCTAGAAGCTAGAAGCTAGAAAACTATTTCCGAAGGAAGAATTAGATAATCCAAGTAAGAAATATCCGAAGAATAAATTACTCGCTCGCTTGCTTCTTCTTGCCGTTACCCATCATCTTCAAAAAACCAACTTCACGTTCATCGAGCATTCTCCAACGACCTCTTGGTAGATCTTTTTTTGTGAGTCCAGCAAATCCAACGCGATCAAGTTTCACAACATCATAGCCAAGCGCTTCGAACATACGACGCACGATACGATTTTTACCAGAGTGCAATTCCACGCCGACAACTTTCTTATCGTCTTTTGCATTACCGATTGAAATTTCATCTACACTACTAACACCGTCTTCCAACTCAACTCCTTCTTGCAAACGACGTGCATCAGAAACTTTAAAATTTTTGTCGAGTTCGGCTTGATAAATTTTCTTCACGCGTGAACTTGGATGAGTTAAATGACGCGCTAAATCACCGTCGTTGGTAAATAATAAAAGTCCAACGGTGTTTCTATCTAAACGTCCTACTGGATAAACTCTCTCCGGACAAGCGCCTGCAATTAATTCCATAACGGTCTTACGATCGTTCGGATCATCGGATGTGGTGATATAATCTTTGGGTTTATTCAACAAAAGATAAACATGCTTTTCATTTCGGATACGCTCACCGTTATAACGGATATCATCACCTGGTTTTACTTTCATGCCGAGTTCGGTAGCGACTTGACCATTCACTGAAATGACTCCAGCTGTAATCAAATCATCTGCTTCACGACGCGAACAAATTCCAGCCATCCCAATAAAGCGATTCAATCGAATTTCACCTGTTAAATCAGCACCGGTACTGGCACTACGTTTACGCGGTGCGCCACGGCGGCCACCACTTTTTCCGTAAGATGGACGATCTCTGTAAGATGATTTCTCTTCAAAACGAGAGTGACGATCTTCTCTGCTTGGTGGACCGCTTTTATCACGCTTTTTATAGGGACGAGTTTCGTTGTCACGTGAATCCCGATAGCTATCGGGACCACGCTCTCTGCTCTCCGAACTTCGCTCTCTACTTCCGCGCTCTCCACGCTCCGAACTCCGATCTCCGAACTCCGATCTTTTATATGGTCTTTTTTCGCCATCTCCGGAATCACTTTTGCCTCTCGTAAAAGGTGCTCTGCGCTCTCCGCTCTCCGCTCTGTCTTCGCGACCTCGTGAAAATGGTGCACGCTCTTCTCCGTTATCGTCTCTTCTTTTATAAGGACGTTTTCTCCATCGCCAAAAGAACTTCTTCCTCTAGAATCCCGATAGCTATCGGGACCACGCTCTCCGCGCTCCGAACTCCGCTCTGTACTTCCGCTTTCGTCTCTTCTTTTATATGGACGTTTTTCACCGTCATTGGAATCACTTCTTCCTCTAGAAAATGGTGCACGACTCTCTCCCATATCGTCTCTTCTTTTATATGGTCTCTTTTCGCCGTCACCTGAAGAACTTCTTCCTCTTGTAAATGGTGCTCTACTCTCTCCGCTATCATCTCTTCTTTTATATGGACGTTTTTCTCCGTCATTAGAATCGCTTCTGCCTCTAGTAAAAGGTGCTCTGCGATCTCCGCTCTCCGCACTGTCTTCGCGTCCTCGTGAAAATGGTGCGCGACTCTCTCCGCTTTCATCTCTTCTTTGATATGGACGTTTCGCACCATCACCTGAAGAACTTCTTCCTCTAGAATCCCGATAGCTATCGGGACCGCTCTGAACTCTGCTCTCCGCGCTCTCCGCGCTCTGAACTCCGCTCTGCACTTCCTCCTCTAGATGGTCGAGAGCTTCCTTCGTTATCGAATGAATCCCAAGGTGATTTTTTTTCTGAGCGTGCTGGGCGGTCACCGCTATTATCATTTCTTGTGAATTTGCCTCTTCCTGTCGCAGGTCGAGAGCGGTCGTTACTGCCACGTGAACCGTCACGGCCGGGGCTACTTTTCTTTTTCATTTTATTTTCTATAAATAGGGCTGCAAAGATCGTAATTAATTGTTGATAAGTAACGTTGATTTTGCATGAATTTTAGGCTAAAAAGCATTGATTTGAGGACAAATACACCAAATAAGTCAAAATCTTAGTAAAGTCCAATTGGAGTTATTGACAATTGGAAACCTCAACGAGCATGGAAGGCTTCCTTCATATGAGTCAGTTGAGCTTTCTTGCCTTTTCGAAAGATGATGGAAATGACATCAAATCGGATCTCATGACGGATATCGTAAAGCTCTTGATAATACCCAGCTGCGAGCGCCATCAAATCGGTTTTTGTTTGGCCGATGGATGCTTCCGGACTCCCATAACTCGGAAAGCTTCGACTCTTCACTTCCACGATAATCAGAAACCTTTCGTCGGTTGCAATGATGTCGATTTCGCCTTTTTGATAGCGGAAGTTTCGAGCTAAAATCCGGTAGCCAATTTGTTGGAGATAGCGAACAGCGATGGCTTCACCGCGCTCACCGATTTTTTCAATGTCGGTCATTTTCGATTTTATTAAAATGGTTTTTAGAAAAAAATGATTTCGCAAATATACGTAGAAAAGGCTTCTAGCTGCTAGCTTCAGCTGCTAGATTTTTAGATGCCAAGTGATTATGATTTGCTAATATACTTAATTAGATCCGCCCGTTGCGCCTCCTCCGCGTTCCTTGCGTTTAAATTGTCAGTTATATTAGTTAGAAAAATTTCTTCTATGTAAATGAGTAACAAACCCTTCTAACTCGAAATACAATTTTTTATTTAAAAGTTTTTATTTCAACGACACTTTTCTCTCCAATCTCCATACTCACCCTTCCTCCCATCACGAGTGGCTGATTGTTTTGGATATGTCCAGCTGGAAAATTCATGCACACTGGAAAAGTATATTCACGCACGGCTTCCGAAATAATTTCTTCAGCGGTTTTTCCAAATGGAATCGCATTATCGCGCATATCACTCATACCACCGACGATGAGACCACAAAGTCCATCCAATTTTCCCGAACGTTTTAGTTGCATCATCATACGATCGATGTGATAGAGGTACTCATCCAAATCTTCGATGAATAATATTTTACCTCTGGTGTCGATATCGGATGCAGAACCAGACAAAGCATACAGTAAAGAAAGATTTCCGCCCACTAAAATTCCTTCTTCTTTGCCTTTTCTATTCCTTGATGAATTTTCAATTGAATAACTGAGCTCCTGACCCGTTAGTAGCTTTCTCAAATTCTCGAGTGCATCGGGCGTACAACGATCGCCGCCCATACTAAACACCATGGTAGCATGAATACTTGGAATCTGAAATTGTTGGTGCAGGTGATTATGAAAAACAGTTAGATCACTAAAACCGATTATCCATTTTGGCTTTTGTGCGAAGAGATTAAAATTGAGTTGGTCGATGATTCGCATACAACCATAACCACCTCGTGCGCTGATGATGGCATCAACAGAAGGATCATCCATCAACTCTTGCATATCGGCAGTACGTTGTGCATCACTCCCCGAAAACTGATTTTCGGCAGCATATAAATTCTTCGCCGTTTTAACTTTAAAACCCCAACTCTCCATTAAAGAAATTCCAGGAGCCAACTCCTCCGGACTTACTTTTCGTGCAGGGGCACAAATTCCAATGGTACTTCCGGGAACTAAATAGGGAGGGATTTTCATAATTACGCAAAGATAGGTAGCCGCATTTAATTTACGACACGCATTTGGCAATTGGTGGATTGGTGGATTGGTGGATTGGTGGATTGGTGGATTGGTGATTTCGTAGTGCGAAATTACACTCCAATTCACATTACGCTATTTATCTTTATCTACTTGGATGGGATTTCCGGTTCGATAATTAATTTTAAAATTATTCAAAAGAGGTATTGGATTTGAAAGCAGAGCCACTCCAATCCAGACCTATACCTCCTTCCTGAACCCAAATCTGGAGTCATAGTATTCCCTTTAATTGTAAATTTTGGTGCAATTTGACCAAAAAAATAAAAATCTAATCCTTCTCTTTTCAGTTCATAAAATCCCATCTTAGTTGCTTTGAGTAGAAAATTACCATCGTGAACCGCATAAACCGATTTGTTATCCAATAGCACATTTTTCTCCTTTTCTTCACTCCAAATCATCACTCTAATTTTATCAGTATGAATTGAGTCAATATAAATTGATGTAGTATCTGGAGAATTATTTTTAAATTGATTGAAATCGTAATAAATACCTGGCTTAAAATTTTCCGTAATGTAAATTGGGGTTTTCATCTTTCTAAGCTGTCAAGAATTTGCAATTCATTAAAAGTATAAGAAGTTCCATTTTTCGCATGAAGATTGTCGTACTTTTTTAATTCAACAGCCACTTCGCATAAATGTTCACTAACCGATTTTAGCAGTTTTTTTGTCAAGTCCGTTGACGACTTCATTCGGTATACACTATCAATAGAATATAATTCTTCGTATTTATTCTCTTCGAATTTTTTAAATATTCGCATAGATAATTTAAAACTAACAACATCCCTACATTTCTTCTGCCTTCTCACTTAAACTAAAATCATAAAAAATGATAGAAATTTCATTTTCGGTAGTTAGACTAACCTCCTTACTCTGAAAAACCGTGATAAACCTTCAATAAAATCACCTTTAAAATTAACTTTTGAATTATCATTAAACCAACCTGTTAAAACAAATCCCAACTCTTTTTCGTTAAACGACGATCAATTCCATTTACTTTAGTGAAAGGAGAAATACCCTTTGCACATTTATTTGAAAGTACAAAAGTAGATTCTTGCGCTTGAGAAATAGTTGCATTGAAAAAATAAAAATAGCAATCAAATACATTTAAGCGGAAGTGGGGGGTTTTCAGCCCTAATTTGTTTTCTTTGAAGCCAGTTTAAGAATCACTTGGGAAAGTTTTAACAAAATATTAATGTATCAATAGGTTATGACCCCTTTTTTCGGTTGCATATGAACAACCATTATTAAACTGATAACTTGTAATAGAAATTGAACCTTCTTCAAGAATTTTCCCAGCTAATTGATGAACAGTGTAAAGAAAAGGACTCCCTCCTCCACATCCTGTTTCAGAAAAATATTGAATTACAAGAGAGTCTTTTAGCAATCGTTTCAAAGCTTTAATGAAGGGCACAACCAATTATATAATATCATGCTTTCAAATTCCTTAAGTCTCGAAATAAAGAGAATTAGCAAAATAAACACTTGAATCCGTCGAATTGCAACTCCAATAATCTTTATTTACAACCGAAATAGGTAGGCAAGCCTGCAGCATAATCATTAAAAATAATAAAACTTTAATACACTTAAAGTACTTGACCATATTATTAATAAAATTTAAAGCTATAACCAGATGGAGTATTTTCATACGGAGTAACGAAAAATGAACTCAATGCGACACCAAATCCCAAAAGCTTAGGATCGTTTAACCATGCCGTTTTGAATTAAAAGGTTCCAGTACTCAAAGATAGTTAGATTTGAATTACGCATTCTTCGGAAATCCAGATAGCTATCGCGAATCAAGGGGGATCAAACCATCTTCAAATCTTTTCAAATTTTCAAATCAAATCATTTTCAAATCAATTACATTTGCACAGAATTTACTAGACAGAAGAAAATCCCCCTATGCGCTATTTAGTTACTGCCGCCTTGCCTTATGCCAATGGTCCTTTACACATCGGACATATTGCAGGATGTTATTTGCCTTCCGATATTTTTGTTCGCTATCAACGATTGATGGGTCGGGATGTGAAATACATTTGTGGTTCGGATGAGCATGGCGTGCCCATCACGTTGCGTGCGCGTAAAGAAGGTATCACTCCCCAACAAGTGGTGGATACGTATCATGTCATGATGCGCGATAGCTTTCAGGAGTTCGGAATTTCTTTTGATATCTATCACCGTACTTCCGATAAAATTCATCATGAAACGGCGTCTGATTTTTTTACAACGCTTTACAATAAAGGTGTTTTTAAGGAAGAAGAATCGGAACAATATTTTGATGAAGAAGCGAATTTGTTTTTAGCCGATCGCTACATTACTGGAACTTGTCCGAAGTGCGCAAATCCAAATGCATACGGCGATCAGTGTGAAAAATGTGGAAGCTCATTAAGTCCGCGCGAACTCATCAACCCACACTCACAGCTCAGTGGAAAAGCTCCCGTATTGCGCAAAACGAAGCATTGGTATTTGCCCTTAGATACGATGCAACAAGAGTGGTTGAATGAATGGTTGTTGAGTAAGGAAGATGCTTGGAAGAAAAATGTTTTTGGTCAGTGCAAGAGTTGGCTCGATCAAGGATTGCAGCCGCGTGCAGTAACGCGCGACCTCGACTGGGGTGTGCCGGTTCCATTACCTGGAAATGAAGGTAAAGTTTTATATGTGTGGTTTGATGCGCCTATCGGATATATCTCTGCAACAAAAGCATTGACTTCTCAATGGGAAGATTACTGGAAGAAAGACGATAGTAAGTTGATTCATTTTATTGGAAAAGATAATATCGTATTTCATTGTATCATTTTCCCTGCCATGTTAAAAGCACATGGTGATTACATCTTACCTGAAAATGTTCCTGCCAATGAATTTTTAAATTTAGAAGGCGATAAAATTTCTACATCCCGCAATTGGGCGGTGTGGTTGCACGAGTATTTATTGGATTTCCCAAATAAGCAAGATGTATTGCGTTATGCATTTTGTGCTACAGCTCCCGAAACCAAGGACAATGATTTCACGTGGAAAGATTTTCAAGATCGCAACAACAATGAGTTGGTTGCCGTGTTCGGAAATTTTGTGAATAGAACGTTGGTGTTGACTGCAAAATATTTTGAAAATAAAGTTCCTACAAGAGGGAAATTAGATGATGCAGAAAAAACATGTTTGGATGCACTTACCTCTGCACCAAAATTAGTGCAAGAAAGTATTGAGCGTTATCGTTTCCGAGAAGCCTTGTCACATGTGATGGATTTAGCGAGAGCAGGAAATAAATATTTAGCCGATACAGAACCGTGGAAATTATATAAAACAGATCCAGAAAAAGTAGCGACCATTTTAAACTTAGCATTGGAAATTACCGCCACACTTTCTTATTTGTGCGAACCTTTTCTTCCATTTACCTCGAAGAAATTGCAAGCGATGTTGAATATTCAACCGAAAAATTGGACCGATGCATTTGGCAACGAAGCCTTAGTAGCAGGTCATGCACTTGGAGAAGCGTCCTTGTTGTTTGATAAAATTGAAGACGAAGAAATTACTAAACAAATTCAAAAGTTGGAAGCAACGAAAATAAATAACGCACCTGTCGAGGAAATTTCTACAGGAGAAAAATCATTAACTCCCTTTAAGGATGTTACCACTTACGACGATTTTAGTAAGATGGATTTACGTGTGGCTACTATCATTGCAGCAGAAAAAGTAGAGAAAGCGGATAAGCTTTTAAAACTTACGTTGGATACTGGAATCGATACTCGTACTGTTGTGAGTGGCATTGCACTTCATTTTAATGCGGATGAAATTATTGGTAAACAAGTAACCTTACTCGCTAATTTAGCTCCTCGAAAAATTAAAGGGATAGAATCGAATGGGATGATTTTAATGGCTGAAGATGCGGATGGGAAATTAGTTTTCGTGCAACCTGCTAGAGATACGAAGAACGGAAGTACGATTGCTTAATTGCAATTTCGATTCTGTTGTAGAAAGTGTTAGTTATCTGGAATGAGAATTCGTTATTACAAAAGATCATCTTTTACCACGGAGGACACAGAGATTTTCACGGAGGACACAGAGATTTTAATTAGATAAAGACCTTAGCGAACTTTGTGAAGCGCAGCCTTAGCGCCTCTGCGCCTTTGCGAGCAAATCATGAATTTTAATTTGACTATAATCTGTTTTCCACCGACCATTAAATTTTAAACGAAGTAAAATTTCTTAGTAAGGAGCGAAAACTGCAAAGTCTTTGCAGCAGCAATTTGACGCTAATTTTTCTCGCAAAGGCGCGAAGACGCAAAGTTTTACAGACGAAAATTTCCTTCAAAATAGAAGAATGCAAAGAATATTTCTCATAAAAGTAGCAATTCCAATAGCTATCCGGATTTAAAGCATCTAATCACTTTCGAAGCAACTCAGTCTTTATCCAAGTATTCAAATCATTTAAAACTTCATGGCTGATTTGATGTTGCATCACATACTCTTTCCCGCTAATTTGAAATCCATTTTGAGTTAATTTACTTATAATATCTCTCCCATCACTAATCGGTATCACCGCATCCATCGTTCCGTGACTTATAAAAATATGTGTGCGTTGCTTTATCGTTAGTGGAACTTGTTGTACATTGATTTCATAAGGGAGTCTACCACTTAAACAAACTATGCCCTTGAATGGATGTTGCGGAGATGTGAGTCCCGTGCGGAGCGAAGTAATGGCTCCTTGACTAAATCCACCTAGAAAAATATTATTTGTATCTACATCGTACTTCTTGTTGATTTTCGAAATCAACCTAATTAGCTTCTCCTTGCTTTGTTGGGCTTGTTGTAAATTTTCAATGAATTTTCCCCACCAAATTGTAAATCGTACCACATATATCCACCTCCTTCTCTTTCGAAGGGTGCTCGAACCGATACCACCAGTAAATTATGAGGCAACGACTTCGACAAACTCAATAAATCCATTTCATCGCTGCCAAAACCGTGTAATAAAAATAATACGGGTGGATGGGCTGACGAGGGAAGAGTAGGTTCTACCACCTTATAGTTTAAAGTTTCCTGCGAATGGCAACTACTTCCTTGCAGTAAGACCAAGAGAAAGAGGAAGGTAGAGACAAAATGAAGAAATCGTTTTCTTTGCATATTGATGCTGTTTTTTGCGATGGAATGGTAAAAATACGGAAAATGAATAGGGAAAAGAGGATTCCATCAACAGAAAATGCTTTATAAAACATCGTTTTTGCTTAACTTCGTACTCCCATGAAAAATCGAGCAGCACTTTCTATTCTCTTCTATTTTATAATGACAAATTTTCTTGTCGCCCAAAGTCTCAGCGTGAGTCCGGCTCAACTGAACTTTGGAATCAAGAATGAGTTGACTCCAGATAGTCAGCAAGTCACCATTTCTAATGCATCAGGCTACGACATAACGGTGACGGGTTACCGCTTTTATGCAAAGTATGGAAGCAATCCGTTTAGCACGAGTGCCGGAAATATTACGATTCCGGATGGCGGAAGTCAATCAATATGGATCAAATTTGAAGTTCGACACAATGTTTATCACAATAGCGAATTATTCATTTTAAATGACGGACATAAAGGCGCATTGCGTGTTGATTTGTTAGGACAAGGAAGATACAGCAATACATATTACAGCCATACTGAAAATTTAATAGAGCAAGTATTGAAAGATACATTACATGATGTTATTGGAAGGAATTATAATAATTTAGGATACAATACAGGTCGCGATTTCATGTTTATGCAAATCGACAATAAAAAAATTAACGGGCAGGGCGCCACACAAAATACGATTGAATGTATTTACACAGGACGACAAGCTATTGGATATATTGATCGCACCGACTGTCAAAATTTGGCAACGTATAGTTTTAACACGGAACATATTTTCCCTCAAGGATTTTTTAATTCTATAGAACCTATGCGTGCCGATTTATTTCATCTCTTCCCAACGGATGATGATGCGAACAACAAGAGAGGTAGTTTGCCCTTTGGTGTTGTAAATAATCCAACTTGGCAAAACGGTGGAAGCAAAGTAAACTCGACAACGTTTGAACCGCGTGATGCACACAAAGGAAAAACGGCAAGAGCGATGTTTTACTTCGTACTGCGTTATCAGAATTACAACAATTTTTTAACCACTCAAGAAGGAATTTTACGTCAATGGCATGAGCAATTTGGAGTTGATGCCATTGAAATAAAAAGAGGAAACGATATTGCATCCCTACAAGATAATCGCAATCCGTTTATCGATTATCCTCAATTCATAGAGCGCATTACTTCAATTAGTTCCACTTCAGTAGGCAACACCAACGCATCTACAGACTCGCCAGAAGATACCATTGACTTTGGATTAATCAATGCGACGGTGGCGAATCAATATACTTTTGGCTGGCGAATGATGGGTTTGCTCCTTTCACTGCTTCTAATTTCAATTTCAATTCAGCAACTGTTTTAAATTTTATCAATGGCACAGGAGTAAATACAACGGTTCAACCTGGAGAAGCTATTCCGGTAGAAATTGTATTAGCTATGGCTGCGCCCAATCCCAACTTTGTAGGAACACTCAACTTTAATGTTCAGGGAGCAGGATTGTTGGCTAATGTCAGTGTCCCCATACGCGCTAATTTAAGCATGACAGGAATGGGAGAAATTACTAACGCCAATGCCTATACGCTTTATCCTAATCCGGCTCAGGATATTTTATGTGTGGATGGATTAACTTCCGAAATGAAAAACATAAAAGTGATCGATGTATTGGGTAGAATTCGTCCCGTTTCAAGTACTTCACCTAATCATTGTATTTCCATTTCCGATTTACAGGAAGATGGATTTTATATTTTGCAATGGGAGGAGAATGGAGTGGTTTATCGAAAATCTTGGATAAAAAATTAAACACTTTATTGATTCGGTTTTAACTATACATAAACTAAAAACAGGCATCATAATGTAGACCTACGGACACTTCAGGATTATACTTGTTGATATAAATTCTATTAAATTTAAACCTTTTTAATAGGTAATAGGCATATTTGAAGAAAATGTAATACATTACCCATACGCTGGAGGAGTGAACTGAATAATAAATTTAATTTTACTTCATAACTTAAAAACTAAATGTTATGAATTCAAAACTACTAGTAGCAGGATTAGTATCAGGTATTGTTGGTTTCTTATTGGGATGGGTTATTTATGGTATGTTGTTGATGGACTTTATGGCTGCACATACAACGGTGTATGCCGGACTCATGAAAGAGCCACCTTTCGTACCAGGAATTTTTATTAGTAATTTATGCTGGGGTTTACTCTTTGCTTACATCTTTCAAAAATGGGCGAACATCAGCGATTTTGGTAGCGGATTCTCTGCTGGACTCATCATCACTTTTCTAATGTCATTAAGTATGGATGTATTCCAATATTCATTTATGAACTTAGGTGATACAACCATGTACGCTGTGGATGTTGTAATCGGTACATTGATGGGAGGCGTAATGGCAGGAGCTGCAGGAATGGTGTTGGGAAAAGGGAAGGCGTAAAATTTATCACACAACTTGGGGTTTAAACCCCAAGTTGTGATGTATGTAGATTCTATTTCAATTGCGACATAATGGTAGCTTCATCCGTCAAGCCCATATTTTTCCAAATCAATTTTCCATCCTTATACAATTCTAAATACGGAATACCTTGTATTTGTTTTGCTTTCATTAGGTCTGGGTTTTCATCTGAATCTAATTTAATCAATGTTAATCGACCACCCTGCTTTTCAACGATGCTTGCTAAAATGGGAGATAATTTTTTGCAGGGTCCACACCATACCGCATGAAAATCGACGAGGACTAAAGGTTTTTCTGCAACCATCTTTAAATACGTTTCTTCGTTGATTCCTTTATTTGGGGACATTGCAGTTTCTCTAACCACTGGTTTCTCTGCGTTAGACCATGCCAACATTCCTCCGCCGAAATTGTAAACTTCACTAAAACCCATCTCTTTCATTTGTGCTGAAGCGTCGGCACTTCGACTTCCCGATTTGCAATACACCAACACTGGTTTCGATTTATCCAATTTTTCAAGACCACTTTTAAATGCCGCATCATGAATATTTAAATTCACTGCACCTTTCACATGTCCGGCAGCAAACTCTTCTGGCGTACGCACATCCAAAATGATCGCATTACTTTTTTCGGTCATCAATTTTTCAAATTGCTCAATAGAAACTTTTTCATTTACGACTTTTGCCGTTGTTGGCTGATTGCTGACAAGCGGCAACAAGAAAAGAAAGGACCAACGTAATGCTTAATATTATTTTTTTCATAGATGATATCATCTTACAAAATTACGGATTTTAAATTGAATGTTTTTTATTAAATAAAGGTGATATTTATCTCTTACATCGCATTTATCTAACTTTACTCTCCATCCATACCGCCAATGAACTTCCGGCTATGGGTGCTGCAATATAAATCCACAAAAATTGTAACTCGCCCGAAACGAGAGCGGGTCCTAGGGAGCGGGCGGGGTTCATGGATGCTCCGGTGATGGGTCCTGCGAAAAGTGCTTCCAATAACACTACAGCACCAATGGCCATTCCTGCCATGATGCCTTGCTCCCTACTACCATGCGAAACACGAAGGATGACAAACATCAAGAAAAAAGTTAATAGTATTTCCAATACAAATGCTTGCATGATGCTTCCAGCAGGTAATGTTCCACCCAACTGTTCATTCAGTGGAAATAATAAATGTAAGGTGAGACTTGCTAAAACTGCACCTATACTTTGGCTTAAGACATAAGGAATAATTTGTTTCACCGGAAAAACTTTTCGCAAGGCAAATGCAATCGTTACAGCCGGATTAATATGCGCACCCGAAACATCTCCCAATGCATAAATCACGGCAGCGACTATGAGTCCGAAAGTAGCAGCAATTCCAGGGTGCGTAATCACACCATTCATTTCTTGATTGATGATGATGGCACCTGTGCCGCAAAACACCATCATGTACGTACCAATAGCTTCTGCGTAATATTTCTTCATAAAATTTCTTTTACTAATTTTTCACAGTACACTTGAATGAGATCCCGCGTATGTGCAAATTGTTTCATGATCTCCTCTTCCGATCCTGCCGCTTTTGCAGGATCGGGAAAGTTATGATGAAACTTCTTGGCTCTCGAGGGGAAAACGGGGCACTTCTCATTTGCGTTATCGCATACCGTTAGGACCACATCGAAAGGGACATGAGCATATTCATCCACATGATTTGAAGTATGCGATTTGATGTCGATGCATTTCTCTTCCATCGATAAGATTGCGCGGGGATTCACACCGTGGGTTTCAATGCCGGCACTATAGACGTTTGCTTTGTCACCTAAGAGCTTTCGCAAAAAGCCTTCGGCCATTTGACTCCGACAACTGTTTCCGGTGCAGAGCACCAACACATTTAACTTCGATTCCATTTACGTTTCTAAAATAAATAATTAATTACAACAATCGGTACCGCAACACGTCTTCGTTTTTTCTCCATACAAAGTAATACTATAAATTCCAGTTCCACTTTTCTTGTAAGCTTCAATTTCGTCCTTGGTGAAATAATTTTCAAGGATATTGTCAGGAATAACAATTAATTTTTCTTTTTGCACCGTAAGGTTTTCGAATCCTGCTTTTTTGCATAACCAATGTATTCCTCTTTCTGAATAGCTCCAGAAACACAGCCAGCATACATCTCAGCTGTTGATTTCCATTTCTCAGGCAACTCACCAACTAACACAATATCCGACACACTAAAATGTCCGTTTGGCTTAAGCACTCTAAACATTTCTGCAAAAACTTTTTCTTTATTAGGAACTAAATTCAACACGCAATTACTTACAATTACGTTCGCCATTTCGCTGGTGAGTGGAAGTGCTTCAATATCTCCTTGACGGAACTCCACATTATTAAATCCCAATTTGTCGGTGTTGGCTCTTGCTTTTTGAATCATGGCTTCTGTAAAGTCAACTCCAATTACTCTACCATCGGGACCACATGCATGACGAGCAACAAAAGCATCGTTGCCGGCTCCACTTCCTAAATCAATAACGGTATCACCATTCTTGATTTTAGCAAACTGAGTGGGTAATCCACATCCTAAGGAAAGATCAGCATCAGGTTGATACCCTTTTAATGTAGCATAATCATCGGTCATAATATTATACACTTCATCACCACAACAAGAGGCGGTGGCGCCACAACAAGAAGCGGCATTATCGGTACTGTCGGCTACAGCAATTTCTGAATATTTCTGCTTCACCATTTCTTTAATTTCTTGATTCGTTTTCATTTTGTCTATTTTTTAAATCGTTATATTACGATGGATAATTTCAAATTTTTTTAACAGCACTTCATTGTAAAATCCGACATCGTATCGAAGAAAGCACGTAAATCTTTGCTTGCTTTTTCCATGCCTTCTGTATCGATACAATAACAGATACTGGTTCCTTCAATATTTCCTTTGATGAGTCCGGCAGCCTTTAATTCCTTTAAATGTTGACTAACGGTAGACTGAGACAAGGGCAACTCCTCCACAATATCTCCACACACACAAGCATTTCTTTTCATCAACATTTGCAGGATGGCAATGCGTGCTGGATGCGACAATGCTTTAGCGCAAGCTGCAATTTTATTATCCCTTAATGTAAACTCATCTGATTTCGAAACGCCCATCTTGATTTAATTATATCGCAATATTACGATTAATTGATGTGCGAAAACAAATTAATCATCCTTTATTTTTCTTAAAACAACTCAACTCATTGAAAATCAAAACTTGAATTTCAAAAAAAAGGAGATAACCTGCGTACATGGTCTGTTATTTTAGTATTTTCTTGTCTTTCTTTTCGGATGCGGTTCTGCTTTCCTTTCTTGCCCCGACACTGGCCTCTTACTCGGTAAAGGTTCGCGCTGTGCGTGGACGACCTCGCTTGGAAAAACTGTTGTCAATTGTTAAAAATTGAACTATATATAATGTAAAAATAGTATAAGATGGAGGAATCCTTTTTAAAAAGAAAATTCAAAGAGATTTTTTCTGTCCTAAAGAAAGTAACCATGGAGTAATTTTCATTGCTTTTACTTTACAAAACATTCTTTGTTCCACCACTATTGCCGAAAATAAAGTGAGTGCTGCTACGGCTAGGATGGCCCATTCTAAATTGAAAAGATCGGCAATGATTCCGGTGAGCAATGCACCTATAGCATAACCTAAATCTCTCCACAAACGAAAAATACCCATGCTTTTGTCTCGATCGAGCGGGTGGGCATTTTCGGCAACGGTTGCTAGAAAGGAAGGGTAAACCATGGCGGTACCCCATCCTAATAGAGCCATCAGTAATACAAAAGAGATAAACCCATCCGCATAAGCCAATAGGATTAATGCAAGCCCTTGTAAAAACATTCCCCAGCTGAGCATACTTTTTTTGCAAAAGAAATCAGCCAATTTTCCAGTGAATAGTTGGGAGATTCCCCACACAGCAGGGTAAACTGCGACAACGATTCCGATATTAGAAAGAGAAAATGATTTTTGAATCAATAGTAAAGGAAGAAGTCCCCATACCATGCCATCGTTTAAGTTGTTGATGAGTCCAGCTTGCGTAACAGCGCTAATATTTATATTTCGAAATGTGGTATCCAAAAACGGGCTTTTCATTCTCGGCAATGGACTTTGCGCAGCTTCCGCATGAACAAAACGCTGCGTGTCTTTTATGATAAAATATGAAATCAGTAATCCAGCAAAAGCCAAAACAATTCCCAAGTAAAAAGGATACGGTCGCAAACCATATTCTGCGGCTATCCACCCCGTTAGAAACGCAACTACTGAGATAGCAAAGTATCCCGCAAACTCATTTAATCCCATGGCGAGTCCGCGGTTCTCTTCTCCTGCCAAATCAATTTTCATCATCACATTCACCGACCAAGTCAAGCCTTGATTTATTCCCAGAAAAACATTGGCGATAATAATCCACGACCACGAAGGAGCCCACATCAACAAAAAAGGCACTGGTAATGAGAAGAGCCAACCAATCGTTTGCAACTTCTTTTTTCCAATTTTACTTGCTAGTTGTCCAGCGAAAAAATTAGAAAAAGCTTTTACAATCCCGAACACAATGATAAAGGAAAAGATAGCGGACTTCGCGGCAATATGAAATTCTTGTTCGGCAATTTGCGGGAGAAGTGTTCGCTCGAGTCCGACCATACTCCCTACAAAAGCGTTTACTAAAACCAACCAATAAAATTGATGGCGGTTTTCCTTTATGCTTAGATTAGCGTTGCCAAATATTCCCATCTTTTACATTTTCACAAACAACTTTTAATCTTAAAATTTTTTGTGGTCTCACCCAGAATCGAACTGGGATCTAAAGTTTAGGAAACTTCTATTCTATCCGTTGAACTATGAGACCAAAAATGAAGTAGCAAAAGTAATGATAATATTAGAGTACGTTTTAAAAAGCTATTTAAGTTTGCCTCAACAACACTCTCGCAGGAGCCGCTTCTGCACCTTCTATTTTTATAGGCAGGCAAATCATTTCATAGTTGCCTACTGGTATTCCGGTTAGATTTAGCACTTCTACTATAACGATTTCATTTTTCAAGAGGACTTGATGCGTTTCATTTAATTCATGCGCTATAGCAATGGAAAGTCCATCAATACCCGTTAATACAATTCCAAGTTCAGATAAATAATACGCAGCATCAACATCCAATGCGATAAAATCTTTTTGCAAAAGTTTTTCTTGTCGATTATCGGTATCCTTCATCGTCTTAAACAAAACTCGATCGCCTTTGCGAAGATTTTTAGTCATGAGCCAGTCGGGAGCAATCACTTTTGCGCTGAAGCATCCAACACTTTTGTTTCACCCATCATCGCATCTAACCGAATTTGAGTAACATCTTTCCCCTCTTTAATAAAATGCAAAGGTGCATCCACATGAGTACCGGTATGTAAATTCAAAAAAAGTTTCCGAAAGCTGGTAGTTATCGCCTAGATCATAAGAAGCCACTTGGGTGATGATCGCTTGAGGGTCGCCGGGCCAGACAATCGTATTTTTTGAGATGGGCTCGGATATGTCCATCCATCCGCCTTTCTTTAAAATCATGGTTCCAAATTAGGTATTTTGACCAGTTTATGTCATTTTATTCAAATAAATTAACAAACTCTTTGATAAATGTTGTGGGTAGTTAAAATATATTTATCTTTAATTCTCTAAAATTAACAAACCCAAACAATGAAAAATTATTGGCAATAATGGCAATAGCTGCCATCGGATTTACTTCTTGTAAAAAAGATAAAGAAGAAACCCCAAGTAGCGGTGGTTCTTCTTCTTTAACCGTTGAACAAAAAAATAGAGGGATCTTAATTGATTTCTCTGAAACATGGTGCCCTCCTTGTGGTGCTTATGGTGGACCTGCCTTCGATTCTTGTTTATCTATAGAATCAAGCAAAATCACTTTAATTAAAGTATATGGTTCGTCTACACCTGCATCTTTGAACAGTTCCGTTTCAAATGGGTTTTCAAGTGCATATAATGTGAGTGGTGTTCCAGATTTCTGGTTTAATAATACAGAACAAAATGCAGGTGGTGGTGTTTACTCATCCATCAGTTCAAATTATAATTGGGTGAACAACAAAGCCAATGCTTTTGCAGCTGAACCTGTTGTTGCTGGAATTGCACTAAAGAAGGAAATCGTAGGTGATTCTATTAAAGTTACTACAAAGGTGAAATTCTATGCTGCACAAGCTGCAGGTTTGGATTATAAATTAGCTGTTTATGTGGTGGAAAAAGATATCATTGCGACTCAACAAGTTTCAGGATCTCCCGCTCAGACAAACTACAAGCATCAAAACTTAGTGAGAGCATGTAATTCACCTTCTTACTCAGGAGTTTCTATCAATGCTTCCGCTGCTATTACAGCTGATCAAGAATTTAGCAAAACATTTATGATTGCTAAAAATGCGGCTTGGAACGTTGCGAATCTTAAAGTAGTTGGTGTTATCTGGAGAGGTGGCGCTACTCCGAACAAAGTGGTTAACTCAAATGTTGCGAACTAATTAATCTCAAAATATTAAACCGGTCTTTGAAAAAAGGCCGGTTTTTTTATGTTTTTTACTTTTCTATTATCTTGTATTCCCAATTTTTTTTAACCAAGTGGTTAATTTTTTACTGTTGATAAACAATTCTTTACATTCAAAGATGGGCATTACTCTTGGATACTTGAAAGTCTATTGTACTTTTGTTAACCATTTGGTTAAAGCTGATGTTAAATAAGGACCTGGATCTCTCTTCTAAAGAAAAAATTTTAAACGCTGCCCGAAGAGTCTTTATTCGGAATGGTTCAAGCGGTGCCCGCATGCAGGAAATTGCAGATGAAGCTGGGATCAATAAAGCCCTCTTACATTATTACTTTAAGAATAAAGAGGGATTATTCGAATTGGTTTTTAACGATGCTTTTTCTGAATTCGTTCCCAAAATACATAGCATCTTTTCGGGAGATGGTAGTGTGATGGAAAAAATTGAACGCTATGTGGAAACACATCTTGAACTATTAATTAAAAAGCCTGATTTACCCATGTTTGTTTTGAATGAAATGCAACGTGAACCTGAACGATTTTTTTCTGGTATACTAAGTAAGATGCCCGGTGAACCGCCATTCCAACAGTTTTTAAAACAAATTGAAGAGGAAATGAAAGATGGAAAAATCCGAACTATGAATCCGCGTGATTTATGGATGAATGTAATGAGCATGACGGTATTTCCTTTTATTGGAGAGCCCATGCTGAAGAAATTTCTCATTCTAAATTCTGAAGAATATCGATCCCTCTTAACAAAAAGAAAAGAATCCATTCTTCTCTTTATACAACTAGCACTTCTTCCAAAATCTAATAACTCATGAAGAATTTAATTTTACTCTTTCTCCTATTGCTATTTCATGATTCAACAGCACAAGACATTTTTACGTTGGAATCGATTATTGAAAAAGCGAATTCAAATTATCCACTCATTAAACAAAAAGGATATCTTGAGCAAAATCGCAACTTTAATCTCGCCGCTTTAAATAGAGCCTACCTCCCACAAATTAGTATTAACGGTCAAGCAACGTATCAATCGGATGTCACCGAAATTCCAATTAAAATAAACATTCCAGGATTTTCGATTGATCCACTCTCGAAGGATCAGTACAAAGTGGTGGCCGATGTGAATCAAATTCTTTTTGATGGTGGAAAAATTCATCAACAGAAAAATTTAACGCGCGCCAGTGAATTGGTCGAGCAAGAAAAAGTGAATGCAGAAATGCAAAAGATGAGAGAGAAAGTTCGCCAACTTTATTTAGGAGTGTTGATGATGGATGAACAATTGAAACAAGTGGATCTCATCGAAAATGATCTGCAGAATGGAATCAATAAAATGCAGTCGGCAGTAAAAAATGGAACTGCACTTCGCAGCCACCTAGCCGTTTTACAAGCAGAAAAGCATAAAAACAATCAACGAAAAACGGAATTAAGTAGTACAAGAAATACATTGCTTAAAACGATTTCTCTTTTTACAGGCTCAACCATCGACGATAAATCGAAATTCATTTCCCCTCTCTCAAGTCTTCAAGTTCAAGAAAGTTTTTTTAATTCGTCGACCCGAGTTAAAAGTTTTTGAAGCGCAAGAAAAATTTACGGATACACAAAAGAAACTTCTCGGAGTGAAGAGTCTGCCCCGACTTAGTTTGTTTGGTCAAGGCGGTTACGGTAAACCCGGACTCAATATGCTATTAAACGAATTCGACTGGTTTTACATTGCAGGCGCACGACTCCAATGGAACTTAGGTGAATTGTATTCTTTATCGGCAGAAAGAAAGTCGAATGCTATTAGCAAGAGTAGCATTCAAGTACAAAAAGAAATCTTCTTATTAAACGCTTCCATAACGGCTGAGCAGTACCGCAATGACATTACCAAATATAAATTACTTATTTCCGAAGACAATGAAATTGTAGACTTGCGCAATGAAATTATGAAAGCCAGCAAAGCACAATTAGACAATGGGGTCATTACATCATCCGACTACATAAGAGAGATGAATGCCGCCGACCAAGCCCGACAAAATTTACTATTACATCAATTGCAACTCATACAAACCGAACTTGATTATAACGATTACATCGCACAACCATGAAATTAATCAACACTAAAAACATTCTTTCCCTCTTAATTATCGCACTTTTCTTTACTTCCTGCAAAAATGGTAATGGCGATTTTGATGCAACTGGAACTTTCGAGGCTGATGAAATTATTGTTTCCTCAGAAACAGCGGGGCGTATTCTTCAATTCGATGCCGCAGAAGGAAGTCTGCTTAAGAAGGGTGAACTAACCGTTTCTATTGACACTACTTCGTTGGCTCTTCAATCCGAACAAGTAGCAGCAAGCATCCAAGCATTGGGTGAAAAAACAACATCGCTCGCGCCTTACATTCATACACTGGAGCAACAGGTGGAGGTGCAAAAAACGTTGAAGAAAACCGCCGAGCGTGAACTTAAGCGTGTTACCAACTTAGTAAAAGACGATGCAGCAACTCAAAAGCAATTGGATGATGCACAATCGCAATTTGAAATTGCTTCGAGTCAACTTGCCTTAGCAGAACGTCAATTGGAACAACAAAAAAATACCATCAATACACAAAACAGAAGTATACTTAGCGAGCAAAGTCCACTGGAAAAAAGAAAAGCTCAAGTGGATGATCAACTGAACAGATCGCAAGTGTTAAGTCCCATTGATGGTACACTTCTTTTAAAATACGCAGAAGCAGGCGAAGTAACGGCACCGGGAAAAGCGCTATTTAAAATCGCGCAACTCAATTCTATGAATCTACGTGCCTACATCAGCGGCGATCAATTATCGACTGTGAAGCTTGGACAAAAAGTAAAAGTGTTTATTGATAAGGGTAAAGATGAATACAAAGAACTCACTGGTACTTTAACTTGGATTAGCGACAAAGCCGAATTCACCCCCAAGACCATCCAAACAAAAGAAGAAAGAGCACATTTAGTTTATGCTGTGAAAATAAAAGTGGCGAACGATGGTGCCATCAAATTGGGGATGTACGGCGAAGTGAAATTTTAATTTTTTGAAAATCATGAAATCAATTTCCGTCAATAATTTATCGAAGTCATTCATCAACGGCAAAGAAACCGTTGAAGCGGTAAAGCCCTTGTCGTTTGAAATTGACAAAGCGGAATTATTCGGATTCATTGGTCCGGATGGCGCTGGGAAAACCACTTTGATTCGGATGTTGACTACATTAATTTTAGCAGATACCGGAACAGCCACAGTAGATGGATTTGATGTAGTGAAGGATTACAAAGAAATTCGAAAGCGTGTAGGTTACATGCCCGGAAAATTTTCATTGTATCAGGATTTATCGGTGCAAGAAAATTTAGAATTTTTCGCTACTATTTTTCAAACGACAGTAAAAGCAAATTATCATCTCATCAAAGATATTTACGATCAGCTAGCACCCTTTGCCGATCGTCCGGCCGGAAAATTATCGGGTGGCATGAAACAAAAATTAGCTTTATGCTGTGCGCTCATTCACAAACCAACCGTTTTGTTTCTAGATGAACCTACTACTGGGGTTGATGCAGTTTCAAGAAAAGAATTTTGGGAAATGCTGAAACGATTAAAAGAACAAGGCATCACCATCTTAGTTTCTACGCCCTACATGGACGAAGCGTCTCTTTGCGATCGAGTAGCATTAATGCAAGATGGAAAATTTTTACGCATTGATACTCCATCGCAAATCATTAAAAATTATAGTAAAACATTACTCGCCGTAAAAAGGAAAAGAAATGTTTCCGCTCCTTCAACATCTCCAGCGAATTGAAGGAATTGAAATGGCATATCCGTTTGGAGAATATCATCATGTCGTATTACAAAATGATACCACATCATTAGATCTATTGAAATCGCAATTACAAAGCACTCAAGAACTAGAAATCAAACCCGCAATCCCTGACATTGAAGATTGCTTTATTTACGCCATGCAAAATAACTAAGACCGTGCAGCCAACCGAAGAGAATATACAATATGCTATCACTGCAAATAATCTTACCAAAGAATTTGGTGACTTTATAGCTGTAGATCATATTTCTTTCAATATAAAGCAAGGTGAGATCTTCGGATTTCTGGGAGCGAATGGTGCAGGAAAAACCACCGCCATGCGCATGCTCTGCGGATTAAGCAAACCGAGCAGCGGAGAAGCTACCGTGGCTGGATTTGATGTGTCCACGCAACCCGAGTCCATCAAGAAAAACATTGGATACATGAGTCAGAAGTTTTCCTTGTACGAAGATTTAACGGTCATGGAAAACATTCGATTTTATGCCGGCATCTATGGATTGAGCGATAAAGACATCAAGGAAAAAAGTGCGCATCTATTACAACACTTACACCTCGATCATGAAAAAAATAAATTAGTGGGATCATTACCCTTAGGATGGAAACAAAAATTATCGTTTTCCATTGCGCTCATTCATGAGCCAAAAATTGTTTTTTTAGATGAACCTACAGGCGGCGTAGACCCCTTAACGCGCAGAGAATTTTGGGAGATGATTTATGCAGCATCGCAACGCGGCACTACCTTATTTGTGACTACGCATTATATGGACGAAGCAGAATATTGTCATCGTGTTTCCATTATGGTAGATGGAAGGATTGCTGCATTGGGAACACCTGCTGAATTAAAAAAACAGTTTGATGCAGAATCCATGAGCGATGTGTTCCTACAACTCGCACGACAAGCCACTCGACAAGCCGACTAAAATGAAAGAACAATTTCTCGCCTTCGTTAAAAAGAGTGGTTTCATATCTGGAGAGATAAGAAAACGTTATTCATACTATTTGGCTTACCGATTGTTCAAATTCTAATTTTCGGATTTGCTTTAACCAACGAAATTAAAAATTCACGCATCGCTATTGTTGATCAAAGCAAGGATGAAACATCACAAAGATTAATTGATCGCATTGCTTCGAGTCGATATTTCAACATTGAAGAGTTTCTGAAAAGCGGAGATGAAGCGGATGCCGCTTTTAAAAGAGGAAAAGTAAAATTGGTTTTAATCATTCCCGAAAGCTTTGGGAGTTCCCTCAAGCATACTAATCATGGGGCTATACAAGTCTTGGCGGATGCGTCCGACCCTAATACAGCCACTACTTTAACAAGTTATATGCAAGCCATCGTTGGTGACTTTCAGTCAGACCTTAACGAAGGAAAAAAATTGCCGTATACCATTGTTCCCGAAGTGCGGATGTTATACAATCCACAATTAAAAGGTGCTTACAACTTTGTTCCCGGTGTCATGGCGATGGTGCTCATGTTAATTTGTACGCTCATGACATCGATTGCCATTGTGAAAGAAAAAGAAACGGGAACCATGGAAGTATTGTTGGTGTCTCCACTCAAACCCATCTTGGTTATTTTTGCAAAGAGTACGCCGTACTTATTTCTTTCATTAATCAATATTGCAAGTATTTTATTGCTGAGTGTATTTGTACTTGGATTACCGATTGCAGGAAGCTTCCTATTATTGATTACACTTAGTTTACTGTTTAGTATCGCAAGTTTAAGTCTAGGAATGCTCATTTCAACCATTACAGATAGTCAACAAACGGCCATGCTTATTTCCTTAATGGGACTATTTCTACCCACGCTAATGTTAAGTGGATTTATGTTTCCCATCGAGAATATGCCTTTGCCATTGAAAATAATGTCGAATGTAGTTCCCGCGAAATGGTATTACTTCATTGTTAAATCGGTCATGATAAAAGGCGTTGGATTAAAAATTATTTGGAAGGAAGCACTCGTCTTAACATTTATGACATTAGCCTTCCTGGGATTAAGTATAAAAAATTATAAAGTTCGATTAGCGATTAAATAAAAATGCGCAGTTTAAAATTTTTACTACAAAAAGAGTTCCGACAGATTTTTAGAAATCCGGCGATCTTGCGCATGATATTTATAATGCCCGTAATACAACTTATCGTTTTACCATTAGTTGCCAATTATGAAATACGAAATGTAAATATTCATGTCATCGATCACGATCACAGCATGTACTCACGCGAACTTATTCGTAAAGTGACAGCGGGTGGAACCTTTCAATTGCAGGGATATTCGTCGGATTATAAAGAGGCATTACTCGATGTTGAGCACGACAAAAGCGATTTGATTTTAGAAATTCCGCATGGATTCGAAAAACAATTAGTCCGAGAAAGTGAAGCGCCTTTATTCATTGCCGTGAATGCCATTAACGGAGCGCGTGCTAATTTAGGTGCCGCATATTTAAATACCATTCTTCGCGATTACAATCAAGAGATAAGAACACAGTGGATTCAATTTCCTAAATTTGATGAGATTCCTCGCGTAGAAGTAATCAGTAATTATTGGTACAATACCCATCAAAGTTACACCCTATTTATGGTGCCCGGAATTATGGTGGTCTTGTTAACGATGGTAGGATCGTTTTTAACAGCACTGAATATTGTGAAAGAAAAAGAAGTAGGCACCATCGAGCAAATAAACGTGACGCCTATCCGAAAACATCATTTTATACTAGGAAAGCTCATTCCATTTTGGGTTCTAGGATTATTTGTACTTACTCTCGGTTTGCTGGTAGGAAGAGTAATTTACGGCATTGTGCCCTTGGGAAACATAGGTCTTATCTACCTCTTTGCCGCCATTTATTTACCTGCTATTTTAGGATTGGGATTGTTGGTCTCCAACATTTCACAAACCCAACAACAAGCGATGTTACTTTCCTTTTTCTTAATGATGATTTTTATTTTGATGGGCGGACTCTATACTTCCATCGACAGCATGCCGCATTGGGCACAAGTGGTAACGTGGTTTAATCCTGTCACTTATTTTATTGAAGTGATGCGTATGGTGGTGATTAAAGGAAGTAGTTTTAATGATATTAAAGGACACCTGGGGGTCATAGCACTATTCGCAGTTGTATTGAATACTTGGGCGGTGGTTAGTTATCGGAAGAGGAGCTAGAGGGAGTTGGTGGATTGGTGAGTTGGTGAGTTGGTGAGTTGGTGAGTTGGTGAGTTGGTGAGTTGGTGATCGCGAAGCCTCGCGAGGTGAATTATTAAATGTTCATTACTACAAAATTAATTGGGCTTCGATTAATAATTTCAAGCTGAAGGTTGCGAAGATTCGCACAAGCTGCAAGAAAATTATTGTAATTAGAAATTATATTCATTTTCAAATTTTCAAATTACATCATTTTCAAATTATCCTACTCCACCACCAACTTCCCATTAAACACTTGTTTCCCTTTTACCAAACGAACGGTATAAAAACCAGAGATAGCATTGTTGATTTCTAGTAGTGGATGATCTGATGTTTGCTCTAAATTAAATCGAGCTACTTCTTTTCCTTGTACATCATACACGGTGAGTAATGCTCCTGTTAAATCGGTAAGAGCATCTGGTAGTTTAATTCTGAAACTTCCCTTGTTGGGGTTAGCATAAATGATGAGTTGATTGTTAATTGCCCTCTCATTTCCACCCGAACCCGTGATGGCGCTGAGGTTGGCGAGGAACATGTCGGAGGAGCCGTAGCTTGGAATGGATATGTTGCCGAAGGTGCCTGTTGAATTAAACATACCTGATAAGTATAATTGGCCATTACTATGCTCTATTATATTGATACCGGTAGCACCTGTTGCTTGACGCACCCCAATGCATGTTCCATTACTATCAAAATGAGCTATGTAAAGTTCCTCATTAGAGGAACTACTATATAAACTAAAATTATCTATAATCAGGCTATCCCAGAAAACGCCGGTAAAATATACTTTTTCCTCCATATCAACAGTAGAACCATAACTTGCCCACAGACCATTCGAATACGTTTTATGCCATAATAAATTTCCTGTCTTATCAAACTTCATGAGAAAAGAACCATAACTACCATTTGTGAAAACTGTATCAACACCCAAAGTAGCAAAGGGTCCGGCAAATCGGTCCATTATATAAATATTACCTTTTCGGTCAGCGCACATAGTTCCGAATCCTGTTTGTGAATTCTCAGATTGTTTAGCCCATTGAATAGCGCCACTCGTATCCCATACTGAAATTACCAAGGAAAAGTTATTTGAATTTGGTAATAAAATTGTATCCAAGGTAAGGCTATCGTAACTGCTTCCATGCATGTATACCATATTGTTTGCCACTTCTAATGTCACTTGAGTAAATACAGGGACATTATAAATAACATGATTCCTACAGATCTTTTTGATAAAGTGAATTTCACCGTTGCTATTAATTTTTCCAAAATAACCTCCAGGTGTAACCGGTATAGAATCAAGAATTCCTGAATATTCAACGCCAAAAAATGTATAAAAAGAACCTTTATCATCATTGTCTATTTGAGGAATCACTGTTCCAATTCCGGCGCCTCCAAAATTTCTAGCCCATATACATTGACCATTTAAATTTAGCTTGGCAATAAAACCTGTTATTTGATTACTTATTGGGCTTACCAATGAGATTGTATCAATTATGCATGATTGATAATAACCTCCAGACAATAATAAACTGTTACTACTACTATCAAAAATTATGCTTTCAAATCCTTCTGGGGAAAAGGGCATCCAAGAAGTATTTGCTCCGCCAAACTGCAACTTCCAAACTTCATTCCCGTTGGCATCATACTTAACAATAAAAAGATCATTAATGCCACTCACTGCAGCAGTATCAGAATTGAATATTACTTCAGGTCCACCTCCGGAAAAAGCAATGTAGATATTCCCCGAAAGATCAACACATGATTGGCCACCTTTTTCAGGACCCAATCCGCCAATTCTGTTAACCCAATTGAACGGTTGTGCATAACAAGAATTAGAAAACAGAAAGGCAAATAAAATCGAGGAATAAAAAAATAATTTTCTAAAGCGCATATTATTTTTCATGATTAAAAAATTTTGAATTTACTTTATCGAAGATACTTTGTTTAGCTTTCTTATCCAAATTAAATTTTGTAGTAAACGAACTAGTCTCCTGCTAAAAGAGATTTTCACCCTATTTCGCCGCATCGCGAAATTTTCATCGCGAAGCCTCGCGATTTCAAATCAAATAATTTTCAAATTATATTACTCCACCACCAACTTCCCATTAAACACTTGCTTCCCCTTTACTAAACGAACGGTATAAAAACCAGCTATGGCATTGTTGATTTCTAGTTGTTGATGATCTGATGTTTGCTCTAAATTAAATCGAGCCACTTCCTTTCCTTGTACATCATAAACGGTGAGTATTGCTCCTGTTAAATCGGTAATCGCATCTGGTAGTTTAATTTTGAAACTTCCTTTGTTTGGATTTGCATAAATGATGAGTTGATTGTTAATTGCCCTTTCATTTCCGCCCGAACCGGTGATGGCACTAAGGTTGGCGAGGAACATGTCGGAAGAATTATTAGTTACTAATGTTATATTACCAAAATGAGCTGTATTGCTGAATCCACCCACCAAATAGACATTAGAATTATTATCTACCTCTAAATCTTTAGCCTGTACATTATCTGCTTGTACGGCTCCAATACAATTGCCACTCGAGTCAAATCTCGCGACAAACGAATTGTAAAAATTACCTGGAAAATTTGAAACCAAATTTACATTGCCAAAAGAAAGACTATCTTTAAAATAACCAGTTAAGTAAAAATTGTTCTCTTCATCTTCTTTACCTATCATTGGATAATAGGTTTGACCTACTTCAATTGACTTAACCCATAAAAGCGTTCCTAGGCTATTATACTTTAGTAAAATACCACCAGTGTTCGCATTTGCAAATATTGTATCAACGTCATATCGTATCCATGGTCCTTTAAAATAATTTGTAATAAACAGGTGTCCTGCATCATTTATTAAAAAAGTACTTCCATACACATCTCCCTCTAAAGAATGTCGCTCCCATAGAATACTGCCGCTTGTATCCCAACATGTAATTATTTGTGTTAAGGAATCAATATTTAGTATTTGTATACTATCAATAGTTAATGTATCATTATTACCTCCATTAATAAAAATATGGTCTTCACTATATGAAATAGATTGAGGATAAAAGGCAGGACCATTGTAAAATGAATTCCAGGTACACGTTTTCTTAATAAAAAGTATATCCCCATTTGAATTTATTTTTGCAAGAAAACCACCATCGATTACAGAAGTAGTATCAATAAAACCTCCAGAACTAAATCCTCCAATGAGAAAAAGATTCTTATTCTTATCGACTGTCATTTGCATGGGAAATTCATTTCCACCATTTATAGCACCAAAATTTTTAACCCAAAGAAAGCTTCCATTCACATCTATCTTCGCTAAAAATAAATTATTATCACCGATCTGTGTAGATAGACTTATTGTGTCAAACTGGCAGGATTGATAATAAGTACCTGTTACATAAATACAATTAGAAACTGAATCAAAAAGCATATCATTAACTCCTTCCGTTGAATATGGCATTGTACTAAAATTATTACCACCAAACTGCTTTGTCCAAATTTTATTCCCACTCTGATTATACTTAGTTAAAAAAATATCATCTTGACCATTCACTATAAATGTATCATTAGCTATGATTACGTTATTTCCTCCTCCTCCGGCTCTGGCTGATACATAAATATTTCCTGCTAAATCGCGACACATATGTGAGCTGATGTCATACCCAAAACCACCTGCTTGATTTACCCAATTAAACGATTGTGCAACTCCTGATGTTGAAATAAATAAAATAAGTACATTCAGGTAAATTTTATGTATATGTTTCATTGTATAATAATTTTTTGAACTAGATTTGAATTAGATGCTTTTACAAAATAAATTCCTTGAGGAAATTGACTACAATTTACCTTCATGGTTTTATTGGTCATTTTGAAACCTGAAATCAATTCGCCCAACATATTAAATATTTCTATTCCGAAAACACCTTCTTCAATGTTTTCGATAATGAAAAACGCAGAAGTCGGGTTGGGATAAATTTTCAATTTTCTTTCTGGGGGAGCTTTGACAAAGTCTAAGTCAATATAAGCTTGTTTGCGTTGAATATGAATATCAGTGTGATTAGCGATTTTATACTGCATTGTAATTCCTGAATAATCTAAACAATTGATGCTAGTTGGAATACAATAAACATGGACTTCACTTCCACTAATGGCTTGAAACTCTTCTTTTAAACGAATACTTTCTGGAGCTTTTATCTTAGAAATAGCCCCCGCTTCAATTATTATATTTTCGACTGTTAGATCATGGTATGCTTGTATATCACGAGTCACTCCAGTTGGAATCTGAAAATTACTAAAATGTCCATTATAAGCAAAATTTACTCCTTGCAAATCCCATTGCAAATTTGGATTATTTGGAGGAGGCATTGTTGTAACACAGTTAGCACAAGGATACCAATACTCACTGTATTTAAATCTTTCTCTACCGGACGAGGTGACAAAAAAAGTATGTAATTGACCTTCTAATGGAGCCGGGGTTGAAAATGGAGGCAGAGGAATATTATCAAATGGTATAATTTCAAAATACCCATCTTGACTTGTTAATACTTTATGGTAAGAACTAACTAAGTTGTTTGATTGGCCGTCTAAAACTGTATGACCACCCACATAAGCATTCGCAATAGGATTTCCATCCTGATCAAATACATAGCCTTTAATGATATTGGAAGGGTTGGGTGGATGTTGGAAGGGATTAAAGTAAGTAAGCGAAGGATTGTACGTTTGCAGTGAAGCGGTACTTACTGGGGAAGGACCACAAGAGTTTATAGGGGAAGGAAGTGTGTAGTTTTTAAAGGTAGTAACAATTGGCTTCTCTGCTATGGGATCACCTGTTGCATATCCTCTTTCCAACATACCCCAGTGGGCTTCATGAGGTGAGTCTTTAAAATACCATCCATCCTGAAAATACCACCAACTAAAACCACTGCCACCACTGTTGCAGGTAGCATCTAAAACAAGCTGGGCAAAATTAGCTTGATCCGTAAGATTGCCGTGAGCACCATTTTGATTTGTTGGTGGAGGACTAACCGGAAGATTTACACTTGCTGCAAAACCAATTTCTCCAATTATCCATGGAACCGGGCTGATTTTATTAAACCAATATAGCTCATCGAATATTCTACTAATTGCACGCTGCTGTATTAATGGATCTGTTCGGTCTTCAAAATCTTTCCAATCAGGATAGATATGAAGTGAATGGAAATCGACTTTCAACACTGCTGGATCATAAAACCAACTATCTCCGGATCCGCAAGTACCAATGGTTACCAAAGGAGTAGAGCCATGAGTTTTCACTGTAGTATACCATTGTGATATTATTTCACAAGTGTTTTCTTTCGTTTTACTAAAGGACTCATCAAAATAACAGGGCTCATTCCATAAATCATACGCAAGAACAGTATGCGCATAAGGACTGCCTGCAACCCTTGTTGCAAGATGCTCAAGGAACTTATCGTAATAATCTATTTCATCATTATTTGGTCCAGGCATCTGCGCAAAGATTGACTTCTGACCAATCATATTAAATATTAATTTCATTCCTGTCTGATCTGCCAACTCCATCAACTTTTCATACTGGTCTAATACAAAATTTAATCCCGGATCATTAGGTACAAATAGATTGATAGGAAGGTATTCCCAATTATAACTACCCGTCTCTCTAATACTAAAAAAGAAGTTAGGATTACCCCCATTATGTTGATATTTTGGATAAAAACCCGCCACTCTAATTGTATTAAATTTAAGCGGGGGTGTGGATAGATACGTCCAGTCAGTCAATATATCCGTTTCGCATTGATTATTATTCGTACACTCAAAAATATACTCTAAGGCGCCTAGAGGGGGGATGGGGCCGTTATTAACACCATATTCTACATATGGAGTTACATAGCTGTTCGGCCAACCGTTTGCTCCTGAATTATACGGCATGGTTAACTCAACAGCATAGTTCATCACCATTGGATAAAAGTTTGCGCCATTTACCTTGAACTGTTTTCCATCTAAAGTTACTGGTCCTCCGGCTTGCCCAAAAAAAGATTTAGGTGCGAGCAGGAATAGTGTTAAGACTAAAATGAAGAGTTTTGTTTTAATCATAAAAATTGGCTCTTATCTAGATTAATGTTTGGTTCCCTTTAACTCATCCACTTGCTTCTGCAAAGAAATAATATACAATGTAAGTTCTTCAACCTTTTTTAATAGATTGACTTGCATTTCTCCAATTTCAAAACCTTTGGCTTGTTCAACTTCATTCTTTGATGGAATATCGGGTAAATGTTTATTTGAATTAATAAATTTCTCCAATTCATAAATTGACATCAAATCATATTCTTTTTCAAAAACAAAATCAGGAAATGGATTTTGTACTGTTACAAGAACATCTCTAGTTACAATACCATCCTCTACAAACAATCGATACAATGAGTTCGCAGTGGGCACAACACCTATTCCCACTTTCCCATCGCCATCAATTACTAAATCGGTTGTGAAGCCGCTTGGTGTTTGAAGCGTATTATTAACTCTTCCAATTTCAAACTTTTGGTTAGGTACTCTCCAAATTCCAGCTTCTCTGCCAGTATATTTCATAAATCCAACTCTCCTGTTTGACCCCTCATCAACTATTAATCCTTTGTCTTCGCCATTAATTAAAATGCTTCCATTTACCTGTAATTTTTCTGATGGACTTTCAGTTCCAATACCAATATTTCCAGCTTCATCAATTAGGAATCGAGTAGCGCCATTACCCATTCCTGGAACAACTTCATCGTAAATAAAAAAATTATCTTGCCCATCGTGGGTTAAATCCGTGCCAACTGCCCAAAGCAGATTCGATTGATTATTTATAAAATGATTGAATTTGATTTCGCTATTCTTGTTACTAGAATTCGTATTGGTAATTGATATTCCATTTGCGTTCCAGAATTGTATTAGAGTAATTTCACTCCTGCTACGCCAGATTCAGATTTGAGTTATTTGTCGCATTTTTCCAATGGTTGAGAAGTAGGAAGAGTTGAGAATATCCCGATCCATTAAAAGTGTGGGCCCCTTTAAATATACCAAATTGTCGGTATATAGGCGCATTATTTTCACTTTGATTGATTTTTTCTAAGTTAATGTTAATAAAGGATCGGAAAAATTAGTTGCATTCACTTTAAATTGTACATCTACATTATTTGTGGAGCCAATATAGTTGGATGCAGAAATGATGTTCCCACATTCCATCCAAGGATCACATGGTGCAGCAATAATTTTTCCATCATTATTTGTCATCAGTAGTTTGTCACCTAATCCACTAAACGCATTCAATTTAATTTCTCCAGTTGATAATACTCGAAAACGTTCAAGGTTGTTTGTTTTAAAAACCACATCTTTATTATCTGTGCTTCCAATAAAATGAGTAGTAGGATTGCTGCCCGTGTTACCGTTCATGGTCCAATCAGAACGCTCGGGTTCGTTTAAATAAAATGCTTCAGGTGAATATACACATTGATTGGCGTCGGTTAACGTGACAAAATAATTTCCGGTTCCCAGATTAAATCGATCTTGCGTAGTAGGTCCATCTTCCCAAGTATATGTATACGGTAATACGCCACCACTTGGATACAATAAAATACTCCCGTTGTAACAATTGTAACAACTAATATTATATCCGCTAGGGTAGGTACTTATAAGTTGATCAACATTCATTGCTTCGGGTTCTTCTAAAGTAATTTCCGCATCAACACCTGCCCCCGTAGTACCTTTCACATGAACACGATAATACCCAGATGCCAAATCCGAAATATCTTTCGTTGTACTTCCATTTGACCAAGTATAGGTATAGGGCGGAATCCCACCTGAGACTGTTAAAGTAATAGATCCGTCCCTACTACCAAAACAAGAAATATTATAACCATTATATAAAGATGGGCTTAAAGAAATTTGGATCGATTGCCCCATAGAACTTGTGCCTTTCAGCAAAATTAGGCTTACTAAAAAACCACTAAAAATTTGAAATTTGAAATTTGAAATTTGAAATTTGAAATTTTTCATACGAATTATTTATTAAAATCCATATCAAAGATAATATTTTATTTGAATCCGCAAAATTTTTTTAACCTAACATTCCCTACTTAAAAAGAACTATTGGAATAATACTACTTTTAAAAAAATTCCAGCCTGCATTTAAAAATGACTATTAGAAAGATCCAAAAATTAAATTTTGATTTTTTATTTCATAATACGATCTGCAAGTGGCTTCCTTACAAACATTAATTGAGATTCGGATAATGGTTTCGAACTGATAGCAGCAAACAGATGTTGGATGCCGAAATGGATGCGTATCATCATAAAAAATCATAAGAATCTGCGCAGATCAGCGGCTGAAGAAGTATAATTTTTGGAATATTTGTATTCTATCGAACTACACTATCTTCGCTCTGTGAATCCAAGCCCATCCATCCTTAAACTCTCTGAACTCTCAGCCATCGTGGCGGGGATATTTCAGATGCACTTTTCGGGTGAGCGGTTTTGGGTGACTTCGGAGATTGTGGGATTAAAAGTGAGTCGGGGTCATTGCTATTTACAGCTTGCCGAAAAAGATGATGTGGGCGCTACTCCCAAAGCAGAATTTAGAGGAATTATTTGGGCGAGTACATTTAGTCGAATTCAACCGCGCTTTGCGAAAGCAACCGGTCAATCGTTGCGCGAACAGATGCAAGTGCTGTTGCAAGTAGAGGTGCAATACCACGAACGCTATGGCATGAGCTTGATCGTGCATGATATTGATGAGTCGTTTACCATGGGTCAGTTGGAATTAGAACGCCGACAAACGATTGAGCGACTAAAGAAAGATGGGATTTTCGATAAAAATAAATTGCGGGAGCTCCCTTCCTCATTGCAAAACATAGCCATCATTTCGGCGGAAGATGCGCGGGGTTATGAAGATTTTTTAACACGACTTACAAATAACGTTTATGGATTTTCGTTTCATTGTACATTATATACTTCGCTCTTGCAAGGCGACTTGGCTGCAGGTGATATTATTGCAAAATTAAATCGCATAAAGATTGATCATACTTCCAAAAAGTTTGATGCGGTGGTGATTGTGAGAGGCGGTGGAAGTGCAAGTAGTTTGGAATGTTTTAACGATTATTTTTTAGCGAGAAATATTGCTACATTTCCCTTGCCTGTTATTACCGGTATTGGGCATCAAGCCAACAAAAGCATCGTGGATGAAGTAGCCCATACCGATCGCATGACTCCCACCGATGTCGCCAATTATTTAATCGAACACCAAGCGGAGTTGGAAGTAAGTTTGGATGATACGTGGAACCAAATTCGAGAATTAGCGAACGATGCCTTAGAGGAAGAAACTCAATTTGTGAATAATGCCGTTTGGCAATTGCAACAAAGCACGAAGTTAGATTTGAATAAAGCGAGTCGGAGTTTAGATAATTTAGGATTCTCTTTTCGTCATCTGTGGCAGGGATTATTAATTCAAGAACAAAACTTTCTAGAAAACTATTTTATTCTTTACAAAAAAGAATTGCGTCAATACTTTAACATTGAAAAAGAATATGGTGTTGAAATGCTGGAACAACTTCATCAGCAAATAAAAAATATTTCCAAAACGGAAGATCAATGGTTGGAAAATTCTGAATCGAAACTTCGACTGTTGGATCCGAACGAAATTTTAAAACGAGGGTATAGTTATACTTTGCACAAGGGTAAAATTATTACGAGTACTAATGAAATAGATGTAGGTGATGAAATTACGACACAATTATATCAAGGTGAAATCACATCTATCCTAAAAGATAAAAAAGAAAATGGCTGAAAAATTTAATTACGAAAAAGCAAAAGCTGAATTAGAAAAGATCCTAGAAGAGCTGGAGCAAGGCGAAACTGGAATTGATGCTTTAGCAAAACATGTGAAGCGAGCGGGGGAATTAATTCGTCAATGCAAGGAAAAGCTACGCAGTACAGAAAGTGAAGTAAGTGGGTTATTAAAAGACCTGGAAGAAGAATAAATTTTCTTGCTCCGATTTCTATGGTAAATCCATATTTTATTTCATATTAAACTCCCTCTCCTCTGGAGAGGTCGCGAAGCCTCGCGAGGGGAGAGGCTTGATCTTTAATTTGACTTCTATATTTTTTATTCGAACATTCGCTTTTAGGCGCAGGAATGTTTCTCGCAAAGGCGCAAAGCCGCAAAGATTCTAGGAGGCTTTTTATATCGTAATAGGCGCAAAGTTTAGACGCAAAGGTCTCCCACTAATTTCTCTCGAACCCTGAGCTTGCCGAAGGGTTATGGAGTACTTGATTTAAACACCATCACTTGCTCCAACTCTTTGTACAAGTGTAAGTACTCCACCCATTTCTTGTTTTCCTTTACCTTTTTTAATTCGTAACGCGTTGTTTCTTCCATCTTCTTTAAAAACATCCCTTCCATTTCCATCGCAGGGCAAGCCATTTTCGTCACAGCCATCATGTGCAGTTTAATCATGTCTTCATGCGTGGTGTACATTCCATTGCATTGATTGCATCCTGCATTCCCGCCAAACGTATTGCTTTGACCTTCGAATTCGAGAGAAATATTTTGAACACCTTCGGGTAATGTAACTTTCGTTCCGCCCATCTCTACTAATTCCCATTTCCGTTGTTCTAACGCTGGATCTTTTCCAAAGGGTTTTTTAGCATTGTTTTTACAACTTCCCAAGACAAGAAGCGCACAAGAGAGGAAGAGTATTTTTATGGTAGTTGACATATTCTAAATGTATAAGCTACAAATTTCGTAAAAACTGACGAGACGTTCACCAAATATAATTTGCAATTTCTTGTTTTTCTCCCTAATATTGAAGTTCTATGAAAACGATGAAAAAGATCTTCCTATTGTGCCTCTTCTTAAGTATGGCTTATTCGAACATTTATGCGCAAGTAGAAGGCGAACCCACTCCTGCTACCTTGAGCAATGAACCGCAAACTACTTATGCTTCTTTGTTGAGCCGATTAGTTGTAAACTTATCGAAAGACGCTTATACGGATAAATTCCATCCCATCATTTCTAAATGGGATCCTACTAATTCAACAAAAGCGCAGGCGCTGGATGTATTAAAAAACTTAGAATTTCACTTAAAGACTTTACATTTCAAACCTGAATGGAAAGAGAGTCAGTTGAAATGGAGAGGTAAATTTTCTAAAACCACGGAGAAAACGGATATTGTTTTATTGTTAAAAGAACTCGAAGCCAATATGCAACTTACTGCATTTGAAAAAACATGGTCTACTGATCGTGAAGCGTGGTTATTGGATGTAGACAAATATTTGAAAAAATAGTTAGATTATTTCCTGACTTTTACGATTCCTTCTAATGAGTTTAAAAATTATTGCACCTATCGACAAGCTCAGTGTAATGAGATTTCTATAATCAATTCCAAATTTAATTTGACAAATATAATTTTATAATTCCCTCTCCTCTGGAGAGGGTTAGGGAGAGGCTTGAACATTAATTTGACTATCATCTGTTTTTCATTCGAGCATTCACTTTTAAACGGAGGAAGTTTTCTCGCAACCCTCGACAAGCTCAGGTTAAAAAGGCGCGGAGGCGCTAAGGTCTTTCGCTATATTTTCTTGCACCCATCGGCATGCTCAGCGTAATGAGGAGTTTTTCACAAATTAAACGGGGTTATTAGTCGTAAAAAGATGCGAAGGTCCAAGAAGAAATACTGAGACTAAATTTAATAATTAGTCTTTCGAATTCTCTTTATTCTCGTCGTTATCCTTTTTTGTTTTCGCTTTTCCGATGAGAAAACCAACGGTAATGTAATACCCTGAATATTTGGAATCGAAACCATAAAATTTGTCTTTGTCGAAGGCTTCCGTGAATCCTTGTGTAAAGCCAGCTTCGACAGTTATCAAATAAAAATCGAGTCCGATTGCTGCATCTAAATTGAAAGATCCATTTTCGAAGTTACGTGTATCTACATTTATTTCGGTTCCTTTATTCGATGCGCCTACAATAAAATCGTAGGTCGGTCCCGCCATCATTCTTAGTTTAAAGAGTCTTTTATTAATGGGATTAAATCCGATGAGTGCTTTTGCTTTGATGGATGTGCGGATGAGTTTATCAGCATAGTACGCAACAGAAAGCACGGTGTCACCAACACCCAATATGGTTTCTTTAATATTCGCTAATGACACACTTTTAGCATAAAATACGCCTGGTTGAAAATAGATTTTGTTTCCGATGCGCACATCTACACCACTCATCACGCCAATCTCAGCTGAAAAACTTCCTTCTACTATGGTATTTACGTCTTTGTATTTTGCTTTATCAATACTCAGTACGCTGATTCCTCCTTGCGGATTAAAACGAATTTGTGCTTGGCCCATCAGCGAGAGAAGGAGCAACAAACACATGAACGACATTTTTCTTCCCATAGTACTTGTAAAAATAAGAATCAAAAATTGCCTTTAGCTAACTTTATGAAGATTTATTCAACAATTTAGAACGTTGCATGCCTCGATTCACCAGATACACCCCCAAAACGGTGACGCACATGGCCATCAAACTACGTTGACTAATTTGTTCATTCAAAAACAACCATCCTAAGAAAACCGCAACAATTGGATTTACATAAGCATAAATAGATACTTGCTGAGCAGGCAATTCTCGCATGGCATAAACAAACAAAGTATACCCAATGATGGATCCGATAATCACCAAATACAACATCGACCACCAACCGGGCATCGTTGTTGGTAGATGGGATGCTTCTCCTTTTGCAAAACCAACCGTAGCAGTAATGGATCCGCATAAAAACATTTGGAGTCCGGCTGTGATCACTGGACTCAAACTAATCGGATACTTTTTCATATGAATACTTCCGATGGATCCATTGATGACGCCTCCAACTAAGAAAATTAATCCCACTTGAAATAAATTACTTCCTTCAATAAAAAGATTATCGTAAAAAATTAAAAACTGTCCCAAGAACCCAACAATGATTCCGGTAAGTGCTAATGCTGGTGTTTTTTCAGATGGATTCCAGATTCGTGTAATTAACAAGATCCAGAGCGGAAACGCAGCGTTAAATAATGCTGCAATTCCACTGTCGATGGTTTGCTCGGCGAGAACAAGGAATAAATTTCCACCAGGAAAAATAAACATGCCGCTCACCAGTAAACGTTTCAAATCTTGTTTGCTTACTTGAATTTTTTTTCCTCTTGCTAAAAACCAGATTAAGATAGAGCCTCCTGCAATCATAAAACGAATTCCTGAATACAAGAATGGCGGAAAATGTTCGTGCATCCCAATGCGAATAGCGAGATATGTGGTTCCCCAAATAAAACAAAGTGCGCCCAGCGCGGCATATGGTTTCCAGTGTGACATTGCTCCTTGCTTTACTCCGTGGCTAATCGTTGATCAGAAATTCGACGAACAATATTCTTCGATGTATATGAAGCCGCCAACCATCCAATAACCATCACAATGCCCATCACAATCATAAAGTCACCGAGTTGCATGTCGACGGGATACGCCTCCACAACAAAACCTTCGCCGCCACCAATTTTAACCAAGCCGAAATATTGCTGGAGTCCGCATAGAATGGCTCCTAAAATCATTCCCACAAAAGCACCACCCACGGAGATCACCAATCCTTCTAGTAGAAATATTCGTTGTGCTAATTTTAAATCGGCACCCATGTGATACAAGGTTTGCAAGTCGTCGCGTTTGTCGAGAATCAACATGGTTAATGTTCCAAATAAGTTGAACGCTGCGATCATCAAAATAAATCCGAGAATAATATACACCGCTACTTTTTCTGCTCCAATCACTTTAAATAAAAAATCATGTTGCATCAGACGATCTTTCACCGTGAAATCATTGCCGAATAAACTTTGCAACTGTGCCATCACTTTTTCCGAGTCGTCATCATTTTTTAATTTGATTTCAAATGCGGAGATCTGTTTGTTGTTTCCAGATAAATCATACATGAAACGCAAAGGAACCAATACATACTTCGCATCAAAATCTTGTTGCACACTAAAGATTCCAGATGCAACCATGGTACGTTGAATAAATGCATCGGAAGGATCGAGCATAACTACTCCGGGATCGATTCCGCGTTGCGGCATAAAAATATTTACTTGATTCAATAAATCGTTGGGACGAATTCCCATCGAGTAAGCGATTTGCGCTCCCGGAATCATAAAGTTCACATCACCACTTTCTAAAATCGCATCTCCTTCAAGCAATTTATCTTTTATTTCACTCGTCTTGAAAAACGAATTGCTTACACCTTTCAACGTAACCACATATTGTCGATCCATGTAACGCAGGAGCGCGTTGTCTTCTTTTACAAAAGTGATTGCATCAATGCCAGGATGTTTTTCTAATGATTGAATTACTTTATCGGTAGGCTCAAAACTTCTTCCGCTTACCGTTTGAATTTTAATATCGGGATCGAAGGAGTTGTACATCTCCATCACTAAATTTCCAAAGCCATTAAAAACGGAAAGCACAACAACGAGTCCGAAAGTGCCTACGGCTACTCCCAACACGCTTATCCAACTAATTACATTAATGAGGTGGTGCGATTTTTTCGCAAAGAGGTAACGCCGGGTTATGGTCCAGGCTAAGCTCATCAATTATTTCCAGGCTTTCACGATGAGTCCCGTACCGGTAGGATGTTTCATCATCACATCCATCCAATTTAACAAATACGCAAAGGGATACGTGATCAAATAATAAAATGGCAAGATCACAAAAAACAATTTTGTTGATCCAAGCATGAGGATGGGATACTTCATGGACAACCTCCACGAAATTTTTCCCGGTGTGCCGTATTGATAGCGTGCTTCTACTTTTGTAAATCCTGCAGAGCGCAATTTATCTTCAATCTCTTTGATGTTATATCCATCGCGCACATGCTCTTCAATAAAAGAACTTTCTTCATCGCCATGCACATCAGAGCCACCTTGATCGCTGGGTGTAGAGATGAGGAGCATGCCTCCTGGTTTAAGAGATGCATTTATATTTTTAAATACTTGCACATCTTCCAGAATATGTTCCATCACATCCACCGATATGGCGAAATCATAACGGTTAGCATCTACGTAAGTCGTGAGATCATCTACCACAAACTTTACTTTATCCCCTGCACCAATCTGTTTGAAAAAGTATTGCAATCAGCTACTTGCTCTTCCTTCACATCAACGGCCAAAATAGTTGCATCGGGAAGTCGGCGATTGAGCCAAAGTGAATGTTGACCATAGCCCGCACCAGCATCTAAGATAGAAGCCGATTTAGGAGCTTGTTTAATCCACGTTTTTAATTCTTTATGTACATGCCAAGCTCTCAACAGAAGTAAGTCGAGGAGTTGATAGAATGTCTTTCTTAAGAAGGGGGATTTATTAAAAACATTCCCGAGACTGCGCTTTATCGGATCGTATTGCATCGGCTGCGAAGGTACTAAAAAGGGTATATAGAGGTGAAATCAACGATTAAGAATCCAAAGAATCTTCAGCAGGAGGAATATCGATTGTTTTAAAAATGGCATCCATCTTATCGGAATAATCGAGGCTATCGTCAATAAAAAACTCAAGTTCTGGAACAATGCGAGCTTGCTTGCCAATTTTCTTTCCCAAATGAAAACGCACGGTTGCATTATGCTTCTTCAGAGCTTTTAGAATTTCCAATGGCTTTTGAGCTTTAAAAACACTAAGGTGCACACGCGCCAAACTCAGATCGGGAGTAATCTTCACATGTGTCACCGTAACGAAATGAGGGCCATACCAATCTTTCCCATCTCGTAAGAAGAGTTCACCCAATTCTTTCTGAATGAGTTTTGCATATTTAAGCTGGCGTACTGAATCCATGGGGCAAATTTACGAGATTATTGGATAGGGGAGTTGGTGAATTGGTGAGTTGGTGAGTTGGTGAGTTGGCAAATTGTGTGGAGCCCGGGCGACCTGGGGTGGATTGGTGGTCCCGATAGCTATCGGGAGGTGGATTGGTGTCGCGAGGCTTCGCCCAGAAGTCTGTACGAAGTACTGTACTTCTAGGGTGTCCCGATAACTATCGGGAAGGAGATGCTATCGCACTCCAGTCTCTCCCTCTCCCTCTCCCATCTTCCCTCTCCGATCTCCGAACTGCCCTCTACCCCACTCCGACTCTCCGAACTCCGACTCTCCGAACTAAAAAAAGCCTTCCAGTCTTATCGACCGAAAGGCTTTTTTTGAAATGAATCGAATTAATAAATTACAACTTCACCATTTTCACGGTACGGCTTCCCTTTTCTGACGTTAAGCGAAGGAGATAGATACCTTGTGGCATTTGACGTAAATCGATGATACCACGATAGTTGGTGCCAGCGTTGATTCTTTGAACCATCAATGTACGACCTTCTAGGTCCGTTAATATATAAGCTACTTGTTTAGCATCTACGCCATTTAATTCAAGATTAAACAATCCTTCAGAAGGATTTGGATAAACATTTACATCGCCTAATTGATCTGGTTGATCAATGCCCACAGTGGCATCAATGTTAATATTATCGACATACAGATTATTTCCATAGCCATTAATATTCACAAACTTCACAAGGATATTTGATCCTAACCAGGTGCTCAGATTGATGGTATCATTTCTCCAGTCGGTAGCTAATGTAGGAACCCAACTGTTCGTATTATCGCCTACGGTAGCAAGGTTAGTTCCATCTTTCTGATATCCAGAAGGAATCCAAGTAGTACCACAATCGGTAGAGATATCTACCCGTAATGTATCTGTATAAGTAGCGTCATAACGAGCATAAGAAACATCGAAAGTCAATAATGCTGAAGTAGCACTTGCTAATGATGTTTCGAAAGTTGTTAATCCATCTTCAGCACCTACATTATTGTAAACGAAGTTTTCTACGAATGAACTCGTAGTAGGCGTTCCAGCTGCACCTGTTATGCCTACGACTTCGGTCCAAGTGTTTGTTCCTCCTGCATCTTCAATCGTCCATCCAGAAGGAGGAAAGACTCCACTTTGGAATTCTTCGATTACAGGAGTTGAGTAGGCCGGTAAAATATTGATGAATGACGTTTGCGTAACAACACCTCCACCAAAACTATTCGTTGCCGTAAGTTCAACATCATAAGCACCCACAGCATTAAATACTACATCAGGATTTGCTGAACTGGCCGTCGTTCCATTCACAAAAGTTACGGTAGATGGAGTGAAAACCCAAGCCCAACCTGTTGGTGAATTTAAACTTTGATCGGTAAAGGAGAATATTTTGCCCGAACAACCCGTCACTGCATTTGCATTAAACGCTGGAACAGGAGGAGCAGAAGCATCCAAAACATTGATATCATCCAAAGCTATATCAGAAGTAAAATTATTTCCAGTGATCCCTCTGAATCGAATATTTATTATTTCTCCGGTCCATGGCGCTAAATTTACTACTCCTTGCGACCATTGGTTTCCTTGGTTTCCAACAATTGCTGGGATTACATCATTGATCCATCCGCCTTGAGAGAAAATATCTACATGCAATTCACCCATTGCTGGACCCCACATATGATACCAGTAAGTAAGTTGCGGAGAAGGCGGATTTGTTAAATCGATACAAGGAGATATCAGATTAGATGATTTTCCAAAACAGTTTGACGCTTCTAAATAAATGTATTTTCCAGCTGCAGTACCGAGGGTATGATCAGTGGTCGGACCTGTTCCAGTAGAACCCGTAGCTCCTGACCATACACGGAAATCAATATCATCTTGATCTAAATTTGTTTCGTTTAACCAGCCATTCGTAATAGAACAAATAGTTGCTTCACAATTCGTATTGTTTGAGCAATTAACATCCAATTCGAAATCATTCACAAAAGGTAATGTAGCGGAAGTTCCTCCTACAACATTAATTAACGCTTGGGCCGAATCATTATAAATATATTGATCTCCGGCAAGAGTTAACCAAACATCCAAAACATAATTACCCGCTAGTGATACATCAATAGTTGTTGCGAAAGAAAACAATTGGGATGCGCCTGGATTAATAGTCCCGGTAAAAGTTTCTGTTACCGTTGTTGTTCCATCTAAAGAATAATTAACGGGAACATTCGTTAAGGGACTCAGTCCCTCATTCGAAATTAACACCGCTACCACGATAGCCGAATTATCATGACAGTCTTGCAACGACCCCGTTGAAGGACTCACTAAAGCAGAAAGGTTGGCATCGGTAGCTAGTGCACAATTAAATACACCCGGTGCTTTGTAAATGGCATTTGCTCTACGTCCTTTATTTCCTTGAGATGTGTTTGCACTTACACTAAACCAATTGTCGATCGATGGATTTACTCCATAGAGAACCATTGTATTTGTTGTACTACTTCCTGCAATTTCCATGTACTTACTTCCAAGCACATATCCAGTATACCCAGCAGCACCGGTCACCGCATTAAAGCTGAGTTGAACCGAATCTGGACAAGCCCAATCTACCACAATACCTGTTGGTAAACCGATAATGGCTAATGAAGAATCAGACTCATCACTAAATCCATTACGAGAGATGCGTACTTTAACTTCGCCAGAAACTGAATTAGGAATATTCCAAGTGAACTGTTGTAATGTTTGAGGAACAGAAGCAGAAATAGTATTCCAGTTCACTCCATTATCTGTTGTATACTCTAATAAATAATTTCCAGTGTTTTTACGTCCATCCCAACGAATTACTTCACTTTCTCCGGGTACCAGACCTTCGCCACCATTTGGATAGGTAAGTGTAACGTCGTTTGTTCTAAATTCCCATACTAAATAATAGCGTTGACCTAATGACGGTAAGGCGTAACCGTTAATCGTTACGTTGTATACGCCTGCACTTGGTGTAGCAATTGTTACTTGCTCCATATTGTTCAAACTATCAATGCCTCGAACTGCATTCGCATTTAAGTTCGCCGCGATGGGTGTGGGATCTAAAATCCACGGATTCCAAACTACAGAAGATGGATCTTCAACAGTCATGTTGATATTGTTCACCAAAGAAGGTGCTGAAGCGGGTGATCCTCCTACATCTGCCCAATACACCATCACTCTCACCTCTTCAACTCCAGCAGGAACTGTGATAGAATGTGTGTTGCTACTTCCTTGATCAACAGAATCTGTTAAGTAGCGATTATCTTCCAATGTAGTAAGTGCACGGTATGCATTTACGCGGCCCCATCCATAAATAAAATCGGGCCCTGGATTACCAATATCTTCCGCAGTATTTAATAAACAAGCTTTGATTAATGCTGCAGGAGGATTTGCAGCCCCTGTTAATTCTTTATAGGCTTGAAACATTTGTCCAAAAATTCCAGCAACACCAGGACAAGCTGCGGACGTTCCGCCCCCTACTTGGTAGGTATTGTCTTCATCGGTACTTAACTGATCTTTACCATTGGCACAGATATCGGGTTTCACACGACCATCCGAAGCAGGGCCACGACTACTTGATGCATCTAACACTTCTAAGGCATCCAAATTACCACAGGCAACCACATTCTTTCCTTGTTTGTATCCACCAGTAATATTCCCCCAGCTACTGCCAGCACCATAATTACAATTACCACTTCCATTATTTCCACCGGAAAATACAAATTGCAATTGAGGATTATCAAACAGCAACTGATCTCCAAATTGAGTGTCGGAAGTGTATTCATTACAGCCTTGAGAATAGGAAGTAGATGCGATCACAATTCCGTGATTATTAAAATTCGCAACGGCATCGATCACTTGAGGATAAGCACCAATATTATATGAATACAAGTCGGCACCACTTGCCATTCCACGAATTGTTGGATTTAAATTTCCTGCACCACCCGCAATACCCGTGGTCATGTCGCCATGTGTTTGACCAACACCAGTAGCAAAATTGGTAAGTCGACCCGCGAAATCAATATGTGGTCCAACAAAACCATCATCAGCAACAGCAATACTCACTCCCTTTCCATCATAATGACGACCAGTAGCATAATCGCTATTGATAACATTCGAGCGATGTAAACTTCTTCCTCTCGTATCTTCTTTTTCACCTGGCGCTGCAATTGTATTAATGTAAAACACCCAAGGTTGCGCTGCTAAATTCATCATTGAAAAATCACTTACACGTAAGGTGATGGTTCTGTTTTTTGGTTCTTGTGAAAGCAGTTTTCCATGTTCTAAAGCGGATGTTAATGCCGCAGCATGTGAAATGTTTCCTTGATACTGAATATTTAAATCCACGGTACCACGCTCATTAATTGCCCAGGCCTGGAAACCTCCAATAATGTTGCGACTAATTTTTTGTGCAGCACTTTGTTTTAAAACAGCACGAACATTAAATCCACTCAACAGTGACTTATTAAATCCAAGTGGGATCGCCACCATAAAAGTATTTTTGGGAACGTAATCCATAATCACTAATCCGTTCTGACGCAAAGCATTTTGTTCTGCCATTCCAGGTAAGGAATTAAATTGCAAGAAGCGGTAATAATAAACATTGAAAACATCCGAAGGGGAAGCTTCAGAAATGAATTCTGAAAGATTAGAAGCTGGTTGTACCGTTCCACTTTGCAAATAAATGCTGGTGTTTTGTTGTGCGATTGTGTTAACGGAACAGAACATTCCGATAGCGAGCAACCCGATGTAAATACGATTCATAAGTATGATTGATTTGGTTTTGTTGATGAATATAATGAATACAAGGGACTTTTATAAATTGACAAAGGGTTTCCCCTGTCTATCTGCAAAATATTCCTTTGTGACCATACGAAAGTAAAAAGAATATTCCATTCTCTTTAACAAAGATTTTCCTGTTCAGAATTTATTGCTTTAAAATACTATCAAATCTTTGAACAGCGCCTTTTCTAAGGCACAAAAAACACGATCCCTTGTCCTAAATGAAGACAAGGGATCAAAGACTTTTTATCTATGGGTGAATAGAACCAACAAAAGCACCGATATTATTATCCATAATTGCCTGATCAGTAATATCTACCGAACCATCTCCGGTAAGATCGCTTACCTCGTATCCGGAAGAAAAATTAAAAATTGCATTGTTTAAAGTGGATTGATCGGTAATATCAACGGTTTCATCCTTTGGAGCAAGATCACCACTATAGAAACCATAAACCCCTGGCAACAGCATTTTCAGATTAGATCCATATGCTTGAGATGCTGCGGTCGTGAAATTATAATTGGTAACCACGGAGAAAGGAATTGGGGCTGCACTCCATGTAGAAACTATATTTCGATGCAACACTTCGATGAAATAATTGTTTCCAATGACACTTGAGGGGAAGGGTATAGAAACAACACCATTGGTTCCAACCACGGCTTTTGCTGAGGCGAAAACAGCATATGGACTGCCTGAATTTCGAAGTTGAACTTGTAAAGTATCCGTTTGCGAGGAAGGGGCCGATATGCCTGAATTAAACAACGCCGGCACCATACCTCCACTCCCATTATGAAATCCTTCAATGAGGCATGTCATGTTCAAGGTGGAAACAGTATTCACGCCAAAACTGATGTTATCGATAAACAAACTATTTCCATAGCCATTAATATTTACAAATCGAACCATGACGTTTGTACCTGCCCATGCGCTTAAGTCCACCGTATCTTTTCTCCATTGACTCGCTAACGTTGGTGTAAATACACTAGTTACTGTGCCTGCTGTAGCTAGCACTAAATCACTTTTTAAATATCCAGAAGGGGCCCATGTTGCTCCGCAATCCGTAGACACATCTACTCTAAGTCCATCAAAATAAGTGGTACTGTACCTTGCGTAAGAAACATCGAAAGTGAGAAGTGGACTTCCTCCACTTGTATAAGAAATTACGTAAGATGATATCATGTCCTCTGCACCCGGTGCATTATAAGAATAGTTGTTGATATACGCAGCGGCAGTAGTGGCTCCGGTAGCGCCTACAATTCCGGTTCTTCTTTCCCAAGTGTAGGATGCATCTGCATTGTTAATAGCCCACGCTGCAGGTGGAAATGTTGCCAGCTCAAAATTCTGTGTGATAGGAGGCGTGCTGTTTGCAAATACGGTTGTGGAAACAAGCGCAGAATCATTATATAAATTTAATTCTCCGGGGTATGCTACCCATGTTCGAAGGGTATACGTTCCGGATGCTGACATATTCAATGTTGATGGAAAAGTAAAAGAGATTGTACTGGTAGGATTTAATGTTCCCGGAATGGTTTGCATGACAGCCGGACCATTATTAAAAGAATAATAAACCGGAATATTGGTCAAAGGATTTTGTCCGAAATTTTCTACCGTTACTGTCACAGGAACGGCCGCGTTATTTTGACATCCAAATACATTGCCTTGAATAGGACTTGTTACCGCAGCCAATCTAGCATCAATGGCTAGCGGACAATTTGTTATTCCTGGTGCCTTGTTAATGGCATACGCTCTTCTTCCTTTATTTCCATCGATGGTATTTGCGCAAACACTAAACCAATAACTCGTTAAAGAATTTACGCCTTGTACCGTAAATCCGTTGGTGGTTGATGTACCGATTGGCTCCATGTATTTATTTCCCAACTTGTAGATGGTATATCCTGCTGCACTCGTTACTGCATTCCAACTAAGACGCAAACTATCAGGACATGCCCATGCTACTGCCAGACCGGTTGGGACACCAATGATGGCAAAGGATGAATCACTCATATCATTAAATCCATTTCTAGAGACACGCACCTTAGCTCTTCCTGTAATGGTAGAGGGTACCAACCATGAATATTGTTGAACATTTTGTGCAACTGCAGCGGAAATGGTTGTCCAGCTCGTTCCATTATTGGTAGTATACTCTAACAAATACGTTCCTAAATTTCGTTGTCCATCCCAACGAATTACTTCCGTTTCTCCAGGAACAAAACCCTCTCCACCGTTTGGATAGGTGAGTGTTAATGCTTCCGATCTGAATTCCCAAACTAAATAATAGCGTTGACCAATTGACGGTATGGCGTAACCGTTAATGGTCACTGTGTAGGTTCCCGCTGCAGGATTTTCGAGTGTAACCTGCTCCATATTATTTAAACTATCCACACCTCGCACTGCAGGAGTGTTTAAGTTAGCAGCAATGGGAGTAGGGTCGAGGATCCAAGGATTCCATTGCGTGGTAGAGGGATCGGTTACTTTCATATTTAAATTATTCACAAGCGCAGGAGCTGCTGCCGGCGATCCACCCACATCCGACCAATACACCATCACTCTTACTTGCTTTGTTCCTGCGGGAATAATTATGTTATGCGTTTTATTTTGACCTTGTAAGATGCTATCCGTTAAATATCTATTTTCTTCGAGTGTACGCAATGCCCTTAATGCATTTATTCTGCCCCATCCATAAATAAAATCGGGACCTGCATTTCCAATATCTTCTGCGGTATTTAATAAAGATGCTTTTATCAATGCTGCTGGAGGATTTGAAACACTATTTAAACTTTTATAAGCATGATACAACTGGGCAATCACCCCTGCAACACCAGGAGATGCTGCGGATGTTCCTCCTCCTACTTGATACGTATTGTTTTCATTCGTGCTCAATTGATTTCTTCCGTTTGCGCAAATATCGGGTTTGATGCGCCCATCGGCAGAAGGTCCGCGACTACTTGTAGCGTCCAACACTTCCAACTCATCTAAATTTCCACAAGCAATAACATTTTTCCCTTGCTTATAACCTCCGGTAATGTTTCCCCAGGCGGTACCGGCTCCATAACCACAATTCGTACTTCCGCTATTTCCTCCTGAAAAAACAAATTGAAGCTGTGGATTATTATACAATAAATTATCGCCAAACTGTGTGTCTGATGTGTACTCATTACAACCTTGCGAATACGATGTGGAGGCAATTACAATTCCGTAATTGGTGTAATTAGAAACGGCATTTAACACTTGGGGATAAGCACCAATGTTAAAAGTATAGAGGTACGCTCCAGTTGCCATTCCGCGAATCACTGGATTCAAATTACCAGCACCCACACAAATTCCGCTGGTCATATCGCCATGCGATTGTCCAGTTCCTGTAGCAAAATTCGTCATGCGGCCCGTAAAATCAATATGCGGTCCTACTAATCCGTCATCAGCAATGGCTACTGTAACGCCTGTTCCATCGTAACGTCGTCCGGTTACAAAATCACTGTTTATAGTATTGGAACGATGTAACGATCTTCCTTTCGTGTCTTCGGGTAGAGAAGGGGCAGCAATGGTATTAATGTAAAACACCCAAGGTTGTGCGGCCAATGTTTTTAATGCAAATTCACTTACACGAACTGAAATGATGCGATTCTCAGGATTCGAAACCAAAATTCGTCCGTGCTTCTCAGCTTCGAAAAGCGCCATGGCTAACGTCAAGTTTCCTTGATATTGAATATTCAAATCCACCATTCCTTTTTCATTCATGGCCCAATCTTGAAATCCACCAATAATGTTTTTGCTAATTTTTTGAACTTCGGTTTGCGCAAATACTGCATGCACATTCGTGTTTTTTAATAGTGCCCTATTAAAACTAACGGGGATGGCGGTCATGAAAGTATTATTCGGAATATAATCCATCAACACCAATCCATAAGATTTCAACCTTTCGCGCTCTGCTGGGGTGGGCAATGCTTTAAACTGAATAAATCGATAATAATATCCGTTCATTTCATTCTTTGGTGGAGATGAATGAATAAAATCACTTGTGTTTTCAGCGATGTTCACAACACCACTTTGAAAATAGGCCTTTAATGAGTTTTGTGCAGAGAGTGATGTGATGCAACACAAAACAGCGACTCCTGTAGCTATTACTAATTTCAAGGAAGATTTCATGTAATTCATACTAATTTATTTTGATGGGAGGATAAGAGAAAAACGAATCTCTTGCAACAAGCAGAGGGCGATTTCAAGAATAACGAATTTACAACATTCAATTTTCATTTGCAAGACCTAGGAAGGAGTTACCCCTGTTCAATACTAAACCTTTAAAAATCAATGCATGACTCGTTACTGCATACCCTCCGTTACTTTTATTACAATTAATCTACCACCTTTGCAATCTATAAAATATGCTTACTCTCGTCCCCACACCTGTAGGAAATTTGCAAGATATTACCTTGCGTGCACTCGATGTATTGAAAAATGCGGACATCATATTAGCTGAAGACACTCGAACCCGCAAGGTTTTACTCAACCATTTTGGAATTGATAAACGTGTTTTATCACACCATCAGCACAACGAACACGCCGCTCTTTCAGAGTTAATTCGTTTTATGAAAGAGGGTCAAAAAATTGCGATGGTGAGCGATGCAGGAACACCGGGGATTAGCGATCCCGGATTTTTATTAGTACGAGAATGCATTAAAGAAGAAATTCCAGTTTTGTGCTTGCCGGGTGCTACGGCTTTTGTTCCTGCATTAGTCATGAGCGGATTGCCTTGTGATCGATTTGTTTTCGAAGGATTTCTTCCTCAGAAAAAAGGTAGGCAAACGCGATTGCTCGCATTAAAAGAAGAAACCAGAACGATGATTTTTTACGAAAGTCCATTTCGATTAATCAAACTCATCGACGAATGCATTCTCCATTTTGGTGAAGAGCGTATGGCATCGGTCTCCCGCGAAATTTCGAAGATGTTTGAAGAGACGAAACGAGGAACACTGTTGTCGCTAAAAAATTATTTTGAAGCGAAAGGTGTGAAGGGTGAGATTGTGATGGTGGTGGAGGGATGAAGTAAATTCAGAATTATGAATTCAGAATTATTTATAAATTCAACATTAATCGATTAATCCTTGCCCTCTAACAGTATACTTAGATTTTATGGTGGGTTGCAGGGGTTTATTAGATCCACTTTCTTTGGTTTCTTTTATAAGATAAAAGACTTGTTTCGCGGGCTTTTCTATAATTAATTTGATAAATAAAACGCAAATTTCTTATCTACATTAAATTTCAGTACTTTCATCCCCACAATCATTCACGTTGGAGCGAAAACACCCAGACATAAAAAATGATTTGATTGTTTTGCAAGTGGCAGGACAATTATTTTTTCTTTGCTTAACGTTGCTTTCTCTCTATTTCTGGAAAGAGCGTCAAGCATTTGATGCCGCTCATTATTTGTTCGAAATCATTGATCGAAAATTTTTCTATGTCGCCCATCAACGCCCCATCGGTATCGTTTCACAAGTATTGCCCGTTATCGGCGTGTGGCTACATCTCCCCTTAAAAGCCGTTGCCATTCTGTATAGTTTAGGAGATATCATTTGGTATTATCTTCTTTTTCTTTTGATGGCATATAAACTCGAAACGCGTCGTGGCATCATTTGTTTATTGCTGATTCTCTCCCTCACCATTCGCTATAGTTTTTTCTGCCCCGTAACGGAATTGCTGCAAGGATTAGCATTACTTCCCGTTTGGTTGTCATTGCTGGGACGCTCGTTTCGCTTTCGTTTTCCGATATTAATTAGTCTGATGGCGCTCATTATTTTTTCGCATCCATTATTATTTTACCCATTAGCGTTTACGTTTGCTTGGTGGTCGTTGATGAGAGCGGAAGGGGCAAAGTCCATCAACAGTGAAAAGAGCCGACTTCCAAAAATTCTGTGGCCTTCCTTGGTAATCCTAATGGCCTTGAAGTTTTTCTTGTTGGATAGCTACGACCACGATAAAACTTTTTATCCTGTGGTCTACAACGATTATGGATTTTTAAAAACGCTATCCATTGAAACCGTATTTGATTTGATGAAAGTGATTGCAGCTAATTACACCATTACTTCTTTGCTCTTCTTAGTGACCATCGCTATTTACGCGATGCAAAGAAGAATGAAATCGAGTTTACTCCTCATCGCTTTTGTTCTGGGTTATGTAATTATCATTGCTGCCACCCATCGCTTTGGTGGTATTAGTAATTATTCGGAACGCATGTTACTGCCCATTCCGTTTATGATAGCCATGGCGGCTGCCGGAATTATTTCCTTGTCGCGCGTTTTTGTTCCGAAGCTGATGGCCTTCGTTGGACTCTCCCTCGTATTGCTTTTGCACCTGGATGTACTTCGTATCACCGCAAAGCCGTACACCTTACGTGTTGAACAAATGGAGTCGTTAACGAATATGTCGAGGAAGATTGGCATTCAGAAAGCGATTGTAGATGAAACTTTATTGGATCAAAATTCTTTTGCTATGAGTGGATGGAGTTATCCGATTGAAACGTTGTGGCTCTCGGCATTAAAGGGCCCCGATTCCTGCGTAAGTGTTATTCTCCAATATGAACATGTGGAACGAATCGCCCAACAAAAACATGCAGTTCGAGCTAACGAGTGGGTGAAGTGGACGGAAGTAATTTTACCACTCTCGGGGTTAAACGAAAACTACTTCAAACTTCCTACGGAAAGTTATTTATCATTAAATGAGTCGGGCACTTCGTATATAGATACCGTTAGACTTAAAATTCAATCCTCTTCCAAAATAAATCCGCAAAACTACGTCATCGCCTTCGAGCTTTTGCTTGGCAACAAAAAAGCCTTATTTAGTTCGGACAGTACGTACTTGAGTTTACAAATTCCAAGCGGTCCACAAATTCGATTAACCGTTCCCTACACCCTTGTAGATGGCGGAATTTTATGGATGGAAGTTCCGATGGAAGGATTAGAAAACGAGGATCAATTGGAAGTTTTTCTACAGCAAGGACAAAAAACATTGGCACGAGAAAAAATTCAGTTTGCACATGGTCAATTTAGTTTCGTGAAACCTTAATCCTGTTCAACGATATCATTATCAGTGATTTGAAAATTGTTTGTGATTATGTTTTTGAATTTCTAGTCTTGGAAACATGTTTTATTAAACCAGTTAGATTAGATTTAATGTAAACGTATGGTTGTTAGTTCTATAATTATTCATATAATTACATATCCAAATTGTAATTAATTCTAAATACCATGCGTCAACTCTACTTATTACTAATCACTTTACTGTTCAGTTTTCATGCATCGTCGCAATGTACCGTAACACTTGCTTCTGTAAACAATGCTAATTGTGGGGCTAATAATGGGAGTGTTACATTAATGTTTTCGGGAGGTGTTGCTCCTTACTATGTTAATTTTAGTGGTCTTTTAGTAGGTAGTCCGCAAGGCCAACCTCTTGTCATCCCCAATTTAGCACCAGGGGGGTATGGTTTTAGTGTAACGGATGCAAGTAGTGTTATTTGTACTGGTTCTGCTAATGTCACGATAAGCTCTTGGGGTAATCCTATACAAGTAAATTTTACCATATCTCATCCAACTTGTCCTACTTGCACCGATGGTTCCATTCAAACCACTATTTCCGGTGGACTTCCGCCTTATTTCTATCAATGGAGCAACGGATCAACTCTGCTAAATCAAAGTGGTCTTGGTGCAGGAATTTATGTACTTTATGTTTACGATTCTACGGGCTGTTCTAGTGCCGACACAGTTGTACTAAGTTATGGCGGGGCTAATATTTATTCGATTTCTGGCAAAGCCTATTACGACATAGATAACGACAGTGCTTTTGGAATTAATGATATTCCTTTGGCCCAACAACAAATCGAAAAACAACCTTCTGGCCAAATTTTTTACACGGATCAGAATGGAGATTATATTTTAGGTGACACATCAAATGCCGTTTTCTCTTTGACACATCTTTCTACCAATGGTTTTTCGGTGAGTGATGGTGTAACGTCTCACGGGGTTGTGGTGGGCGCTGCGAATCTTTCTGGATTAAATTTCAACCTTGCTCCTGATTCCATGTTTCATTCCATCTCAGCATCCACCTTCACCGTAATTCCTCGATGTAATTCAAGTGTTGCATTTCAAACCTGCATTACCAATCAAGGTACCTATATTGATTCGGGAAGTGTTACTTTCAATTTTGATCCGTTGATGACGTATACGAATTCCAATCCTGCTGGAGTGGTGAGTGGAAATAGCATCACATTTACCTATTCTAATTTATTACCGATGGAAACAAGAACATTTTTCTCCACCTATTTGCTCCCCGGTGCAGGAAATACGATGTACACATCAACACATGCCAGTACTTTTGATGGGTCAGGTTCCCTCTTAAGTACTGACACAAATTTAAATGCATTCGTTGTCCTCTGTTCTTGGGATCCAAACGACAAAGAAGTTTCACCCATAGGAGTTGGTGCCAACCATCAAGTATTTATGGATGAAGAGCTCCGCTATCTTATCCGTTTTCAGAATACAGGAAATGATACGGCCTTTAATATTATTGTGACGGATACCATTTCTCCTAAGTTAAATATTAATTCTTTATTTGTGATTTCAACCTCTCATTTATGCTGGATTGAAAAAATTGGAGGCGAGTTAATGCGTTTTCATTTTGATGATATTCTGTTGCCTGATAGTAACGTGAATGAACCAGCAAGTCATGGTTACATTTATTTCAGAATAAAAGGAAGTCAGACAAATCCCGACCCAACAGTTGTGACAAATTCAGCTAATATTTATTTTGATTTTAATCCACCTGTTATCACCAATTCAACTTTAACTACTTTTAGTAATTCAACTGTGGGAATTGCTCCAATCAGTGGAAAAGAAGCAGGAACCATTCGATTGAGTCCACATCCAATGAATGAAAGTACGCTGCTCCTTTTTGATGGGATTAAAGATCATACTCACCTTCTTGAATTGATGGATATTAGTGGGCGAACCGTAATTCCGAACATCTCTTTTAAAGGAACTTCGTACCTGCTTCAACGTGAGTCTTTATCCAGCGGAACTTATTTCATTAAGATCACCGACATTCAAAACAAAGCGCTTTATTATACAAAAATGGTTGTTCGTTAGGCCGAAAGACTTAATTTTAAAATAAAAAAAACCCTTCCTTGAGAGGGCTTTTGCAATCACCTCTTCGCAAGTCTCTTTTTAAATAAAGACCCTGATCATTAAACCAGAGGTCTCTTTTATTCTTTTCTTCATAGGTGAATACTTTATTGATAAAATATACTCCAGAAGCTTTCTTACTTAAATCAACCTCTTGTTGCTGCCCTAACGGGAAGATAGTCTCAATTACTTTTCCAATGGCATCGGTGATTATTAAATTACTAACCGGTTTCGTAAATTTAATTGTAAAGACGCCATTATTCGGATTTGGATAAAGTTGCATGCCAATTTCTTCCACCTCAGCAACACCAGCACAAGGATCTACAACAATTACACTTGTATCGCGACCCACACATCCTGCCGAATCAGTAACCGCATAAATTACATTTTTGTTTCCAACTCCCGCTGTGGTGGGATTAAATGTATTTCCAGTGACACCTATCCCCGAGTAAACACCACCAGAAGGAGTTCCTGGGGTAAGTGTAATTGGACTAGCGTTAACGCAAAGCAATGTTTGTGTTTCAACATAACTAACGGCAGGCGCATTCATCGTCACCACCACCGTATCACTGGCCGTACATCCAGAGCTAGCCGTTACAAGCACCCAATAAGTGCCGCCGGTATAGATGCCGATGGATCCAATAGTAGATCCTGTATTCCATAAATAAGTATATCCCGCTCCGTTTTGAGTACTCAGAGGAGTAAAGCCCTGACACATTGTAATATCATTTCCAAGGTTAGCCGTGGGCACGGTGAGTAAAGAAACAACGAGGGTGTCTCTGTTGCTACAACCCAATCCATCAGTAACCGTAACAGTATAAGTACCATTGTTCGTTACCGTAATGGTTTGTGTGGTGGCTGCATTGCTCCATAAATAAGTCAATCCCGGATTCTGTGCATCTAACGTTGCCGCGGTACCGCAATATCCTAAATCAGGTCCAAGGTTTACGATGGGCAATGGATTGATCACCACATCCACCGTATCCGCTCCCGAACATCCGTTGACATCCGTTACGATAACATAATAACTTCCACTCGCAGTGGCAGAAATCTGCGCGGTGGTTGCAGAGTTGTTCCATAAATAGGTGGCATTGGGAAATTGGGGAGATAATGTCGTGCTACCACAAGCAATAACATCACTTCCTAAACTAACGGGAATGAGTGCTGGACAAACGGAAATGTTTTTACAATGAACATTCGTACCGCCACAAGTATCCGTAACCGTTAAACATACTTGATAAGTGCCAAAGGTCGCATAAGAATGGGAAGGATTGACGCTAGTATTTAACGGAGATGCATCACCGAAGTTCCAAGAATAACTTGCTGCATTCTGTGATGCATCGGTAAAATCAACAGTAGGATATGTGGTCACATAACTATAACTTGCTAAAGCGGGCGCTGGACAAATAATTACAGTGGTACAGGCAGTATCACTACTACAATTACCGGTAACATAAGAACAAACGTTGTATGTCCCGGGGGTGGCATAGGTATGGGTTGGATTAAAGACGGTGTCTAACGGTGATCCATCTCCGTAATCCCATACTGATGTAGCGGATGCTGAAAAGCCATTACTAAAGGAATAGATCGTTCCTCCCTGCCAAGTATAAGTTATATTAGCCGTTGTTACAGTATCATAATACATCCAAACCCTGCTGATGCTTCCCGCCGTCTGCGCCCATAAATCATGTGGAACATTATTGCTTAAGTTGAACTGCATTCCAAAGCGGTATAACACTACAGGAAACCCATTAATACTTGTATGCGCAGTAGAATCGCTATAAGAATTCACGTTATCCCTATTTCCTATAATAGCGATTCGATCCCCAACATTAACTTCAATATTTACTGGGATCATTCCAGTTGAGGTGTCATTCTGTGTCAGGAAAAGAGTGGTGAATGAATTCGTGGTAGAAGGATAAATTAAAGGCACAGAGTCTAAACGAACCACCGCTATATTTTGTAGCCCAGCAGAGGCATCGGTAGGAACCTCTAAACCAGTAATCGTGAAACACGTAGGAGAGGTGAACCAATAACCTCTCACATTCCCTGTGAATGTAGTGAATTGAGGAGGAAGAGGCATTTGAATATAGTTTTGTGCTATGGTTAAATGACCAATGCTTAAAAACAATAGAAGAGTGAGTAGATTTTTTTTCATCGGATCCGGTTTACTTGGTTGAATAACAAACTTAACAAAATTTTTTACAAAAAAAATGTGTTTCTTAGAATTAACCTTTTATCTCTTTCGTTGTTCCGATTTTTTAAACCATGAATTGATGATGAACATGGCTTTTTATCATAAAATAGACCCTGATTGGATCATTTTTATAGTAAAAGTAGATGGTATCTTTGCAGTCTGAAAAAATGGTAGAAAATCTATCAAAATTGAATTCAATTATAAAATAAAGAAAATGGCAGTATTAGTTGGAAAAAAGGCACCTCATTTTATCGCAAAAGCGGTAATAAATGGTGGAGAAATTGTAGATGGATTTAGCTTAGATCAATTCATTGGAAAGAAATATGTAGTCTTGTTTTTTTACCCAAAAGATTTCACTTTCGTTTGTCCCACAGAGCTTCATGCTTTTCAAGAAAGCTTAGAAGAGTTTAAAAAAAGAGATGTAGAAGTAATCGCTTGCTCAACCGACACGGAGCAATCTCATTGGGGTTGGTTACAAATGACCGCACATCAAGGGGGAATCAAGGGAGTAATGTATCCTATTGTTGCTGATACAAACAAAACCATTTCGGCTGCTTATGATGTTTTAGCTGGTGAATATTTTACCGACGATGAAGGAACCCTTCATGCCGATGGTGAAATGGTAGCATACCGTGGATTATTTCTCATTGACAAAAAAGGTATCGTACAACATCAACTTGTAAATAATATGCCTTTAGGTCGCAATGTTCAAGAAGCGCTGCGTGTTGTAGATGCACTACAATTCAATGAGGAGAATGGTGAGGTTTGCCCTGCTAATTGGGTGGCTGGTGCTGAAGGAATGAAAGCAACACACGAAGGTATTGCTGGATATTTAGCTTCTCAAGTTGCGGAATTAAATTAAAAGAAGATTTCTTCTTGGTCATATTTCGATAAAAAAATCCCTAACAGCTGTTGGGGATTTTTTTATCAATAGTATTTTTAAAATGGCTCTACAATGAATTCAAAAATTTAAGTAACGCTGATTTTTCTGAAGCCGAAAGGTTCTGATACTTCGTTTTACTATTCAACGCTTCTCCACCATGCATTAATATGGCGCCCTCAATACTGGTTGCTCTACCATCATGCATCAAGAAAAATTGACCGCCTTGCGATTTCGGTGAAAGTCCCAGCCCCCACAATGCGGGCGTTTTCCATTCGTATGTTTTCGCATTTCCTTCTGTATATCCATCATCCAATCCCCCTCCTACATCATGTAAAAGTAAGTCGGTGTACGGATGAATGGTTTTATTGGATAAGGCATCAACCGTGGAGGTCCCTGTCGTCAAAGTAGGTGTGTGGCATTTATCGCAATCCACATTACTAAAAAGTTGTCGACCAAAATTAACTGTGGCATCCTGCTGATTTCTTTGGATGGGTGCTTTTAATGTTTGAACATAAAAAACCACATTCAACACTTCTTGAGTGGAAACTTCTGGATCTATTTCTTGGTAAGTATATACATCATGGGGTTCATAAATGGAGGTGATTCCCATATCTTGATTGTAGGCATTCGCAATTTGTTGAAGCAAATTAAAAACGCCCGCCTTCTTTCCAAATCGGCCGATGTACTTTCCATTTTGTTGAATCGCGTTCGTTGGAGGTTGAACGTATGCTGGAATATTAATCCAATTAGGAACGCCCGAAATCCCATCTCCATTTGCATCATTGGGATCTGACAACCCCATGATATCTGCATCCGATACGAGTTCAAGAAAACCAAGTCCTGTTGTTCCTGGAGGTGTGATTCGAGTAAATGTCGCTCCCGCCGGAATCTGCTCGGGTGTATAGCCTGGAAGCGCTCTGTTTTGCAGTTGAGGTCCGCCTAAATGCAAAAATTGATTTCCAGAACTATCGACCTGACCAAAACGAGTCAATGTTGTAAAGGGATGGCCTTTTCCATCTCCCGCATGGCAAGATCCGCAGCTTGATGCTACAAAAACGGATCCTAATCCAGAGCTTTCCGTAAAGATGCGCGCATTAAACGCGTTATCTCCCTGTAAAAATTGTGCATTTTGGCTATGGGTTAAACCCGCCACAGGTCCATCGAGTATTTCATCTTCCGCAGGAGCTTCCGGTGATAATTTCTCACAAGAATACAAGGAAACCATGGATCCTACTAGAATCACCATTATGGCTAATTGCTTTTTATTCATTGCGGTATTTTATTTTTTTAATCTCAGTAAAATAAGACTCGACAAATATACAAAATTAGACTTGTCTAATAAACTAAATTTAATTTTTATTACTTTTGATGCCCATTCCACATGAAACTATGCGCTCTTTAACCGAAGAAAATTACTTAAAAGCCATTTATCGAATTTCCCTAAACAAGAAATTAAAGATTTCACCCACAGCCATTGCCGATGAGATGGGGGTTAGTGCCGCTTCGGTTATTGATATGATCAAGAAGCTCAGTGAAAAGAAACTGATTTCATACGATAAGGTGAAAGGGGCAAAACTTTTAGAGCGCGGACAAAAAGAGGCGGTAGCCATCATCCGAAACCATCGTTTATGGGAAGTGTTCTTACTCGAAAAACTCAATTACTCATGGGATGAAATTCACGATATAGCCGAACAACTCGAACACGTGAAACATCCCGAATTGGCAGATCGCTTGGATGCGTTTTTAGGTCATCCCGAATATGATCCTCATGGTGATCCTATTCCCAAATCGAACGGAGATATTCCAACTACCGTGAAAACGCTCCTTTCTGAAATTGAAATTGGAAAAAGTTGTCGGGTCGTTGCTGTAAAAGATACCTCTTCTGTTTTTCTACAATACCTGGTTCAACTTTCCGTGAATATTGGAACTAAAATAAAAGTGCTGGACATTGTTCCCTTCGATAATTCGATGTTGCTGCAAATTGGAAAAGAAATTAAGACGACCGTTAGCAAGAGATTTGCGGAAAGCTTACTGGTAGATTAAAATAATTATACGTGAGGAATTCGATGGTTTGGTTAAAAGAAGTAAATACTTGATCCTCTTAAAACATCGAATTTACCTATTTTTCTTTTCCTTCTCGATGATAGCATTTACATGCGGTTCTTTATTTTTCATCAGATTTAAACCGTAAGTATAATTCGTAGAAAGGATAACATCGTTGCAGTCGAAGTGCTTTATGGTGCCATCTTTTACGAGTGCAATTACCCAACAAGTATTTTGATGCATGCCATAGTCGATGATAAAAAGAGCCTGCCCACTACCGAGAGGCGTTTCAACTAAGATGGAAGGGTTTAATTGGTGAATCATTTACGGGTATGTTACAAAATCAAGTGTTGCTCGTTCTGATTCTTCAAGGGAAATGTTTTCTGGTTTGTTAATTAGAATTAATGCACACTTAGTTTTAAAATCCTTCATTACTTTTAAGAGGACTTCTATTTTTCTCGCGCGAACTTTCGAATAGTATTTGCGTGTTTACTGTTTACTTGGGAAAGGGGGAAGTGTTAAAGCAGTGATCGCTTAAAATAAGTTTTACTTATGTTCCTGCAGGATTGTTGTTTAATTGTTAAGAATAGGCAAACCTTATCATCAACACGATTCTGCGTTACTGCTATATCGGCTTCAACTACTTTTCCCCTTTTTATCTTTTAAGTGTTTTCCTCTTCCAATGCTGAGTTTACTTTCGTGCCTGTTCGCGATTGGCAAACCTATTTCATTAGTGCCATCGTCAACCAGTACTTACATTGTTGTGGGATACTTAAAATTGTGATATCAACTTTCTACTTCTACTAATGCATCACGCATGGTTTTTACTTTGTCGTGATCGGCTTTTATCAGTGCGTGCTGTGCGTTCAACAGGGTTTGTTGTGCAGCGGTGATATCTCCTATATTATCTCTTAAAGCTTTGTTATAGGTATCAACGGCTACGTCTTCGCCATATTCACAAGAATCGAGAATTGCTTTTCGGTCTTTCCCGGTGAGTGCTGCCTTTACATCCATCCATACACGAAAAAATTTTCCTGATGTCATGGTTCCTTCAGCTACTTCACCACCCAATCTGGTCACTTCACTTACTAATTCTTGCTTGCATTTGCGACTTGTTGAAATAAACTGTCCAAACAATGTTTTAAGGTCTTGCTCTTCCGTTTCTTTCGTTGCTGTTTCATAACCTTCAATTCTATCATTATTGATGGTGATGAGTGTATTTAACACTTCAATTGATTTTTCTTTTTCCATTTTGTCTGTTTATTTTAATTAATACGTTTTGGGTGTTGATGGTGCGGTAGGCTTAGATGGTTTTGCGGGCGTTTCGGGATTCATTGAAATCGTATAGCCATAAATGTCCATGTGTTGGCCTTCTTTCATCATTGTTTTTGTGCCACCTTTTTTCATGTAGTAGCCATTGCTCATGATTACTGTTCCATTAGAAAGCGTGACGTCTTTCTCCATCATACTCACTTTTCCATCTTTCACCACCATCATTTTTCCGTTTTGAATCGTGTAACCGTCAGGATGTTTTGTTAACGTATCTTGATTCATTCTTGAATCATCGTTGTATTGTGTATTTTGATTGCTGTTATTCCTGCTGGTATCTTGGTACAAGGTTCCGCTTTTATTGTTCGGGGTATTTCTATCTTGGTTTTGACTATTGTTCCTGTCTTGATTTTGATTATTATCTTGACTTGGAGTTTGTATCATTTCGTCGCTTCCCTTGTTGATGTTAGGTGGACTCATTGGGTTCCTTGTTGAATCGGACTGTGCATTTGCTCCCGCTGAGATTATGATTGCTGTAATTACTACGAGAACTGTTTTCATCTTTATTTTGTTTGATTAAAATTTATTTTACTGTTTATATGTATCATGTAAACCTTACCTAAAAGCCTAGCTCTATGGGATTAAATTGTCATTTTCATTAGGCATGGATTTCATTTCTGATTTTACTTTTCCAGTCTTATTTATGATCATTGCGACCCTTCTTTAGAATTATAGCCTATTGATCGATAGATATATCAATATTGGAACTATTATAATACAAAGGTGAGGTGGTTCGACAAAGCAACCATTACACAATTCTTTAAAAGGTTTGCAAGATTCACAGATACGCACAAAAAAGGCTGCCTGGTAATGGCAACTTTTTAGTAAATTGAGGAAAGACAATAAATGCCTTCCTTTCTTTTTTGACTGTTAAAATTTTTACTTTGAACCCATGATATTTAAATAAACTAGCAAACATAAAATTGCTTCACGGATATTTCTTGTTTGCGATTTTTGTTTCAGGCGCTTGAGAGCGAGCGTGTTAAGGGGAGGTTTTAGTACTGCACGTTGCGACCAAGCCCTGTTGCGGTGTTTCTGCTATCGGCTTCAGGATCTGGATGGGCTGTTTTTTTTTGCCCGTCATTCTAATGTACCTCGTGTCCCCGTTTACTTTCTTTTCTAGGTAGCCAACTTAATATCCTTTCTTCTTTGATAAGGTTCTTTCAGTTGGCTGAACTTTTTATAATCATGTTTAAAGTACTTGGTTTGTCCAAGACAATTAATTGAAATAAAAAGTAAAAGTATAAATATTTTTTTCATTGCCTTTCACAGAAATTACGCTAACAATATCCTTATCGCTACGGTTATCTATTTTTACTTCTCCACCACCAACTTCCCGCTTGCGTTCAAACTATTCACGGTCCACAAATAAACTCCGCTTTGTAAATTACTCACGTAAAAGGAATATTGCTTCATTCCTTTCAATGAAGTTTCACGTATCACTTTTCCGTTGATATCATAAAGCTGGAAAATATCGTCCTTGGTTCCTTCCTGTGGCAAAGAAACATTAACCAGGTTGGATGTTGGATTTGGGAATACATGAACAGTGGTGGTTGCTGATGGATTTTCGCCTACCGATGTGGTAAACCAATTATACAGATAGGAGCTTCGGCTGCATTGTGTTCCTGCGCTATCTGCTTCCAGTGTTAATACTATTGATGGTTGCGATCCTTTAAACCAACGGTAGAGTGTGTTCTGTTCGATGGATGGCGGAGAAAACGAAAAATAAATTCCATTTCCTGCCGTATCGGCTAACAAGCTATCTGTAATAATTTCGGTTTGCTTCGTCCGAAGTGTATTAGCGTGAGTTACTCCTGGCAATTGAAGAGCACCATATCCATCGCATAAAAATGAAACATTTACTTGATGCACAAATCGAATATAGGGCAATGCTGTATCGATATCAACAACGTATTTATACATACTGTTATAGTTGTCTAAGTATGTGAATGGTGTTGGAACAAATCGATAAGTTGGAGCAAATGGAATTGCATTTTGTCCAAAGGGTGGTTCACTGTATAGAAATAATACCCATCTAAATAGAGTCCAGAAATATTACTGGTGACATATAAATATGAGCTATCTTCTTCTTGATGAATTGCTAAATTAGAACTAGGAAAGTCACTTGCACCATAGGGTGTACTCGCAGCCGTTAAAAGACTAGTGGTATCAAGCGTTGTTGTCAAAAGACCCGAATAGTTCCATGTTTGATTGGCTCCTCCGGGAGTAATCGTTGCATTATAAAATTCATCTACGGCTTCAATCCATGTTTGGCCAGCAGGAGGTAGGTGGGTGCTGTTGATAGTGATTTGTGCAGATGCTTGTAGTGCAAATATCAATGCAAGAAGTAGAATTTTTTTCATGATGATTGTTGAATCAGACTATAAATGTAATAATACCAATTGAACTTATTATTTGAACCCATATTAATTTTCTTGTAGGGGCGCATTGCAATGCGCCCCTACTTCTTCGTAAAAACATAAAGCAATGACGAATTTTTATCGATATCTTTTTCCCTTTGATGGTCGTTTGCATTCCATACCACATGGCCGAAATGAAGTTTTTTGATCCGTTTTTATACCCTCCACTCAATAGCGAAATGTAAAAAGGATCAAAGAATAAGGGTTGAATACTATGACATTCAAAACCGGCATTCGCCATCAATTGGAGCATGGGCTTTCTGCTAAAGTGATACAAATGACGTGGAACATCGTATGCCGCCCAATGGGGTCCATATATTTCGGCTTCATAGGCAGTCCTGTTCGGCACCGCAATCACCAACACCCCTTTCGAGCTCAAGCATCTTTTAAGTTGATCTACAGTCTCCTTTAGCTGATGTACGTGTTCTAATACATGCCATAAGGTAATGGCGCCAAATTGTCCTGATGGAAGTTCTTTTAGATGCTCTGGTCGGTCCACATTCAACGAATGGTTTTCAATTGCTAGTTTTCGAGCATCATCATCGGGTTCTAAGCCGGCACAAACCCATCCTTCTGCCTTTGCACCCGCTAAAAATTCTCCAGTACCACAGCCATAGTCAAGAAGAGTTCTTGGAGTGGGGTTTAAAGTACTTATAAAATCAAGTTTTGTACGAATTGCGCGCTTCCTTGCTATCTGATAAAGGCTATTCATTAATCCTTTACCACTGTTGGTATGACTAATGTAGTCGCTTGATTTATAGTATTTACCAATTGAATGGGCTTCAGGACGAGGATTCGTGTACACGAAGTCGCAAGCAGGACATTTTACGAGTTGGAAAAGCTCTTCCGACACGGTATAATCTTTTACTTCTAAGAAGGGCAACGACCCATTTTGTCCACATACAGGACAATGTTCAAGCAACTCAGGCATATTTTCGTATAGGCGTCAACGTTAGACTCTCCCATAGAGCAAAAGTAACGATTATCAGGGTTATAATGAATGTTTTGAATGACTTTTTGAGCCTTATTAGTGCTGAATCCTGCCCCATCTTGCTGTCCAATTATGTATTAGGATACTAATCGACTCACTTTCTTTATTTAGTTCCACGGAGAACCATTAAAACACCTTTAAATAACTCTTCCATTCGATTTATCTGTCGATTTTACGTTAATTTAAACTGAATTTTAAACGCTTTTTCACTCTTAAAACACCCGAATTCTGCCCCATAAACCGTTGATTTAATAGTTCAGATTAGGCTCTTTTACTTACTTTATGAACTGCTTCTAATAACTCGTTTTCTTATCGCTAATGGACCTTTTCTCTTTCGACGTAGGTTTACTAACGGTCTGTTTTAGCATATATTTATCACTTATATCTAAGTTCTCTCTGCTGGAAGCTTTACTAACGGCATGCTCCTTTACATAGAATGCCGATTAAATGCACTTTTATCTGCAGACGAAGGTTTACTAACGGTAGTTCCACGTGGAACTACCTATTTCGTACAGCATTTTTTAAAAATATTATCTTCCTATATAAACCATCAATATGGATATATCTGCAGGGTTTACACCTGAAATACGGCTAGCCTGACCCAATGTGGCAGGCCTAATTTCAGTGAATTTCTGCCGAGCTTCATTACTCAAACTTTGGATTTGGGAATAATCTATGTCATCACGAATGGCTACATTCTCCAGGCGGTTCATCTTTTCTGCCAACTCGAATTCGCGCTCAATATAGCCTTCGTACTTAATATTGATCTCTGCTTGCTCAATCGTTTCTTCGTCCGTTGAAATTCCTTTTACCAAATTTTCCACTATCGGAATTGCATTCATCATTTCACGAAGTCCAACTTGTGGTCGACTTAAAATATTTACGATTTTTAGTTTTTGGCGAATTGGATCTGTTTTTAAAATTTCTAACCACGGATTTATTTCTTCGGGAGAAATTGACGTTTCTTTTATAGATTTCACAATACGCTGATAATCAACACTTTTGGCCTTTGAGCGGTCGAATCTTTCTTTTGTAGCGAGTCCAATTTCGTATCCTAATGGAGTTAATCTTAAATCTGCATTATCTTGACGTAATAAAGTTCTGAATTCCGCGCGACTTGTAAACATTCGATAAGGCTCATCGGTACCTTTTGTAATGAGGTCATCAATCAAAACTCCGATGTACGCATCAGATCTTCCCAACACCACTTCGGACTCTTCTTTGACTTTCCGATGCGCATTGATTCCAGCCATCAATCCTTGGCAGGCCGCTTCCTCGTATCCGGTGGTCCCGTTGATTTGTCCGGCGAAATAAAGTCCTTCCACAAGCTTCGTTTCAAGCGTTGCCTTTAACTGAACGGGCGGGAAATAGTCGTACTCGATGGCATAACCTGGACGGAACATTTTACAGTTTTCAAAACCGTCAATTAATCTCAAAGCCTTCAACTGAACATCCTCGGGAAGCGATGAAGAAAACCCATTCACATAGATTTCGACCGTATCCCAACCTTCGGGCTCAACAAATAATTGATGTCGATCCCGATCAGCAAATCGCGAAATTTTATCCTCAATGCTGGGACAATACCTTGGACCCAAACCCTGAATTCGACCCGTAAACATGGGTGATTTCTCGAAACCGGTTCGCAAAACATCGTGAACATTCTCGTTGGTATAGGTGATATGACAGGGTCTTTGAGTAGTAGGAATGGGTGTTTTTGTAAAGCTGAATCGGCCAGGATGGGGATCTCCTTCTTGTACTTCCATCTTCGAATAGTCGAGAGATCTGCCGTCAATTCGAGGTGGTGTTCCCGTTTTCATGCGACCACTGGTAAATCCGAGTTCTATGAGCTGCTCGGTTATGCCCGTAGAGGCCTTTTCGCCCGTTCTCCCGCCTCCAAATTGCTTCTCCCCTATATGGATAATCCCGTTCAAGAAAGTGCCATTCGTGAGCACAACAGACCGAGTTTTGAAAACAAGTCCCATGGAAGTCTTGACTCCAGTTACCTTCCCTTGTTCCACGACAATCCCATTGGCCATATCCTGCCAGAAGTCAACATTGGGGGTTTGCTCCAACATTTTCCTCCACTCAGAAGCAAATAACATTCGATCATTTTGTGTCCTAGGGCTCCACATAGCGGGTCCCTTCGATCTATTTAACATCCTAAACTGGATGGCAGATCGGTCACTAACGATACCCGAATAGCCTCCCAAGGCATCAATTTCTCTTACAATTTGCCCTTTGGCAATACCTCCCATTGCGGGATTACAACTCATCTGAGCGATGGTTTGCATGTTCATGGTCATCAACAAAACCGTTGATCCCATGTTGGCAGCGGCGGCAGCAGCTTCGCAGCCTGCGTGTCCAGCCCCCACTACAATTACATCATATGTTTGATCATTCATTGTTCCACGTGAAACGCTATATTATGCTATACACAGTATGTGTATAAAAACAAATATATTGTATATCAACCAATTATACAAGCTAATTAACAGATAATGAACTGAGTTATAAACAGGTAAATGTGGATTTTAACCTGCAAATGCTAAATCCGAAGTGTTTTCAGATTTAGCATTTGCGGGTTTGATAGTGGTGATGAATACTTATAGGTACGCCATGAATTACGTATCTACAAGTATTTTTCAATCCGATTCACCTTTTGCAGAGGCACGTGGAACTATAAAAAGCTCCTCTTTCTCAAGTAAAAATTCTCTTTGCTCGTCATTTTTGACTTTGATTTCGGATCCTTGTCCTGATAGCCGCACAAATGAAGCGTACCATGCACAATTACACGATGAATTTCATCCAACACATTAATATTTAAAGCTTTGGCGTTATCTCGGATCCGATCTAGACTGATATAAAGTTCGCCAGAAACTTCTTCTTCGCTTTCCGACTGATCAAACGTAATAATATCCGTGTAGGTCTTGTGGTTAAGATACTGAACATTCATCCTAAATAAATACTCATCGCTACACAAGATAATACTCAATTCTCCGAGACGAAAGCCTTCTTTTTTGATCACATCAGACAGCCATAAGCGAATCCCATTCTTGCTTCGCAAAACATAGGACACATCGGCATTAAAAAATGATATGGAAGCAGGCATTTATTAGGATCGATAATTCATCTTTAAAAATCTAAGAATCAAACTAGGTGATGGCTCTTAGAAATGGCCTTTATTCAGCAATATGGCCGCTCGTCTTGAAATACAATTCCACGACACGTCCATTATCCGAAAAAATAATCTGATCGGCTAAATGTTTCATTAGAAACACGCCACGGCCTGTGGGCTTCTCTAAATTTACTGGATCGGTAGGATCAGGTAAATTCATATAATCGAAGCCGTGGCCTTCATCGCAAATCGTGAATGCGATTTGATCAGGGTCAACTTCAAAAGAGATGTTTACCATCTTATCAGCATCGTATTTATTACCATGCTGTATAGCGTTATTTACAGCTTCTGTTACAGCAACCAAAATATTACCATAACATTCTTCATGTAAATTATTCTCGGCTTTAATCTCGTCAATGAGTTTCTCTACCTGATTGATGCTCTCGGGCTGTGAGGCAATTTGCATAGTTGAAGTCTGCTTTTCTGTGTTCATGTAAATCATGTTGCTGAAACTGCCTATTTCTTTGTCACTAACCACCGAAGTGGTTTTTGTTGGTACTTGAGACTACGAAACTACAAAGTTCCTGCGTGTGCGAATGTAAAAGAAAAGTTTTTTACTAACCGATGAGTGTTAGGTTATAATCCTAAATTTCTCTTTCTCCTCCACCTTATTCTTCCTAGTCGACAAACGAATAGAAGGAACTTTGGTTAATTCTGTAAGTTTTGGAAATAGGAGTTTACCAAATTCTTGTAAAAACCATTGAATCCAGGAGGAATTGTTTTTAGTAATTCCGTCTCGCGGCCCTTCATTTTCATAAACTCGGTAAACTGTGGAGGTGTACGACTCTTTATTCTCTTGCATGTTAAGCTGATTAATGGCATTTCGAAGGGCCTCTTGTTGAGCTGCCATTCTTGCCAACTCCTCACTCATACCATCTCCGGGTTTTCCACCAGGCTTATCACCTGGTTTCTCTCCAGGCTTCTTTCCTTTCTCCATCTTCTCTTTCATCTCCTTGAGCTGTTGACCCAGCTTTTCCTGCATTTTTTTAACGTCACCAGCAGTGGGTCCGGGCTTCGGTTTGCCTTTTCCAGGCTTAGGCTTTCCTTGACCTGGTTTATCACAAGTCGCATCACTTTCCTTCTGTTCTTGCTGCATCTGATCTAAACTCTCACTTAACATCAGCGCCAAATTATTTACAGCTGTCATAATGAACTGCTGATTGGCTCGAGCTTGTGGAACCGTTCTATCTTGTAGATTCAAAAGTGCTTTTTCGGTATTCGCATTGATGTCGGTGATTTGCTCGTTTACTTGCGAACTAATCTGCACCACTCTTTTACTAAGAGCTAACAAGGAGTCTTCCAAAATTTTTGCGTCGTCCTTCAACTTTCGTTGCTCTTGGGCCATCTTCAAATATTGTGGATTGTTGATATCAACACCCTTCAATTTTTCCATCAACCCTTCTTGGTCAAAACTAAAACGCAACAGGTTTTCCAAAAGGGCACGCATCGCCTGCATGTCTTCCTCGTTTTGCTCTTCTTCTTTTTCTTTCTGTTGCTTCTTTATTTTTGACTGAGGTCTTTCATTTTCTCAGCCGCCCTTTTTTTGACTTTGTTTAGCGTTCTTCTTTTTCCCATTGGAAAGTTGTTGTTCCCTGTCTTGCGTGTCTTCCTTGATGGATTCTTCTTCTTTCTCAAAATCCTTCAACTCTTGTGAATACTCAAGTTCCTCGTTTTTCTTCTCAATATCTTCAAGACTCTTTTCGATGTCCTTAAAGTCCTTGTTCAACTCTTTTTGCTCTTCCTTTAGTTTTTCACTTTCCGCATCCTTCTGGTCGTTCTTGTCTAGGAGTTTCTCTTGCTCTTCGGCGAGCTTCTCTAAGTTCTCAGCCGTCTCTTTCATTTTCTCCTCTAACTCCAGTTGCTTGAAAAGTTCCAACGTACGATCGAGCTGTTTTTCGAGATCCTTACTATCCAACTTCATCTTCTCCACCATATCCTGAAGCTTCTGTTTGTCGAGTTGAGCCATTAGCTTTTCCAACTCTTCCATCATCTTCTTCATTTCGGGCGACATCAATTTTTCGAACAGCTCCTCTAATTGCTTTTGCTTTTGGGCTAATTCGGGATCGGGGGCACGAAACTCATTCTGTTGTTTCGCATTTTCGTCTTGCTGCTTTTGAATTTCGGCCACTTTCTGCTCCAGCTCTTTTTGCTGATTCAAAATATCACTCACCTTCTTACGGTCTTCGTAGCTTAGGTTCTTTTTGTTCAACAAATCTTTATTCAGGTTGCTTAGGTCTTTTTGGAGATCCTTTGCTTTTTTGATACTCTCGCTTAAATCTTCTTTGAGTGATTTGTTTCTCGACTCATTCTCTTTCGCTAGTTCTTGCACACTGGGCGCTTTAAACACGCTAGAAGTAGAACGAGCACTTTTTGGACCATGAACTCCATCATTATCCCAAACTTCAAAATAATACTCAATCTCATCGCCTGCATTTAATTGTATGGTGGCCAAATCCCAGAAATGATAAAACTGATCTTGGGTAACGCCCTTATTAAATCCAAGTGGCGCTGCCTTCGCTTCTTCTTGCACATCCTGCCCATCTTTCTTCAAAAAACGATACCTGAATTGTAGTTTACTTAAGCCATAATCGTCCATCACCATCCCTCTAAAATAAATTCTTTGGTAGGAGTTGGAATCTCTTTGCTCTTCCACTTCAATTTGTGGATACTGATCAGGTATAACATTAATCACATAAGCAACGGAGTCTTTCGATTGAATAAATTCATTTCGGGTACTGATGGTATAGCCACTACTGGAAAGTAGTTTTCGTACTAATGAATAATTATTTTCTTCTCCTTCTTTCAAAGTGTAAGTACTATCGGCAAAGCGTATACGAAGTTCACTTGTATTTTGTGTTCCGATGTTCCACGTGGCACGAGTTCCAGCAGGAATTAAGAGGTCGCCGGTGTTCTTGATGGTTTCACTTTTACGTCCTAAATACGCAGGGTAATTAAGTTCAACCGAAAAATCAACCAATACTGGATTAGGTACTGCTGTTAAAGTATAGTCGTCCGAATAAAACCCATCTGCCATTAAACGAAAACTGGTATTTCCCTGTACATTTCTAAATGTATAATGGAGCTTATCTAAATTTTCTTTTTCGAGTTTAAAAGTATTGTTTCCTACTTCAACATATACATCGCGAGGAATTTCATTTCCGCTCATCTTTACATCGATGGTGAAATCGTCGAATTGTACCACTTGTAATTTCTCATTGGTCACTTGAAATTGAAACGGCGCTGGCTTCGAATATTTTTTAGTGTGATGCAAGAGTCGGCTCGCTGGATCTGTAATTAAACTCGGTGCCGCAAACAAAATAATGATGAGTGCTAAGAGCGGGAAAGCCGCATAAGGCAAATACTTTCTATTCTTCCTTAAGTCGATGGCCGATGAAAATGAGATAGGACGCAGCTCAGCACTTTTTTGGTTGATGGATGCATGAATCAACGACAAATGCTCGGGCTCCTGACTCACCTGATCGTGAAGTTGGAGTGTATTTAACAGTTTATCACGAATGGGTTGAAAATGTTGTCCAATGATGTTAGCTGCTTCTGTGTGACCGATGGTTTTACCCAACTTATACAACTTAAACAAAGGGGTAAGTACTAGTTTCCAGAGTACAAGCCCAGTAGAAATGAGGTATGAATAAAATAGAACTGCTCTTACTGCAGGATTAAACCAAGCCAACGACTCTAGAAGGGTAATAGAAATAAAAAACACCAACAGGAGCGTAAAAGCATAAATACCCCCACGCATCAACTGATTGGTATAAAACTTCCGGATGAAAGCGTCCAGCTTCTCCAGCAACTCACGGTAATTATTCTCGGCGGTGGACATTCTACAAATGTAAGGGGATTAGGGCTATTTAAAGTAACGGAAAATGATTCCACTAATTGTACGCTAAATTAAGGTGATTGTTCCGATCTTTCATCTCTTAAGTTAGATTATCAAATCTAAAGATTTTTAGTACATTTATATTCTATTATTTAAAATAATGAAAAAGCCCTTTATTCTTTCTGCGCTCTCGCTTTTATTCACTTTTGGTGCCCTATTCGCTCAAAGTCATAAGATTTGGTGGGCGCCCAATAACGGAGGCGCTTTATCTACAGGATCAATTGTAAGTTATAATACACTAACGGATAGTCTGGAAGATAATCATTCTTTTAAAAGAACACATTTTGGTTCGTCTCCGTTGTCTGGTCCACTTACTGTAGGTTCAGATTCCTGCATATATGGATCTACATATCGAGGGGAGTTAAATCCTATATGGGGTAATGGCAACCTATTTAAATATGATCCTCGTGACAGTTCTTACCAGGTTTTGCATTTTATAAACAGTCTTGATCATGGACCAATTAATGGTCTCATTGTAGACAGCAACCTTAATATTTACGGAGTAAGTAATGTAAGTATTTTTAAGTTTAGTGTTTCTACTAATACTTTTTCTGCTCTTCACCAATGGAATACAGCAACAGGCGACTATCCACATTCTGGTATGATTTGCGCTTCTAACGGTCTATTGTATGGTGTAACAGCTAGGGGAGGTAATTATAATCGAGGGGTTTTTTATTCTTTCGATACTGTTTTAAATATTTACACTGTACTTCGTCACAACCCATTAAATAATCCCATTCAATGCCCTATAGAGTATTCTCCTGGTATTTTGATAGGTGTAGCGGCTCTCGGAGGAAGTGGTTTGGCAGGAGAGATTTATCAATATAATATTGCTACAGGAATATACTCTACATTATATTCCTTTAATTCGTCCATCTGTTCTCGTCCTCGAAATAAATTAATAAAAGGGGTTGATGGAAAGATTTATGGAACAACAGGCCTAGGTGGAAATTCTGGTGTTGGAACCATTTATAGTTATGATGTTTCCACCAATATCTTCACAAAGCTGTATGATTTTCCTTCCAACGGCCCTATAGGTTATGCTCCTTCGAGTGGATTATTTGAAGATAGTGCAGGTGTTTTTTATGGGGTGACTTCATTAGGTGGCACTGAAACATTAGGATCAATTTATAAATTTAATAATAACACCTCCGTTTGTACAGAGGTTCATGCTTTAGTGTCGAAGACCGAAGGAGATGGCTCTTATACAGACTTCACAAAATATATTGATGGTCGATTATTTGCATTCACAACAGAATCAACTTCGGCTGGATATTCTCCTGCTAACCACGGCACTGTATTTTCAATTGATCCAACCACCGATTCTTATCATCTTGAATTTGCCTTCGATCAAACACCAGAGGGCACAAACCCTCAAGGTTTGTATGTTGCTTCTGACGGAAATGTTTATGGTATCAATGTTTTTGAATGCCCAGTACCTATTTTATATAAATATGATCCAAGCATTGACTCTCTCATTGTGTTAAAATATTTGCCCGAAATTGTTGGTAATGGACAAACCCTAGTCGGTTTCCGAGCTGAAATGACAGAGATTAATAATATAATTTACGGTAGTGTACATGAAAGTGATTCATTCCCTTCTGGTGCCTATTTCGCTTATGATATACTAAACGACCAAATTACTTACACTTCATTCTTGTTTGATACAATGTCATCCTTAGTTAGGCCTGCTCCTTTGTATTCTGGTGCCGATGGTTTTCTCTATGGGTCATGTGTTCAGCTTTCAACTATTCCTTTTACATCACATAAAGGATATACACTTAGGATAAACACTTTAAATCTGTCTATCGATACACTATTTAGTACTTCCACCGTTAGTTATAAGGGTGAGTTAATATTTAACTTTTCAAAAAAATAAATTTATTCAAATACTTCAAGCGGGTTATAATGACCCGGAACAACTTTTGGTTTATGATTTATTGACTGATAGTATTGTTTATACTTACGTTATAGATTCCCTTACAGATTACACAACTTCAGCTTTTTTAGTTGATGACAGTACCATCATTTGTTTTAGTACAATAATATTCGGTACTGATTATGGGCAAATTTATAAAGTTGATATGAAGACTTCTGCGAGAACAATATTATATACTTTTCCTTCTAATTTATTTTTTCATTATACTAATAATAATTACATGTCAGATGGCTTTATCTATGGTATGTATCAAAACAATCAAGGCGATGTATTATATCGATTTGATCCATTAACTCTATCTTTTACTTTAATTAAAGTGATTACAATCTTTATGGGTACCGTTCCAAGAGGAAGGCTTCAAGAGTCGCCTCTAGTTACAAGATTAAATGATGAAGTAAAAAAGAAAATACAGTTGCCTATCTATTTCCAAATCCAAGTTCATCTTTCATAAATATAACAAACACGAAGGAAAATAATTCAATAAAAATTTATGATGTATTTGGAAAATTGATTCACACATCAAAAACAAACCATGAAATAACCAGAGTGGAAACAGGAAATTTAACTCCTGGAATGTATTTAATTCACTACATCGAAAATAAAAAAATACATGTGATGAAGATGGTAAAAATTTAATAGAATAATTCTTTTACTATTTAATCCTCGCCACTACGCCCAAAGGCAATACCACTCCGCTAGTAGCCTGTAAATAAATCTCCCCTATTTCGGCTGAAGACGCTCTCTGTTCAAAATGCTCTTCTATTAAATTTTTAATGATGAGTGACGAGAATCCGAGTGAATAGGTGTTTAAGACTAAAAATGAATTTTCGGGTTCTAAAAGTTCGGAAACACATTTCATCATTTCATTGATCATTTCTTCGAGCTTCCAGTTTTCACCATTGGGACCATGACCAAATGCGGGTGGATCTAAAATAATTCCGTGGTATCTTTTTCCTCGTTTCACTTCACGTTTCACGTAGGTCATCGCATCTTCCACTAACCAACGAATATCATCAAGCTTACTCAACTCCATATTTTCTCTCGCCCATGAAACCACTTGTTTTATAGAGTCGAGATGGGTGATATCGGCACCCCCTGCCTTGGCTGCTAAGGAGGATCCTCCTGTGTAGGCAAATAAATTTAAAACTTTTGGTTTTTCTACTTCCTTACTGATGCGCTTCACGTTTTCATAAATGTATTCCCAGTTCACCGCTTGCTCGGGAAATACACCCACATGTTTAAAAGAGGTTAGGCCTAATCTAAAAAAAATACTACTGGTTGAATTGATATCATATTGTATTCTCCACTGATCGGGCATGTCCTGTAACTTTTGCCAGGTACCTGCAGAGCTACTCTTAGGAACAAAGCGTACATGCGCCTTTTTATCCCATTCTTGATTCGACAATTTCTTACTCCAAACAGCTTGTGGTTCTGGACGAATTGTAATGTATTTACCAAAGCGTTCTAGTTTCTCAAAGTCACCACAGTCAATTAGTTCGTAGTCTTGGAATTGGGTTGGAGTCAATAAAATCATCGTCACAAAGTTAGTTTGTTTTTAGATGTTCGATGCTGGATGCTCGATACTCGATGAAATGACTTAGCCTGAAATAGGTTGACTTTTTAATTAGATTGTATTTAATGTTGACTTTTTTCTTTTTTGCTTCTTTTTTCTTTTTTGTTAGCAACTGGCATTTCTGTTAATAATGGATGTGACCATTTATACACAGTCATTTGCGGACGATCTTTTTCATCTAGACTGCTAATATACTGTTCGTATTCAACAGGGGTTCTAGTACCTAAACTTGAATGTGGTCGTTCATTGTTATAGAGCCATAATATTTGCATTATTTTCCTCTGAATATTTTCTTCAGTAATCATCTCTGGATTCAAATATTCATACTTTATTGTTCCCTGTACTCGTTCAGCATATGCATTTTCTTGAGGAAGTTTACACATGCTAGAGTCATTTCTAATTCTTTTATTAGTGCTATTTGAAGTTGACTTATATATTGTGTTCCTCTGTCTGAGTGGAAAATACATCCTTTAAATGTTAATCCATTACGAGCTTTTTATTGCCTTTCTCAATGCTACTACATTCTGTTCTGCCCGCAAAGTCTTAGATACATGTAATGCAAGTAATCTACGTGAATAGACGTCGATAATACATACACCATAATAAGATTTACCTGCAACATCGAAGTAAAAATATCTGATTGAAGTGCTTGATTCAATCCATTAAATACTTTTCCTTCTAAGTGATTATCGAATATTGCCAACTTAGTTGCCCAGGTAGTTCTATGCTTATTCCTACAATTTGAAGTTTAAAGCCATTGGAAAATCCAATTTGCTCAAAGTTATCTCTGCCAACTTGCATTGTGTTTTTAACTCTAGAATACATCTTACGACAACTCATTCCTGCCTGATTTGATTTATATTAAATTTTGTTACATATTTAATGACTTCTTTTGATGCACTTAAATATATTCTTACGTCTACATTTATAAATTGTTTTTAAATAACAGAGTGGAACATAAATTTAACTCCTGGAATGCATTTGATTCACTACTCGAAGTGTGAGTGGTCGTTTTCTTTGGAATCCTCGCAAGGCTCCCTAGTCTTGAATAAATTCCTTTTGGCTAAAGTCTCTCTTCAAATGCTCTTAATCAAATTTAATGATGTTACGAGAATCGAGTGAATAGGTGTTTAACACTAAAAATGAATTTTTTGTCCTAGTAGTTCAGCAACACATTTCATCATTTCATTAATCATCTCTTCAATTTCAGTTTTCACCACGCAGCGGTGTCTAAGCTTTCTTTCTCACGTTCGTAGGTCTTGTCTGCCACTAACCAACGTATATCTTCACTTACTAACCCTATTTTTACCACTTTTTAATGTCGAGAGATATCGGACCCGGCTTGGTAAGAATCCAGTAAATAAATTTAAACTTTGGTTTGACTTGCTATGCGCTTAGTTTCATAAATGGATTCGTCTCACGTTTCTTTTTGCCAGGTACCTGCAGAGCTACTCTTGAACAAAGCGTACATGCGCCTTTTGCCCATTCTTGATTGACTTTTTTACTTTTCGTTCTCGAATTGTAAGGATTTACCAAGCGTTCTTTTTAGTCACCTAGTTCAGTCTGCACAAAAAACCAGTTAGATTATAAAATATACATCGTACTCAGAACAATATCCACAATATTCGAAGCACAAATTTTATCGTATCCAAATAAATTAAATAGAGACTCCTTCTTAATCACTTGATCCTATAAAGAATCAAATTGTTCATACCTATGTTCATAACACAAAAACTTGTGTATATCTATTCTATAAGATTATTTGGAAATGATAAACCTGTATGGCTTAATCAGGGGTATTACTAATCCAAAAATTAGCCTACTTTTTCCTAGTCTTTATAAACTTTCTTATACACGGAAATGAACTTATTTCTATTCACAATTAGTTAACATCTACCTTTATTAACAACTGTTAGTAATTACAAGGTATCCTTATTAATCAGTGTTTTACCCTATGTATCCAACTAATAAAATTGTGAATAAAGCCTAACAACTGAACTCAACAATGCTTTTAACAAAAGAATACACATTATGGACAGTACATTATTAACATATATTATTATTTAAATAAATATATTATAATATATACTGTTGATTAAAATGTGATGGTTTTTCGACAATTTTTAGAAGCCGTTTTTAAATAATAACATTCTCCCTTTTTCCGTTTTTACCCTGTACTTTTGCCAAAGTAATCCTGTAAATCTCATGTCGAATTTTAACACCGTTTCCGAAGTAAATACCCAAGGGTTTGTGAATGAACCGGTCGACCCACGCCTCGACCTTTTCGAAGCCATTAAATTACTGAAAATGGAAAGAATGCGGTGATATTGGCGCACTACTACCAGGATTCTGATATTCAGGATATTGCGGACTACATCAGAGACAGCTTAGGTTTAGCTCAGGAAGCGGCTAAAACACAGGCTGATATCATCGTTTTTGCTGGAGTTCATTTTATGGCCGAAACAGCCAAGTTGCTTAATCCAACGAAGAAAGTTTTAATGCCTGATTTTAGAGCAGGTTGTTCATTATCAGACTCTTGTCCACCCGATGAGTTTAGAAAATTTAGAGAAGCCCATCCCGACCATGTGGTGATCAGTTACATCAATTGCTCGGCAGCCATCAAAGCTCAAACCGATATTATTTGCACTTCCAGTAACGCTATTAAAGTAGTGGAGAGTGTTCCAAAGATAAACCCATCCTTTTTGCTCCTGATAAAATTTAGGAGCTTGGGTTGCAAAAAAACAGGTCGTGATTTATTGTTTGTGGGACGGGCATGCATGGTGCATGAAATTTTCATTGGAAAAATTACCAAGTTGAAAGCGTTACATCCGGAAGCGCTTTTTATTGCGCATCCTGAGTGAAGAGCCTGTTTTACAATTAGCCGACTATATAGGCTCTACGACAGGACTTTAAAATTCACCAAGGAAAATCCAGCTACTACATTTATTGTTGCTACAGAGAGCGGAATTTTACATCAGATGGAAAAATCATCTCCAACAAAACATTTATTCCAGCACCTCAAATAATAATTGCGCATGCAATGATTGTCCACACATGAAATTAAATACGCTTGAAAAAGTATATTTATGTTTGAAGCACGAATTACCTGAAGTACAAATTGATCCTTTATTGTTTGAAGATGCATTGAAACCACTTCAACGAATGTTAGAAATTGAAGAAGCATTTTAATGGTAGGTAAAAATATTTACCGTAATATTACATAAGCATCTAATTTTCATTGTAAAGTGTACAGCGTAGGTTGTTATCTAAAACATACAATCAAAATCATAATATATTTTACATTTTAAATTACAGACATAAAGTGCGAAGCTGTATATTAGCATTCTCTATGAAAAGAATAATATTTTTACTTCTTCTTTTATCATCGGTAGTATTTGGACAAGTAGATGGTCCGATGAAATACTATTATGCCAGTGGAAAATTAAGTTCGGAAGGTAATTTTAAAAACGGACAGCCGGATGGTTACTGGAAATCTTATTATGAAAATGGGAATGTTAAATCAGAAGGAAATCGTTTGAATGGACAACTGATAGTCTATGGAGTTTTTATAATGAAGAAGGAAAAAAAAACTTCGGATATTAATTACCGGAATAATATAAAAGTGGATGGCAGTACGATTATTTTCCAACCGGTAAAGTATATATTCAACGTTGGATGGTGAATGGGATTACCGATAGTATTGCACATTATTATCATGAGAAAGGATATTTAGAAAAAACAATTTTATTAAGAGGAGGTTTGGAAGATGGAATTGCAAAAGAATTTTCAGAAGACGGAAGAATCATTACACTCACAACGTATAAGAATGGATTTTTGTTAAACAAGATAAAATAAATCGTTACGATAAGTTTGGTTTCAAACAAGGAGCCTGGAAAGAATTTTATCCATCTGGTGTTGTTAAGGAAGATGGTGTTTGGAAAGATGATATGAAAAACGGTGTTTTCAGATGGTTGAGTCCAGATGGAATTGTATTGAGAATGGAAGTGTGGAAGAAAGGAGAATTAGTGCAAGATGAATTAGCGAATGTTAAATTGGATATTAAACGCGACTACCATAATAACGGTCGACCAAAAGTTCTGTGAATATCATCAATGGAGTAAAAGAAGGCGTTTACCGAGAGTTTGACAAAGAAGGAAATATTACCATCAGCAAACTTTATGAAAAAGATAAAGTGTATGCAGAAGGCGGAACCGTAGATGCACAAGGAGACAACAAGGAAAGTGGAAGTATTTTTATAAAGATGGAAATACGAAGTGGGAAGGAAGTTTTAAAGATGGATTAAGGGATGGCATGTGGATTTTTTATTATCCGAATAAGCAAATCCAACAGCAAGGAAATTATTCAAAAAACAAACCTGACGGAAACTGGAAATGGTTTTATCCCGACGCAAAATTGTTGCGCGAGGAAAATTATTCTGGCGGAACAGAGAATGGTGCAAGTTCAGAATTTGATGAACAAGGAAATATCATTGCACAAGGAAATATGGTAGATGGCAAGCGCGATGGAACATGGAAGTATAAAAATGGTGAATACATTGCTGAAGGAAATTATGTAGAAGGAAATCAAGATGGCATGTGGATTCAACTTTATGCGGATGGTAAAAAGCTTTTGAAGGAGAATATTTTGAAGGATTAGAAAATGGTGTTCACAAATTTTATTTTAATAATGGTAAGCCAAAAGAAGAAAGAAAATATCGTTTAGGGTTGAAGGAAGGCGACTGGAAGGTATGGGACGAAAGTGGAGAACTACTTTTAACTACCACCTACGAACGTGGGGAAGTGAGGAAGATGGAAGGAGTGAAAGTGAAATAGAATAATTTTTAATTTTTTTTTATAGAGTAAATTTATGTTTTCTTATACTTTTTGAAGTTAATTTATGCTAATGTCGGCAACCCGACATTCTTTTAATAGTAACCTCCCGACCTTGCGCTCGAATTTAAAACGATGAAAAGGACAATTCTATTTATTCTGCTCGCCTTTATGTATACATGGAGTGCAGCACAAACCGATCAAGAAAGAAAGGCAAACTTTAATATTGAAAATAATATAGCCATTCAAGGATATGACCCTGTAGCCTATATTAAGTCGAACAAAGCCATAGAAGGCAAGAAGGAAATTGTAGGTTCCTACAAAGGAATCAACTATCGGTTTTCATCAAAAGAAAACTTAGAATTATTTAAACTGACACCCAGTACATATGAACCAGCTTACGGTGGATGGTGTGCATATGCGATGGGTAATTCGGGAGAAAAAGTGGAGGTAGACCCAGGCACTTTTAAAGTGATCGAAGGAAAAACATATTTATTCTATAACTTCTATTTCAACAATACTTTGAAGTCATGGAATAAAATGGAAGCGGAATTAAAAAAGAATGCAGACAAAAATTGGAATAAAATAATTACAAAAAAATGAAAAACAATTTGAAGTATTTAGATGTTATAGCCAAAAGTATAGCAGCATTCATCATGTTACAAACCTTCTATTTTAAATTTTCTGCGAGTCCAGAATCGGTATATATTTTTTCCACATCGGAATGGAGCCCCTCGGAAGAATAGGTTCAGGAATCGGAGAATTAATTGCATCTGCATTGATACTTATTCCCCAAACAACATGGTTGGGCGCATTGGGAGCCATTGGATTAATGAGCGGCGCCATATTTTTCACCTCAACATCGCTGGGCATTGAAGTAATGAATGACGGAGGACAGTTGTTTATATATGCATGTTTAGTACTTTTAAGTGCAGTGTATTTATTAATTAGAAATAAAGAAAACCCTTAGCGTAATATTTAATAAAGGAAAATAAAATAATGAAAATAAGAAAATCAGTACGGCTGTAATTTTAATTATTATTACATCTTGAGATGTAAAAGCACAAGGCTGTAGTGATGCAGGTGTTTGTAGCATCGGTTCATCTCATTCGATTTCTGCCGACAGCAGTTCTAATAAAGGGGGAGCAAATTCTTTCGTTTCATTAACCACATCACTCGGAATGGGAGAAGAAGGAGTTTCTATTTTTCAAATCATTCCAGAACTAAATATTGGAATCACAAAAAAATTATCCTGGCAAGCACGAATTCCTTTTATGAACATCAACGGAAACCTTGGTGATGTTTCAGGCATTGGCGATGTGGTGACGGGATTGTCTTTTGTTGTAAATAAAAAGGCAACCGCCAATACGGTCATTTATGGAGGCGTAAAAATTCCAATGAGTGACGCCAACGAAAAAGAAAAAACGATCCTTGCCGATGCCTTATCAAGTGGGAATAGGTACGTTTGATTTTATAGGAGGGATCAGTCATTCCTATCATCATTGGCAAGCAACGCTAGGTTATCAACATGTTCTTGACAACGGAAACAAAAACGAATTCACCAGAAAGTTATGGGCAAATAATAAAGATGCGCAAACCTACTTCGAATCGAATGGATTAATTCGTGGGAATGATGCTTCATTTAAACTAGAATATAATTTCAAAAAGAACAAAGTCAATATTGCGCCGGGAGTATTGGCGATTTACCGACTCAATAAAGATCAAATATTGGATACAAATAATGTTCATCAAGACATCAAAGGATCGGATGGCATCACCTTAAATATTACAGGCGACGCCACCTATGAAATCGGAAAAAAATCAACCCTCCGTTTTCAATTAGGATTTCCTGTCATCGTACGTGAAGTGAGAGCGGATGGTTTAACACGCAGTCTCGTCTTAAATCTTGGATATTATTTTAACTTGAATTAATTTATGGAAATTAAAGATACATCATCCCAAGTATTGGAACAACTTATTGAACTCATAAACAAATTGGATAACGAACAATTTGCTCGACCACTTCCTTTATTATCAGGAAATACCATTGGCAAACATATTCGACATATCATAGAATTGTATGATCAACTTTTGATGGGTTACGATTCAGGAATCATTAATTACGATGATCGTAAAAGAGACTTGCGAACGGAGACTGAAACGAATTACGCGATTGATAAACTAAAGCAAATTAATTACTTGCAGCTGATAACAAATCTGACAAGCCCGTACAATTGATGTTGGACTATTCCATCGACAATATTGTAAATGATACGGTTAATTCAACTTACAAAAGAGAGTTAGCCTATAATATTGAACACGCCATTCACCATATGGCCATTATAAAAATAGCCATTGAAAACGCATACAGTGACATAGTTTTAGATAAAGCTTTCGGTGTTGCTCCATCAACAATTAGATTTCAACGGGAATGTGTACAGTAACGTATTTGCCACTAGAAAAGAGAGGATTTATATTAACCTCTAATCGGGATGAGCAGACGATTCGAAAATCGGCCATACCTCCCAGTAAATATCTATTGAATAACACGGCTGTTTTTTTCCAAAAGATCAACAAGAAGGTGGAACATGGATTGTTACTTCTCATCATCAATACACCTTGTGCTTACTGAATGGTGCGTATGTAAAACACGAGCGAAAAGAAAACTATAAATGGAGTCGGGGTCAAGTGCTACTCGATTTCTTTCACTATAACGATGTACCACTTTTTTATAAAAGAGTATGACTTTGTCGGCATAGAACCCTTTACATTAATCATTGTGGAGGAAAAAGAAAGAATAGGCTTATACCAATTGGTTTGGGATGGTGAAAACATCCATCTTGAAAAAAAGAATGCCGAAGAAGAAAATATTTGGTCGTCTGTAACATTGTATGAACCACAAGTAATTGAAGCTCGAAAAAAATGGTTTACTCAGTGGCTTGAAGAACATTCACTCGATAGGAAGAATGAAATTTCAAGTTTTCATCGATTTGGTGGAGATGGAAATCCCGAAAGTAATGTGTTGATGAATCGAAATAATATTGTAAAAACAGTGAGCATTACTTCTGTGTATAGCAGCGATGACGAAACAACCATGCAGTACTTCGACGTGCTCACTGATCAAGAATATAAAATACGAATTTTGTAAATGGAAACTTCGTCAACGGTATTTTTGAAAGATAAAAAGAGTCTTGTGAGTCCGCAGATGCCTTTGTGGATGATTCGCGTATTCAATTATGAGTATTGGCCATTTCAACTACTTTTTTTTCCATGCATTTTTTACTGGCTTCTGTTAAGTATTAAAGCTCGTTCTCTTGTTTATTTTACAGCGACCAATCCGGCCATCGATATGGGTGGATTTTTTGGAGAGTCCAAAATGAATATTTTAAATAAAGTTGACGAAAAGTATAAACCCCGAACACTTTTGATCGACAAGAATTGGACGATTGAGAACATTTTAAATAAATTGGAGCTGGAAGAAATTTCATTTCCCATCATTTGTAAACCCGACAAAGGGGAGATGGGTTTTAGGGTGCAAAAGATTTTTAATGCGCAGGAAATGGAAGTGTATTTAGAAACGGGTCCGAGCGAAATATTAATTCAGGAATTTGTTGATTATAACATCGAGTTAGGCATATTGTATTATCGATATCCATATGGAAAATCTGGAATTAGTTCGGTTGTTGAAAAGGAGTTTATGAGTGTTGTTGGAGATGGATATTCAACTGTTGAAGAGCTCATGAACAAAAGTGATCGATTTCGTTTTCAGATCAAACGATTTAGCAAGGAGAAAAGAGAGCTCTTAAAAAGCATTCCACTTTCTGGTAAATACTTGTTATTGGAGCCTGTCGGAAATCACTGTAAAGGGACTAGATTCATCAATGGAGAGCGACTCATTAATGCAAAACTAATCGCAGTATTTGATCAAATTGCTTCTTCTATGGATGGGTTTTATTATGGGAGATTTGATCTAAAAGTGAAATCCATAGACGATTTATACAAAGGAGAAAATATAAAAATTCTAGAAGTTAACGGAACCACCAGCGAGCCAGCGCATATTTATGGAGAAGGAATGACACTATGGAAATCATACAACGACATTTTTTTTAATATGAGAATTGTAAATGAAATCGCAAGAGAGAATAACAGTAATGGAATAAAATACATGTCGTTGTTCGAAGTGATAAGCGTGGCTAGACGTCATTTTAAAATGAAAAAGAATTATGGGAATTGATGTATTCATTTCCTTTTTGTTTGCGACAGTGATTAGCTTTGTAGGCTCTTTGCAGCCGGGATTAGTAAATATGGGCGTACTTTACGCTGGCTATCATCACTCTCGAAATGCAGCAATCAAAATGGCGCTTGGAGGTATTCTCCCCGAAATTATTTACTCGGCGATTGCTTTGTTTCTATACAAAAAGGCTGCTGAATTTTCGTTTATAAAAGAAACGCTTAACATTTTATTTATTCCACTTTTATTGATTGCTGGAATTTATCTTTTAAAAAAGAAACCATCGAAAGAAGAAATAAAAAATCAAGATGGCCATGATTTTACAAATGGCTTTATGATTGGCATGGTAAATCCATTGCTAATTCCTTTTTGGTTGATCTGGATACAACAAGTTGTACAACGAGGTTATTTGGAGTTAAGCAATTTTTATACGCAGGCAGCCTTTGTTCTCGGTACGGCAGTGGGCGCATTAGTCTTATTGTTAGTGGTGGCTTTTAATACCGTAAGATATAAAACGCAGTTGGAAAAGATAATAAAGGGAAGGCTTAATTTCTTACTTGGACTTATTTGCATTATTTTAGCATGCGTAGAACTATTCCGTCTACTCATGGGATGAGTCAGGAAACGCAATATTGGCATTTACGTAACCATAAACTATTTTCTATTTTAACAAATGCACAAATCGATGATTTGTGCATCATGACGCGCTACAAAAAAGCGCAAAAAGGAGAAATCATTTATTTCGCAGATGAAACCGAGAAGCGAATTTTTATTTTAAAGAAAGGAACAATAAAAATTTGTGAGAACGACGAGAAGGGAAATGAAGTAGTAAAAGAATTATTGATGCAAGGCGATCTCTTTGGTGAGATCAGTTTAGATCAGGGCAAAGGCAACGCAGAGTATGCTCAAGCGATTTCGCAAGATGTAGTGATCTGTTCTTTTCGCTTAATTGATTTCGAACATTTACTGGAAAGCCATCCAGGCATAGCACTTAAATACACCAAGCTCGTTGGATTTAAATTCAAAAAGTTAAAAAATAGCTACAACAATCTCTTTTTTAAAGATGTTAAAACGCGACTTATTCATTTTTTACTTGATTGGGCCGAGCGTGAAGGTCATCAAGAAAATTCGAAAGTGATTTTAAAGAACTATTTAACACATCAAGACATTGCTGGAGTGATTTGTTCTACTCGGCAAACCGTAACTCAACTCATAAATGAATTGGAGGCTGATCGGGTGATATCATATGGACGGAAAGAAATAGTTCTTGAAAACATCGAAAAACTTTCTTCCCTGAAATAGTAAAAGCCAATAGCACTTTTTCCATCATGAGAATTTTTAAAACTCTCCTTTTGCCCGAACTGTTAGGGCGCTAGTATTCAGTTAATTACAGAGCCCTTTAGGCATTCTAAAATAGTTGATTGGAAAACAGGGTACGAAATGTAACCCCACTAGAATAAAGTCGTTAGAGTAGAATAGATACTAGTATAAATCAATGGTTTTTCATAAATCAAAGCAGACAAAATCAATAATTATAAAACGATTTAAGCTTTTCGTTTAGCCAAATTAAGAAAATGAATAATCCGAAGTTAGAAAAGCAGTGCGAGCCCTATTTTAAACATCCCAATAATCAGATGATGAATGCTGAGTTGTTACAAACAATCAGTCAAACGTATGATGAGTTTTTAGAGACACAAGTAAGATTAGAGGCGAGAGTATTGGAATTGGAAGAAATGCTTTTGAAGAGCAATTCTATTTTAAATGTAACGGCTTCCAATCTATCAAACGAAAAGTCGAACACAGAAAATAAATACAAAGAACTGTTTGAAAAAATGGCCGATGGTATTTATAAGAGTACAGTTGAAGGTAAATTTATTGATGTTAACCCTGGATTAGTGAAGATGCTTGGTTACGACAGTATAGAAGAGCTCTTAGCAATTGATATTAAAAAAGATTTATATTTTGAAGAAAGTGAACGAGAAGTAGATCCTGTAGAGGAAGATGGAATTTCTGTTTTTCGATTAAGGAGAAAAGATGGCTCAGAAATTTGGGTTGAAGACAGAGGTCAATACATCACTGACGATTTTGGTAAAATATTGTATCACGAGGGTAATTTACGCGACGTTACCTCACGAATTAGAACAGAACAGCATTTACATAAAAGCCAAAAAGAAACTTCAGATTACAGGAAGGCACTTGATCAATCGCTCATTGTGTCTATTACCAATCGCGATGGCATTATCACTTATGCCAATGAAAACCTTTGTAAAATTTCGAAGTTTTCAAAAGAAGAACTTATCGGCAAACCCTATCGTTATATCAACTATCAAGGGGAAGAAGATGAGAATATTTTAGAACAAGACCGAACCGTTGAAAGCGGAAAAGTGTGGCGCGGAGAAGTAAAGAAAAAAGCGAAAGACGGAACTATTTATTGGGTAGACCAAACCATAGTTCCCTTTATTAATGAGGAAGGAGAAATCTATCAATATCTAACGATTCGTATAGACATTACTGAAAAGAAAAATTCTGAAATAAGAACTCGTGAAAGCGAAGAAAATTTCAGAGAAATTATTCAGTCAAGCAATGATTTGATACAAAGCTTAAACACCGATGGAACTTTTGATTTTGTGAACGCCTCGTGGTTAAAAACAATGGGATTCACGGAAGAAGAACTCAGTAAAATGACAATTTTCGATATCATTAGTGAGGATTATTTGAGCAAATGTCTGGAGACCTTCCAACGCGTTTTAGGAGGAGAAAAGGCAGATAATGTTAAAACAATTTTTATCACCAAGTCGAATAAGAAAGTGATATTAGAAGGCAGTGCCGTACCTAAAATAAAAGACAATAAGGTAATAGGGGTTCGAACATTTTTAAGAAATGTTACGGAACGAGAAGTCGCAGAAGCCCAAACAGCAGCAGTAAACGAACAGTTAGAAATTAAAATTGATCAACTGAAGGAATCACAAGAAGTAGCTCAGCTAGGTACTTGGGTATTGGATTTTAAGACAGGAAAAACATCTCACTCTAATGAGTTTTATAAAATTTTGGAAAGAGAAGAAAAAGATTTTGATATTCCTGTCAGTGAACAATTACTATTTTTTCATCCGGATGATCGCTCTACTGTAAAAGAAGCTTTTATGAATGTTATTCAAGAGCAAAAGGGGTATCAATTTGAAGCAAGGTTGTTAATGCCCGATGGCAGAGTGAAAAATATTTTTGCTATCGGACGATGCTCAGCTTTTGAAAAAGGATCTCCATTACGACTCTTAGGAACCATTCAAGATATTACTGGGCGTAAAATCGCAGAGCAAAAATTGGAGAATAGCATCAGCGAGTTGAAAAAAACCAATTCTGAATTAGATAAGTTTGTCTATAGTGTTTCACATGATTTACGAGCACCCTTAAGCTCCATGTTGGGAGTCATTGAGATCAGTGAAGAGGATACTACGGATGAAATTATGCTCATGCACTTGAAAATGTTGAAGAATAACATCAAAAAGCTAGACGGCTTTATTTCAGACATTTTGGATTATTCGAGAAATGCAAGACTCGACATTAAAAAAGAAGTTATTGACTTTAACGAAATGCTTTCCGATATTACACAAAATTTAAAGTACATGGGGGGGATTAATAGAATAGTTGACATTCAAGTAGAGGTGAATGAAAAATCAAAATTCTTTTCCGATAAAAGTCGTTTGAATATTATTTTGAATAATTTGGTTTCAAACGCTATTCGATATCAAAATGAACAAACCCCAAATCCTTTTGTAAATATTAAGATTGATACATCGGATACCGAGACAGGAATTATAATTAAAGATAACGGCATTGGAATTTCTGCTGAATCTCATGCTAAAGTTTTTGAAATGTTTTATCGTGTTTCCGAAGCTTCGGTTGGTTCAGGATTAGGACTCTATATTGTGAAGGAGGCGGTTGAAAAATTACACGGTGAAATTGAATTAGAATCAGCACCCGGAACGGGCAGTATATTTAAAATTAGGATACCCAATAATTAATATAATCATGGAAAACTCTGACGCAAAGAAGATCTTTAAAAAAGTGTTGGTCATTGATGATAGTGAAACCGATCGTTATGTTGCGAAGCGAATGCTTCAAAAATATAATTTTGCCGATGAAATTGTTGTCCAAGAATCTGCAACCAAGGCGCTCATCTACCTCCAAACGATCGAAAATACACCTGACGAATTGCCTCAATTTATTTTTCTTGATATTCGCATGCCAGAAATGGATGGTTTTGGATTTTTAGAGGAGTTTAATAAGCTAAGTGATACCACAAAGGCTAAGTGTACAATTGTGATGTTGTCTACTTCGCTTGATGTGGAAGATTTTAATAAGGCGAACTCCAATCCATTTGTAAATCGATTTTTAAACAAGCCACTTGACAAAGAAAAAATGGAGATCCTAAGTCAGGATTTTCAACCAAAATTCCCGTAGATCCTCCTACTTAAAATATTACTATTTTTGTAATCACCAAGATATCATAAATCTCTTGGTGATTTTTTTTTGTAGAAATAGATTTCGTTATGGAATTAGTGGTAGAGTGTTCGTTAGATAATTTATAATTTTTAGTCTTATTTAGTCATGAATAAAAGTGAAATAGTTGCAGCGGTTAAAGCAGATTTTGACAGAAGACTTTTAGAATTAAAGGAACAAACTCTTGCTTTGCAACATGACGTTGCCAATGAATCGAAAAGTTCAGCCGGCGATAAGCACGAAACGGCGAGAGCTATGATGAATCTTGAGCAAGAGAAATTAGAGAGGCAATATCAAGAATTAATGACAATGAAAGATCGTTTTGATAAAATCAATTTTGAAAGTCCAATTGATAAAATCCAATTGGGTTCGCTGATCGAAACAAACAAAGGATTTTTCTTGTTGAGTGTTGGATTGGGAAAAGTGAAAACAAACAAACAGGATTTGATGCTGCTTTCATTACAATCTCCTCTTGGAGAGGTGTTATTTGGAAAAAGAGTTGGGGACTTTGTCATGTTGAATAAACATGAATACATCGTCATAAAGGTGATTTGAATATTAGTGGATGGAAAGTTCTTACATGGTGAAGAGAAAGCATTTGGTTGAATGAACTAAGGTTTTATTTTAATACTTAACATGAAACCTGCCGAATATCAATCGATTAACATAATTATAGTAGAAGGCAGTATCATTTTAAAAGCAGACCGCGTTAAAAGAGAAATACAACCTAATAACGTGCTTTAGTGCAGACATTTTTTTCTCGACTAAATCAGACGAAGGAGTTGGAGGCGTTTGTGAAATTAATGAAAACCTAATGTTGATTCTAATTAAAACCATACATTTGTAATACATGAGGAATCGCATTTTTATTTTATTGCCATTGATGGTAGCCTATCTATTGATGCTTTCGCATGACGTAATTCCACATCATCACCATGAAACATTGGTTGAAGCAGAACAGCATCACGCCATTGAGCATGCGGATCATCATCATCACGATGGCACAACGGGTGCACACGAGCACACCATGCACTTTGTTCATTCACCCGACTTTGGTAACTACATTCCTTCTTCAAACTTCTCTATTGATGATGTAGCATTAAATGTACTGAGTTTCTCAGTTATTGAATTATCGGATTTCTTTTCTTCCATACAACCAGATGAAAGTCCAAAAAAATGGCATGACGACAATCCGCCTCCGCTTTTAAATAAACATTCTTCTTCCTTCCATTTTCGCGGGCCACCTAAGCTGCTTTCTTTCGCTTAGGCCAATACTTTTTGGATGATACCCCGAGAGCAGTAATTACGCTCTACTAATTTCAATTTCATAAAGTTTTGCTTTAGCGTTAACGAGTGTTTTCATTCGTTGAGATGTGTTGTTATTGCACGATAACGTCATCACGTTAACAGATAATCTTTGAAAAATAAATTGGTAATCGCGGGAATAAACTTTCTGCACCCTTAACAAAATTTAGATCCAATGAATAAGTTCATTTTAATTACAACAATTGCTGTGTTGATTCTTAATAGTTGCTCAAGCATAACAGAGGAACATCAGCATGACCACGACAAGGTTCCTGAAGTCGAACCGATAGCTTTTACAATGTATTCCGAAAAGTCGGAAATCTTTGTAGAGTTCAAACCACTGGTGGTAGGCAACACTTCAAAATTTGCGGCCCATTTCACTGTGCTTGGTGAAAAATTTTTACCGCTTACCGATGGATCAGTCACGGTTAGCTTAATTGTAAATGGAAATGTCATAAAACAATCCGCAGCAAAACCATCTGTACCCGGTATCTATAGTCTTGAACTTACTCCTAAAACGGCAGGTACAGGAAAATTAGTTTTTGATATCGTTACGAAATCATTCACCGATCAGATAGTGATAGAAGATGTAAAAGTTTACGCTGATGAAAAAGCAATGCTTACAGAACGGACACAAGAAAATGCAAACAGCGATATTTCTTACTTGAAAGAGCAAGCTTGGAAAGTTGAATTTGCGAATGCACCGGTTTCTAAGCAATCGTTCAGCAACATCATTAAAACGAACGGACAAATACTATCTGCACCAGGAGATGAAATGATGGTCATCGCTAAAGCCAGCGGGACCGTATTGTTTTCGGGACGCAAAACGATTATTGGATCTGAGGTGACCGCGGGTACAAATCTCTTCACGGTTACTGGTGCCGATATCGCCGAGGGAAACATAGATGCAAAATACAAAGACGCAAAAGCGAATTACGAAAAAGCAAAGCTGGATTATGAACGCGCCTCGGAATTGTTAAAAGATCAAATCGTTTCACAAAGGGATTTTCAACAGACCAAACTTGTTTTTGATAATGCACAAACAGCATTTAATGCGATAGCTAAAAATCATTCGGCGAAGGGGCAAGCTGTTTTAGCAAACATCAGTGGATATGTAAAAAACATTTTTATTACCGAAGGTCAATTTGTAGAAGCGGGAACACCATTAGCAACCATTTCCAAAAACAAAAAACTGATCTTACAAGCTAATGTTTCTCAAAAGTATTTTAATAATCTTTCAACAATCACGTCAGCTAATTTCAAAACTACCGAGAGCGAAACAGTTTACAGCACCGCACAACTTAACGGAAAAATCATCTCCTATGGAAGAAGTGCAACTGCCCATTCACCATTCATTCCTGTAACATTTGAAATTGACAATACCCGAAATTTAATCCCCGGCTCTGTGGCCGAAGTTTATTTAAAATCAATTCCAATTCCCAGTGCACTCGTTCTTCCAGTTACATCACTGTTAGAAGAACAAGGAAACTTTTTTGTGTATGTGCAAACCGGAGGCGAAAGTTTTCAAAAACGAGAAGTTGAAATTGGAGCAAGCGATGGAATATTGGTTCAACTGCTTTCGGGAGTTGTGGAAGGTGAAAGAGTGGTTACCAAGGGCGCGTATCAAATTAAACTAGCCACCGCAACGGGAACACTTCCAGCACATGGACACGAACACTAGGGAATTGGTAAGTTGGCAAGTTGGTAAATTGGCAAATTTTTATTGAGCTATTCGCAATAGGCGATAGTAAATGATCTGTATATAATTCAACGTTTTAGTCTGGTAAGATGAAGATGAAAAGGAAAGTTGAATTTAACTATTCAAAATGGCTCATAAAACTCCATCACTCTACAACTTCGTTACGAAACTATTAAGATCACCTAATTCACTTGTCAAACAATTTAACAACTGACTGATTCACCAAACCACCAATTCGTTAATCCACCAATTTACCAATTTACCAACTTGCCAACTTACCAATTCACAACTATGCTTAACAAAATAATAAACTTCTCGCTCGTTAATCGCTTATTCATTCTTGTTGCTAGCGTTTTATTAATTGTATTTGGATCATACATCGCCTCGCAAATGGAAGTGGATGTATTTCCTGATCTCACTGCACCTACGGTGGTAGTACTTACGGAAGCGCATGGAATGGCTCCTGAAGAAGTCGAGAAGCTGGTTACTTTTCCGATCGAGACTTCGGTGAATGGCGCAACGAATGTACGTCGCGTTCGCAGTTCATCATCGGCTGGAATTTCAATTGTCTGGGTCGAGTTTGAGTGGAATACGGATATTTTTAAAGCACGGCAAATTGTAAATGAAAAGGTAACAGCCGTAGCCGAAAAACTTCCTGTTGGTGTTGGAAATCCAACCATGGCACCGCAAAGTTCCATCATGGGAGAAGTAATGTTTATTTCGCTCACATCCGATACCACATCTTTGATGAAACTTCGCACCATTGCCGATTGGACAATTCGTCCACGACTTTTAGCAACAGGTGGAGTGGCGCAAGTAATTATTATGGGTGGCGAATACAAGCAGTATCAAATTTTGGCTTCACCCCAAAAGATGAACTACTATAATGTTTCACTTAACGAATTACTCACTGCCACAAAACAAGCTAATGGAAATTCTTCAGGTGGATTTATAAATGAATACGGTAACGAATACATCGTAAAAGGAATTGGCAGAACAAATGATCTCGATGAGTTAGGAAAGTCTGTTGTTAAATCGTCAAATGGAAGAGTAATTCGCATTGAAGATGTTGCTGAAATAAAAATTGGCGCAGCCCCAAAAATAGGCGATGCCTCTTCCAATACGAAACCTGCAGTTGTACTTTCTATTGCTAAGCAACCATCTACCAACACACTTGAACTCACTCAAAAAATTGATGATGCGATAACTGAAATGCAAAGTAATTTACCACCCGACATTCACATCAATACTCATATTTTCCGACAAGCTGATTTTATCAACGCATCCATCAGCAACATTCAGAAAACATTATTAGAAGGGAGTCTTTTTGTCGTCATCATTTTGTTTTTATTTCTGATGAACTGGAGGGCAACGGTCATTTCATTGCTTGCAATTCCCATTTCATTAATTACAGCCATGCTCGCTTTAAATTGGTTGGGCTATACAATCAACACCATGAGTTTAGGAGGAATGGCCATTGCCATTGGCGCTTTGGTTGATGATGCCATTATTGATGTAGAGAATGTTTTCAAAAGACTCAAGCAAAACGCGAACAAACCACCTGAAGAGAGAAAAGACAAACTCACAGTAATTTTTGATGCATCTGTAGAGATTAGAACTTCCATCATCAACGCCACATTCATAATCATTGTAGCCTTTGTACCACTTTTCTTTTTGTCGGGGATGGAAGGAAAATTACTCGCACCACTTGGCATCGCATTCATCGTTTCTCTTTTTGCTTCACTTATCGTTTCTATCACACTTACGCCTGTTTTAGGAAGCTATCTTTTAGCAGATGAGAAAATGCTTCAGCGACAACACAAGGAAAGCTGGTTGGTAGAACAACTTCAAAAAATTTATGTTATTCTACTTGATAAAGTGATGCAAAGAAAGAAAGCGATCATTGCAACTTCCGCCGTATTATTTATCGCTTCCATTTTATTAATGACTCAGCTAGGAAGAAGTTTTCTTCCCGAATTTAATGAAGGATCGTTAGTGATTAGTGTAGTGAGCTTACCAGGCATTTCATTAGAGCAAAGCAACAAATTAGGAACGCAAGTTGAGAAAGCATTGCTCTCTGTTCCCGAAATTAAAATCACCACACGAAGAACAGGCCGTGCAGAATTGGATGAACATGCACAAGGTGTAAACTCATCGGAAGTGGAAGCACCTTTCACGCTTGTTACTAGAAGCCGTGAAGAATTTTTAACGGAAGTACGCGAAAAACTATCTGGAGTTTCGGGAGTGAACATCACCATTGGACAACCCATTGGACATCGCATAGATCATATGCTATCTGGAACGCGGGCAAACATTGCCATAAAAATATTTGGTGCTGACTTAACTAAACTCTTTACTCTTTCCAATGAGATCAAAAATGAAGTACAATCGGTAGAAGGATTGGTTGATTTAAGTGTAGAGCAGCAAATTGATATTCCGCAATTGCAGATAAAAGCGAAGCGCGATATGCTCAATCATTACGGGATAACAATCGGAGAGTTCAATGAATTTATTGATGTCGCATTCGCAGGCGAAAAAGTTTCTGAAATTTATGAAGGAAATAAAACCTTCGACTTAATTCTTCGCTTTGACGATGCCAATCGAGGTTCACTTGAAAATATTCGCAACACACTTATTGATGTAGGGGTAAGTAGTAACGATGCCATTCCTGAAGGAGATTTGCAAAGTAGTCTTTCAGAAAGCCAATCACATCACCGCAGAATCCCGTTGCACTACATTGCGGATATTATTAGCACTAGCGGACCCAACACCATCAACCGCGAAAACGTGCAGCGCAAAACTGTTTTATCGGCCAATGTAGCAGGCCGTGATCAGAAGAGTGTGGTGAAAGATATTCGTAGAATTATTGAAGATAAAGTGAAGCTTCCAGAGGGATATCATATTGAATACGGCGGACAGTTTCAGGCAGAGGCCGAAGCATCAAGAACCTTACTTCTAACTTCACTACTTTCATTACTTGTTATATTTTTATTACTCTATCAGGAATTTAAGGATGTAAAAACCGCAAGCATCATTTTATTGAATCTTCCATTGGCATTAATAGGTGGAGTATTTAGTATATGGTTCACGAGCGGAATTATGAGCATTCCAAGTATTATTGGTTTCATCACCTTGTTTGGTGTGGCCACACGAAACGGAATACTGCTTGTATCACACTACAAAACATTACGTGAAGAAGGATACAATCTTTACGACACCGTTATTACCGGTTCCAAAGACCGATTAAGTCCCATCTTGATGACAGCACTTACTGCAGGCTTAGCACTTGTTCCGCTGGCTATTGCAGGTGATTTACCGGGCAACGAAATCCAAAGTCCAATGGCAATAGTTATTTTGGGAGGATTGTTCACAAGCACCTTACTCAATATCTTCATTGTGCCAGTAGTTTATTATTTATCAAACAGGTCTGCCGAAAAGGTTAATATTAATAAAGATTTACAATGAGACATAAGATCATCATCACAAAATTTCTTTCGCTTGTAATTTGCACATCCGTAAATGCACAAAGCACGATTGATAATGTTCTTGCTGAAATCAACAAGAACAACAAAACTATTTTGGCGACAGCGCAATATTACCAGGCTCAAAATTTAGAATTCAAGACAGGTCTTAATCCAAGCAATCCAACTGCAGAATACGACTTCTTAAAAGGTTCACCAGCCAATGCGGGGAACCAACATGATTTTACGATAACACAGCAGCTTGATTTTCCATCTGCGTACATCAAAAGATCACAGCTCGCCAAAACGCAAATAGCTAGGTCTGAGTATGAAATTATTGCCAATAGACAAGACATTTTGCTTGAAGCAAAAAAGGTATGTATTGCACTAATATATCACAACAAATTGCAGGAGCAACTGATCACGCAAAAGCACAACTTTGAAAAATTATTGTCAAGTGTTCAAACCAAATTGGAAAAAGGAGATGGAAATATTTTAGAAATGAACAAGGCTAAACTGCAACTCATCCAGATCAAAAAGAAATTTCAAGAAAATGTGAGTGCCATCAACGAACTCAACATCAAACTATCCGAACTAAATGGAGGCATCGAAATTGTTTTCACCGATACGGTTTATTTCTCTCCAACATCCATTCCCGATTTTGCACAATTAGAAAAAGATTACGAAAAATTGGATCCACTTTTAAAAATGTTACAACAGCAAAAACTAATTTCCCAAAAGCAATTAGAATTAAGTAAATCATTATCGCTTCCAAAGATGGAACTCGGCTATCACTATCAGGGAATTCTTGGGCAAACATACAGTGGATTTCATACAGGAATTTCAGTTCCACTTTGGGAGAATAAAAATTCAGTTAAGCAAAAAAAATCGCAACTACTCTATAGCGAGTCGCAGCTCATTGCGCATACGAACGAACACTACTTCCACATCAAGCATATTTACGAGCGATACACGAATCTAAAAACTACCTTGCTTGAATATCAGAGTATTTTCACCACGCTTAATAACACAGCCCTCTTAAATAAAGCACTTGCACTGGGTGAAATTACAACCATGCAATACCTTGTTGAGATGAACTTTTATACCGAGGCTCAAACAGACTTTATACAAACCGAAAAGGAATACCACGACACGATTGCGGAATTGTATAAGTACTTGTTATAGTAATTAATGTAGCAGAATTATTATTTATTTATTCCTGTTGCCGCAACCACTCAGTCTTTTATTTTCAAATGTTTTTGTAAAATCTATGTAAAAAAGATTCTTTACTAAATTAGGTAAGCAGCTACTTACTATCTTTAGATATTGAAATCGTGATTTATGAAAAAAATCAGTTTACTTACCCTGATTATTGCGCTAGCCACCTCTTCGGTGTTTGCACAATTAACATGGCTACCGGTTCCCAATGCGCCTAACGAAGTTCGTATTGAAGACATTTCCTTTATTAATAATACAAGCGGTTTTTTAGAAGCGAATGATACCATTTATAAAACCACAGATGCAGGATTAACGTGGAGCATGACGGGCTCTTTCCCCCCTGCTTATGTGCGAAGTATTGAGTTTATTAATGATAGTGTAGGATTTATTGGAACGCTTCAACAAAATCCCACACCCGCAGGAATATTTAAAACTACGGACGCCGGAGCTTCGTGGACCAATTTGAATTCTTCGTTGTCAACCCCTCCTTTATGGGGAATTTGCGGAATAGCTCATTTTAATAATTCAGTTGTTGCTGTAGGCTCTGTGATGACCGAGAGTAATTTATATTATTCGCATGACGCAGGTAATAGTTGGACGCACATCAGCTTAAATGCATATGCAAATGCTCTGATCGATGTATATATGTTTGATAGTTTAACATGGTTGGTTACAGGGAAAAGTAATTCGGGTACAGGACAGAAGGCTACCATTTTGCGTACTACGGATGGCGGTGTCACCTGGGCAAGAGTAGCACTCGCAAGTGCTTCAAATACGTATTGTTGGAAGCTGTATTTTCAACCTAACGGTATTGGGTATGGGTCAATTGAAGATTTTACGAGCGCTGCTTTATTTAAAACCACCGACAATGGAGCAACGTGGCAAGAAATCATTGTAACGGGTATTACACAAAGCGATGTTGGTGCTGTGGCGGGTATAAATGACACCACCATCTGGCTCGGGATTCAACATAATGTGGGCTATCTTGAAAGTAACAATAGTGGAGCCTCATGGATTTATATAAACTATGGATTAAACATGAATCGAATGATTATTCCTACAGGAGGTAGTCCTCTTTGCGTTGGAAGTACTGTTTATAAGTATGGTTTGTTATCAAGCATTGCGCCGATCAGTCCTTCAAAGGATGCACATGAGGTTTCGCTATATCCAAATCCTGTCAAGGATCTAATAAACGTAAAGATTGATTTATCAGCGGCTACTCCTTTGTACGTTATTATAACTGATTTAAAAGGTAATATTATTCGTCACGTTGATCATAGTTATCATCAATCTGGTGAAATTAAATTTTCCGTTGACATCAATGATTTATCAGCTGGAACTTATGTGGTTGTCGTTATTAGCAACCAACAGAATTTCGGAAGGACATTTGAAGTGATTAGATAAAAGATGGATTTATTTTCCACTGGGCAGTTCTAAAGTTGAAATTCTTTTGTTTATAAACGAGTCTCCATCGGAAGGTATTTATGAATACTGACTATACATTAGTTTATGTAATTTTGTAGGCTACCTATTTTAATCATCTTATATCTATGATCAGAACCCGTTTCGCTCCATCACCTACAGGCCCCCTACACATGGGTGGCGTTCGCACAGCACTTTATGCCTATTTGTTTGCAAAGCAACACAATGGTCAGTTCGTATTGCGTATTGAAGATACCGACCAAAATCGTTATGTTCCCGGTGCTGAAGAGTATATTCTTGAAGCACTGACTTGGTGTGGTATTATCCCCGATGAAGGAGTGGGTTTTGGAGGTAAACACGAACCGTATCGTCAAAGCGAAAGAAAGCACAAAGGATTTTACATGGATTATGCGAAGCGGCTATTGAATAGTGGCAATGCATATTACGCTTTTGATAGCGCTGATGATTTAGACATTGCTCGAAAAAATGCAGAAGCCGCCGGAGTACACGGATGGCAGTATGATGCTTCGACACGAATGAATTTAAGAAACTCGTTAAGTCTAGCTGAGCAAGAAACAAAACATCTTTTAGATCAAGGTACGTCGTATGTTATCCGACTCAAAGTACAGCCCGGACAAACACTAACGTTTACGGATATGGTAAGAGGCGAAGTATCTTTTGATAGTACATTGGTGGATGATAAAGTTTTAATAAAAGCCGACGGAATGCCAACGTATCATCTGGCCCATATTGTTGATGACATCATGATGGAAATTACGCATGCAATTCGTGGTGAAGAGTGGCTGCCTTCTGCACCCGCGCATATTTTGATTTATCAATCGCTTGGAATTCCAATGCCGCAGTACGCCCATCTTCCGTTGTTACTGAAACCAGAAGGAAACGGAAAATTGAGTAAACGCGATGGCGATCGATTGGGATTTCCTGTATTTCCTTTGCAATGGAAAGATCCCATCACCGGAGAAGTATCGAGTGGCTATCGTGAAAAAGGATATTATGCCGATTCATTTATTAATATGTTAGCATTGCTTGGATGGAATCCAGGTACAGAACAAGAAGTTTTTTCTTTAGATGAATTAGTAAAAATATTTTCATTCGATCGTGTTCACAAATCAGGTGCGCGCTTTGATCCTGACAAAGCAAAATGGTTCAATGAGCAACGGTTACGACATACGGATGATGCTATCTTAGGAGAGCATTTTTATCATGAATTAAAAAATATTTTAGGAGCAGATCATCCATTAGCGACATTGTCTTATGCAACTGGAGCCGTAAAACTTTTAAAGGAACGCGTGCAATTTGAAAATGAATTGTATGAAACCGGAAAGTATCTTTTTGAGGCGCCAACCTCCTATGACGATAAAGTAATTTCAAAACGATGGAATGATGCTGCCAAAGTTTTCTTGCAAAATCTTCCTGATGTTCTTTCGAGTGTTCCTGAATTTACAGCAGAGTTAACAAAAGCGGCATTTGAAAAGTTGGCTATTGATCAAGGAATAAAACCCGGAGAAGTATTGCAATTATTTCGTGTGATTATGAGCGGACAAGGAAGCGGAGTGGATTTATTTGGTATGGTAGCCCTGTTTGGTAAAGACGAGGTTTTCGAGCGGATCAACCGGTTTCAAAGTGCTTATTAGGTAATAGATTTCCAGCTCGATTTCTTGCCCCGTCCTCCCTTTCAGAATTTTTATTCTTTGAAGATGATTACAGCGCAACATCTGTAATTATCTACTTTTTCATTTTCTGATTCCTAGATGGATTCCATCGCATTATTCAGTCTCATCAAAGAAAAGTTGTCTTTACTACTAAGAGTATGAAGGATATTATAGAGATAAGAGAATTTTTCATTGTTCAATTAATAGAATTTTAATTGATAAATGCAAAATCACTTTTGTGAAACAATTTCACTTTGACACAACTTTGCGTCCCGATAGCTATCGGGACTGCGCCTTTTAACCTGAGCTGCCGAGGGTTGCGAGAAAATTTATCGTAGCGCAGCCTTAGCGCGCCTGCCTGACAACAGACAGGTCATTGCGAGATAACTTCCTCCGTTTAAAGCTAATGTTCGTGTTAAAAAAGAAGATAGTCAAATTATTGTTCAAGCCTCTCCCCTGCCCTCTCCAGGGGAGAGGGAGTAATAAAAATGAAAAAAAATTGAATTTAACCATGAAATTCGTAGCGAGCCACTCTTCCATTTTTATACTATCGAAGCCTTTTAAGATACTTGAAGTAAATTATTAGATTAGAATATTATTTCATGCCGCTATTATTGTAAATTTGTGCCATTATGAGTACAGAAAAAGGCCCCAATTTCTTAGCCGAAATTATAGCAGAAGATGTTAAAAACGGTAAGCACGGAGGAAGAGTGCTTACTCGATTCCCACCAGAGCCCAATGGTTATTTGCACATTGGCCACTCTAAGTCGATTTGTTTAAACTTTGGAATTGCCCAACAGTTTGGAGGAAAAACCAATTTGCGTTTTGACGATACCAATCCCGAGAAGGAAGAGACAGAATATGTAGATAGCATTAAAGCCGATATAAAATGGTTGGGCTTCGAATGGGCAAATGAGTTTTATGCGTCCGATTATTTTCCGAAGCTCTATGCTTTTGCTGTGCGACTCATCGAAAAAAATTTAGCGTATGTAGACGACAGCAGTGCAGAAGAAATTGCCAATATGAAAGGTACTCCAACCACACCAGGAATGGAAAGTCCATATCGTTTACGTACTACAGAAGAGAACTTAGATTTATTTACGCGTATGCGTAATGGAGAATTTAAAGACGGAGAGAAAGTGTTGCGCGCACGCATTGATATGGCATCACCTAATATGCATTTCCGCGATCCTATTTTGTATCGCATCAAGCATACCGATCACCACCGTACAGGAAGTGAATGGTGTATTTATCCGATGTACGATTTTGCACACGGACAAAGTGATGCCATCGAAGAAATCACGCATTCTATTTGTACGTTGGAGTTTGAAGTTCATCGACCACTCTATGAATGGTTTATTCAAAAATTAGAATTATTTCCAAGTCATCAGTATGAGTTTGCTCGACTCAATTTAAATTATACGGTGATGAGCAAGCGAAAATTATTGCAATTAGTAAATGAAAAGCATGTAAGCGGCTGGGATGATCCCCGCATGCCGACCATTAGTGCATTGCGAAGAAGAGGATATACTCCCGAGAGTATTCGCAACTTTGCGGAGCGTGTAGGTGTTGCGCGCAGAGAAAATATTATTGATGTAGGATTATTGGAGTTTTGTGTTCGCGAAGATCTCAATAAGAAAGCAACTCGTGTGATGGCTGTTTTAGATCCGTTGAAGATGATCATCGAGAATTATCCGGATGGAAAAACGGAAATGCTCACAACTGATAATAATACAGAAGCAGAGGATGCAGGCACCCGCGAAATCCCATTCAGTAAAGAATTATTTATTGAAGCCGATGATTTCATGGAAACACCAGAGAAAAAGTTTTTCAGATTGGCTCCTGGAAAGATGGTGAGATTAAAAAGTGCGTTCATCGTCGAGTGTACCGGATTTGAAAAAGATGAAAATGGAAAAGTTTCGTTAATCCGCGCCCGTTATGTTCCCGAAAGTAAAAGTGGACAAGATACCAGTGGACTTCAAGTGAAAGGGGTTATCCATTGGGTGAGTGCACAACATGCTGTACCTGCAGAGATAAGATTGTATGAACGATTATTCAATGTGGAAGATCCATCAAGTGAAGAGGGAGATTTTAAAGAATACATCAACCCCGATAGTTTGCACTTAATGAAAAATGCAATGCTTGAACCTTCTCTTCAGCATGCTAAGACAGGAATGCTCTTTCAATTTATGCGTAAAGGATATTTCACTCCCGATTCGGAAAGCTCAGCAGAGAATTTAGTTTTCAATAGAACGGTAACCTTGAAGGATAGTTTTGTGAAGGATAAAGCGAAATAGATAGGTGTTGTTTAGTTAGCCATGAATTTATTTCATCTTATATCCATTCTAATTGTTTTATCTGCGGGATTTGCATACATAAATTTTCGCTTTTTAAAACTGCCCACTGCGATTGGGCTTATGTTGGTTTCGCTTTTATTTTCTGTCATTATTTTAATTGTTGGAAAAGTTGTTCCCAGCTTTTCGATTGCAGTTGCAGGACAATTGTCGAACATTGATTTTAGTGAATTATTATTAGAAGGGATGTTAAGCTTTATGTTGTTTGCAGGTGCAATTCATATAAAGATTAAGGATCTGATCAGTGAAAGGCTTAGCATTATACTTTTTTCTACCATTAGCGTTTTATTAAGTACGATTATTATTGGTTATACATCCTTTTACTTATTGAATTATTATGGCTTTCAAGTGAATTTTATGAACGCTTTATTGTTTGGTGCACTTATTTCGCCAACGGATCCTATTGCTGTTTTGGGAATATTGAAAAGCGCTGGAGTACCTAAATCATTAGAAACAAAAATTGCAGGAGAATCTCTATTTAATGATGGAGTTGCTGTAGTTATATTTATTACCATTTTGCAATTGACAAAACCAGGTGTTGAATTTGAGGCCAGCCATGTGGCTATGCTTTTTGGACAAGAAGCCATTGGTGGACTATTGTTAGGACTTTTAATTGGGTATATTGGATATAAATTGATTTCAAGTATCAATCATTATCAAGTGGAAGTTCTTATTACTTTGGCTATTGTGATGGGAGGATATACTTTAGCGCACTACATTCATGTTTCCGGCCCTTTAGCTATGGTGGTAGCAGGATTAATTACTGGGAATCAAAGTAAAAAGTTAGGGATGTCCGCTATCACTGCTGAATATGTCGATAAGTTTTGGGAGCTATTAGATGAAATACTTAATGCTATTTTATTTGTTTTAATGGGATTGGAATTGTTGGTAATTCAATCAAACAACTTAATGATTCTGGTTTCGATTATTCTTATTGTTATTGTTTTAATTACTCGATATATTTCTGTGTGGATTCCCTCTTTAGTTCTTAGAAGGAAAGAGGAGATTTCAAAGAGTACGTTGCTTATCTTAACATGGGGTGGATTAAGAGGTGGAATTTCCATTGCTTTAGCATTATCCATTCCGAATGATTCAAACAAGGATTTATTTGTAACGATTACTTATGTTGTTGTATGCTTTTCCATTTTAGTACAAGGAATGACCATTGGAAAGCTTGTCAATGCATCTAAGAAGCTTGTATGAAGAAAATTACATGTCGAGGTGAACAACGCCACCGCACTAAAATCACATTTTAGATTGTAATTAGTATAGGGAAATCAAGAATTTTTTGTATCTTTGAATATACCTCTATTTTTAACTACGTCTAAGAGGAACATCAGAAAACACGAAAGAATTTTTATGAGCCATAAAATTGAAGAGATAGAAAATATCAAGATCGATTATTTAACGATAACCGACTATCAAGAGCTAAAAGAGGCCATGATTAGCTCGTACAAGACGATGCCCAATTCGTATTGGAAGGAGCCACATATTCTTTCCCTTATCGAGAAGTTTCCAGAAGGTCAAGTGGTGATTAAGGTGAATGGAAAAATTTCGGGATGTGCTCTTTCTATTATTGTTGACTACGATAAATATGAGACAAACCATACCTATAGAGACATTACGGGAATTACACGTTTGACACACATACAGACGATGGTGATATTCTATATGGCATTGATGTATTTGTTCATCCTGATTTTAGAGGATTGAGATTAGGTAGACGATTATATGATTACAGAAAAGAACTTTGCGAAAAGTTAAATTTGAAAGGAATATTTTTTGGTGGAAGAATTCCAAATTACCATCAGTATGCGGATACCTTAAGTCCGAAGGAGTATATTAAGAAAGTTAAACTTCGAGAAATTCATGATCAAGTTTTAAATTTTCAATTGTCGAATGATTTTCAACCCATTAAAATTTTGAAAGGATATTTGGAAGGAGATAAAGTTTCTAAAGAATTTGCTGTATTATTAAGATGGGATAATATTTACTTCGAAAAGCCAAGTCGAAGAGTTGTGCGCACAAAGAAGGTTATTCGCTTAGGTTTGGTGCAATGGCAAATGCGACCTTACAAGAATGTCGAGGATCTCATGGAACAAGTGACTTACTTCGTAGATTCATTAAGTGGTTATAAAAGTGATTTCGCATTATTTCCAGAGTTTTTTAATGCGCCTTTGATGGCTGCTTACAATCATTTGAGTGAAGCAGATGCAATCAGGAAATTGGCAGACCATACAAAGGAGATTGTACAAGAATTTTCTAACTTATCCATTTCGTATAACATCAACATCATCACAGGGAGCATGCCTGAACTAATTGATGAAAAGCTATACAATGTTGGTTACCTCTGTAGACGAGATGGTTCCATCGAGCGTTTTGAGAAAATTCATGTAACGCCCGACGAAGAAAGAATTTGGGGATTGAAAGGAGGAAGTAATTTTAAAACCTTTAAAACAGACTGCGGAAAAATAGGCATCTTGATTTGTTATGATGTTGAATTTCCCGAATTGAGTAGATTGTTAGCGGACGAAGGAATGGATATATTGTTTGTTCCTTTTTTAACCGACACACAAAGCGGATTCTCTCGTGTTCGGCATTGTGCACAAGCGCGCGCTATCGAAAACGAATGTTTTGTTGCCATTGCAGGGAGTGTAGGAAACTTACCGAATGTACATAACATGGATATTCAGTATGCACAGTCGATGGTTTTAACCCCTTGCGATTTTCCTTTCCCCACAAATGGAATTAAATCAGAAGCAACACCAAATACAGAGATGATTTTAATTTCGGATGTGGATGTTGATTTACTCACGGAATTGCATAATCATGGAAGTGTGAAAAATTTGAAAGATCGAAGAAAGGACCTTTATCGATTAGACAGACAGGTTGAAGTTAAAGAAAAGGGGTAGTTTATATCTCCTTTGATAGATGCACCACTCTTTGCGGAAAAGGAATAATAATTTTATTTTCTCTAAATAATTCGAAGATCTTTATTCGTGTATTGCTTAAAATATTTTCTACTCTGAAAACATTTTCAGTCCAAAAGAACACGGTAAAATTAATTCGTGAATCACCATATTCTTCAAATCGAACAAAAGGCTCTGGAATTTTTAAAATATTTTCCTGTGCCACCGCAGCCTCTTTCATTAATTTCATCACTAGCTTTATGTCCGAATTATAATCTACGCCCACAGTAACATCAAATCGGGATGCCTTTTTGTTGTGTGTCCAATTGATAAGTTGAAGTCGCGTTAAATCGGAATTGGGTAAGATAATGTATTTTTCGGATCGAGTAAAAACGGTGGTCGTCCTTAAGTTAATTTCTTGAACGCGACACACCAAACCATTTACTTCGATCACATCACCCACCTTAACAGACCCATCTACCAAAATAATTATTCCAGAAACAAAATCACTAAATAAATTTTGTAGCCCAAGTCCGATTCCTACTAAAAGAGCAGCGGAACCAGCAATGAGGACGGATAAACTAAATCCCATCAACTCTAGTCCCACAACAAATGCGATGACTAGAAAGAAATATTTTAGCAAGCTATAGATAGCAAACTTTTTTGCTAAATCATTTGACTTCGTACTATAAACAAGTCGCTTAATAATTTGCAAAAAAACAAATAAAGAAAGTATATAAACTAAAATGTATAAAATGGAAACTACTTTTATGGTATGATCTCCAAGCTGAAATAACGTAGAATTTAATAGGTCGACCATCATTTTTATGCTGTTGTTTACTATACGATGAAAGTAGTGAAAAAATTTATTCTTTTAGCTTCAATTCTACTATAAACTTTGTTTTTCTCTGTTGGATAGTGGGATCATGGTGCGGTCGCAGCCTTCGTATAATTAAAAAGCGCGACCCAATATCATTGGATCGCACTTTTTATATTATTTTGATCTGTCTAATATTACTTTATAATCGTTGCATCACTATAAAACTCCACTTCTCCAGAAGTAACATCGTAATTGCCTCCAGCAATTCCGATGGCTCCTGTTTCAACCATTTCTTTTAAGATGGGACTTCTTTCTAAGATAGCTTTTACGGATCTTTTTACATTGATGGTTGCTACTTTTTCTACAAAAGCATCATTCTTTGAATTTCGGTTTTCTTTTGTAGTGATTTCATCATCAACAGCCGGACGAATTTTGGTTAATAGTGCGGTTAGGTTTCCCATCTCCACATGGTCGCACGCGCCCTTCACCGCTCCGCATTTCGTGTGTCCCAAAACAACAATAATTTTTGCTCCCGCCACCTTACAAGCGAATTCCATACTTCCCAATACATCTTCATTCACAATATTTCCTGCGATGCGAACACTGAAAACATCGCCGAGTCCTTGGTCGAAAATTAATTCTGCAGAGGTACGGGAGTCGATGCAACTGAGTATAACGGCAAAGGGATGTTGTCCGTCTGAAGTTTCATTCGCCTGTTGTAATAAGTTGCGATTCACTTTTAAATTATTTGTGAATCGAGCATTCCCTGCTTTAAGTATATCAAGTGCTTGAGCTGGAGTAATAGACTCTTGAATTTCTTTAGTTAGTGTTTTCATCTGTTTATTTATTTAAAGGATTGAGTTGGATCAATTATTTTTTCAACTTGAATGTTTTTTGTCAAAGCATTTTGTTCGAAGTCATTGATTAATTCAATAACATCAAAAGAAATGGATTTAGATTTTGTATAGTCAATAATAACCTTTGAGTTTTCAGGGATAGAATCTAGCTCTTGTAGAATATTAGCCTTATTGAAAAAGGAAACTTCTTCTGCAAGCGAAATTCGATGAACTTCATTTCCGTTTTCCTTGGTAATAACATCATGAAGATGAGAATTACGATAACTCTCACGGAGTACATAGAATATACCAAATAGAATTCCAATCGTTATTCCTTTTAATAAATCAGTAAAGATGATACCTACAATGGTTACAACAAACGGAATAAATTGCGTCCAACCTAAGGCATACATTTGCTTAAACAAGCTGGGCTTTGTTAGTTTGTAACCAACCATCAATAGGATCGCCGCTAAACTAGCAAGTGGTAAAAGATTTAATATGGGAGTTAAAATCATGGCGCTAATCAAAAGAAATATGCCGTGTAAAATCGTTGACATTTTTGTTTTACCACCAAAATTAATATTAGCTGAACTTCGTACAATAACTTGAGTAACGGGAAGTCCACCGATTAATCCAGAAATAATATTTCCCAATCCTTGCGCTTTTAATTCTTGGTTGGTTGGAGTAACTCTTCTTGCTGGATCTAATTTATCAGTTGCTTCTACACTCAGTAAGGTTTCTATACTGGCAATGATGGCTAATACTATGGCAACTTCATAAACTTTATAAGAAGTCAACACCGAGAAATCAGGAAATGTAAAAAGCCCTATAAATTCAGTGAAATTTTTTGGCTCTGGTAAATTCACTACTTGGTCAGCCGCTAAACTAAAGTTCAAAATATTGTTTTGAAATAAATAATTCATCAATATTCCTAAGAAGACAACGACAATAGGTCCTTGTATCAATTGAAATATTTTATGTTTCTTCGTAAGAACAGTATCCCATAAAATCAAAATGGCTAACGAGATAATAGCAATTAAAATGGCGCCAGGAGTAAATAGTTCCATGGCATTACTGATGGATGAAAAAGTATTTTCTCCATTATTTTGAAAAAACGAATCGTCTCCTTCAGCATCTTTATCATATCCTAAAGCATGCGGAATTTGTTTTAAGATGATGAGCAATCCTATTCCACTGAGCATTCCTTTAATGACCGAAGAAGGAAAGAAGTAAGCAACAAATCCAGCTTTCGCAAAGCCCAGAATTAATTGAATGATTCCGGCAAGCACAACAGCCGTTAAAAATGCAGGCCATGAACCCAATGTAGCGATGGCACTAAAGACGATAACAGCCAATCCTGCCGCAGGTCCACTTACACCTAATGAGGAACCACTCGCCATTCCGACTACAATTCCACCAACAATTCCAGCAATGATTCCGGAAAATAATGGCGCTCCAGAGGCTAAAGCGATTCCTAAGCATAAAGGCACAGCAACAAAAAACACGACTATACTCGCGGGTAAATCATTTTTAAGCTCTTTTAATAATTTTTGTTTTTCCACAGTCTGTTTAATTTTAAGCAAAGATAGTAATACTATCATAAATAATTGTAAAACTTTCATATCTTTGTCGAATAATTCTTGTCAAACGAATCAAATAATTGATAATCAATATATAAATTTGCAAAATGGAATACTCTTTAAATATAAAAATGAATGAAAAGTTGTTTTTGCGCAACCCGGAGCAGACCGATTTGGGGAAAAACATCATTCTTTTTAGTATTCAATTGATCCACGAAAAGGGGTTTGAAGATTTTACATTTAAAAAACTAGCTACGGCGATCGGAACTACGGAAGCTGGAATTTATCGATACTTTGAAAATAAACACAAGCTTCTTATTTATATAACGGCGTGGTATTGGAGTTGGCTTGAGTATCGAGTAATTACTTACACAGAAAATATTTTAGATCCTGTAGAGAAATTAAGAAAGGCCATCAAATTTTTGGCTACTTCGGTGGAAGATGATATTCGAACCAGTTACGTGAATGAAAGTATTTTGCATCAAATTATTATTTCGGAAGGAAGTAAAGCGTATTTAACCAAGCACGTCAACGAAGATAACCAGGACCAACTTTTTAAACCGTATAAAGATTTGTGCTCCGTTATTGGAAATTATATTTTGGAATGCAATCCTGATTATAAATATCCACGCTCATTAGCAACCACCATTGTTGAAATGGCCCACATTCAAAATTTCTTTATGCAACATTTACCTGCATTAACTGATTTTGGAAAAAGTAAAAGCGAATCCAATATTTTAGATTTCTTGGAAGACCTCGTTTTTCATGCGATAAAAAAATAATTTCATTAGCATAGGAATAAATAAATGGAAGAAAAACATTCTATTTATTTTACACGAACATATACCAATTTTATGGACTTGTTATCCGTTGCTCTTTCATCAATTTCAAATTTTCCGATACTCTTTAGCAACAATGCTAATTTCATATAACCAAAATTTCTAGGATCGAAGGAGGGTTGCTTTTTCAAAATTAAATTACCCACATCGCCCAAGAAAGCCCAACCGCTATCGTCACCCAAAGAAGTAATGCTGGTGGAAATAAGTTGAATGGTATCGTGACCTATTTTCTGCAAGGCCTCTTTAGTTTCGCTTTTCTTTTTCTTTTGATTTTTTCCTCCATGTGAAGAAACTTCTATTACTTCTTCTGGGACTTTTAGAATTTCCAAATAAATAAATTTATCGCAAGCTACAATAAAGGGATTTGGAGTTTTCTTTTCTCCTAATCCAATCACGAGCATTCCGGCTTCACGTAGTCGAGTAGCTAATCGGGTAAAATCACTGTCGCTGGAAACAATACAAAAGCCATCTACCTTTTCAGAATAGAGAATATCCATGGCATCAATGATCATATTCGAATCCGTAGAATTTTTTCCTTTCGTATACCCATACTGTTGGATGGGTGTAATTGCATTTTCAAGCAACACTCTTTTCCATCCACCTAAATTGGGTTGCGTCCAATCGCCATAAATTCTTTTAAAAGTAGGTGTACCATACTTTGCAATCTCCTCCATCATTTCTTTGATGTTGGTGGAAGGAATATTATCTGCATCGATTAAAACTGCAATGCGGACTTCTTTATTTTCTTTCATTTTTTGTTGATTTATTTTTTGATCTTAATTGAAAAGATTTTTCTAAAATAGAATGGAACAAAGATCAACTTTTTAAGCTAATTAATAAATATTTTTGAAAAGGGATTAAAGCTTGTACATAACCTGCTAGATGTTTAATGCGTATTTAATAAGACCTTATATTATTAAGCCTCCTAGTCACAACTACGAAGCTTAATATTTCAATTAAATAAAGTTGCAATTATTGTTTCACCATTTTCTTGGTCGATAAATATGGCCATCACAAACCAATGTGTAGTTTTGCAGCAGTTGATTCATGTGCATGCAATAAATGCGCAGCACCAAAAGCGGTATAATCTCCTATTCCAACAAAGCCTGCATCTGCACCGGTTCCGCCCACTATTTCAATTGCTTCATTAGTTGCCCCAGTATTTGAGCCAGAGGAAAGACGAAGCACACCCCTTGAAGCATGCATATTTAGAGCATTTGCTGTATTTGCAAACCAAATTCGAAGCATTTCATCTGTTCCTCTCAACATCCGCCATGAATCTCCGATGTTTGTGGCAGAAGAATTTGTCCTGAAACTTTCATTGGTAGAAAGCGGTGCAACATGAAGCCATGAAGATGGACTAGTTGTGCCTATACCCAATTCACCAGCTGTTGTTAATCGCATCATAAACAAACCAAGATTAGTGTAATCAGTTGCAAAATTTAAAGCTGTTCCATCATCAGTACCAACATAATTCGTTGCGTCACTTGTGCCGTTGTTTCCAATAATGCGCCAATCTTGAGCATAAATTCCTTGTGTTAAGAGAATTAAAATGATAAATGTAGCAGTTAAGTTTTTCATAGTTTTATATTTAAAAGATTAATATTTTGAAATACTTTCTATTTTTAAAGTTATCTATAGTAAGTACATAATAACCTACTTCCAAATCATTTGTTGGTATTTCAACAACTTCGGAATTCGTTTCTAAAACTTTAACTAATTTGCCATCCACGGAGTACAAATTCAATTTTATTGCTTCATTTTTATTAATATCAATTTTAATTGATTCTCCACGTTTAACAGGATTTGGAAAAATTGTTATCGAATTGTTATTGTTTGAAAAGTCATTTAATCCAATAATTGAATCAACTGAAATTAAGGAAACCATATCAATATAATAGTAAGCTGAAGTGCTCATTCCATTTCCACTGTCTGCATCTACATATGTCGTATTAATGCTGTCTTTGAAATTTCCAATTGTAATAAACAATTCTCCACCAGTGGCAGTATAAATTCCAGAAATAGGTGTCCAATTTATACTATCTGTAATAATATTTCCTTGAGGATTTTCAACTTGAGGAATTAGCGGAAGGTTTAAACAGTTAAGGGAAGATGGTGGTTGCGAACTAAAATATGCACCAATATCATCGGTTGCATACCCAAAATAATTTGCTCTCGAAACATAGAATTGCAATTTATATTGTTTTCCTCCTAATAATGTATCTAATAACTGTGAAGTAATGTATTCCCTAGTACCATAGGAATTGGGAGGTTTTGCAACAAAAATTCCAACATATGCAATTCCGTCAAATGGAATTTGAAATCCTGATGGATTTTGAAGAGCAGAATATCCGCAAGATGGTTGCAACCCATAATAATAATCAGGGGTACAATCAGTAGGCGTGAACCAAGGATATCCTACGTTCGGATAGTAGGTAAAGCTATCACAATTCAATGTATCTTCAAAACTGGAATTAGGTACTAAATTCAGTTGAGCCCTCACTTGCGGTGAGAAGAGTAGTAAAAGCAGAAAAACTTTTATTGCATTCATAAAAAGAAAGAGTTATAGATAACCAAAGATAAATATATATTATTAAAAACCTAATTATTGATGAAATAAAGTATATGCAATCGTTAGAATAGAGGAAAGACGAAGTACACCTCTTGAAGCATGCATATTTAGAGCATTCGCCGTTGTTGCAAACCAAAATTTAGCCATTTCATCATTGCCTCGGAACATTCTCCAGTTTGATGCAGTGGAACTTGGTACCTGAGTTCTGAATACTTCATCTGCAGTAAATCCTCCTGCAGTTTGCGGTGTTGTTAAATTGGTATTAACATGAAGTGCGGATCCAATATTGACAGTACTAAAATCCCCGATTCCAATACCTGTAACACCATTTGGATTAGGAGTAGTTGAACCGATAGAACCATTGGTTGGATTACTCCATTGCCAATTCTGAGAATATGATAGATGAGTCAACATAAGGAAGGAAATACCTGCCATTCCTGAGATCATTTTTTGATTCAAGTTTTTCATTTTTAAAATAGTTAAATTAATGCTTTAGAAATACTTTTGAGATGAATTGCTTTGCAGATGAAAGACGGAGTAAATAAACTCCATTGGAAAGATTGGAAATATCCATTAGATAAGGGGAAGTAAAACTACCTGCAGCTTTATAGCAGAGATTGCCTAACACATCAAACAAAGCAATCTCATTTATTCCACTTCCCCAAACCTCAATCCAATCTCTAGCAGGATTGGGAAATAAATTAAATTTACTATTATTATACTCAACTAAACTTGTAGGATTACATCCTAGAATTGAAGATACATCATAGTAGCTTTCGTTAGACTCACTTAACCCACTAGTTGCATTTCTATTCATTAATGAGAAGGAATTAAAACTAAAATTACAAGATGCACCAGACAAATTTGGGCTATTAATTACAGATAACATTGTATCCGGGTTAGAAATGTAACTATTTACATAAATTTTTCCATCCGGTGCATTTTGTAAAGTCCTGAAGCCAATTCCGCTTCCAATGGTTTGTCTAGAATTCAAAATCAGCACAGAATCATATTGTGAAACATCAAATTGAATCAAAGTTGCAGTTGCTATTCTTCCAACATATAATTTTGAATTATCTGGTGAAAAAGTTATTCCTACATTTATTGCACCTGAGTTTAAGGGAATAATTGTGTCAAGCAACAAGATAGGGTTGGAAGCCTGTCCAGTGTAACTATCAAATTTATATATTTCACATTTCCTTAATATTGTATCCAATCCTAAGGCAAGCATCATTCCATTTGGAGAGAATTTCATTTGACCATACCAATCTCCGCCTGTCATATTGGTGCCTACAGTACTTACAACGGCGTTGGTGTTTATTCCATTGCTCGTTACAAGGTATGCACGGAAAGTATTATTGTTTATTTCATGTCCCATTACCCATACATTTGTATCATTGCAATGATTAACTGCTGCTAACTTTTCGGTGCATGGAGTAAAAAGTAATATATTTTTCTGCAGAATATCAACATCCCCCAAACCTCCATCAAGGTTCATGTTAATCACTGTGAATCGCATTCCATTAGCGCCAAAATTTTCAGATTCATCAGTTGTAAAAAGCTAATAAATGTTAGGAGAAAGAGGCATGGGTATTATCAATGCTTGCTGCGAACTACTTCCATTTGCTCCACCCATGATTCCAGTACCATTGGGCATCACCTGATGATTCCGATTCCATACGCTTCTGCCATCGCTGTAAAACTGTAAATTACCGGCTGTATCACTTATACTTGCACATCCCTCACTGGTAACCAAAGCACCATTTGTGTCTGCTACCGCTGTACCGCTACTAAAATCAATACCCGCTTGGTTACCAAAATACCAATGCCAAGTGCGTTTGATTTGAGAAGGCTGTGCACTGCAAAAGTTAAATTGAAAGAAAAAGAATAGGATGCCAAGCATACACTTCATTCGACATTTTATTAAGTTATTTTTTTCCTCAAAAGAAGAAGGAAAAGGTATGGCTAACCTTTCAAAGAGAATGATATCCATTTGCTTTGTTTTATAAAAGTTAAAATAGTATTGAACTTAAATAATGTCTTACCCAGTGAAGTTAGACACAGGCTTCTTCTTTTCAATAAAAAAGCAATGAAAGGTCTCATAAGAGAATAAATTAAAATACAAATCAAATGTAAAGAAAGATTTGGATTTTCAACTAAATTAAATTGTAAAATTCATAATACATTAGAATTTAATCGTGTAAATCGTTAATTTAATGAGCAAAAGACAAGATTTGTTTTAAGATGATTCCGAAATGTATTAATTGAAAAAATTAATATTAGTAGAATGTAGATTGAATTTAATTTTTTTTAAAATGGATAATCAATAAACATGTTTACCTATTGACCATCCTTTTTCTTTTAAAAATTTATTGCCTGATTCAATCGCTCCCGTTTCCATTTGTGTTCCCATGGAATCGTTCCAGCGATTTAAAAATCCGAAGAGTGCAACCACTCCTAAAATTTCTACAATTTCTCCTTCGTCCCAATATTTGCGAAGGGCATCTGCAATTACATCATTCACTGCATTTGGAATCACAGATGCTGCAAATGCAAAATCTAACGCTGCTCTTTCTGCTTCAGAAAAGGCAGCATGTGTTTTATAATCCCAAATATTTTGTAATTGATCTTCTGTTGCACTGTAACGCTCTGCTGCACGAATGGTATGTGCTTGACAATAGTTGCAACCTGCGGTGTAACTGCTGATGTAACCAATCAATCGTTTCAGCGCACTCGTCACACGACCTTTATTTTCCATCACCGCTTTGTTCATTTCAATAAACGATGTTGCAATAATAGGTCGGTGATGCATCGTCATTACACTGTTTGGACAAAAGCCCAGCGTTTCATTATAAAAGGCAACGAGCTTTTGAAGGTCAGGATCATTTACACTCGACTTCGGATTAACTAATGGTTGCTTCATTATTTTTTGCAAATTTTAGTCTAAAATAACGAATACTACTGAATTGAAAAGCGACCCCAGGAGGAAATCGAGTATAGTTTCTAAAGGAAAATTGAAAGGAGGAAACAGAAAAGTACGAGGAAAAATTTTAATTACGAATAATTTTTACTTGTGTCGCAGCTGGACCTTTAGGGCCCATCATAATTTCAAAAGTCACCAAATTATTTTCTTTAATAGCTTCTAACAAATTGTTCGCATGAACAAAAATACTTTCTTGTGATTCACTGTCTTTAATAAAACCAAAACCTTTCGCATCGTTATAAAAACTAACCACACCTTTGCGAATAGGATCATCGGACAAGGTATCGTCACGTTTCGGAATTCCTATGGTGATGGATTCTGCGGAGACAACCGTTTTCTTGGTGGGATCGGGCGGAGTAGAAGTAAGCATTCCGTTTTCATCCACATAAGCCATCATATCTTCCAGACTACTTGACTTAGGATTGTCTTTTTTCGCTTCCTTTTTTTGCGCTTTCTCCTTCCGCTTCTTATCTTTTTTACTTCTTACTTCCTTCTTATTAAAGGATTCTTGTGATCTACCCATTTTTATTTTTAGAAATTGTGTTTTATGTTTCTACTAACAAAAAAGCCTATCACTTGTGACAGGCTTTTTCTTACAAGAAAGTTAAATTGTAAATATTAAACTACCTTTACATTTACCGCGTTCAAGCCTTTTTTGCCTTCTTTCAAATCGAATTCAACTGCATCACCTTCTCTGATCTCGTCGATCAATCCAGAAATGTGTACAAAGTGTTCTTTGTTGTTGCCTTCTTCGCAGATGAAACCAAAGCCTTTAGCTTCATTGAAGAATTTTACTGTTCCTTTACTCATGTTAATTAATTTTTGTTTTAAATATAGGTGGCAAAGTTAAGTATTAAAACAGTGCAATGGTAAAATATCTTTGTTTTCAACGTTTTTTTAAGAAATACTTTCTCGGAAAAGACTTCATTTGTTATGATATTAATTCAAATTCGCTGTTCAGATAGGTCATTTTATCTGAACACCAACTTGTTCTTTGTTCATAATATAGCACCAATCAGCACTTTATATTTATTAAAGTTGAATCCAGACTCATCAAGTAGTAAAAGAGCTTTCTTTTAAAAATTTGCTTAAAGCCTAAAATTTGTTTTGAAAATAATTGTTAATAACGTCAAAAAGAGAAGAGAATAGTTGGGTTTAATGACCTATAAGTTAAACAATATGGAAAAAGTGGAGTATGGGATTTGATTCAATTGGCTTACTTGGGTATAAAAAGACTTCTTTTCTTTATCCATCCTTGGGTAGTTGGTTTTGAATCGAAGTGTATAAAACACCAGTCGCCTTTTATAGCATCTACAAAAACAACAATTGGCTTTTTGATTTTTTGGATTACCGTTTTCTTGTCTGATGGTTCATCATAGATAGTAGCATCCGGATAAATAATATAACTTATCCATTTCCAATTTCTATTTTCCTCTAATTTAAATTCATTGGCTTGTTCTGCAAAATGTGAAACATTCCAACAGCCCCCATGTTCCTCTTCCAATTTCATTTCAAATGTTTGCGCATTCTTTATTTTAATAGTTCCAAGAATGGTATCAGGCTTTTCTTCGAAAGGATAATAACTTTTAATAGAAATCAAACTATCGATGCCATGTCCCTCAAAATAAAAAACACAAGAGAACAAAGGTTGTTGAGTTTGTTCATCGAAACCAGCTTCCCCTTCGAAATATCCTGTGAGGATTTGATGCGCTGAATCATAAGCAACACATAATCCATTGGAATAAATTCCGGAAGTTAATTGCGCCCATCCTTTAGAAAAAGGAAACAAGACCAGTGAGAAAATAAGATAAAGGAAGATTGTTTTTATTTTCATGAGAGGTAGAAATAAATATAGTATTAGATTTTAATATTCATCGAACGTAGAGCATTTCATTTGTTAAATTCAGCAACTGTTTTATTGATGTTACGACTTGGTAAAGTTTTTGGGTAGTTTAAGTGGTTTGACACATGATGCTTTTCTCCATGTTGTTTAATAAAAGATAAATTATTATTTTCGAAATTACACAAAGTTCCTTTAACCGTAAACCAATGGTTACTTCTAGATGCAGACAACTGTATGAGTACTTTTTTAAAGTTTAAAAATAGACGGTGAGGTTGTCTCCTATTATTTTAATTGTCTTTAATGTCAGAGTCAATTTTATTATTAGATGATTTATTTCTAAAGATTTCAATGAAATAGCCAAGTTGTAAAAAGTCTCTACCTGTTTCATCGTTTATTTTATAGTCGAATTGATGTAAATATCCAATTTGTAGATTGGTTGTCTTTGATGGTTTATAATTAAATGCTACCAACATTCTATTTCTTTCAAAGTAAGGTTCTTTATTGGTGAAAAATATTTCATTCCCTGCAGAAATTTGAAAAGGTTGGTAATTATTTTTATTTTTTCCAAAGGAATAAGACACCCCCAGCCTATATCTAAACCTATTGCGGTAGCCATTACTTGTAAATCGTAATTCTGCCCGATAACGTTGTTCAATTTTAAATGCCCCTATAGATTGAAATAATAAAATCTGAGGCCAAAGTCGAAATTCATCATTATTTTTAGGTACAACAAAATCTCCACCTTCTTTATACGTTTGGTACGAGCCAGCACCCATGGCAAGCAGTAAATTTTTTTGAACTTTAAAGTTAATCCCGCCTTTATATTCATAATAATGAAAATTACTATAAAATTTTAATGAACGAAGTTGCGCTTCACCAAAAACACTCCATTTGGCGTTAGGATTGTATTTTAAATTAAGAATGTTCCAACTACCCAAGTCAAGAGTTTGTGCAGGTACATTATAAATAGAAAAGTAAAATGTAAGTAGGCTTATAAACAATATTCTCATTTAGGTTGTCTGGTTGAGGTTTTCTTTGGGCTCTGAAATAGAAAATGATTTATCGAAAAAATGAGAATTAGGGATGGTAATTATTTCATTATTCTCTGTTTTTAGATGAACAAAAAAGTAGTTCAATTCTATTATTGTTCCTTCATACTGAAAGTCTTTGTGTAGTACTTTGATGGAGTCTCCTAATTTTATAGGATGGTTAAAAAATATCAGAATGCTTGAAGTAATATTGGAAAGCAATGACCATTGAGCAAAAAAGGCAATTCCTACCGCTGTTAAAATGGAACTTGCAAATAGTGCAATTTCGTTTTGTTTAAAGCCCCAAACACCTGTTAGCAGTATGATTGCAGTGAGGGTTGTAAAAACCTGCACGGCTCGAATAGCCATTTTTCTCCGGCCTCTTTCTAGCCTAGTTTTCTTGAGAAAATTATTGATAATTTTTTTAAATACAAAATACAGTATAATGTATAAACTTAAAATTATAATAGTTTCAATAATTTGAAGGTTGAATGCTTCCATTTCATTGTTGGTTAATTATTTTATTTTTTCTATTTATTCCAATAAGGTAAATGCTATCGTAAAGTAATGTAGCATTCAAAAGCAAGCGATCCAATTCTTGTTCAAAAAACTGTTCGGTGTATATATTCCAATTTTTTGGTTGATACAAAAGCTCTTTAAAGCTGTTGGAAAGTGTAGTTATGTATTCCTTTTTTTGAGCAGCATCATTAATAAATATGGGCGGATACAGATCATACATCAGCATCCAATTTTTTGCAATTCTGGTTACTCGTCCATTTCCATCTGCAAAGGGATGTATTCTTATTAATTCATGATGAAAGTAAATGGCTCTTAGAATAGGGTTTGAAATAGTTTGCATACGATAGAATAACTCAGCCACTAGCATCGGAACCTCCTTTTGATCTGGGCAGATGTGCAACCCAATTTGTACAAGCGATTGACGATAACGATTAGGATGAATTGCATTTGTTTCAGGAGAGATCAATCGAAGAAGCTGGAAGAGTTGTATTTCATTTTCAAAGTTTATATTTGATTTTATTTCTTCTACCACAAAGTCAAGTGATATTTTTAAGTTCGCTAGATACTCCTTTGCTTCTTCTTCGTCTTGAGCTTCCATTTGAGCGTTTTTAATTCCCACCAGTGCTTTTAAGTTGTGTATGCCTGCCAAGTAAGTATCTAAAAGGTGATTATCTGAATGATGTCTGCTGTCAATAATTACTCTGTAAATCGACTTTATTATAGAGTCAATTTGATTTAGTTTTTTTTATTTATTGCAATTACTTCTACGGGTAATAAATCCATTGTTGTATTTGTTTTAATTCGTTACACTTCCATCTGAATAATTGATTCAGTTCTAAATTCTTCTTAAGCTTACTGTTGTTCTCACGCAAGTGGATTTGTCAACCCCAACCAAGCAATATTTATTCTCATTTAGGTGATATTTTCCGTTTTTAAATCAGGGTATATCCTTTCTTATTTTTTAGGATGTTAACGCCATGTTGCGCTTGCTAGTTTGAATTCAGCTACGGCCAATTGAAATTTAGCTTGGAGTTCAATTAATTTTATCGCCGATTGAACATAGGTTGCTTCTCTACTGTTAATTAAAAATACAGAGCTTTCACCCATAAAAAACTTTTGTTTTTCAGCTTCCATTAATTTAAAATAATTTGAAACAGCTGAATTGAACAGTTGTATTTGTTGTTCTAAAGTGATCAGTTCATTGTGGTAACTTTTTATTTTATTCGATAATTCTAGCCATTTGATCTCTACCTCTAGATTGGTTTCTTGTATTTTTAGTTTTGTGATATTCAATCGACCTCTACTTTCACGTAAAAAAATGGGAATGTTGAAATCAACTCCCCACTTATAATTCTGAGTTGAAAATCCACTGAAGGCATCACCATCAATAGGCTCATTCAGCATATTGTACTTTAAGTTTAGCGTTGGCTTTAATTGCTCAGCATTCAAGCGCCGTTCTAAATCTAATTGTTTTAACTTTAAATCGTACCAAAGCAATTGAGGGTGATTTGATTTTAAATCATTCAAAATTGATTTTAGTTTGTCTTTTGAAATTTCTTGGGGAGAAAATAGTTTATCAATTGACGGTGGAGTTAATTGATCGGTTATTTCAAGAGGAGTATTTTCTTCATACCATAAATAATTAGATAATTCTAAAGTGGCATTTTGGTAATTTAATTGTGCTTGATTAAAGCTCATTTCTCGCACCTGCACCAGAATATATGCTTCCAACGTATCAATCGCGGGTATATCGCCTCCAACAAAGCTCTGTATAACCCCCAATAATCGATCATTAGCTAAGGTCAATGCGTTTTGATACAATTGCATTTGGTTAAAATGATTTACCCAGTCTATGTATTTTATGGTTGCCTCATAAAAAAGTGTATTGAGCATCAACTCCTGTTCGAGGAAGGTTGACTTGGCATACAATTCCGCATGTTTGATAGCGGCTCTGCGTTTATCAATAAAAAGACCTTGTCCTATGGGCACGGAGACTCCAGCATACATTAAACCATTTGAAGCAGTTTTATTTTCAGGGTTTAAATTAATACCTTGATTTTGTTCGTACCCCGCCCTAAAGTCGACACCATACCATGTGGGTACTCGTAATCCTCCAGAAAATAGGTTGTAATACTCTTTTTGATTAAGTCTTTTCTGATCTAAATTTGAAAATAAAGAAGGATCTAGTTGACCCTTGGTTTTTCTCACTTCATTCTCTCCTTTTTTAATTAATAGGGATGCTTGTTTACCTATCGGATGAAAGTTGTCTAAGTACCAATATAAATCTTCCTTTGAAAATGATTTTATGCTGTCCTGAGCATAAGACAATTTACACAAAGACAAGATCAATGTAAGTGTTAAAAGTTTTCTGTTCATCCTTTATCTTTCTGTTCTAGTTTTTGCTCTTTGCTTTTATAATAATCAGGTGGAAAGCCACTTATTTGTCGCCATATTTCATACCAGATAGGGACGTCTTTTAACAGTGCCATTCCAAATGCTCCAGCACTTGGACGAAGTTCTTTTGGCCATGAATAATCATCTTCTTCAGCTATTATCAATATCCTATATTTACCATTATTACTTACAAAATTATCAACGGCAACTACCTTTCCTCCGTAAGTACCATACGAAGAATTAGGCCATCCGGAAAATACAATGTTTGGCCAGCCATCAAAAATTATTCGGACATGCTGCCCCTTTTCTATGAGCGGAATGTTGAGTGGTTCAACGTATAATTCAACAGCCAATTCATAATCGGATGGCATAATACTTATTAAATCTTCTCCTTCTTTCACTGTTTCCCCAATACCTGTTTTAATGGCTCTTGTAATGTAACAGTCCTGTGGTGCTGTGATGTAATACATTCCTGTTCGTACCGAATAATTCATCAATTGGGTTTGCATTTTAGCTACATCACCTTCGGCATGATACATATCAGAAAGAGACGCGTATTTGTCGGATTCAACTTTTGCAAGTTTTTCACTGTATTGATTTTGTATGGACGTGCGCTCTAGGGAAGCGTTTAAGAATTCATTTCGGCTAATTAATAATTTGTTTTCCGCACTAACAATTTTTGCCAATGCATCTTGCAATTTTTGTTTTCGCTGTTCTAAATCTGTGAGTGATTTCAAGCCTTCTTTGTATAATTTTTCTGTTCTATTAAGTTGTTCCTTGGCAATTGTAAATTCTGTTTCCGCAGCTTTTAAATTGATACTGTCCGAAACGATCTTCAATTTCGCTTGTTTAACATAGTTTTCCGTTTGTTCAATTTTAAGCTGTTGCGTTTTGTATAAGGCATCAATTTGCGCATCTAGGGATTTTACTTTTTCCATGTAGGATGCAACCGATTGCTCCTTAGCTACTATTTGTTTGCCAGCTCTTGGAACAATCTCTGGATCCATATATTCGCTTTTCAACTCAGAGAGATAAAGAATAGTGTCTCCTTTTTTTACAAAATCCCCTTCATTTACATACCATTTTTCAATACGACCACCTATAACCGACTGTATCGTTTGCGGACGTTGAGAGGGGTTAAATGCGGTCACGTTTCCTCTGCATTGTATATTTTGTGTCCAAGGGACGAACATCATAATTAGAAAGAAAAGAAAAACTCCAGCAAGTATTCGAGCAAGTATTATCCTTGCTCTGAAATCTCTTAAGAGAGAGAATGAGAAATATTTTAAATATATTTCTTCGTTATCCGTTTCGGTATTATTAATTCTCATCTTCCGTGTTATAAAATAATTTTCTACCCATTTCTTTTTCTTTTTCACATAATTCATAGTAGGTACCATCGGCAATTATTTTTCCCTCTTCAAGAACAATAATTCTATCTAACATTTTTAAGTAATCAGGGTTATTAGTGGTAATGAATACCGTCCAACTAGATTTTTTTTCAAAAAAATATTCTGTGATTTTATTTCGCAATTCCACCTCTAGGTGACTAAATGTATCTTCTAAAAGAATTAATTTTGGATTTTCTGCGATGCACCGAGCAAGAATAATTTTTAGCTTAATGCTATTGGATAAAGTTTTACCTTCTGATAGGATCGTTGTTTCAATACCTTGAGGGAGGGATTGGATATAGGGCAACAGATCTAAAAGGTCACAAATTTTTATGACCTCCGCCATGGATGTTTCCTCTTTACCCATAGCAATGTTTTCATAGATGGAACCTTCGAATAGCGTATTTTCATTAAGGTTATCTCCAATAATACCTCGAAGCGCATCGGTATTTAAGTTACGCATTGGAATATCGTTAAAACTGAGAGAGCCTGTATATTCATTGTATAGACCTGCTATAATTTTCAATAAGGTGGATTTACCGGAGCCATTGTATCCTGCAATGCCAATTTTTTCACCCGACTCCACGACAAGAGTAATATCCTCTAATGTTTTGTACTTATTTTCAGGGAATATGAATGACATGTTTTTTATTTGGACAGATAAACCTGCACTATTATTATCCAAAACAACGGTTCCTTGATTTTCTAAAGGAATATCCGTCACCTCACCAATTTTTTCTAACGAAGTAAGCACATCAAAAAAGGTTTCAAAACCAGTGATCAACTTTTCTATTGAAATAAGAAGCATAAGAATAATGATTTCTGCTGCTATAAATTGACCAATGTTCATTTGTTGGTTGATCACCAATAAGCCACCCACAATTAACAGCCCGGCAGTAATTAGAGCTTTTAACATGATCATAAAAATGGTTTGCTTCATGAATATTCTAAAATGTTTTTTTCTATGCTTTATCCATTCGGCAGTGATGGTATCCGTTTTTTCTAGCGCTAAACTTGTAGTGCCAGCGAGCTTAAAAGTTTTCATTGAACGACCGAGGTCTTCCAGCCAATGAACCAGTTTGTATTTATATTTTGATTCTTGGATACTGGTATCAAGCCCAATGGGAAAAGTATATTTAATAATAAAATACATGATAATAATTACAACGAGTGAAAAACTAATAAAAAAGGGATGATAGAACATTAACAAGATCAACCCTAAAATGATTTGAATGATCGCTATTGAATAATCGAGTAGGATTTTTGAAACACCCTTTTGTACTATTATCGTATCAAAAAATCGATTGACCAATTCCGGAATAAAAGCTTTGTCAACAGACTCTGTTTTGAATTTTGGAATGCGATACGCAAAGTCAAACGCGGAGTGAACAAAAATTTTTTGTTGAATATTCTCCGACACAACTTGCTGCATAATCATTAAAAAGCCTGATACAATAATGCCAACGGTAACTAAAATTACAACCACGATCCATGAAGTAGATATTTGTGCGCTTTGAATAAGATTCACAATTGCCTGAATTCCTAGTGGAACCGATAAAGAGATGAGAGCGCTGAAAAAGCCATATATATAAATACTATTCACTTCGTGTCGGTATTTATAAAGTAGTTGCCAAAATCGCTTAATGGGGGAAACTATTATAGTTTTAGTCATTTTTGTAAATTTTATTAGCAGTTCTTTTCAGCATTTTATTGTTGGCTAGACTTGAGTTTTCTTTTGAAACAGTCTATTTAATAATGTAATTTCCTTTCAATTTCTCTTAATTCCGTTCGATTTCTGAGGTTGGCGACCATATCTATCCAGTGTTGATGTGAGCATTAATTCGAATTCTATAGACGCTTTCACTTTAAATATCAGTATTTTACGAATACTTAGATGGAGTGGTTTGGTTGTTTTCTTTATATAATTCCTTCATATCGAGCGCTTTTAGCTTTCGAGGACAAAGATAGTAATAATATTTAAATAGATAGTAATACTATCATAAAAAGTATGTTTACTTTTGTGACAAATAAGCTAAGAATGGAATTGTCCCTAAAAATTAAAATGAATGAAAAGCTTTTTCTACGCAATCCAGAAGAATCTGAATTGGGTAGAAAAATTGTAGAATTCAGTATTATACTAATTCATAGAATAGGATTTGAAGCGTTTACTTTTAAAAAACTAGCGAAGGAAATTAGCGCGACGGAGGCAGGGGTGTACCGGTATTTTGAAAACAAACACCGTGTACTAATCTATATAGTAGAATGGTATTGGAGCTGGCAGGAATACCGGCTAAGAATTCAAATCAATAATATAAAGAATCCAGAGATTAAGTTAAAAAAGGCAATTCGACTAATTTCTACTCCTATCGAGGAGGACATTAGCACTGGTCACATAAACGAAAACTTACTCTATGAAATCGTAATGCTGGAAGGTGCTAAGTCATTTCTTACAAAGCAAGTTACTGAAGATAATAAGGCAAAGTTATTTAAACCCTATAAAGATTTTTGCGCCTATGTTGCTAAACTAATTTTAGAATGTAATCCCAAATTCAAATATCCCCATTCATTGTCAAGCACAATAGTAGAAATGGCACACTCTCAAAATTTTTATGCAAAACATCTCCCTTCCTTAACAGATTTCGGTAATACTAAAGAAGAACCAAAAGTTGCATCATTTCTTGAAGACATGGTTTTTTCAACTATAAAAGGTTGACAAGAGTCAAAGGGGATTATTTTAGTTAAGGAAATGAATTTAGTATTTGAATGTAATATTTATTCAATCGCTATGCATTCCTCTAACTGAATTTTGTAACTTCAATAAAAAATTTGCAAGAAGGAGTTACTATTATCCCTCATCCGTTTTAGAAGAATCAGAAACGAGTGATAAGAGCTCGTCTAATTCTGGTTGTGATAAATCTCTCCACTTCCCAACAGCCAGATCCATTTTTATATTCATGATTCGGATTCTTTTTAACTTGGTCACTTCAAATCCTAAGTATTCACACATGCGTCGAATTTGTCGGTTGAGGCCTTGTGTTAAGATAATGCGAAAAGTAAATCTTCCTGTTTGTTCTACAAAACATTTTTTGGTGATGGTGTCGAGGATCGGAACACCATTCGACATTTTTTGAATGAATGCATCCGTAATGGCTCTATCAACAGTTACTAAATATTCTTTCTCATGATTATTTTTAGAGCGTAAAATTTTGTTGACAATATCCCCGTCGCTGGTGAGAAAGATGAGTCCTTCGCTGGGTTTGTCCAATCGTCCAATAGGAAATATACGCTGTGGATGAGCGATGTAATCAATGATATTGTCGCGCTCCGATTTTACATCCGTAGTGCAAACAATTCCTACGGGTTTATTAAAAGCAATGTACACATGTTTTTCTAAAGGCGGATTTACTAATTTTCCATCCACCCGAATTTCATCACCTGGAACCATCTTCGTCCCCATCTCGGGAACTTTATTGTTTATCGTAACTCTTCCTTGTTCAATCAATGTATCCGCAGCTCGCCGCGAGCAGAAACCAATTTCACTTAAGTATTTATTGATTCGGGTAGATGGTTTTTCCGACATGCTATGTATTCTCTTAATGTATCGAAAAGGACGTTTTATAGAGTCGACTCAATCCGTTTGAAAAAGAATTCATCTCCTTCAATAACTTTTTTACATCCTTAAATTCTTTCTCTCTTGATCCTAATGAATTTCTTTTACTGGTAAAAAACAATTCTTGCGTTTTTGTATTTACAAAAGGGCAATAATCCATTTGCTTAGAATTGATTTTATCACCTAAATTTTGTGCTGGTCCCCACGTTCCCTTTGCTGTCTTTTTGCTGATGTACAAATCACCACTTCCTTGTCCTCCCGGTCTGTTGTATCCAGTAAATAGTAAATAGGATTCGTCAGGCGCAATAAAAGCATTGAATTCATAACCGATTGAATTTATTGTGGAATCTAATGAAACAGGAACCGTAAATTTACCATTCACCCATTCACTCAAAAAAATATCATCTTTCCCTTTTGTTCCTTCACCACCTCCTGTAAAATATAAATTTCCAGAAAGGGTGATGCATGGATAGAACTCATCTTGCAAAGTATTCACTGGACCGCCAATATTGACGGGAGTTAACCATGGGTCATGAATGGATTTTCTCTCCACATACCAAATATCAAAATCAACTACAGTGTCAGCAGTGATGTTTGTAGGTCGATTGGAGACAAAGTAGAGTCGTAATTCATCATGTGATAAGAACGGTTCAAGGTCATCGTATTTTCCGGAAAAGGAAGCAATGTTAATCGGATTCCATTTTCCATTGATTAATGTAGACTGAACGATTGTAGATAACTCACCTTGGTATCCTTGAACTGTCATATATATTTCATCCCCTTTTTTATTCATGGCTACATCACGAACAGAAGGTAACTCGACAATCAAATTTTCTAGAAAAGGTTCCACCTTAGTTAATGTAGGCTGCGCTTTTAAATGAACGGAAAAGAGGAAGAGAAGTAAGAATATTTTTTTCATTCCTAAATATTATTTAAAGTCGGACAAATTTCGTTGTGTAATTTTTTGATGATGTTCTACGTGTAAAATCATAAAATACAACATTTCTCTTAATGTTACTTTACCTAATAAGGGATGAGGAAGAATAAACTCATCCAATTCTTTTTCGTCGAAATCATTAATAGAAGTACAAATCTTATTTAGGTTGTTCTGCACTTTGGCAAAGACGATTGGTTTGATAGAAGCATTTATTTCTTTGGGTGTAAAAAATTTTGGTGGTGTCCCAGTTCTATTCTCCAGTTTATAATAATATTTTTCTACCAATTCATCATAAGTTTTAGAGGGTCGGTTGGCGTTTCCTAATAATTGTTTGATGGTCCACTTTGGAAATTTTAAAATAAGATGTACCGGCATCAGTGAGCGGTAAATATGATCAGCTTGTTGTCCTGCCGTCCACTTTTCGTTTTGATAAGAATGCATAAAGGCACGATCATCTAAGGAAGAAAGGTAATTAATAAACTCATGATGACTATCCTGTAATCTTGAAAGTATTTCTTGTTTATTCATGAGCTTACTGTTTTACCGCTGAGCGGATCCTACATCAACATTAACTTACTTCACTTTTATTTCGAATACATTGTTAATTATTTCGCATTTTTATTCTCAAAGTCATTAATTTCTGCCAATTCACAATTCACTTGCCAATGAACTCCAAACTTGTCGGTGAACATTCCAAAAAAAGCACCCCAAAAGGTTTTGTTTAATGGCATGGTAACATTTCCACCTGCTGAAAGCCCCATAAAAAGTCGAGTAGCTTCATCAACGGTTGTTGCATTTATAGAAAGAGAAACATTTGTGCCCGGTATATGTTTGCTACCAAATGATGCAGAGATGTCACTTCCAAATAAATTCGAATCACCACCAATTGGTAAGGAGACATGCATTATTTTCTCTTTGTCTGATTCTGGTACTGCAAATTCAGGACTAGGAGGCATGTCTTTAAATCTTCCTATATAGGTGAATTCACCTCCGAAAACTGATTTATAGAAATCAAATGCTTGTTCGCAATTACCATCGAAAGTCAAATAAGGATTAATAGTAGCCATTTTTTATTGAATATTATTTTATTGTTTTTTTTCTGTAAATTCCAATAAAGGCAACCGACATCAATGCATCCATTTCATCGGCAATATCCCAACGTTGCGTTACGCTTCCATCTGCATTTAATGTCCACGTAATTCGATTGCAATACAAATTTCCTTTCGGATCTTTTTGAAATTTACTTCTTAATATCATTTTATTTGCAGTGGAGTGTCCTTTTAAAATGAGATGACCTCCTTGATTGTCGATCCACACCTGGTTCCAAGTAGAATCGTTAGAATCAAAATAATTATAACTACTTCCAGTGCTTTCTTTTCCTCCGGTCCAATGTTCGTTGATAATACAATTCTTTTCTATTTTCTCAACGTTATTCTCACCTATTTTATTTCCACTCGTATCATAAACGATCCAGTCTCCTACCCAAAAATCAAAAGCTTTATGATTATCGGTACAACAGGCACAGGGCTTTTGGCCCATAAGGATTGGTGCACTAAATATAAAGCATAGAGAAAAAAAGATTTTTTTAAAGGGATACATTGTATTCTTATTGTTTTTGTAGAAAAACAAAGTTATTTAGGCATTTTCTCAGATTGCCATTTTTTCAACACTGCGATTTGTCGATCCGTAAAAGCAGGCTTTTTACTTTTAAAAGGCATATATCCTTCATGATCAATTGGCAACTGAACTCTACTCAAAATATCGTCAATGTTTTTAGCAGTGGCCTCATACGTGTCAAGTGGTTTCACCTTTCCTGATTCAGGAAAATGACACGGAGAACAACTAGCCAACATCATGGGAGCTATATCTTTTTCGTATGTGAATGCAGGATTAGCCACTGGCTCATTCGAAGTTGATGAGCTTGCTTTTTAGAAGAAGAACAATAAGAGAATGTTATTAGTGAAAGTAATGCGAGGAAGTGAGGAAGTTTGTTTTTCATTTTTCTTTTAGATGGTATCATAGAATCCTAATTTTATGGAGAACTACGATATTTTGGAAAGACTAAATTAGCAAATTGGGAGATCACTCCCAAACAAGCCATATAAATGAAGTAAAACTACTCGCCTCCGCCAATTCGTTTTTGTTCGGATTCACTTCCAGCTGCTCTTTGACGCATATTTTTCATTTGTTTGTTTCCAAAACGCCAAGTGAATGCAGCTCTGAATTGTCGGCTCTCCCAATTCCCATTCACCCTACTAATGATTCCGGCATATGTATTAATGCTTTTCCAAGGCGAGGTAAGAAATATATCCGTGGCGGAAATTTTCAGAGTGGCACGGTCTCCTAACATCTTCTTTTGTAATCCAACATCAACGGATCCAGTAGGCTCTGTTTTATAGGAACCGCCCCAAACGCCACCACTGTTATACCAACCAGAAAGTTCAAAAGTGAATCCTTTTGGAAGCTTAAAGGTGTTTTGAGCATAAAATTTACAGAAACAATAGAGGTGTTGATGGTTTTTCCTTCGCCGAAATCAGCATTATAAGCCTGGTTAATCACACTTCCATTAAAATAAACACCATACCAAGGTGTTGGCTGCTGAGAAGTACTGAGGTTAAAACTAATAACATCTTCCGTGGCTAAATTTTGAGGTGATAAAAAACTTTTCCCTCCTGGAATGGTATCTGCAATTTGTGCAAAGAAATCTTCGGTGCGACTGTACCCAACACTTAAGGTTGTAGCATATTTATAGGTATGTGATAATTCTATTTTATTCGAATATTGTGGATTCAAGAACGGATTCCCCTTACGAAAACTTAATTCATCTAATTTATTTTCGAATGGATTTAACTCTTGATAATTGGGTCGATCAATACGTGAACTGTAGACAAGTGATGTGGCATGATTTTGATTCAGGTTAAAAGTGATTCCAGCACTGGGAAAGAAATCGGTATAATCACGTTTCACATTTTTATCTTCAGTACTCACTTCGCTTCTTAAATCCCCTTCACTTTGTGTGTTTTCCATCCTTACACCAGCCTGTAATTCGAAATTTTTTAGTGTGTATTGATAGTTGGCATACAACGCATTTACATTTTCAGTATACACAAAATGATTGCTTCTCGTATTGTCGATCGTTTCAACGCCATTTTCAATATTATAAAAATCGAAAGTATTGTCTGTTTCTACCATTGCAATTTTAAACCCAAGCCCCAACTTGCTTTTCTTAAATTTTTTAGTGTAATCAGATTTAAGAGAATAGATCGTAATCGTTGTTGGCATGATCGATCGGAAGTATGTTGATGATAATGGTGTTTCTACATCCGGCAAAATGTATTCATTTGGAATATAATTATTGCGATCGCTATCGAAGAAACCGAAGTCTATGTCGGTTGATAAATCATTCCCGAGGGTATCGCTGAAATGATGATTCAAATTCAAACTGATGTTATTGTTTGTATTTTCTGTGGTTTGATTGGATCGTAAAACACTATCGATTTGGTGCGTGGTAAAATCACTAATGTTATTTCTGTTTTTTTGAGTGACATCAGCAGTGCTATAATTTCCATTACCCATTAAACTAAAACTGTTCTTTTTATTTAAAGTGTAATCAACTCCTGCTTTGTAATTATGTGAAACAAATTCACGGGTAGAGAATGAAGTTTGATCGAATATGTAAGGGCGCTGTTCCCGATATAAGTAAAACTCGTTATATCTTTCTCCAAAGTTATTGCTGTAATTAGAATAAACATTAAATTTTCTGGAACGATGATTCACGGAAATGGCTGAATTGTATTTTGGCAATTCACCAATTGCATAACCTGCAGTGAATGATCCATTGGTTCCATAGTTTTTATTTTTCTTTAAACGGATATTGATAATACCTGCAGTTCCTTCGGCATCATACTTTGATGATGGATTTGAGATTAGTTCTATGGCTTCAACATCGGTGCTTTGAACACTTTTCAAATAGTCGGCCAATTCCGTTTCAGATAAACGCGACGGTCGACCATCAATTTGCACCATCACCCCACCTCGACCTTTCAACGCAATATTGTCGTTGTTATCCACCACTACACCGGGTGCTTTTTGTAAAAGTTCAAAGGCATTACTGCCAGTCGAATTAATACTGTTTTCAACATTGAATACTGTCATGTCGGCTTTTACTTCTACAAGTGGTTTAATGCCGGTGATCTCCGCACTTTTTAATTGAATGGATGATTCTGTTAATTTTATGGTAGCGATGTTTTTATTTGTATTCCCATCAAAGGAAAAACTTTCTCCAGTGAATGCATTGTATCCAATGAAACTAGCTTTAATAAAATAAATTCCCTCTTTACTGTTTTCTAAAACATATCCTCCATTCACATCGGTTGCCGCAGCTTTCGATAGCGAAGAATCTTTTACAAGTCGAAGTTCAGCAATGGCTCCAATGAGTCCTTCTCCATTACCTCCCGTGATTTTGCCTGTAATGTTTCCTGATTGTGCCCACCCTTGGACAGCAGAAACACATAAAATTAAAAATATAAGCTTCAGTTTTATCAAATAACTCATGATGAATATTTTTTTGCAAAAGTAGAGTTTTTGTCACTGATAAAATAGATTTATTTTATCAATAACAATCGAAGCTTCTGATTCATCGACGAAGTGCTTAATTTGATGGATGAACCAAAATGAATATTTATTGTTTGATGCAGAAATCAAAAAAAGACTAAGAACTAATCTTATTGATGGGTTCAATCAAATCCCATAAATTGCCATATAGATCTTTAAATACAAGAACAGTGCCCCAGGGTTCAACAACTTTTTCCCTTACAATTTCTATTTTGTTTCTTACTAAATTTTGATAATCTCTTTCGATATTATCGGTGTGCAAAAATAAAAACACTCGCCCCCCAGATTGATTTCCAATATAATTATTTTGTTCTTCTGTACTTGCTTTTGCGAGCAGAAGAGCGGCGCCACTTGATCCAGGAGGAGAAATGACAACCCATCTTTTTTCAGGACTCAGTAATGTATCTTCTTTTAAAACAAAATGCAATTGCTTAGTGTAATATTCAATTGCTTCATCATAATCACGCACCAGTAGAGCCAGCAAGGCTAGTTGTTGTTTCATTTTGTTATTTTCAATGGGTGACAAATCTAATCATACAAATGCAATTTGTGATTAAAAAAAATGGAGGATGTTTAAAGTAAACTTAAAGAAGTTATACTTTTTTGAAATCTATTATTTCAATATGGATGTATGATTTGATGTCCGTTTCTTGCTGTTCGAAAAGTGGAAAAAAGTCTACTTGAAATTAGAAAAGAAAGTAGGAGCACATTTGAAATCATGTTGAATCCAATGGTTTTAATAAATCATTCATATTTTTTCGCCTTATTTCAAGGTGAATAAATTTTCCTTCCCTCTTCAACGGTTTTATTTTCTTGATGATTTTTGGACCTAATTGACTCCCCTTACAAGAAAGCTAACTAATTGAAAATAAGATGACAACAAGACCGAGAATTGATTTTTAATATTCCTCCATTTTGTTATAAAAAAGTAACCTTATAGTAGGACAAGCGTTTAATTAGACGTTTTAGTTTACTTAAATTCTAATCCTC
>JADJMG010000002.1 GCA_016709725.1 Bacteroidota bacterium
ATTTATATTTACGTCTCTCGATAATTTAGGAATTTTAGGACGAGTGTATGTCGCACAAAGAAGGCATCAATGCACAATCAATGTTCAGGACACTTTGAAGCATTTAAAAGTTTAGGATTATATTAGGAACACATTAAAAGCAATGCCATTTAAAATTTGGTGGTGGAGGATGATGGAAAATCTTTTATTAAATTAATTGTTCGCATCTCGAAAAGATTGTTGCGATGGATTACCGATGATACTTTTGATGTAACTAATGTTGGAAAACATCTCAATGCAAAAGAATTTAATGATGCATGGAATTGCCCGATACGATTGTGATTGATATGCGCAATCATTATGAGAGTGAAGTAGGACATTTTAAAGGCGCACTACGACCTGAAGTAGATACATTCAGGAGGAATTGGAAAAGTCGTGGAGATGGTTGCTGATCAAAAAGAGTAAAAGATTTTATTGTATTGTACCGGTGGAATTCGCTGCGAAAAAGCAAGTGCGTGGTTTAAGCATCATGGCTTTGAAGATGTGAATCAATTGCACGGTGGAATTATTCAGTATGCAAGAGAAATAAAAGACCAAGGTTTACCTTCGAAATTTGTAGGTAAAAATTTTGTGTTTGATGAACGCTTAGGTGAACGTATTACTGACGATGTAATCAGTGAATGTCATCAGTGTGGAGCAAGTGCGATAACCATGAATTGTAAAAACGACGATTGTCATCTGCTCTTTATTCAATGTGATGCGTGTGCTGAAAAGATGCAAGGATGTTGTACTCACGATTGTCAACAGATTTATAATTTACCCATTGAGGAACAACGTAAACTTCGAAAAGGCCGAAAAAGACCGATACGTTGTCAGTTTATCGCTCTAGATTGCGCCCCGATTTGCGACAAATCCTAAAAGAAGAGGCGAATCAAGAAGAATTCTAAATCTTAATATTTTAAAATCAGTATTTTATATTTTAGAAAAGAAGTGTGGCAGCTTTTCGTCAATTTTGTTTCTTTAATGTCAATAACTTACGTAAATTGCTTAAATAGGCACCTTGAGTTGCCTGTATATTTGCTTAAGTTTTTTAACAGCCAATGGAATATGGAAAGAGATGGGTAATAAAATCTCAGGGTGATCCGGAAATTGCGAGTCGACTGGCTGCTGATTTACGCATTAATCCAATTTTGATTAATTTGTTGCTTCAACGTGGCATTTCAACATACGACGAAGCAAAAAGATTTTTTCGACCTTCACTAGATGATTTGCACGATCCATTTTTGATGAAAGATATGGACGTAGCGATTGAAAGAATAGGAGAGGCGCTGGCGAAGAAAGAACATATTCTTGTTTATGGTGATTATGATGTAGACGGCACAACAGCCGTTTCTTTAGTTTATACGTTTTTGAAATCGCTCTCTGGAAATATTCATTACTACATTCCCGATCGTTACAAAAGAAGGGTATGGAATTTCTACACAGGAATCGACTGGGCAAAGGAAAATGGTTATTCTTTAATCATTGCTCTCGATTGCGGGAATTAAAAGCATAGATAAAATTGATTATGCCAATGAAAAAGGTGTCGATTTTATTATTTTGCGATCACCATCGTCCAGGAAGGGAATTGCCCAAAGCTGTTGCCGTTTTTAGATCCTAAACGACTCGATTGCAATTATCCTTATAAAGAATTATCGGTTGTGGTGTTGGATTTAAATTGATTCAGGCATTTGCTCAATTGAATGAAATGCCTTTCTCGCAGTTAGAACAATACCTCGATCTAGTTGCCATCAGTATAGCCGCTGATATTGTTCCCATCACAGGAGAAAATCGTGTGTTAGCTTATTTTGGTTTGCAACAATTGAATAGAGATCCCCGACCTGGCATTAAAGCGATTCTGGAGTTGAGTGGAATGAAAAGAGAGTTGGTGATTAACGATATCGTTTTTGGTATTGCTCCGCGTATCAATGCTGCAGGAAGAATTGAGCATGGCGGAAAAGCCGTGGAACTCATGATACAAAAGCAAGAAGATCTCGCTAACTTTTTGGGAGATGGAATTGATGAGCAAAATACCACTCGTAAAGGATTGGATGCTCTCATCACGGATCAAGCATTGCAACAAATTGTAGACGATAAGGATTTTCATTCTCGAAAATCAACGGTGGTATATAATCCTGAATGGCATAAAGGGGTGATTGGAATTGTAGCTTTCCGTCTAACGGATAAGTATTACCGTCCAACCATCGTGTTGACGAAAAGTAATGGTCATGTGAGCGGTTCAGCTCGATCAGTAAAAGATTTTGATGTGTATAATGCCATTGAAAGTTGTGCCGATTTGCTGGATCAATTTGGTGGACATATGTACGCTGCTGGATTAACCATGAAAGAAGAAAATGTTCCTGCATTTATTCAGCGCTTTGAAGAAGTGGTGCAGAAAACTATTGAAGATCGAATGTTGGTGCGTGAAATTGAAATTGATGCAGAACTAAATTTACAAGACATCACCCGCAGTTTTATCGCATCTTAAATCAGTTTGCACCTTTTGGTCCAGGAAACATGTCGCCCATTTTTAAGGGTGAGTGGTGTGCGTGATAACGGTCGAGGTAAAGTGGTTGGAAACAATCATCTTAAATTGAGTTTAGAGCAACGAGAAATTCAGTCGGGAATGTTTGATGGAATTGCATTTCAATTAGGCCATCATCATCCGCAAGTAGAGCAAAAGCAAAGTTTCGATATCGTTTGTCATGTGGAAGAAAATACTTACAACGGACGAACATCGCTTCAATTAAATATTAAGGATTTGAAGTTTTCTACGAAGAAGGAATTACAAAACTACGTAGTTTTTTATCATTCTATTCCTTTTAATCTCCCATTCACTTTAAAATAATAGAAGTTATTAGCTTCTTTTTTTCGTATTTTTGATAGTATCATATGATACTATCAAATGAAGCCTCCTTATACCATATCCCCTAAAATTATTGAACTAATTAGCTCAATTTCAATCAAATTGGGGGAGATGAATGCGCTTTATTTGGATAAGCAAGAACCAAATTAGAAAACAGAATAGAATAAAAAACCATCTTTTCGTCGCTTCAAATTGAGGGCAATACACTTTCTGAGGATCAAATTGAAGCGATCGTCAACAATAAAAAAGTAATTGGACCAGCGAAGGATATTTTAGAAGTAAAGAATGCAATTCAAGTGTATGACGCGATTCAAAATTTTAAACCGAATTCTGTAAAATCGTTTTTAAGTGCGCATAAAATGTTGATGTCGGGACTCGTTGATCAGCCCGGAAAGTACAGAAATAAAGGAGTAGGAATTGTGAAGGGATCTAAGGTCGCTCATCTTGCACCATCCTATAAAAATGTGCCAGGCTTAATGAATGATTTGTTTGCCTACTTAAAGAAAGATGAGGATTTAGTTCTCATCAAAAGTTGTGTTTTTCATTATGAACTGGAATTTATTCATCCTTTTTTGTATGAAAATGGAAGGATGGGTCGGCTGTGGAAACACTTATTTTACTTCATGAGTATCCTGTTTTGAATTTCTGCCATTTGAATCGATCATTCACTCTTCTCAAAAGGAATATTACAAAGCACTTTCACAAAGTGATAATGCTGAAACTCAACTCTATTTATCGAATATATGTTAACCGTTTTGGATAAAACACTAAAAGAAGTTCTTGGCTTTAAAAACAAAACAATGAGTAGTGAGCAACGATTGGAATATTTTGTTCAAATCGGAATGAGCGAATTTACAAGATTGGATTATATGGCTGTCTTCAAAACGATCTCTTCTGCAACAGCAAGCAGAGATTTAATAAAGGGAGTGGAATTGAATTTATTTTCTAAATCGGGAATGCAAAATAAAACTATTTATAAATTAAGATAAACTGGTTTTAAATTTTTGATGTTCTAAATCTTTTATCTGTAACAACACGAAAAGTAAGTCCTACTTTTAAAATGAGACCATTGGTGGGAGTTTGTTTGAGTTTTGCAAAACGGTTTGCATCGTAAAATTGAAAGTGTCGGGAAACAGAATGACCAATATCTAATGTAATAAAGAATGGAAGTTTGGAAGGTAAAAATCATTGGCCCATCGGAGTTGCCCTTCTCCAATCAAAACCAATCTTCATCAGGTAATCGATACGTGTCGGTTACACCCTTATACATGATGCAACTATGCCAATTAGGAGTGATGGTATAATCAAATACCGCATAACGTGGCAAAATGCCCCAGCACCAAAATCGATCACTTACTTTCCAATCAAATCCAAGCAGCGGCAACCAAAAATTACCAAACATTTCTTTGCTGTAATAGCCTCCAAGTTTCCACGCAAACGTTGTGCTTTCGCGTTTTGCATACATGGCAGCGAAAGCAGGCGTCATGGTATTTTCACTCGCGTTGAGTTCTGTCGATGCGTAATGTCTAATACCCGCAGCGAATAGTAATTGTTGGTTGGTGTCGTTGAGTACATACTGATTGGAAAGCATCAGTGAAAATGCTTGTAGATGAAGTGCAGTGGAGGAAGATGGTTCTACCGTTGATTTGTAAGTTACATTCCTGGTTTCGTATTGTGGATTAACAACCAAGGTGTTTTTTCGATTCCATTTCCAAGGAATATTAAGTTGAGATTGAAAATAATTGATGTCACTTTTTCCGTCGTTTTGATTACTTAAGAAATTACTGGAAGGAATATGTTGATATTGTAAACTCATCACATCAAAAACAGGTTGTCCAAAGCTGCCCGTGACAGCGAACAAGAGTAGAAGTACCACCACCTTGAAATGCATGGTCAAACATAATCTAATTTTTTGTGGTGTAGGATAATTTCAACTCTTTTTTAATGACTTGAATTAAAGTTGGCCTTTATTTGAATATTGAGTGTGCCTTGCATGAAGAACATGTTCAATCGCATTACAAGAATGAAAATTCTCTGTATTTTTATGTTTTCTTTCTCGAATTATAAATTCTAAACGGATGAATTATAAATTAAAAGCGACACTCTTCGTATTGTTATGTTCTGCAGGTTTTATTTATTGCGGTCCTGCAGCAGTGGGTGATGTAAAGTCACCACTTTTAGATACCATTCATATTGGTGATCAAATTTGGATGAAGCATAATACAAGTGTACTTCTTCCAAATAGCTTTTGGTACGAGCGTGATTCTATCAATAACCATCAAAACGGCCGATTGTATTTTTTTAGTGCCGCACAAAATGCTTGTCCGAAAGGATTTCATATTCCTACCGATGAAGAATGGCAAGTGTTGATTGATCGTTTTGGTGGTAATGAGCAAGCAGGAAAAGCATTGATGGAAGGAGGAGCCTCAGGATTGAATTTACCATTGCCCGGCTACCGCAGTGGAAATAGCTCGAGTGATTTGTTTGGAAAAAAGGGCGAGCAAGGATTTTATTGAGCTCCACTGTGAAAGGTGATCAAACTGCGTATGCGCGATTGTTCACTGCGAATTCAACGGTGATCACAAATATCTTTTACCGAAGAGCGAATGCTTTTTCTGTGCGATTGATTATGGACGCCCCTCCAAAATCGAAATAGATTAAAATGGTTAGTTGAATCGTTTGTCGTTGAAACCTGGGTTGAGTAATTTTTATAACGAATTGTAATTTCTTTATTTCATTTTATTTATCCTTTACGAATAATTTCACCTCTCTTGAAAGAAAAATTTAGCAATCTTATTACACCCGGTGTTAAACACATGTTGTTGGCTACTTTTTGGTTTGCACTGATGAATGTAATGGTAAAGAATCTGGCGCATCTCCCCACCAGCGAATTAGTTTTTTTTAGATGTGGTGTTGCTACGTGTATTGGATTCATAGCCTTGCATCGAGCAAAAGTAGATTGGTTAGGGAGTAATAGAACCTTGCTTTTGTTGCGTGGACTCTTCGGAACCATTGCCTTGTATGCTTTTTTCTATACAGTACAACATATGCCGCTGGGAACTGCTGTGACCTTGCAATATTTGTCGCTCATCTTCACAACCATCTTCGCGATCTTCCTCTTAAATGAGCATGTTCGACCGATACAATGGCTTTGGTTTGCCATTTCATTTTGTGGAATCTTAGTGATAAAAGGAGTAGATACCGGCATTAGTTGGGAGCTACTCGGTGTTGGAATCTTCTCTGCCGTTTTTTCTGCTTTAGCCTATAACATGGTTCGTTCCATGAGAGAAAAAGAACATCCGTTAGTGGTGGTTTTGCATTTTCAATTATTAGGCGCTATCGTAGGAGGAATTGTTTCGGTTTTCAATTGGAAGCAACCGGTTGGCATGGATTGGATCTGGATTCTTTTATTGGGAATCTTAACACAACTCGGACAAGAAAACTTAACGCGCTCACTGCAATTGGAAAACATGGCAAAGGTGACCATCTTAAATTATTTAGGTGTTGGCTATGCCATTTTATTTGGATGGATGTTCTTCCACGAAACCCATGTGTTCATGGAATTCATAGGGATGTTGTTAGTAGTTGCAGGTATTGTTTTGAATTTAATAACTACCCCTAAGGTGATTAAGAATTTGAAATGAGGTTTTTGAAGTATTTATAAGCGGTACCCCGAAATTTGCCGCTTGTATTGCAGAGTAGAGTTATAACAATTCCAGTAGATGCAGGGGAGGTTGAAAACCATTTTCAAATCTTCAAATAAATCCATTTTCAAATTAATATTTCACCATCTTCCTACTCACTCTTCCTTTCTCTGTAATAATACTAATAATATACAGTCCATTGGCATAAGCATTCATCTCCAAACTACGACTATAATCGCTACTTTGCAGTGTTGATTTTTCACTGAATATTCTTTTGCCTTTTGCATCGTACATTTCTAAAATTATGTTTTTTCCTTTTAAGGAAGATGCATTAATAAATGCTTTTTGCCAAGCGGGTTCGTAGTAAACTTGCAAATTGGGCTGAGTTGCATTTATGGTATTTATACCTACGGTGAGCGTATCGCAAACGCTACCGATATCTGGTCCCAGCTCGTAGTGAGGGTTATTGGGTAACCCATAATAGCACCGATGTCCACCCAAATAAAAACTATAAGGTTGGAAATCACAAGCAGCACCTAAACTATCGGGTGAATTAATTACAGAAATATAAGTGTTTTCTGTTAACCAAGTAGTATCACAATAAAGATAAAAAAAACTCACAGTCAGGAGCTTCATAGGTGTTACTTAAATAAATTTTATTGTCTGGTCCCAGTTGTAACATCCCGCTAATTATACCAACTGAATTAATATATTTCCAATGACCTAGGGTGTCTTGAGAGGCAAGTACATTCGGAGCGTTTAAATCATATTGAAATAAGTATGAGTCTTCGTAAGGTTGTATTAATGAAATAACGGAAGTGTACAATTTACTACCATCTGGTGAAATTGCAAGACTCCAATATGTAGTTGGAGGATTTGTTCCATTCTGTTGAAAATTATTTGGAGAAGAAAACGTTCCAGTACAACGATTAAAGTCAAGAGATTCTAATAAGCTAAATGCAGAAATTTGAAAAAGTGTAGAGCCATCTTTGTTAAATTTAAACCGGTTACTATTTGCATTAGTGATTGATCCAATATTTTGAATAAATGGTCCACTCACACCCGAAGGATCAACGAGATAAACAAAGAAACTGTTCTGTGGAACTTGCACATCCCAATTTTTTCCAATTACCCACCAATCTCGGCCATTACCATGTTTGACCGCTGCAATTTCATCAACAAATGGAAGATTAGAAAGTTGAATATTTTTTTGAACTACCTTGCCTAATCCTCCGTTATAATTCAAATCAATTTTTGAATAATAAAATCCTGGATTCGTATTTGTAGTAATGCCAACATGAAATAAATAAAATTTATTTGAATTGGCAGGGTCAGGTATAATAGTCATTTCTTGGTACCAGAGTGCAGTTTTTATACTATCTCCTTTTCCATTTCAATATTATTTTTATTTACTACAAAACCTAATCTATCACTACCTGGTGTTAGCCAAAGACTTACTAGAGGTGATGAGGCATAAAATAATAAATTTCCAAGGCTATCACTAATACTTGCACATGTACCTCTTGATCGAAGCACACTTGTTGCAGGAATTGGGTTACTCAGATTAGAGAAATCAATGGCTGCACTATCTCCAAAAGCCCAAAAGCGATCAGTGAATTGAGTGTTTAAAATGGATTCGTTTACAATAAAAATAATGATTAGAAAGATTCTCATTTCCTTTTTGAAATATATTCAAATATATGAAATTGCTTTTCAATTTTGTTTTAGTCCTCGCTCTTACTCTCTTTCTCCCTCTGCCTGAGCTGCCTGAGGCTCTCGAGGGCAGCACCTAGGCTCTCGAGGGCAGCAAGTAGGGTCTCGAGGGCAGCACTAAGTTTACTATCCATTAATAATCACTATGTTAAAGTCTTCGGTTAGGGCGAAATTCCTTTTTCAAGTTAAAAAAAAGCAATTTAATCCGTATCTTCGCACACTTATTATGTCGCAATACACCGAATACAAATCGTTGAATCTCCCCAACATCGCCGAGACTGTTCTGAAGCGTTGGGAGGAGAATAAAGTCTTTGAACGTTCTGTCGAAGAGCGTGAAGGCGCCCCCGCTTATGTTTTTTATGAAGGTCCACCTTCAGCCAATGGATTGCCTGGAATTCATCACGTGATGGCACGTGCTATTAAAGATATTTTTTGTCGTTATAAAACTCAAAAAGGTTTTCAAGTAAAGCGCAAAGGTGGTTGGGATACGCACGGACTCCCCATCGAGATCAGCGTTGAAAAAACATTAGGTATTACGAAGGAAGATATAGGAAGTAAAATTTCTATCGAAGATTATAATAAAGCTTGTCGCCATGAGGTGATGAAGTATAAGTCGGTATGGGATGATCTTACTCGTAAGATGGGCTATTGGGTCGATCTCGAAAATCCGTACATCACTTTTGAAAATAAGTACATTGAAACATGCTGGTACTTGTTGAAGGAGTTACACAAGAAGAATATGCTCTACAAAGGGTATACGATTCAACCTTTCTCACCAGCTGCCGGAACGGGTTTAAGTTCGCATGAATTAAATCAACCGGGAACTTATAAATTAGTAAAGGATACGACCATCGTAGCGCAATTTAAAGCCATTCGTGATGCGAAGTCGGAAGTGCTTTTTGCTTCGACCGATGCGCCCGTTTATTTTCTAGCCTGGACCACCACGCCGTGGACATTACCTTCTAATGCAGCATTGGCGGTAGGTGCGAATATTACTTATCTGTTGGTGCGAACATTTAACGCATATACGTTTCAACCCATCAGCGTAGTGGTTGCAAAAGATCTTTTGCAAAACATTTTAATCCGAAGAACGCGGAGTTAACGATTGAAGAATATCAAGAAGGAAATAAAAATATTCCATTTCGTATAGAGAAAGAAATAAAAGGTTCCGACTTACAAGATATGCGTTTCGAGCAGTTGATGCCTTATGTGCAGCCTGACGGAAATGCCTTTCGAGTGATTGTGGGTGATTTTGTGAGTACAGAAGATGGAACTGGAATAGTACACATCGCGCCCACCTTTGGTGCCGATGACTTTCGAGTAGCCAAGCAACACGACGTTCCGCCCATCATGGTGAATGATGAAAGCGGTAAGCCCATGCCGTTAGTAGATCGTCAAGGTCGATTTGTAAATGAAGTTACCGACTTCGCCCATGAGTACGTAAAGGAAGAATACATCAATGAAACGGATAAAGAAGCATTACGTATAAAGCAAGAGAGAGATAAATATTTGAATGTAGATGAACGCATCGCCATTCAACTCAAAACAAATAATCTTGCTTTTAAAGTAGAAAAATACGAGCATAGTTATCCGCATTGCTGGAGAACCGATAAACCTATTTTGTATTACCCCTTGGATTCATGGTTTATTCGTACCACGGCTTATAAGGAGCGAATGATTGAGCTCAATAAAACCATCAACTGGAAACCTGAAAGTACAGGTACCGGTCGCTTTGGTAATTGGCTCGAGAATTTAGTGGATTGGAATTTAAGTCGCTCTCGCTATTGGGGAATTCCATTGCCCATCTGGAGAAGCGATGACGGTGAAGAAAAGTGCATCGGCTCCGTTGCGGAATTGAATGAAGAGTTGAAAAAATCAGCGGCAGGATTTATGGATCCCACGAAAATGGAACACTTGGATCCAACTGCAAATGATTTCGATTTACATCATCCTTATGTTGATCACGCCATCTTAGTTTCGTCGACGGGAAAACCCATGACGCGTGAATTGGATTTGATTGATGTGTGGTTCGACTCTGGTGCGATGCCCTATGCGCAATGGAATTATCCTTTCTCTACAAAGAGTTTAGAAAATTTATATCCTGCCGATTTCATTGCGGAAGGCGTAGACCAAACTCGCGGATGGTTTTTCACCTTGCACGCCATCTCTGTGATGTTGTTTGATCAAGTAGCCTTTAAAAAATGTTGTGTCGAACGGATTAGTGCTCGACAAAAACGGAAATAAAATGTCGAAGCGATTGGGCAATGCCGCCGATCCTTTACTACACTCGATACATAGGTGCCGATGCCACGCTGGTACATGATCAGCAATGCGCAACCGTGGGATAATTTGAAATTTAATTTAGATGGAATTGGTGAAGTGCAACGGAAATTTTTTGGTACACTTTACAATACTTATAATTTCTTTGCACTCTATGCTAACATTGATGGATTTACTTTTGAAGGTGAAGAAATCCCCATGGAGAAGAGAACGGAATTGGATCGATGGATCCTTTCCCTCTTGCATTCACTCATCAAGGAAGTAGATGCAAGTTATGCCGACTATGAACCTACCAAAGCCGCTCGTGCCATTCAAGAATTTGTAACCGAGCATTTGAGCAATTGGTATGTGCGATTAAGTAGAAGAAGATTTTGGAAAGGAGAATACACGGACGATAAAAGTAGCTTACCAAACGTTGTACACTTGCTTGGATACATTATCACGTTTGATGGCTCCCATTGCTCCGTTCTTCGCCGATCATCTATTTACTGACTTGAATTCCATCAGCAAGAAAGATAAAAATATTTCAGTGCATCTGGCTCAGTTTCCAGGGTGAATGAATCATTGATAAACAAAGATCTGGAAGAACGCATGCAGTTGGCTCAAGATATTAGTTCGATGACTTTGAGTCTGCGCAAAAAAGTGAATATCAAAGTACGTCAACCCTTGCAGAAAATATTATTACCTGTGGTAGATGCAAAATTCAAAGAGCAAGTACTTTCCGTTCAAGATTTGATTATTGCTGAAGTGAATGTGGAAGAAATTGAATTTTGGAAGATGCGACTACCGTGTTGGTGAAAAAAATCAAGCCGAACTTTAAAGCATTGGGATCTCAAGGTAGGCGGCTTGATGAAACAATTATCAAGCAGCATATCCGATATCAACCAAGAGCAAATTGCTTATCTGGAGAAGAATGGGATGTTGCCATTAAATCTGGGAGCTGTCATCTTCGACCTATTGCTGGAAGACGTTGAAATTCTAAGCGAAGACATTCCCGGATGGCAAGTTGCAAATCAAGGAAAATTAACGGTTGCCTTAGACATTACTCTTACAGACGCTTTGAAAGAGAAAGGATTAGCTCGTGAATTAGTGAATCGAATTCAGAACATCCGCAAGGACAAAGGATTCGAGATTACCGACCGAATTAACGTGAAAATTAAAGGATCAGAAGAAGTTCAGCGCTCAATAAAGAACAATTTCGACTATATTCGCAGCGAAATTTTAGCAATTCAACTGGAGCTCGTGGAGCAGTTAGAGGATCCGATGTGATTTCTCTGGAGATGGATGAACGCTCAAGTATTAACATCAGTAAACAAAAATTAAAATGGCCACTAAAAAACCAATTTCGAAAACAAAAAAGCTGCGGTGAAGAAGCCTGTAAAGAAAGCTCCGGCAAAAAAGTTGTTAAAAAAAGCAGCTCCAGCAAAAAGGTGGTTAAGAAAGCAGCACCTGCAAAAAAAGCAGTTAAGAAAGCAGCACCCGCAAAGAAAGCGCACCTGCAAAGAAGGTAGCAAAGAAAGCAGCGCCTCCTAAAGCAGCGCCTGCGAAGAAAGTAGTTGCTAAGCCTGCGCAAAGAAAGTAGCTCCAGTAAAAAGGTAGTAGCAAAAGCTCCTGCTAAAAAGTGGTAGCTAAAGCTCCAGAGAAAAAGGGGCCAGTGAAACCTGTTGCAGCAGTGAAACCTGTTGCAATGGTGAAACTCCAGAAGTAAAAGTTGAAACCCCTAAGCCGCTAGCACCAAAAGTAGCTGTGGCTCCTCCCGTAAAGAATGTGAAGAGACTATGATAGAAAAGTAAAACCAACCGTAACGCAACGTTACAACGATGCAGACCTACAAGAATTCAAAGGTCTAATTGTAAAAAATTGGTGGATGCATGAAGAATTAATACAACCTTCAAGCACAAATTATCAATACCAATGAGAATGGAACGGATGATACAGGTGCTTCATTCAAAATGTTAGAAGATGGTTCTGAAACCTTAGCGAAAGAAGAAGCATCCAATTTAGCCGCTCGTCAAAAGAAGTTTATTGAGCAATTGGAAATGGCGTTGATTCGCATTGAAACAAAACATACGGTATTTGTCCCATCACCGGAAAATTAATTGCAAAGGAGCGTTTACGTGCAGTTCCGCATACTACGCAAAGTATGGAAGCGAAATTAAAACAATATCGCGACTAGTTTTTGCTTGACAGTAAGTTCGGATAGACCTCACTGTTAGAGATGAAATAAATCGGGAGATCCCATGAATCGTTAAAAATAAACATCGAAGCTTGTAGCCATTCGCCGCAGCTTCGATTGTTTCATAGAGAAAAGAAGCTTGAAAAGACCCCTGTTAATCATCTTTGCTATTTTATTGGCCGACCAACTTCTAAGATTTGGATCAAGACGAATATGTACCTCGGGCAAGAGTTTGAAATTGCTCCGTGGTTCATCATTCACTTTACCGAAAATAATGGAATGGCATTCGGAATGGAGTTTGGTGGTAATTTCGGAAAACTATTTTAAGTGTCTTCCGCATTTTGTTTGTTTCAGGATTGGGCTACTATCTGTGGAACTCACCAAAGAAAAAGCAAGCTCTATTATATAACCGTTATTGCACTGGTATTTGCTGGAGCCGTTGGAAATATTATTGATTCCGTTTTTTATGGAATGCTGTTTTCGTCCAGCGATTTTGGAACTATCGCAACTCTGTTTCCACCAGAAGGTTCTGCATCCATCCTTCACGGGAAAGTAGTAGACATGTTTTTTATTTTCCACTCTTAAGCGGAACATTTCCTGAGTGGTTACCGATTTGGGGTGGGGAGCATTTTTTGTTCTTCCGTCCGGTCTTTAATATCGCCGATGCATCCATCACCGGCGGTGTCATTGTTTGGATTTTGTTTCAAAAGAAAATTTATCCTGAAGAGAATAGAACTTCAACGGATGCATTAGAAAATCCAGCAGATAATTCCGTGGTAGAAAATAATTAATTCGATTTTTTTTACTGTTTGCATATTATCTCCCAAGAATATTTGCGTCTCGATAGGTTATCGGAACTACTCTTCTGCGCGTGAAAAATTTAACACTAAAGGCACAAAGGTCACAAAGTGCACAAGAGTTAAGCTTTAGAGTACTTCGTGTTCTAAAGAATTTTTAGTGTACTAAGTGTTCTCAAATTTCTCAAGTGTTCTCTATGTTCTCTAGTGCCTCTAGTGTTAAAATTTGATAATTAATAATAAATCTAAAAGTTGGGACTAGTAAATAAAATTTATTGGTTTCAGCTCTGCTCTTGTTAGCCTGAAGAAATGGTGTCTTTGCAAAAAAATCGACTTTAAGCAACTATGCAAAAAATCTGATCGTGATGACTCACGACTGAATTCTGAATTCTGATCCGATAGCTATCGGGACTTAATTCTTAATTATATCATCAATATCTTCAAATGATGCATCGTATGAATCTCAAAAATACGTAATCGTCTTTTTCATTCGTAGATGTCCAAAATGGATGATTGATGTATTGATGCTCTCTACAACTTCTCCGTGTTTTATAAACACCTTTTACTTTTTGTAGATGATGGCGGATCCGTGGCTTCGTCGTATTTTTCTGGTCTTACGATGGATGGTGCTTTCCTTTCTCCCTCTGGGAATTTTAGTGGTATAAACTTCAGCTCTCGGATATTAAATTTCCATTTGTAATCTTTCGGATTTTGCGATGTTTTTAATCCTTCTAAAATTATTTTATAGTGAGAAGTATATGTTCAATTTGCCAACCACCGAAGATGCGGAAACCGTAGTGTTCCAGTTTTCGTGATGTGGAATTTTTTTTCTTCTACCACGAGTAATAACTGTTGTAGTTTTTTTCATTTCTATCTGTTTCCAAAAATTACAAATTCCATAAAAATTTAATTTTTTTTTACTTCTTCCTCGGTGATGCAGTGGTTGCAAGGATACGATTTGTATTGCAATGAACCTGATCGTAAGGATTACACTGAGAATATATAGATGAAAAGTTGCATTTGCTTTTCTTGGATGGAAGATGGGACCACCAGGTCCAGCCAATCCTAATGCGGCTGTTCCCATCGCGGTGGCAACCTTAGCAACTGACCACTATGATTCCCCAAAACAACTTAGCTTTTTGACAGAGAGCCGTAAAGCCTAATAAATTTATTTTCCTTAGCCAATATGAAGTTTCCAAAATCCAGCTGTGATTAAATTTCTTCATGCGTCTTTTGCGTCGAATGCATCACCCACGAAACACAATC
>JADJMG010000003.1 GCA_016709725.1 Bacteroidota bacterium
GTAATTCCAGTATCTTTAATCTCCATCAATGCTTCAATCTTCGGATTCGTTTCGCCAAAAGATTTTAAGATAAAGCCATATACAGTTTTCGGAAAAATATGAAAGAATGGAAGCTTCGATAAAACTTTACTTTCACACATCTGTTGATGTCCACCAAATGGATTATACCAAGGTGGAAAACCAAGGAAGAATTTTCCGCCTGGCTTCAAAAATCTTTTTACATATTCCATAAATCTTTCTTGACCATGAATATGCTCCAGCACATCACGTGTCATGATGATATCAAACTTGCCAATATTATCTACATCATAAATATCAGAAGTGATAAATTCAATATTTGCTTTGTTGGGATCATTGGCAAAAAAAGCTTTTGCATTTGCAATTTTATCGGCCGACATATCCACGCCCAAAATACGCTTGCAACCCATATCCAAAAATGGTTTTAAGTTACCACCCTCCCCACAACCAATTTCTAAAATGGCTGTATTCTCATCAATTGTAATCATTTGATTTAGAAAAGGTAGCACGTGATTGCTAATCGTTGATGATTGCTCTTGGAAGTACTTTTCCCGATTGATATGTCTCTCTTGCATGAAGGATTTGTATTATAATACACCTGCTTATCGCAGGAGTACGAAAATACGAAATTTACATGGAAGGGCCTTTAGGGAATTTCAGATGGAAGTACAATCTTATCCAGTACAGGCAATTTTATCCTCTATAATAATTCATGGCAGCTCTAAAATGTCCAATATTATTTTGAAAGGGAAAGATTGTTAAATAGAATAATCTGAAATTGACTACGCTGTGAGCTTTCTATCATCTGTGACATGTATCCCAATTCAAATTTGAAATTTTTGTTAATGTTATATCCCAAGCCTCCGTACAAACGATTCCGATCAAAGACAGGTGATTGACCATTGATAAAAATTTCATTATACGTCGATAGATAGATGGTGTTCTCAACCATTGTTTTTTTGTTGATGGGTATATTCAAAGCTAAAAAATAACGAAAGCGATAGGAAATATCGTCATTTATAAAACGTTCTTCAATTCGATATCGATGTTGTAAATAAAATCGTCCGAAATTTTGTCGAGTGATAAATTGTTGAAAGATGCGATGCTCTTTACTTTCAGTTTTACGATCAGAATTTTTCTGATACTGTTCAGAAAGGATGTATCCATATCCAAGCAATAGGTTGTTGTTGTTTTCGGAAAGATTGTATCCTACTCCCGTTCTTAATAATAGCTGCTGTAAGTCTCCTGCAAAATTGTAGTTTCTATATTGGATTTCATTATGCCAGTTTATTTTTTTAGTGAGTGCTTGATTCCCAAAGTAGATAAACCAATTTCCAATTTCTGATTTTTGTGCAGAACAATGGTTTACTACTTATTATTGATAAGCAGATCAGTATAAATTTATATTTTTTGATGGACATTGCAATCGAATGAATTGAAGATTAAATCGCGAGGCAAAGTAAACGAATTTTATTGTTTTTTTAATTCCTAAATTCATGAACAAAGATTTATGTAAAAAGTTTCATACTAAATCCATCTCGAACCAAATGAATTATAATTAAAAAACTGCATTCATCTAAATTAATAGTAGATGAACACAGTTTTAATAGATTTGTTTTGGCTTTCCTCTTATTTCCTAACGACCACTTTCTTCGTGGTGATTCCAGACGTGTTGGAAATTTTCAGAATATAACTTCCTGCATAATATGTTTTAGTATCAAAATATCCAATGGTGGCTCCTTGATACACCATGGTTTTGTCAATGAGTTTCCCGCTGATATCGTACAATGCTATTTCAGTGTCTTCGCGATTTAAGTCCAAAAGTTGAATTACTAATAATTCACTGGTGGGATTTGGAAACACATTTACATTTAATTCGACATTCGAATGTTCAAATAGTCCAGATGTACCTGGTGTGTAAGTAGTAGTTCCCGCTGGAACATTGGTAACTTTTGCAGCAACTAGAGATCCATAAAATGTTGGACCTACTACATAAGGATAAGCCGAATTCCAATTGGCATCAACAGTAGCAAAGTAACAATAGATTCCAGAGGGATATTCCGGAGTTACACAAAATCGACCATTATGCTCATCTAAATAATCGGGAGTAGAAGCAGATGTTGGAATGTATTCATAGTCTTCTCTAAAGTAACCCAACGGATAAGTAGTACTTACCACAGGACCAGCAGTAACTGCAGCACCCGTTGGACTTGTTGTTCGCGTAGTTATATTTCTCAACTGATAGCTCGATTTAATTCTGACAATAGGTCCGGTGCCGTTTGCATTTTGATAACCATAGGCACCATAAATTGGAAAACCATCATAAGCAAATCCAATGAGTGGAGAATGTGTAGTACTGTCGATAACATAAAGTCCATCGGCATTGTATAAATTACAAATAGAAGAGATCACGACTAAATCAAGATTAAAAGCACTTGGGTTTTGATGATGATGATAATTGCCCATCGCAGGATGCGCTTTCGCACAATCAAAACCTCCCCTTTCAGCAACAATGGCATCGCGATTCCAAGCCTGCGTTGCTCCCATACCGCCTGGGCAAGGTGGATTTCCAGGTCCACCACAAAGCGCATTTGTATTTGCATTCCAAGCAACACCGTCTCTATAATCAAATAAAGCAACACCATTTATAAAGAGACCAATATTTCCGCCTGTGGTGTTTACTGGAGTCCCCGTATTTTGAACGGGATTTAAAGGAAAACGAAAAATCGCATTTTGATTGGTGGCAAGCGATGGATTCCCATCTAGGAAAGGTCCAGTTACATAGCTAGGTAATCCTGTAGTGCTAATGTAAACATCACTCGTGTTGTATTGTACAGTCTGCACATTCACTAAAGCGGCGTCATTAATAGGAGTGGAGTTTCCAGCAACATAATGTCGAGCAGTTACAGTGTTGTTTTGCAACCACGATAAAATCGCAGGATTGGTTTGAGCTTGCATGGAACTACTGGAGATCAACAACAGAAGGAATACAAATACTTTTTTCATTTTATCTATTTTTAGGGAATTGAGATTTTAGTCGTTTAATTAGATTTAATCCTTCGCTGTGGATGAAATTATTTCTTTAGGATAGGTATGGTTGGAATTAAATACAAACTCTTTGTCGCTTAATGTTAAAAGAAAGCTGATGAGATCTACTTTTTCATTCTCTGTGAGTTTGATTTTCTCTTTTAACTCAGGCGCTAATGTTTTTGATTGAATAATTCCAGAGGTATAATGATTCATTACTTCCGATAATTTCTTAAATCGACCATCGTGCATGTATGGAAAAGTATATTCAATATTTCTAAGTGTAGGAATTTTGAATTTGTAGGTATCAGTGGAGTCTAACGTAATGTGCATCCTCCCTTTATCTTTCAAGGTTGGATTATCAGGTAATCCATTATTTGCAAATTCATCATTGGTAAATAAAGGTTCACGATGACAGGAAGAACAGTTTTTTTGGAAGAGTGCATATCCATTCTTTTCTTGCGTCGTAAATTGTAGGTCTCCACTCATTACTTTATCGTATTTCGAATTTGAACTTACCAAGGTGAGTAAAAATTGACTGAGGGCTTTTAATGTTTTTTCACCGGTTGGAATACTGTCTCCATAAGCTTGAAAATAGAGTTGACGATATTTTTTTGAAGCTTGAAGTTTGATCACCACTTTTTTAATGGAGCTACCCATTTCCAATGGATGTGATATAGGAGCCAACGCTTGCATGTCTAAATTGTTGATAGCACCATCCCACATAAATGTTTTTTTCCAAGCTAGGTTCATTAAGGCAGGTGAGTTTCTAGTGCCGATGCTATCGTAAATACCGTGACTCAAGGCATGATCAATATGTGTAAAGGCGCTGTACGGTGAATGACAACTTTCACAGGAGATGGAATTGTTTTCAGATAAGATGGGATCATAAAACAAGACTCTGCCTAAGTTCACTTTGTTTTTTTCGATTGGATTTTTAGAAAAATCATAGGTGGGTTTTGGCCAGGATGATGGGTATGAAAAATTGGATTCACGGGTTGTAAATGCCGTGATAAGAAGAAAGAGTAATATTGAAATATACTTAATCATTCTTTTTCACCTTAAAATTTTTAGCCAAGATCTCAGATAGTTCCACCGCTTTTTTAGAGGGCGACATGATATGATGAACATTGGAAAAGTCTAATGATTGGAGAAAGGGATCAAGATTTAGCTCTAAATTAATATTCTCATCATGGACATTTAGTTGCACTTCTTGCAAGGAATAAAAGGGTTGCTGATAACCGCCTAGGTGAATCTGAAATTCTTTTAATGGTTCTTTCCTTCTACTTACTTGGCCTTCCATCTTAAAATTAATATATCCACTTTGCCATGTCCAATACATACCATGTGTGGGATCTAATTCTCCCCCCAACGCTCCAGAAACATTCGTTAAGCTGTCGATGCCTAAATAAAATTGAATGGAATTGTAGGAAATCGATCGAAAAGTTTTGATGAAGAGGGAAGCAGATGCCGGCATATTAAAATCGATGAGATGATAACTGTTCAACTCTGTAAAAACGATTTCAGTCGTCCTTTAGAAATTGGATGTTCGAAATATAAAATTTGAGTTGATTAATTTGAAGTGTATCCTTTCGTTCTTTATCACTAAGGATCAAGCAGATGTTCTTTTCCATCTATAGCTGCGTTAAAAGAAATATTCACGCGTTGCGCAACACTGAAGAAGTGCGATAATACCAAAACAAAGAAGACGAAATGTTTTTTCATTTATGTGGAGGAGGTCTTCGGTGCAAGGAAAAAAGTTTTGCAATTTCTTTTACCAATTCAGCATAATATTTCTCTTGATCATAGTTACATAATTGATGAATATCTTCGAAGTGTCGATAATGTATGTTTTCTATCTCAGATTGCACAAATCCAATTCTACTTTGTAGGGAATCAATTGTGGGTTGATTGTTTTCTTCTAGAAGTTGTAAGTAGAGCGAGTTTTTTATTTCAATAATTTCCTTTTCTTTCTTCTTAATTTTCGCTCTGTGGACAAAGATGAGTTTATCGTATTTAAGGATTTGGTTTCGATCAAAATGTAATCGTTCAATAATAATATTACGGGGTCCTTCACCTCGAGGAGGTTTCGGTCGACTCAAGAAGATAAAGGAAACTAAAGCAATATTCGTGAGCAAGAGCACGACTGCTATGATGCGAATCAGTTTGTTCTTATTCATGGATAGAGTGAATTACTATTTTGTATTTGTAAGGATTGCAAAAGATTGTTTTTTTCTGTTGGGATCCATGACGATTGTGTCAGGATAAATAAATTGAATAAAACAATCATGCTAACGGAAGTAACCCAGACAACTGCCACTTTTTTAGAAACCGTATTTTCACGAATAAAGTCTATTTTCTGCTCGATTCTGGAAAAAAGAAAGGCGGGAGCTTCCACTTTTTCTACCGCATGAAGCGGATCTAGGAAATTGTTTATGTTGTTTTGTGACATGATACGTTGGGTTTAGACGTCGTTAGATTTGTTTTCCTTCGCTTGATTTTATCTTTTTTTCGAGCCCTACTTTTGCCCTTTGGATGAGCGATTCCACCGCTTTTGGACTTAAATTCATGATTTCGGTGATTTCTTGTTGACTTTTAGATTCTAGCTTACTCAAAATAAGCGCTGTTTTTTGATTGGGTGGGAGTTTGTTTATTAAGCCATAGATCTGCTGGAGCTTCTCTTTTTGCTCCATTAAAACTCCAGGGTGATTAAAATGACTAGTTTCAATATGAGCTTCATTTCCATCCGTAAAGAAGAGCGATGTTAACACAGCAAAACGACGTTTTCGGTTTTTTGAACGAATAAAATCGAGCGATTTATTAATGGTAATGCGATAAATCCAGGTGGAAATTTTACTCTGCTCTTTGAAATTATTTATCGATTGATGAATCGCAAAAAAAACATCTTGTGTAATCTCCTCGGCGTCTTCTTTGTTTTGAACATACTGCAGCGATAAGTTATAAACTAACTACCATACCTTGCATAGAGCTCCTGTAGCGACATTTCCAATTGAACACACGAATATATTTTTTTATTTCGAGAAAGGGAACAATAACAATAAATGGTTCGTGAGTTTAATTTCATTAAAGAAAATAGTAATATCAGACTCCGTAGGTTTAGTAATAAATAAGTTTAAGTTATTTTCTTTTGAACCCTTACCTTAAAGTGATTTTTTTAGAACGTATAAAGGGAACGCTAAAAGGGAACTAAAAATTAAGCCTCCCAATGTTAATTGAGAGGCTTATTATAAATTTAGAAATAGATTTCGTTTATTGTTTCACCATTTTCTTAGACGCTACAACTTTGCCATCACAAACTAAAGAATAAACATATATTCCTTTGCTTAAATCGGAAGCATAAACTTCTAATTGTCCACTTCCTTTTACCAATTACAATTGTATAATGATTACTCCTGTGCTATTTGTGAATATAATCTTTGCAGAACTCACTTCCTCAGGAATATTGTAAGTAATAATAGTACTCTCTGTGAATGGGTTTGGATCATTTTGATGTAAAATAAAGCCTGTCGTATTTGAAAGTTGAATTTTGTGATTATTACTTGGATTAATAATTGGAGTTGGATTCTGCAACGCATTTATTAATGAATCAATTATTAATTTTTGCTCATTAAATCCAGCTACTAATAATGGAATAAGTTCAATATAATTAACCGCTTTTGCATCAAAACTTGCATAAATTTGATTTCCTAAAGAATCTAAAGTCTTTGGATTCTTAAACTCTTTAACAAGATTTGGCAAAACAGCTTCAACGTCTTGTGCAATCATTCCAAAATGCTGCCCGTCGGCCAAATTAATTCCAGGGAATGTATTTGTTTTATATACATACTGTTTTGGATTCAATTGTGCTAATATACTGGATGCATTTGATAGTGGACAATTTGATCTTTTAATTTTAGATCTGAACTATTATATAATCCGCGCTTGCGTATACATCGCCATTGAAATATCCTGCCGCTCCAGCACAAGAAGTGTTTGAACATGTTTGAGAAGGAGCAGAACCATATACCCCATAATATGCACTCGTTGATGAAATTCCAGGATCATTAACTGCTTCACCTTTAACGCCAATATAGTCTGATGCGTCTGTTGTTGCTTCTGTACTTATTCCATAAACACCAATCGTAAGAGGAGCAGCAGCCTCCATAAACACCAATTGCTTGAATAGGGCTACCTTGATCATCTCCAAATGCTCTACCAAATACACCATAACTGACACCAGAATACGATCCATCAGCAAATACTCCAATATTATATGCTCCTGTGCTAACAGCATTAGCAGAAAATGTACCGGCCATATTCACTCTCTACGGACTAATACAAGAAACTCTAACCCCTTCGTTATACGAACCAATTCCATCTGTATTACTAACCACACTAAATCCAATAGATCCAGCGGAAGATCCTGTATTCCTATTAAAATTAAACACGGTTGAACCATAAAGATCAAAAGTACAGTCAGCATCAACTGACGTTGACATTCCTATTCCGTCCGAAACTGAGGTGCTAGGTGCGAATTCAAATCCAAAAGCAGGGATAGCACTTCCTAAATCATTTCTTGCTTTAAAAAGATGCTGTTCGGTTTCCAAAATTTCATAAGTTGGTGTTGAGAGTGCATCACTTTCAATTTTTAGCAGTGATGAATATCCACCCCCTTTTACATGTAGTTTTGACGTGGGAGAATATGATCCAGAATAATCCCCAATTAAAACATTTCCAGCATCAGAGCCACTACCCCCAAGTATAGACATTGCAGGAATTGGTGTACCTGTAATACCGGATGCAAATTTCATATCTCCTCTAGTTGCTTGTATAAAAAGACCATCAGCTGAAGATGGAGATGTAATTCTCATTACTTGATTCGAACCTTTGTACATTCTCCAGTTAGTTTCAGTGCTTGCGGCAACTGCTGTTCTAAATGGTTCAGCCGCATAGGTTGCACCACTTGTTAGTACATGTAAAAATGAAGCTGGAGATGTAAGCCCTATTCCCACTTCACCCGAATTAGTTACCCTTGCTCTTTCTGTGCTATTAGTAATTATTGCCCAACCAAAGTTCGTGGTAGTACCAATTGTTTGAACACTTGTAACACCATCACCACCTTGACTCCAATAAGGTTGTGCATAAAGCGCTTTGCTTACAATGCATTATAATAATACAAATACGATTAATAATTTCAAGTTTGTTTTCATAGAAATTTTGTTTTAAATTTTTTGAAATATTATTGATTTAAATTTGGGATTATCAGCTACAATAAAATAATTTCCTGCAGGTAAACTAGATATATCAAGACTTGAATCCTCTTTATTAAGTTGAATTGAAAACACTTCTCTACCAATTAAATCGTAGATATGAATTAACATTGAATATTTTAAATTTTTTATAAATAGAAATTGGGATGTCGGATTTGGGTAAATTATAAAAGGTTCACTTTTGCTTTCAATAGACGATAGAATAGTTTCGCAATAATTAGAATCAGTTGAAAGACACAACGCATCTATAAAATAATATGCACCTTGACCATTTACTGTATTGAAAGCTTGAATAGAATCCGTATTGGCTCCATCAAAAAAATTGCCTAAGTATAAATACTGATATGTGCTATCAGCTATAAATGAAAACTGAAAGGGTAACCAGTTTGTTGTATCTGAAATTATGGTATCTATATATCCATTCGCGTTATTATCTGGTACTAATGGATTAATTTGAGACTCATAAAATGTATTTGAAAGTTTAACTCCTACTTTGTCTGAAAAAATGAATAAATTGCAAACCGCCGAATGCAGCACTAACATAACCTTTGAAATAGTATTTAGTTCCTATATTTAAGTTTTGTGTTAGTTGTACACCAATATACTCCCGATAATCTGGAAAAAAATTTGATCTGAGAATAGTATAGAATCCAACATATCCTTCGCCTTGTTTTGGCATTTGATATCCGAATCCACTAAGTGGGTTTGAGGCCTGGTTTGTCGCGCACGAATGAAAGAAATCAGGTGATTGACCAGCGGGAAACCAATTTTGCAAACTATAAATTTCAGCCCCATCAAATCCGCTTAGATTTGGAGGGCAATTAACTGTATCCTCAAATGAATTATTGGGAATTAAATTAATTTGAGAGAATGATTTTTGTGGAATAACTATAGTGAAAACTATACCAAGTATAGTAATATAATTACGATATACTCCTTTTAAGCTAATCGCGGTTTTAACTTTTATATTTTTCATTTTGTTAACTGATTTGAAAGTTTGGTTACACTACATCCGTTAAAATACTCCGCATTATTTCTAAATGACGAGCATCCAAGTACCACCTGTGTATTATCTATTCCAAGAGGATAAAAAAATAGTATTTTTAATACTTGGATTTGCCACTAAATTTATCTGAGCCTCTGCCAGAGGCAAGTTGAAAAAAACTAGTATAAAAGCAATGAAAGGTCTCATAAGAGAATAATTAGGAATACAAATCAAATGTAAATAAAGATTTGAATTTTCAAATATATTAAAATGTAAAATTCGTATATTGTTGAAATTCAATTACAATAAATCATGTAAATCATATTTTGTTGCCTCCTATACGGTTGCTATCTTTAGAATCACGAAAATATTTTTTATTTTCAGAAATGCATCAGAAGAAATGCACAAGTTGAGTTATCCTAAGTTTCCGCCTATCCGATTGAAAATAGAAAAAGGAGTCCAATCTCGTTTTGCTCCCAACCGCATTCTCTTTGCTTTTCTAAAAAATTCGAAAGAATGCTGCATCATAAATTGCAGCGCAAAAGTATTTTCAATAGGAAATACTACTTTGTCGTTTTTACTAAGATGTAATTTTAATAATTCAATTCCTGCCGATGGGTGTTCAGCTAAAATGATTCCTTCTCCAAAGGTGGGTAAGTAAAATCCCTGTACTCGATCATTTTCTAAATATACAATTCCAGAATTACAATGTTCCGTTAAATGTGGGAGCCGATTTTCGGAAGAAAGTTTTTTATCCAATTGGCAAAGTTGATCAAAGTACTTTTCTTGAAATAGTATAACATTATTGGATCGTACAAACTTATCTTTTAGCAACACATCTTTATAAAACAAGTATTCAGTTTCCGTAACAAATTCCAATTTCGAATACACAGGTGCACCCATATCGGTAGCTATTAAAAAGATTGTGGAGGTTTTAAGGCCTTCCGCAATTTTTATCAAGTGCTTGGTGATGGTTGTTCCGTGTCCTTGATTGCGAAAATCGGGATGTACGATAATATGTCCTAACCAAGCTACATCATCATGAATAATAGCACAGCCTACGCCAATAATTTTATCCTCATTCGTGAGTTTGATGGGGAAACAAAAATTAGATGCAAGATAGAATTGAAAAGGAATTTTAGTATCTGTCCAGTCTGGGGGACGCAACTCATCTAAAACGGGAATATCGGAATGCGTAAAAGGAGAGAAACGCATGAATAAAAATTAATTAGTTTCATAATCTAGCGTTACGGTAATCGTTGCTGTTTTTCTTTTTGATGTGGTATTAAAGGAGCCACCCCAACTGTATTCTTCCGAAGAATTTTGTGCTACGATTTGAAAAACGCCCATATCTGCATTTTTTAATTTTCCAACGCGAGCCCCTGCATTTTCTGCAATTTTTGAAGCGCGAACATTAGCATCTTTTGTTGCTTCGGCAATCATCTCAATTTTTAATTCAGCCAACTTCGTATAATAGTATTGTGGATTGTTGGAGTAAAATTCAATGCCCGTATTGATAAGTTCACTCACTTCTCGTGAAATATTTTCAACCTTATCCACTTCGTACGATTCAATCTGTACATCTTGTCGCAAACGATAACCCGTAAAAATGGAACTGACACGATTGCCTCTATTATCGAAGGACTCGTCAAACTCTTTTACAATATCTACTGCGGAAAAAATCATATTCTCTGGTTTCAGTCCTTTCGCAATCATGTACTTTCGAATGTTCTCGCGGTCTTTATCGAGTTGTGCATAGGCATCCTTTAGTTCTAAACTCTTTTTTCCAAACGAGCCTGACCAAACAATCAGATCAGAAACAAAACTCTTGCTCCCCAATCCGGTGACCGAAATGTTGTTGCTGGATTTGTTTCTATTCATAAAGGCATTCGAAAAGAGAAATGCAGAAAGGACAATGGCGATTGCAAGTGAGATACTGCCGGCGTATGATTTCATAGAGGAATTAGTGAAGATATAATTTAGAATTTAAGTAAGGATAGGTAAACGTTAAAATTTATACTCTTATTATGCTAAGCATTTTTTAATTTCTCGATATCGAGTTTTCTCATCTTGAAGAGTTCTATGGACACCCGCTCTGCCCTTTGTGGATCCGCGAAGAGTTCACCAATTATCGCAGGAACTACTTGCCACGAAACGCCAAATTTATCTTTCAACCATCCGCACATACTTTCTTCTCCGCCCTCACAAAGTTTCTCCCAGAAATAATCGATCTCGAATTGAGAATCGCAATTGATAACAAAAGAAACCGCTTCATTGAATTTGTATTTTGGACCGCCATTCAACAGCATAAATTTCGTATCATTAATCTCCATCATAAGAACCAAGGGATTCACGCTCGTTATGGTTGCATTGGAAAATATGGAACAATAAAACGCAGCAGCTTCTTTGGCCTTTCCATCCATCCAAAGACAAGGATAAATACTGTGATTTAGTTTCATGAGTTTGCACAATTAAACATCCACTGCACCCCAAACTTATCTTTACAACTTCCAAAGTAAGCTCCCCAGAACATATCTTGCAATTCCATTTCTACTTTTCCTCCTGCAGAAAGTTTATCGAACAATTTTTTAGTTTCTTCTCTAGTATCTGGCTCCAGATTAATGTACATATTGTTCCCAACGTTCACCGTAAATCCCATCGATTCTGGGAGCATCGGTTCCCATGATGACATGTCCACCAAGAATAGCGAGCTCGACATGCATCACCAATTTTTTATCTTCTTCTGGCATGGGTGGCATCGCATCATCCATGGGAATTTCGCCAAAGCGATTGATCCCATCTCCAAGAAATTCTCCGCCAAAAACGGATTTATAAAATAAAAAAGCTTCCTCGGTTTGTCGAGGGAAATTTAAGTAGGTGCTTGTACGTGCCATAAAATGATTAATTGTGAATGTAAATATATTTAATTTAAATTGGATATTACCTACTATATAGAAAATTCATAGTCTCTTTCTACTTTACATATTCTCACCTTGAAGGCAGAATACCATTGTTCACGACCTTTTTTTTGTGCCATGCGATGATCGGTTTGTTGTTTCCATGTTTTTATACTTTCTAAACTACTCCAATAAGAGACAGTAATTCCAATTTCAGCACGCGCTGATTCAATTCCAAGATAGCCATCTATTTCTTTAGAGAGTTCTTCCATTAAGGTTGCTGTTTTAGAGTATCCATGATCTCCATCCGTGCGGAGAGAAGTAAAGATAACAGCATAATAGGGCGTTGCAGGTGTTAAAGCGATCATCGATTAAGGATTGAATGGTGATAAATAGTTATTTCAAAAATATTTATTCTTTATCATATAAGAAATGCAATCTGAAAATATTAATGCAATAAAAAAGGTGCTCCATGTAGAAGAGCACCTTTTATCAGTAAATATTATATTATCTCCAAGCACTCAATACGCCGCACATCAACATGGCGGTTATTCCCCAATAGCCCAAGTTGATTAGCGCCCACGCTCTTGATCTCATTTCGAAGATGGCCATGGTTGTAAAAATAGGAAGTAGAACGGTTAGTGTAAATGCGAAACCGTGGAATACCCCGTGTCCAAATGTTACATAACTGTGTCCATCAGGAGCAGTCGTTTGAAATCCACCATCGGCTCCGCCTGCACCTGTAACCCATCCCCAGAAGAACATCGTTAAAAGAAACGAGGTAAACAAACAGAGAATGTACAATGCAGGCTTTGGCCCTTTGCCTAAACTTTCTTTTGTAAATCCATTTGCTTTCATCCAAGCATTTCCCATGATGCTGGGATGATAATAAAGGAATCCCATAATCATCGGGATAAGCGTTGAAATGATCAAAGAGAGTGCGTTCATTTTTGTAGGTTGTTTTAAGTTAGAAAACAAATGTAATAAAATATTTATAGGATAGGAAAAGACAGAATCTAAATGAATAAAAGTCCATTAGTTTATATAAATTGTACCAAACTTATTCATTAACTGTATTTAATTTAACCAAAAATTTTTTAGCACAATTCTTAAAATTAGCTGTGTTTAAAGGAAGCTGTTCGGTAATCGAAATTTTCAATTCGTTTTTTAAATCGGGATGTTTTTGCAATAAGTTAAAAAGTGCCATCATGGAATAGTACTTTGTTGTAACGGAAACCCCCGGTGTATTCAACCAATGGAAAAGTCGATCAACAATTTCTCCCTCTAATTTTTGTGGCAAGTCATTCCCGCATATCATGCATTGCTTTGCAAGAGTTCTATCAAAATTAAGAATGTGAATGCGATCGAAGTTTTTAAATCCTTCTACAATGATTTCTTTTGATTTACTGGGATCGATCACACTGATGTCGCCCAGTAACCAAGAAAAGCGAGTTGATGTAGGATGTTCTAAATAAAGCACAGAGAATAAATCCTTGAGTGGAATTTTCTTCTTTAATATTTTATGAGCAAGGGGAATTCGGTAGTCTGCATAACTACTTCCAATGTGTTTTATGATTTCTTGTTTGATGGATGCAGCACTCATGATGTTGAACTAAGCGAAGGTGAGAAAAATGACATTATTGATTTATTGTTTTGAAAGCTTTAAAGGTGAAATCACAATTCGGTATCCATCTGGATCTTTAATAGTAATTCCATTTTCTTGCCAATAAGGATTTTTTGCTGCTATTTTTTTGATATTATTTTTTTCGATTCTTACTATTATTTCATTGAAATCGGCTTCGCTTTCTGGATAAAAAACAAGTAAATCATCTTCATCAAATTGATGATCGACAGACTCTCCTGTTGTAGTAAATTCCAACTGCCAATCCAAATGCTGTATTCCTAAGAAGACACCATCATAGCCAGCGTGATTTGTAAATTCTCCTAATACATTAAGTCCAAGAATCCGCGTATAAAAGTCAATTATTGGCTTCAAATTGAGTGTATGTCGAGCAATCCGAAGTTGCATAATTTAAAATAGTTAGCTGCAAGACTTTATCATAATTCTTTTTATCTGTTTCTTGTCGCCATTTTCCCTGCTAACCATCCCATGGGAATGTAAGCTAAAGCCAAGTCTACAATGTTAAACCACATCGGAGCAGGAAGCATATATACAGCCATTATTCCACCGATCAAGAAAACACACCCAATAGCAATGGCAAATCTCATTTTATTATTGGCGGCGATGAGTGCAGCCACGAGCGCTCCTATAAATGTACCCAGTGCATGTGCTAGCCATGGCATTAGAAAGTTGATGGGGGTGAATAAATGCATGGAAGCTTTCAACCCCTCCATCGTTTTTAAATCAGCTCCTTCTGGTGGAGGAATGATGGATCCGCTGATTTGGATGATAGCGCCATTGACAATACTTCCAATGACAAGTCCGAGAATGACGGCAAGAATATTTCTTAAAGTGGAATTCATTTGCAAGTTGATTTTAGTGAATATAAATGAGTAAGACGAGTAACATCCATACGAATAAGTGAAGTAGTAACCTCTTTTATTCTTTAGGTAAAAATACTAATATTATTTATTCACCAAAATGTAGACTATATTCCACTAAGCCTTCCTGCATGTACTCTTTCCAATTCCTCTCGTTTCCATTTATTAATCATCTCCTGACTAATTTCAGCTTCAGCCTCTTTAAATCGACGGGTGTAATTCTTTTTATTCGCTATTTCCTGCTCTAATGCATAGTTGCCCGTTTGTTTAGCAAGTTCCAATTTCTCAAAGCTCAATTGACTTCGCAAGGTCATTTGTTCAATGCGTTCAATTTGAAAAATATGTTCGTCGTTTTCTAGAATATCATCATACGGACCGCGAGAAGAAAGTAGCTTTACGAGAACAGGCGCCATTTCAATAGCTAGGAATAATAGCATAATGAAAATGCTTGCTATGGAAATGGTAGCACTTTTGTTTGAAACATTTCCTAAAGCATCTAGCCGTTTATCAAAACCATCATAAGCCCCTCTAACAATAGATGATTTTAAGCCTTCAATGGTTGCTGCGGTTTTGTCTAACTCTTTTTGTTTTGATTGAATGAGCGGAAGATTGTTCTCCGATAAATTACTTAATTCCTGTTGTGCTTTTTCGGCATCTGCTTTTTTAATTTTGTAGATGGTTGCAGCCCCGCGTTTATTGGATCCTCCACTTCCATCCGCTTCTACACGTGCAATTTCGTCTAGGCGGTCGCGTTGTAAAGTAGCTTGCGTTAGTTCTCCTTTCAATGATTTTATTTGTGATGCAAGGGTAGCCATCTCCGCTGTGTACCGACTTGTCAACGTTGTTTCTTGAAGCTTGATGTCTTTTTGCTTCATGATTTCCAATTCATACTCGATGGAAGTATGAAAGATTTGAAGCTCCAACGGTTTTGAAATCACGAAGGCAATCACGGCAGCCAAAATAATTCGCGGAGTGGCCATCTTAAATTCATTCCAGAATCCTCCTCCCTTTTTCATGCTCGAAACGATGTAACGGTCGAGGTTAAAAATCATTGCACCCCAAATACATCCAAAAATTACAGCTGCAAAAATTCTCCAGAGCAAAGCCATGTCGTTAAAAATAAAATAGAGTGCATAGCCTCCAGAAATCGCAGCGAAGAGTCCGGTGAAAAAGACAGTAGCACCCATGCCTATATATTTTGAATGTTCGGTAGGTGTTTTTTGGAGGATCTCTTGGTTCACTCCGGAGCAGAACCAAAAGAAGTTTTTCAATTTTTCCATGTTGGGGGTTGTTTAGGAAGGGGAGAATGGAATCTCCTACTGAAATTTAAAATACCTAACGCAATATGGATTGTAAATATTGATCTAAAGGGAAATTATCTTACTCAAGCAACGAAAGTCGAAGCCGAAAGGAGCTGCTGGCTGCTAGCTTCTAGCTTCAATTTTTTTCGTGGCGAATAATTTAAGTCCGGATATTTTTTCCGCTGCGCCCGTTGCCTAAACGCTGCTACCGTTGCGTTTAAAAGGTCAGCTCTTATTGCTATTTACTTTTCTTATGTAGGTTAATATTTGCCCCCAATTCAAAATTAAATTGTGTAAAGAAAAAATGTTGACTCGCATTATCCGCTTTATTATTGGTAGTTCGAATGTCTGGCATATTGATGTATCCACCTTTTAATTCGGTTTGTAAAAAGAGCCAATTATTATAAGTTAAATTCAATCCAACCAAAGCTCCTAAACCATATCCTGAGAGATGAAACTGATCATATCTTTCTTTACTGAGTAAAGTGGTGTTGGTTCTAGGTACCAAAACACCGAAACCAAAGCCTTCGGTTGCGTTTAATTTGAATCTCTTGTACGTAATTAAATTATCAAATCTTCTGATGTCTGTATTGATATAATTCAATCCATCGGTATGTTCAAATTGTAAAAAGTCTTTGGAGAGCGTAATATCTTCATTCGAATAGAGTCCTTCATAATGCGCAACGGTATCAGAAATTCCGCCATTAATTTTCACGGTTTGATTTTGCTTCATTACATATTTCATATGATCATCACCTATGGTGATACTCCAATGTTCGTTGAAGAAGTAGCCTACTCTAAAATTATATTGCGGAATGGTGAACCGAGAAGGATTTAAATACGGATCGGCCGCGAGATGAGAAGGACGATCTTTCGCCACTACATTGTTTAATGTAAAGTCATAATTCGCGCCATTGAAATGGATATCGGAAGTTGTGAACCATGCCCTGTTCCATCCAAAGTAAACGAAAAACTTTCCTTTTTGATGGTATGGCTCTTTAACGGGAGGTTCTTGAGAAAAAGCAAATGAGGATATTAATAAGAAGCTGTAGAAGATGGTCTTGAATTTCATGTAGTTGGGAGTCCTCAATTCTTATTAGATGGGAGGGTGCGAATATACTAAATTCAAAAAAATAATTTCTGTTTTATGTCTAGCTAAAAAATTCATCTAAATAAAGGGACAGAGATGAAAAATTTGAGAGATTCTTAGAGTGGAAAATCAAAAAAAAGAGGTCCACTATGTAGACCTCTCAACTAATTATTATTTTTGAAGCTGACTATTTCACCAATAGTTTTTGTAGGGCTGTACCGCCGTTGTTTTTTATTTCAACAAAATAGAGTCCAGGTTGGAATAACGATGTATTTAAATCCATGGAAAGGGTAAATAGAGTGCTGAAGATCATTCGACCTTGAATGTCGTATATAGTGGCAACGGCTTTATTAGCATGAGGAGATGTAATAACGCAAGAAGAGGTACAAGGATTAGGCGCCATTGAGAACTTTGCTTCTTCATTGTTTTCGTTGATACCAATAGTGGTTATGGTAAAACAAGCCGAAGTATCTGTACAATTTCCTTTTGTAATAATGGCTGCATAACTTCCATTGGCCGTTGCCGTGAATGTAGAGGAAGTTTGACCTGCGATGAGCGAATAATTGTTATTACAGTCGGCCCATTTGTAGGTAGCGCCCAATTGTTGTGAAACTAAGATTACTCCACTTTGAAAGACGGTGGTGTTTACACTGTCCATGGTCAATGTAAGTTGCACCGTTGAGTCACAACCTGATGAAGTTGTGAATGTTTCAAGGTAAACTCCACCTGTTGTTAAAGATTGTGTTCCGAAGTTGTAAGTCGTTCCCTTGCAAATGGTGGCCGACTGTGTGAACACACTATTGATACCCGTCACCCAATTCGAAGTAGATCCCACTAAAGCGAATCCATTTAAAGTACCGTTATTTGATAAAGTAGATAAGTCAGGCAAAGTAGTGACGCCTGCATTGTTGCTCCCTGCTGTACCTTCATTAAAACGATAATAGGCTTCCAAATTTGCAGCAGGCAAGCAGAGTTCTGAATTTTTATTGTTGGCAATTTCAGTAGCGGTTCTTTCATCACTCCAAATACGTACTTCATCTATACTTCCTTGAAAATAATTGATTGAATCATTTCTTCTTCCAATCATAATATTATTCAAAGCACTTGTGGCGACAGCAACAGAAGGAGTCCCTGAGTTGACCAATGCTCCATTCACATATAATTTTAATGTATTCCCTGTAGAAGAGTAGACCCCAGCAAGATGGTGCCAAGCTCCAGTAGATAATGCATTGGGTCCACTGACGCCAAAGCCACCTACTTCAATTCTAGGAATTCCATTGATAATATTTAAAGTAAATCGATTTCCAACCGCCATATCGCCCCAATCCACAATTACTTTTTGAACAGATGAAATGGTGGTGAACTTAATCATCGCTTCCACAGTGCGTGCGCTATTTCCTGTGGGACCAGGAAAATTGGTAAGTACATAGTCGTTTGTACCATCGAAATTCAACGCATTTTGTGCAGAAGAATTGAAGTTTAAAAAAAGTAGAAATAAAAGAGAGAGTTGTTTCATAGTATATAAATTTATTAATTAGATCTTCTCCTTTCTTAATTGAAAGAAGAAAAGCAAAATTATGCTTTTTACTATGACTGGAATTAATTTATGCAGCAGAATAGATCATGAATTCACAGTAATTGATCTATTTAAATATAAATCCCCTAAGATTAGGGATGGTTAAAAAAACTCATGAACAAAACGGACCTTCAATTTACATCTAATAGATCATAATTTTACCAGACGAGATTTTACTGGGAAGAGAAACTTGGTAGAAATACATCCCACTTGATAAATTCAAGAAGATGGATTCATCCTCCAGTACTAATCGTTTTTGAAAAACTAAATTGCCTAATACGTCTACAATTTTAAAGTCCATTTCTCCATAGGTAGAATGAATATTTACCTTTCCTGTAGATGGATTTGGATAGAGAAGAAAATTTTTGATTGATTGATTTTCTTGAAGAGTGGAAATTAAATTCACCGCATTAAACGTAGGCGATAAGTAGGTAAAAGGTCCATTTCCATTTGGAAATCTTCCCCAAGTAATATCATTTATTTGGACTGGATATACAGTACTATCGATGACGGTGCCATTTGCATACGACAACATAATATCTTCTCCATTTCCTGAAAAACCAAAATTGCAATGTGTTTCAACTGACGACGTATCATTGTCGGCCCAAACAATGAAATATCCAAAAGGAGGAATTGTTTTTCCGAAGGGGAACTGCCACTTCGTGGGATTGGAAATATCATCGGATAGGAAAAGATAATCGAGAGAAACTGTGGAGGAAGTAGTATTATAAAGTTCTATCCAGTCGCCATATCCCCCATTTGCATTTTGCACGCTCGAATTATTTAAGGCCATCAATTCATTAATGACCACTTGTCCAGCATTCAGGGAAGCATAGTTCGCTTGTAATGTATAGAATTCGTGCTCTGCTCTTGCTGGAGAAAATATTCCAGCAGAATCATTCTCTGCATAAAAATAATATTGTAAGGTAGAATTGTTTATTGGAATGGAAGCACCATAAATTCCGTCGGCCGCAATACCATCACCATGCAGTCCATCATCCAACATGGGAATACGATAAAATCGATCGAGAACAGTATTTCTTACTCCAATGTAAACATGGGTTGCATTTAATGCGGTCACGGTAAAAAACACAGAGGTGTTGACGATTGGAAAAGTGTCGGATACAGCCATATTGGAAAGGGTAGGAGCAACTTTTAAGAACTCTATGGTTGAGTTTAAAAAATTCATTCTCGCATTCATTAATTCAGTTATTCCGGGAATCGTTTTTTGTCCTATCACCACCGAAGAATCAAGGTTACTTTGAAATTGATTGTAATTGAAAAATAAATTGGAGTCGGAAAGTACAATGGTGTCTATGATATTTTGCAAATGCTGGGCCTTCACAATGTAACTTGAATTATCTAAATTTTCTTGTACAATGGTTTTCATGTGTGCAATGTACATTCGTTTAAAGATGGGAACTGTTAATATTTTACTTACCAATGGCCACAAGCTATCATTTTGATGAAGCGTAGGAGTCATGTTTTGCATTTGTGCCGTAGTGAGTGAAACATTATTGTATGCTTTGGCAAATACTCCCAACCCTCCATTCAAATCCCAAATGATGGGATTATATCTTCCTTGATCATCTTTATAAAGATAATAGTTGTGTTTGGAGTTGCCGATATAACTATCGAGAATTACAAATACATTGGTTAATGCAAGCATCCAAAGTGTTCGATCTACATCCAAACTATTTTCAATTCCAACAATATTATTATTTAACGAATCACAGAATCGCATCAAATCAGCCAGACCATAATCCGACTTTAACGTGTAAGGAAAAGAATATAAGGTGCTATCACTTCCTTTAAAACGTAAATCACATCCTCCAAGATCAGCAAAAACAAAAGTATTATCCTTAGAATAAAACCGATCTTCTATAAAATTTTTCGTTACCGATTCTGTATTTGTAAAATGTCCCATCAGTTGGCCATTGATGTACACTTGCGCATAGTTGGCCGCTGATATTTTTGTATATTGCTGTAAGATGGAATAAAGTAAAGCTTCACGTATACAAGAAGGATCATTATAGCCATTGCTAAGTTTAATATCTTTATAACCGTAATAATCTTGATTTTTAAAATGGTCGAGTTCGATGTGTAAAGGGTTTTTCACATTCGCTGCATTATAGGAACTGTTTCCTTTATACTTTACACCTACACTGTCAAATTGAACACCATTTATTTTTACCCATTGTGCCATCGTGTAACCATCACTTCCTTGTTTTGAGGTGTCGAGAATATAGTCCCAATTCGGTTGCGAAAAATTTATTTCAATTTGTTGAATGGTATCCACGGCGTAAAAATTTTGTGCCGATGATTTTACGGAGCAAAGTAGAAGTAAGAGAATTATGAGGTAAATCGATTTCATGTAGCAAAGAGTGGATCTAATTTACGGAATAGAATTGAATGTGTCAAGCAAGTTCATCCAAAGTTAGAGCCTATTTTACGTAAAGGGATTAATCGGGTTCTAAAGAAAATGAAAATGTTTCTATAATGAGCAAATTAGAATTTACCTGCGTGAACATCTTTAATAAACAAAATGACACCACTCATGAACACCTGTTGGTCATCCCACATAGAAAGATGGCTGCCGTTGGGACAATACAAGTAGCGACCTTTTTGCAACAAGGTGCTTTGTTCTTCCATCGTTTTCGGATCCATGGTATCGTATTTTGCACCGATCATCAACGTAGGAACATAAATCTCCTTCAATCGATCTTTAATATCCCAATTCGCAAGTCGTCCACTAATACCAAACTCGCTTGGGCCTTGCATCATGGTATAGATTTCTCCGTTTACATGTTTCATAGAACGATTGAATCCATCGGGCCACTCTTTTAATCGGCAAAGATGTTGTTGGTAGAAATTAGGAATTAGCAGCTCCATATACCGTGGATTTGCAAAATCTTTTTTTGCTTCAAGCGCTTTAATTTCTGCTAGTACCAATGGATTCATTTGTTTAGCCAGAACTTCATCCGCATATTTTCCATATTCCTTTGCACTGGCCATCATGTTGGATACTACCAAACTTTTTAGATGATGTTGATATTTGAGTGCGTACTCCATTCCTAGAATGCCGCCCCATGAATTTCCAACGATATAAAAATTGGAACTGTCGGCGTTAATCGCCTTTCTTACTTGTTCAACTTCTTCCACAAAACGTTCAATGGTCCACAAGCTACTATCGGTGGGTTGATCGCTGTAGTAAGATCCTAATTGATCATACTCATAAAATTCAAATCCTTCGCGTAAGAAAAAAGTTTCAAAACATTCCAAGTATTCATGGGTCATGGCCGGACCTCCATGTAAAAGCAGAATTTTAATTTTTGGATTTTTACCAAATCGTTTGGTCCAAACTTTAAACTCTCCAACAGGAGTAGTGATTGGAATCATTTTAACGCCTGCCGATTCAATGGAATCTGAGTAGTCGAAATAATTGGCAAGGGAGTTACTTTCCTCATGGGTGGATAATGTATTTTCAACCTTTTGTTTGCATGCAGTGAAGCAGAATGTTGCCAAGATAAAAAAGAGAAGTCGCATATTTCAATTTTTATTTAAAGATATAAAAAATCTACTAATACAATCGACTTAGTTTGCGTTATGCCGTACTTCTGTGCCTGGTTCTCTTCTGTAAAGAGCGTAAAAAAGAAGTAGGATAGCAGCGAAGAAAAGCGCAGCAACGAAATCTGGATTTAGAAAGAATAGGTTGAAATTTTCTATGTTGAAATAATCCAACACTAATTCTAAATTCAAAAAGTAGGCAATGCTCAATAAAATGTAGACAACATATTTTTTGTTTAATATAGCATACGTCCCAGCAAAGATGAGCATGGGATGGCTATATCGCTCATGCATCTGTGTATTAAAGAAGAAAAACACAATGGGAATTAAGGTGGCAATGAGTAATAATTTATTTAGTGATAAATCTATATTTTGTTTGTTCATCAATTGCAATAACCGATTTCTAAGAAGGGGAAATAAAGTAGTCGTATAAGCGATGATGAAACTATAAAATCCCCATTGATAATAACTAAGGCCACCATACCTGTTCGTATCCAATACACCCATGGGTTGATCATCGATTAACCAGTACCAAATGTTGTAGGCATTCAATGAAACTTTTGGAAAAGTTCCTACTGAATTTGTAACCACAGCAAATACTTTTTCGAGATCGCCTTGCAAATAGAAAGGAAGAAGAATGATTATTTGAAGTACAAGGGGAACAAAAATCCACGTCACGAGCGATTTTAAGTTGAACTTACGAATGATTGAAGGTAAAAGGATGAGTCCAATAAACGGGAAGAAGATTATTGCTTGCAATTTCATATTTAAACTTAGCAAGCTAAATAGAAGCGTTAACAGAATTTTATTTTGTAGACTAAAGTAAAATGCAATAAAAATGAACGCCGTAAAAATGGCATCCACCTGACCCCATATCATGGTATTGTATAAATACGCTAAATTGAAAAGGAGGAACAATGACAATAAAATACTCGTATTCGTATTTTTTATTTTTTCATTTACAAATAGAAAAACAAAGTAAACACCAACAACATCAAAAAGTAGATTCCCGTATTTTATTGAGTTTATATTAGAATGAATTTTGGAAGCACTACCTTGAATGTCACCAAACAGCATTAGGAAATATTGATAGAGTGGTAAATAGTTTGTTCCATGACTATAAATGCTTCCAATGCCTTTCGTAAAGATAGCACTGGTCCAATCTGTCCAACAATTGAAATCACTGGGATGTCCCGATTTAGGTATCAGTAACGCTAGAAAAATATAGAGCAAAAGGAAAATACCTAAGGAATAATAGGGGCTAGACGAAACCTTTTCGTTACTCCAATTTTTATTTAACATGTAAAGGAAACCATTTTTAGAGAACAGGAATTGAATTCATGTTACGAAACTAATTAAAAATCATGTATACGATTTAATGAAAATTATTGAGCATGGTTCTATGCTTTAATTGCATCTAATTAGTTAACCATTATTTTTGTTACAACCGTCTTTTTCTCATTTGTGATTGTAGCAAAGTACATTCCTGGATTCCATCCAATTGTTTGGACAGAAATACTTTGATCAAAGAGAGTTGCATCTTGAATTATTTCACCAAGAAGATTTGTAACTTTTAAAGAGCACTGATTTGTATTGGTTTTTATGTTTATAAATTCTAAAGCGGGGTTTGGGAAGACATCAACCGTGAATTCTGAATTTAGTTCAGGAACAGTGGATGTAGTACTAAAAATATTTTCGAAGGTATTTGCATATTCATAGGTGGTTGCACAAGTAGAAACGGCATCCCAATTGATTGACCATGTCATCATTCCTCGTAAAGTAGGATAGCCTCCAGTCTGTTGAAGAGTATAAATTCCTGGTTTAGGTCCTGTGCCGATAAGGTATTTAACAGCGTTGATCACGGAGGTTGTATCGGTGTAACCGCCCCCTGCAGCTAAAGGGCAAGCGGGCAATCCAATAGCAACTTTATTTGCCGGCAAACCCATGAACATTCCACCGTTGGTATTGAATCCTTGAATCACAGCTTCGGTCATGGCTATAATAAAATCAGACGTTCCTTGAGTGTAAATATTACCATCAATGCCGTACATGCTTCCACTATTATATAATTGAACATGTAAAATTTCTAATGAATCACGAAGCGCATGTATGATAGGTAAGTAAGCACCCCAAATTCCACCATAGGCCGACATCCCTCCTTGTACAAAAGCGGTTTCGGGGGCCATGGTGAGTAGTAGTCTTTTATTATTAGCAGTATAATAGTTGCTCATAATTTGTTTAATGGCATCAATTAAATTAGTAATTTTTGCATCTACGGGATTCGAAATAGTGCCACCGGTCACAGACACAGAACTTCCTTCCAGATCAATATCAATACCATCAAAACCATAAGTAGAGATGATGTTTCCCATGGTTGCAATGAAGGTGTCGCGTTCAGAAATATTATCTAGGGAGACATGTGTAGATGCTCCACCAATACTAATAATTACTTTTTTACCTTGACTTTGGAGTGCTTGAACATGTGAAAGAAAAGTTGCACTTGAAAATTGATCAGGAATAAATTCCATTTTATAATCCGTGCCAACTTGAGGAACCGCAAATGCGATGTCGACTAGAGTATACCTTGAATCTATTTGATTGAGTGGAATCGTTGGAGCATTGGGGTCGTTCCAATTATGCCAATACCCAATTAATTCTGGAGATGTATTTTGGGCAAATAAGGAATTAGAAATAAAAAGAGTAAGGAGAAGAAGAATTTGTTTCATAATATCGTTCGTTCAAATTTATCAATTTTTATTGCTGATTCCATTATTTTCTTTTTGCTGAATAATCTTTTTGATGATAGCGATTTGCCCTAAGTGATAATGAGTATGCTCTATGATTCCATGAAGATTTCTATAATAGATACCATACTTTTCTTCAGAAATGTTTTCCCAGAGTTTAGCTTCAGGTAAATTTTTAAGAAGTGATTCAAAGGATTGGGCATCCTCCCAAACTTTTGATAATAGATTTTCCCAATCTTCTTGTGAATGAATGGGAGGATGGGCAAAACTGTATTTATCATGAGCCTCTAATTCCTCGCCTTGTAGAACTTTTAGAACAGCATGAACATAATAATGCGTATGATAGACCAAGGTTGCAATTGTGTTTAAGGAGTAAATTTGTTGAGTGGCTTGTTGCCAAGTCACATCAGCTAAGTTGTCTCTTAGATTGGAGCAAGTCCAGTTTCCTCCAAAATGAACTTCCTTAAAGTGTTTTGCAATTTGCTGTGATGTATTCATGGTTTGCAGGTTTCAAATTAATGCTTCATAATTTTTAAGGTAGATTGTCCTCGATCCGTTTTAATTGTTGTCCAATATACTCCATTCGGTAAATGCGCTATCGAAAAAGTGGAGGAATAGTGCACTTCAATTAAAGAACCGAGCGAATTATAAAGTGATATGGATTTTAAATTTTTATTTTTTAACAGGACTGTTACTTCATCTATAGTTGGATTTGGGAAAAGCAATATTCCGGATTCAGAATTGTTATTCGAGTTGAGTCCAGATGTTGTTGTAATATTTAAAGTGGTATCAAATTGAGCAATTGTTGCATCAAAGCCACTGAAGGGACAGATGCTCCCTTGATGAAATTCAATATTAATGTTATAAATCCCGGGTGAAAACGTTTCTAATTTAAATGTGTCGAAGCGAGTGCACAACGTAGGAGCTCCATATCCACAGTAAGTAGGAAGAATATGAATGGTTGATCCTTGTAAATGATAAAAATAGCCTACCAAACCAAATGTACAATCTCCATTATAGGAAAAGTTGCAAATAACGGATATTGTATCACCACTTGTTGGATTTGAAGGAATGATTGTAATTTGATTTACTACCTGTGCTTGTGAGTAAATAGAAATGAGCATAGAGACAAGAAGTAGAAATGTTTTCATCTTGATTGTTTTTTTCTTAGAATACGTTAAAAATACTACTATTGAAGGAAAAAATCAACTAGGAAGGCTTAAATTACATTGTTGTGATTTTTATTGCGATAGAAGACAATAGCCTTAGCACTCAACAGTTAAATAGTATTCAGGTGAAAACATAGAAGGAAAACCAAGCGTTATCGTTTAGATAGAGGAGAGGAGTATATCTACCACTAATCAAGTTAGGAAGAAATTTTTATTGTCACTTCGCTTTTTGCAAAGAATATACTGTCCCTATTAATGAGATCGGTAGTGTAGGTTTCGAGTTAAATTATATATGAGTAAATGCTGATTCATTAAAACAAGAATATTTAGATATTTTCTGAGTGAGACAGATGAATAATTTTTTAGATATTCATATCTGAATTTTCAATAGCTGCACTGAGCGAATCGTCACGCGTAGGTTTAGGAGCATGTATGTTGGACATATTAATATTCTTGATCTGCGTTAAGATTTCCACACAGTTATCTACTAATTCTTTAGAGGTTCGAAGAATGTATTCACTCTTTTTAAATTGCATAACATTTTTGTCCATGTCTTCTGCTGTCCATCCCCGACTCCAGCCCAAGAAACTAAACGGGGGAAAAGTAAATCCAAGGTCGGTGAAGAAGCACATCATTTGTCCAGCTACTTGCTGAATATTGTCTTGCCCGCCTGTAATGATAAAAGAGGCAATTTTATTTTTGACTAATATTTTATTGTTGATCGTAATTTGGTTTTGTACACAGTTCAATCGTTGGGGCATTTTGTAGTAAAGAGCGGAAGCATTTCCCCAGCGAATGGGAGTTGAGACAATGATAATATCGGCCCATAAAATCATACTTTCATAAACTTCCGTCATGCCATCTTTCGGATCCATTTCTGTAATGCTACATGGCCAGGTACAAGCATGACTGTGTTGTGAGTAATAGCCCTCGCAAGATCGAAATTCTAAGTCGCGAAGTTTTACCATTTTGGTGGCGGCACCATATTTTTCTTCGGCGTAAGTCAATGATTTTTGAAGTGCATCTTCAGAGGTAGAAAAGCGAGGTAATTGAGGCGACATACTGGTGGTACTAAGTCCAAGTATGTTTAGACTCTTTTCAGAAGTTTGATATTTTAATTTTATTAAATCTTCCAGAAGGGGATCATTAAAATGTTCACGATGTGCTTTTACGATGGGCTTTTCACTAATAAGAATATTCTCTCCTTCTAGTTTAACTTCGTACAAAGCTTGTTGATCAGGAAATCCGGGAGGAGCACTGCCCGTTTCAATATTATATTCCCACCCATGCCAAGGACAAGTAACGTAAAGCCCATCATATTTGGAAGAGACTACACCTAAGCCAAGAGGCCCCGCTTTATGCAAACAGGCATTGGCCATTGCCGAAATTTTATTGTTGAAGTGGAATAATGCAATTTTCCTATTTCCCAAACTCACTATTTTTTGAGAGTTGTTTGGTAGTTCCGATAATGTACAGACTTTTGATACCCCATAAATATAATTTTTAAGTGCTTTTTTAAATTGAAAAAGATTTTACAATTAAATCTAATCTCAAATATAGAGAAACAGAGAGAATTAGTTGGATTTGTAATTAGTCGAAGAGAAATCCCTCATTATTTAATAGATTAATAAAAGCTGATGATTTGGATTTGAGTGATTTTCAGAAATTTTGAAATTATATTCGCCAATTATCTCAAACCCATATTTAAGATAAAAATTCAAGGCTCTCGTATTCTCTTTCCATACATAAAGCCACATTCCTTTTTGATGGTTTTGTTTAGCAAGCTGAATATTATATTCTAAAAGTGCTTTCCCAAGTTTTAAGGAATGAAATTCCTGAAGTAAGTATAATCGTTCTAATTTCGTAATATTCTCCTTAGCGACATTTTCTGATTCACAATTAAAAACGACTTTAGAGTAGCCTATCATTTGACCTTCGAAAACAACATGATGATAAATGTAATTTGGATTTTTTAACTCTTCTTCAAAGGCTAAAAAAGAAAATTTACTATTTACGTATGCCGTTATATCTTCCTCCGAGGCACTATGTCCATGTGATTCAATAAACGATTGTCTGCCTACTTTCGCCAACTCTGCAGCGTCATGAACCGTGGATTTTATTATAGAATGCACAGGAGAAGTTTCTTTTTATTGCGTGTAAGGGCAACGGGGATACTCATGAGTAAAATTGATTTTACCCATGCATCAAATATAACTATAATGGAAATAGCATCTTACGTAGTTTGAAGAGGATATATCTTGTTTTTCAAGATGAATTGAAAAGAAGTTCGAAAGCACTTTGTTACGAATAGGTTTCAGCCTATTAAAAGAAAATTGATTTCAAAATATTTCTTGATATGGTTTTTGATACTGCCTCCCCCACTGAATTTACCTGTAGTTTTTGGTAAATTTTTCGGATATGGGAATGCACCGTTTCATAGCTAATGTTAAGATCGTCAGCGATCATTTTGTATGATTTCCCTTTCACTAAAAGTTGAAGCACATCTTTTTCTCGATTACTCAAAAAGTACTCTTCTTTCACATGTTGCTCGGGTTGAATTTTTGCAAATTGATTGAGTACTTTTCGAGCAATGATTGGCGTCATAGGCGCTCCACCCCCGTGTACATCCTCTATATAATGTATCAATGACTCCATCTTCGCATTTTTTAGAATATAACCATTGGCTCCAGCGCACAGGGAATTAAACACTTTATCGTCATCTTCAAAACCCGTTAACATTAAGATGGGGATTTCAGTATTGATAGATCGAATCTTTTTTACAGCCTCTATCCCGGTCATTAGCGGCATATCGATATCCATAATAATAACATCTGGTTTGGTTTGTTCAATGTCAGACAACAGATTTTTGCAACTATCAAATCCCGCTATTAATTGCATACTTTTCGTGGTTGACAATAGCAGCTCAATGGATTCGCGCATATTGTAATTATCGTCAAAAATGATGATGCGCAAGGGATTTGTGGTTTTCAATTTCATGGTACAAAGTTGATGGGTTGATAAGTGATTTACAATAACCAATAGTGGTTACATCTTAGATTATGAATTCTACTGTCGTTCCTGCCCCAGGAGTCGAGCTGATGGTGAATTTACCTTTCATTTCTTCAGCACGCTCTTTCATGTTCTTTAGACCGTTGCCATTGTATGGATGGATGTGATCTAATTTAAACCCAATGCCATCATCCGTAATTTTTAATTTGATTTGATGAAGCTGTTTAGTGATTTCAATGTGAACTTGATTACATTGTGAATATTTGATGATATTGTGAATAGCTTCTTTGTAAACCAAGAATAGATTTTTACGATGATCCATGGTTAGTTTTGTAAGCATTAACTCTTTTTTGCATTCAAGGGTAAATTGTATTCCTGCTTCACCGAGCAAGGAGGCGGCATACCCCTCCATTCTTAAGAATAAATTTTCAATGGTATCGTTACTCGCTTTCACCGCCCATACTGCATCACTTGTCTTGTCAATAATCTCTCCTGAAGATTTTTCAATTCTTTCTAGAATGAGTCGGGTTCCTTCATGGTTGTGCTCATCAATTTTCTTTGCGGCAATTTGACTGTAAAGATGGATACTTCCCAACGTACTTCCGATATCATCGTGTAAGTCACGAGCTATTTTATTACGAACTTCTTGCAGTTTTAAGAATTGTTTGATTCGATATTTATAAAGTGCATAAATGGTACTTCCAATGAATAGGGCAATGAAAAAGTAAAACCAATATGTTTTATAAAAGGGAGGCGTAATGACAATGAAGTAGGAAAGCTCATCACTTTCTAATCCATCACTGTTGATGGCTTTTATTCTGAGTGTATAGTCGCCATGAGGTAAGTTCGTATACGTGATTAAAGGGTTATTTTGATTATCTCTCCATTTCTTATCAATGCCTTCTAAAAATACATAAAAGTGGTTTGTTCGTTATTGGTAAAGCTGTTTGCAGAAATGTAGAACTTCAAAAAGTTTTGAAGGTATGCAAGTTTCAATGGAGAAAAGAGAAGTGAGTCAGAGGGAGAATCTAACACCCATAATCTTGTGATTTTAACGATTGGTTTTTCTGTATCTGCCACAATCTGTTCAGGGTTGAAGGAGATGAATCCACCATCAAAACCAGCACTTACTAAATTATCATTTTTAAAAGGGTTAGGACTAAAGAAATATCCACCAATATTTTCAGTGATACCATTGCTTTTATCATAAAGTTTATATCTGTTGTTTTTAATATTGTAGTTGATTAATCCATTGGAAGAGGTAATCCATAAGTTGCTTTCATCAGTTTTAATGATTCCTTGAAGTGATTTGTATTGATTAGCAAAAGATATAAATGACTTCGTTTTATTGTCTGGAAAAAATTTAATGAGACCAGAACCTTGTGTTGTTATCCAATAGGTGTTATCGTTGTTTTCTACAATATCATAAACATTAGTGATGGGTGAAGATTTTACAGGAGCCTGTTTACCCCAAGTCTTATAGTCAAAGTAAATTTTAGGAAGTGTTGGTTGATAAGAAGGAAATAGATCAAGGTTAAGGGAATCTGGAATAAAAACTTGGGTTATCCCTTGAAGGGCGCCACAGATCCATAAGTTGTTTTTCGAGTCGACAAATAATTTTCTAGTTAAGTTATCGATAAAGTCATCTTTCTTTTTGCTTTGTCCAATCATCATACACACATTCTTATTTTCAGGATGTATAATGTACGGTGTGTGTCCATAAACGGAAGCAAGAACAAGGGTATCTGCATTACGTTTAATTTGGGTAATGCTGTTGATGCGAGATGAAACAATTGAATTAAAACCTTCATTGTAAATAGAAGGATAACAATACATACTCGAAATGGCAAAGGAAATAGTATCTAGGAAAAACAATGATTTATTGCTTCCTACGTAGATGCGATTTTTATAATCTCGAAATATACTAAAAAGTTGTTGCTTCTCCCCTCGATAAAATAGATCCTTATGCTGATATTCAAGATCGGTTATTTTTTTATAAAACATCCCGCATTCACTCACGATAATTTCTGTTCCATTGTGCAAGTATAATTTATCATAAACTTTGCATTGTGGGCTATTTTCTGGAACAGGCAAGTGAGTTATTTGAAAAAGATTTCCAATGGGATCGTATATGAAGAGTCCAACTTCGGTGCCAATCCACATGCGATTTTTGTCATCATGATAGAGATAAGTAATTCGTCGAGAATTTACTCCAGGTAAATTGTATTTTTGCTGGAAAGTATTTGTCCTTAAATCAAAAAATTTTACACCCGTAAGCTTTGTTCCGCACCATAGGATATTATCGTTGTCTTCGGCAAGAGAAATTATTTCATTTCCTGATTTATTAAGAGAGGAAGTACCATCAAAAATAAAAGTATTGATTCGTTTGGTAGAATTATCAAACTCGTGTAATCCATTGTCCCAAGCCCCAGCCAAAATTCTAATGCCACGACTTAAAAATATTTTATTGAGAGTGCTTGCATGATCTGACCCATTATTGAGTTTATTATTTACAGTTTTAAGCCAACTTAGCGATCGATTGATTCCTGCTAAATAAACATTATTATCTTTAATTAATACATCATAAAATGTGTTGGCTGCATAGCTTCCAGTATCTAATCTTGATTTTTTAAGATCAAATGTTTGGAGCCCTCTGTTGTTATAAGCAATCCACAACTTATTTCGGCTTTTATCAAACGCTATTTCATTGATGCTGTTGGAGGAAAGTGTTGAATTATTGTTATGATAATTTGTGAATTTTCCATTTCTAAAATTATAACTACAAAAGCCTGATGACGCGGTGCCAATCCAAAGTATGGAGTCGTCATCCATTTCCAGACAGGTAATATTGTTTCCTCCTAGTGAAGAAGAATTATGATCGTCATGCTTGAAAACGTAAAATTCCCTACCATCAAATCGATTCAGCCCATTCTTTGTACCAACCCACATAAAGCCCAATGGATCTTTTAAGATGCATGTAACTTGATTATCGGAAAGTCCGTTTTCTGAAGTGAGTTTCTTTAAATTTAAAGTAATGGGTTGTGCTTCAGAAAAACTGAAAAGAATAACAAAAGGGAATAGAAGATACGTTTAACTTCCAAATCATAAAACTTTTACTCTGTCAAATAGGTACTGGCTGAAGGGTGTAAGGATATAGTTACTTACTAGTATTTTGTAAAACAAATCTACCATTCTTTAGAATACAAAGAAAGACTTTATATGAATATTTTCATTTGTGAATTTAAGTAATTAATTTTGAAAATTAATTGAAGTATTATTAAAATGCATTTGATTTTGAAATATGTCTGCTAGCAAAAGTACTTCAAAAACTATAATTGTTGTTCAATAAATTAAAACAAATTCATACATTTTTAGTAATATTCTAATATCTTTGATGAACTATAGCTACAGACTTCTTATTCTAAAAAACTAAAATATTCCATGAAAAAGAAAATTCTATTTATTGTAAGTCTACTCTTCGGACTTATGTTTATTAATGCGGGCTTGAACAAGATATTTAATTACATTCCAGTTCCAGATGATTTACCAGCCGAGACGGTTAAATTAATGTCCGCATTAATGGCTGTATCTTGGTTGATGCCGCTTATTGCTTTAGTAGAAATTGTTGGGGGAATATTATTTATAACCAATAGATTTAGGGCACTTGGTGCACTCATTACTTTTCCTATTTTGATTGGTATCGTGCTTACTCATGTTATTAATACCCACACTGGACTTCCATTGGTGTTCGGATTATTGGCCATAAATCTTTGGGTGATGTTTGAAAATAAAGAAAAGTATATGCCTTTGGTGAGTTAATCAATGACGAGTAATTAGTTTTTATTTAATCTGTTTTTAAGCTTTATATGTAATGAAAAAGAAAGTTGTTGTAATTGGAGGTGGTTTTGCGGGAGTACAATGTGTGCGCAATTTTGATGAAGAATTGTTTGATGTATGGTTGATCGATAAAATAAATCATCATCAGTTTCAACCTTTGTTTTATCAAGTTGCCACTTCTCAATTGGAGCCCAGTAGTATTTCTTTTCCGTTAAGAAACATTTTTCGAAGTAAGAAAAATGTCCATATCCGTATGGCAGAAGTGTTGGAAATTGATGAGGAGCAAAAACAGGTAATTACCGACATTGGCGATTTCACTTTCGACTATCTCATCATCGCCATAGGATGTAAGACTAATTTTTTTGGGAATGAAAATATCGAACGGAATACATTTACGTTGAAGTCGACATACGATGCCATCAGTATTCGAAATCACATCCTTCAAACTTTTGAAAATATTATTTCTGCTAAACCAGAGGAAAAGAAAGGATTATTGAACTTGATAATTGTTGGCGCCGGTCCTACAGGAGTTGAATTAGCAGGAGCATTTGCAGAGATTAAACAACATGTTTTGCCTAAAGATTATCGAGGTATTGATTTTTCTACTTTTCAAATAATGCTGATTGAAGGCAGTGGGAATACACTCAACAGCATGAGTGAACAAGCGAGGAAAGCTTCTAGGAAGTATTTAGAAGAGATGGGCGTAAAATTGTATACTCAAACTTACGTGAAAGATTATGATGGAGAGCAACTCACTCTACAAAGTGGAGAAGTGATCCGAAGTAAAACCGTAATTTGGGCAGCAGGCGTTACTGGCAATATTATAAAGGGATTGTCGAGCGATGTGTTGGTAGGAGGGAATCGTATCAAAGTAAATCGTTTTAATCAGGTGCTGGGTAGTACTGCCATTTTTGCGATTGGAGACATCGCCTACATGGAGACTCCAACATATCCCAAAGGCCATCCGCAATTAGCGAACGTTGCTATAAATCAGGCAAAGCGATTAGTGAAAAATTTGAAGTTGCTTGAGCAGAAGAGAGAACTAGTAGCGTTTGAGTATCGCGATTTGGGATCGATGGCTACCATTGGTCGTAATAAAGCAGTGGTAGATCTTCCTTTTATAAAGTTCAAAGGCTACACCGCTTGGTTGGTGTGGATGTTTTTACATTTAATGTTAATACTAAGTGTAAAAAATAAACTCATCATTTTTATAAATTGGGCATGGGCCTATTTGACAAAAGATTCATCCTTGCGCTTAATACTGAAAGAAAAGAAGTAGTATTTATTTCTAAAAGATGGGCTTTTCCACCATGGAGAACAGTCCATCTTTATAAATTATACTTTCATCGTTTTCCATTTCCCTTTTTTGAAAATCCATAGTGTAAATAATCCCACCGAAGTTTCCGAGAAGAATACCGCCCAAAACACTCCGGATTCTGCCCAATCCAAATGAATTGCTAAATAGTATGCCAGCGGAATTTGTATCAGCCAAAAGAAAACGAGATTAATATACGTCGGCGTCTTCGTATCGCCTGCACCGTTGAATGCTTGTACCGTCACCATCCACCAAGCATAAACAAAGAAAGAGTATGAAAGAATTTTTAACCACTCCGCACCAACCTTAAGAACAAGTGGGTCTTGTGTAAAAATGCTGACTAATTCAATGTTGAAGAAATAAAATATAAACGAAACTCCAATCAAAAAGAACATATTGTAAAAGCCAATTTTCCATACAGTCGATTCGGCGCGTTCGGGTTGATTTGCACCTAGATTTTGTCCCACTAAAGTGGCAGCCGCATTGGAGAGTCCCCACGCAGGCATAATGGTAAACATCATAATTCGAATGGAAATGGTTGCACCAGCTACAGCTTCACTTCCGATATTGGAGAGTATGCGCATCAAGAAAATCCACGAAGTCATGGCAATCAACATTTGAGCAATCCCTCCCAACGAAGTTTTTATCATGTTCAACATAAGTTTTACATTAAGTTGAAGTTGAGCCAGAGTAACACGAATATGTTTTCCGCCTTTCAATAAGAGGTATAGTTGAAGAAATACACCCGTCCCTCGACCTATATTGGTAGCAAGAGCAGCACCTTCTATCCCCATCGCCGGAATAAATCCCCACCCATTTATTAGAAGTGGACATAAAATGATATTGATCCCGTTGGCAATCCATAATACTCGCATAGCAATGGCAGCATCACCCGCACCACGATAAATTGCATTGATAATAAACAAGAGAAGAATTACAAAGTTGCCACCTAACATCCATTGTGTATATTTATATCCTACGTCCACGCTCCAAGGATCTGCTCCCATCAACATTAATAAATCCTTGGCATAAAATATTCCAGCAAGTGAAAACGGTATGGATATAAATAATGCGAGAAAGATTGCTTGTACTGCAGAAATAGCAGCATCCGTTTTGTTTTTTTCTCCTATTCTTCGAGCAATAATTGCCGTGACAGCCATCGACAATCCCATCGCAACAGAATAAAGTAGGAATAAGTATGTTTCTGTTAAACCGACAGTGGCTACTGCGGAAGACCCAAGTTTTCCGACAAAGAAAATATCGACCACCGCAAAAGTGGATTCCATCACTAACTCAAGAATCATGGGAACAGCTAATAGGAAAATAGCTCGGTTTAAACTTACTTTCGTATAGTCCGCTTCTGTCCCTTTTATGGCGTCTTTTAATTCCTGCCAGATACTTTTTTTGATGAGTGGTTCTTGTGGTAAACTCATTTGTAAATTAGTTTTTATTATAAAAGGAAAGCAACTTCATATAATATATAGTAGCCGCACTCCAGCACAAGACAAAAGTAATAACAAAAATTAATCTTTTATAATCATTGTAAATTAAACGAGGATGACAAATTCACCTATCATTAATGTTAGGCAAATTACAAAAAAACTTTCTATTAATTTTTTGCAAAAGATAGCCAATGTACTTATTTTGAAAAGGGCATATACAGTAGTTTAACTAAAAACTCTCTTTTTTATTTAGTGCAAGATGATGAAGTTCCTGTATAAGCGAATTCAATTCATTCAATGTTTTTTCGTCAAGTATCTTTAGTTCGGAATTAATTTTTGTTTTTGCTACTGGGATGAGCAATTGTGTAGCAGGAGTCATCATAGCTTCAATAATATTCAAGGTTTCTATTAAAGATACATGGCCCTTACTCCCTTGTGACGAAGCTGTAACTAGAGCTGTCGGTTTATGCATAAACTCACAAGATGATATGGTCCAATCAATAGCGTTCTTTAGTGTCCCAGGCACACCCATTGCGTATTCAGGCGTACAAATCAAAATGCCATCTGCCTCTCGGAGTAACTGCCGAAATGATTTCACTACTTCCGGTGCCGTTAAAAATTCTATATCCAGGTCTGGATTAAAGTGTGGGAGATCCGTCAACCCTTGAAATATTTTTATTTCAAAAATGTCAGCAGACAATTGTGCAATTGCACGAATATAATTCAGATTCGTAGACTGGACCCTTGTACTTCCTGAAATAGCTAAAATCTTGTTTTTCTCTTTCATGTTTTTCAAACTTCGGCTCTAGCAAAACCTACGGTCTCGCGATATAACTGTGGTGAAACATCGGCGTTGGCTTTAAAAAATCGGCTAAAATAATATTCGTCCTGATACCCTAGCCCATGTGCAATTTCTTTCACCGTTTTGCTGGTGAGATATAATTCACGTTTTGCTTCAATGATGATGCGTTCAGCAATTAAATCTGTTAATGTTTTATTGAAATAGTTTTTGGTGATTTTAGCCAACGCTTTAGCAGAGATGTTTAAAGCTTCTGCATAGTCACTGGCCGAATGTTTAGTCTTAAAATCTTTTTCAATAGCATCCTTTAGATTTTGCAAAATGAAGGGTTCTTTCTGCTCAGCTGTCGTAGCTATTGTTTCTGGTTGTTGAACTTTTTTTAAACGCGAGGCATTGATCAAAAATATTTTCAAGTAGGAAACCAATAATTCATACTGTGCAAGAGCAGGATGCTTCATTTCAGTTTTCATCTGGTCAATCAAAGTGCTAAAAGTATTTGCTGCTGTCTCATCTAAAGAAATGCATGGTGGGTTGTAAACATTGTTGAACAACACTCCATGACAAGCTACTTCCTTATGATGTTTGTGTATGCAAAAGAAATCGGGATGGAAGTTAATAACTACACCCTTGAATTCCTTTTCTGCTTTTAACATGAACGGTTGATACGGGACGAATGAAAAAAGTGTGTTTGCGTTAAAATCAAATTGGGTAGTTTCTACTTTTGCATTTCCTTTTCCCTCTTGAACCCATATGAGCGAGTAATAATTGAGGCGCTGAATATGATCAAAAGTGGACCCATCGTCAAACGTAAATAATTTGAATGCCAGATTTCCGTTTTGTGGATCAATAAGCGTAAATGTGGAGGAGAGAGTCACAGAGAAATAGTATTATTTAAATTTTCGTTCGGTTTCATGAATGGCTAAGTCGTTGATACTCGCAAAACGTTTTTGCATGTATCCGTTTTCATCAAATTCCCAAAGCTCATTACCGTAGGCTCGAAACCATTGACCTTCTTCATTTCTAAATTCGTATTCAAAACGTATTGCCATCCTGTTCTCTCGAAAGCCCCAAAGTTCTTTTTTAAGTTTGTAGTCAAGTTCTTTTTCCCATTTGTTTTTTAAAAATGCTTTTACAGCTTCTCGACCATTTATAAATTCAGTACGATTTCGCCATTCAGTGTCGATGGTATAAGCCAGACAAACTTTTTCAGGATCACGAGTGTTCCAAGCATCTTCAGCAGCTTGTACTTTTTGTAATGCAGTGTCTAAAGTGAATGGAGGAAGAGGATGACGTTGACTTTCCATAGTTGATTTTAGTGAGGTTAAAGGTAGCCCTGTTTCTGAACAAGACTACCTTTTGCCACATTTTTTTTAAACAGTTTCTAATTTATTAGCTTCTACCAACGGAAAATCAATTTCTGTGTTGGCAGTTAAATTGAAATAATTGGTCAGAATGTTTAAAGCAACATGTCCTACTATTTCGCCGATTTCACCATCCGTTAATCCTGCTTCTTTCACAGTATTTACATCAGTTGAACTCACTTTACCTTTTTTACTTACTAAGATTTTAGCGAACTTAAGGATGCTGTTTGTTTTCGCATCACCCGAGTACCCTACGCGTGCTTCGGTTAATGTAGTGCTATCAATTTTCACCAAATTGGCACCAATATAAGTATGGGCCGATAAACAGTAATTACATTCATTGCTTTCGGCAACAGCTAATGCAATTAGCTCACCCGTTTTTGCGCCAAGAGATCCTGCACCCAAAGCACCGCTTAAATTAAGATATCCTTCTAATAAAGCGGAAGAGTTTCCCATGGTTTTCATCATGTTAGGAACCATACCCAATTTGCTTTGAATTCCGTCAAATAGAGCTTTTGTTTTGCCTGAACTTTGGTCAGGACTTACTGCTTTTAAATTTGTCATTTTTTTGATTTTAGATATGTCGATATTGACGATGCAAAGATGCGACGACATAATTCCTTCTAAAATGGATGATTCACGCAAGGTGATGGACAATTTTCCTCGCCTTCTGAATGGATAATTTTGTGGAAATCGTAATTTTTTTGATTCTACATATTGAAAGTATGAAAAATGGGGATGGTGAATTAATAAGTAAAAGAGTCCTCTTTCTTTGTATGGATAAGATGGAGTTGAAGTTTTTTGAAATACTTATTTATCCCTCAATTTTTTTCCTTCTTCAATTCGTTTAAGAGCTTCTACCATTCGTGCCACCTTGACTTCGTCTGTTTTTGCCCCATAGATCCAATCGATATATTCTTTTTGTTGACCGTTAGTTAAGCTATTAAAAATTTGAAGTGCCTTTGGTGCGTCTCTTAAACAGGATAGAAATTCTTCAGGTATTTCTGTTGGAGCATTGTCAGTATAAAGTATTACTTGCACCCAATCTCCTTCTTGCTTTCCTATTTCTTTTCGAATGGATGCTTTCACAGGTAAAAAAAGTTTGCCATTACCCATCGGCATGAGGGTATAATTTTTAAAAGTATAGTTGTCTATACTTCCTTTCACTTTTACCCAACCAAATGGCGCTTTTTTTTCTTGTAAAATTTCAGAAATGACAGCATACGTCCATCCTCCTTTCCCTGGATATTTTTCAAGCAAGTATTTTTTATCCACTAAAGGTTTTTCTTTTTTCACTTTCAGAAACGGAATTCGTGGAATAAAGATAGTATAATTTTGAGATGAGTACTTTTTATGTGAATTATTATTGATTGAACTTTGCAGGATCCGTTTTCACTACCATCGGATTGTTAAAAAATATTTGATGAAAATTATGTTTAATTTTATTGTTTCTAATTTCTATTTCATTGAATTACCGTTACATTTAATTGGTAGAAGCCCATTTAATTATTTATTGATATTTATCAAAAACCCTTTGAATCAGAAATTGTTTATCTTTAAAAATTGTAAACTAATTTAAAAAATAATATATCGTGAATACAGAAAGTAAATGCCCTTTTAGCGGAGGGGCGATGACACAAAGTGCTGGATCGGGCACAAGAAACCGCGACTGGTGGCCTAATCAGCTTAAGTTAAATATTCTGCGTCAATACGCTCCATTATCAAATCCGATGGATGACTCTTTTGACTATGCAAAGGAATTTTTGAGTCTCGATTTGAATGCTGTGAAGAAAGATATTTTTGAACTGATGACCACGTCTCAAGAATGGTGGCCTGCCGACTTCGGTCACTACGGTCCGTTTTTTATTCGAATGGCGTGGCACAGCGCAGGTACCTATCGTATCTCCGATGGACGAGGTGGCGCTGGATTTGGAACGCAGCGTTTTGCTCCACTTAACAGCTGGCCTGATAATGCAAATCTTGATAAAGCTCGCTTACTGATATGGCCCATCAAGCAAAAGTACGGGAAGAAAATATCCTGGGCTGACTTGATGGTTCTTGCAGGAAATTGCGCATTGGAATCGATGGGCTTTAAAACTTTTGGATTCGCGGGTGGTCGTGAAGATGTTTGGGAAGCACCCGAAGATATTTATTGGGGCTCGGAAGGAAAGTGGTTAGATGATAAACGACACCAAGGTGATCGTGAATTAGAAAACCCGCTTGCCGCTGTGCAAATGGGACTCATCTATGTAAATCCAGAAGGACCTAACGGTAACCCAGATCCGTTATTAGCAGCTCGTGATATTCGTGAGACATTTGGGCGCATGGCCATGAATGACGAAGAGACGGTTGCATTGATTGCTGGCGGACATTCATTCGGTAAAACGCATGGCGCGGCAGATCCAGGTAAATATGTAGGAGTGGAACCTGCCGCAGCAGGAATTGAAGCGCAAGGATTGGGATGGAAAAATTCTTTTAACACAGGTCACGGTGTAAATACAATTACTAGTGGACTCGAAGGCGCTTGGACAACCACACCCACAAAGTGGAGTAATAATTTTTTCGAAAATCTCTTTGGATTTGAATGGGAGTTAACGAAGAGTCCAGCAGGAGCACAACAGTGGACTCCGAAGGGTGGCGCCGGCGCAGGAACAGTTCCAGATGCACATGATCCAAATAAAAAGCACGCACCGTTTATGTTGACTACTGATTTGTCACTACGCATGGATCCCGCGTATGAAAAAATTTCAAGACGCTTTTTAGAAAATCCTGATCAATTCGCAGATGCATTTGCTAAAGCTTGGTACAAATTAACGCATCGTGATATGGGTCCCATCACTCGTTATTTAGGAGCGGAAGTTCCAAAAGAAGTGTTGATTTGGCAAGATCCAATTCCGGCAGTGACGCATCAATTAATTGATGAACAGGATATCACTGCTTTAAAATCGAAAATCGTGGAAAGTGGATTAACCGTCTCCCAATTAGTATCTACAGCTTGGGCATCCGCATCTACATTTCGTGGGTCCGATAAACGTGGAGGAGCTAACGGTGCGCGTATACGTCTAGCGCCACAAAAAAATTGGAAAGTGAATAACCCTGCTCAATTGGAAAATGTGTTAAAGACATTAGAAGGAATTCAATCTTCATTTAATAAAGAGCAAACTGGAGGGAAGATGGTTTCATTGGCAGATATTATCGTTTTAGCAGGATGTGCAGGTGTTGAGCAAGCAGCAAAAAAGGCAGGACATGATGTGAAAGTTCCCTTTACATCTGGTCGTGCAGATACCTCTCAAGAACAAACCGATGTCGAATCATTTGCTGTTTTAGAAGCAAGTGCAGATGGATTCAGAAATTATTATAATCCTCGTCACCGTACTTCTGCAGAAGAAATGTTGATTGATAAGGCACAATTGATGACACTTACTGCTCCTGAAATGACGGTCTTGTTAGGCGGAATGCGCGTGCTAAATACCAACTTCGATCAATCGAAGCATGGTGTTTTCACTAATAATCCTGAAACATTAACGAATGATTTCTTTACAAACTTGCTCGATTTAAATACAACATGGAATTCGACAAGCGATGTGCAAGATGTGTTCGAAGGACGCGATCGTAAAACTGGTAAAGTGAAATGGACTGGAACGAGAGCCGATCTTATATTCGGATCGAATTCGGAGTTGCGTGCATTAGCTGAAGTTTATGCTTGTAATGATTCGAGCCAAAAGTTTATAAAAGATTTTGTAGCCGCCTGGGCAAAGGTGATGAATCTCGATCGTTTCGATGTAGTGAAATAGAAAATGATTGAAACAAATAGTTAAATGAAAAGGTGGTCAGCTTCGACCACCTTTTTTATTTAACTATAAAATTCTATCTAAATTTGAAATCACAAGAATGGCTCGCAATCCCGATAGCTATCGAGACGCTTAGGGTTCTCGCAGAAAAATTTCTCGCAACTCCACGGAAAAATTTATCAGATTTATTTTTTTGTTTTATAAAACAAATAGGTAAATCACTAAACAAAATACACGAATCATTACGAGTTAAGTCTTAACATCTTTGCGCCTTTTAGCGAATTGAACTTTGCGCCTTCGCGAGAAAATTTATCAAAGCGCAGCCTGTAAACTTAATAGAGAAAAGTTAGCTACCTATCTGAACTTAGGAATGTAAAATGAGAATTATTAAAAAATATTTTAAAGATCAAATCAAATCTATTTTTTTCGAAAGTTCATAATCCTTTTCCGTGATCTTCCCTACATCATGTGTTCTCGTTTTTACTAATACTTGGTTATAACTATGCAATAAAAGATCAGGATGATGATTCATTCCTTCGGCGAGCGGAACGATTTTATTAATAAAGTCGACAGCCAAAACGAAATTCTTAAATTTGAAATTCTTTTGTAAATAATTGTTTTCTATTTCCCAGCTCATGGTGTTTTATTTTTAAATTGTTTTAAAAAGATTAATTTAGAACTTCATATCACTGATTTATTTTTTACATTACTCAAAGATATAAAATTCCAATGTATAAATTTTAGATATCAATTCAAATTAGTGATATACCTTTTCAGATAGTGTACGGTAAATCTTCTACCAAAAGTACCCAACATTAACGCCCAATTCTATAGTAGGTGCAATGGAAATATCATTTACAATTGTGTTTTTAGGATATTGAAAAGCAGTTCCATTTCCAGAGCTATCATAAGTGTATTTATGCGTTCTTTTTGTTCCTACAGAAGCCCCAAATATGATGAAGAAATCGGTAAAAAAATGTTCATCCACTTGTTCTGATTTGCCAAGTCCGAGTGCTATGTTAATTAAATTTTTGTCTACCGATACTACTTCGCGAAAGGAACTGTTGTAGCCATTTGATCCACGTCGGGTAGTATATTTGGGCGTATGCAAATTCCAATAACTTATTCGTGAATAATAATAGGGAGAGTAATTGCTATAGCGGTTGTCAGGTTCGTGATAAACCTTAAATCCAATACGTGCAATGTCTCCTGTTTGTTTCCACAATTTGAATTCACCACCCGCTCCACCATTTTTAATGATGGTTAAATTTCGAAATCGATGTGCATAAGAAAGTTCTAATAGTGATGTCGACGAAAGTTTTAAGTTAAAGTAAAGTCCTGCCTCCTGAAAAATGATTCCTGAAACTAAGTTCGTTGAAAGTGAATTTCGCACGGAGTCTCTTTGCCCTTGACAAGGTTGGGTGTATAGAAATAAGATACAGCAGATTAAAATTAAATTCTTCACACAGTCATTTTTAGCATTTTTAAACCCTTAATAATCCGCGAAAACCTCTAGCAGCATAATAAGATTCTGCTCCATTGTGATACAAGAAGATGGTTCCATACCGGAAGTCACCAAAGATAGCTCCGCCTAATTTCCTAATGTCGCTAGGAGTTTTTAACCAGCTCGATGTTTTCATATCGAAGGGCCCAAATTTTTGTAGAGCCCTATATTCTTCTTCCGATAAGATTTCAATGCCCATTTCTGCAGCTAACGCCATGGCACTGTTTTTAGATTTGTTTTCTTTCCTGGCATTTAGTGCCGCTTGATCATAACATAAACTTCTGCGTTCTTTTGGACTTTCTGCCGAACAATCCATGAAAATAAACTCATTTGTTTTTTTATCATTCCCGATAGCTATCGGGACCACAACATCAGGCTCGCCTCCTGTTCTTTCCATTTCGTAAAGCGACCATATTTTCTCTAGATTTGATTTAAGCTTTTTTTCTACTGCATCCCAAACAAGCCCTTTGTGGCGTGACATGTGTTTTTCAAAGCGTGATTTTAAAGTATTAATTAATTCTTCGACTTGCTTTGACGTTAATTTCTTTTTCATCTTTGATTAATGATCTAATATTGAATTCAAGTTTTGTAATTAATATTCGTTTGCTTTTATTTTTTTGTTCAAGTAAAAGTAGTTTATGATATTCTAAGATTCGAGATTTGGAAACACTTCCTTTTTTCTTTTTCGCATCTCTTCAGCAATCACTTTGCCACTTTCATCTTGTTTTTGAAGCTGTTCTATGATGTTATCATAGCTTGCAGCGTCTCGATCTTGACTTAATTTGAAGACAGTATCCAGTTCTGTGATTTCAATTTCGAATGCAACAATGGCTTTCATTAGTTTTTTTGTGTATTCGGCAGGAAGATTGTCATAGATGGTAGTTGAATTCGGATTGTTATTTTCAAAATGAAGTGTGGTCATGCGCAAGGCGTCAATTAAACCTTCATCATCTAAATATCGAATTATACCTTTCACATGTACACTCATGTAATTCCAAGTGGAAGGCGTGTGTGGATTACTATACCACGTTCCGCTTACATACGTGTGATGTCCGGAGAAAACGACCAGCACGTGTTGATTATGCAAGAAAGCTTTATGGTGGTCATTGTTTTTCATGATATGACCCCTGAGTATTTTCTTTCCATTTTTTTCTTCAATAAAAACAGGGAGTTGTGTGCAAACAGGTTTGTTTTCTTGATCACAACCTGATAAATAAGCAAAAGGATATCTAGCAATAAACTCATTTATTACGAGTTCGTTTTTTTCTTTATGATAAGGAATATTATACATAAGATATATTCTTTAGTTGGAATATTTTAATGGAAACCAACTAAATACTTCCGCTTAAGTCGTTAGGTTATTCTTTGTGAAGAATTGTAAACAGAATGGCAGAAGTATTTATTTGCGAAAATAAAAATAGGAACAAAAGAGATTAGAACAAAATATCAGTCTTTTTTATGGTTTACAGAGCCATAGAAAAGACTGAAATAATTGCCACCTAAATGTGCTTTTTGGAATGTAAAAAAGTAGGAAAGTTCCTATAATGAAAAATATAGCTTCTAATAAAGATCTTATGATCTGCTTTTGTGCCAGATATGTAATGCTTTACCTACCGCTACTATTATAACAGCAATTCCCAATATTGCCCACCACGACCAAGTTATCATATGAATTAGATTTTATAGTTTATTTATTGAAAAGATGTTTAAGTGATTGGATGTGTAATTATTTCACTTTTTTTCAAAATGTTTTTTTACAAAGGAGTGCTGCTGATTTTCCGTCATTTTATCTGCCTGTTCAATTTTAATATTTACTTTTTCAAAGTGAGTATCTGCTCTTAGTATATTAAAAAGTTCCAATTTTGCATCAGTAGGACCGAAAAGTAAAACCTCGTCGTAATTTCTGATGATCGCTCCTAAGTTTTGATAAAATTCAGATTGTTTTTGTTGCTCCTTATTATGCATGATGTTTTCACTTTTGCCAAGACTTTCTGACTTTTCTTCTTTCGTAAATTTGGAGTCGATGATATTCGTTTCTATGGCATCAATTTTATATTCCATGATGTTGGCACTTCTGTGGTCCATCCAAATTCCTAAGTATTTTTTCATATGTTTATATTTTTTTTGTTTTTATAGATTTGCTTGTATTGTATAAAAGTGCAGACTAAAATTGAATAAAATATTACAAAATAATTTATTCAAATTACATTATTCACACCTATTTAAAAGTTTGAACTTTTTTCAAAATCTAAATTCACATTAGAAACTTAGATTTTGAGATACATTTTATTTTCACAAAAAAAAGTCGTTGATGTTTTGTTCAACGACTTTTAGCTTTAACTAAGACTAAGGTACTCTAATTGTTTCATAAGCACTGCTTTTGTAATGAGCGGTACATGTGATTCCCTGAAAATATATTATAGGTTTCTGTAAAGTCCTTGAATATAATTGCTTTTATAGGGTGATTGTAAAGTAATATATTTTAAGTATGGATATTAAGAAACACCACTTCTTAGGAAGAGATAAACACTAAGTAGAGAATAACTAGCATAATACCCAATTATGGACAGCTAATTCACATATTCGAAGAAATCGAACTTTATTCGTATCCGCTTTTAATTACTGTACTAATCATTTTAAAACGTCCATTAGGCTTAATATGATTTGATTTGTGTGCTGGAATGATGATAGATTGCCCTATTTGAAGAAATATGGATGCACCATCTATAACAATTTCAGCATTACCTTCAATAATTTGAGCAAAAGTATCAAAAGGAGAGGTTTTCTCAGTTAATCCTTCACCACTATCAAATGACATGACTGTGATATTGCCTGTTGATTTTTTAAGAATGGTTTTGATAACTACTGAGTTCGGCACGTATTCTATTATTTCAACGGTAATATGTGCTTTTGATTTCTCTAATTCAGATGTCTCCATTCGATATATTTTATCCGAAGAGAGCTTTATTTTTTATCATTATGGTTAAAGTTTTTTAAAGACTCTCCTAATTCATCCATATCATGGCTAAACTCTCTTTTAAAGGACTGCCATTTTTCGTTTCCATCGTCTTTGTATTCCGACATTCTTTGTTTTATGTTTACATTTCTTTGTTCTAAAATTGCAATTTTCTCTTTATTTTCATCTTGAACAGACTTTTTCTCTTTCAACATGCTTGCATTGATTTCAGCAATTTTTTTGTCGTTTGTAGCAATTTTTTCGTCCATTTCTTTTTTAAAGTTTTCAAACTCTTTCGAATAATCGTTTTGCGCTTCTGTTAAATCCTGTTCGGCTTCTACTACATCCTCTTGTGCATTCTCAACTTTTTCTGCTGGAGAATTACAACTAGTAATAAAGAATAACACTATAATGGAAGCTAACACTAAGCTAGCATTTAGTTTATTAATTACATTTTTCATTTTAGTTTGATTTTTTTATTTATTTAAATTAAGATAATTGGATAAGTATGAAAATTCCCGGTCGTGCATTTATATTTAAGTCGGTTACGTAGGTTCTAATTATTAACAGCGAATGTCGAATCATTCAATGATTTTCCAATAGCTTCCATGTCGATGCTAAATTCTTTTTTAAATAATAGCCATTCTTTAGAACCACCTTCTTTGTATTCAGACATTCTTTTTTTCATCGCGCAATTTTTACGATCTAGAACAGAAATCGGTTCTTTATATTCCGCGGTATAAGATTTCGATTTATTGGAAATACTTATTTTATATTCATTTATTATTTTTTCATTAACAGCAATTCTTGCAGTAGCCGCTTTTTTGAATTTTATAACTTCAGCTACGTGCGCATAGTGAGCTTGAATTATTTTCTTTTCGGTCGCAGTCAATCTATCTTCTGAAGATTCTGGTCTCTGAGTAAATAATTGACAGCTAGTTGACATTATAATTACAAAACATGCAGCGTAAACCAAAATTGATTTTGTAATATTACATGCACTTATCATATTCAATATTTTTTTAGTGGAATTATCTTGAAGAGAAAAAAATCGCTAAGCAAAATGCCTAACGATTATTTATTTTTGGATTCTGTTTAAATAGACTTTATGATATCGTGCAATTCTTCTTTGGTTTTTCCAAGTTTAATTTGAAGTTTGCCCATCATTTCATCTTTCTTACCGTCAACAAACATTAAATCGTTGTCTGTTAATATTGCAAATTTTTGTTTGAGCCTTCCTTTTTGCTCATTCCAAGTTCCTTTTATTTCTGAAATATCCATGTTTGTTCTTTTTGGCCGCAACTGGCGGAACAGATGTAATGAAATTATTACACTGCAAAGATGGAATGATCCTTTTAGTAAAGCATTACACAATTAATATGAAAAGTTACAATTTTCCCACATTATCCAGGGGACTCCTTCGTTTGTTCTTTAATGATTTGAAAAATGAAGGAGTTAATCCAGTTATTTTTTTGAATTGATTAGAAAGTGCACCGACACTGCTATAATGTAGTTTCCAAGCAATTTCTGTTAGATTGAGTTCATCATAAATGATCAGCTCTTTTACACGTTCAATTTTATGAAGTATGATGTAATGTTCAATAGTTTTACCTTCTGTTTCTGAAAATAGATTGGCTAAATAGGTGTAATCATATTCTAATTTTTCACTAAGGTAATTCGAAAAATTTATTTTTGGAATTTCATCTGAATAATGAATCATTTCAACGATCGTGTTTTTGATTTTTTCAATCAGCATTGCTTTTTTGTCATTCATGAGTTCTAACCCTGATTTTTGTAAAGCCATTTTAAATTTAGCACGCTGATCATCATTTATATCTTCTAGAACATCTACAAAACCTAATTCAACATTCACATAATGTAGTCCAAGCTTTTTTAATTCAGATTTTACCAGCATTTTGCAACGAATACTGACCATGTATTTTATGTAGAGTTTCAAAATTCTATTGGTTATCGATGTAAACAAAAGTAACCATTAGGATGAATATAGTTACCATTTATAGAATTAATTTGAAGTCTATTTTGTATCATCTAGGGCCAAAATGAATTTATTTTTTGTGATTTCTGAAGAAGCATTGACTAAAGCTAACTGTTAATTTGTCAATTCATATTGATTTATGTATAAAGGAATAGGTTTTCGATTCATTCTTAAGAGCCAAAATCGATGAATATAGAGTAAGCTGATTTTTTTATGTCTTGAAAAGGTCTTTTTTATCTGAGACGTATTCTATTGGTTAGCTGTTTTCAAAGCTGATTAGTAAGCAACTCAAGTTGCTCAATTCATATTATTCTAAAATCTACTTTGTTTGATAAAATTATTTCTTTAATTTCTTGGCGACCTTTTGAATGATCACCTAATATAGACGTACTTTCGACTTTTCTATTGGTATGAACATCAATTGGCGATGAATAAAGTTTGAAGTTAGAAATTTTTAAACTGTCTTTTTCATTGTTCGTTGCTAAATTGAGAGACTTGCTTGAATATTCATTTAATACGGATTTTAACTTTGAATAGTATAATTCTTACGTTTCAGTATGTTTATGATCAAGATCTTTTGTTAGAAAAAGTGAAGGCATTTCTTTAATATGGTCGCTTAATTCAGGAAATTCCATTTGTATTTTCATGGCGATATTTAAAATATTTTGCTGCAATTCAGCTTTTGTTTTCATAGATGATGGGTATTTTTAATTTAATTTGATATTTTGTATTTTAATTTACATTTTTAAAGGGATCAATTACTGTTATGTTCGACTATGTTCCTTTCTCTATTTGTGGATTTCTATTTGTCGATGTCTATTACTTCCCGACTTTATCCATTGCTTAGCCATTGCTAAAAGTGTAGGTAGTTCGAAAGGCTTAATTATGTAATCATCGGCCCCAAGTTCCAATGCCTTTGTTCTATCCACATTTTCTGCGTTTGAGGTGCTGAAAATAAATGGGATCTCGTAGGTTTTCGATAAATTTAATATCAATTGCAAAACGCGATAGCCATTCATTAATGGCATTTTTGTATCGCAAATTATTAAGTCTGGAATATGTTTTCGTGCAAGTTCAATTCCTGTTTTACCATTTTCTGCAGCAAGTATTTTATAACCTTCCATTTCGAAGTATTCACTTAAATTATCTAAAATAAGTCGGTTGTCTTCAATTAATAAGATTGTGGCCATCATCTCTATTGTAAATAGTTCGGTTGAACTCAAAATTCATTCTTATTTGGCTGATGAGTGTTACAGAATTTTATTTAAAAGTTGCAAAATTCACACTTTATTTTATTTCTATTTGTGGCTTACACAATCTAGGGTAACCAAAAATTATTTTTGAAACCCACTAGTTGCTTTTATAACCAGCTCCTAAATTAGAAAAACATGATGTCAATATGTATTGTAATGTGAATTGATCCATTAGTATCCAATTCAAGATTGAAACGTAAAGGAGTCAACGTCTATAATATTATTTAGCTACCACGAGCGATCATTGTAATATAATCGTGATGAGGCTTGTCCACTATCTAGCGGTTGTGTAGCTAAGGCGTAACAAGGAACGAAGTGAAGGTGGCAAGGCCAAATTCTCGATGTTTCGAACTCGCGCTAGGATTTCTTGTAGGTAGTTTTAATCGCAATAAAGAAGGATCTAATCATTCAAGTTCGGGCAATTTTCTTGGAAGTAGTCGCAGTAATTTGAATTGAAAATGAACAATAGATGGTAAACAGCATTATTGCTTCTCAACAAAAAAGAACTCGTGGCCCATCCATCCTTTTTCAAAGCAAAGTCTATTCGATTGTTTCCAAAATGCTTTTGCCCAATACGAAAAATCTTTATCATAAAGCGTTCGTATCATGAGCCTGGTTACAGTTATCCATTTTGAAAGTGGAAAGATTTTATCAAATTCATTTTTCCAACCTCTCGCGGTCCAAATATAATGTTCTCTTCCGTCAACCACTTTTATGGTTTTAAATTCTCCCGGCTTCGCACATGAAATAAAATGCTCAGCATCTCTCGGTAACCATGCTTCAGGGTATCGATAGAGTAATAAACCTATGTGATAATGTTTTTGTTCTTCGTCTGTTGTCCCCTCTTTTTCAACTTGCAATTTATTATAATCGCATTCCTTGTGATTAAAGGTCATAAACTGCCCACCAATACGACCGCCAGGTTTTAATAGACTACTGCAGTAATCGAAAAAATTTCTGTAAACTTGATCTTGTTTTCCTTCAACATAATCGGTTGGGGATGCAAAATGTTCAGGAGAACCCATGGCAACGATAGCATCAAATGGACCGTTGTCTGGTTTATATTCCTGCCAAACGGCGCGATGTACATTATGTCCAGAACTTTTTAGATATTCATATTGACTTTTACCCGGGCAAATTGAGGTGACATCAATTCCTCTTGCTCTACAATAATCGGAAAAAGGTCCCCATCCTGGACCAATTTCGAAAATTTTCATTCCACTATTTTCTTTAAGTCCTAAGTATTTAAAGTAATTATCATATTTTACTTCTTGCGCCTTTTGAATGGTCTCTAAAGTTGCTTTGCCATAATTACCAGGCCATGAATTGGAAATAGATGGAAAATTTCCAAAAATCTGACGAAAAAGTTTATCTACTGGATCATATGCCGCGTTGTGTGGTTCTATAGCTCCTTTCGTAGTTGGGCCAATTTTCTTTTTGACTTGCATAAATTATTGAATTGTTGAGATTGAGAATAACCTTAATTACTATTTTAATAAGGTTGGGAAATGAGTTTTATTGAGGAGTTAACTTCATTAAGGGTATTTGTTAATGAACTTAAAAGGGCGGTTGAGGAGTGAAGAATTGTAATTCTGATTTCTTTACAGGTGAAAACTTTTACACGTTTGTGTAAAGATGGGCTTTATTTTTAAATGAAACATTACACAATATTTGGAATGAGTTACATAATTCACACATTTTTAAGTCTAAATGTAATGAATAGAAGCTAAAATGTCCGAAGGTCTTTAAGATTAATTAACCATCCATATTGTAGTAAATAGTTGAACTTTCGAGTTCAAGGGCTGCACTTTTATGGTACTAAAGTATGGACTCGGTAGTGATCAAAGACGATATTAAGGATATTTTAATACATCTTCTCTTAACTTAAATGCAAAGTAGGAAAAACCGCTTAATAAACGATAGGGTGCCTGTAAATAATTAATAATTGAAGTGTAAACTTGAAAGGAATTATAGCAATTAAAACAAAATTTAAGCCGTTAAAATTACACGTAAGAATTCCTCGTATAGTTTAATTATTGTGGAATCTTTTCCACTAGAATTTCATTCCCCTTTTTATCGTAATAAGTACACGTCATCTTGTCCATGGAGATTTCCCATTTTTCAATACCATACGTAGCACACATTTTAATGAAAGTCAGAAAATCTGTCTTGCCTTGTTGATGAGCAAATAACTCCGTCTTAAATTGTTCACTGTTGGGAGTTTCAGCTACGATTAATGCATCATACTTTGCCGGTACTTTTGCAGAATAATTTTGAACTCCATGATAATCTATGTGACCATCTGTTACATAGGCTTCATAATGAGTAACACCTAACCCTTTAATTTCTCTAATGTATGAAGGAAAGTCGGCGCCTGATTTTACTCTACTATGCGCAGCTTTTATTTGATCTATTGTAAACATCCTCTCAGAAATTTTCCTTGCTCTACAAAAATGCAAAAAAATAAACTTTCTTAGCTATAAAAATATTTTTTTCTGCCAAGAGCGATTAAAACTATAATTTAATCCTTACGTCCTATTGGAAGTCTATAATGAATTGAACCTATTCCTAGAATTTGTTTTATAGGAGAATGCTTAAGGTGGTTCGTTCAAAAAAATCTTAATTTCTAATGGAAAATTCGCTGTGATCTGTGCTTCCAGATTTTGTGGCTGGTTTGTTAAATGGCAATGAAAAAAAGAATGATGTTCCTTCTCCCTCAACGCTTTTAACCCAAATTTGACCATTGTTTTTTTCTATAAAACTTTTGGTTAACAGTAATCCGATACCAGCTCCTTTGTTTTCCTGTCGTGTTTTCGAAAGTGAACTTATTTCCGGTGTAAAAAGTTTTTCCTGAATTTGCTTCGACATTCCGATGCCATCATCTTTTATCTCTACAATAATCATTTCTTTTTTCTGATTAGAGGTCACAGTAATTGTGCCGTTGTGGTGCGAATTTGTAATAGCATTTGAAACAATGTTTTGGATGACAGAAAGTATCATTTTCCCGTCGGCATAAGCTGAAATGTTTTGTTCGATTTCGTTTTGAAGTTTTATGTTTTTAGCAGATGCTAGTTGGTTTAATGTTTCAAAAACTTTAAATGTGTATTGGTGGAGGTAGATTTTAGCAGGAGAAAAAGTTTCGGTTGCGTATTTTATCCTTGCCCATTCTACTAAATAATCTAACATATTTAATTCATCTTTTGAAGAAGCTTCCAAAAAGTTGACCATTTGTCTTAATTCATCGGGTTGAATCGTATCAATTCTTGATTTAAGGTATTGGGTTATTGCAATAATCCTTGTTAACGGACTTCTTAAATCATGTGAAAGAATTGCAAGGATACTTTCCTTATGAGCATTAAGCTCTTCGAGTTCTTTTACATGTTTGTTTAATGCATCTTCAGATTTTTTTCGATCAGTTAGATCAAGCAAGATGTTGACGTAACCGATCTTCTCTCCATTTACGTCCGTAAAAGGGAATACTAAACCAAATGCATAAAATTTATTATTGTTTTTGCGAACATGCCATCTGTTGTTGACTGCTTTTCCTTTTAGGCGAGCGGTATGAATTTCGTTTTTTGGAATACCATTCTTTTTATCTTCTGGTGTGAAGATCAAATCGAAATGTTTACCAATAACTTCTCGAGATTGATAGCCAAAAATAGCAGTTGAACCAGAGCTCCAACTATTAATTATTAAATTATTATCTACCGTAAAAATGGAATAGTCATGCAAGCTTTCGATAAGCTGGCTGTAAAATTCTGAATTGGGGATGTAATGATTCTTAAGTGTTTTTGAAGAGGCTAGTTGCATTGCAATTTGATTTATTAAAAGGTTGAGGATTTTTTAATCAGTGTGCAAATTTGAAAGATGTTTCACAGCTTGCGAGTCTCGTTCGAGATCGAAAGGAGATTTTTGATTTTCAACTGTCCATGTATCATAAAAATATTGATTTTGATGGCAACGAGAACAGTTTCTTGACGCTTTGAAAGGGTAATCGTCACCACAATTTTTTATCCAGTTAGAATAATCTTTGTATCTCCAATTATGCCCCAGAATCTTGCATAAGATATTGGTAGATGTTTCATTTTTACTTTCTCCCATTTTTCTTTTTATTAACTTGTGGATTTTAGTTATAACTTTCCCTAACGAAGCTTATTGCTCTGTAGTGAAATTATTCATGTCAAGCGTTTTTGAAATAACCAATCCCCACCTGCGTAGGGATTGGTTGAAAAGGGATTTTAATTAATTACTTTTTTTGATTTTGACTTGATGTTTTTCCAGAAGTGTTTCCACCCGTAGTTTCTTCTTCTTCCTCTTCATCATCTTTAAAAGTAGATTTTGTTTCGCCTTTTATTGAAGCAGAACCTTGATTGTTTTCTGAACCTTGACGAGAGTTTTGGTTTGCTTTTGGATTGTTAGGATTGATTTCTTCTTTTTTCTTTCCGTCTTGTGTTTGTTCTTGGTGTGACTTACTATCAGATTCCTGATTGCGGCGGTCGTTTTGGTTGGTTGTCATATTATCTTTGTTTAGTTTGTAACTGAATTATTACTTCACAGAGATGACAGCACACATGCAGAATTTTGTTACATCATTATTGAAAAATGTTACATTATTCACACCTTTATAAATAAAAAAGAGCTGACAATATTGTCAGCCCTTTACAAAACAATCTATGACTTTTTGAGCCGATTATTCCTCATATCCGCTTTTGATCACAGTTGTATTATTTTGAAAAATTCATTAGTCTGAAAGATAATGAAAGAATGTGCTTTAATAATTCCCATTTATTACCTTACGTTTTCTTATGCTTTTATCTTCGATATTATTCCAATGGTTTGATGCAACAAAGATGTCTACTCTTTTAATAAAATTAATTACATAATTTTAGAATTAAATTACATAATTCACATATTAACTATTTTAAATGGGGGTAAGGATTGACAGTAGCACCCCATCATTAGTGAGATAGTAAAACTAATTTTATAAAGCAATAAATTTCGTTGATAAAAGTGAGACTGAAGGGATCTGTTATTGTTAGAAAAATAATATTTAGAAAATGTCTTTAACAAGAGTTTTTAGAAATAGAAATACCCTTTTTTATGAATACAATTATGCAGCGATGCGTTGAAGGATCACTTTGCAAGGAGTTTTTGAAGTAACCTTTACAACATGCGTTTTATGAAGAGGAATTTCAAAATAGTCCCCAGGCACTAATGGATAGATATTTTCATCTATGGTAATATTGCATGTTCCTTCTACGATCAGAAATTTCTCATATTCATCATGATGCAATTCAGGTGGCGTGGAATCCATGATCCAGATGATTGCGGTTTTCTGATTTGGAGTATAACCTATTATTTTAGCATATGTATCTTCAACTTCAATAGGTAAAACCATATCCTCTCTATTAAGCCAAGTTGCGAAATCTGATAACTTCGAAGTTTCATTCAACATGGGAGGGAATGACGGCGTTTCTCCATTCTCCATTCGTTCCATATATTCGATAGTAGCGAGTACAAATGGCTTAAGATTACGGCTAGGTTGAACAGCATTGGCCATGGCGAATTGCTCAATCGTTTTACTGATTTCTGCAATTTCCTTTCGAACCTCAGGGTGCTTTGCCGCTGCTTGTTCAACTTCCAGCGTTTCTTCTTTGCTGAGAGTACCAAGAACGTATTGCTCCAGAATTCCTGACAATATGTATTCTTTAATATCCATTTATTTGATTACTTTTCTAAGTTCAATTAAGGCCGCTCGTGCCCGTGTTTTAACAGTTCCCAAAGGCAAATTCAATTCCTGCGAAATTTCTTCTTGTGTGTATCCTCCAAAATAGGCAAGGTCAATGATTACTTTGTATTCGGGCTTTAAGTTATCCACGATCTCTTTTATTCCAATTTTGTCTTCCTGCGATTTATGCTGATGTATTTCATCAACACTATGTACGTTGTTATTGATGGATTGGATTGATGCGTTTTTAAAGGTCCGAACTTTATCAATAGCGGTATTCCGTGCAATATTTAACATCCAGGTAAAAAGAGTTCCCTTTGTGCTATCGTAGGTGGCTATTTTTTTCCAGATTTTAATAAAAACGTCTTGTAATACATCTTCTGAAGTTTCTTCATCTTGATTTACAATTTTGAGGATGATACCAAATAAAGCACCCGAATAATGATCATAAAGGTAACTGAAAGCAGCTTTGTTGTTCTGCTTTAATAAATTTACGAGTTCTTCTTCGCTATATTTTTTTTCGGGCATTTGTGAAGGAAAAGTAGGATCTTTCCATCAACAAAGAAAGTAAATTAATGTTGTAGAATGCCGTCTAAGGAAGAAAACTCAAAAATTTTGACTTTTTTAAGAGTTCAAATTTTTTGAAGAGCATTAGTTTTTCGACATTATTTTATAAGCAATATGTTAAATAGCAGATATACAGTTTATTATATGCCAATCCTCACTTTTATTAGGTGCTTTCCTTGATTCTAATTTCATCCTATGGGTTATTTTCTATCAAAAGCGTTTAACTTAATTAAAGGTAGATACGTTAAGTGAAGGTGGTTTGGATTTGAAAAATGAAATTATTTTTAAAAATCAATGCTTATTTCTAATTTAGGAAATCCGAAACAACGCCTATTGCGTAAATAATATGTGATTTGGTTTAAGGAATGGTTGATTTTATTTTGCGGAATTCCCTTTTCATTGTTTTCGCAAACAATAGACAACACTGCTTCATTCAGAAGTATGGAAAGCACTGGATATTTTCGTTTGCATTATGAGAACGATTTTTTTACCGCTAGCGATTTTTATTATTCCCAAGGAATTAACTTAGAATTTTGCTCGCCAGCACTAATCAATAATCCTTTGAATTTGCTTTTACCGAAAATGAAAAACAGTGGCTCTACTTTTGGATTAGCTTTGGAACACGCTGTCTTTACACCTTCAAGTATTCGAAATGCAGAAATTATGTATAACGACCATCCCTATGCGGCTTACATGATTCTTAAAACATTTTTAATTTCTACGGACACATTGAATTTCCAACGGTTAAGTTCAACATTAAGCATTGGAGGAATCGGTCCCATTGCTTCTGGTGATGAGATGCAGAAATCCATACACAAATGGTTAAAGAATATTGAACCTTTGGGTTGGCAACATCAAATAAAAAATGATATAATTTTAAATTATGAATTGACTTATGAGCAACAGTTATACAATTATAAAAATTATTTCCTGCTGAGTTCGCTTGTTAAAATACAAGCAGGAACTTTAATGGACAATGCTCAAATAGGATGCACCGTCATGGCAGGTAGATTTAATTCTCCGTATGCCTCGAGTACAAGTTCAATACTTCGTATTTTTAAACTATATGGATATGCACAACCCTTAGTGAGAATGGTGGGATATGATGCAACGCTGCAAGGCGGTATGTTTAATAGAGACAATCCTTACACGCTATCATCTCAGCAATTAACAAGAATAGTTTTTGAAACGAATTTTGGACTTGTACTAGGTTTTCAAAAAGTTTATCTTGAGTACTATCAGTCACTGCAAACAAAAGAGTTTCAACTTGGAAAATATCATCGATGGGGAGGAATTAGGGTCGGTATTATCTTTTAAAATTTTTGTTTCATGGTAACGGTAGACCTGTATATTTTATTTTTATTCCCAACTATTAAATAAATAATAAAGCCCTACAAATATTGCAGGGCTTTATTATTTATTTAGTTTCAACTCTATTTTGTAACGGCGAATTTAATGGACTGAGTAGTCTGGTCATTATTTTCAACAGTTGCAAAGTAAAATCCAGGAGGAAGTTTTGTAACGTTGTAAATTAATTCATGAGTACCTCCATCAACCGTTTTGTTATTAACGGGAGTGTCGATCAGCCTTCCTGTTTGGTCAAGAATTTTTACAGTAACATTTGTTTTATCAAGAACACGATATTTAAATGTTGTTTGCGTGGTTGCTGGATTTGGATAGTTAGTCATAAACACTTCAGGTGATCCTATTTTTAAACTTGCATCTTGTTCAGGATACAATTTGTTATTATTACTTTGAAGTGCGCCACCACAAGCACCGAAACCATTGGATGGATTAGCTAGATACGGAAAAGTTGATTTAAATGGTCGATCGTTAGATTCAACTCCGGTAGTGTATGTTAAAACACCAACAAGATTTGGAGTTACTGGATTGGCACCACCTACCGTATAATCATCATACCATAAACCTATAGCTGCAAGTACAACTCCACTAACTGCTTGTAGTTCGATACGCGTAACATCATCTTCTAAACGACGGCCATTTGGAAATCCATCCATGTTTGGAATAAATTGCAATGCTGTAGAACCGTTATAGGCAGGATCAGTCAATCCAAGCACCGCTGCTTGTATGAGACCTAGTGTACTAAATGCAGGGTCATTTCGTTGTGTAACGGGTACTGCCATATTTAAACGAAGCATGTCACCAAAAGTGGGAAGAAAATTGTTGATGAAAGGCTTTCCGGCTGCCAATGGATTCCCGTTTTTGCCAGTTGCTAATTGATAAGGCGCAAGATTAGGAACTCCTGTCATAAATATTGGAAGTAAATCAACAGAGCGAGGTTGACCAGGACGTAATAAATAATTTCCAAACAAGTTAACATCAAATGCAGTTCCAGTTGTAGCAGGATTTCCTAATAGTCCAGCAAGACCATCATGAGTGTTTCCAAAGTCAAATGATTGTAAAGAGTTACGTTGAACACGTAATGCAGATAGTGCTGGAACAGCAGTTCCAAATTGGCTATCGTCCATGTATAACGCAAGTTCTGGATTGGTAAAATATTTTTCTAAGGCCGTATCTTCATTATAAGGTTGTATGGAATTCCAATAATCTTTTTTACCAATTGGAATCACGACCTCGTTTGTTAACGGCATTCCTATACGTGAAATTTGAACCCATTGACCAATGTTAATTGGTTTGCCTCCATGTAAACTTCGTACAGTAATTAATTTACGACTTGCAGTTGCATAGACTCCTATGACATAATCTGAATCAAGAATGTTTGCAGCCTGACTGACATCTTTGCCATCCTTTTGTAATGTTGAAATGGGCGCTTTGATGCAAATAGAATGAATGTTTTTGCAGCTTAATCCATCACGAGCTCCACCAGAACTACGCGTTTGTCCTAAATCAAATACGCCACCAAGGTCAACAAAGAAGGGATCATCAGAGGGTCCACAAAAAATTTCTTCACCTGTTGTTGCTGTAGTAATGGCACCATTTCGTAAAGTGTTATAGTTTGTTGCACCAAGTCCAACTGGACTTTGAATCGAACGGGGTCCAATGTTGTTAGGAGGAACAATACCATTCGCTACAATAGTTTGATAGGACAGGCCACCATCTACACTTCGATTGCAAGTATATGTAGTTTTTAAGTTTTCCTGGCCAAGACGAATATTAAAGAAGGTTGAAGGATCTTCATTCGTTTGTTCGAATTCGAAGCGATAAATAATATCGTCACCTTTCGTGGTAATATCATTTTTTACATGAATTTCATAGCGTACATCTTCACCAAATGAATAGTAATTTGGGCCACCTTGTGGAAGTTGAGCCGGAATGTAATTGGCAATGATAGTAACAGTGTTTTGGTCGTCTGGACTTCGGAACGCATAGAGGTCGGTGTTATCAGCCAATGGATCATTGGCGATGATGGGTGCTTCTCGATGACTGGATGCGTCGAGGAAGGAGTTTGAAATCATGATTGCGGACGCTGTTACTACAACAACGGCAAATGAAATCAATAGCGATTTTTTGTTGCTTTTTTGCATGATGTTAATTTTTTTAAGTTAGACTAATTATTTGATTTGGTTAATAAATTAATTTGAATTGACTACAGACCTTTATACAAATTGTTTTTATTTTTTTATTCTGCTTTAATGATGTTACTCTGGATTTCTGAAAACAAGAACTATTAAATTTATTTCAGCAAATAAGTATCTTATTCTACTTTTTTAAATATCTACGAATAAATAAGAAGGATGGATTTTTTATGAAGAAATAAATTTATACTTAGGAAAAGAAAACTCTTTCAATTGTCCAGTAAGTCGCAATGGAAGCAATGACAATAGAAAGAGGAATAGCAATTCGTTTTCGATACCATATTTCTTTTGAGAAAAACTTTCCTATAAGTAACCAAACAATTGCGATCACTGCTATTTGACCAAACTCCACACCTATATTAAAAGAAATTAAAGAAGTATAAAATGTATTTCGAGGTAAGCCAATTTCATTCAAAGCATTGGCAAATCCCATTCCATGAATCAAACCAAATAAAAATATCAATACATACCGCCACCGTTTAAGTTCTCCAATAAAAATATTTTCGAGTGCAACAAAAGCGATGGAAATCGCTATGATAGGTTCAATAATATGAGAAGAAGGAACAATTATATCCTTCGATGTGAGTATTAATGTGATGGTGTGTGCAATGGTAAAACAACTTGCTTGCATCACCACGGGTTTAATTCGTGGATCAATTAAAAAGAGACTTATTACAAATAAAATATGATCTAATCCGTCAGGAACGATGTGTTGAAAACCTAACCCAATGTAATATGCAATTACATTTTCAACGGGTTTAATTTCCATGCTATAATTTATGGTGTGCGCAAAAAGATTGCTGCTACTGAGTAGTAGCAGTACGAACGGAAGAAAATATTTTATAGAGTATAAATTTTTCACCGCAACACAATATTATTTGTTTTTGTTTTGCTCTTAAATCCAGAAGTGTCTAATAAGGGATTCGTTTTAAGTGCAATGGTGAGATACTTATTACCTAGTTCTTCATAGTTATTGGCTTTAAATATTAATCCTGCTTTATACCATAATTCTGCATTTTTTGATTTTGTTGAAAGTGCATTTAAAATGTAAGCCTGAGCATTTTTATAATCTGATATTTTAAAGAAGCACCACGCTAATACTTCGTTCACGTCAATATTTTCTGGTCTGCTTTTATATTCGGCAAAGGCACTATTAAGTGCTTTTTCATTTTCATTCATGGAGGAATATACTAAGGCTAGCTCACGGTCAATATTATGCCCAATACCATTTTCCTCTAATGTGGGATGCTTGTGCTTCAACAATAGATCTAACGCAAGTTGAAATTCATTCTTTGATTTTTCTGTTTCATTTGTAAGACGATAAAGTAATGCAAGTTCGCGATGAAAGGAATAGTCCTCCATCAATTCTATTGCCTTTTTATAATGTTCGATAGCAATCACATAATTTTTTTTCGATTTTTCTATCCTTGCTAAACCAGCAAGTGCAGGAGCATAAAAGTTACGATTCATTAATGCTTGATTGTAATGCATTTCTGCCTGATTTGTTTTCCCAGTAATTTCATACAAGTGTCCGAGATATACTCGTACCCACTCAGTTTGTTCTAATCCTGGATAGCCAGCTTGTAAGGCAAGTTGCATCGCATCAATGGCGCCTGGATAATCGCCTACAATTTCACGTAAGTAAGAAATACGAGCGTAAGAACGAATGTCAGGGCGAATGCTAATCATCTTATCCGCAGTAGCTATTGCGGAATCGTATTTTCCAAGTTCAACCAAGGCGTCACACTTTATTCCGTAGATATAGGAATTGTGCGGATTCATTTTTATTCCTTTGTTTGAAGTTTGCAATGCTTCGGGAAATTGATGAGCCGAAGCCTGCAATGTAGCTTTGCAACAAAGTGCTTCAAAGTTTTTAGCATCATCTTCCAATACTTCATTCACCAATGTATAAGCAAGGGCATCGTAATAGCTATGCTCCCCCGTTACACGACCTTGCTGTATGTAGGCTTGCACAAGTTTTAATTTAATTTCAATGGAGTTCGGAGGATTTCTTTTCAATTGACGCTCCATTTCGTCTATCACATTTTGTGTGTTTATCCATTCACTTGAACTCGAAATTTTTCCAATTTGTGGTTTTAGTGTTGATAAATCCACTTCCTTTTTTCGGCTGAAAACGATTATAGCAACGAATGCAACAAATAGAGTAAGTAGTAGAAAGTATCTTTTAGGCATGGAAGCAATTTTTAGATGTTTATTAAATAAACGAGGCAAAATCTATTTTGGATTGCTGAGCCAGTGATTAATTTGAAGCAATGTGTAAAGTGCTGTTTAAGTGAAGTTTAGTTTGACTAAGTAGAACGAAATGCTTAGACGATGTTATAAATGAATTGGATTTCAAACGAGTTATCAGTTTCTGTGATTTATTATTCGTCTTATAAGTTATTGATTGGAAAAACTTAATCGTAAAGGCCCTAAAGAAAAAGGTTAGTGAGAGATCTATTGAATATGGGGATACCATGGCTAGTTTAGCAGTAATAAAAAAGAGCCGACAGTTATGTCGACTCTTTTAAAATGTACTATAATTAAATGAGCAGATTATTCCTCATATCCGCTTTTAATCACAGTGGAAATCATTTTAAATTGTTCATTAGCAGTAAAGCAATGTAAAGCATGAGCAGGAATAATGATTCCTTCTCCTATCTTTAGCTGATAGGGTTTATCATTTATTACAACTTCAGCCGCACCATCAATGATTTGAATGTAGTTGTCGAATGGAGAAGTTTTTGTAGCTAGTTCTTCTCCTTCATCAAACGATGAAACCGTGATGTTACCCGTTGTTTTTTTGATGATGGTTTTACTTACAATTGAATTTGGAACATATTCAATGATTTCTATAATGATATGTTATTTGGCTTTTTCTAACTCTTGACCCTTATCGGTATGATTTGTTTGTTCAGATAGGTTTGTAAGTTGATTTTTATCTTTTTTCATTGTTGTAGAATTAAAAGTTTGAACAAGCAAAGTTGAATACTATATGGAAGTTATTCGTTACATAATTATTCCATTAAGTTACAAGATTCACATTTTAAATCAAATAGAATGTGAGTTTAGTGATTCCACAAGGGATTCATTTGGATTGAAGAGAAATTGAAGTTTATGATCCACATTTGATTTTCTAAAAGGCATCCAATTTTATATCTGTTTTCTATCCTCAATTTTTCAAAGTAATTTTATTGAATTGAATCGGGGATATATTTTTCTGATTGAAATTGTATTTAACTAAAAGATTGAAATATTTACTTTTTATTTGATAAATTAATTCGTTCTATGGAAAGGCTAGCTAGAGCTGTTATAGACAATTGTTAATTATTAGCGAATTCGCTAGGTAATTAAAACATTCGAAAAGCATTGCGATAATTTGTGTGTAATGTAGTTGTGACAGCAAAAAATTATTATAAGGATATTTTGAGAAAAATGAGAACAGGGATTACATCCTGTCCATGTACCAATTTAGTGTTTTTTCCATTTTTTTATAACGAAAAATGGATGTGATAATATTTTGTAGTCGAACAAAGGCAGTTTCACTTTTAACAACATAATCAAACGCGCGATGATGCATACAGTTTATGGCTACATCGATTTTATCCTGTGAGGATAGCATCACCACAGGAATATCTTGATTAAAAACTTTTATTTTATCCAATGTTTCTATTCCGTTCATAGCGTTTTTGTCGATACCGTCCAGGTGATAATCTAAAATAATTACATCAGGATTATGCAATAAGTTTTTCACACAAAGTTCGCCAGTTGAAAAGGTCTCTATAGTAAAATCGGCATGCTGAAGAAATTCAATTTCTAATGATTTTAAAAATACGGCATCATCATCTACTAAAAAGAGTTTGATTTTTTCTTTGTTCATTTGTTTGTGTTTTTAATTCTATTAAACTCTTCAGTTAATTCTTTGCATGCTTGCAAACATACTTTTTCAAGTGCTAATACAAGATCTAGTATTTCATTGGTTTGTTGTTGTGTATTAGCATATTCTTGAACTTTCTTTGCCATGTTTTCAAAATCCGCACCAATGCCCATGATAGAAAACGAGGGAATCATTTTATGAACCGCCGATTGCAAAAGAGTCCAATCTTTTTCTTCGAAACTTTCTTTCATGGCAATTACTAATGGAGGAGTCTGCTAAAAAAAGAGAAATCATTTCCATCATCAATCCCGGGTCAGATTTGGTTCGATTGTTTAAATAGTTAAGGTCAATGCATTTTAACGTTGTACTTAAAGAGCTATCATTTACAGGGGACAAATTATTTTTCGTAGCAGAAGCTTTTTTTACGAGCCCAATTATTTTACTGTATAGCAGCCTTTCATCAACGGGTTTTGCAATATAATCATTCATGCCAACAGCTTTGCATTTTGCAAGATCGACAGTGGTAACATCTGCAGTTAATGCAATGATGGGAATTTTTGAATTCAAGGTATTACGTATGTATTCGGTACAGTCAAATCCATTCATTTCTGGCATCTGTAAGTCCATCAAAATAATATCGTAGTTTTTGGCTTCTAATTTTTCTATTGCTATTTTTCCATTTGAAGCAATATCGCGATCGAACCCATAATCATCTAACAAGGTTTTCATCAGAAGTTGATTGAGCGCCATGTCTTCGACCACCAACACTTTTATGTTTTTAATTTCTGAATCCAATTCAAAAATTTCAGTTTCTAGTGCAGCTTCAGCATTTGTTTTTTGAAAGGGTAATGTAAAGCTGAACACAGATCCTTCATTTACTTTACTTTTTACGGATATGGTTCCTCCTTGTGGTTCCACCAATTGTTTTACAATAGCTAACCCTAGGCCTGTACCGCCGTAAATTCTTGATGTGCCACTGGAGGCTTGTTGAAAATTTTCAAAAATATTTTGAATTTTATTTTCCGCAATTCCAATTCCAGTATCTGCCACTGAAAATTCTATGGTAGCTTGTTTCTCATCTTCATTCACTAAACGAACGATTACGATAATCCTACCTTTTGCTGTAAACTTTACTGCATTGCTTACAAGATTTAAGATGATCTGGTGTAAACGTACGGGGTCACCAACTAAAACATCTGGAATTTTATGATCATATTTTTTCACCAATTCAAGATTCTTTTCTTGAATTTTTGTCTCAAATAAATGAAGCATGGCGGAAATGGACAATGATAATTTGAAGGGGATATGCTCAAATGTCATTTTTCCAGCATCCACTTTCGCCAGATCAAGGATATCGTTGATGAGAACGATTAAGGCATCCCCACTTATTTTTATGGCGGATAAGTATTCTTTTTGCTTTGCAGTCAATTCTGTTTTAAGTACTACCTTGGTGAAGCCGATGATGGCATTCATGGGAGTACGAATTTCATGACTCATATTAGATAAAAATTGTTGTTTCGATTTCACAGCATCTTCTGCTATTCGTGTAGCATTTTCTGCTTTGCTTTTTAAATCTTCCGCAATGGCGGTTGCCATTTCAGCAAATACCTTTGCTTCGATTAGTTCACTTGCAATTATTTTTTGTTCAGTAATATCTCGAGCTGCAGCAAATACTCCCAACACTACTCCCTCTTCGTTTTTATAAACAGAGGCATTATAAAGTACATCCGTTAATTTACCGTTTTTATGTTTTATTGTCAAGGGATAATCTGAAACAAAACCTTTTTCAAAGACTTGTTGATAGCCTTCCTGTGCTTTTTGAGGTTCTGTAAAGTAATTTGAAAAGTCTGCACCTATTAGGTCTTCACGTTGAATCCCTGTAACATTGATAGAAGCTTCATTAACATCAGTGATTTTACCATCGGCACTAATGGTAACCAATGGATCTAAACTTGCTTCTATTAGGCTCCGAGCATATTGCGAAGCAAGTTTTACTTTGAGGTTGAAAGCTTCTAATTCTTTATTCGCGATTTCTCGTTTTTCTTTCTCTTTATTTTGAAAATTAAATTCAATGTCAGCAATGACTAATTCAGCGGTACGTTTTTCTTTTTCTCTAGTTTGAAATACCAATTCTTTGTTAGCTAGACTTAATTCAGCAGCTCGATTTTCTTTCTCTTCATTTTGAAAAATTAATTCTTTGTTGGCAATGATTAACTCTGCTGCTCGCTTTTCTTTTCATTGTCCTGAAAAACAAGTTCCTTGTTGGCAATACCTAGCTCAGCAGCACGTTTTCCTCTTTCTGTTTTATGAAAAGCAAGTTCTTCATATTTTTGCTTAATCTCATTTTCAATTTTTTGACGGGCAAGAACTTGGTCGGTAACCTCCACGGCAAACAATAAAATGCCTTCTATATTTCCCTGCTCATTGTAGGTTGACTGAAACTCAAAGTTGAAAAATCCTTCTTCAAACTTTCCTTTACCTCTATCAATTTTAGTGAGAGTTTCATTGCTAGTAAAAGTTTTTCCTGTTTTAAAAACCGTATCCAAATGTTCAAAGTATCCTTGACCTTCTAGTTCTGGCAGCGCTTTTCTAATGGGATGGCCAATGAGATCACGATTTCCAACATGTTTCAAATACATTTCATTGGCAAACTCAACTACATGATTTGGTCCATTTAGAATACAAACCATAGCTGGCAATTTTGTTAATGCATTACGCATGTAATCATCAGATTTTTTCAGAAGTTTATGTGGTTTTTTCACTGCCATTTTTTTGATTTTATCGGGATAAAGATTAATTTATTAATATTTTAATAAACTAAACCTGCCTATCCAGTAGTCCGGTTTCCCAATTCTTCTACAGGACTTCTTCTTTTGCCTTTCATTTTTTTAAAATGTGTTGGCGAAAGCCCCGTAATTTTTTTAAACTGATTGGATAAATGTGCCACACTGCTGTAATTCATGTTCCATGCTATTTCAGTCATGTTCAGTTCACCATAAATTATTAATTCTTTTATTCGCTCCACTTTGTGAGAAATGATAAATTGCTCGATGGTACTTCCCTGTACTTCTGAAAACAAGTTGGCCATGTAAGTATAGTCATACTCTAATTTTTTACTTAAAAAATCTGAAAAATTTGTTTTTATCGTGGCTTCTGTATGATGAACCAATTCAATAATTGTGTTTTTAATTTTTTCAATCAGTATTGCTCTTTTGTTATCCATTAATTCAAATCCTGAATTGAGTAGAGCCGTCTTCAATTGCTCCAGCTGTTCCGCAGAAAGGTCTTCCATAAGTTCTACTTCCCCTAAGTCAAGCATCACGAAATGCAATCCTAGTTTTTTCAATTCTTCTCTCACTGTCAATTTGCAGTGATTGCTAATCATGTACTTGATGTGGATTTTCAAATTGTTTCTCTTACTTATTTAACAACTCGCAAAGGTGAGCTCCTTTTAATCATAAAGGATTACAAAATAATGGTGATATGTTACAAAATTCACATATTTGTAAAATCAATGTTTAATAACGATATTCTTCGCAATATGATTTAGTTAGATAAATTTAGACAACGAAATTCGCCGTTTTCTAATTGAGGTAAGTATCACTAAGGTATATTGCGTTGCTGATTTAAAAAAAATGTAAGAGTCCTAACTTGCATGATCTCAATCAAATATTGTCAGATGTAGTTTTTGAATAAATTATTTTTCATTTCAACTAATTTTTATAAATAATTATCAATTAGTTATGAAAAATCACCGAAAAGGGGGATTGACGTTAAAATAGGCAATTACTAGTTTTCACTTCTAATCATTTTAACCCAACTAATATGAAAAAGCTATTAATCGTAATGATGACAGGAAGCCTTATGACGCTTTCAGTTAAAACCAATGCTCAAAATTGGAACCTAACAGGTAATGCAGGAACAAATACTGCGACGGATTTTATCGGAACCTCCGATGGTAAGCCACTTAAAATTAAAACAAACAATCAGGTAAGGATGCTGATTAAATCAAGTGGAAATGTTGGAGTTGGTACACAAACACCAGCAACCAAATTACACGTTAATGGTGTTATTACTGCCACTGGTGGAACATCCACAGATTGGAATTCCGCTTTTGCATGGGGTAATCATGCATTGGCTGGATATCTTACATCGTTTACTGAAATTGATCCACAAGTAGGAGTTAATGCAACCAATTTTGTTTCTAAATGGGACGGTTCCGCATTAGTGGGAAGTAACATCTTTAATTCTGGAAACAATTTTGGATTGAATACATCGACGATGATTGGATCAGCCAATTTTGTTGTTCAAAGTCCCAATGCCAGTAGCTTTGGAGGAATGTACATCAATCAAACAGGAGCTGGGCTTAAACCATTTTATGGCTATGCTGTAAATGGTGCTTCTAGTTGCTGGACATCATTCGATCAGACGAGTGGAAACTGGAGTGTATACAATGGTGGAGATCGATTTGTAGTGGATAATGCTGGACAAGTTGGTATTGGAACTACATCGCCTAGTTACTTCCTCGATATTCAAGCAGGAACGGCATTGCGTGCATTGAATGCAGTATCAAATGTGGTTGGAAGTTCGGGACAGATCATCAACTTTGAACGTACCAATGCTCCTTCTTCTGCTAATGACATTGTTCAAATTACAGTTCCTGCAGGTTCTCCTAACGACTTTCAGTTTATTGAGGCCGATAAAGGTGGATCTAATCGCTTCCAAGTAAATGGTGATGGTAGTGTAGGTATTGGTTTCAGCACGCTAAGCACAGCACGTTTAAATGTAGATGGAAGTAATCCAGATAATAAAAAATTATATGGAGTTTATGCTTCTGCAGATAGTGCTTCTTTTTCATCGGCTGCTGTTTATGGAGAACATAACAGTACTACTAGTGATGGACGTGGTGTGTACGGAAAAAGTTCAGGAGGACCCGGAATTGGTTATGGCGTTTATGGAGAATCTGGTTATATCGGAACTCGAGGCTTAGCCAATGGTTCTACATATACAGGCACCGCTTACGGTGTATATGGAACAGCATCGGGTAGTACTGTAGGAACAAGAATTGGTGTATATGGTTCAGCAAGTGGTGCAGCAACTGCAGAAGCTAATTGGGGTGGATACTTCCCTACGAAAGTATATACATCGCAAATCAGAGTTGGAACTACAGGGGGCGCTACTGGATTCATTGCTTGCATTGGTGGTAAATTAATAGCGGAAGAAGTACGTGTGGAACTTGAAGCATCATGGCCCGATTATGTTTTTGCAGATGAATATAATTTGATGCCATTGGAGCAATTAAAAAAAGAAATAGATCAACATAAGCATTTACCAGGCATTCCTTCTGCTGCACAAATTGAAGAACAAGGTGGAGTAGATCTAGGGGCTATGCAAACTAAATTGGTGGAGAAAGTAGAAGAACTTACACTTTACATCATTCAGTTAAAAGAACAAAATGATAAGTTGCAAGAAACAAATGAAAAGTTACAAGTGCGAATGACAGCTATTGAAAACAACAAGTAAACAAGTTAACCCCCAAATTCTTATACTATGAAAAATATACAACAAGTAGGGAAGAGGGTGTTTAGCGGATGTATGTTTTTGTTGATGATTGCAAATGGGTATTCCGTTTCGGCACAACAATTCATACGATATCTTGACACTCCATTCCTGACCCAAAAACAACAGCACCATGCGAATGTTCTCATCTCAGATGAAACAACTGCAGGCTACTGGTATATTGAAGCAGATGCTTCATTGATAAAGGAGAATAACTCTTCTTTTGCGTTAACACTTCCCAATCAGACTACGCTTAGGATTGATCAAATGACCTATACGCAGAGTTTTGCTTCTATGGTTTCTGGCTCCGGAAAATTCGAGCCCAATGGTGATTTTATCGTGACTGAACACAATGGAATGATTACGTCGCGTATTGGTAATAATCAATACAGTTATATGATTTATCCTTTGTCAGGCGATAAACATCTATTAATTCAATTAAACGTAAATGCATTTCCGCATGATGAGTCGGATGAAGGCTATCAGCATATGTTGAAAGAAGGCATGAAAAATAAGGATGATGAACGTAAACGCATCGATCCAGAAACAGGAGAAGAAGTGATAGATGGATCTCCTGAAGCAGCTGGAAATTGTAAAGTGCGATGTCTCGTTGCTTATACCGATGATGTGGGTGCGGCACTTGCCGATCCACTTGGTTTTGCAGAGTCATGTATTCAAGCCAACAACACTTCATTCACAAATAGCGCTATTAATTTTCAAGTTGAACTTGCGTGTGCATACCAAACAACGTATGCAGAAAGTAATAATTCAGGAACCGATAAAACTCGTTTTAGAACAAATGGAGACGGATTTATGGATGATGTATTTACATGGCGTAGTACTTACGATGCCGATCTTTGTCATCTTCTCGTGAATAATCTTTCCAATGGTTGTGGTGAAGCATGGACCGTTTCTGTTTCTGTTTATGCAGATGCATTCTGTGTTACAGACAGAGGATGTGCTGTGGGCAATCTTACTTTCCCGCATGAGTACGGTCATCTTTATGGTTGTCGTCATGATGTGTTTGTTGATAACACAAACACACCTTATGCATATGGACATGGTAAAACTGTAAATGGTAATTATCGTACGGTAATGGCCTATGTAGATGCATGCGCTGCAGGTTGCGACCGAGTAGCTTATTGGTCTAATCCTGCGATAACGTATAATAGTGTATCAACAGGTATTAGCGGTTCTGCGGATAATGAAAGCGCGAGTGAAGCTTCGCGTGTTGCAATCAGTGGGCTGGAAACTTCTGTAGCAAATAAGTCATTTCCATCTTGGACTCATAATAATGGTGAGTTTGGGGATGTATGAGGAATAAACACGGTAACAAATAGTACTACCTATGTTATGAATAGTGGCTCTGAAGTAGTATGGAGGGCAGGAGATTCTCACACCTTGAAACCGGGCTTTTGGGCGAAGAGCGGATCTAAATTCGTGACGGTATTTGATTTCTGCAATCCTTTAGTGTTGGCGGGATCTTCTCCTTCGAAAATCAACTCTTCGGAAAATGATAATTCATTGGTGCGTATGCAGCCAAATCCTTTCACAAGTCGCTTTGATGCAATCGTAGAAATGAAAGAAAAAGGCGCGATGAAACTGGAACTACTTGATGCTACTGGAAAACTAATTTTATTAGTAGCGGAGCAAAATGATGTAGAGATAGGAATTTATCAATATTCTATTGACATGAGCGAAAAAGCAGAAGGAATGTACTTTATGCTAGTGAGGATGGGAGAAGAAATAAAAACTGTGAAGTTGATAAAAACAGAATAATAGATCTAGGATGAATGGAAATGGCAATCTTATTTTAAGGTTGCCATTTCTTTTTTTATGATTTTCTAAAGTTGTCAAGATAAATTTCCGCCTTAAATTAAGAGGAATGAATAATTAGAATTTATCTATTACCCTGCCTCCCGGCTTTGCTCCGCTGAAGCTATAACGAAAGCGATGCATGCAGGCACAGAGGCCACGGAGTTTTTTACTGAGGTCACAGTGTATTTTTCTATTAAAAAATTCTAAATAGAATTCAGAAAAACTTCAACGAGATACTTTGTGACTTGCTTCTGCGAGAAACTTTAGCGATAAACTTTGCGCCGGCCTCCAATGTCATTAAGGTAAGGAATTCTGACCCAGAATGGGTCTTATGTTTATAGAATAAATATGGTTTGATGTTGTTCGACCCCATCGGGGTCGTATATTTTGCGGTCTTTTTTTTACTATAAACATGTGATGCCTTCGGCATCTTGATGCTTTAAGCTTCAAAGAATTTAAATAGATCTTTAGCTGTTGGATTTACAATTTATTAAAGTGAATTTTCTCCTGTATCATTGCGTAATAACTCTATTAGAAGGAGCTAGGAATAATAAAAATAATTTTGAAATTCTATAAAAAAAAGAAGCCACCCCGTAGAAGAAGGTGGCTTTTTTTATATTCAAGTTTAAAAATATATCAACAATTCCCAAGTAGCATCCAAATAATTGCAAAAACGAGTATAGTTCCTAAACAGCCGCCGCCCAACTTTTGGGCTCCGTAACCTGCGATCAGTCCTCTGAAAATATTGTTCATAGTGCGTTAAGTTATGCGTCTTGGTGGGCAGCTTCAACATTGATAGCATTCATGGCTACTTCAGATAATTTTTCATCAGCTGCTTTTTCTTCATCGAGTGTAGCTGCAAGCAGTGTTACCGCCTCTTCCAAACCCAATGTTTCGGCAAACTGACAGAGTGTTCCGTACGACGCAATTTCGTAATGCTCTATTTTTTGTCCTGCTGAAATAATTCCAGCATCACACATTGCACCTTCCTCACATTCTTCCATAATGGATACAGCTTCTTTGATTAATCCTTCCATGGCCTCGCATTTTTTTGCAACGGCTTTTTTCCCTAGGAATTCAAAAACCTGTTCTACTCGTACTATTTGTTGTTCAGTTTCCTCTAAATGATTTTCTAATGCATCAATCAAATCTTCGGATGTTGCATTCTTAATCATCTTGGGGATAGCTTTGGTGAGTGCTTTTTCAGCCCAGTAAATATCTTTCAACTCCTCTTCAAACAATTTCATAAGTTGAGAGGATTGCATAGAAGCAGTGGAGGAATTATCTTTTGACTGTTTTCCTTTTTGGGAATTGGTCGTTGAATTTGATTTTTTGTTTTGCATGATGTTAGTTTTCTTTTATTTTTTTCCTGCTTTCATTACTAAGAATATAATCACAGCGATGATTGCGACCACAATGAAAATCCCGAACCCCATTCCTGCTTTAAAAATTCCTTCTACTACTCCGCAAGATGTTAAAAGTGTTGAGAGCATAAACAATGTAAGTGCAGGAATGAGATTTATGATTTTCATATAAGTTGTTTTAAAGAATTAATCAAACGTTCTATTTTCAAATAGTGTTTGATAATTCAGATTTACAATCTGCCTTTATAAGTATTTTGATTATCAGTTCTTTTTTCACTACGGAATGAATCAGATTCCTCATCACGGTTTTTTTGATCGCGACTGTTGTTCGTTACTTGGTTAACAGAATCAACGCTTTCCTCTTCTTCTTCATTTCTGTTTCTTTCATCGTCCATGTTGTCGCCCATATCTCCAGTGATATCGCTGCGATCATTCTCCTCTTCATCTTCTTCACCTCCTTTTTGATTTCTGGTTTGGTTAGGATTATTTGGATCCGGCTTTTGTTTGTTAAAGTCTTGATTTGTTTTTTCTTTTAACATGCCTTCGGTAGGTTGATTGCGACTGTCGTTTTGTTTTTTGTCCATGATGATTTAAAATTTTTTGTAACTGAATTATTACGATGTAAAAGTGGATAATTTCCTTCCCAAGCTCATTACACAATTCTTAATAATATTTACATTATTCACATATTTTTTAGTGATCAATCAATTTAGAAAAGAGATGATGGCCTACATATATTTGATTAATAGGAAGTAGGAGATTGAGGTAAGGGAAAAGAACCATCAATAATATTATTTCCTCAACTCTTTGAGGGTAATATGAAAAGAAGGGAAAAAGTTGTAATATTTTTTTTTGGAAATAAGTTTATTCTAAGTTAAAAATATGGCAAATGGTGTCCACAAAACAATGTCGTATAGAAACTAAATATTTTGAATAGTATTTCGTCTCATTTCTTTCAGTGCTTTAAAGTGAGTAGGCGTTAATCCTGTTACCTTTTTGAACTGAGTCGAAAGATGCGCCACGCTACTGTAATGAAGTTTATGTGCAATTTCTGAAAAGCTATCTTCTCCGAATAGAATGAGTTCTTTGATTCTTTCAATCTTTAATGCAATGACAAATTGTTCAATGGTAGTTGCTTCAACTTCCGAAAAGAAATTTGCTAAGTAAGTATAGCTAAGATCTAATTCTTCACTAAGCAAAACGGAAAATTTAATATTCGGTTTTTCGTCCGATTTATAAACATAGTCAATAGCAACTTTTCTAATTTTCTCAATTAAAACTCCACGCTTCTTTTCTAATAGTTCTAATCCTGCTTTTTTGATTATTTTATTTAGTTCTTTCTTATCAGCATCAGAAACATCTTCTTTAGTTTCTATTTCTCCTAATTCAATTTTGATTGGAGAAATATCAAGTTCTTCTAATGCTTCTTTCACAACAATTTTACAGCTTTCACAAGCCATGTTTTTTACATAAATTTTCATTAAATAGTTTTTGCTTGTTGGATAAAGGATTGCGATACGTTGGAAGGAGTTTAAACCTATTTGGCTAAGGTATCAATATTAAAACAACATTCACTCTAGTATCTCTGTAATACTAACTTGCTCAATGCGTTGCATATATTGCAAGTCTAACTAATGGTATGTATCTATTGGCAAAGTTAGGAAACCATACTGTTCGACGTAATATTCGCTAAAGGAAAATTAAATTCAAAGTTGGTGTTATCAATTGGCATTCTGCTTTAGCGTTTTAATAAAGTAATATTATTTAAGTTCTGTATAGTTGTATTGTATGGACGAAACGTTAAAGATTCCATAACCTAGGTCACGATCTGGATAGGTGTAAATAGTTTCTGCGTAACTTGGGAATTTGTGTCCTGATTTTTCTTTGTAATTGCTAAGCGGCGTAGACCATGGCAATTTTTTTCCGGTATCAGCATTGTATCTATCATTAGATTTAAAATTTATAAGTTCACCTTCTTTGTTAAAGAATAATTCGGCGTTAATTGTGATTCCATTATTTGTGAATTTTGCATTAGTATGCATTGAATCCACCTCTTGCCATATGATACGCTTGTCAATTAAGGTAGCTGGAGCCATACAACACATGTCATTAAAGAATGTCACCGTTTCAGCCTCATTCATTTCCTTGCCCTCTTGAAATTGAACTTTGAACAAAGAGAATAATCGAATGTCCATAAAAGCGATTCCATTTTTGTAGCAATGATATCCACTTACAGGAAGGTTTTTCATTTCCGCTTTCATATAAAACAAGCGGGTTGGTGGGTTCATAAAGTTATATTGTTCTGACGTAAAAGGCATCCATTCTGATTGTTCATCTTTTCTGATTTTCCCATTTAATATTATTTTAAAATTGTTCACTTTTGGATTGCCAATACATCCTGAATAACGAATATACTTTTTAATGGATTCAGGCAATTGTTGGATATCAGTTTCAGAAAGAATGGAGTTTTGAAAATACTCTTTTTCCTGCATAGCGGTTTGAACATCATTTTTATATTTTTGATAGAAGCCCCAAGTGCCATATCCTATGATGCATGCGATTACGATAATTATATTCGCAAGGGTTCCATATTTTGCATCGTGCCATGAATAGAGGATTAGAATTTGAGAGACGAATACGGAAGCAACCCCCACCATCCACCAACTATTATTTTTAGAAGCAAATAAAAGTGCGGCAATTAGAAAGAGAGCAAATGCAAGCAACCACAAAGTTCCCGTTGATTTTGAAATGGGTTGAGTAAGTTGATTCGCAGAATAAATTCCAAATGCTTTTGTAAAACCTAATATGTGAAGAAGTCCATGAAGTATTAGGAGTATAATTATCGAAATTTTCATTTGTTTATTGGTTTAGCTGTTTAGGCTGATTACAGATTTAAAGTTGACGACACTTACTTTACTCTTTCTTCAACTGATTTTTTATAGTAGTTCCAAGAAAGATTAAAACAAAGCCAATCATCAACATTGAAAAATGAAGTACATTGAAGTCTCTTACAAAAAGAACTTGAATAAGGATCCAACCAGAAAGTAATAATCCTTGAATTGAAATCCAGGAGGAATAATGTTTATAATTTTTCAAGCATAAGATGGCAGTTACTATATTCATTAAACCATTTACTATAAACAAAGTGATTCCAGGTATCAAAAAGTTGTTGAAAGGAGAATTTGATAAATAAGAGGTTGACATTCCAATGCTTTGACCAGAAGGATCAATGATAAAAAGAAATCCAGCTACCAAGGCATTGATACCCGTAAAGAAAAGTAAGCAAATGGCGACGATTCTCGAAATGGTGAAAAGTTTGGTCCGCGTATTTCTCAAAGGTTCTATGTTTTAACAAATGTATTCACACAGAACGTTGTTAAAAATGATTCTTGTCAGTTAAATACGAATTATCCTTTCGGTAATATATAAAATTGGAAAACGGAAGGAAGAAAAGTTGAAAATCTATCAGGAAGATTATCGGTTGATGAACCAAGGAGGTAAGACTAAATTCAGGAAACTTTATTAAGTGTTAAAGTAAAAGTACTTCCTGCGCCAAGTTCGCTATCAACGAATATATGACCACCTTGCGCTTCAATAAACTCTTTGCTAATGGCTAGTCCTAAACCTGTCCCAGCCCGACTACTGCCAGGGACTTGAAAATATCGCTTAAATATTTTGTCTTTGTATTTTGATTCAATTCCTTTACCAAAATCTTTTACAGAAAACAAAACGTATTCAACATCATTTTTTATTTTGATGATAACCTCGCTTTTTTCTGGTGAATAGCGAATTGCGTTAGTTAGTAAATTAATTAAAACCCAAGCGGCCTTTTTCCGTATCGGCTTTTATAAGTGGTAAGTTATCATCTGCAATCACATGTATTGTTATTCCTTTTTGTTCAGCAGGAATCTTTACCGCTTCCAAAGCATATTGTACTATTTGCGATGGGAGACTTGGTTGGATGTTTAATTGAATGTTCCCAGTTTCTACCTGCGACAAGTTAAGTAACTCACTGGTTATTTTTAAAAGACGATTACTGTCGTCTTTTATACTTTCTGTAAGTTGTTTTTGCTCTTCGTTGAGAGTTCCGGTAGCTTTATTATCTAATAATTGTAAGCTTGCTTTAATTGCTGAAATTGGTGTTTTTAGTTCGTGAGAAATCGTAGCAATGAAATTGGTTTTTGCGAAATCTAATTCTTTAAAGGGTGTAATATTTCTTAACACAATGAAATGACCAATATGTTTTTGTTCCTTTTCACCAGTTGGAATAATGGAAATGGGAATAATTTCTTTTTCAAAATAGCTTTCTTTGCTATCAGCATAAATTTTCAATGGCTTATTATCAGGTTTATTATCATTGTACATTAACTCTTGAACAAGTGTTCGCATCAAATCATTTCTCACGGCAATTTCTTGTGCAAATTTACCCGACAAATCTTCGGTTTTCATTCCTAGTATTTTGCAAGCTTCCGTATTAACAAATAAGATTGCATTATTTTCATCCAGACCTATAACAGGATCGTGCATATTGTTTATTAGTGTTTCAATTCGCTTCTTCTGAAACATAATTTTTGATAGACTACTACTATTGTATTCTTCAAGTTTCTTAGCCATTACATTGAAGGCTTGGGCTAACTCTCCAAATTCATTATGACTTTCAAAATGTACTCTCTTTTCATAATTCTTTTCTGCAATTTGTTTAATACTTTCTGTTAATACCTTGATGGGGTTGGCTATGTTCCCGGGTAAATTAACAAGAAGTATAAATGCAATCATAAAGCAAAATGTTCCTGTTAAACCTATCCACCAAGTAGCTTTAGTTGCTGTTTGTTTGGCAACATCACTCTTGCGTTGAATAGCCTGCATATTTAACAGCATAATATCTGTTAAATCTTTACGTATCGAAACGTAAAGCAAACTATCAGTTGGTTTTTGCTCTAAGGCTCTAAAATCAAGAAATAGTTTTTCGGTTAACTCCTTCTCTCCAATTTCTGTAATATTATTTCTTTGTTTGTTTAGATTTTCAGAAAACTTATTGAGACTATTGGTATTTGTAATATCTTCATCTAATGCTCGTAGCATATTACGTGAATAATCCAGCGTATTATAGTTCGCTACTAAAATATTCTGTGTGTCTTTGTTTATCGCATTAATGTACGTCGTTCCAAGCACAGAAAGTAAGATAATAAAGAGAAAGAGTAGACCAACTCCTAATGTGAGTTTAGCTTTTATTTTCATGATAGAATGACGATATCAATATCCAGTGATTTTAATTTCTTTAATAATTCATTAAACGTATTCGTTGCTAAAATAAAAGTAAATAGATTAAAGTGAGGTTTTCCAATACATATTGTTGTTATTTCTCTTTCTTCTGCAACTTCTGAGATTGACTTAGCTATATTTTTACTTTCTTTTTTTATGATTTCTGCACCCAATTCGGTAGCAAGTTTGAAGTTGTTAATTAAATGACGCTGTTTGTCCAACGCAATTTTATCTGCATTTTCTTCTGGAGTTTGTACATAAAGTACAACCCATTTGCTATTGTAGTAATTTGCTAGCCGGGCAGTTTTTCGGATAATGGCTTTTGCTGTTTTATCATTACTACTGATGCATGCTAAAAATCGATCATGGCGCAGCGCTACATTTTTAGGTATTTCCGTTTCTATCTTTCTTAAAACTTGCGTAGAAACTTCTTTTAATGCTAATTCACGAAGTTGTAGAATGTGTTCAGATTTGAAAAAGTTTTTAAGCGCAGTTTCAATCTTTTCTTTTTCATAAATTTTCCCTTCTTTTAATCGGGTGATGAGTTCATCGGCTGTTAAGTCAATGTTGACTACTTCATCAGCCAAGGCAATGACTTTATCAGGGACCCTTTCTTTAACTTCTACTCCAGTAATTTTCTTTACTTCCTCATTTAAACTTTCGATATGTTGAATATTAACGGCACTGATCACATTAATTCCTGCATCCAATATATCCTTAACATCCTGCCAACGTTTATCGTTTTTACTTCCTTCGATGTTCGTATGTGCCAGTTCATCTACTATAACTACTTCAGGTCTTAAACTAATTACCGCCTGCACATCCATTTCTTCCAACTCTTTTCCTTTGTAGAAAATAGTTCTACGAGGAATTAGCGGAAGTCCTTCTAATAATTCATGCGTTTCTTTTCTGTTATGCGTTTCAATATATCCTATTTTAACATCAATGCCATTGCGTAAAAGTGTTTGAGCTTCCTGCAACATCCGGTAAGTTTTTCCTACGCCGGCACTCATGCCGATATAAATTTTAAACTTACCTCGTCTTGATTTTTGTATCAGGTCGAGAAAATCTTGTGCTGATTTTCTGGTCTCTTCCATTTATTTTTTACTTAGAATGAAATTGCAAAAGCTGTCGTAATAAAATAGTTTTGGTTAGATGGAATATTATCCATAATAAATATTTTATCTTCACTGGTAAGTCCTCTCGCTTCGATGCGCCATAATGCATTTTCTTGAATGGTGTAATCCATATTTAATGAATATCCCATTGTTTTAAATCCATGGGTTGTTCCAGTGACAATGATTACTCCTTTTTCGTCGGAGTAGTATTCACCGCGAGCAGCAATTCGAATTTTGTCGGATAGTTTGTACTGTAAAATGATTACTGGACTGTACCAATTATTATAAGCATTAGTATCCTTTTTTATTTGCTGCAACCCAACATCAAAACCTGCAATCAAACCGAATTTTTCAGTGAGTTGAAATTGCCCAAAGAAATTATTGAAAATTCGGTTCTGCCTTAAACTATCTGGAAGATCATTACCACTAAAGGTACTCCAATTCAGTGTTATTTTTGAATTGGGCTTGTAGGATAGCTGCGTTCCGAAAGATGGTGTTTGATTTCCTGGAATTCGTTGAATTCTTTGCCAGCCATTTAAATACATCGCCGCAAAATAAATTTTTTGGTTGTCGGATGTGTAACCAAATTTAATCCCAGATTCATAATATGGAGAATTTTCTGCCAAGAGACTTCTTGTTAAGTTCCAACAATCTTTTCCTATTGCACTTTCAAATCCAATATGGGAAGGCATTATACCTGCATCTATCCAAAGGTTTTTATTTTTTGAAATTTTAAAACCAACATTGGCTTCAAAGATATTTTTTAGCAACCCTTGTTCTGCCGCTAAATTATATTCGGGATATGTTCCCGCCATTAGCGCTACGTTTCCTCTTATTTTATCAGTTGTATAGTTTGCTTTTACAAATCCTAAGTTCAAGTTTGCTTCGTTATGTCTATTATAGCTATAAAAGAAGCTTGGACGTTCATGATTCGCGGGTGTTCCAAAGTCAAATCTATAGTATACCTCCGCATATCCTGAAATGGTTAAAGGATTTGTTTTAGCTGTGTCTTGGGCATTCAAATTAGTGATACCTAAAGCAAGTACAATTAATAAAATTGTTGTTTTCATTTTGTTGTTATTTAAGTTTATCTAATGCGATATTTAGCTTCAATACATTTATTTTTTCTGTTCCGAAAAGACCGAACAGTGGTTTCTCGGTATTTGCTAAAATTAGCTGAAAAATATTTCCTTCAGCTATTTCTCTGATTTTTGCAATTCGCTTTACTTGCACTCTTACAGCTTGCACAGATAGGTGGGGATCTAATCCACTTCCGCTTGCTGTAACCAAATCAGATGGAATTTCTGATCTATTAATTCCTGGATTATGAATTAAAAAGGTGTCTATCCTAGCTTGAACTTCGGCTAAATAGTCGGGATTGCTTGGACCTTTATTGCTACCACCAGAACCTGCGGCGTTGTACCCAACAGCAGATGGCCTAGTGTTGAAATATTTATCATCCGTAAACGATTGTCCAACATTACTATAATAGGTGTAGCTGTTGTAACTAATGATTTCGCCTTTGCCATTGTTGGGTGCAAATTGAGCGATACCGTAAATTGCTAGTGTGTAAATGCCCATAAAGAAGACAAGACAAACTAGAGTCAGTTTAATGGCTTGAAATATATTTGATTTCATAATGTTTATTTTTTTAGATGAATACTGATACTAATAGATCAATTAATTTGATGCCGATGAAAGGAACTAATATACCACCGAGACCGTAGATAAATAAGTTTCTGCGAAGTAACGCACTTGCACCAATGGGTTTGTATGCAACGCCTTTTAATGCTAAAGGAATTAAAAATGGAATGATGAGAGCATTAAATATAATGGCAGAAAGTATAGCACTTTCTGGACTATGTAACTTCATAATGTTTAATCCTTGCAAAGTAGGAATAGCTACAATAAATAAAGCTGGAATAATAGCAAAGTACTTCGCTACATCATTAGCAATACTAAACGTCGTAAGTGTTCCGCGTGTCATGAGCAATTGTTTTCCAATTTCAACGATCTCAATTAATTTTGTTGGATCATTGTCCAAGTCAACCATATTCCCTGCTTCCTTTGCTGCTTGTGTTCCACTGTTCATCGCTACACCTACATCTGCCTGCGCCAATGCAGGAGCATCATTCGTTCCGTCACCCATCATCGCAACCAATCTACCTTCCGATTGTTCTTTCTTGATGTAGTTCATTTTATCTTCGGGTTTTGCTTCCGCAATGTAATCATCTACGCCTGCTTTTTCTGCGATGAATTTTGCCGTTAATGGGTTATCGCCTGTTACCATAACTGTTTTGATGCCCATCTTGCGAAGACGTTCAAACCGTTCCTGTATACCTGGTTTTATAATATCTTGTAATTCGATTACACCAATTACTCTTTCATTTTCAGAAACTACCAGCGGCGTTCCTCCATTTGAAGAGATTCCATTTACTATTTTATCAATGCCAGAGGAATAAACATATCCTGCCTTCTCCGTATTTTTACGAATGGAATCAGCAGCACCTTTTCTGATTTTAATACCATTTCTTAAATCAATACCACTTGATCGTGTTTCCGCTGTGAATTTGATAAATTTCGCATCATTTAATAAATCATCATTAGTTGTTGTCGTCACTCCTTTTTCTTTTGCTAAATCAATAATTGATTTTCCTTCTGGTGTTTCATCCGCAAGTGAAGCCAATACACAACTCTCCATAAATGCTTTTTCGGTAACTCCATCCGCATGATAAAAATGTGTAGCTTTTCTATTTCCAATGGTTATGGTTCCTGTTTTATCAAGCAACAACACATCAATGTCTCCAGCGGTTTCTACAGCTTTGCCTGATTTGGTAATTACATTCGCTCTTAATGCTCTGTCCATTCCTGCAATTCCAATAGCGGAAAGCAATCCGCCGATGGTTGTCGGAATTAAACAAACAAACAAGGAGATGAATGCGGCAATGGTAATGGGAGTGTTAGCATAATCAGCGAATGGTTTTAATGTTACCGTCACAATAATAAACACCAAGGTAAAACCTGCCAGTAATATCGTTAATGCGATTTCATTCGGCGTTTTTTGTCGACTAGCACCTTCAACTAACGCAATCATTTTATCTAAGAAGCTCTCACCGGGTTCAGTAGTAACTTGTACTGTGATGCGGTCACTCAACACTTTTGTCCCCCCAGTTACTGAACTTTTGTCGCCACCGGCTTCTCGAATCACAGGAGCGCTCTCCCCCGTGATAGCAGACTCATCGATAGTAGCAAGTCCTTCGATGATTTCTCCATCTGTTGGAATGATGTCACCTGCTTCGCAGTAAAACAAATCGCCTTTTATTAATTTTGAAGAGGGAATAATTTCAACATTGTTTGTGGAACTGATACCGTTTTTTAACACTTTCTTTGCAGGGGTTTCCTCTCTCGTTTTGCGTAAACTATCGGCTTGTGCTTTTCCTCTTGCTTCGGCAATGGCTTCTGCAAAATTGGCAAAGAGAAGTGTCAGTAATAGAATAATGAAAACAGTAAGGTTATAGGCAAAGCTTCCTTGTGAAGTTTCGCCAGCTAACGTCCACATACAAACTGCAAACATAATTGCTGTTCCTATTTCTACCGTAAACATGACGGGATTACGAAACATTATTTTCGGATTTAGTTTCACAAAAGACTGTTTAAATGCTTCTAGCAATAAATCTTTTTGAAATAAGGTTGTATTTTTAGTCATTACATTTAATTTTTAATTCATTAATACAATGAAAAGTATTCAGCAATGGGTCCAAGTGTTAGGGCTGGGAAGAAGGACAAGGCAGCTACAATAGCGATCACTGCGAACACCATCAAGCCAAATGTGCTGGTGTCTGTTTTTAATGTGCCGTTGCTTTCTGGAATGTACTTTTTACTTGCTAAAATTCCTGCAATGGCAACCGGCCCAATAATAGGTAAGTATCTTGCCAAAAGCATCACTATTCCACAAGCTATATTCCAGAAAGGGGTGTTGTCGCCTAATCCTTCAAAACCACTTCCATTGTTTGCGCTCGATGAACTAAATTCATATAACATTTCACTAAATCCGTGATGTCCAGGATTAGCTAGCCACCCTGCATATTCTGCTGGATTGCCGGCATACAAGAAACTTGAAATTGCGGTGCCAGCAAGAATTAGTAGGGGATGTAGTAAAGCAATTACCATAGCGATTTTCATTTCTTTAGCTTCAATTTTTTTCCCGAGAAACTCAGGAGTTCTTCCCACCATTAATCCGCTCACAAATACTGCGAGTATAATGAAGATGTAAAAGTTTAGAAAGCCTACACCTACACCACCATAAAAGGAGTTTACCATCATTCCAAGCATGGTAAACATGCCTGTGAGCGGTGTCATACTATCGTGCATTGCATTTACCGAACCATTACTTGTTACGGTTGTATTAATTGCCCAATATGCAGAAGCAGCAGAACCAAAGCGAATTTCTTTGCCTTCCATGCTTCCATAAGATTGTGCAATTCCCATTTTTTCGATGGCTGGATTTCCACTCATTTCATTCATGATGGATGGAATTACTAAAAGCAGAAAACCAAAGGTCATTACACCATATATAGTCCAGGCTAATTTTCTTCTTCGCAACACATGACCCATCGCAAAAACCATAGCAATAGGAATAAGTGAGATGGATATTGTTTCAATGATATTCGTTAAATAATTGGGGTTCTCAAATGGATGTGCGGAGTTAGGACCATAAAAGCCACCACCATTGGTTCCAATTTGTTTTGGAGCAACAAAGGCAGCAACGGGTCCACGACTAACCTGAACTGTATCACCTTGAAGTGTTACCATGGTGTCTTTTCCTTCGAAAGTCATGGGTGTTCCGTTGAAAACTAAGATAACAGCAACAACAAATGCGATGGGTAATAATATTCGAGTGCAACTACGAACAAACAAACTGTAAAAATTACCAAATGTAGTTGCCGTTCTTTCCTTCATGGCAATAAACACCACTGCGCAAATCGCAATCCCCGTTCCTGCACTAATAAATTGCCAGAGCATTAAAATAAGTTGACCTAAGTAGGAAAGACCACTTTCACCCGAGTAATGTTGTAAGTTGTATTGGTAACAAAACTTACGGAAGTGTTAAATGCCAAATCACCACTCATTGATGGATTGGCATCGGGATTTAAAGGCAACCAACTCATATTGGTAAGCACAAACATGGAAATAATAAACCACACGATATTGATGGTTAGCAATGCAACTAAATGCTGTTTCCAATTCATTTCTATTGTTGGATCAATACCACTGAGTTTAAGAAACAACTTATCCAATGGATTGAAAATTTTATCGAGCCAAGTATTTTCGTAATTGAAAATTTTACCGATGTATCGACCAAGTGGAATAGCCAATGCAATTACCATTACGTACATTAGGATTACTCCAAGTATTTCTGTGTTCATAGATTTAGAATTTTTCAGGGTGAAGCAATACGTAACAGATATAGCCGAATACTGCAATTGCGATAATGAATAATGGGATCATGATTTTTAATTATAGTCTAATTTATTTAGAGCGTCATCGAAAGATTATATTTTTTCAAAAAAGTTAATAGTTTTATAGAACAGTGCGAAGAATATAATTCCAATGGCAGTGAGAATTGAGATGAGCATGGTTTAGTTGTTTTAGGATAGATTTATTGACTTATCAGAATGTTGATTTATTCCCTTTAATAATTAATATGATTCTTATCGTATAAATGACGAGACTTCCATTAATTATTATTTACTCGAATTATTTATTTGCTTCAGATATTCTGTTCGCAAAGAATCAGGAAATAAATTCTTAATGTTACAATGATGTAATTCCATGAAAGTTGAAACAGAAAACACATAAACATTAGTAATTGCATTTTTAACTTCAGCGGTTCCATGATTGAAAATAAGTTCCGCTTTTTGCAAGCATCGTTTTGCTCGTTGAATATTACCTGACATGATGAGTGTTTTGGTAAGATCAGCAAAACGTTGAGCTTGTTTGTAAATGTTGGGTATGCATTGAGTTTTCATTTTGAAATTTTTTGATTGTTTGAGCAATCTTAATTCAAAAGGAATTCCATGTGTGGGATGAACATTATAAATTACTCATAATGTGCTGTTTGAAACAAAAAAATAGCGATATAAATACAGTGCTACCCTATCGATTTGAAAGGGTTGCCACTATCGTTTCGCTAGGATTTTAGCCGATTTTGTAATCGTCTAATTTTCGATAAAGTGTGGTTAAAGCAATATTCAAAAGTTTGGCAGTTTCAGTTTTATTGCCATTCGTATAATTCAAAACTTTTTGAATATGTATTTTTTCGGCACTTGCTAAGTCAAATGCGGAAAGTTGTTTGCCATTTTTATTGGAAAGTGGTTTATGAAATTCAAGTGGTAAAGAATCTAAATCAAGTTCTTCGGCATTCGATAAGATCACACTTCGCTCAATTACATTTTTTAGTTCACGAATATTACCGTTCCACTGATGTTGTTTCAATGCATCTAAAAAATCTTCAGAAATATTTTTTATTCTTTTATTCGTTTTTGCTGCAAACAATTGTAGAAAGTGATTTGCTAAAATCTCAATGTCCACAATTCGTTCCCGAAGTGATGGTAGTGGAATTTGAAAAACAGAAATTCTGTAAAACAAATCTTGCCTGAAATGTCCGTTTTCAATTTCATGTTGTAGATTTCTATTCGTTGCAGCAATGATGCGAACATTTACTTTGGTAGGTTTATTATCACCCACTTTTAAAAAATCGCCAGTTTCAAGAACTCTAAGTAATTTGGCTTGCAAACTTAAATCCATTTCACCAATTTCATCGAGGAAAATAGTACCATTATGGGCTTCTTCAAAAAGTCCTTTTTGATCCTTGATTGCCCCTGTAAACGCCCCAGCTTTATGCCCAAACATTTCATTTTCCAAAAGATCCTTACTAAAGGCAGAACAGTTGATGGCTACAAAATTTTGTTTGCAGCGGTTGCTTTCCTGATGGATCGCTTGTGCAAATACTTCTTTCCCAGTTCCCGTTTCGCCAGTCAATAAAACAGTGGTATCTGTTTGCGCAACTTTTTTGGCTAATTCAATGGCTTGATGAATTACTTTAGACTTTCCTAAAATGGAATCAATGGAAAATTTCTGTCCAACTTGTTTTTCAAGATCTTTAACACGCTTTTGTAATTGTACTTTTTCAAAAGCTCGATAGAGTAAGGGAATTATTTTTTCATTGTCATCTCCCTTAGTAATATAATCAAATGCTCCTTGCTTTATCGCGTTAACTCCATCTGGAATATTGCCATAGGCAGTAAGCAAAATGATTTCAGTCAAAGGTTGGATGGTTTTAATTTTGGAAATCAAGTCTAAACCATTTCCATCGGGTAATTTTACATCGCAAAGAACAACATCAATAGTAGTTTGCTCTAATTTTTTTAATGCCGTTTTACAATCTCCAGCCTCATGCACCTCAAATCCTTCGGATGCAATAATCCGAGCAAAGAGCTTTCGGAGCTTCTCTTCATCGTCGATGATTAAAATATTTCTCAAATGGGAGGCGGACATTTCACTGCAAATTTAACATATTTAATGTGTGCGTTGCCTAGAAATCGACTCTTTTGTATATTCTAAATTAGAGAGAGTTAATACTTAATAGTTATCAGAAGGAGCCGACTATAGATCTGTAAAGGGTGCACTTACTGTGCGAAAGTTCGAAAATTTAGTCACTCAGTGTATAGAAAGGCAAAATTAATCATCATCTTGTTCTTTTTGATGATCGCTTCCTTTATTATTGTTTTCCTTTGATTTAATATATTTTTTCATATTATTTAATTCACTTTCATTTAATTCCTTACTGGATTTTCCATTCATTCTGATGTCGTGTTCGTTTCCGCTTTTGTGACAGGTAGCGCAGTTGTTATAGTTGTAAATTCCATTTTCATGATGTTCCTCTCTAATATTACTTTCTGTATGTTCATGACATCCGTAACAAGTAAATGCGCTGAAGTTATTGTTGATATGGCAAGTATTGCATTTTGCATTGTGGTTTTCATCAAGCTGAAAATAGTTGGAATGATCAAAGGTGGATGGCTTCCATTGATCCGTGCTATGGCATTTATCGCAACTTTCTATTACTTGTTGATGAAAAGGGTCATTGGGTTTGAGATGACAAGACGCGCAATTGTTTTTGTTAACACCAATTATCATGTCGTGATTAAAAGTTACTGATGATTTCCACCCTTCGGTAGAATGACAATTCTTACAATTTGTGGTTACTTGCTTATGAAGTTGATTGGTTGGTTGGCTATGACAATTATTGCATTTGGTAATCACGGTAGATGGTAACATTTCATGATTAAAACTACTCAATGATATTTCAGGTTTTTCACCTTTATGATCCGTGTGGCATGCTGTGCATTTTTGATTGGATAAATACTGATGAAATAAAACTTTCTCGACAGGGGCGTTGGATTCCTTCACGTAAATCGTATCCATTCCAATGGTAGATAGCTTATGACAAGAAATGCATTTATCGTTGGAGATACCCGAAAATGGTACGTGACAGGCTAGACATTTATTATTTATATTTTGATGTGCTTCAACCAAATCTCCTGGATTGAGCATGGCATGAGGAAACTGATTCATCAATACAATACACGCCATGACGATTCCTAACACAATTAGCTTTTTCATTTGCTGAACATGAGGATGGTGATTATATGCATGATAGTAAGAAGTCCTAAGAGTAAAGTAATGGGTAGATGAACCACCCTCCATTTTTTCATTAGATCCACTGTTATGGAGTCAAATAATAATTTTTTGTCGACTTCTTCTGTACTGATTCCCGAATTAATGAATGATAGCCTTCTTTCTTTCAAGGATGATGGAACCGATCCAAGCAAGATATTCATGCATAGCCAACAGTTTTTTTGGAGAGCCTGATTCTATTATTTTCCTTTTGCGCAATGAATATGCAAAAGATGCACATATTGTAAGGGTTCCAATTAATCCGAGGTAGCGTCCAACGAACACAAGTTGAAAGTGATGAAGGACATAATCAATTGCAATAGCCAGTAAAATCATCAATGCATACCACTGAAAAAAGGGGAGTACATATTTTACAAAAAGGGGCTGTTTCATTCAATCAAAAGTGATAAGTAATATCCAATATTAATATGATGAATATCAGAAGTATGATTGACACAAAATTGATGGGATTAAGGTTTTTGGCATCAATTCGAATAGAAGAGTACTTTAACCTGAAATTACAGTTCAATGATCTCAATAAGGATATGATGGTGTTGGATTAACTGTTGATCGATTTCGGTAATTACTTATTAGTTCGCTTTTTCAACCGATTATTTGCTGAGTTTTATTTTGCCAGACCGGTATAAGTCTAACGCTTTTTGTAAAATGGATTCTATTGTCTTAATGGGTATATCTTTGTTCGGATTCACTCTAAAAATCTTCATTCTTGATCGGTCTCCTTGTTCCAATTTGGGGTGGTCAAGAAGTTTTCCTTCTACCAAAAGTAGATAAGGCTCATCTGTTTTTTTATCTGTCCACAAGTAACAAAACATCTTTTTTTTGTAGCAGAAGCAAGGCATTCCGTACTTCTGTGTTTCAGAAATATTTATGTCTTGATCAAGAATAATGCTGCGTAATGCCAGTAAACAACTTTTGTTGGGCTCCTCTTTATTTAAGTAGAAATTATGAAGGTCATCAGGCATTTATTCTATTTTACATCAAGATTTAGATCCATCCTTACAAACTCTAATCGTTTTTTATTCATTGCATTTAATTATCATGCTTCATGGATCCAATCTTGCACGATCTTACTTAAACCATTTGCGTTTTTTTCAATATCAGCCATGCTTGAAAACATCGCAACCGCTCTGTCGTTTTCTTTCCAGGTTAACATTCCTGATTCATCTGATATAAGTTTTTGTTTGGGTTGTACTTTTGCTTTCGCCCCTCGATGAAAAATGAGTTGAACTTGTTTTTTGAGAGGCTGAACTCTCATGGTAATGCGATCATCATTGTTAAAGCAATAATTGGGACCGTTCCATTTTATGTTTTCTGTCAAACCACTGTGTGCATTAAGAATAGTTAGACGAAGTAATTCTATCTCTTTTCTAAATGGATGATTTAGTTCATCAATGAAATTGGTCACTTCGAGATTTAGGTTGGTTTTTTGCTTTGCCATTTAACTATTGTAACTTGTTCGTGGATCTTTCAATGATCAGGAATTTATTTCGTTGCAATTCCATAAGCAATGTATTTCCATTTATCAGGACAAATATTATTTAAAAGGATCTCATCAATGGAGGAAAGAAAATTTCGTTGGTTTTCATTTCTTCCTAAGGTTCCCAGTATGCCTGTAGATTTTATTTCGTAAGACGAAAAGTCTCGCAAGCATTCATTTATTTCTTTAATAGATAGATAGCGCCAAGTACTTCCCCAATTAACAAAACTTTTTCTAAGTTTCTGATGAAGTGGTGATGCAATAAGGTTTTCTGCAAACAATAGTTGGCCTCCAGGTTTTAATGCTTTATAAATTTCCTTAAAAACCTTTTGTTGAATTTTATAATTGTCATTACTTCCAATTCCTCCAATAATGGATTTGAATGTGATGATGTCGAAATGATTTTCATACGGGATCTTGGTAGCGTCAATGTCTTGATATTGTACGAACGAAGAAACATTATACTTTAGATGAAGTTTCTCCGCCGTATTTTTAACATCTTTCAAGTCGGAGCAAATGACCTGCTTTCCTTTTAATGCAAGCCAAAGAGAAAGTCCGCCTTGTCGTCCACCCAACTCGAGTCCATTATTGACTGTAGTCCAGTCAATGCTTTTTTCCCAATAAGCAAGCGCTTTCGACCAAGAATTAATATCCCATTGGATGATGTCTTTCTTGAGTTCTTCAGTCATGGTCTTAAGCGCTAATTTGATAAGGTGATTTTACTTGTTAAATGAGATGCGGTTAGATCTAATTCAAATGTATGAATAAATGTTTATTTTTTGAAGATGAAATACACAGCAAGTATTAAGAATCCAAATCCGATAAAATGATTTGTTTTGAATGTTTCTTCTTTAAAAAAGAAGAGCGTAAAAGCGGTGAATACAACCAATGTAATTACTTCTTGAATTACTTTTAGTTGCCATAGATTAAAGGTCCACCGTTTCCGGAAAACACAATTTTGTTTGCAGGAACTTGTGCAGAATATTCAAAAAGTGCAATGCCCCAACTGATAAGGATGATGCTTACTAAACCTAAATTACTAAACCAACTCATTTGTTTAAACTTCAAATGTCCATACCAAGCAAAAGTCATAAAGACATTTGATAAGATTAACAACCCAATAGTGAGAATTGCTTTTTTCATTTTACAGTGTTCGATTAATTCAAGTTCATTTGAAAACTTGTCATGGCTTGGGTGTATTCTTGACTAATTCAATAATTTCTTTTTTTGCTTTCTGTAGGACCTATTAAGAAGCCATAGGGTTTTAGAGGTTCGAAATGATCACATACAATTTTGATCATCGCAATAATAGGAATGGCAAGGAAAATTCCGGGGATTCCCCATACTAATTCACCCACCACTAAGGCAATGATCGTTGTGAAAGGATTTATTTTTACTTGATGTCCAACGATCAATGGCTCGAGTAACCATCCTTGAATTAATTGCACAATACCATATACAACGATTATTCCTCCAAGCATTTGAACAGATGCACCTTGGCCAGCAGATACAAATACAGTGAGAAAAGTTCCTGTTAGATTTCCCACATAGGGAACGATTTCAAGAAGTCCACAAAGTAGTGCAAAGAAAAGAGCATTTTTAACACCTAATATACTAAATCCAACCCCATACATTATCCATAAACATACAATCATTTTTGATAGACCAACTAAATATTGTTGTGAAATCAATGCAGCACTATAAATAACTTGCTCAATTTCTTTTTGATCAGATGGGGGTGTTAACTTTAATATGAATTGCTTGATATGACTGCGATAGAAAAGCAAACAGAAAAGATATACCAAGGTAAAAAGTAAATTAGTAAGGATGTAGGTAAATGAACCTACCAGGGATTGAATAATATTTGAGTAGGAAGGTTGCTCCTCTTTTATGATCTGAAATTGTTCTTTTGCTGAAATATCTGAATGATTAAAAATATATTCCTGAATTCGATCAATGATGGCTCTACTTTTTAGTTTTATTATTGGAAAGTCATTTGCCAGCGTAGCTATTTGCCAGCCAAGCAAGACGCTAATACCAGCGATTATTATCAATAATATAAGCACACAAATTAGTACAGCTAACCCTTTAGGTATTTTCTTTCCTTCCATCCATTTGCAAAGCGGAAAAAAGAGTGTTGCTAAAACTCCACCGATGGTAAGTGGCATTAGAATTTCTTTTGCATAATGTAATCCGGCAAAAACTAAAAACAGTATGAGTAATGTTTTTATTATAGATGATTTTGTGATTGTCATTATTTTGAAATTTTAATTGCTTTGAGAGGGCAACATAGATTGTATTATTTACAGTTTGTATTCTTCTTATAAGGTTTCTATACCTTTAATGGGTTGAATGTATTTTGCGTCGCTTAAATTTTAATTTGGAATTCAAACCCGACGCTGGTGAGTTGTTTTAACTTTATAAATTAACGCCAAAGAGGTAGCCCACGAATGCAGACAATCCCATGGCAAGTGTACCCCATACCGTAATTCTTAATATGGCTTTTCCAACTGTTGACCCCCCTGTTTTCGCAGCCATTGCTCCCAATAAAATTAGAAATAATATGGTAGAACCATAAAGCCAATATTCCATGCCTTTAATGGGTGCGAAAAGTACAGTTAATAAGGGCAGAACACCACCTACAGTAAAAGCCGCTCCCGATGCCATAGCAGCTTGTATAGGATTGGCTTGACTAATCTCATTAATACCTAATTCGTCTCTAATGTGAGCACCTAATGCATCTTTTTCCGTAAGTTCAAGGGCCACTTGCATGGCAGTTTCTTTTTTTAGACCCCTTTTCTCATAGATTTGAGCCAATATATTTAGCTCTTCAACGGGCATTTCTTTTAGCTCTTGTATTTCTCGTTCAATGTCTGCTTTTTCGGTATCCGTTTGCGAACTCACAGAAACATATTCACCAGCAGCCATTGATAATGCACCTGCAACGAGTCCAGCTACCGTTGCTAAAACAATGGGTTCTCTGGCTGAACTTGCCGCTGCTACACCAATCGCCAGACTTGAAATCGATATAATACCATCATTCGCTCCCAACACAGCAGCTCTTAACCAATTGCTCCTATGAATATAATGGTTGTCTAAATAATTGTCGATGGTTATCGTTTTCTTTAGTGGTGGCGTTGTCATTGGAGCAGAGTATAAAGGTTTATGTAAGCGAAGGTGGCGATTTTTTGTAAAACCAAACCTAGTTTGCAAAAATTTGTTTAATTATTACCTGACTCCTTTGTACCAAGCCGTGCTCGCTTATTATTTTAAAATTTCGTTTTGTGCAAATGGATGGCGAATATTTTGACCTTCGTTAAATTTTATATGTGTTTTTATGTAGAGTAGAAAGCATGGTTTAGATAACCTTAAATTATAGGCAAATTAATATTTCTTGAAAATATTTTTTGGAACTTTAAAATCTGAGCTAAGATTATTTGAACAATTAGTTAATCTGTAATTATGATTTTGTCTGTGAGGATTATTTTATCGTTATCAATTATCTGAATAAAATAAAGTCCGCTTGAAAGTTGATCGCGATTAATAATAGTGGATTGTCCAGAAATAGTTAAGTATTGCAGAACGAGTTCTCCATTTATGTTGTAAATATTTAATGTCGCACTTTTTAAAGACTGATTTAATTTCAGTGTAGAGTGATTAATGAATGGATTTGGAAAAAGTACATAGGAATAATTATTATTGTCGGTACTATTTATTCCGGTTGTCCCATTATTGAAATATCTAGCTAATGCAAAATCATATATTGTACCATCACTCGTTTGTCCAGCAACTACAATTTTTCCATCGGATTGAAGTGCTATTGCCTGAATAATATCATCAGAAATTGAGGATCCTATGTTTGTAGTAACCTTACCATCACCGTCAAATGAATTATCTAGACTGCCATTGGTATTGTAACGAACGAGAGCAAAATTATTAAACGCATTCTGACTATGTCCAGCAGCAATTATTTTTCCGTCAGGTTGTATTGCCAAGGCAAATGGCAGATCTTCTGCAGTTCCGATGGAAGTTGTGACTTTCCCATCAGTATCAAAGGTGCTATCTAAGCTGCCATCAGTGTTATATCGAATTAATGCAAAATCGTACTTAGCAGCACCGTAAGTATAACCAGTTACTACAATTTTGCCATCGCTTTGTAATGCTGCAGCATACCCAGCATCGTCAGTGGATCCAATGGCCGTTGTAACAATTCCATCGTTGTCAAATGAATTATCTAAACTACCATCCGTGTTGAATCTTACAGCTGCAAAAACGCGAGTTGTAAAATCGAAGCTAAATCCTGCCACAACTATTTTTCCATCAGTCTGGATCATCACTGAGCGACATTCATCCATTCCAGAAGCAATCGACAAAGAAACTATTCCATTACTATTAAATGTAGTATCTAAGCTACCATTTGTATTGTACCGTGTTACCGCAAAATCTCTTTGCCCACTTAAACTGTTTGTATTATATCCAGCGACAACAATTTTACCATTGCCTTGTATAGCAATTGCGAAAGCCCTATCATTAGTACTTTGTCCAAATGCCGTTGTAACTTTCCCGTCTGTATCAAAGGTAGTATCTAAACTTCCTGTTGTGTTGTATCGAGCCAAAGCAAAGTCATTTGAAGTTCCTGTGATGGAGGCATATCCTGCAGCAACAATTTTTCCATCATTTTGAATAGCTAAGGCATGAGCTCTATTGCCTGAAGTTCCTATGGCTGTATTCACAATGCCATCAGTGTTAAAAGTGCTATCTAAACTGCCGTTTGTGTTGTATCGTGTAATTGCAAATACATCTTGAGTACCATTATCGCTGTAACCTGCTACAACAATTTTGCCATCCGATTGTATTGCGATGGATCTGCCAAATGCATCTGAACTCCCTATCGGTGTTGTAACAATCCCGTCGGTGTCGAAACTTAGATCTAATGATCCGGACTGTGCTAAAGATTGAAGTGGATTTGTCAATAATACATAGAATAAAATTGTTGATGCATAAATTGTAAAATATTTTTTCATGCTACAAATTATCTAATATTGTACAACTTTTTGATATGTGTAAATTCGTCCATTCTATTTCATTTTCCCGTATTTAGATTCTAAAAATTTAATGGTTTCCTTAACTAGATTCTTAAGTTCCTGTTGGTCGATATCGGATAGCTTTTTAATGTAAATACAAGCTTTTCCCATTTTAAACTTTCCTAGATTTTTAAGGAGATGTGCATGTTGTGCACTTCCCGTATAGACATAAAGGGAAAAGGCTGCTTTACGTGGTGAAAATCCAACCAATGGCCAATCTCCTTCTTGTGCGCTTTTTTCAGACTTGTAATGATAGCATCCAAATCCAATTATTGTTGGCCCCCACATTTTTGGTTCGTAACCTGTCCATTTTTGCAACATTTTTAAAAGTTCAAAACTATCTTCGCGTTTTTGTTCTGTGTCGGCAAATGAATTAATGAATTCATGTACATCTACATTGGTTTGTTTTGTTTTTATTGCTGCCATAAATTGTAGATTTATGTAATATTTATTGTTAAGAATTTGTTGTGTAGGTTTTCAATTAATCGTCTTAACCGTAAATTTAATTTATTAAATCTTTCATCCATTGTATCAACTCCACTTCATTTACGATCGACCACGAATGTGGATGTCTATCTCCATTTGAGCGATATCCTGTTTGAAAAGTTTGCATAAATTCGGCTTTATCATTACCCATTAAAACTAAACGATTAATGAGTTCTGCAGTTACTTCATAATTTGATCCATGAACAGTTTGGTTTCGATTTTTTATTCGCCATGCAATGTCAACGTCGTGGTAAGTTCGTACAGCAGTATTTTTTAAGTATATTTCGTTTTGACTATAATTTTTATTCATACTAAAGGCAGTAAGTTTTGCATAAGTAGAAATATGATCCCTGGGAATTCCATACTCGTTTCTTATATAGCCCATCGCTCTTTCTGCTTCTTCAACGGCTAATGCTGAGTAGTTGTTTTTTGCATTTTCTTCTAATTGCTCGTAGATTGTAAATATATCAATAGGTGAATCAACAGTAAAAACTCCTCTTGGTTGGATGGGGAATTTGTTAGGAAACTCATTGCAAAGTTCCACATATCTCAAGGCAATCATTCCTCCTGCTGAATAACCACCAATAACAAAAGTGTTGCTCTTTACTTTGAAGCGTGTTAACACATCTTTAATAACGTTGGTTAATTTTAATTGAGTTATTGAGTCAGCATACAACTTGTTTCCTCCAGCATAAAAGATGGTTAGTATGTTATTCGCATACCCTTCATGGTGTAGTTTGGTTTCTGATGGACTATCTTCTGGTCGCTGTCCAAATCCAGCTAAAAGAACTAAAACACCAGCAATGCTGTCTGTGGAAGGTTCAACAGCATAATAGTGACCGCTGATGATGTCTTGGTTGTCAAGCACAACTTTATTCAACGTTTGTGCTTTTGCAAGTTGGCAAAAAAGTAATATCGATGCCAATGCAAAAAGTTTTTTTGCTACTACCATATTATTGTGATTTGTTTTTCTTAAGAATGCCAGCATTTAATAAATTTTAAAAGGAGAGCAAAACAAAGATAAAAAAGAAATCAAATCATGTAACACCGTTAAAACAATAGCGACTTTGTAGAGATTAGTATTAGTTTTTAAAATCGAGATTGGTTGGTTCGGTGTTCTTTTCTTTACCAGTTGTTGGAACCGAACTATCAACAATCTCAAAATCTATTTTAGTAAACCAAATTTGTCCGGTTCCATTTAACAATGCACCATAGGTCATATTCGTAGCATTTTCTGGAATATCCAAAACAATTTCATAGGACTTCCATTCGGTTGTTCCTTTGATGGAGCGATCAGTTTTGCCATCGTGCATGTTGTCAAATGAAGCGGATTGTCTTGTGTTCGCTTGATCAACACGAAACCAAAAGCCAGCCCAACTCTTTACCTCTTTTGATTTCATTTGTCCCGTCATTCGAACTCGTTTACCTAGATATTTGGTGGGAGTGGAACTTTGCATGAGTGTCCCAAAACCTTTAATTTTTTTGTCAATTGATTTTATAGTCGCGGCATTGCTCCCGTCCGGCCCTGCACCTTTTTCAGTGATCATTTGATAACTCTTTGCCTGAGATCCTCCTTTGACCCATCCAGCTGGTACTTGTAAATCGAATGAAAGAAGGGTAAGTGTTGTTCCAAGTAGGAATATACTTTTAAAAATATTTCTTTTCATGAGTTTGATTTTTCAGAGTTAGTTATTGGGGAACGGATGTATAACGGTTTGCCTGATTGTGAAGATGAATTTTATTATTGAACTAAATGCAATGTACATGATTCAAATTTATGGCAAATGCTTTGGTTTTTGCTGTTTAGCGGCAAGCTCAACTATTTCATTTATTCTATTTAGTCTAGTCTCTGGTCGTTTGGCCATGACCACCCATTGTAGAATGGCTTTTTTATTTGATTTGCTCAAACTTAAAAAGTATTCTTTAGAGCCTTTCTTCGCTTTAAATTTACTTTCAAGGTCTTTGGGTATAATGAGTTCTTCCACTTCGTCTAAAAGTGTTCATGAGCCATTCTCCTTCGCAATTTCAACACACTTGATTCCAGCATCAGTCATTAAACCTTTTGCAGCGAGTTGTAGAATTTTCTCTTTGTTAATTTTTGACCAAGTACTGTTCGCTTTTCGTTTGCTAAAAAATTGATGTGATGTTTCGGAATCTATCTTTATTTTCTTACTGTCTATCCATCCAAAGCAAAGTGCAATTTCCACTGACTCACTCCAAGAGAGAGAAAATTTATTGGATGCTTTAGTATAAAATACAAGCCATACCGCTTGCTTCGACAGATGATTTTTTTCTAACCATTTTCTCCAAGCGAGAAGGCTTTTTGGATAAAATACTTCTACTTCCATTTTGTCACTCATCTCTGTTATAGAAAGGCAGATTAATATCCTTTAAGAATTGAGTTTGTTGTAAGAAGAGTAAAAAAATGATTTATAAATAACGATTGTCGACGAGCCATTTCACAATGCGTTTTACTACTTCCAAATTGCGATCGCCCATCAGTACTTTCACATTTCTTTCTTTGGATGGAGTGGGTACCGCTCTTTTTAAATTATCTTTCATTGTAGTTATTTCGCAAACTTGAGAATCGTTTCCTTCTTTAAAATTAACTTTCGCTACCATCAATCCACTGGGTAATGAAATTTCATAATAGTCTACATTGCTTCCATTGGGAGTTACGTCACGATAATTTCCTATCAATTTGCTTTGTTGTTCAATAGTACCAGCTTCACGAAAATCAAGAGGCCATGAACGGTCGCGCTGCACAAGTACGTATTCAACTTTGGCAGCTGGTGCTGCTTTGCCATTGCGAGCAATAAACGTGAACAAAGCATCTTTATCTAACGAGTCATTTTTTATGATTCCACCATTTCCTATCAACTTGGCTAATGATTTTGCAGTTCCAAGCTTTGAAAGTTTAAAATAGCCATCCTTATCCAACCCTACAAACGATAGCTTGTAATAATAGCTCATATTGTCATCCTTACTTTCTGGATACTCACTTGCATAGGCCGCCACAATCATCAGCTCGTTCTTCATATTATAAATCTCAAAATCATTTACCATGCCCATCGTACCTTTACTGTCCATACTTTTTATGGTAGCAATAGGTTGATCGTCAATTTGGATTTGGTTGTCTTTGTACGAAGCTTTTTGTGCCTGAAGCGTCACGACCTGTAGTGTCAGGATTATTAATAAAATGTATTTTTTCATGATGTTGTGTTTTATAAGAGTACAAGGTATTAACTTTTTATTTATGGAATAGTAATCTATCCATTTATTTTAGCTGAATTTGATCGAAAGGGAACAGATAAAGGTTAAAAGAGCCTTTTTGGTCATATTTACCAAGAAATAGATATATGTCCACTGGTTAGTAGATGTTTTGGCTATTTTCTTTTAGGTGATGTGTTTAATTTAGTTTAGAGAAATAATAGCCAACTAATGCGATTCAGTTAGAATGCGTAGCTTACTTTTTCTGAGTAAATGAGTTTAGAATTTTTTCTCCTGTGTTGACAAATTTGAAAAATTGGTCTGTCTCACATGTAAAGGTTAGGACAAGAGCTTTGTCATCAATCACCCGATAGTATTGTTCAAATTTTAGATGGAAGATGCCTTGGTCGCCAGAATATATTATTTTGTGAAATTCTTCACTTTCTTTTTTTACTCTTGTGCTTTCAATTAATGTTGAATTCGTCAACATTGTTTTTATTTGACCTTCTGAAATTTCGACGTACTTGTCAAGGTCAATATTTTGTCCAGTTAAATCCTGCATCAATAGATTAACATTTTCTTTAAATTTATCTTCATCGTTTTCCAATGGAGAAAAAATAATGAAACTTGTTCCCATTTGTCCACTTTGATTCAGTTCCCAAGTCGAAGGATATTGAATAGAAAATTTTGACTGGTCTAGTGTTTTCCACTCGATAATTTCCTGTTGAGAATTTTTTCCAGATTCTTGATTCGCGGTTGTCTGACCAAATGCAACAAGAGATGGAAACAGTAAAAGTACTATTAATTTTGTCATAGGATTGGTTTAAAAATAGCGTAGGCTTTTGCATTTTTGAGATGTGTATAGTCGTTAAAATTTGATTTCTTTATTGTTAAAGGTATTGAATCTTAAAAGATGTTTCTCAGATAGTCTTTTTATAAAACCATTTTCGCTAATTCGTTTTCAAGTTTGTCAAAATTTTCTTCGTTTTTGTCAACCACAAACGGTTTTAATTTTCTGCACTCTTCTGGGGTATCAAATAGCATCTTAAAAACAAGTTTTGTCTTGTCTGTTAATATTTCTTCAAAGGTAGCAACTACTTGAAAAAGTGGTTTTGAAATACGTTGCCAAGCGATAAGTGAAGGCTCTTCAATTTTTATAAATTCACATTCATTAACATAATTTCCTTTGTCAGGACCGTGCATGATGAAACTCCATTTTCCGCCTACTTGAAAATCAAATTCATTAAAAGTATTAGTAAACCCTGCTGGACCCCACCAATTTTTTAAATGGTTTGGATTAGACCAAGCACGAAAAATAAGTTCTCTTGGTGAGTTAAATATTCTTGAACTTACAATTTCACTGTCAGGAGTTGTAATCGTAATTTCTGTTGCCATTGGTGGTGTTCTGCAATTATATATCTGCTTATTTTAATTCGCACTGTTGGTTATGTCTCTTGCGAAAGTAAAGCAGTAATTATATTTTCGCTCGACTAATGTACAAAAAGTATTGAATCACAAAAGGGTTGAGCTTTGTTTATTAATTCATATTTGCAGTTTGTGTTTTATTGCATTGCATGTTCAGTTGAAATTAATCCACTATTGACTCACTTCAAATCCATACCAATATTAGGATTGGAAACCGTTTTCCCTTTCTCGTCTTTACCATCCAAAAACCATAGTTTACATGCTGGTTTTAATTCCAAAATGATGCGATGCAATTCTTGCATGTCGCTTCGTTTGGATTCAGGTTGACTAGCTATATACTCTTTAATTTGTGCTTTTACGTTCATGACTGATTTTATACAGGTATGAGAATAGTAATGATTCTTTTATATTTTAAGAATCAAGATTGATTTTGCGAAGCTAACAGGTTATCCAGATTTGTCAAACTCATCTTGAATCCTTCTTTAAAGCCCATTTCAATCATCTTTTCTAGACGGGCAAGTGATTCATTGTAAATAGTAATTCGCACTATTGTCTTTCCGTCCTGTTCACTAAAAGTGTAATCCCAATCTGAACCGGGTAATTCAGGGTTTTCATCTTTGTCCGCAAAAGCATTGCTCATTTTGAAATTGGTTTTTGGACTGATGGAGGTGTATTTCTGAATCGACCAACGTTCCTGTCCTTCCGGGCTTACCATGGCATAAAATCTTCGACCACCTACCTTGAAATCCATAAATTTTGTCTTTGCTTTCCAAGGCTTAGGCGCCACCCAAAGATCTAGAATTTCAGGTTTGGTGAATGCATCCCATACCAAAGAAAGCTCGGCATCAAATTCTCTCGTAATGAATACTGTTTTTGATGCTTTGTCAACAGTTAATTCAAAGTGCAAGTTGTTTTCCATTTTTTTGTTTTTTTACCACCGTGGTTAGCGATGGCGTGATTTTTTTTTGATAATAGGTTGTCAAGTTGATTGAATTGAGTTTCCAAAATTTTTCTGAACTGATCCATGAATTTGTCAATTTCCTTTAGATGGTCTGCATTTAAATGATAATAAATTTCCCGTCCCTTTTGTTCCTGACTCACCAACTCACATTCGGTAAGAATTTGGATGTGCTTTGAAACCGCTTGTCGGCTGGTGTGAAATTCTTCGGCAAGCGCATTTGGCGTCATAGCTTGAGCGGCAAGCAAGAGCAAGATGGCTCTGCGTGTTGGGTCGGCAATTGCCTGAAACACGTCCCTTCTGGTTTCCATGATCGTTATGATTATGCAATTAATTGGTTGTAAATATAAGCGCAACTATTTAATTGCGCAAATTATTTGATTTATTTTGAAAGGATACAAGAAAAGAATCGGGACGGAGGATGTTAATTTGTGATTTTAAAGATTTTGGAAGATTGATGAGGTCATAATCCGATTACTAAAAGTCCATCAATCTAAAAATATAATTTGCAGAAAGTAATTTTTATGAAATGGTTGTATCATAAGTATTGGAATTTAAACTACCAATGAAACCTTCCCAATTGGAAAGTGGACTAATTGTCATCTGTAGGATTTTATTTTCCTAAAAAGCTCTTCACTCAGGCAAACTACATTTCTTAAACAGAAAATTTCATACTTCTCTAACTATTGTCCACCAAAAGGTGTCCCGAACAAGCCAACGGCAAGTTCAGCCCATACAAGGAAGAGTACCAAGAAAAGTGCAATGCAAAGCGCGATTCTGTGTTTGGATGTTTTTACTTTTCTTAGAATAAATTCAAGCGTCAGACCAGCACCGAGCAGCAAAATGCCTGCAACTAAAAAGTCAAATGATGTCCATGTTACTTCGTCAGAAAAAATCATCGCTATGAATGGTATGAGCAATAGCATTGGAACTGCAATTATGATTGCCATGAGTCGATGATTTTGCTTAACCATTGTGGTTTGACTTTTTAACATTTTACTTGTTTTTTTTGAATTATTATACAAAACGAAAGATCGGTTAGTTGATTGTTTGAATTTACTATTTTTTTACAAGAGCTTAAGAAATCCAAAACATTAGCTAAAAGGTGTTCATAGTAGTTTCAACTTATTTACATTTATCAGCTTTATGTTAAATGACTATTAGGAGTATCATTTTTTGCGACTCCGATTTTATGAAGCTGTAATAATATTTCTGAAAATAATTGATGAAGCAATTTTAATTTATTCAGATCAACAATTACGTCTTCGGCTTTAAAGTATATTTCGTTAGTGTTTTCTGGGAGTTGGTCTCCAAATAAGCTTTCTTCAGTTCTTATAGCAAGATTAACTTCCACAAGGTCTAACAATAAATTCCGGATAACAGCTTTAGAGAATAATTCTTTAATCTTAAACTCATCATTCTTTAATCGTAAACAGTTTGTCAAATACTTCATCCTACCGTGATGTCTTGGGCACCAAATATTTTTACAAATGAATCAAAAGACGCTTGTGTTAGTAATTGAAAACTGGAAATTACTGGTTTTAAGAAAAGATGCTCTTACTCTTGTATATTCTGAATTTCCACCATAAGGATTCCCTGCACTGATGTTAATGAATTCCATAAGGACATTTGTATCCAATGTAATTGTCCAGTTTTGAAAAGGCACATCAACTTTTACAGGATTATAGAAATCGCCCAATGTGAATTTACCGTTTAGATCAGTAGCTAACTGCTTATATATATCCTCTTTTTTTGGACCCAATAATTCATCTTGCAAAGTCATGATTGAATCAAGTTTAGTAATTCACAGGTTGTAATGTTAGAAATCGATTCACAGATGGTCCATGGAGAGGTCCTTTATCGGAATTTTCTTTAATTCTTTAATCGAAGATAATTTATTTACTAAAACTATTAAATCATCTATATTGAATAAACTGCAACTTTTTACAAGCCTGGAGCTCTAGAAGCAGCGAGGATTTTAGCAATTGTTCTATGCTTTATCAACTTCTCCCTTCCCTTCAGGTTTGTCACGTCCAAAGATCTTGGCATAGAATCCGAGCGATGTTTCGGTTTTTAGTAAGAAGAAAAGGCCAACACAATATAAGGTGCTAAATAGAATTACTGAGAAACAGATGGACTGTATAATGATCCCATCTGCATGACCTTGTTGAAAAGGCAGTGTTGCGATTACCGCTGCTCCTAATCCTTTCGGAATCATAATTGACATGGTGGCTTTATCAAGTAAGGGTGTACTTTTAGAAATGACAAACTTTACAACCAATATTCTAACTGCAAATAGTGCAAACGTTATTGCCGCTCCCCAAAGTAACCAATCAAGTCGTTCTATGTGTATAGAAAGTCCAATAAAAACAAAGAAGAATGTACGAAGTAAGAAAACCATTTCATTAAAAAATAATTTTTCGTCTTGTGGCAATACGATACTGTGATTTGGAATTACTCTTTCGAGTAATTTGGGCTCAAAATATTGTAAGTTTCCAATAGCAATACCAAATGAAAGTGCAGTGAGCGGACCACTGAAGTTTAAATATTCTATTAAGCCATATATGATGAACAAAAAAGCAGGAGTAGAAAACTTCGTTGTCTTAAGGGTAGGAAACTTATTGATGATAAATGACCAAATAAAGGCACCACCTACTCCGAAAATTAATGACATGACCAGAGATGAAATAAATTGGGAGAGGACTGTGTTTGTTTGAACTTGCCCAGTGATCATGAGTCCAAGAATACTTATTGGTATTGCTAAGGTAAATACATCCGTTTCGGCCGATTCAATGATTAGCGTGGTGGAGGTCTTTGCTTTAATTGACATTTTTTTCACTAATCCTACTACTACAGCGGAAGATGTACCCCCTAAAGCTGAACCAATAAATAGACAGGTAAGGTTCGGTAAGTTAAAAATAAGCTTGCAAAGGGCAAATGTAACGATCCAGGTTACTAAAAAGCCGACGGCTGTAATTCCAGCCGACTCCTTGAAGGATTCTTTTACCTCGGATATTTTTAGATCCGTCCCACTTTCAAATAGAATAAATATAAGTACAAGATTACTGAATAAGGAGCCGAATTTTCCAAAAGTGGATGGGTCAATTAAATGAAATACAGGCCCAATCAATATGCCAATTAGCATAAGGCCGAGTACATCGGGAATACTTTTGCGTTCAAATACTCCACTGAGATAATGTCCCCAAAATATAAATAGGCCAAGAATGATTATGGTAATTGATGTTTGCATTTTTCAAATCGCTTAAAATGGTTAATCCTGCAAAAGGAAAAGTTGATAATGTTTAACCGCTTTGCGAGAGACAGCTGAAACAGATATCGGACTTCTACCGAAACATTAAATCGAAGATACTCATTTCTAAACATAAAATAGCAATTTACGAAATAGAAATCATTGCTTTTTGCAAACTGCTCCGCTTGAAAGAAAAAAGGGCTTCTTTAGTCCTTTTAATTTGTTCTTATGAGAAAAGTATAATCAAAAAGTTTAAGGAATTTATTGGTACTATCAACTTAACTGAAAATTAATTATTCAGATTTTTTTACGTTTCTTTGAGACTTGCTTTTTTAAGGATGATTTCTTTGCTAAGGCTGCTAAATCCGAATTGGGGTCATTAAACTGCTCATCAATTTCTCCTTTGTTCAGTTTTTTAAGGTCCTTGTGTGTTGTATGAATGCTTCTAGACATCATGGTGTTTTTGCAAACTAATAGTTAGTAAACCTCTACCGAAATTCCTATCTCGAAGATACCATTTTCCTGTTAATATAAAACAAATTATGGAGTTTGAAATACCATCACCTCAAATGATTTCTGTAGTGAAGGCATTTTAATTTAGGCTCAATCGATTAGTAAACCTTGTATCTGATTAACTGCCTTTGGGTATAGTTTGGAGAACTTGCAAAAAATGGAAACGTCTCTGTTACGATACCAATGTTTTCAGCATATCGCGTATCGATGTGTCTTGGGTTTCCTTGAGAATCCCAATTTGGATACATTAAAAGGGAAATTTTTATCTGCCATTTTTAAAAATGCTTCGCAAATAGTATCGCCCGGATTTGCCGTGATAAAATTGTGGTAAAATGTGTCTGTGAAATTTTGAGATGAAAAAAGAATTCCTCCTATTTGATTAACTAGGTAATGTGAAGAATCACGAACAAAATTGTAATTATTAAATGAACCTATAACTTCAGGACGAATGAATTTATAATAGGTAATATTGTTTATGGAAGTATCTTTCTCTATATAACAACTGTCAATAATTCCTGTTGCAGTTGCATTCCCACTACTATCTATATTGAATCTTTCGTAAATCCAATAATTACCAACTTTAAGTTGTGTGAAGTTTGGAGAGTTGGTAGGAGGGGTTGAATCCTTTTTACAAGATGAAATTGAAGTGGTTAGTACTACACCAATTAAAATAAGCGAGATAGTCTTCATATTTTACAATTGTGACGTATAAACGCCAAATTGAAAATATATTGTATGTATATTGAAATTGATCATGTTTCTGGCAAATTGAATGATCATTCTAGCAATAGAACATTCATGCTTTTCGTTCGCTATCCGTTTTAGTGAGAAACTGCTTTTAGCCCGATGATAGATCCAATTAATGTAATAATGAAAAGCATTCTCAAAAAAGTGGCTGGTTCTTTAAATATCAATATGCCAATCAAAGCCGTTCCAACAGCTCCTACTCCTGTCCATACGGCATAGGCTGTCCCTATAGGTAATGTTTGTGTTGCTTTAATGAGAAGCTCCATGCTGATTGTGAGTGTCAAAATAAAACCTGCATACCACAAATACATTTCGTTGCCACTAGTTTCTTTTGCTTTACCCAAGCAAAATGCAAATGCAACTTCAAAGAGTCCGGCAATAATGAGTAGTATCCAGTTCATTTTATTAAATGCTATTTTTTATTCGTTACGGTCATTAGAAATGATTTTGATCGGTTTAGCTTATTTGTCCTTATCGGTTTGCTAACTTTATTTAGTAGGAATTCAAGAGCGACTTGACTTTCACTTAAAATCTTACTTCGAAGATATCAATTATTTAAAGCCATGGGTATAGCAAGACATCTAATCGGCTATTTTAAACCCTTGATAAGTGATTTTTAGCGATTATATTTGTAACATACATTTATAAAACGTTAAAAAATAGATTTATGGCAACAAAAGAAGTAATGGTTAAAATGATGTTAGATAGATGGAATGCATCAATCAAAAATTTTGATGATCTGCTGAATTCATTAAGTGATGAGCAACTGCAAAAGGAAATTGGACCTAATAAGAATAGAGGTGTTTATTTAGTCGGACATCTAATTGCCGTTCATGATTTAATGATTCCATTATTAGATATGGGAGAAGCCGTGTTGCCTAACTTGCATAAACCCTTTGTTGAATTGCCAGATAAAGCAATAGATAATTTACCGTCAACAAAAGAACTTAGAGAAAGCTGGAGCAAACAACGTGAATTGCTTAAGCAGAAATTTGAAAACTTGCAACCAGACGATTGGTTTGAAAAGCATACTGCTGTTTCAGCTGAAGATTTTATCAAAGAACCACACCGTAATAAGTTAAATGTTATTTTAACACGAACGACCCATTTGCAGTATCATCTTGGACAATTAGTAATACTTAAATAGCATAAAGTAGCAATATGGATAGTAAGGATTTTACAGTAACTATTTTAGTGCAGCATTCACCAGAAGAAGTATATGAAGCCCTCTTAAATGTTAGAGGTTGGTGGTCGGGCTTATATGAGGAATCTTTTGAAGGGAATTCAGAAAAAACAGGAGACGAATTTACATTTTTAGCAGGTGGAGGTGCGCATTTTACTAAACAGAAGTTGGTAGAACAAGTGCCCAACAAAAAGTTAGTGTGGCTTGTGACAGAAAGTAATCTTTGTTTTGTCGATAAAACCGACGAGTGGACGGGAACTAAAATTTGTTTTGAAATTACTGAAGAAGGTGACAAAACTAAAATTGTATTTACACATATAGGATTAGTTCCCGAATTTGAATGCTATCATTCTTGCTCTCAAGGATGGACACAATATATTGTAGAAAAGCAATTAAAATTTAATTAGAACTAAATGGATTTTAATTGAGCGTTGGGTTTTTAGGTTTAGTTACTGGCACTATTGTTTTAGCAGAAAAAACGAGTGCTTGCAAGACAAGTAAAATGATGATAATAATTGCAAAGGCAAATTGAGAAGATGCTTTAATATTAGCATACTCTGATTCTACATTTTGCATAATTAACTTTGATTCTTCTATTTGAATAGTGGAAAGCTTGTTTAGAGAAAAGAGTGCTTTTTCTGTGTAGTTGGTTGGGCTATAATTATTGTTTAAAATGGTTTTCTCAAGATTTTTAATGTGATTTATAAGCTCCGTAGCTGTTTCTTTTTCGGTTGTAGTAAGCTTTGTTTTACTGAAAGCCTTAAATGTATCATTTAGTTCAATGCTCAGTTTACTGATGGCTGTATTTTTAAAAACTGTGTTTATTTCGGCATTTAATACTTCTTTGATTTGATAAATAGCACTTGTCATTTTCAGTATGTAAACTTCAGCAATTAATCTGTCTTCGTATAATGTAGAGATGGAATTCTTTACATTTCGAGTATGTAATCTATCTAAGTAGTTGCTTAAAAATACTAACAAGCAAAGCACAAGAAGCACCACGGATGCCAATAACTTATTTTTAATGGTGTAGGTCCATTTCATCCTTTGTCTTTTTTAAGGGTTACCGTTTAAATTGCAGATTTGCGTTTGGTGAGTCGGGTAGCGAATAGACTCAACTTTAAATCTTAATTCGAAGATATCAATTTTCTTATACTAACGAACAATTCGGGGAATGTAAATTATAGCCTAGCGGAAATGTTCATATATGGCCAAGTAGTTGTTAGAGTGTCGATTTTTTATTTTTATAATCACTCTTGTCCATTTTATACCAATTACACTTGATATCTTCGTAGTAGAAGGTTTCAATAAAATTCATTCCAATTTTATTGAGAATTTTATTGGAGCCTTCATTTTCAATACTAGCTGCCGCATAAATTTCGTCAATGTTTAATGTGCTAAATGCATATTCTAAGGATACATGAGCTGTTTCTGTAGCGATTCCTTTACCCCAATATTTTTTAATAAGACGGAAACCGATGTCATAATAGTTTTTGTGATTGTTTGTCAGCGCTGTTACAAATTTTAATCCTGTCCAGCCAATGAATTCATTTGTTCTCTTATCAATAATCGCCCATCGACCAATTCCATGGTCTACATATTGTTGTCTGATAAAATTGATTAATTCAACGATTTGTTCTTTATTAGTAACGGTTTTATTGCCCAAATATTTGTGAACTTCTGGGTCAGAATCAAGTGCAAACATACCATCAATATCTGTAGGAAGTATTTCTCTTAAAATTAATCTTTCGGTTTCCACAAATATTTTCATTGTGTAAAGTATATTTTATTAAGTTGTTTTAATCTATTCGATGTAAAGTAATAACAGTGCTTCTTGTTAGAGCATCTATATAAAGTAGTATGTATTGTATTGTTGTTTTCTATTGAATAAGCCAAATTCTGTCAATTGATATAAATAGAGAAATATATAAATTCATTTCTCCTTGGCGTAATTTGTTTTTTTAATGTGCTCACCCAATTTTAACAGATGTCATAGTCAAGGCACCTGCCACCGCTTCATCGTTAAACAATTTAATATTATCCTTTTCATCTTTGAGAGCTAGTGAATATAGTAATGGTAAATAATGTTCTGGGGTCGGAATGGCTAAATCAAATGCTTTGCCTTGTGATCGAAAATTAATTAGGGACTTATGGTCACTATTAAGAATGAATTTTTTCATTTTTTCGTTGGCTTCAATGGCCCAGTCGAAGCCAAAGTTTTCGTTGAGTCTATTCCAGGATACCATACCCAGATTGTGAACCATATTACCGCTTCCAATGATCAGTACTCCTTTTTCACGAAGTGATTTTATTTGTTGTGCTAATTCGTAATGGTATTGCGGAGCTTGATTGTAATCAAGGCTCATTTGAATTACAGGAATATCTGCATTCGGATATAAATGTTTGATCACACTCCAGGCACCATGGTCAAGCCCCCATTTATCATCTAAAACCACTTTAGTTTTAGTGATAAGTTCTTTGGTTTCTCTTGCCAAATCCGGACTACCAGGAGCTGGATATTGTACATCGAATAATGCTTTAGGAAATCCTCCGAAATCATGAATAGTTGTAGGTTTTTCCATGGCAGTTACAAATGTTCCTTTTGTCTCCCAATGAGCCGAAATACACAAAATGGCATTCGGCTTAGGGATTTCTTTTGCGATATTTCTAAAACCTAGTACAAATTCATTTTCTTCTATCGCGTTCATAGGACTTCCATGACCTAAGAAAAACACGGGCATTTTACCGGTCTTGCCCAATGGTTCTGTCATTTTATTTAGTTCATTCAGTTTCATATTTGCTGCTGTTATGGGTACTGCAGCTACTAGCGGAACCAATGATTTTAAGAATGTTTTTCTGTCCATATTATCGTTAAGAGATTTACGTTAATGTTGGATAAGGAATATAGTCGGTTTCGTCACCTTCTATTTTCTCAAATGACTGTATTTTCCACTTTTGTTTTGCTTCTTCTATCTTTTCTTTACTTGATGATACAAAGTTCCAATCAATAAAGCGCTCTTCAGGAAAGGGATCGCCACCAAAAATGTAAAGGGTACTTTTCTCGTGAATTGTAAATTCACATAAATGACCATCTTTTGTAACTAACATTTGTTTTGGACCATAGACATTACCACCGCTCTCAACTCCTCCTTCCAAAATATATAAACCTAATTCGCCATATAGATGTTCGCCAATAGTAAGTTTTTGCTTTGACTTGCTTTTAATTTCAATCATATAAAGTTTACTGTAAACAGGCACACCTGATTTACGGTTAAAGGCTTCTCCTGCTATCAGCTTAAACTGAATTCCGTTTTGCTCCCAAGTCGGAATTTCTTTTTCAGAAACATGAAAAAATTCCGGGTTCATTTCTTCTAAGTGTTTTGGAAGCGCTATCCAAATTTGCAAGCCGTGCAAATGTTTTTCAGAATGTCGTAAATATTCCGGAGTGCGTTCACTATGAACAATGCCTTTTCCGGCAGTCATCAAGTTTACGGCACCTGGTGTTATTTCCACAGCATTGCCGATTGAATCACGATGCATGATGCTTCCTTCAAACAAAAAGGTAAGTGTAGAAAGTCCAATATGTGGATGGGGTAACACATCAAAATTGTTACGTTCATTCAACTTTACCGGACCCATGTGGTCAATAAAAATAAATGGACCTACCATTCGCTTCTGACGAAACGGGAGCAACCTTCCAACCAAAAAGTTGCCAATGTCGGCTGCTCTTTCTTCTATGATCAAATTGATGTTTGACATAACAGGAAGAATTTAACGTTTGTGAATATAATTATCAATCGAATATTTCCCTCCACCAGCAAGAGCAATGGCTAAGTATATGGTGGAATAAAGCAAAGCGAGTTCTTGTTTTCCAAATCCATCATCAGCATGAACGATGAAGGCGGCAACCAACATCGTAATCAATAATGGAATTGCGGAATAGCGTGTAGCCAAACCTAAAATCAAAAAGAGGGAACAGAGTACTTCTGCAAAAACAACAAGGACGATGGAAGCAGTAACACCAAGTCCAATGGGGTCAGCAAATTTTATAGGATCATCACCGAATAGTTTTAAAAACTTACCCATACCATGTGTTAACATAAATCCTCCCGCTGCTAAACGAATTGTTAGCAATGCAAAGTCAATGTTCTTGGGATAATTGCCCGGATTGAAAATAGCTTTATTCATTTGATTTATATTTTATACGTTCCAATAAATGTTCGATTCTGCATCCTATGCTCCCATGCAAATGTATATAGAAATTTAGATGATTAAACGACTATTCCCTTGGATAAATGAATTCTCCGAATATAAATTCGTCATTTTCTTTTCAGTGTTCTTTTAGCAAGCTAAAAATCGTGTAACCTAACAATACAAGTGTGGTCAATATTCCCAACACACTTATTACAGGAATGTTTTTTATATTCAGAGGAATACGATACGGTCTGGGCATCTCTTTTTCACGAATGCGCAACACGATAACCGATAAGTTTACCACAATGAAGGTAATGAAAATAAAAACGGTAGCAATACGGGCAATGATCTCAATATTGCCAATTAAGGCAAAGGCAGCCATCAACAGGAGAATTAGAACAAGAGCAATAAGTGGCGATTTGCTGTTGGGTGAAACATAGGAAAACAACTTTAATGCTTTAGTTTCCTTGGCAATGTTGAGCAAAACACGTGAACTTCCTACCATGTTAGAAAGAATGGTGTTGCTCGTAGCAAATAAAGCAATCACCGAAATGATGATAACGCCCGTTTGGCCATAATCTTTTCCAATGATCATTGCCAATGGACTAGAAGATTTTCCTAATTCTAGATAGGGAATTACACTGACCGCGCTAATAGCAACCAAACTATACATCACCATGACAATGGCACTTGCAGCAAATAGTGCTTTTGGAATATTCTTTTCAGGAGATTTAGTTTCTTCCGCCAACTTTACGATCTCTTCAAATCCAATGTATGCAAAAAAGGCAAGAGCTGAAGCCGCTAAGATTCCGTTGTTCCCTTCAGGTGGTGATTCCAAGTAATTCACATCTCCCAGATAGGGTAGGGCGACATAGATGACAAAAAACAAACCTCCCGCTTCAATAATAGTGAAAATGATATTGACTATGGAAGAGCTTCTGATACCAGTTGCATTTACTCCAAAGAGAAGTAGAATTATTCCCAAAGCGTTCAACAAAATATTGGTCCCGATCAGTCCGCTCAAGTAACCTGCAAAACCAATGGCTACAGTGGCTCCACTGATGATACCATTCATGGAAATGGTAATGCCTAAAAATACGCCTACCTTTTTTCCGAAAGCCTTTTTAGCATATTCATATTCTCCACCGGCTTTAGGAAATGCCGAACTCAATTCAGCATAGGAGAACGCAGTGAATAATGCCGACACTGCGGCTATTAAAAAGGAAAGCCAAATAAAATTTCCCGAAAGACCAGCGACCTTCCCGATGAGAGTATAAATGCCAGCACCCAAAATAGAGCCTACTCCAAAAAAAATGCATTCAGTAAGCCCTAACGTTCTTTTTAATTCTGCCATCTATGGTTACTGCCTTTTAACTTTAACAAAGTTGATTATTTCTGGACAGGAAATGTTATACAATCTGATATAAAAGTTACATCATTCACACATTTTTTATTGAATTAATTCATCACTGTCTTTGGTTATCATTTGTAATTAAAATTTGTGCTTTTAGTGAAACGTTGTTATTGTCTGTCCACTGTGTAATTAAGTTCAGTCACCCCGCAAGTAAATTGATGCGTAGTAAGGAGATTTAGTTTTATTTTGTCCTTGATGTCTACGAACAAAGGAATACCTCGTCCAAGAATGATGGGATTAACAAAGAGCCAATAACCATCAATTAAATTCAATTGAATGAGTGAATGAGTTGCGGTTGGGCTCCCAAAAAGCAAGATGTCTTTGCCGGGTTGATTTTTTATTTCATTTATATTTTCAGCAAGGTTGTCGCTAATAATTTTTGTGTTTGATAGTTCTGCATCGCGAGTGCTATCGTTATTCAATGTTTTTGATAAAACCAATTTGTGTACTTTGCTATACCACTTGGAATGTTCAATTTCATGCTTGGTCGCTGTTGGCTTAGCTCCTGCGGAAGGCCAATAGCTTTCCATCATTTGAAATGTGACTCTACCGTACAATGCAGTGTCGCCTTCACTTATTCGCTTTCCGACAAAATCAAAAATTTCATCATTCGCTTTAATCCAGTCCATTTCTCCATTGGGTCCTGCCACAAAACTGTCCAGCGATATGTGCATAAATGAAATTATTTTTCTCATGTGATTTTATTATTTACTGATAGCGGTTGGATGTTTATTTTCTCGATTTGGTTCGTAAAAAAGTAAAACATTTCCCGATATAAATGTTTTTGTTTTGATGAGGGTAAGAGGTGATGGTTCGGAAGTTTGTTTGAACAATGGATTGCCTTGTGCCAAGATGATTGGATTGATCATGATTCTATATTCATCAATTAAATCCAATTCTCTAAATGTTGAAGCTAGGGTTGCACTTCCAAATAGAATGAGATCTTTGCCGGGCAATAGTTTTAGTTTTTCAACTTCTAAAAATACATTATCTTTAATTAGCAGGGTATTATTCCACGTTGCTTTTTTCATTGTTTTTGAAAATACAAATTTAGCTTTAGCATTCATCAAATTTGCTATAATGGGTTCATTTGTCATAGCATCCGATGTAGTCCAATAACTTGCCATGAGTTCATACGTTTTTCGACCGAAGATTATCCCATCAACAGCATTGAGTTGTTCGTAAGCAAAGTCATTAAATTCGGCATCCACATGATGCCAATCCAGATTATGATTTAGTCCCTCAAAAAACCCATCTAAGGTTACCATATTGAATAGAATAATTTTTCTCATCTTCAATTGTGCATAGCATGGAATTTAGGGAAATATTTTTCCATCACTTTTAAATTTACATTAAGATGTTGTTGGATGGTGTGATGGGATCGGGTAGTGGGCTTTCGTCAAGCATATCTCTCAAATCAATTTCAATGGTTCGACATAGAGCAGCCATCGGAATATCATTTGCGCCACCTTCGAATGGATTTTCGGTTGCTTCGCCTACTTTTTCCATGGAAGTGAAAACCCATGAAACGATCACTGTAAATGGAATGGTCAGCCATACAAAATGTTCACCCAATTTTTGAAATTCGTTGAGCATGCCAAAGGGCAACATCAAAACCAACAACCAAACAAAAATAAATTGATGCTAGCAAATTGTCGGGGGTATGGAAAGTTTTTAATGCGTTCGCATTTGCCTTGATGGTCATATAAATCAGCCAATCGCCTTTCCATTTCTACATATTCGTAGTGTTCAATTTTTCCTTTAGCTCTTAATTCTTTCATATGCTTCGATTGTAAAGCTATCAATTGTGTTGCCCTTATTTTTCTTGCCAAGCACATAATTATTTTCTTCTTCCGTAAGGTATTTTCTTAACTCTTCTTCTAATGTACTTTGCCATTCAGGAACTGAGTAATAATTGCGATATTCAATATTGTAATTCTTGTTGGAGTTTTCCCAAGTTTGTGGTTTCCGTAATTGAAAGCGTAAGGCAGTCAGCCAAGCGCAATGTCTGTAAATCAATTGTTCGATTTCGGATTTGTCGGCTTTCACAAAATCTTTACTCATCATTCCCCAGGTTCGACTGGTGTTTACAATCGCGCCCCAAATTTGTCTGGCTTCCCAAAGGCGATTGTAAGTTTGAGTGTTTTTAAAACCTACAACAAAAGCAGCTGCAGTGCCAACCAATGCCACGGGTACCCACGGTAAGGCTATCCATTTTAGATCGAAAACTTGAAACAAGATCGTTGGGATCGAGGCTAAAATTATCAAGACATAAATATCCCGTCTTGTCCATAGTAAAAATTCCGAAATTTTGTAATGACTACCTGTATGCATATTATTGTAAATTTAAATGATGGGTAAATTTACAGATTATTATTTCAATCAATACCCGCATTCATTTTTAACTACTGTTCCGACAGACCACATATTTCCGGCAAAGTCTTTAAAGGTCGCCCTTCTGTCAGGGTCTTATAAAGTTGGGAAGTCTACTTAGTATTTTGATAAATGGTAATAAATGTAACTATAAAATTTAATTCCTAGTTCTATCTACTTTCAATAATTTACCTTTTTTAAGGCTTCTACCAGATGAGTTTATAATTTCAAATATATAAATTCCTTCAGGCATAAAACTGACATCTATAGCGTCACTATTTGATATTTCTTGTTTCAAACAGATTTCACCTAAAGAATTGTAAATAATTATTTCTGCATCTAAATTCCATTTTGTTTCAAGATACAAAAAATCCACAACAGGATTTGGATTAATTGTAACAAGATTGTTTGCTGTAAAATTAGTAATACCTGTTTGCTCAAAGCAACCTAAAGAATCTGTAGATACGCAAATTTCATCAATAAAATAATATGCATTCCATCCAAAAGTTACAGGAGCAACTGAATTCACTGTTGTTAGAGTATCGTTAAAGTGATTTCCAATCGAAATATGCGTGTAATTACTATCGGCAACAAACGAACCTTGAATCGTGGTCCAATTAAGAGTGTCGGTTATTACGGAGGAAGAAAAAACATGAGCCGAATTAGAAATGGGAAGAGCTGTTATTGATGAAGTAAGAAACTTTGCTCCAATATTATTAACAGCATGAGAAGACGAGTTCATGCGCACTACCCTTATATAAACAAAGTATTTTGTACCAATAGAAAGTGTTTGCGATAAAGAACCCGTAGCATACTCTCTTTGATTTGGATTATATCCATTTGCAAAGGAACTATAACAAAGCATTCCGGCATATCCATCGCCACTGAAAGGCTGTTGGTAACCGCAAACATTTTGTGGAATTCCAGTAAGCGGCGAGGTTACAGCACAGGTATGATAAAAATCGGGAGTTCCTAAAGACACAACCCATCCTGTAGCTTGGTTGATCGCACCCAAGGAAAAGGGGCATAATGTAAAAGTTTCAAAACTCCCATTTGTAACAAGATTTTGAGATTTTGAATGTGTACAACACGAAATGAAGATTAGAACTAAAATTAATTTGAATTTCATTTTATAAATTTTTAAGCTTTGTTAACAATTTCGTATTTCTGATTAACTTTAAATTTTATAATAGTTTGTCTCATCTAATTTTTACAACCGGACATGATTTCTGCTTTAGACCAATAAATTCGACAACCAGTTGCTTTTTCGCCCCCCATTCACTAACAAATATAAATAATTGTATGAATAAATTATCATTGAATGCAAGTAAATTTTCAATAAATTATTCGAATGTTTGGCATGTCGAGATATTTTGGTAAGTAATTTTAATTACCATCGTAAAACCTGCCATTTTAACGCTAATCCTAATCCTAGTGAATTGAGAATTGGACTTTCTTTTTGCGATCTACAATCAAATTTTACAACGAAGGAAAAGGAATATCTTATGCTTTTTTGTTCAGATTTGAAAAAGTGTTTTTTCGAAGTAGTAAAGTAATAAATAATGCATCAGAATTTTTATTAATATTTCCGAGCAAAGCGTGTTAGGTTCTTTATCGTTTGTTGGGAAAAGGGGTGTTGAAGTTCACAATTCAAGATTAAAAAGCTTGCATTTATTTCTCAAATTCATTTAGAATTAAAAAATCATAAGAGATAACTTCATCCTATTTGACACAGCACTCATTCTAGTAAAATTTTTCAACTATTATTAGGTTATTAAAACCCTCAACCCTTTAAGTAATTTCACATTGAAATTACTTCGCATTTCAAATATGAATTTTATTTTTAAAAGATTTTGTTGGCAGATTTTGTGACATGGAGTTAATTTTTCTTCGTTACTTTTTTTCAATCCCTCTGATTTTTGTACACGCAAAGCACAAAGACTTTGAGTGGACTTGAAAGAGAGAGAGGACACTAAGTTAAGGGATAGCTCACCTTCGGAAACCTTGGCCAGAGCATGGCGATTAACGAGAAGATAAAATATGATTATTACTCAGGTACTGTAAAATCAAAAGTTGTAATGTTCCCCAAGATCACCGGCAATTTACTCCACGTTTCTATTGAATTCCTGTGTTTGATTACAATATAAAGTGATCGATTAAATAATGCATTTGAAAGCAAAACTGAAGTATTTCCATTGGAATATAAAATTGCTTTGGCCGAAGCAACTTCGATGCTCGGATTTTGCGAGTCGTGGAGTGCGATTGTTATAGAATCACATGCGGTTGGATCATTGCTCAAGGTATTATTAAATAATACAGGTAGCATTAAATTATTCCCCACATAATATCCTTCAATGAATAATTTGAGTTGAAGTGAGGGCGATGGAATTACTGATGGATTTTGATTCGCGGCCATTAGACTTACCCATCCATCACTCATTCCACCCTTATATATACCCGGACTAGCATTCAGCCCCATTGCGGTTACCTGACTAAACCCATCATTACTACCACCTGTATAAATATTGGGAACCGCATTTTGGTTACTGACATTTACAATTGAAAAACCATCATTGTTGCCCCCAGTGTAAATATTAGGAATCGCATTTTGGTTGATGGCACTGATAATAGAAAATCCATCATTGCTGCCACCGGTATAAATATTAGGAACAGCATTTTGATTGGCAACACTTACAAAGGAAACCCCATCATTGCTACCACCTAAATAAATGGAAGGACCTGCATTTTGGTTGCTAACATTAACAAATGAAAATCCATCATGACTACCTCCTTTATAAATATTAGGAGTTGCGTTACTATTACTCGTACTAGAAAACGAAAAACCGTCATTAATGCCTCCATTGTATTGGGCATTAACACTCAAAGCGCATATAGTCGCTGCTAGCAAAAGCAGAGTCCTTTTAAACATGACGAATTAACTTTTAATTAGCGAATATATAAAACACCTCTGCCGCCTCTGCTTGATGCCCGTGCTGTAGGTGTAAATGTAGTTCCTCTATCTGAAACAACAAGTGAGCTAGCTGGATCGCCTATAGAACCCCCTCGAAACCTAATCCCTCCTGAACTAGTAACTTCGCAAGTTCCAGAGCAGGTCGTTGTTGCTGCGAGATTGAGATTACCTTCCATGCCTGGCCAGAAACCAGTACCACCCACCGAAAGTTGAGCATTTCCGAGTGCAGATAAGATCCCATTCCCATTTGGAATTAAACGACAGGATCTCCCAGCTTGGCAACCAAGCATGATGCAGTATTCAGGCATATTTCCGCTCATCTCCATTACTCCATAATAGGAAGACCCACTTGTGATTCTGTTAGAAGAAGCCGTAGCAAATATTCCATTGCGCAATGGACCAGCGCTAGAGGTAGTTAAATATGCAGCGTTACCTACAGCTATAGATGCATTGCTTGCAAGCTCGGAAGCAGTGAAGCTACCTGTTAAAGAATAGCTCGAACCAAAGATCGTATTTGTTCCCCAAGCATATTCTCCTAATGTAGCAGGATTTCCGCCTGCAGAAGAGTTCCCCCTGCAAATGCGTTCATATTGTAGTTCACTCATTGGGGCAAGTCCACTCCAATCAAGGTAGGCCGCTAAATCAACCCATGCTAGGTAATTACAGGCTACCCATTCTCCATCCCCTGCTTCATCATAAACATTATTGCCACTTGCATCACATCCGTAAACTGCTGGAGTAGAGGTAAGGACTACTCCGGGTGTTTTCACTTCCAAAAAATTTCTAGCTGCACCAAAAGAGAGGGCCGATGTACCAGTAGGGGAGGAAGGTGGATTTGCTGTTCTTGTAACTTGCTGGTCGTACGTTAAAGTGTTTAAGAAATCACGGTAAGCAGCCTGAACAACTTCATATTTCATACACCATAGGGATTTAAATGTAGGGAAAGGATCCAGAGTACCAATTGGGTTTGTTGTTTGGATCGTGTCATTACTGTACACATAAATTCCATCCGTTTCTAGTTCTGTATCATCAAAACCATTGGCATCACACTTGATAGGTAGCACAGAATTGTTGGTGGCAAGATTATCTGCATAATGAAGAGCATTGACTGATTCCGTAACACCATCGCCATCGCCAAACACAGGGCGCGAAGTAACAGGTGCGGGAATATATACCATTTCAATTGCGAAGCCTCTCAATTCTATGTCATAAGGAATCGTACTTATCACTCCGATCCGAATATTGGTGGCAGACACAGAACCCGTACCCAAATTATTATCATCGCGAAAAATCATCGTCCCGATTTTATTAGAACCCGCGTTTTGGTAATAATCAAACCCGAAAGGCATTACAATGTTACTGGCCGACATGTTCAAATGTGTCCAATCGCCGCCTGCAGTTTTATACTTAAAGAAAACCCATGCACCATCATAATTAGCAGGGCCTACATTGGTCCGCCAGCTATTATCCCAGCTCAGATCAAATTTTATCTGGACATTGGAAGGTCCGTTGTTAACGATTGAAACATTCGAGATCACTAGATTGTTCGCCTTTGCTACGAAGCAAAAAACAAGAAGGAAGAAAGAAGTAAGTATCTTTTTCATTACAGAATTTTTTATCGGCAATAAATGTAAGACAATTATATAATACGAAGCAAGCATTTTTTCTTAAAAGTGCTAAAACCGCAGAGTTTTGATTTCGAGTATTTGTTGCAAATTAAATATGGATGGGCATTCTTATGACTATAAAATAGGGTGCCAATGTAATATAGCCTTAATAGCGATTTCCAATGGTCTTTGTTGGCATAAAATTTCGAATAGTGGACAAGTCATGATTCGTTAATTCCACATTCAAGGTGCCATAATTCTCTTCAAGACGATGAATTTTTCTAGTACCAGGAATCGTTACGATTTTATCGTTTTGACTAAGAACCCAGGCAAGGGCAACTTGTGCTTTAGTAATTTTTTTGTCTTGTGCAATTTGCTCTACAACTTCTACAAATTTTAGATTTTCTTTAATCGCAGCCTCTGTAAATCGAGGAAGCGTAAGTCTCCAATCGGTTGCTTCTAAATCTGCGCGGCTTTTGATGGCACCTGTTAGGAACCCTCTCCCTAGAGGACTATATGCTACAAAGGTGATTCCGAGTTCTAGACACACATCTAAAATTTCTTGTTCGGGTTCGCGGCTCCACAAAGAATATTCGTTTTGCACTGCACTAAGCGGGTGAATTGCATGTGCTCTTCGAATCATTTCTACACTCGCTTCACAAATGCCTAAGTGTTTTACTTTTCCTTGTTTTACCAAATCACTCATGGCACCTACAATTTCTTCAATTTCTACTTTGGGGTCTTGTCGATGCATATAATATAAATCAATGGTGTCAACTCCCAAATTTTGTAGACTTTGTTCGCATGCTTGTCTTATATATTCTGGTTTACCATTGAGTCCAAGAAATTCACCATTGGATCCGCGCATCACAGCAAACTTGGTCGCTAAAATTAAATCACTCCAGCGTCCTTTAAATGCTTTTCCTAATAGTTGTTCATTCGCTCCCCAACCATACATGTCGGCTGTATCAAAAAAATTCACGCCTATATCGAGGGCTTTATGCAATGTATTGATGGATTCTTCTTCATTAAAGGAGCCATAAAACTCTGACATGCCCATGCAACCAAGTCCAATTCTATTCACCTTTAAATTACTATGGCCTAAAGTTGTTGTATGATTCATATTTGTACGTTTTAATTTTTTTTATGATGAGATTTATTTCGCTGTTAAGTTGAGATTAAAGTTTACAGCAAAAACTTTTTGTTTATTCGAAGGGAGGTGATTTGGAATACGATGCATTTATATGTGCAAATGTTCATTGAAATGTAAATTTTTAAATTAAGACATGATAAACATGTTGGGTAGGTGTTGTTAGTGAGTCATTTTTATTTCTTATGGTTTTAAAGTCCATAACCAAGCATCGCCAATTTCATCGTCTTGCACAATTTCAGTAAAGATAAAGCTGTTGTTCTTTAAAATTTTTGTTGATGCGTTATCTTCAGGTGCAGTCTTTGCTGTGATAATCACATTTGGATCGGCAATATGTGATATTTTAATAAGTTCTTTACAAGCAAAGGAAGCGATTCCTTGCCCTTCGAATTCTTCGAACGTCCAATATGCGATTTCAACTTTACCATGCTTTGGTTGCCCTATGAAACTACATGAACCAACCACTTTGTTTTGTTTTAAAATAAGATAAGCAACCCATGGTAAATTAAAACCATTTTTTGGGTAATAGTCATCATAAATTTGCAACAAAGTTTGGCAGTTTGCTGAGTCAAATAAATGATCAGTTTTATCTTCATTTTTTTGTAGTATTCTTAGTTCCATTTTCACATTTTATTTTCTAATGTCTTTTGTAATTTATTTATCACCTTATGACGGCTTTTCAATGACTGCGAACAGTTTCAGTCATAGAGTTGACGGGTTTTTTGAAACCGCAGATTGACTTTGAGCCCCAAAGTTAATTAATCAAATGTTTTTAATTGCACTGTCCGCCCATTCACCCAACTTTCTGTAAACATTTTGCTGTACTGATTGGCGGAAAGATCTTGTTCCGATTTCCCAATCGGCAAACGCCATCAATTGAAATTTGCCTACTTTAAGGCTAGGTGTGTTGTATCAGCCAAAGGCGTGATAGAACTCTTTAAAATGCACGAATGACTTCGGAAACTTCTTTTCGAAACATGAACTAGACTTATTCATTTTAAAATTCAAAAATTAAACCTAGCGTCGGTACAATGCTTAATTCCTTGTTGGGTAATATCACAGGAATTGCATTAGAGCCATCCTGCTGTATTGTGTTATTGTCTGTTGTTTGAAAGCCTGTATTATCCGAAGTTCTTTTAAAAGTATAATCGGGATTGCTTTGATTTTTAAAACCAAGCACATTTTGTATATCAAGATAAACATCAAGTGTTGTCTTCTTGAAATTTATTTTTTATCAACTCTTAAATCAAGTTGATTAAAAGCCATGAGCCTTTCGGAATTTAACTTTGTGTTGTCAAGCGTTCCTTGCCCAAGTAGCAAATACGTTTGTTGAGAAACGGCCATGTCATACGGTGTGTACGGTGACCCACCCGCAAACCTATATTTTAAACCCATCTCCCAGCCTCGTTTAAACTTTTTACCAAGTGTTGCAGAAATTAAATGCTGGTTGTCCCACGATGAAGGAATTAATTTTCCGTTGTCTCCTGAAAATATACTTCTAACAAAAGTGTAACTCACCACATAGAAAATATTTTTGATTAACTTTTGTTGAACAAATATTTCAAAGCCATACGTTTCACCTTTTCCTGTACTTTTTATTTCTTCGCTTCCAATGGAACCAAAATTCGCACCTTGGTTGGCTAAAGAAACTCCTGTGGAGGTTGACACAGGATAATCGTTATATTGTTTATAGAAGCCTTCAACGGTTACCCTAAAGGCTTCATTCGGCATATACTGAGTTCCTAAAACATAGTGTATAGATTGAATATACTTCATATCTTTATTGACCAATACATCGTTGTCATCTTTGTAGCCAAGTGTTGTGTAAGTAGGAATTTTATAATAGGTTCCGATGGAGCCAGTCAAGTCAAACTTTGAACTGATGTGATACGACAGTGAAAGCCGGGGCGACAACGTTTTTAAAGGATTGTCTCCATCTTTCATGAAACTATTCATATCGGTTCTAAATCCTAGTGAGAACAATAATTTTTCATTAAAAATGTTTTTAGCAATCTGACCAAATAAACCATATTTAAAGAACTCAATATCACTTTTAAATTTTACAAACTGTGCTGGGGTAGTTTCATTTCCTAAACTATCAGTGACGCTGTTCGTGACTTTACTATATAAATCCGTGTTGTATTTGACATATTGAGTCATTACCCCAAAAGTTATTTTCCAGGCATTTACATATTTATTGTAATCGAACTTGAATTTGTTTTCGATTTCTTGTGATTTTAGTTCAAATGTTCTTTTTGATTCAATTTGATTTTCATCTTCAAATTTATCCAATGTGTTTTGAAACATGTTCCGACTTGCAATAAAATTAATAAATCCTTTTTCTATTTTTCGATTCAAAATAAAACCAGTTGTGTAATTCCATTGATTGATATAGGGCAGTGAGCGGGTAATGTAAATATTTTCGGGAGTGCTATTTTTAGTTTGAGCAAATTTGAATCGATCTATTGCACCTATTCCAATGGCTGATAATGATGTTTTAGCATTAAATTTATGCGTCACCTTATATTGAAAATCATAAAAATTAGGTCTGATGGGTAAATCAATAGCTTTGAAAAGTAAATCCAAATAAGACTTTCTAACGGAAGCTAAAAAAGTTGTTTTAGAATTTATAGGTCCTTCTAAAGTGGCTACTGCTTCAGTTAAACTTAATCGAACATTTCCAGAAATTCTTTCTCTGTTTCCATCACGTTGTTTAATGACGAAGGTTGAAGCTAATGCATTATCATACCTCGCATCAAAGGCAGAAGATGATAATTTTAAGTCTTCGATAAAAGAAACATTAAGGATACCTTGTGCCCCTCCTGAACTCCCTTGTGTTTGAAAATGATTTAACACAGGAATTTCAACGCCATCTAAATAGTATACATTCTCATTGGGTGCTCCACCTCTGATAATTACATCATTTCTTGATGCACCACCACTGCTGGTTCCCACACCAGGAAGTGTTTGAATAACTCTGGAGACATCAAAATTTCCACCAGGATTAGCTTTGATCTCTTCCGTAGTAAGTTGTTGAACGGACAATGGAGTAATTAAATCTGTTGCTACTGCTGATCTCCCTTTGTCATAAGTTACTGTTACTTCCGTTAAATTGGTTGCACTTGGTTCCAATTCAAAGTTTACAACTTGTGCATTTCCTGCGGTAACAACAATATTGAATTTTAACTGAGATTGATATCCCAGGGAAGAAATTTTTAGGTTGCAATTTCCTACAGGGACTATAAGCTTATAGTTGCCATCTATATCTGTAGCGGTGCCATTGGTAGTTTGTTCAACGACTATTGATGCACCTATTATTGTTTCTGCGGTATTCTTATCTCGAACGTTACCCATTATTACCCCAGTCGTTTGTGCAAAAGCAACTTCTACGCTAAATAGGATGAAAATGAGAATTAGTTTTATGTGCATTGGAATGTATATATTAAATGTGTGCATTGGTTTGGGCTCGCTTATAACGTTTAACCGCTACAAGAGTTTTTAGTGAAGGCATCACATTTAGTTTTTTTATTTCTTTTTTCATTAAAAGCAGGTTTTTAGGTTAATTTCTATCTCAAATCGTTAGTTAATTGCAGATTTTAAAATCGAAACAATAGATTTCTTCTACGGCAACTTAGAAAGTTTTAATGGGAGTATTTTAGGTACTGTTTTCAAAGTTAGTATTTTTAAAAAATTATTTAAAATGAATATTAGAGCCTCATAGCTCAATATTTTCTGAAAACTATATGACCTGTATTTAAAACCTTGATCAAATTCTTTTAGCCAATTAGAATCTTCAAGATTTAGTCAATGTATGAGCGCTACTACAAGTTTTCAATAAAAGTTTTTGTAGTCTTGACAACAATTATTTTAAGGTTTTACTTTCCATATTTTTTCGGAAATTGGTAAGTATTCGGGTAGTGCAGCTGAGCCGAACCAAGTAAATATTTCGTAATCCAACAATCCGTTTTTAATGGCTTGGTCGGTTTGCAATAATTGGGTAGCTTCCTCTAATGATTTTAGGTTATTTAAAATAAAAATCCCTCTATAGTTATTTTCATTTTTCTTTAGTGGTCCTGCTATAATTAGTTTTCCTTCTTGAACTAAACGGTTAATATTGTCCATATGTCCACGAAAACTTGCATTAATGAATTCTTTGTCAGCGGTCTTATTACTTCCAGTTTTTAGAATTACTAAAAAATAACTTTTCATTCCATAATCATCTCCACCCAATTTATCGGCCAACTCCTTATTGTAATTGGGATTTGTTATCATCGAATCTTCTGTTGCATTTGTTTGTGCAAAAGTCAAGTTCGTTAAGAAGATTAGTATTAAAGCCAGAAGTTGTTTCATTTTTATTTTATGTTTATGTATTATTGTTTTCAATTACCTGTTTCGATCGGAGCATGGCTAATATTTTCGCAATGGTTTTCGACTAGCTTCTGATTTGGCGAATATAATGAGAAATACGAAATGTTTCTTCATGCATATAAATCTCGTTCAGGAATTCATACTGTTAGTGGTTCATGGTTTATTTTCCAGTTGTTGCTGTTTCTCGTATTTCTACACTGGTATTTTGTCCATTTAAGATTGGGCATCTCTTAGGAATCTTTGATGCTTCATCAAGATTTTCAGCTAAAACAATGATGTAGCCTGCAATGGAATTATTGTCGGCGATGTGTGGTGTTTCCACCACCTCGTTGTTTGATTTTAGCACCCGTCCTTGTCGCGAAAAATGGTTTCCACCGTCTGCCAATTGGTCGTTGACAGCAATTTCGTTTATCCAACTTAACCACTGTTGCATATAGGTTTCCATTTGCTTTTTGGTGGGTTGTGCTTCCTCGTTTGTTATGTCCATACGGAACAGCAATACGAATTCTTTCATTTTAGATGCTGTTAGTTTTGAAGATGTCTGTTACTATGATCACTTATGGGTGTATGTAATTGTAGTGCAGTTTTCTGCATAGAAACGCTTTTGCTTTAAACAAAGGTAAGTGGGAAGAACACACTTTCCAAACGTCAAAGGCAACATCCCAATTACCTACGGTCAGACAATGTCAACTTTTTGTCGATACCATGGTCAGTGCAGTCACAAAAATTAGTTATCGATTTAAATTCCAAATTGAAAAATTTAACAAGGTGGCAAATGATACCCACGCAATGTAAGGTACAAGTAACCAGGCTGCCACTTTTGAAAACTTTGAAAATGTTACAATAGTTATAATAATTACTACATCCATTAAAAGAATGTCAAGCAAAGCAAGGGCCGGCGAGTGAAATTTGAAGAAGAGTATACTCCACCAAAAATTTAAAAAGAGTTGTAAGCCAAATAAAGAATAAGCGCTGCGTTTGTTTAGCTCCGTTGTTTTATGATTCCAAATTATTCCTAAAGAAATTCCCATCAGCAAATAAAGCGTTGTCCATACTGGTGCAAAAAGATAGGCAGGTGGATTCCAGGATGGGGTATTGAGACTATCAAACCATACATTGTTGTTCGCACTGGCCAATAGTCCGCTAATGATTCCGGCACCTTCACATAGAAGAATGGCAATGATGTATTTCCAAGTAGGAACTATTTTATGGGGTGATTCCATTTTTAAAAGTTTAGCATGCATTAGGCAACGATGCAAAAGTAGGATTTCAGTTGAACTAAGTATTACATAATTTTTGAAAAGAGTTACAAGGTTCTCACCTTGCACAAATGATCAGTTTAATATTTTAGATGTTAGAATAGATGGGCTTAACAAACTTGTATTTAGTTATAGAAATTTGGAAGGGATATCAGTCGAAACTATGATGTTAGTCAAGGAGGTTCTGTTTGATATTTACATAGTCACAGTCGGGTTTCCGATATCGAATTTCGATGCTTCTTTTTGAAATACACTGAAATATGTACGCAACGATTATTTGAATCAAAGCTACTATAGCATTACTTACATTGGGGCCAAGTCCATATTCATCATGGCCGAATAATGTCTTTGAGTAAAATTGAAAGCTAATCCAACTTAAAAGCAATACAAGTATATTAATAATGACAAACCATTTGAAGTAAGGCGTTTTGATTACAAGATAAATAGAGTAAGCCCATACCAAAGGCAATAACATTAAACTTCCATATAAAATTTTGTCAATCATGTTTTGTACCTATCGAAGAAGGGACCTGCCTGGCGGCAGGCTAAAGAAGTAAGAAAAAGCAGTTTTAATTCTCTCATCTGGATTTGCACTACACTGTTTGTTACTTACACTCAATTTGACTCACTAACAATCCTTTTCTTTTTAAGACTACTTTTAATTTTTATTGTTTGCGAATACCCAACTACACATAGAAAAAATCGATTTGGATCATTCATAAAAACAAAAGAGTTCATCCATTTCTGAATGAACTCTTTAAACATTGATGAAATATTTATTTCGTTATGATTAATTTTTCAGTTTTAATAAAGTCACCGAATTGTAATTTCAAGAAATAAACACCTGCATTTATTTCTTCTATATTCCAAGAAACTGAATGTTCTCCTTCTTCAAGAAAATGATCAGTAAGTGTTTTTACTAGACGTCCGTGAAAATCAAAAATCATTAATGAAACTTTTTCTGATTGTTCAAGTGAAAAAGAAATAGTTGTTGATCCCGATGTTTCGAGAGAAATTGGGTTAGGAGCGATTTTTAATTCATAAGGACTTTCTAATTGCTCTGTAAATACTTCATCGAATAATCTACAAGGAACAGTCACCGTTCTTGTTCCAGATCCTTTACTTCCACAGCTATTAGTGACCTTACATTTATATACTCCGGCTGTTTTTGCAACATAAGTTTTCGCTGTTGCTCCTGCAATGTTAACATTATTCTTTTTCCATTGATATTGATACCCTGTTCCATTTGCAGTAAGTGTTACACTATCGCCATTGCAAAAAGATAATGAACCGCTTTGAGTTAGGTAAACTGTTGGAGTTGCGCAACTGGTTTCTCCGGCACGGATGGGTTGGTTAGGGATTGTGTTGTAAGCGTAATCTTTAATTATGAAAGTTGGTTGAGATCCAAAAACAACCTGCATTCGTGCCCATCCGTAATAAGTATTTGCCCCAACAATTAATTTTAGCCCCAAGTAACGATCAACTGAGTTTGGCCATAAATTAAGGGTGCCAGTACCGCAATTACCCCAATATTTATTAAACACAAATCCGGAGGCGGATAAACTAAGTCCTGATGAAATGACATTATCGAAATTCATTGCAAGCGGATAAGTTGTGTTTGTAACCGCAACTACAGCATTGGTGTTAAGAGCAGAAACCGAAACAGAACTTCTGTAAACCAAACCACCATGTTGACAAATGTTACCATTACGAATGCTCGAAATTGAATAATCGCTGACCCCATCATTATTTAAATCAACATTATATGATTTGGTGCATGCACTGCCTATACAGGTAATAGTCGAATCAGGATTCACATCCGTGTAAATAATCTGTGCATTTGCACTTGCAGAAAACATCATTGCTGTAACGATGAAAGCTGAAAGCCTTTTTAGTAGTTGTTTTTTCATTTTGTTGAATTTTTTGAAGTTTATAAATCAGGTTAACCTGAATGCTGTTATTTAGTAACCGAGAAAGTTTTCGTTTCAAAATTTTCTCCGCTACTCCATCTGATCACATACATTCCTGAAGCAAAGCTGCTAACATCAACATGTGTTTGTACTGCATTTATTTTTTCTGAATAAACTATTTGTCCGAAAAGATTTAAAATTTGTATTTCACTTTGTTCATCATTCTCATAGGTATCAGAAGTAAATTTTATCGTTACATAATTTGTTGCAGGATTTGGATAAACTGATAGCTGTTCTAATGTTTCCACCATGTTTTCATTTGACATTCTACAAGGAACAGTAACCGTTCTTGTTCCGGAACCTTTGCTTCCGCAACTGTTGGTTACTTTGCATTTGTAGATACCTGCTGTTTTTGCAGCATATGTCTTTGCAGTTGCTCCTGCAATGTTTACATTATTCTTTTTCCATTGGTATTGATAACCCGTTCCGTTTGCAGTGAGTGTTACACTATCGCCATTGCAAAATGATAGAGAACCGCTTTGAGTAAGGTAAACGGTTGGCGTTGTGCAACTGGTTTCTCCAGCAAGGATGGGTTGGTTGGGAACTGAATTGTAAGCATAGTCCTTAATGGTTAAAATGGCAGCATTTGCTCCGCTCGTAAAAGCGGCAGCGTTCAATTGAATCCAGCAATAGTGGGTTTGCCCTCCTACAATAACTTTAAGACCCAAAAATCCATCTGTGCCAGTATTCCAGTTTCCCGAGTTAGTAGTATTACCATTAGCTAATTTTTTTTCAAAGAGTAGTTGGTTGGTTACAGTACTCCAATTGGCATTAGCACTTATAATGGCATTTAGATTCATCTTAGCTGGAAATCCTAAACTACCTGTTAGGATGGCACTACCGTTTAGAGGGGTTGCCCTAATTGTTCCAGCTGTATAACCAGTATTTTGTGGGGGAAATCCTCCTGTGATAATACTTGTAATCAAAGTAAACTTCAAATCGGGTATGCCATCATTGTTAAAATCCCTACTTTGTTCAATGCTATAGTGACCTCTTTGATTAAGTCTAGTCCGGATAATTGAAGTATCAGGATTGATATCCGTATAAGCAATCTGTGCATTTGCACTTGTTGAAAACAGCATTGTCATAATTATGAAAGCTAATAGCTTTGTTTGTAGTTGTAGTTTCATTTTGATTTGTTTTTTGGGTTATCTTATACTAGATGTTGATTAATTTAAAGCGCTCAATAATTATATCGTCAAAAGTACATTGCACCGCCGTTGGTCGTACTACCTGAAATGGGTAGTTTTGCTTCGGCAAGATCAGCACAAGTGATAGCGCGAGACTGAACCTTCCCGAAAAGCGGGACAGGTGGCTAAATGGATCGGCTTGCCTCCGGAAAGTTAAATGAGTAACAGGATTTATGTTCGACTCAAATGAGATCGCAGCTTTATTAAGAGAATGTTAACAATAAACATACAACTCTGGTTGGGTCCAACCCTTAACAGAATGCTTGTGCGGAGAAATTTAAACAGACTCTTAAAAACTCAAAAGAGACTTCCCTTTGCCTCGTGAAATCAGTTCGTCACGCGAATGAACATGCAGGATTGCATAAATGTTTTTGACGTGATAGCGCACAGTATCAACAGAGATGAAAAGTTTTTCGGCAATCAACTTATAGCTCATGCCATTAAAAATACAATCTAGAATTTCTTGTTGCCTTTCATTGAGCTGTGATTGGTCTTTCGTCGGTAACGCTGGCTTTTTACTCCTGAAAACTTCCAGTATTTTGTGAGCAATGCTGGGAGTCATGGGCGCTCCGCCGGTAGCTGCTTCGCGTATGGATTCAAGGATGCGCACAGGCGAAGTGTTTTTTAAAAGATAACCCGATGCCCCTGCCGTGATAGATTGAAATATTCTTTCATTGTCATTAAAGACTGTTTGCATGATGACCATGATTTCGGGATGCGTTTGGTTGATTTTTCCTACTGCCTCAATGCCGTTCATCCCCGGAAGGTCAATGTCCATGAGGATAACATCAGGATGGGCCGATTCAACTTTTCGCATCAGGTCAGAACAGTCGCCAAATGCACCAGTGCATATAAAACCTTCACTGCCATTTATAAGATGAAACAGGCTGTCTCGCAACAACGGATTATCTTCAAAAATGGCGACTTTGATATTTATCATGAGAGTAAAAGTATTACATTGTATCAAGAAATTACTACCTTCTTTGAGTAGTCCTCCTTTTTTTATTTAAGATGTACAGTGAGGCTAATCTTTGTTCCTTGTCCCGGCGCTGATGTAATTGAAATTATACCATTCAGTTCAGCAGCTCTAGTGTTCATATTTTTTAATCCATTGCCACCTGTTTTTAAACGGTCTTCGTTGATGTTGAATCCTACACCATCATCCTCAACAATTAATTTTAATGCATGATTGATTTTGGAGATTTCTACGGTCACATTTTTTGCACCTGAATATTTATAGGTATTGTTCAATGCTTCTTTATAAACTAAGAAAAATGATTTCCGATCTTCCATACTAAGTTTGATGCTGTTTAACCCATTATCCGATTTAAAATGCAACGCAATATCTTTTCCAGCAAGCAGCTCACCGCCAAAGGCACGCATGTGGAGTATGATGTTTTCAAAATGGTCATTCTGCGGATTCACAGCCCACACAATATCATTCATTTTTTCCACCATCTCTCGCGAAGCGCTTCCGATTTTTTCGATAAACAGAATGGATTCCTGACTGCCTCCCGATGTTGATTTCATGCGTGCAATCTCGCTCATTACTGAAATGCTCTGCAAGGTGCTGCCCATATCATCATGCAAATCACGACTGATGCGCGCCCTTATTGCTTCTAGCTGCTTTTTCCGGTTTCGCTCATACCTGTTGATGAAGTATATGATTGCGATAGTAACAATGAAACATAGTAGGATAAACCATGTCCGCTGCCACCAGGGCGGTGTAATGGTAATCTGAAGCTGCGTGCCCGTTTCATTCCACACACCATCGCTGTTGCATGCTTTTACTTTGAAAGTATATTTACCAGGCTCAAGCTTTGAATACGTTACATACCTACGCGTGTCGCTGAAAACCCAGTCGAGGTCAATTCCTTCGAGCATGTAGGCATAATGATTTTCTTGGTTACGATAATAACTCAACGCAGCAAATTCAAAAGCAAGGTTATTTTCCTTGTAACTTAGCGTGATGTTATTATTACCTATTGGTGTTTCCTTACCAAAAATTTTAAAAGAGGTGATGACCACCACCGGGGGGGTCGACTTTTTATTTTCAATCTTGTTTGGGTCAATGATATTAAATCCTGAAACCCCTCCAAAAAGAAGTGTACCGTCTTTTAACTTCACGGCGGCACCTGTGTTGTATTCATAATTCTGTATGCCGTCTTTTACTGTAAAATTTTTGCAGGAATAATCCGCAGGATTAAACCTGCACAAACCGTGGTTAGTACCCATCCACAGCATCCCGTTATTGTCACAAACCAAAGAATAGATTTGGTCATCAGCCAGTCCGTTTTCTATGGTGAAATGCGTGAAATTATCCTGCTCCCTATTGTACCTGTTCAACCCGCCACCATTTGTTCCAATCCAAAGCGTTCCTTTTTTATCAAGGCACAAGCTTCTGGCGTTGTTATGGTGAATACTCTTTTCATTACCGGGAATATTGTAATACCGTTTCCACTTTTTTGTCTGCTCGTTGTATTTACATAATCCGTTTTCAGTAGCTGCCCAGATATTACCATCAGCATCTTCTGTCACAGCAAAAGCGATTCCCTGTGGAAGAGAAGTTGAATCTTTCTCATCATGAAAATTGTACTCAAACTTTATGTCATTTATATTTTCAAAATTCAATGCATTGCAATCAACTATAGAAATACCTGCATGTTGAGTTGATATCCACATCCTGTTTTTACTGTCACAAAAGAGGTTTCTGAATACGCCATCAGGCTCACGTTCCTTCATCGGCATTGGCCTGCGAAATGGAAATGCCCTTTTCAGCTTCGTATTGTACAAAACCAATTCACCAAACCAAGTTCCTATCCATAAATTACCCGAGTGGTCTTTAGCTAGCGAACCAACAGGAAATGACTTCGTAAATTCTGTAGTATAAACACTATTGGTGGTGTCGCTAATCGGGCAGAGATAATTCAGATTGCTAAACTCTCTGGTTTGATTTGAATAGCTGAACAATCCATTCAAGGTGGCAATCCAATAACCATCATCCGTTTCCACAAATCCACGGATTTTTTCGCTCCAGGCGCCCCCTTCACCGGAGCGCCAGGTTTTTTCGTGACAACGGGAATGACCGTTTTGAAAAGCGCTATCACGGGCTCCATTTTTACGATGCCATGCCCAAAGCACGAAGCCCATACCACTCCATTTTCGCCAGACAAAACACAATAAACAAAATTCCCCGGAAGGCTGTTGGATCCGATAGCCATCGGATTCGCGGGTTCGTGAATATATTGTTCCAGTTCGCCTGTAAATACGTTGTAATAGATCAAGCCCATGTTGTTGGTCCCCATCCAAATTCCGCCATTATTATCCGGTACCGTTGATGAGATGAACCTGTCATTCAATTCCGTTTCGGGAATTTTTTTGTTGACGTAAACCAGTTTTTCTTCCCCTGTCTGGATGTTGAGTGTGTTGATAAAACCGGATTGTGAGCGAATCACGACCAGCGTATCGTTAAAAGGAAGATAGCCTCCTAAACTATAGTCAAAATTTCCGGTACGCTTTAGGTCAAGATGCCAAACGAAAGATTTAGCGGTGGAATCAAAACGATATAGACGTTGAGAAGTGAAGAGATAAAAATTGTTGCCGGTAAAAATCACTTCCGCCACAGATGAACTGTCTTCAATTCCCCAGCGATCCAGGATTTTTGGTTTCGAAAATTGTTTCGTTTTATAGTCGAAGAACTGTACCCCTTTTATATTAGTATTGAAAAGTAAACAACTGTTACCTGGCGAAGGTCTCATGGACCACCCTAGGGGCATGGAATAAGGAAGCTCGAAACGTTCGGCGACGGTTTTGCTTATTCTGTAAATGGCATCTTTGCTTCTTAACCAATAACAGTCCTTAACATCTTTTGCTTCCTCAACGGAAAATAAAACTGCCGAATCTCCGAAAGGAATACTAAACGATTCGGTTGCCGGGTTGAATGAGAAATTGTTTTGCTTCGTTCCAAAATAAATATCTCCGAATTTCGGAAAAACTCCCTCCCAAACAAAATTGCCGGGCAGGCTGGTAGGTATATCTGGGTTATGACGATAAGTTTTATAGGAATATCCGTCAAACCGTGCAATGCTTCCTTCGCTTGTAAACCAGATGTAGCCGGTTGTATCTTTATAAATGCCGCGGATAGTTCCTGATGGCAGCCCTTGTTCCTGAGTGTAATTGGTAAAAGTGTATTGCTGTTGCGCGAAGCATGATTTGGTCGTAACCAAAAAGGAGTATGATATGTAAGAAATACTTCATAAAATAGTTTCCCAAAGTAGTGTTTATTTCTTAATTAATATAGTGTTTTGTACGGCGGCATAAAATTTTTGTGCGATGGCTTTTTTATTAAAATTATTTTCTGTGTTGTTATTAAAAGCGATAATTTTTGTTTAATGATGAAACCGCATTTCCCCCCAAACACTTGTTAGCGGTACGGGCATTTTTGAGTAGAATAAATTCATCTTTTGTTTTCTAATTTTGTCGTGTCAATACCTTTTATAAGCAGCCACAAACAAAGACTAAGTTCCCCAATTAAAATTGGAATGGCAAGGTAAATGAACAGAGGATTCACAAATCCTTTTGAGAGAAACATTGTAAAACTATTTATCAAGTAGCATAGTCCTGCTATTGCATAAGCTACTCCAATAATTCTAGGTATTGCATTCGTTTTGAAGATAACATACCCAATTAAAATACAATAAAACCCAAAAAATACTAAGCCAATTCCATAACCTTGTGCTTGAATGTTTAATGACAAAAGGAAAAGTGTTGCTAGTTGGTTTTGATTAAATGTGTTTAAGTAGGTATCATTACTTAATAGCAACAAGGGTGTAATTTGATTTAATAAATTGACTGCAATAATTGCTGTTTGAATAATAACTAATGCCAATGCAATTTGAAGGAGTATCTTATTTGACTTTTTGAAAAAGTGGTAAATTATCAAAATGGTGGGTATGCCCACTACAAAATTGATTAGGTCAGCAACAAAACCCCAACGAAAAAGCATTTCGTTGGTTTGAATATTATGAGCGGTAGTCAAAGCATCGTTTGACACTCCTAAAGCCTGTCTAACGAAAACTTCGGAGAATAATCCTGAAGCTATTACAATTAAATAGCAAAAGCCTGCAATTCGTGCTAAATTTTTATCTGAGATCATTTTTGTTTTGTCGAATTAATTAAAAACTCGTCAGTCTGTCCCTTTTCCATTAGGTCAAAATGTGTTGCGAAAAAGTTCTTGTCGTTTGACTTAAAATCATATGTTGTGCTGTTAATTTCGTGGTCACCAATTTTCATATTTGTTGTTGTCAACTCGTAAATTATTTTGTTCTTGTCATTTGTTGTTAAAGTCAAAACCTTGTCTGTCTTGACCCAATTACCTTTTACGCTTTCTTGTCCAGTGTGTTGATTTGTTTTACCGTCCCAAAATAATATGGTCAAGTCAAATGTTTGGTCAGAATTAAGTGTCAAAGTTATGTCACCAGTTTTGCAGTCCATACTCACATATTGTTCTGTCTTGATAGTCTGGTTAACTATATTGTCGGTGTTGTCTTTACTATTTGTTTGTCCGCAGCCGAAGAAGGTCAATATGGAAGTCAACATAATTATAAATTGCATTTGTCGTTTCATTATTCTTGTCTTTTTATAGTCGTAACGGTCGTCCTTTGAATGACCGCTAAAGTTCCAGGGCTTTGCTATCGACACCACGGGACAGAGCGTGATTTCTATTTAATTGAGATATTAAAATTACCAATTAATTTCTATGTAGCAAAATGCCTGCAGTCCAGCCTACCCGAAGTATCGGGAGAAAAGGACCTGTTAGGCGTTCGCCATTCTTCTATTACGAATAATAAGTAATGGAACGCTGAAAGCAATTGAAATGAATTTTGAATAGGTACTCAATTTGAATTGTTAAGATATTTCATTCTAGGCTGAATAAACCAGAGACCAATCGGGGCAATCAATAATTGTAGTGTGGTGGTAAAGTACTTACTAATTCCTACGACTTTATTGCTTTCAGCACTTACTAAGACTTTCCCTGCAATAACTGTTGTAATAAGGAAGGCGCAAAGAAAAACAATGGACAAATAAATAGGTGAATTATACGATATTTTAATACTTCCCAAATTATCGTGAATTGTTGTACCTAAAAACATAACGAGTGAATAGGCAACAACTAAAATTAAGATTGACAAGTTAAAATACTTAAACGAATTAATGGTGATTCCTTGTGAGATATTTATCTCGTTTGCTTTGTGCCCAACAGCATATAACCAACAAATCAAAGATATTGCACCGATGCTACCCAATAGAAAATTGATAATAGGGAAATCATCGTGCGGGATTGAATAAAATTTTATTGTTATTGGAAATGCAATTAATAGAAATAGAATAAATCGATTCAGGTTTAAAAATGAATAAGTGAATTTGAAGAGTTGTTTTTCCATGGGTTTTCTAAGTATTATTGAAATTAAAGATATCAAGAAATTCATTTCAATCTAAATAAATCAGCAGCCAATGGTGCCGCCTAACGTTTGAGGGCTTAGCGAAGGCGGGCTCCCGATAGCAATCGGGATGAACGCACTTCACTTCTTGCACCGCACCAAAGTTAATTATAAGCACAAACAGTTGCTTCTCCACGACACTCCCGCTTTCGTTAAGGCCATGCTATGCTATGCTAAGTGTTCGTACTACTGTCATTCGTTTTATTTATATTATCTTCTAACTGTTCAATCGTCTTCTTTGCAATCGCTAATCTTGTCGCTTTGTTTTTCTCCACCAGTCTTACTGTTGTCCACTTTTCTAATTTGTGGTGCAAGGGCACAAGCAAAGCTGCAATACAAACTAACGCAAGCAACATTAAAATCGGTGAGTGATGAGTAATTCTTTCTAAGAATGGATGCAATAATAGATTGAGAAATTCAAAAACAAGTAACAAAGCAATCACACCAAAAAAAGAAATCAGTTTGGTGTTGGTAATAAAACTTCGACTAAGAAAAAGGAATAGAATTATAAGGGTAACAAGTCCGATTGCGATGAGTGCGTATTGAATATTTTGATTTCGTTCTTCCTCGGACTTCGCTTTTTCTGATGATAACTCCTGCTGCCTTATTTGTTCATTAAACTCAAGTGTTTGCAAGCGGTTAATTTTTTCATTGCTGAAAACTCGTTCTTTTGTATCAATCATAAGTTGCTGATACTTGAACGCACTGTCAATTTTATTTTCCTGTTTGTAAAGTTTAGTCAATAAGGTGCTGGCTTGCAATTGCTGAACCAGTAAATTAAATTGTTGGTCAATCAAAAACCCTTTTGTAGCGTAGTAAATGGCTGAATCCTGTTGATGGAAGCGGTCAAAATGTTCGGCAAATTCGCAATAGCTACGGGCAAGTATCCTGATGTTATTTACTTCTGAACTCAATTGAAACGATTGTCTAAAGAATTCAGCTGCCAGTTGTTCTTTCCCCATTTTGGAATAAATAATACCCATTGCTGAATGAACTCCACCCCCAGAAACATTTTTGCCTTTAAATTTTCTGAAATGAGCAGCTAGACATTCCTGAACATAGGTATATGCAGAATCCAGAATGCCGAGTTGTTCATAGCTTTTTCCTTTGTCAACCAAAAGTGCATTTAGTACATAGTTGTCGGGAATATTCTTAGTTAAATTTTCTGCTTTAGTATAATAGGTTATTGCCTCACGAAAATTGCCTGCATTTCTGTTTACCATTGCTATACCGTTATAAATCTCTCCTATTAGCATGGTGTCACCAAGTGGTTCAGCAATTTGCAATGCTTTAAAATATGTTTCCTTGGCATCGGGATAATTTCCTGCCCACCACAATGAATTCGCAAGGAATGATAATGCCCATGCCTCAGTGCCGGCAGGGAAACTGTTTCTGTTTTTCATACTAAGCAACACCGCTTGCTGGGCATAAAACACCATTGAATCATTACTTACATAATGATACATATCGCTTATGCCGCATAAGATTTGCAGTTTAATGCTATCTGCTTTTTCTGTTGCCATTGCATGATGTAGCAAATGAATCGTTTGCTCTGAGTAAAACACCATGGAATCAAGGTTGGTGTTAGAATATGCGTTGCTAATTTGAACCGTTAAACCAATTTTTACAGTGTCTGCCTTTGCTGAAGCCAGTTGTTGTTTTAAGCTATCAAGAAAAGTTTGCTGTGCATTTGTAAGTGCAATGCAAAAGAGAAAAAGGAAAGTGAAGCAGAATTTTATTTTGGTCATATTGCAAATATCGGATTTGTAACGGTTTGTTTCTTGCAGTCAGTTTGAAGTTGTAATGTCGCCAAGCATGACGCATAATGTTCCGTGGCTATGCGCTTGCCTGCAGCAGGCTGGTTCGTACGGTCGCGAGGCTTTGCTCCCGACACTTCGGGATGAAGCGTGATTTCTATTTAATTGAGAGATTAAATTTACAATTTAATTTCTATGTAGCAACATGCCCGTCTTTGCGGCTTTGCTCCGCTGAAGCTATAGCGAAAGCTTTGCTCTGCTGAAGCTACGCGAAAGCGATGCGATGCAGGCAGGCCTGCCGGTGTCGGGAGCTAAGGACCTGTTATGCACATACCAAGCTCTTGATACGAAGATACCTTCCGAAGTCCACATAAAAGATTTTTAACTATTTTGGGCATCTCAAAAAACTATATCTCATGAAAAAATAATACTTGCAGTTTTACTGCTCGTTGTCTGTAGCGATTTATTTGCGCAGGTAACCGTGTACCGCACCTTTAAAGAGTATGAAAGGGGAAAAGGGGAACCCTATGATGATTTTGATAAATGGCTGACCGGTGCGACCCTCAACAAAGTTAAATATATATTCATTAAAAATGGTGAAAAGGAAACAATATTGAATACTGAAATGTGGGGTTTTAAATATAAAGATGTCTTGTTTCGCATATTCCCCTTAATAAAGAAATGGAGTTTAGGAAAGGTTATGAGCACTGGTAAAGTTACTTACTATGAATTCGGCTGGGAGCATCTGCGCCTTGCCCAAAAGGGAAAGCCGGAAGGGAAAAAACCTGATATTACGATTTATCCCGGTTACAGTATTGGACTTAATGATGAACCTTTCTTTGGTTATTTCAGAATAAAGAAAAAGGATAAAGATTTAGAAGCTTTCAAAGCAGCAAATCCTGAACACAAAACTTTATATAATTGCCTTGAAGGTAAATTAGAGATTTTAGAAATAAGAGCATGTTTTAATGATTATAACAAAAAGGAATAACAACCTAGCTCAAATAATAAAGCAACGATTTGGGAACTTGGCGCTAAAACCCGTAATGGAGTTTTTTTTCGTCTAAGTTTTATGTCAACTTTGTTGTTGTCATCATGTTTTGCGTTGTCGTCCTGCAATGCCCGCTAACGTATTGAGGCTTCTCTCCCGATACTTCGGGACGGAGCGTTATTTTTATTTATTGAGATATTAATATTACCAATTAAATTCTATGTAGCAAAATGCCTGCCTGTCGACAAAGTCTTTGTTCTGTGCAGCAATTCTTACTAGGTCAGTATGATCCAAATTTCCCACTTCGTTCATATTTTGTAAAGAGTAAAATATATTTTATCCCCTTACTTTCAAATGGAAAGTAAAGTTTGTAGTCATTTTTTTCAGTCCAGAAATGGCTGTTCTTTGTTTGTCCATTAAAGTAAGTGTTTAAATAGTCGCAGTCGTGGATTTGACATTTATAAAATGAATTGTTGTAAAACGGTTTTTTCAAATCCTCTTTGTTGTTGTATTCATTAATTGCAAGAAAGGTTAATTGTCCATTGTAATTGTCGCTTGTAATAAGTGCAACAGTTGGAAACTCTTGTTTTTGATTAGAAAGGAATTTTAAAATTTCAGGAATGTCACCAATTTTAGATGTGTCAAGTCCTAATGAAATTTTATCTATAGACTTTTGATAACGAGAAATTATGTCATTTGCTTCTGAAACTAATTTGTTTTTCTCATTTTGTCGCGTCAGGTAGTCGCCCAAGAATAAAAATGATACAATAATCACTATCAGTCCTAATGTATAAAACAGGAATTTTTTAGTAACAAAACTTGTCCCCTTATCTTTTTGTTCTTGAGCCTTACTGTCTGCGATTAAGCTAATATTAAGACTAATATTTAAGATGGCAGAACATACGACAATTACTGAACTAAAGCCAATAAAGGAAAAAATAAAATCTGAAGTTCGACTTGTAAATACATTTAGGTCGAATGTGTTTGTTACAACAAACCCAATAAAAAATAATGCAATAAAGGAAATGGTGATTACCATTGTCCATGTCGTCAAATTTGCAAGTTTGATTTTATTTGATATTTTCATTTTGTCTATTTGTTAAGATGTAGTTGAGGTCTGCTATTGTTACTAATAACGAAGAAGGGTTTATAAGTACTGCTGTTCGTTAACAGAACACTTTTATTAGATACTCCTCCCGATTGCTATCGGGACTTTGTTTACCTCTCAAAGCCCTTCTATTTTTATTTTTTTAACCTCATTGATATCGACTGTTATATTGCTCGTTTGAAAATCAACTGTGTCATTACCGCTACATAAGTAATGTAAATGCCTTTAATTTTTCTCTCCTCAACCATGTAAGTGTTAATAATAAGTCGTCCTTCCTTGTCAATTCCAATGAATGAAACAGAAGCAGCAGCTTTTGAAGACCCGTAAAGCATAAGAAATCGTTTGCTTTCAATACTGTAATTTTTGCTTGCCGCTTTTTTGTAATTCGTTTCTCCTTTTTCAGTTCCATACATCTTGAACTTAGCGTCACTTATTTCAAGAAAAACATCTGCATCCTTTTCGTTATAAATAAGTTCGGAATCACGATATATTTTTTTGTCGGCATACACTGCGGAATCTATGTAAGCAATTTTTCGGTTACAACAAATTCTCCAATCGCCAATAACTGCTTTGCTATCATCAATCATTGTTGCTGTGTCAAGTTGAACATGTGTTCTAACAGCAGGCGTACACAACCAGGTTTGAACTCCTTTGTTGTCGTAGGTGAGTCCAACTTGAGTCCGCATAATGTCTCTTGTAAGAAACCGATTATAAGAGTTGTAGTCCTTGTCCCATTGCTCATAAGTGGGAGTAGGAAATGAATTGCAATAATCAATTGGCAAGTCAACCATTTCCTTTTTGCCGCTTTGAATTCGTTGCAAAGTTTCTTTAGGAATTCCACAAGATGTCAGCAACATTGTTGTTGCGAAAATGAAAACTTTTACTTTCTTTTTCATTAGTTTGAAGTTGCTATGCTGTCAAATAATAGCCACTAACGTTTCGGGCTTTGCTCTCGACTCCTCGGGACACGGAGCGTGATTTCTATTTAGTTGAGATATTAAAATTATGAATTAATTTCTATGTGGCAAAATGCCTGCCTTTTCAAACCTGCCTACCTGAAAGGTAGGTATGCTGTTAACAGTAGACTTTTCTGTCTGTCGTTTAAGATATGCTATCATTTCACCAAATAATGTGTCGATAGAATAATACCATAAATCCAAAAAATATAAAGTGTTGAATATCCAAATCCATAGACTATACTTGTTGTCAAGTTGTCTTTACATTTGTTAGAATTTTTAAAAACCAGTCTTATTGCGCGAAAGAAAATCCAGTATAGCATTGCAGCAAAAATTAAAATCATTGTCCAAAAAACTGCACCAAAAACCCAAACAAATAATAGAAGTAGAATTGAAAATAAGAGCCAAGCTAAAATTCCTATTATAATACCTGCAATTCCTTCGCCAACTCCTGGAATGTCTAATGGTAGTTCTATGCCGCTTGACAAATCTGGTATTTTATCAATCTTAATCCTATCTGTTATTTTTCCAATATTATCCTTGAGTTTAATTCCTTTATAAAGCCCAATTGTTAAGAATAGAAAAAAAGTTATATATAAAATACTTGTAGATAAAAGAGAGTTTTCAAATATTGTCCTGTGCTGTCCAAGCCCAAAAAGCCAAATGCTTAAAACAGTCAAAGCAATAACAACTAAAGTTACAGTAAAGATAGTCTTGCTTGTTACAAATCTTTTGCCAATCAATTTTATGTCGTTTCGTTTTTGCACGGTTTTCTTTAAAGCTGACTGTTAACGTTTTGAAGCTAATCGAAGGGCGAGACTTTTACCACAAAACTTGATTTGAAAAACTAATGTTTGATGAACTACAATCCCGATAGCTATCGGGATGTCTTTAGAACACGGAACCCCGCTTTTTGGGAAGGTGCTGTTATGTGACTTTTTTCTTGTCATTCGTCAAGTGTTTCGGTTAATAGTTTTTCGGTTTCTTCAATTTTTTTCTTTGTTCGTTCAATTTTTATTTTAAGTAAATATGGCGAACCAATAATTGTAAACAAACTGAATAAAGATAATGGAATTGTCAAAAGTAAAGACCATTTAACCCAATTGTGTTTCCAAAAAATTACATATAATATAACGGAAATAGTTGTCCTAATTGCCCATAAGACTAATTTCTTTTTTCTGTATGCCGGGTCTAAAGTCGTGCTTATTTTCGCATGGTCAAGTTCTCTCTTAAAACTTTCACTTAATGTTTCGTTATTTTCCATTTTTCTCAATTAAATGGTTGCCAAATTTCTGTCCCTGGTTTCTTACCTGTAATCATCTCCAGTAATGAGAATAAATAATCGTTTTGGTTTTCTCCGCTTTCGTCAGCCATTTTTTTGAAAGCAATAATTGAAACTGGAAACAGTGAAGTTAAATCAATTTTCCATTGTCCTTCTTCTTTGTAAAAATGAAGATAGAATGGAGCTTTTTGTCCATTGGCTACAAACTGCCCTTTTGCAAAATCGCTTTCTATTATAACTTCTCCAATTGAATTATTAGCAACACTATTTTTGCCAACCATTCCACTTTTAATAGCATACACCAAAAGTGATTTGCCATCAAAACTCAAAATGTCCTTTTTACTTGTTCTATGTCTAATTGAAAACACCATTAGCTTGTCTAAAATTGATAACGTCTCAACTTTGGTTGAGTCAGCTGTCTTAACAAGTTCGAGAATGTCACTATAAAATTTAATAGTCCTGCTGTCAACATACTTAACTGCTTTTTCTCCTTTGTCATTAAGGATTGAAGTCTTGTAGTTGTCAAAAGACTTTTTTACAAGTTTCTCTTCGCTTTTCTGTCCATAAGTTAGTTCTCCTGTGAGTAACAGGAATAAAATTCCTATGATTTTGAGTTCTGTTTTCATTGTCGTCTGTTTTTTAGATTACCGCTAACGGTTTCGGGCTTGGCGAAGGGGGAGATTTTCACCACAAATCTACTTGCCGGCATGCTGGTGTTTATGTGGAGAACCAAACCTTGATTCACCACAAATGGGTCTAAGGAGCACTCAGCAGCCACTTTTGCCAAACCTATGTTATATGCAGTTTTCTCACTTTCTAAGTTAATAGTGCTCCACAAATTCCGCCACCAATTAGAAAATAAATTCCGGCTGCTATTAGTAATTTCTTTGCATTTTCAGGCCTTGTCTTAAGTCTATTCAAGCCTAGGGTAAGCATAATTATTGCTGGAGAATGGCAAACCAGATATATAATTATTATTGTAGGTAATAGTTCATTCATTTGTCGAAGAATTAAATTGATTGTGATTTAAGTATTTCTAAATATTCTTTTTTGTTATCTCGATAAAATAAATTCATTGTCTCAAAAGGGATTATTTTATTGTCCTTATTAACTATATGCACACAGGATTTTTTTATTGCCCTAACATCAAAATTATGAGCATCTATAAATTGCATTATTATAATTCTAAACAAATTGTCGTAACTTAGTTTTGGTGCTTCAACAAAAGGGAGGCAACAGAGTAAGCTATGTAATTTAGACGATGCTTTATCTGTGGAGGTTCCAGTGCTGAATATTTCAAACATTTTACGATGAAGTTCTTTGTCCTGTTCATACACTATTGTATTTTTACTATTGTCAAGCAAGTCTGCCGGATTGATATACCTTGTAAGTGGGATAATGTTTCCTTCCAACTTTAACACATATCCCATAGCCAAAGCGTCAGGATTGCAGGGCACAGGAATCAAATCGTCAGGATTGAAAATCTCTGTCTGCTCTAATATTTTTCTTCTGACTTCAGTAAGTGTAATTCTGTCAGTTTCATGGTTAAAGTTGTTATGCCTTCCAGCAATTTGTGTTGGTTGAAAAGTTACGCCTCTTACACATTTTTGTTTAAGAGCGTAGTCAATTATTTTGCCTATTTCATCATCATTAAGTCCTTTTTGTAATGTAACTACCAATGTTGTTGAAAGATTTAATTCATTTAAATTCTGAATTGCCTTTTCTCTAGTTTTTTTCAAATTAGCTCCACGTAATGAAAACAATGCTTCCTCTTTGAATGAATCAAATTGCAAATAAATTTCAAAGTCGGGTGAGTAACTTTTCAAACGTCTGGCAAATTCAAAATCTTTGGCAATTTCAAGACCATTTGTATTAACCATAAGGTGTTTAATGGGCAATGTTTTAGCATAATCTAGAATTTCAAAAAAATGAGGATGAAGTGTTGGCTCGCCACCGCTTATTTGAACTACGTCTGGCTCCTTTTCATTTTCAACAATTGTATCTAACATTGTTTTGACTTCTTCAAATGTTCTATGTCTTCCATGCGTTGGTGATGAACCAGCATAGCAGGTTGGACATGTTAAATTGCATCTGTCGGTAATTTCAATAATTGTAAGACAAGAATGTTGTTCATGGTCTGGACAAAGTCCACAATCATACGGACAACCATAATGAGTTTTTGTATTGAACTTATAAGGTGTTTCTGATGGCTTGTTATAGTTCCTTATATTTTTGTAATATTCTATATCGTCTGCAATCAGCACTTTTGAATTGCCATGTTCTGGACACCTTTTAACATGTAAACGTTTTTGTCTTCAAAAACAACTTTAGCGTCAATCCGTTTTAAACATTCAGGACACAAACTAATTGTATAGTCGTAATATGTATATTTTCTAGTAGGCATTTTTTACCATTTTTTTAAATGTCGGTATGTAATATATCCAACATGTCATGCAAAGTAATTGAATGCTGCTAAAACCTAAAACATAAAAAATGTTTGGCTTGAGAAACTCAATCATGAAGCGAAATCCAAAGTATGAAATCATGAAAATCTTAAATAATAGTCCACTTTCTTTATTTGTATAAAAGCCAATATTCTTTAAAAAAATGAATAGTAAAATCAAAAAAACGATTTCATATAAAGAGGTTGGATGTCGCGATAGCCCGTCTCCTAAGTCCATTCCTGTGATAAAACAAGTTTCATTTCCGTAAGTAAATTCTTTAATGCCACTTAAAAAGCATCCGATGCGTCCGATTATAATACCAACAATAATAGGGAAGGTGAACATATCGCCTGAAGAATGTTTTTCATTAATTATTATTTTTGAAGTCTCAACACCAATTAGCCCTCCAAACAGTCCACCCATTATAGATTTTGAATTTAGTAATTGAACTATATTATTGGGAGTGAAGGTAATCAATGGATTTTCTAAAAAACCAATTAGTCTGGAGCCTAAAAAAGCTCCGACAATAGCACCGAGTATAATTGAAAGTCTGTTTTTATTTGATATTTGGTCAGTTGTCAGTTTACGCCAACTAATATAATACCTGAATGCAATAAAGAATGCCAAATATTCTAAGATTATATGGACATTAATTTTAGTTCCGAAGATTGTCGGCTCATATGGTATTGTCAATTTCTCGTGGTTTTATTGAATTGCAAATAGCGTTCTAGGGCTTAGCCTTGCCTGCTGCAGGCAGACCCGGGTGGTCGCGAAACTTCACTACTGACACTTCGCGAACGAAGCGTGATTTTTATTTATTTATTGATATATTAAAATTACTAATTAATTTCAATGTACCAAAATGCCAGCCTTTAAGTAATGCAGACTTGCCTCCCCGAGTTGTTGGAAGCAAAGGACCTGTTATAGGTTGGCCACTTCTGTCCAGTTCACTTCTTTCTCAACCAACCAAGAATTCTATCGTTTTCAATTGTCCATCGGCCTTTGGTAAAGTTTAAACTAAATACTTCTCTTGACTTTCCGAATGGGCCAGGGTTTTGTTGAATTATTTCTATTTCATCGTTTTTAACTGAGGCCACAATTGCAACATGTCCATACTTATTAAAGAATGTTCCTGAGAAAACTATTAGGTCATCTAGTTTAGGTTTTGATTTGCTTGGATTTTTATATTGCACTAAATTTCGTTTTTCATTCAACGAGCTGTCTGTTAGTTCTGCTTTAAAAAAATCTTTTGCATGACCGTATGAGTCAGGCATTTTGTGGTTTAAATGCTGATAGTAATAACGTTTTACGAATTCAACGCACTGAAATTTTATTCCGATATTATATTGATCATTTGAAGTATTACGTCCCGAATTATTATCAACTCCACCATTAAAGTAAACAATCACATGATTTAAGCTATCTATTGGTTGGCCTACTTCATAGCTTGAATTAAAATTAATTCTTTTAACAGCTTTGTAAATTACAAATAAAGCAATAGCCAATGTAAAAATAAGTATAAGCCGTTTTCTCATTTATATTGTTTCTTTAGAATTTTATATTTTGGCTTACCTATAACGTTCCGGGGCATTGCTCCCGACACTTCAGCCGAGGCGGTCGTGAGGCTTTGCTCCCGACACCTCGGGACACGGAGCGTGATTTCTATTTCGTTGAGATATTAAAATTACCAATTAAGTTTTATGTAACCAAATGCCTGCCTTTACGGCTTTGCTCCGCTGAAGCTATAGCGAAAGAGATGCATGCAGGCCCGCCTCCTCGAGTTGTCGGAAGCAAAGGACCTGTTATGCACAGTTTTCTTCCGTCTGTCATAGTTTCTGGCGAAGGATGTGGTTAAGTTCGTCTGCTTTATCAAGGATCATTAAGTGCCCACCGTTTTTTATTTTCACATGGCAATTAACAAACTTAAAAGGTAAAATTCTGTCATTTGTGCCATGAATGTGAAAAATGTTTTTGGTTAGAGTTAAGTTAGTCCAATGTACAACCGTATCAATTGCCCATTTCAAGAAAGTTGGGTCGGCGTCGATGAGAATTTGTTTTAATAGCTTTTTGTCATCAGTCGAACTTGTTCCGAAGAACCAGTTTGTAAAAAAGTTTGAGCTTTTCAAAATTCTTTCCGGTACAAATTTGTGAATTGCAAGTTGTCCTGCTAAACGATAGTAAAATGGGATTTCGTGTTTTGTTTTGGCAGATGAAATTATAATTACTTTTTCTGTTTCAATTTGCTTTGCAATTTCAACTGCAATTAATCCTCCAAAGGATAGTCCAATGAGTATGGGTTTTTTTGACTTTATTTGATCAAGAAGTCTTGTAGAGTAATTTTCAATACTTTCTTCCTTTAACGGGACAAGCCATTTAACAAAAGTTGTTTTGAAACCCGAAAAGTCAAGTCTATGAAAAACTCTTTCGTCTGCACCAAGGCCACTAAAAATGTAAAGTTCTCTTATCAATTTTTTGTCGTTAAGTATTTCTATTAAATTGGCGTAACGTTCTGGGGCTTTGAGATGGCGGGGCGTTTTAGCACTAAGCTTCATTCGGAGAACTGAGCCTGCCTGCCTGCCGGTTTTCACCTTGCACCAATGTGTTCGCCAAACACAGCACCCTTGCTATAGCAACCCCCTTCTTAGTGATTCGGTCTTTTTGTCTTTCCATTCTTTTACTGTCTGTTTTAAAATTTCATAGTCGCCAAATGGAATTATTATTAAGTTGTCTGTTGGTGAAAGTCCGCAAGCAGGTGTTGTAATAACTGGAATACCTGTTGCAATTGCTTTCAATAATAGTCGTGGTTGATGCTCCACATAAGTCGGATAAACAACCAAACAAACATTGTCAAATGGATTGCCTTTTGCAAATTCTGTTGTTACTCCGTTCCAAAAATTATTGTCTTCCGATGCTTGACCTATAAGCACAACCGAAAGATTTAATTCTTTAGCAAGTCGTTTTATATCATACGCACCTTTTCGTCCTAATGAAGATGCAGGAAAAAGAATTTTGTTTCCTGTTATTTGTTTGGTTGTCGATGTGGGCAAAGTCCAAACTAACTTTATTGATTTGTTGTTGAAGGTATCCGCAATTTCTTTGTGTGGAGTTATAATGTGTCGTGATTTTGTGAGTGCAATATTTTCTAAATCAATTAAAGTTTGTGAAGCTCTGAAATCATTTAGCGTTTTACTTTCTGGAAATTGCTTGTGTGCAATGTCTAATCGTTGATGTAGTTTTTCTATGGGCAAACGACTCATCAAAACATCAAATGTTCGTCCACCTAAAACGCCTTGCTCCCAAATAAACGGCAATAAGTTTTGTGAGATTACAAGATGGGTGCTTTCAATCGGTATGAGGTCTGCTGCTGCCTTCGCAACTTTTTTGTCAAGGCGAAGCGATAGGGAAAAAATATTGTTTTGAGTTTTAGAAGCAAAACGGAGTTGCAACGCTCTTTGAATTGCAACAAACGAAATTGCTTTTACCTTCTTTGAATTTTTAATTGTCCAATCGTAACGATTTGTTTTTATGAACATATTTTTCTTTAGCGGAATAATGAAAAAATCTTTGTCGGTTGAAATTATCTTTATGTAGTTGTCATACTCACTCCATTTGTCGTCAAGAATGAAAGTTGTAATTGCTCTTTCTTGTTTGATGGAAGTTCTGTCGGGATGTTTGAAACACTCAAAGTTGCCACACGATAGGCAGTCGTTGAGTTTTGATGATTGCAGTAAAACATTAGTGTTTGCAACAGCAGGAGAATTATTTTTTCGCTACTCCGAAACTTAACAATAAGTTTGTCGGTGGTGATATCAATTTCAATTCTGAAAGAGCAGGTTGATTTGAAACGCAAGTCAACATAATTCCATTTTACAGTTGCATCTCTGTCTTGTTCCGCTAACGAACCTTTAATCACTTTTGTGTGTCGGTGTCGCTCAATGATTTCAAAGTTTGCTTTCAAAGCGGCATCATATAAGGCGTTTGAGAGTTGGCATAGTCCGCCTGCAATTGTTGGCACGATGCAACCTTCTCTAATTTCTCTGCCGATTACATAACCTTGTCCGATATTTGGATTTCCTAAATGTTTCCAAAGGCTGAACGGTTTGTTTGCTTCAACTTCAATTCCATTAAGTCGTTTTGCTGCTAACCGTAAGTTTTGAACTTTTCCGGCAGTCAAAATCCAGTTTTGTTCGTTGTCGTCAATGTTCCAAAGATTGCTTTCGGAAACTGAAATGATTGGTAGTGCTTTTAATTGTCCTTTGTCTGAGAATTTTTTAGTGTTTGCAAAAGTGTTTTGAATTTGTCGCCTAATGATTAATAGAAATGACTTTAACTGAAACTTGGTTTCACGTAATAGATTATGTTTTTCAGTTAATATTTTTAATGATGTCATTCTGTTTTATGAACAAATTGTCAAGGTTTGCGAAGTCGTCATAGCCTGACCGCACAGCGTTTTTGGGCTTGGAGAGAAAGCGGTCGCGAATCTTGGCGATCGAAGTACAAAACTGGCTGCCAGCACTGAACTTGATACGAAGCACAATCCCGATAGCTATCGGGATCATTTATCCATTGACCCCGCTTTTTTGCCAAACGCCAGTTGGAGGTTTCCGTTTTTGTCCTACGTTTAGGTTTCATGGTCAATATCGTAAATGTGGTTAGAATGAAAATACAAAACTTTCCCTTCGTTTAAGTCGCTAATTTCAATAGCATTATTCCTTAAAAGTCCTTTAAAAATGTCGTTTTCTTTTTCTAATACTTCAACCCACATTCTCTCAACGGAACCTCCTTTGTCTGTGAATAGCAATTTTACTAGATCACCAATTTTTATTTTTTCTTTCTCCTCGGTCGTGGGAATAGAATTATCATAAATCATTGCAGTTGCAGTCAGTGCAATATCTTCGAGCTCAAACTTGTTACGCTTAATATTTGGAAGCCTTTTGTCGTTTGGTACTGCTTTATAAATGCTTTTGTAGTGGTCTAAAATCGTCTGTTCTTTTTTTGTAAACTTTATTTTTTTTCCAAAGTAATCGTCTTGCTTTACTTGCTCTTTTCTCATGAAGTAAACAACAATAAATCCAACTATTATAAGTGATATTATTTGTATTGCCATTTCTAAATAATATGGTTTTATGTCGTTTGTGGGCTTGTTATTAAATTATTTAAGGTGTCATATCGCACGATTGCTGCTAACGTTCGGGGGGCTGGGGGGGCGGGACGAAGCGTGATTTCTATTTATTTGAGATATTAAAATTACCTATTAAGTTTTATGTATCCAAATGCCCGCCTGACGCAAAGGACCTGTTAGGCGACGACAATTCCGTTTGCTTTATGTTGAATAATTCCCTTAATCTAGGTTGATAAACCCAAAGTCAAGGATGAAAAATAAATTGAAACTATATCTGCTATTAATTCTGAAAATCTAACAGGACGGTTAAGTTCAGCAACTCTCATAACATAAGTAGCAGAATAAACAAAAAAAAAAAAGAAAGAACAATAAAAAACGGAATAAAGTAAAAAGAAATGCTGCTTGGTGTGGTATGAAAAATTGATTAGAAAAGTGAAACAAAAAATGAATGCAATTATTAATATATAAATATATGCTGCTATATTAACTTTTGATAATTTTATTGTTGATTCTAGAGAAATACTTTAAAATCGCAAAATCCATGTAAAGTAAATCAGATTCATTAAAAATACCATACCTGACATTAAATATAGAAACGGAAATCTTTTAATCGATATAAAACAGCCATAGCAAAAATTAAAATTAACGGCATTATTGCTGAGTAGAAGAACAGAAGAATACTTTTAATTTTGAGAAGATGATTTAGCATTTGTTTTTAATTGTTGTTGCCTAACGTTTTGCAAATTTGCGAGCGTTTTTTGCTTGTCCAATTTATACATTTGAGCGTTAACCCGCAAAAAATGGCGCGAATTTGCTGTTATAAGCTGGCCTTTTGTCTGTCGAAGTTGTAAAGTCCTTGTCCACTGTGAGTTTCGGTGTTGTTGTCGAGTTAAGATTGGGTTTGTTTTTGTCGGCTGTGGGTAGCGGTTTTAAAAATTTTAGAAGGGAAGGGAATTTTAAAAATAATTTTTTCTTTTGGTGGCAAAGGTGGAAGCTCTTTTGCAATTTTTGGTCTGTGCGTTGGCTTGTGCGAATTGCAAATGTGCTTACACCTGTGGGTTGGCTATTTGTTGTCATTCCAATAATAGCTGTCTGGATAAGGTCGTTTGCCGAATATTGCTGTTCCAATACGAATTATTGTTGAGCCTTCTTCTATGGCTGTTTCCAAATCGTTGCTCATTCCCATTGATAACTCGTAAACAGGGAAGTCTTTTTCTAACATTTGTATCTGAATGTTCTTTAGTAATTGAAAGCACTTGCGAACTTTTTCTGTTTCCGCAGAAAAAAGTCCGATGGTCATTAAACCTTTAATGTTTAGTCTGTCAAGTTGTTTAACTTGTTGAGCAAAAGTCAAAGTATTTTCGGGTGAAACACCAAACTTACTTGCTTCATAGGAAGTGTTTACTTGAATAAAAACATCTATGGTTTTATCTTCAAATTCCAATCTACTTTGTAATTTTTCAGCTAAATCTAATCGGTCAACCGATTGTATGCAGTCGGCATATTTCGTAACTTCTTTGACTTTATTAGTTTGAAGATGACCGATAAAATGGGTTTGGTGTGGAGTATTTTTCAGTTCTTCATATTTATCTTTTAGCTCTTGTATTTTATTCTCTCCAATTAAGGTTTCTCCTGTTTCAATTGCAGTAATAATATTTTGAGCCGAAACTGTTTTAGTTGCTAATAGAAGTTTAATTTCTGCGGGGTTTCTGTTTGAAAATTCTGCTGCTACTCTTATTCTATACTTAATGTTGGCTATGTTTTCAATTATAAAACTCATAATTGTAATTCGTGTTCAGGGCAATCTATTCTTAATTCGTTGTCGGCTAGTTTACTTTTAAGAAGTTTACAGTAATGAACACCATTTTCAAGTTGGTAGTATGTGCAAGTAAAACACATTCTTTGAATGGTAATGATACCTGATTGGTTCAAGTCATAAATCAATTTCAGCAATCCATTAAGCATTATTGTTTTTTGTTCCTGTGTTAGTTTTTCAATAGGCTGTTCTATTGAAGATGCAAAAAATGATGCTTTTTTAGCTATTTTTTTTCCTTCATTGGTAAGTGAAAGGAAAAACTTCTCGTGTCTACAGGGTCTGTTTCTTTAGCAACTAATTCTTTTAAAAGTAACACTTTTACGCTGTCGCTTATTGTGGCTTTGGTCATATTAAACTCATCAGCCAAATAACCCACTTTGCATTTTTCCGAAGTGTGAAAGTGAATGAATATCAAAATTTGTATTTGAATAGGACTTAATGAGTTTTCTTTGCTTTCATTCCATAATAATACTCTGAATGCTTCTGAAATTCGTTCCAAAGCCACAACAATACGACTTTCAATTTGTTCGTTTTGCTCGTTTAGGTTAAAAAGAAGAATAGTTCATTTATTTACAATTTTCCATTTCAATGATAAAAAATCCTTTTTGTTTGATTTCTTCTTCCCATTGGGACCGCACTGATTCAATGTGGCAAAATCTACATTCTTTTGATGTTAAGGATTGACCTTCTTGTCCTTTGTTTTTTTAAATATTCTCTACCATAACCGTAAATTATGGTAGTATCTTTAATTTCTTCTGGTGCGATAATGTCGAAGTGCATTACGTTGCCGTCTTTTTTGTTACGTAGGTGTCCCAAACTGCTACTTTCATTGTTTTTGTTTTATTGTTTTGTGCGTTTGCGGAAAATGCAAACAGAATTATAATTAATAAACTTAAAGCTCTCATTTTACTATTGCTTTATTTAAAGAAATGCACTGCAAAGATAGGAATCCTAACTTAGCAAGGCAAATAAAATTACTTTACTTTATAGGGTAATGATAAATTACCACTTGCTACTGAATACACTTTATAAACGCCAAGCAATGGTTTGTCGCCACTACCGTGTCCACCTTCTCCGCCTGTATTCACTTGCATATAGGCTGTAACTCCATCATAAGAAAAATCTGTTTTATGATTCATCCGATAATCGGGAACAACCACTTTAATAGTATTTCCTTTTGTGATGACCTGAAAGCCTGGTGAATCCATATACATTGGCATTCCGGGATTGGTTGGCGGTAAAACCACACTCGTGTCTTTTGGGTCAAATTGTTTTACTGCCAAACCACCTTCCACACGTTTGTCTTCGGTTAAAATTACCCAATGCGGATGCCAAATAATACCGTCATTCGCAAAATTTCGGTCTGTGTTTTCATCCCAAAGCGGTGTGTCGTCAAAGTCAGGATGCGAAGTTAAGGCAAGAGCCACTATGCCTTCGGTATCGCCAAATCCAACATCAGTGGGTTTCAAGGAAGTGGGGAATACGTAGCCCAAAACAGGTGCCCCGTTTAGCTGTCCTGCTGGCGATGGCGTGGTTTTACCTGCTGTTCCTTTTACGGTAATTTCCCAAATAGTCGCACCAATTTCAGATGAGTGTTTTACGCTTACTTTTTGATTTGGAAATCATCATTGTTGTAGTTTCCGCATTTGTCGCAAGCATAGCTTTGAACTGCGAAAATCGAAAGTCCTAGAATTGAAATATTTGTTTCATTTTTTGAAATTTAATGTTTTGAAATAAAGTTAGAAGCCCTAAACAAAATTAGGACTCCTAACTTGTTAAGTGAAATTTTTTAACCTTTTACATCAGCCATAGATGCACCAAAGTTGATGTGCAATACATTGCCGTTTGGTGTTAGCAACGCTGGAACCGATTTTACACCTGCTTTTTCAGCTTCTGCAATTCGATTACGGTCTTCACCAATGTGAACGATTTCTACATTAGTTGCTCCAATTAGGTTAACGATGTCGTGCTCTGCACTCACGCATACAGGACATCCTGCGTGATAGAAAATTGATTTTGCCATTTCTTTATGTATTTTATTGTTGTTTGGCATTATTGCTGTTGCAAATATAGTAAGGAATCCTAACTATACAAATTTATTTTGAAATTATTTTTTACTTTTTCTGTGTTAAACCGCAAATAAGGCTTCTAACCATTATTTTCCACCAAAAGTATAACCTAAGCTTATGTTAAATAAAACTGAGTTCCAGCAATGCCGATATTAGATGCCTTCAACGTTTCGTCTTGATTCGTAAATTTATTGTGATAAGTAAACTCATTATTCTCTAAACTACTGCCAATATTTGGCCACCAACGTACACTTGTGCTTGTCGTTATTCCTTGCAGCCAATTGTCTTTTTACTGAAAGGCATATACCGATAGTAAGCTCCAAGACCTAGGGTGTAGGTAGAATATGATTTAATCATTGTGTTTTCGTTTTGGGGTTCTCCATCATAATATACTTCCCATTTATGCCACTTGGGTTCAATTTATATCAAAACTTGAAGTTAGTCGATATCCAATACCAAACCCGGTTGAAAAGGCAAATGATAGGCCAATTGTTGATCTTTAGCATCACCCACCATTGTGCCACCTGACATATTCAATAAAAAGCCGTGAGAGTAGTCAAAGCTCATTCGTTTGCTGAAATAAGTGACTTCAATATTGCCACCATCCAACACCATAGGTTGTATCAAACCTGCCAATACACTGAAACGATTGGAATAAGCAAAATCATTTCTCTCTTTGTTTTCTTGTCCAAAGGATGTGTTTACTATGCATACAAATGAGGTGATTGATAAAATTGATTGAATTAAATATTTCATAGTACTAAAATTTTAAATTGAAATACAAAATTCGTTCAGCAAGTTTGCTTTCTACTGAACATTTGTTAAGAAATACGGATTGACTATTTTTCTTTCTCAATCGGCTGAGATGCTGTGGAGAAATACCTAAATACGATGCCAGATATTGCAAGGGAACAGTTTGAAGAAGAATGGATGATGTTCAGAATAAATTTATATCGTTCTTCGGCAGAGTTGTTTAAAAAGAGTGCTATTCTCCTTTCCATTAACATAGTTACATTTTCGGCTGATTTTCACCAAATTCTTGCGTAATGGGTATTTTTGAATACAACATTTCGAGGTCATTTTTTCAATCACAAACAGCTCGGTAGGAAGAACAGCCTGTATGTTTTCAATAGAGGCGTTACCTGTAGAAAACTTGAAAAAGAAGTTACAAACTCATAGGGGAGAGAAAAATAGCAAGTGGTTTCTTCTCCTTTGTCGTTAGGTAATAAATGCGTAACATTCCTGATTTTACAAAGGCAACCTGGTGGCAACGTTTACCAAATTCCAAAAAATAATCATCCTTTTTTTAGATTCAAGGGTTTGAACAATGAAAGCATAAAATCAAGCTCGGGAGTTGAAATTGAAATAGTGTTTTGTATTATTTGTTTGAGAGATGACTTCATTAATGTAATTACAAAGTTAAACCAATATTTTTACTATCGTTTTGTCTAAATCTGACGAAACTAACAATTGACAAGAAAGCCGTATTTGGGGTTCGTCTTTATATCCAAATCTTTCAAGTGTTACGGGTTCATTCCTATCTTTTATTACCGAACTTCCTTTCAATCCGGTTGTGTTCACAATGCAAGTAGCACACCTGCCAAGTCCGCCACATTCACCAAAGCAATCAAGATACATTTTGTCTTTTAGCAATTCCATTAAATTACGATACTTGCCATTGTAAGTTTCCAATGATGTGTTCTGTCCCATTTTCAAGAACGGTAATTTAATGGCACTTCTCGTTATTCCCAAAACGGATCTGATAGGTTTTCATAAAAATCCTTTTGTCCGAACTTATCCATTTCTTTATCTGAAGAAGTCGTGTTCGCTATCGAATACTTTTTCTATTTCATTAAACAGCACCCTTTCAATTCATCCCGGATATGCTTTCCGAAATCCTTTCTTCAACAAACTGATGGTTTTGGAAAGATCATCTTCATTTTCGAAAAGACGT
>JADJMG010000004.1 GCA_016709725.1 Bacteroidota bacterium
GAAAATATTTGTGGAAACCGAAAGATTAATTTTAAGAGAAATATCTTTACAGATATTGATGGTATGTTTGCACTTGATTCTGACCCAGAAGTTCAAAATATTTGGGCACAAAAACTGTTACTACCCCAGCAACAAATCGTTGAATTAATCAATTTATTTAGATAACAACATATGCAGAATATGGAATGTTGGTCGATGGGCGATTATTGATAAGAGAACAAATGAATTCATTGGCTGGATGAGGATTAAAATTTGTACAGCGCTGACAAACAATCACAAAAACTATTATGACATCGGTTTCCGTCTTATTAAAAATATTAGTAAAGGAATCGCTACAGAAACAGCTCATGTATCCTTAGAATATGCATTTAGCACATTAAACATTGACGAAATTTATGCAGCTAGTATTGAAAATGAAGGCTCCAATAAAATTTCAATAAAATTGGAATGAATTTTATTGAAACCTTCAGCTACGAAGATATTTCATTGTAATTGGTATAAAATGGATGAAGAGCAATATAAAAATAAAAATCGACACTCTAACAACTACTTGGCCATATATGAACATTTCCGCTAGCCATAATTTACATTCCCCGAATTGTTCGTTAGTATAAGAAAATTGATATCTTCGAATTAAGATTTAAAGTTGAGTCTATTCCGCTACCCGACTCACCAAACGCAAATCTGCAATTTAAACGGTGAACTTTTACAAAAGACAAAGGATGAGAATGAATTGCCACACCATTAAAAATAAGTTATTGGCATCCGTGGTGCTTCTTGTGCTTTGCTTGCTAGTATTTTGAGTAACTACTTAGATAGATTACATACTCGAAATGTAAAGAATTCAATCTCTACATTATACAGGAAGACAGATTAATTGGTGAAAGTTACATACTGAAATGACAAGTGCTATTTATCAAATCAAAGTATTATTGGTAAAAATAAACACAGTTTTTAAAAATATGCTAACAGTAAACTGAGCATTGAACTAAATGATACATTTAAGGCTTTCGTAAAACAAAGCTTACTACAACCGAAAAAAGAAACAGCTACGGAGCTTATAAATCACATTAAAATCTTGAGAAAAACCATTTTAAATGTAATTGTGGCCAACCAACTACACAGAAAAAGCGAACTTTTCTCTAAACAAGCTTTCCCACTATTCAAATAGAAGAATCAAAGTTAATTTATGCAAAATGTGAATCGAGGTGCTAATATTAAAGCATCTTCTCAATTTGGTCAATTATTGTTGTATCATTTTACTTGTCTTGCAAGCACTCGTTTTTTCTGCTAAAACAATAGTGCCAGTAACTAAACCTAAAAACCCAACGCTCAATTAAAATCCATTTAGTTCTAATTAATTTAATTGCTTTTCTACAATATATTGTGTCCATCCTTGAGAGCAAGAATGATAGCATTCAAATTCAGGAACTAATCCTATATGTGTAAATACAATTTTAGTTTTGTCACCTTCTTCAGTAATTTCAAAACAAATTTTGGTTCCCGTCCACTCGTCGGTTTTATCGACAAAACAAAGATTACTTTCTGTCACAAGCCACTAACTTTTGTTGGGCACTTGTTCTACCAACTTCTGTTTAGTAAAATGCGCACCTCACCTGCTAAAATAAATTCGTCTCCTGTTTTTTCTGAATTCCCTTCAAAGATTCCTCATATAAGCCCGACCACCAACCTCTAACATTTAAGAGGGCCACATACTCTTCTTCTGGTGAATGCACTAAAATAGTTACTGTAAAATCCTTACTATCCATATTGCTACTTTATGCTATTTAAGTATTACTAATTGTCCAAGATGATATGCAAATGGGTCGTTCATTGAAATAACATTTAACTTATTACGGTGTGGTTCTTTGATAAAATCTTCAGCTGAAACAGGTATGCTTTCAAACCAATCGTCTGGTTGCAAGTTTTCAAATTTCTGTTTAAGCAATTCACGTTGTTTGCTCAGCTTTCTCTAAGTTCTTTTGTTGACGGTAAATTATCTATTGCTTTATCTGGCAATTCAACAAGGGTTTATGGGTTAGGCAACACGGCTTCTCCCATATCTAATAATGGAATCATTAAATCATGAACGGCAATTAGATGTCCGACTAAATAAATACCTCTATTCTTATTAGATTATTTCTTTTGCAGTTGCTCATCACTTAATGAATTCAGCAGATCATCAAAATTTTTGATTGATGCATTCCATCTATCTAACATCATTTTAACCATTACTTCTTTTGTTGCCATAAATCTATTTTAACGTTTTATAAATGTATGTTACAAATATAATCGCTAAAATCACTTATCAAGGGTTTAAAATAAGCCGATTAGATGTCTTGCTATACCCATGGCTTTAAATAATTGATATCTTCGAAGTAAGATTTTAAGTGAAAGTCAAGTCGCTCTTGAATTCCTACTAAATAAAGTCAACAAACTGATAAGGACAAATAAGCTAAACCGATCAAACTTATTTCTAATGACCGTAACGAATAAAAAATAGCTTTTAAAAAAAATGAACTGGATACTACTCATTATTGCCGGACTCTTTGAAGTTGCATTTGCATTTTGCTTGGGTAAAGCAAAAGAAACTAGTAGCAACGAAATGTATTTGTAATATGCAGGTTTTATGTTGACACTCACAATCAGCATGGGGGCTTCTCATTAAAGCCACACAAACATTACCTATAGGGACAGCCTATGCCGTATGGACAGGGAGTAGGAGCTGTTGGAACGGCTTTTGATTGGCATATTGATATTTAAAGAACCAGCCACTTTTTTGAGAATGCTTTTCATTATTACATTAATTGGATCTATCATCGGGCTAAAAGCAGTTTCTCACTAAAACGGATAGCCAACGAAAAGCATGAATGTTCTATTGCTAGAATGATCATTCAATTTGCCAGAAACATGATCAATTTCAATATACATACAATATATTTTCAATTTGGCGTTTATACGTCACAATTGTAAAATGTGAAGACTATCTCGCTTATTTTATTTTTTCATCTCAAAATTTCACAGACACATTTTACCACAATTTTATCACGGCAAATCCGGGCGATACTATTTGCGAAGCATTTTTAAAAATGGCAGATAAAAATTTCATGGTGAGTTGCCCAGCTGGACAATTTAAAACATATAGCTATAAGCATACCTTTTTAATGTATCCAAATTGGGATTCTCAAGGAAACCCAAGACACATCGATACTCGATATGCTGAAAACATTGGTATCGTAACAGAGGACTAAAGAAGCCTTTTTTCTTTCAAGCGGAGCAGTTTGCAAAAAGCGATGATTTCTATTTCGTAAATTGCTATTTTATGTTTAGAAATGAGTATCTTCGATTTAATGTTTCGGTAGAAGTCCGATATCTGTTTCAGATGTCTCTCATAAAGCGGTTAAACATTATCAACTTTTCCTTTTGCAGGATTAACCATTTTAAGCGATTTGAAAAAAATACAAACATCAATTACCATAATCATTCTTGGCCTATTTATATTTTGGGGACATTATCTCAGTGGAGTATTTGAACGCAAAGCTTGTTCCCGATGTACTCGGCCTTATGCTTATTGGCATATTGATTGGGCCTGTATTTCATTTAATTGACCCATCCACTTTTGGAAAATTCGGCTCCTTATTCAGTAATCTTGTACTTATATTTATTCTATTTGAAAGTGGGACGGATCTAAAAATATCCGAGGTAAAAGAATCTTCAAGAGTCGGCAGGGAATTACAGCTGTCGCCGAAACGGATGTATTTACCTTAGCAATACCTATAAGTATTCTTGGACTCATGATCACTGGGCAAGTTCAAACAAACACAGTCCTCTCCCAATTTATTTCATCTCTGGTCATGTCATTAATTTTCGGAGTAGGTGGTGCTTTTATTTGGTCATTTATCATCAATAAGTTTCTACCCTTAAGACAACGAAGTTTTCTCCTGCTTTTTGTTCATCATATATGGCTTAATAGAATATTTAAACTTGAATGAATGCACTCACTGCACTTTCATTTGGTATTGCTATTGGAAACTTACAATATTTTGAGCCCAAATTACTCGAAAGAGTAATTCCAAATCACAGTATCGTATTGCTACAAGACGAAAAATTATTTTTAATGAAATGGTTTTCTTACTTCGTACATTCTTCTTTGTTTTTATTGGACTTTCAATACATATAGAACGAATTGATTGGTTACTTTGGGGAGCAGCAATAACATTTGTTTTATTTGCAGTTAGAATATTGGTTGTAAAGTTTGTCATCTCTAAAAAAGTACACCCTTACTTGATAAAGCCACCATGTCAATTATGATTCCGAAAGGATTAGGAGCAGCGGTAATCGCAACACTGCCTTTTCAACAAGGGCATGCCGATGGGATCATTATACGCAGTCCATCTGTTTCTCAGTAATTCTTTTTAGCACCTTGTATTGTGTTGGCCTTTTCTTCTTACTAAAAACCGAAACATCACTTGGATTCTATTCCAAGATCTTTGGGCGTGATAAACCTGAAGGAATCATTGAAGCGGACAGAGGATAGATTTTTGGATAACTTTGTTTTTCCAAATTCTAATAAAAAAATAATGACTTACAATCAATTCACAGATCTTGCGTTTTGTACAAAACTCTTAAAAAAAAACAAGTAAAATGTTAAAAAGTCAAACCACAATGGTTAAGCAAAATCATCGACTCATGGCAATCATAATTGCAGTTCCAATGCTATTGCTCATACCATTCATTGCGATGTTTTTTTCTGACGAAGTAACATGGACATTATTTGACTTTTTAGTTGCAGGCATTTTGCTGCTCGGTGCTGGTCTGACGCTTGAATTTATTCTAAGAAAGTAAAAAACATCCAAACACAGAATCGCGCTTTGCATTGCACTTTTCTTGGTACTCTTCCTTGTATGGGCTGAACTTGCCGTTGGCTTGTTCGGGACACCTTTTAGTGGACAATAGTTAGAGAAGTATGAAATTTTCTGTTTAAGAAATGTAGTTTGCCTGAGTGAAGAGCTTTTTAGGAAAATAAAATCCTACAGATGACAATTAGTCCACTTTCCAATGGGAAGGTTTCATTGGTAGTTTAAATTCCAATACTTATGATACAACCATTTCATAAAATTACTTTCTGCAAATTATATTTTTAGATTGATGGACTTTTAGTAATCGGATTATGACCCTCATCAATCTTCCAAAATCTTTAAAATCACAAATTAACATCCTCCGTCCCGATTCTTTTCTTGTATCCTTTCAAAATAAATCAAAATAATTTGCGCAATTAAATAGTTGCGCTTATATTTACAACCAATTAATTGCATAATCATAACGATCATGGAAACCAGAAGGGACGTGTTTCAGGCAATTGCCGACCCAACACGCAGAGCCATCTTGCTCTTGCTTGCCGCTCAGGCGATGACGCCAAATGCGCTCGCCGAAGAATTTCACACCAGCCGACAAGCGGTTTCAAAGCACATCCAAATTCTTACCGAATGTGAATTAGTAAGTCAAGAACAAAAGGGACGGGAAATTTATTATCATTTAAATGCAGACCATCTGAAAGGAATTGACAAATTCATGGATCAGTTCAGAAAAATTTTGGAAACTCAATTCAATCAACTTGACAACCTATTATCAAATCTTAAAAAATCACGCCATCGCTAACCACGGTGGTAAAAAAACAAAAAAATGGAAAACAACTTGCACTTTGAATTAACTGTTGACAAAGCATCAAAAACAGTATTCATTACGAGAGGAATTTGATGCTGAGCTTTCTTTGGTATGGGATGCATTCACCAAACCTGAAATTCTAGATCTTTGGGTGGCGCCTAAGCCTTGGAAAGCAAAGACAAAATTTATGGATTTCAAGGTAGGTGGTCGAAGATTTTATGCCATGGTAAGCCCGGAAGGACAGGAACGTTGGTCGATTCAGAAATACACTCCATCGGTCAAAAACCACCTTCAAAATGAGCAATGCTTTTGCGGACAAAGATAGAAACCCTGAATTACCCGGTTCAGATTGGGATTACACTTTTAGTGAACAAAACGGAAAGACAACTGTACGAATTACTATTTATAATGAATCACTTGCCCGTCTAGAAAAGATGATTGAAATGGGCTTTAAAGAAGGATTCAAGATGAGTTTGACAAATCTGGATAACCTGTTAGCTTCGCAAAATCAATCTTGATTCTTAAAATATAAAAGAATCATTACTATTCTCATACCTGTATAAAATCAGTCATGAACGTAAAAGCACAAATTAAAGAGTATATAGCTAGTCAACCTGAATCCAAACGAAGCGACATGCAAGAATTGCATCGCATCATTTTGGAATTAAAAACCAGCATGTAAACTATGGTTTTTGGATGGTAAAGACGACAAAGGAAAACGGTTTCCAATCCCAATATTGGATATGGACTTCAAACCATGAAATATGCGGATGGAAAAACCAAAGAGTTTTACCAAATTGGTTTAAGTGCAAATACCACTGGAATCTCCGTCTACATATTGGGAATCGATGATAAAACTTACTTATCCAAAACTTTTGGTAAAAATTTAGGAAAGGCGAGTGTGACGGGGTATTGCATTAAGTTCAAAACAATAAAGATATAAATGTTGAAATACTTGAAGAGGCTGTGAAGTATGGATTTGAAGTGAGTCAATAGTGGATTAATTTCAACTGAACATGCAATGCAATAAAACACAAACTGCAAAATGAATTAATAAGTAAAGCTCAACCCTTTTGTGATTCAATACTTTTTGTACATTAGTCGAGCGAAAATATAATTACTGCTTTACTTTCGCAAGAGACACAACCAACAGTGCGAATTAAAATAAGCAGATATATAATTGCAGAACACCACCAATGGCAACAGAAATTACGATTACAACTCCTGACAGTGAAATTGTAAGTTCAAGAATATTTAACTCCACCAAGAGAACTTATTTTTCGTGCTTGGTCTAATCCAAACCATTTAAAAAATTGGTGGGGTCAGCAGGGTTTACTAATACTTTTAATGAATTTGATTTTCAAGTAGGCGGAAAATGGAGTTTCATCATGCACGGTCCTGACAAAGAAATTATGTTAATGAATGTGAATTTATAAAAATTGAAGAGCCTTCACTTATCGCTTGGCAACGTATTTCAAAACCACTTTTCAAGTAGTTGCTACCTTTGAAGAAATATTAACAGACAAGACAAAACTTGTTTTTAAGATGCTATTTGATACCCCAGAAGAGTGCAGAAAATTAAAACCGTTTGTGGTTGACAAAAACGAAGAAAATTTTGACAAACTTGAAAACGAATTAGCGAAAATGGTTTTATAAAAAAGACTATCTGAGAAACATCTTTTAAGATTCAATACCTTTAACAGCTAAGAAATCAAATTTTAACGAATATACACATCTCAAAAATGCAAAAGCTTACGCTATTTCAAACCAATCCTATGACAAAATTAATAGTCTTTTACTGTTTCCATCTCTTGTTGCATTTGGTCAGACAACCGCTAATCAAGAATCTGGAAAAAATTCTCAACAGGAAATTATCGAGTGGAAAACACTAGACCAGTCAAAATTTTCTATTCAATATCCTTCGACTTGGGAACTGAATCAAAGTGGACAAATGGGAACAAGTTTCATTATTTTTTCTCCATTGGAAAACGATGAAGATAAATTTAAAGAAAATGTTAATCTATTGATGCAGGATTTAACTGGACAAAATATTGACCTTGACAAGTACGTCACGAAATTTCAGAAGGTCAATAAAAACAATGTTGACGAATTCAACATTAATTGAAAGCACAAGAGTAAAAAAGAAAGTGAAGAATTTCACAAATAATATATTCTAGCGACCAAGGCATCTTCCATCTAAAATTTGAACAATACTATTGGGTGATTGATGACAAAGCTCTTGTCCTAACCTTTACATGTGAGACAGACCAATTTTTCAAATTTGTCAACACAGGAGAAAAAATTCTAAACTCATTTATTCAGAAATAAGTAAGCTACGCATTCTAACTGAATCGCATTAGTTGGCTACTATTTCTCTAAACTAAATTAAACACATCACCTAAAGAAAATAGCCAAAACATCTACTAACCAGTGGACATATATCTATTTCTTGGTAAATATGACCAAAAGGCTCTTTTAACCTTTATCTGTTCCATTTCGATCAAATTCAGCTAAAATAAATGGATAGATTACTATTCCATAAATAAAAGTTAATACCTTGTACTCTTATAAAACACAACATCATGAAAAATCCATTTTATTAATAATCCTGACACTACAGGTCGTGACGCTTCAGGCACAAAAAGCTTCGTACAAAGACAACCAAATCCAAATTGACTGATCAACCTATTGCTACCATAAAAAGTATGGACGTAAAAGGTACCATGGGCATGGTAAATGATTTTGAGATTTATAATATGAAGAACGAGCTGATGATTGTGGCGGCTATGCAGTGGAGTATCCAGAAAATAGGATGACAATATGAGCTATTATTACAAGCTATCGTTTGTAGGGTTGGATAAGGATGGCTATTTTAAACTTTCAAAGCTTGGAACTGCAAAATCATTAGCCAAGTTGATAGGAAATGGTGGAATCATAAAAATGACTCGTTAGATAAAGATGCTTTGTTCACGTTCATTGCTCGCAATGGCAAAGCAGCACCTGCTGCCAAAGTTGAATACGTACTTGTGCAGCGCGACCGTTCATGGCCTCTTGATTTTCGTGAAGCCGGTACTATTGAACAACAAAGCAAATTGATAGGGAATTATCGTGACGTAACTCCCAATGGAAGTAATGTAGACTATTATGAAATTTCATTACCCAGTGGATTGATGGTAGCGAAAGTAAATTTCAAAGAAGGAAACGATTCTCAAGTTTGCGAAATAACTACAATGAAAGATAATTTAAAAAGAGCGGTACCCACTCCATCCAAAGAAAGAAATGTGAAAGTACTGATGGGCGATCGCAATTTGGAAGTAGTAAAACGCATTGTGAAATGGCTCGTCGACAATCGTTATTTATAAATCATTTTTACTCTTCTTACAACAAACTCAATTCTTAAAGGATATTAATCTGCCTTTCTATAACAGAGATGAGTGACAAAATGGAAGTAGAAGTATTTTATCCAAAAAGCCTTCTCGCTTGGAGAAAATGGTTAGAAAAAAATCATCTGTCGAAGCAAGCGGTATGGCTTGTATTTTATACTAAAGCTTCCAATAAATTTTCTCTCTCTTGGAGTGAGTCGGTGGAAATTGCACTTTGCTTTGGATGGATAGACAGTAAGAAAATAAAGATAGATTCCGATACATCACATCAATTTTTTAGCAAACGAAAAGCGAACAGTACTTGGTCAAAAATTAACAAAGAGAAAATTCTACAACTCGCTGCAAAAGGATTGATGTCTGATGCTGGAATCAAGTGTGTTGAAATTGCGAAGGAGAATGGCTCATGGACACTTTTAGACGAAGTGGAAGAACTCATTATACCAAAGACCTTGAAAGCAAATTTAAAAGCGAAAGGCTCTAAAGAATACTTTTTAAGTTTGAGCAAATCAAATAAAAAAGCCATTCTACAATGGGTGGTCATGGCCAAACGACCAGAGACTAGACTAAATAGAATAAATGAAATAGTTGAGCTTGCCGCTAAACAGCAAAAACCAAAGCATTGCCCTAGTAAAATATTTATAAAAGAATCATGACAGAAGAACTTAAAATCATAATAAATAAACTTGAACACGAAATTCAATTGGTTCAAGAAACCGGTGAGCAAGATGAATTCATGGAAAATGTAAATGAAATCCGTGATGAATTGGAGCGAACGGAAAATAATTTTGATGCCATTGAATCCATTCTAGAACTCATTGAACGCAGTCCGGATATAGATTATGGCGGACCGGGACCTATAGCACATTTTATGGAATCACATTACAAAAAAGGATATGAAGAATTGCTCCTAAAATCTATTGATAGAAAACCAACTGAATATACTTTGTATTTATTACATAGGCTAATTAATGATGGTGCTAATCCGAATCGAATAGTCTATCTTGACTTAATGAAAAAGATTTCTTTAAGTGAGGAGTATCCTCAAAATATAATTTTAAATGCAAAGGAAAGTTTAGCTGATTTTCAATAGCAAATCCACAACACGACAGGAATATGAAAAACTTAGCATTGGTGCTATTTGCATTTGTTACTGCAGCATATCTTTCTTCTTGTCAATTTCATACTGCCATATCATACCGAGTTGATATATCAAAAGCATACATCTTGCAAGATGGATATATCCTAAGTTGCAACAAAGATCATTTTAGTTATGGTGACGTACTAATTGTTGGAACCTATACACCTGAAACATGGGGTGAATCGTTTTACTATGGCTATTTAAAAGGAATAAAGTCAGATCAAAAAGTAAAAATAATAAATACTAAAATAAAATTTATAGAGACTGGCGATACGTTGACACTAAAGGAAATTAGGAAAGATAGAGAATACGTTTACTTTGCTGCTGATCTTGCCAATATCATAGATGAGAACAAGCAGCTACAATTGACTGTATTTTTGAAACAAAATAATGACACCAACATCATAGAAAAAACATTTTTATTGAATCGACACAAACAGACTAATTCGACAGGAACACTACCGCATTCATAGGTGAAAAATATCCATTTAGAAAAATATAAACAATATTGAAATAAAGTCATCGTTATTTACATTCCTTTTCTTAATTCGTTCAGAATGGTTATTCATGGGGAATGCCATCGGTACCAATCTGTGATCATAAACAAAGAGAATTTATAAACTTTTTAATTGGGCAGATATTTAGTATATTTGTAATACGTTTTAGATGAAATCCAGCCTTACTAATTTAGGCAAACAGTTATACATCAGTTAACAATAAATAATTCTGAAAAATCAAACTCATGAAAAGAAATATTTTTAAAAGTATATTCCTACTTGGAACAACACTTACCCTTCATTCGATTTACAAGTACCAGCTGGATGGGTCAAAGGAGGATCTCAGGCAAAGAGTTGTCAAATGATCACTGAAAAAGGTGCAGGGCGGACGGGAGTAATGCCCGACTATAAAATCAATTGACAAAAAATTGAAGGTTTTGGGACACTCATGCAAAAGTTCCACTCCCACTAAATATCTAGGTAAACGAGTTCGAAATGACGGACAAATGAAATCAAAAGAGGTAAAGAGTTGGGCTGGCTTTGGTTTCGTGTTGATCAGCTTGAACACAAGACAATCCGCTTCATTTGACAACATGCTTTTTTTTACGATGGTAAAACTGATCGCTCCATCAGAGGGGACAACCGAATGGAAGTCCTGAAATTGTTTTGGATATTCCAGAAAATGCTACGAATATGACCTATGGTGCATTGTTAAAATGGAACCAGACAAATCTGGTTAACTAAAATGAATTTTGAGATCGTTGATTCGGTTCCAACAACTGGTAAAAAAAGAACACCGAACCAACAAATCTCGATTTTAAAAACTAATACTAATCTCTACAAAGTCGCCATTGCTTTAAGCGGTGTTACATGATTTGATTTCTTTTTATCTTCTTTGCTCTCCTTTTAAATTTATTAAATGCTGGCATTCTTAAGAAAACAAATCACAATAATATGGTAGTAGTAAAAATTTTTGCATTGGCATCGATATTATTACTTTTTTCCGCTTAACTTGCAAAAGCACAAACGTTGAATAAAGTTGTGCTTGACAACCAAGACATCATCAGCGGTCACTATCATGCTGTTGAACCTTCCACAGACAGCATTGCTGGTGTTTTAGTTCTTTTGAAGGATTTGGACAGCGACCAGAAGATAGTCCATCAGAAACCAAACTACACCATGAGGTATGCGAATAACATACTAACCATCTTTTGCTGGAGGAAACAAGTTGGCACTTTGACTCAATAACTCAATTAAAATTAACCAACGTTATTAAGATGTGTTAACACGCTAAGTAAAGAGCAACACTTTTTATTTATTGGTGATTTATTCAGCAGGAGGAATGATGCCTGAGATATGTGGAACTTTGCAATGAGACTTCTAACAAATTCCCATCCAACCAGAGGGAGTTTTTACTGTTGATTCACCTATTGATATATTTACAATCTCGGAGCAATTAGAAGAAAATGCAAAAAAACAACTACTCAGCATTGGTGGGTGAAGAAGCAGAAAGAGCGATAGGCTATATAAGAAACAGGTATGGAAATTCCCAGGGATCATATTTCTACTTATGCAAAACTTACCTGCCCCAGTATGAATAAAATTATAGTCAAAACGAAATATGCTTAAAAATACTGCTGTACGAACTTACCACGACGTTGACATTGCATGGCGAATAAAAAATCGAAACCAAACTGTTCATGGATCAAATTTTGGAGTAACTGCAGAACTCATTAATCGTTTAGTTTTAATGGGTAATGATAAAAGCCGAACCTTTGTAAACTTTTCAAACAGGATATCGCTCAAATGGAGATAGACATCCACATTCGTGGTCGATCGTAAAAAATGAAGTGGAGTTGATACAATGGATAGAAAGATTTAATAAATTAAATTTACAGTTAAGACGATTAATTGAAAAACTACACAACAAATTCTTAACAATAAATATTACATAAATCTACAATTTATGGCAGCAATAAAAACAAAACAAACCAATGTAGATGTACATGAATTCATTAATTCATTTGCCGACACAGAACAAAAACGCGAAGATAGTTTTGAACTTTTAAAAATGTTGCAAAAATGGACGGAGTTACGAACCAAAAATGTAGGGGCCGACAATGAGTGGTTTTGGATGCTATCATTACAAGTCTGAAAAAGCGCACAAGAAGGAAATTGGCCATTGGTTGGATTTTCACCCCGTAAAAGCGGTCTTTTCCCTTTAATGTCTATACAGGAAGTGCACAACATGCACATCTCCTTAAAAACCTTGGGAAGTTTAAAATGGGAAAACTTGCTTATTTACATTAAAAAGCTATCCGATATCGACTAACAGAACTTAAGAATCTAGTTAAGAAACCATTAAATTTTAGAATCTAAATACTGAGAAATGAAATAAGATAGGACGAATTTACACATATCAAAAGTTGTACAATATTAGATAATTTGTCTTCGGATTGTGTTTAGGATAGGCTACGATTTTTATCAGCCCTTCCGAGAAACTATTTAAAATTATTATAATAAATGCCTTAATGTTTGCATATTAAATAATCCCATCTT
>JADJMG010000005.1:0-32500 GCA_016709725.1 Bacteroidota bacterium
TTCTTGTAACCCAATCGTAGGTTCTGTATTAGTAGATGGTGATTGTGATGATAATAACGCTGCAGTAAATCCAGGTGCAACTGAAGTTTGTAACTTAATTGACGATGATTGCGATGGATTAATTGACGAAGGTGTATTATTAACTTTCTATGCTGATGTAGACGGCGACGGTTTTGGAGATGCTTCTTCAACTACTCAAGCTTGCTCTGCTCCGGTAGGATATGTTTCTGACAACACCGATTGTAATGATAATAACGCTGCAATTAATCCAAGCGCTATTGAAGTTTGTAACGGAATCGATGATGACTGTGCAAACGGAATTGACGATGGACTTGTATTCTTAAACTACTATGTAGATGCAGACGGTGACGGATTCGGTGCTGGTTTAGCTACCTCTTCTTGTAACCCAATCGTAGGTTCTGTATTAGTAGATGGTGATTGCGATGATAATAACGCCGCAGTAAATCCAAGTGCAACTGAAGTTTGTAACGGAATCGATGATGACTGTAATGGTCTTTCTGATGATGGTCTTACCTTCTTAAACTATTATGTTGATGCTGACGGTGACGGATTTGGTGCTGGTTTAGCTACCTCTTCTTGTAACCCAATCGTAGGCTCTGTATTAGTGGATGGTGATTGTGATGATAATAACGCTGCTGTAAATCCAAGTGCTACTGAAGTTTGCAACTTAATTGACGATGATTGCGATGGATTAATTGATGAAGGTGTATTATTAACTTTCTATGCTGATGTAGACGGAGACGGTTTTGGAGATGCTTCTTCAACTACTCAAGCTTGCTCTGCTCCGGTAGGATATGTTTCTGACAACACCGATTGTAACGATAATAACGCTGCTGTAAATCCAAGTGCAATTGAAGTTTGTAACGGAATCGATGACGACTGTAATGGTCTTTCTGATGATGGTCTTACATTCTTAAACTATTATGTGGATGCTGACGGCGACGGATTCGGTGCTGGTTTAGCTACCTCTTCTTGTAACCCAATCGTAGGTTCTGTATTAGTAGATGGTGATTGTGATGATAATGCTCCATTAGTAAATCCAGGTGCTACCGAAGTTTGTAACGGAATCGATGATGACTGTAATGGTCTTTCTGATGATGGACTTGTATTCTTAAATTACTATGTGGATGCTGACGGTGACGGATTTGGTGCTGGTTTAGCTACCTCTTCTTGTAACCCAATCGTAGGTTCTGTATTAGTGGATGGTGATTGCGATGATAATAACGCTGCAGTAAATCCAGGTGCTACTGAAGTTTGTAACGGAATCGATGATGATTGATGGCACGAATTGATGATGGCTTGTATTCTTAAACTACTATGTTGATGCTGATGGTGACGCATACGGTGCTGGTTTAGCTACTTCTTCTTGCAACCCTATCGCAGGTTCAGTTTTAGTGGATGGTGATTGTGATGATAACAACGTATTAGTGAATCCAGGTGCAATAGAAGTTTGTAATGGCATAGATGATGACTGTCAAAGGCGGAATGACGATGGACTTGTATTCTTAAACTACTATGTTGATGCTGATGGTGACGGATTTGGTGCTGGTTTAGCTACCTCTTCTTGTAACCCAATTGTAGGATCTGTATTAGTAGATGGTGATTGTGATGACAATGCTCCATTAGTAAATCCAAGTGCAACTGAAGTTTGTAACTCAATCGATGACGATTGCGATGGATTAATTGACGAAGGTGTATTATTAACTTTCTATGCTGATGTAGACGGCGACGGTTTTGGAGATGCTTCTTCAACAACTCAAGCTTGTTCTGCTCCTATTGGATATGTTTCTGATAACACTGATTGTAACGATAATAATGCTGCTGTAAATCCAAGTGCAACTGAGGTTTGTAATGGAATCGATGACGACTGTAATGGTCTTATTGATGATGGACTTGCATTCTTAAACTACTATGTGGATGCTGACGGCGATGGATCGGTGCTGGTGCTTAGCGACCTTCCTTCTTGCCCCCCCCCCCCCGCCCCCTTTTGGGGGGGGGGGGTTGGGGCGACAACCCCCCCCCCCCCAGCCCCGGCCCAAGACAATACCGAACCGGAACCGGGGGGGCGGGCCAAACGGAGGAGGGGATGGTCTTTTTTTTTAATATGATGGTGACGGATTCGGTGCTGGTTTAGCTACCTCTTCTTGTAACCCAATCGTAGGTTCTGTATTAGTAGATGGGGATTGCGATGATAATAACGCTGCAGTAAATCCAAGTGCAACTGAAGTTTGCAATGGAATCGATGATGACTGTAATGGTCTTACTGATGATGGTCTTACATTCTTAAACTACTATGTTGATGCTGATGGTGACGGATTCGGTGCTGGTTTAGCTACCTCTTCTTGTAACCCAATCGTAGGTTCTGTATTAGTAGATGGTGATTGTGATGATAATAACGCTGCTGTAAATCCAAGTGCAACCGAAGTTTGTAACGGAATCGATGATGATTGTAATGGTCTTTCTGATGATGGTCTTACATTCTTAAACTATTATGTGGATGCAGACGGTGACGGATTCGGTGCTGGTTTAGCTACCTCTTCTTGTAACCCAATCGTAGGATCTGTATTAGTTGATGGTGATTGTGATGATAATATCCATTAGTAAATCCAAGTGCTACTGAAGTTTGTAATGGAATCGATGATGATTGTGCAAACGGAATTGATGATGGTCTTACATTCTTAAACTATTATGTGGATGCTGATGGCGACGGATTTGGTGCTGGATTAGCTACCTCTTCTTGTAACCCAATCGTAGGTTCTGTATTAGTAGATGGTGATTGTGATGATAATAACGCTGCAGTAAATCCAAGTGCAACTGAAGTTTGTAACGGAATCGATGATGATTGTAATGGTCTTTCTGATGATGGTCTTACATTCTTAAACTATTATGTTGATGCTGACGGTGACGGATTTGGTGCTGGTTTAGCTACCTCTTCTTGTAACCCAATCGTAGGTTCTGTATTAGTGGATGGTGATTGTGATGACAATGCTCCATTAGTAAATCAAAACGCAATCGAAGTTTGTGGAAATGGAATCGACGACAACTGTAATTCGAGTATCGATGAAGGATGTATTCTTTACACTTACTTCGCAGATACTGATAATGATTCTTACGGTGATCCTCTATCGTTTATTTCTAATTATGTAAACACTCCTCCTGTTGGATATGTTTCTGACAACACCGATTGTAACGATAACAACGCTGCTGTAAATCCAGGTGCTACTGAAGTTTGCAACTTAATCGATGACGATTGCGATGGATTAATTGACGAAGGCGTATTATTAACCTTCTATGCTGATTTGGATGGCGACTTATGGGGAGATGCTTCATCTTCAATCCAAGCTTGCTCTGCTCCTATTGGCTACGTAGTTGACAACAATGATTGTAATGATGGAAATGCATCTATACATCCTGGAGCAACTGAATTGTGTAATTTAATTGACGACGACTGCGATGGAATTGTTGACAATAACATTGTAATCACATTGGGTACAATTACAGGTCAATCTCAAGCTTGTATTCCAATCATAAATGGATCCGCAGTTTATACAGCTCCAAACACTCCTGGAGTAACGAACTACTTCTGGTCTGTTCCTAATGGAATGACAATAATTTCAGGACAAGGTACTACTACTTTGTCGGTATCATGGACAGCACAAGCTGTACATAGCGGAATCAACGGACAACTAAGTCTTAATGCAAGTACCACTTGCGGAACTGTAATTCCATCTGTCTTAACTATTGATTTCAATTATGCTGCACCAGTAACTCCTGCTTCTATATCAGGCCCGGCTAAAATTTGTCCTGGAGATGTTGCCATCTATTCAATTGCAAACGTTGCTCGTGCTTCAAGCTACAACTGGACAACTCCAGCCGGAGTAAGTATCGTAAGCGGACAAGGAACAAACGTTCTAACGGTTGCAGTTAATAATGCATTCGCAGGTGGATCAATCGGTGTAAATGCAACGAATACTTGTGGAACAGGCCCGGTAAGATTGAAAACTGTTTCTTACAATGTACCTAATGTACCTGCTGCCATTTCTGGAAACAAAAATGGTTTATGTGGAGCAACTAATGTTACATTCTCTACAGCTGGTACGCCTAATGCAACAGGTTATCAGTGGACAGTTCCAACAGGTGTTACTATTGTTTCAGGTCAAGGAACTAGTATGATTACTGTCGATGTAAGCGGAGCATTCGTTTCTGGATTAATCACAGTAACTGGAACCAACAACTGTGGATCTGGAAGTCAACGATCACTTAGTATCATAGGAGCTCCTGGACAACCTGGAATTATCAATGGTCTAAGTAATGTATGCCCAGGTCAAAGTGGAGTTCAATATGATGTAGCTACTGTTTCTGGAGCCACTAACTATACTTGGACTGTACCAAGTGGTGCAACCATCGTTTCAGGTCAAGGAACTAAGACTATCATTGTAAATTATGGTCCAAATCCTGCAAATAACCAAGTGGTATCTGTACGTGCAAGCAATGCATGTGGACAAAGTGGATTGAGAACATTAGGTGGAATTGCCATCAGTTTCTCTAACTGTGGTCCTCGTATTGGAAATGCATCTAGTACCATTAGCCAAGTGGTTCTGTTCCCAAATCCTGCTCGTGAAAATGTAAACATTCAATTCAGCTCAACTATTAATAGTGATTTCCAAATCACATTAGTGGATCATGCAGGACGAATGATTACTACTGAAATGGGTGCCGCAACAGAAGGAACCAATGTGAAATCACTAAACATTGAAACGCTTTCAAGCGGTATTTATTCAATCGTGATTCGTATTGGAAACGATGTTCAACAATCTAGATTACTAGTTGAATAATAGAAATGATTTATAAAAGGAAAGCCCAGACAATAGTCTGGGCTTTCCTTTTTATTTTATACTTAAAGCTAAATTCTTGTGGCCATCAGCAAGTTTAAATCACGAAATGGAAGCCTGCAATAATCGGCAACAAATTTATTAGTTACTGTTCCTCTATATAAATAAGCTGCTGAACGAACATGTGGATCTTTCCATAAAATCGCATCCATACCACCTTCTTCTCCCATGTTTAAAAGAATAGGAGTAAAAATATTACTCAATGCGTAAGAAGCAGTACGCGGAACTCTACTTGCAATGTTGGGAACACAATAATGAGTAACACCATGTTTCCTAAATACAGGATCGGAGTGATTGGTTACTTCCGAAGTTTCAAAACATCCACCTTGATCAATACTTACATCAATAATTACTGACCCAAAACTCATTTCTGTCACCATCTCCTCTGTTACAATTACAGGCGACCTCCCCTCTTTGGACAGTATAGCTCCAATTGCAACATCGCAAGTACGAAGTGCTTTCAAAAGGATATTGGGATTCATGGTAGAAGTATAAACTCTCGAACCCAAATTTCTCTGTATTCTTCTTAATTTATAAATGGAAGTATCAAATATTTTTACATTCGCCCCTAATCCAAAAGCTGCACGCGCCGCATACTCACTTACCGTTCCGGCTCCAATAATGACAACTTCCGTAGGCGGAACCCCGGGTACACCTCCTAACAATTGACCTTTCCCTCCCGAAGCAGAGCTCATCAACTCTGATGCAATTAAAATAGCAGCGCTTCCTACAATCTCACTCATGGCTTGGATCACAGGATAAACCGAAGTTTCATCTTTCAAATATTCATAAGCCAATGCAGTAATTTTCTTATTACTCAATTTCTGTACATAACCTTCTGCTTGCATTCCAATTTGCAAAATCGACATTAAGGTTTGTTTGTCTTTAAAATACTCCAACTCCGCTAATGAAGGTGGAGCCACTTTCAAAATCAAATCGGCTTTATATACATCTTCTGCAGAGTAAGCAATTTGCGCTCCCGATTCAGCATAATCCGAATCTGTAAAATTTGCACTTTTACCTGCTCCTGTTTCAATTAAAACACGATGTCCGTTACTGACAAGCAATCCGACTGCTGATGGTACCAAGGGAATTCGATGCTCTTGAAAAGTTATTTCCTTCGGAATTCCAATAAATAAATCTTGTCGCATTTTACTCACCTCTAAAACACTTTCTTGCGGCAGTAAAATCCCTTGTTGAGCAATGGAAGACATTCCATGTATACCTCTAGTCATATTCACATTTTATTTGACGCTTGGAGTTGGCAAGACTTATATAAAGATCTACTTTTTTTAGATTCAATAAATTATCCACTTTCTCCGGCCATTCAATAAAACAAAAATAGTTAGAGTATAGATACTGTTCGTACCCTAGATCATAAGCTTCTTCCTCAGTTTTCAACCGATAGAAATCGAAATGATAAACAGGCTCTCTTTGACTCGTTTCATACTCATTCACAATTGAAAAGGTCGGACTTTGCACCTCATCTTTTACACCCAATTGTCGACAAATAGCTTTGATAAAGGTAGTTTTACCTGCACCTAAGTCGCCGTAAAAACAAAGCAACCGGTGATCTCCAATGAACGCTAGTAGCTCCTTTGCAATACCATCCAGATCCTTCAATTCCGTAGCATTCCACTGTTTTTTCATGCCTTGCTTTGCAATGTAATCACAGGGATAATCATTTCTTCTGGCGAAATTCCTCCATGCTGAAATGTATCTTTATAAAAATTGGCGTAATAGTTAAAATTGTTTGGATAAGCGAAAAACTTATCACCTTTCACAAATACGTAAGCAGTACTTACATTCACTTTCGGCAAAAAGGCTTCCGTAGGATTTCTAATTTCCAATACATCTTTTTTCTCATAATTAAGATTCTTCCCTAACTTGTATCTCAAATTTGTATTTGTATTTCTATCTCCAATAATCTTTGATGGATCTTTCACACGAATGGTTCCATGATCGGTAGTGATAATTAGTTTAGCGGGCTTTTCAGCAATCCTTCTTAATGTTTCGAGTAATGGAGAATGTTCAAACCAAGAGCGTGTAATGGATCTGTATCCTTTCTCATCTTCCGCTAACTCTTTAATTACTTTCATATCGGTTCGAGCATGCGACAACATATCTACAAAATTATAGACAATAACATTTAGCTTATTTCTAAACATATTTGGAACTTGATCCACCAATGCCTTTCCCGCCTCTAAATTTGTAACCTTAGTGTAAGAGTGCTTATAGGTTTTACGCAAACGCTGAATCTGATCCACTAAAAAATCTTCCTCAAAATTATTCTTACCTTCTTCTTCATCGTCATTGATCCATTTGTCGGGGAAACGCTTTTGAATTTCCGATGGCATCATCCCTGAGAAAATCGCATTTCTTGCATACTGAGTTGCGGTTGGTAAAATACTGCAGTAGGTATCTTCCTCCACAATTTTAAATAATTCTTGAATGGCAGGCTGAATCACTTTCCATTGATCGTAACGCAAATTATCAATCAACAAAAAGAAAACAGGATCTTCGGAACTATCCACCAACGGAAATGCTTTTCGTTTCATCAACTCATGCGATAACAAGGGTGCCGTATCCGGATTCTTAAACCATCCCAAATAATTATTTTCAACAAATTTGCTGAAGAGATGATTTGCTTCCGACTTCTGCATAGTCAAAATATCATACATACCCGGATCTTTCGAAACTTCCAGTTCGATTTCCCAATACACTAATTTCTTGTACACATCCACCCATTCATTCCAACTTAAACGATCGCTCATCGACATTCCGATTTGTCGAAATTCTTGCTGGTAACTCTGCGATGTTTTTTCAGATATCAATCGTTTATCTTCCAAATTTTTCTTGAGCGATAATAAAATCTGATTTGGATTTACAGGTTTAATGAGATAATCGGCGATCTTCCCTCCTATCGCTTCCTCCATAATTTCCTCCGCTTCATTTTTTGTGATCATCACCACAGGAACCGTGCTGCGCAAATTTTTTATTTGCATTAACGTTTCTAATCCACTTATTCCGGGCATGTTTTCATCCAAAAAAATAATGTCATATTCTTTCGCTTTCACGAGCTCAACCGCATCGCGACCATTCGTAGTAGTAGTCACTTCATATCCTTTATTCTCTAAGAACATGATATGTGGCTTTAACAAATCGATTTCATCATCGGCCCAGAGAATTTGTACTTTTTCCATATTCTAAATTAGTTTTATCAATTCACGAACAATCAAAACGACTATTCCTCCACAAAAGTACTCGAAGCATCTTAGATCCACCTTAAGATTTACTTTCAATTTATTGTACTGCGATAAAATCTTAAATTCACAATAGTCTCACTATGAATCAACAAAAAAATTATTCATGTGGAATCTAAATCTCAGACCATGGTACTTATTCCAATTGAACATGGATGACACGGATTATTATGATTTACACGGATTTATTTCCGCAGCGAACGTTGCTGACCGCTGCTAACGTTGCGCCTGCCTGCCGGCAGGCAGGTTTAAATAGACAGTTTCATTTAGCGGATTAAATATTCTCCTCGTAAAAGAGTATTTTCGTCACTTATAATTCTCTAATTCATTTTGAAAACCAACAAGAAGAAAATATTTAACGACCCCGTCTATGGGTTTATTACAATTCCGCATCCCTTAATCCATGACTTGATTGAACACCCATGGTTTCAACGGCTCAGAAGAATTCGACAGTTAGGCTTGGGACATATGGTTTATCCAGGCGCTTTGCATACTCGTTTTCACCACGCACTTGGCGCTTTACACCTTACCACTCAGTCTATTGAGTCGTTGCGTTCAAAGAATATAGAGATTACTCCCGATGAAGCTTTAGCCTTGGAAATTGCGATTTTGCTACACGATATCGGTCATCGTCCGTTCTCCCATGCCTTGGAGCACAGCTTAATTTCAGGCATTAATCATGAAAAAGTTTCACTACTCTTCATGGAAAAGTTAAACCTTGAATTTAATGGCCAATTGAGTTTAGCCATTGAAATATTTAAAGGCACTTACCCGAAAAAGTTTCTACATCAAATGATTTCCAGTCAGTTAGACATGGACCGCTTGGACTACTTGAATCGGGATAGTTTTTATACGGGTGTATTAGAGGGGACCATTGGGGCTCAGCGCATCATAAAAATGTTGGATGTTCACAACGACCGCTTGGTAGTTGAAGAAAAAGGGGTTTACTCCATTGAGAAGTTTATTCTGGCTCGCCGACTGATGTATTGGCAAGTTTACCTCCACAAAACAGTATTAGCGGCCGAGCAACTCTTGGTGAATATTCTAGTCCGTGCGAAAGAATTGATTGGAAAAGGTGAAAACCTATTTGCTACAGAACCTTTACTTTACTTTTTGAAAAACAACGTGGTAGCCAATGATTTGAATAATCAACCTGAATTATTGGAAAAATACGCTAATCTGGATGATTATGATGTATTTACATCCATAAAAGTATGGGCTAATCATTCGGACATTGTACTTAGCCGACTTTGCAAAGGTATGGTCAATCGAAAACTGTATAAAATTCGATTACGTAAAGACCCCATTACCACGAATGATTTAACCCAATATCAGGAGAAAGCTATGTCTTTGTTTGGCATTAATAATCACGACAGTACTTACTTTGCATTCAGTGGATCCATCAGCAATTCAGCCTATGACCCTACTGGTGAACCTATTCAGATACTTTATAGAGATGGATCTTTGGTAGAACTCTCTGCAGCCAGCGATCAAATGGACGTTGCTGTACTCTCATCACCAATACAGAAGCACTACATTTGTGCTCTACAAGAGTTAATTGATGAGCGCTAAACTATTCCTTGCCGACCAAAAATTCTCAACAAATAATTCTTAAATTTGCAGGCTGTTATGGAATTTACCGCGCAACAAATCGCCGATCTTCTTCAAGGGACAGTTGAAGGAAATCCGAGCGAGAAAGTTTCTCGCCTTTCGAAGATTGAAGAAGGAACACCTGGTTCACTTTCTTTCCTCGCTAATCCTGCCTACACGCCCTATATTTATGGGACCGATGCTTCCATCGTCATCGTGAATAAAGATTTTGTTCCCGAAAAGGAAGTTAAATCGACGTTGGTTCGCGTAGAAAATGCAGCTGCAAGTTTTGCAAAGCTTTTAGAAGTTTACAATACCATCCAAAGAAATAAAATTGGCATTGAAGAAAATTCTTACATTGATCCCTCTTCAACCCATGGTGATGATTTGTATTTAGGAACTTTCGCTTATGTAGGTAAGGGAGTTACCTTAGGTAACCGAGTTAAAATATATCCGAATGCTTACGTTGGCGATAACTGCGTGATTGGTGATGATACCACCCTATTTCCAGGAGTAAAAATTTATTCAGATTGTATCATCGGCAAACATGTGACCTTGCATTCTGGAGTAGTCGATGGTGGAGATGGATTTGGATTTCAACCAAACAATGGCAGTCTGCAAAAAGTAGCGCAAATTGGAAATGTGATTATTGAAGATTTAGTTGAGATTGGATCAAACAGCACCATTGATAGAGCTACATTAGGCAGCACCATCATTCGCAAAGGCGTGAAATTGGACAACCTTATTCAGATTGCGCACAACGTTGAAATTGGAGAGAATACAGTGATTGCTGCTCAAACCGGAATTGCAGGATCTACTAAGATTGGTAAAAACTGCATGATCGGTGGACAAGTAGGTATTGTAGGACATATTCAAATTGCAGACGATGTTAAAATCGCTGCGCAATCAGGAGTAGGTAGTTCAGTAAATACTCCCGGTGAAATTTTACAAGGGTCACCTGCATTTAATATTGGTGATTACAAACGCACCTATGTTCTTTCCGCAAGCTCCCTGAACTTGAGAAAAAAAAATTACAGAGTTACAAAAACGTTAGCAGAAATTAGATCTACATCTACCTGATCCAAGAGCATGTCGCAAAAACAAAAGACGATTAAAAAACCGATTACCGTTTCTGGAGTCGGATTACATACTGGAGCAAAAGTTAATTTGACTTTTAAACCGGCACCCGAAAATCATTGGTACAAATTTGTTAGAACCGACATCGAAGGAAGTCCGGTGATTGATGTAGATGCTTTCAATGTAGTTGACACATCGCGTGGAACTACACTTCAACAAAACGGTGCTCGAATCAGTACTACCGAGCATGCCTTGGCAGCTTTAGTAGGATTACAATTAGACAATATTATTATTGAAGTAGATGGGCCTGAAGTTCCCATCATGGATGGCAGCGCCTCGCACTTTGTGGAAGCCTTGTTATCAGTAGGCTTTGAAGAACAAGATGCAGATCGAGAAGTATACGTGTTAAACGAAGTACTTTCGTATGAAGAGCCTTCTCGTAATGTTGAGATGTTAGCGGTACCGAGTCCCGAATATAGAATCACTGTGATGGTGGATTACAACAGTCCGGTGTTAGGAACTCAACATGCTCAGTTGCATAAAATGGAAGAGTTTCAAAAAGACTTTGGCCCCTGTCGAACCTTTTGTTTTTTACATGAATTAGAATCGCTGGTAAAACATGATTTGATTAAAGGCGGAGATTTAAATAACGCTATCGTTGTTGTTGATCGTGAGATTAGTCAAGAAAAGTTAGATGAATTAGCGAAGCTCTTTAACAAGCCTCGTGTAGAAGTAAAAGAAAAAGGGATTTTAAATAATGTACAATTGCATTTTCAAAATGAACCTGCTCGACATAAACTCTTAGACATCATTGGTGATTTTGCTCTAGTAGGAATGCCTTTTCAAGGACATATTTTAGCAGCACGTCCTGGACATGCCGCGAATGTTGAATTCGCAAAAGTGATTAAGGAAGTTATTAAACGTGATCGCAATCAAAAAGTACGCACTTATGATTTAACAGCGACACCCATTTACGACATCAACAAAATCACAAAAATGTTACCGCATCGCATTCCATTTTTATTGATTGACAAGATCATGGAACTAGAAGCAGATCGTGTGGTAGGTGTAAAAAATGTGACCATGAACGAATGGTTTTTCCAAGGTCACTTCCTGAAACCCAGTAATGCCGGGTGTTTTATTAATTGAAGCAATGGCGCAAACGGGAGGTATTTTAGTATTAAATACAGTTCCTGATCCAGAAAATTACTGGACTTACTTCATGAAAATTAATGAAGCTCGATTCAAACAGAAAGTGATGCCTGGAGATACTGTCATTTTCGATTTAAAATTAATCAGTCCCATTCGCAGAGGAATTTGCCATATGAAAGGAGAAGCCATCGTAGGTGACAAAGTGGTTATGGAAGCTGAAATGATGGCACAAATTGTAAAGAAAAGCTAATGTTAAGTACCCTCGCTTTCATCCACCCTAAGGCAAAACTCGGAAACAACGTTACCGTTGATCCCTTTACCTGCATACATGGCGATGTAGAGATTGGAGATAATACATGGATTGGATCTAACGTAACCATTTATGATGGAGCAAGGATCGGATCTAATTGCAAGATTTTTCCAGGAGCAGTAATCGCTGCTATTCCACAAGATTTAAAATTTAGTGGAGAAATAACAACGGCTGTTATCGGTGACAATTCAACGATCAGAGAATGTGTCACCCTGAACAGAGGTACTTCGGCTATGGGAAGATCTGAAGTAGGCCAAAATTGCTTACTAATGGCTTATGTGCATATTGCCCATGATTGCATCATTGGAAATCATGTTATACTTGCCAATTCTGTAAATCTAGCCGGACATGTTACCATAAACGACTGGGCAATTTTAGAAGGATATGTTGGCGTATCACAATTCATGCATATTGGAGCGCATAGTTTTATTGGTGGACAAACTGGAGTCAGAAAAAATGTCCCTCCTTTTGTAAAAGCAGCTCGAGAACCACTAAGTTATGCTGGAATAAACTCCGTAGGTTTAATGCGACGTGGTTTCAGCAAAGAACATATTGAAGAAATTCAAAACATTTACCGCACCATTTTTCAACGTGGTTTTAATATTTCTAAAGCGATTGGCATGGTTGAAGATGAATTTGAATCATCCGCTCATCGCGACTTAATTATTGATTTTATTAAATCATCAGAGAAAGGAATTATCAGAGGCCCTCTGAGTAGTTTTCAAAAAGCTGAATAACCATTCTGCTTTGATCCAGATTCAACTTCAGTCGGCAGGAAAGAAATTTCAAAAGCAATGGGTCTTTCGAAATTTAGAATTGCAAATTAATGGCGCTGAAAAATTAGCAGTCACGGGTTTAAATGGATCTGGCAAATCAACTTTACTACAAATCATTTCTGGATTTCAATCATTAAATGAAGGCAACATTTTATTTTCTTTAGCGGGAAACAATATCCCAATTGACCAATGGTATCATCAAATATCATATGCTGCACCATACATCGACTTACCAGAAGAATATAATATTCAAGAATTACTTTCTTTCTACGGCTCCTTTAAGCCATTTCAAAATGAGTTATCGATTCCTGAGATTATTGAAATCATGCAATTGGGAAATAGCAATAACAAAGCCATTAAACATTTTTCATCAGGGATGAAACAACGTCTCAAATTATCGATGGCGATATTGAGTAAAACGCCTGTTTTATTGTTAACATAAAACAATAATTGTTTGTTCAAATCATATTGAAGAAGAGATTAATTTTTGTACATCAAAACTGGACATCCACGATTTCAAAACGTAAGAGTCTTGTAAGATTAAACTGTTTTTCATTCGCTGATTCATTGTTTAATACCTAAATTGTATTTTATAAGAAAGGCAAACCATGAGCAACGAAAACACAATCAATAAAAATCGACTTCTTTTTATAGCAGAAGAACTAGTGATACTTTCTTTGGCTATTTCGATGATTATTATGCTCTAGAAGCACTTCATTTTTAAACAATTCTCCAGGATGGAATATTACAATTCAATACCCCATCCTCGAGATCAACAAGAATTTCTAACTAGGACAATTATTTAAAATCTTTTACTCGGCTCGATTCAAAAACATATTGAACTCATTGCGCAGATCATGAAAAATGTTTTCGAATTGATCCAGTTTTTCACGTTGAACGCTATGGATCTTTTGGATGCCATCATTTGGCTCTGACGCTTTTCCATCTCCGATGGATTCAATCAAATTTTCGTGTTGTTTAAAGTCATGCCGAATAATATCGAGCACTTCTTTCTGACGAATAAATTGATTTTGGAAATGCTCCACCGAGGCCATCACTTCATTGGGACTTCCCGAGACGGCGAGTCGACCTAAGTGATTGTTAAAATGTGAAATTTCATCTTTGTAAAAACGAAGGCGATCTTGCCATTGATCATGTTCGTTTTTCATTTCTGTAAGCTGTTTTATAGTATGCATAACCTTTTGGTTTAGGAATTCACACAATAAGAAAAGGGCTGAAGAAATAACAGCCCTACTACATTCTATTCAGAATCTTCACGTCAATTTTAATTGAAAACAAATAGCGACTCATATCCATTATTTCTACATCCAAATGTAAATAATATTTCAAACCAAACAAGAAAACTTAAATAAATTCATCTTTTTAGCGGCTTCTGTCATCTTTTTAAACTTGGAGGTAAAAATCACCCTATTTATTAAGATCCCTCAGTTTAAACCGTATTACAACAAGTAGAAAATTGTTCTTTTCGACCCGAATTTCCATCTGAAAAAGGTTACCAGCTCACTAAATGGCATAAAAATGATTGTTAGAATTCATTACTTATTGGACTTGACAAGCCTATAAATATTGCATTTTCGAATTCTTTACCATCAATTCCTTGCATTGGTTTTGTCATACATAATCTCTTTCTTATTTTCCTATCTCGCTCTATAAATCGATTTTTTTGAATGAAATATTGGACAAATAATGGTTACAACCTTACCGAAGTGCTTATTTGCAAGACAACGTTAAATCATAAGCTTAAACTGGTGCTAGATTGCCTTCAACAAACAAATCAATCATGCAGCAAATTATTAAGACTAGTTTAAAGGGATTTCTTTTGTTAGGCACCATATGCCTTTTACATGTAGAATCAGCAGAAGCCCAAGTTTCTGCAAGTCGTAAATATAGAGTGCTCGCTTATAAGGCAGGGCAACCGCAAGTATTTAGTATCTCCAATGAAGTAGATATAGTGCCGGCCATTAGTTTCTATATACCCAATACCTTTACTCCTAATGGAGATGGGATGAACGACACCTTTGGAATAGCTGGTGAAGGAGTACAAGATTTCAAAATGCAAATTTTTAATCGTTGGGGTCAGATGATTTATGAGTCGGCCAATGCAAATGATAGATGGGATGGAACTTTCCAAGGTGTTAAGGTAGCTATGGGTACTTATATTTATAAAGTGTCGGCTGCAGGTCCTACAGGACAAAGACAAAACAAAGAAGGAAACGTAAACGTCATTTTATAAAACATGAGCCTAATTCTACTCGGATACTTCTTAAAAAAAATAAAAGAAAACAATGAAAATCCTAATCAAACTAATTTTTCGATTGGAATTTATCGTTTAGCTCAAAGACTACGAATTCTCTAGAGAACTGTGCGGTGATAGCCATTAAGGTTAGTCGTTTTATCCAATTTCCAAGTCAAGAAGCTAAGGCTGGTTCTTTTAGATCAATTTGTCCTCTTTTTCTCGATTTCCGATACCTTAAGTTCATTCATCGCATTTTATTCAGATGGGTTGGTGAATTTGTCAAACTAAGTTGGTGAACATTCGGTTTTTAATGGCGAACGACTGAATAAATTTGGTCAACATTAGTTTTTTATTGACAACAACAAATATTTTTAACTGATAATCAGCAAGTTGCGCATATTGCTCAGAATCGCATTTGTTTAGTCCATCCTTTCCGTTATATTTGACCACGAGGAAGTAGAAATCCCAATTTTATGAGTTATTAAAAGACGCCCTATACGGGATGCGAGTTTGAATTGCCATTACACACGAAACAATATTCACCCAATTAACACAAACCAAAAAATGAAACTTACAATGATCAAAAACCAATCAAAGTGGTTTTTCGCAGCAGCCCTGATGGCTTGCTCCATTTTAAGTACATCCACTTTTTCACAAACATGGACACCCAAACATTACTGGACATTTAATTCTAGTAATTCTTTAGCAGATTCAACAGGAATCGCGCCATTAAATGCCACCTATTTCCAATCAACCTACTCCATTGGAAATGCGCAAAGCAATACTGGTGTTGGAAAATATTTGAAATTAAATTCAACATCAAGAGCGATTACGTCGAATGTGGCTTTCTCTCCTGATTCAGGATTTACACTAGAATTGTTATTTAGACCAGGAGCAAACATCAATGAAATTGTTCAATTAATGACAAGAAGAGATGGCGCTATTAGCATTCGCTATTGTTTTCCTTATTTTAGATTTACCACAAAGTCTATTCCTACTGGTAGTTCAACTGCCGTATCAGACAATTGGGATTTAAATCTCAGTGGTATTGGAAGAGGAACTTATGGTTACTATATGGATGGCAACTGGCATCATTTAGTTTTTAAATACAATGCAAGAACCGGAACAAAAGAGATTTGGGTAGACGGACAATTGCCAACAGGATTTTCTAAATCGATCCCAGCAGGATCTATTCCTTTAAACGCTGGAAGCACAAACAGTAATATCGTCGACATCAATACAAATACAGGCTACTATCAATATGTTGGTGATCTAGATGAAATTGCACTTTATACGAATGCTTTGCCAGGTCAAATGATTTACAAGCATTATCAAGATTTTACTCAAAACAAACCATATTCATTCGGAAACTCAACAGTAAACCCACCGTCCCCATCTCCGATAACGGCTGGGGTTGATCCACAAGAATATGCACCAGGCCATCCTAATTCAAATATTGATGCATTGGTTCAATTAAAATCTTTTCCTTCTGCTCGAAATAAACCTAGCTCAACACTTTTTCCAAACTACGCAGTATTTAATCCTGCTCATGTTGCAGGTTATGGAATAAGTTCGTCTCCACAAGCAACTCTAGTGCAACGTAGTATTGAAGTACAAACGGAGTTAGTTAAAAATTTCAATTATACCGTAATGGTAACGAGTAATACATCGCGCTACACTTCTTTTACTAACACAAGCGATTATGATGGAGCATGGATAAATCTAGCCAATCAAAATCCATCTTGGAAAACATCTGCGAATACCTACTGGCCACAGTTAAGTCCAACTGTTATTGGTAAAGCTAGTAAGGACCCTTACATTGAGAGTAAAACTTTACCCTCTAATAGTTATTTGAGAAATAATGCTGGTCAATTTTTAGATATGTATGGCAATATCATTACGAGTGGAAGAACCATCAGCCCAAAAGCACCCGTAGACTCATTTAGATTAGATGGACAAACGCAAAAATTTTATTTATCAAAATTATCTTCAGCACTAACTAGACCAATCGACTTGGTTTTTGAAAATGGCGAAGTAATTCCAGCTTGGACAGATGCGAGTTTACAAAAAGACCCCACTGTAACAGCTGCTTTTAATGCAAGCGGTCTTGGTAACTGGAGAAAATTTAAAGGCGGAGAATACAAAAGAATTTCTGACTCGTACATGAACGAATGGAGAAGTCAATCCAACTTGACCAACACAAGAATTTTACATTACTATTTAAATGGTCATCCTGTTTATGCATGGGATTGGGCTTCGGTAAGAGGATTACAATCATTAACAAATAACCAACGCTATTCTAATGGCGATATTTATATGCAATGGCCAGGCAATTGGCGCTACTGGCAGGGTGCTGCACACGGATGGCAATATGTAATTGAAGGACGACATGAAGAAATTGCATTGGGCGACAAATTGTTTTCTCCTGTGGTTAGTCCAGGTTGGAATAGCAATGAAGAATCAATTGTTCGTCCAGCGCAGTGGTTAGGATTTTTAAAGGCAGTTTCTATGGCTGGTGCTGAAAATTTTGGATGTGGTTATTTTGTTACATCTACACCTTATCAAAATCCATCGAATTATGTATGGCAAATGGCTATACCTGGATATGCTCAAGCAATTGCAAGTCGTTATGATGATTTATTCTTAAGTGGAAATTTAATGACTGGAGACGTTCCTCAAAGTGCTTCTAGTGGTGCTGGAAAACCTGGTTATACATTTTATGCAGGCGACATCCGTAAATTAGTGGTTGCAAGAAAGCATGATAGTAAAGCTAAATACGCTATTACTGGTACAATCCAACCAAATTCTAATATGGCTGGAAATGCTGAATTATCAGGAACAGCAACCATTCGAATTGATGGTAATGATTTAACCTTCGGAATCCGTCGTCAAGGAAGTACTTATATTTATGACAAAACAAATGTAAGTTCTCCTGTATTTTATCAGTTAGATGCATGGCATGAAAATTCTCATCCGTATTATTGGTCTAAAACTTTTAACCTCGAAGCAGAAATTTTCGACAATGTAAATGCAAACATTGAATTAAAAACTCAAGTACCTGCAGGAACAGTTGCTGGAAACTATACGAACTACACTACTTATACTACATTTAAAGCTGTAGTAGGCGCCGAATACAATTTTACACCACGCGGAACAACCGCTGCTACGCATTACGTTTGGGTGAGAGCAAGAAGTCGCGGTGGAATAAACACTGGATTTAACATCAGTTTAAACGGTGTATCTAAATTCAATGTAACCTGCGTGGCAGATACAAATTGGACATGGTATCGCTACGACGCGGGCAACAATGCACAAATGACATTGACAAGTCTTCCTTTAAGCAATCAAAAATTAGTTATTACTCCAATAAATACTAATTTAGAAATCGATCTAATTACCATCACACCAACTGCTGGTAATTTCTATACTACTTTCGCGCCCTTGTGGAGCAACAGCAATTGCCTCAATCACTCCAAGTGGCGCTACTACTTTTTGCCAAGGTGGATCTGTTACTTTAAGTGCGAATACAGGAACTAGTTATTTATGGTCATCTGGAGCCACTACTCAAACTGTTAATGTAACAGCAAGTGGAACCTATACAGTAACGGTAACGAATGCAGCAGGATCTGCGGTATCGTCTCCAGTTGCGGTAGTTGTAAACGCGAAACCTTCTAACTCGATTAGTTATACAGGCTCACTCAACATTTGCCCAGGAAAAACCATTAGTCTTTCTTCAAGTGCTACTAGTGGAACCTATTTGTGGTCGAATGGAGCCACTACTAAAACGATCAATGCTTCAACTGCAGGATCCTATGTTGTAACGGTTACAGGTACGAACGGATGTACTGCGGCTGCTAATGCTGTTACTGTTGCGGTAAGTACAGTAACTCCATCAACAATAACAGCAAGTGGAAGCACGACTCTTTGTAGTGGAGGAAGTGTATCCTTAACTGCAAATACTGGATCATCTTATTTATGGTCGAACGGAGCTACTTCAAAAACAATAACTGCGACGACTGCAAGTAACTATATTGTTTCAGTTACTCAAAGCAATGGTTGCTCTTCCACCTCAGCAGCAACTCCTGTTACTGTGGGCGCTGCTCCTACTCCAACTATTACTGCTAACGGTCCTTTAACTTTCTGCACCGGAGGAAATGTTGTTTTAACTTCAAGCACCGGCATAGGATACCTTTGGTCGAATGGGGCTACAACGAATTCAATCACCGTAAGCGCTACTGGAAATTATACGGTTAGAGTAACTCAATCTGGAGGTTGTTCTGCAACATCTGCAGTAACTGCTACCGCAGTGGGGTCTGCAGCCATCCCTACTATTACTAATTCGGGTGGCACTAATTTATGTGCTGGATCTGTGGTAACCTTAACTGCAACTACAGGAATAGCTTATTTGTGGTCGAATGGAGCAACAACTAAAGCAATAACAACAGGAAGTGCCGGTTCGTACACAGTACGTGTTACTCAAACCGGTGGATGTTCTGCTACATCGGCAGCAACTACGTTAACTGTTGGAACTGCTCCTACACCAACCATAACAGCAAGTGGATCTACTACTATTTGTTCGGGAGGATCTGTAACATTAAGTGCAAGCGCGGGAACCGCATACTTATGGTCAAATGGTGCTACAACATCTTCAATAAATGTTACAACAGGTGGTTCATACAATGTTCGAGTAACTCAAACCGGTGGTTGTTCTGCAACTTCTACTAATACTTCGGTTACTGTTGGAAGTGCTCCTACCCCAACGATAACTGCAAGTGGACCCCTTACATTTTGTTCGGGAGGCAGTGTTATTTTAACGGCAAGCTCAGGAACTTCATATTTATGGTCGAACGGTGCTACTACGCCTTCCATCACAGTTTCATCGGCAGGTTCATATAATGTTCGTGTTACTCAATCAGGAGGATGTTTCGCAACATCTACTTCAACAGTTGTTACAGTTGGAACCGGATCCGCAACAACACCTACCATTTCCGCTTCTGGTTCTACGAGTTTCTGCCAAGGAGGAAGTGTACAACTTACCGCTAGTACTGGAACAAGCTATTTATGGTCAAATGGAGCAACCACTAAAACAATAACAGCAACATTAAATGGAAATTATTCGGTTGCAGTAACTCAATTAGGTGGATGTTCAGCTACATCGAATTCAACTGCTGTTACGGTAAGTCCAATTGCTACATTCACCGTGACACCTAGCGGACCTCTCTCATTCTGCTCTGGAGGAAGTGTTACATTCACGGTTACAAACTCTAATGCTGGCACTTATGTTTGGTACAAGAATAATGTGGTGGTGTATACAGGAACAAGTAAAACCTTTACAGCTACGACGCCTGGAGTTTATAAAATGCGCGCACAATTGGCAACCTGTGGTACTTTCTCCATTCCTTATACCGTAACTACACCCTGTCGCGAAGGCGAAGCACTACTTTCGGATTTAAATTTAAATGTGTATCCAAATCCATTTAGTGATTTCGTAAAAATTGCCTTTGAACTATCAGAAGAAGCACCGGTAACGGTTAAACTATTTGATATTTCTGGAAAGCTGGTTGATGTAATTTTAGATAAAGGTCAAATGAATAGTGGAGAATCCACCCTTGACTATTCAACAAGTCATCTCGCCGGCGGAGTTTACATCTTAGAAGTAAGTTCGCCCAACACAACTCAGCGAATGAAAATTGTATCTTCAAAATAATTCTTTAATAAAAACAGTAAAGCCAAATAAAAAAACCCTGGAAACAGGGTTTTTTTATTTGAAATAGAAAGCAATAATTTATCCGATATTTTTATCAACTGAAAATAATTCTCTGTTTTTTGCAGGAGTCTTACATTTTAAATTTCACAGTTTTTCATAATTACACCCTAAAACGCTTCTTTTCAAGTTCCTTTTCCACCAACAAAGGTTTTCTTCCATCTTCAAAATAGTAATTTCTTACATCTAATAGGAAAATGCACAAATTCCCTATTACCACTTAAAGGATAGGATAAATTGCAGCATGCGCAAGCGAGCAAAGAAAATCGAACTGCATTTGCAAACCCTGTGCCAAAAAACAACAAACAAAAAAAGAGCGATGAAAAAATTATTACTACTTCCATTATTATTTGCGTTAAGCATGACGAATGCTCAAACGTATGATCCGTTGGAATACGCTACCGGCAACTTAAATGCCCAGCAACAATTATTATCTTATCCCCTTCCTCGTTTTCAACCGGGACACACTATGAATCGCAACTTCATATGGTTCGGAATCGAGTACTTTTCAGGACTACAGCAACCTGGTGTTAATAATCAACAAATGATTGCGAACGCAAAGGTGAATGTAACAGAGTTCTATAAGAATTGGAACTATTACTTTTTAGTGAACTCAAATATTGGGTCCTATTCTTCACCTGCAAATTATGCGGATACGAATAATGTACTTTCTGCAGCTTTAACAGCCATTGCAAAAAGAAATCCAAGCTATAAAACATCAGCCATTAGTTTCTGGCCACAAATTGGTGGAAACATTAGTAAATCAACGCTTACCGACAATCACTATATACGTAACAGTGCTGGACAATATTTAGGCACGAATGGATCTGTTAGTACAAGTAAAGTATGGTCACCCGTTGCCCCAGCTGCTTCTATCATTGCAGATGGTCAAAAACAAAAAGGATATTTACAAAACTTAGTTGCTGCCTTAGGTAGACCTTTAACCATATTAAATGAAAATGGTGAAGCAATTCCATTAGTAAGTAAGAATGGTGTGGCACTTACTACGGATCCAGCAATTAATACTGATTATGCTGCCTCTGGATTATCTGTCAACGATTATCGCGGTAACAAATATGCATACCAAACAAAATTATATCGCGATCAATTCATGAGTGCAAGTCCGGGAACTATTTTTACTCATTACGCTTTAGACGGCCAAACAGATTATCGTCCAGTTTGGAATCAAGCAAAAACAATCAACACTCAAATCAATGGTAAATATTATCCAACGGGTGACTTCTATCCACGTTGGCCAAACAACTGGAAAGCATGGTCAGGTGCATGGCATGGCTTAGGTTGGTTTGCTGATTGCAAATACTATGAACTTCAAAATGGCGATGATTTAATGTCTCCGTTTATTAGTGCTGGTTGGAATATTGACGAAACAGTAAATGTTCGCCCTGCACAATACTTAGCCATGTTAAAGATTCTCTCTAATTGGGGGTCTGAATTTTTCTATGCTGGTTATTTTAGCTTAGCGGCTCCTTATCCTGATTCAAAAAATTGGGGATGGCAAACTGTAATGCCAGTTTATGCACAAGCGGTGACATCCAGATATGAATCCATCTTAAAAAACAGCACCTTACTAACTGGAGATGTACCTCGTTATTTTTTATCAAGTACTACATTACAACCTAACAATCCAAAATATCTTTACTACACAGGCAACACGAATCAATTAGTTTCTGTACGTAAACTAAACGGACAAGAAAAATATGTAATTACTACGGCTCAAATGGTGGATGCAAATACAATCAACAATGCACCCATGTCATCATATGGAAAATTCAAACTTGGCACCGACTCTTTAAACATTGAATTCAGAAGACAAGGATCGGTTTATATTTACGATGCTACAGTTCCAAGTGCAAAAGCTTTTTATCAATTAGATTCATGGCATCAATATGAGCATCCTGAAAGATGGTCAAAAGATTTTCAATTTGAAGCTGAAATTTTTGACAACAACAACACAATAGCTAAAATTAAAACAGAAGTTCCTTCAGGAACAGCGCCTGGCGATTACAGATCCTATACATCATTTGTTTCGTTCACATCAACGCCAACAGCTGTTGAATACAATTTCTCTCCGCGTTCAAGTCAAAATTATTACGTGTGGGTTCGTGCTAGAAGTAAAAATGCAACGGGTGGAGCCATTAGCGTAAATGTTGCTGGACAAACATCGAAAAGTCTTGGTTGCATAACCAATACTGCATGGACTTGGTATAGTTTAGATGCTTGTTCAGGACAAGCAATAGCTTATACAAATTTATCTGCTCAGGAACATACTCTTTCAATTTTAGCGACCAACTCAAACATAGAAATTGACAAAATATTACTTAGTACAAATAATACTTTGAATTTAAATCCAAGTCAAGTTGCTTGCGGTACCTCTGTGGCTAACGTTAATACTTCTGGCTCAACAAATTTTTGTCAAGGTGGCAGTGTGACGCTAACAGCTGCTGCCGGAAATTCTTATACATGGTCGAATGGTCAAACTACACAAGCCATTACTGTTTCTCAAAGCGGATCTTATTCCGTAGCTGTGAATAACGGAACCGGATGCGCATCGGTTTCAACACCTATTCAGGTAACAGTAAATTCAGCACCAACCGCAAGCATTACATCTACAGGAAATACCATTTGTCAGGGACAAAGCACAAACCTTACCGCTTCACCAGGAAGCACCTACTTATGGTCAAATGGCGCAACCACGCAAACCATTCAAGTAAATAGCGCCGGTTCATATTCTGTGATCGTTACCGGAGCAAGTGGATGTAGCACCAATTCAACTCCAGTTAATATTACAACAGCGAATACAGCAAATGCAACCGTAAACACCAGTGGTTCTACCACTTTTTGTCAAGGAAATAATGTGATACTTAGTGCTGCTGCTGGTTATTCTTACATTTGGTCTAACGGCAGTACGAGCCAACAAATTACGGTTTCTAGTTCCGGTAATTACAATGTTGTCGTATCAGCGAATGGTGCATGCAGTGCTACTTCTCAAATAATTCCGGTTACCGTAAATGCAAATCCAAATGCCTCTATAAGTGCTAGTGGTAACACGACTTTCTGTCAAGGAGGTAGTGTGAATTTAACAGCAACAGGGGGTTCAAGCTATAGTTGGTCAAACGGACAATCTGGAACAGGAATTACTGTGAATTCTACAGGCACTTATAGTGTTGTAGCAACGGGATCAAATGGTTGTACTTCGACTTCGAATAACATCAATGTAACGGTTGCTGCTGCTCCAACTGCATCCGTTTCGGTCAATGGTCCAACTGTATTAAATGCAGGTCAAACTACAAACTTGATCGCTACCGGAGGTGGATCATACTTATGGCAACCTGGAGGTCAAACCAGTTCAAGTATTACCGTAAACAGTGCAGGTTCGTATACGGTTACCGTTACTAACGGTTCAGGATGTACGTCAACAAGTACACCAGTAAACATTACGATGAACAATGTTTCACCAGTAGTCATTTCAACAACGGGCGCTGCTGAATTCTGCACAGGTGGCAACATACAACTTACAGCAACAGGAGGCGCAAACTATATTTGGGCACCTACTGGACAAACTTCAGCCACTATTACAGTAAGTCAAGCTGGAACATACATTGTCTATGCAAGAAATAGTAATGGAATGGTGACGAGCATAGATTCTATGACAGTTAAAGTTTTACCGAAGCCTATGAATCCTTGGATCTCTATTACTTATTTCCCAAATACTGCTTATCAATTAAATGCTTTTGAACCTTCAGCAGTAACTTATAATTGGTCAACTGGCTCAACCTCCTCTAGTGTAAATTTAACTACGGCACAAGTAGTTAGTGTAACAGCAACCAATGCTTTTGGATGCACGTCTGGTGCTTCTTCATTGCAATCACAAAATGTAGCACCAACAAGTTGCGCACAACCCAATATGCTTACCGCTTATAATCTTAGTGATACTACTGCCATGTTAGGATGGAACCCATCGATCACCGCAGAGAAATTCATTATTCGTTACTGGCCACATGGTTCTCCAACGGCACTCTCCAAAGAAATAGCTGGAAACATATCCACCTGCCGAATTAATAATTTGCAACCAGGAACAAACTACTTCTGGACAGTAGAAAGCGTATGTCCAACTGGAATTAATGTAAGTGCCAACAGCCTTTTCAAAACATTAGGAACACCTTTGTTATGTGGATCTGTACCTCAGCATTTAAATACAGCAAACATCAGTACTTCAAGAGCAACTGCAACTTGGTACAATACAACTGCAGATTCGATCATTGTAAAGTATCGTCCTGTAGGCGGAAGCACATATCAATATAGAAAGCAAAGTGGTATCAGCAATCCTACGTCAATTAACATGACCAATTTAAATCCTAATACTACTTATGAATGGCAAGTAAGAACTCTTTGCAATGGCTACTTGAGTCCATACTCACAAATTGAGTACTTCTCCACTAGAGACACCTGCGCAAGCATCGGAACCGTTACCGTTAGTCAAGTATCTACATCAACCGCAAAAGTTAATTGGACCAATTTAAGTCCAATGGATACGATCAGAATCCGTATCGTTCATATTTCGACGGGAGGAGTTAGAAATATAGCATTCAATGCAAGCACACAAAACGGAAGCTATCAAATCAGAGCACTTATTCCAAATAACACTTACTACGTAGAAGTAAAAGGAAAATGCGGTGGAACTGCTGGAGACTGGTCGGCACCTACCCTATTTACTACAACCGACATTACGACAAGAATCATTGATGGAAACAATGCAAACTTAAATGCATATCCAAATCCAACAAGTGATATGTTGTACTTTTCATTCACATCAAATGATGATTCAGATTATCAAGTTAAAGTTTGCGATATGTCAGGAAGAGAAATAATGCAGCAAGTTCGATTTGCTCATTTAGGCGACAATGTTTCTGAAATACCAGTCAATACTTATGCAAAAGGAGCTTATATACTTGTTCTACAAAAAGGAACACAAAGAAGCAACTTTAGATTTACTGTGAAGTAAAACAATTAATTTAACATCGCTTAACAAAAGCTACAGGATGATCCTGTAGCTTTTGTTATTTAGGGATACATCAAATACTTTGATCTTATCAATGCATACTTATTCAATCCTTTCTCCCAGGATGCTCTTATTTTCTCTTCAGACCACTCGGCACTTATTTGTTGTTTTAAAATATGATTCCCTGCTAGTTTATCAAAAAAAGGTAAAAAGAATTTTGATTTATCAGCGTAAGAATTCCAGGCGTCATATAGCCACTTTAATTCAATTCTATTCATGGGAAGATTTAAATCCGATTTTGATAAATCATATCCTTTACAAAGCGTATTCTCAAGAGGGGGGTGTTTAGCCTTTCCCGGAATACTTCGTGGAGTAAACTCGAAGTTTCCATTGGGATTGTTTGGAAAACCATAGCATTGAAAAGGAAGATCAGTTCCACGACCCAAACTTACATTTGTACCTTCAAACAAACACAAAGAAGGATAAAGACGGATAGCCCTATCGTTAGGTAAGTTTGGCGAGGGCGGAATGGGTAAACTGTAAATACTATTTCGATCCCAATTTAACATGGAAATTACTTTCAAATTACATTGAAGAGAATCGTCCAACCACAACTCCCCGTTTAACATTTTTGCATATTCACCAATAGTCAAACCATGTACAATTGGAATTTGTTGCAAGCCAACGAAAGACTTTTCAATGGTATCTAAGATCGGACCATCAAAATAATTCCCATGTGGATTTGGACGATCTAAAACAATTAAAGGCAGCTTGTGTTTAGCAGCTGCTTCCATCACATATTGCAATGTATTGATGTAAGTATAAAAACGTGCACCCACATCTTGAATATCAAAAAGAAGTATTTCAATTCCCTTTAAACTTTCTGCAGTTGGTTTTTTATGGTCACCATACAAAGAAAAAACTTTTACTCCCGTCTTACTATCCACACCTTCGACAACTGTTTCGCCAGCCTCTGCTTCTCCACGAAAACCATGTTCAGGAGCAAATACGCATCCTATATCCACTTGTAAAGACAACAACGTATCCACTAAATGAACTTTGTTTACAACAGAAGTTGGATTAGCAATGATTCCTACTTTTTTGCCTTTTAAAAGGGGCAAATACTTGTTGGTACGGTCGGCACCCAAAACTAATTTCTGTTTGCTGCTACGACTCCTACTTTGTTCTTGCCCTGCGCAAGATGAAAGCAGCAAACAGAAAAATACAATCGCTAAACCTCGTAACCATAAAGCAAACTGCCTTGAATCAAGAAACTTACTGTCTTTTCGATTTTTTAACATCCTCATATTGTAATTTACATTTAACTTAGTCGCAATATTTATTCATGTCCTCCTACCAACTCATCTCTTTTTACGCAAAACGCCTGATCCGATCGGAAGGAATTCAGAGTGCCACGACAAAACCTGTCATTCGAATTGCGGTGATCGGTATAATCTTAGGCATCGTGGCAATGCTAATTTCGGTAATGGTGGTTACTGGTTTCAGAAACGAAATTACAAGAAAAGTTACAGGTTTTGTCGCCGACTTTCGAATTAGTGCCTTTAATAACAATGATTCATTTGAAGAAGCGCCCGTTAAGCTAGATGAACAAAGCCTTCAGGAAATAAAATCGATTCCTGACATCCGACATATTCAACCTTTTATATTAAAAGCAGGTTTATTAAAGACTAAAGAGGAAATACAAGGTGTAGTTTTAAAGGGGATCGACGAACAATTCGACCGCACTTTTTTTAAAGAAAAATTAGTGGATGGATCAATTCCAAAACTGGATGATAGCACTAGTAATACGGCTGTACTTCTCTCTCAAAACTTAGCGAACAAATTAAAATTAAAAACTGGAGATTCTTTTCTTGTATTTTTTATTCAAGAAGATCGAAAAGTTAGAAAGTTAAAAGTTGAAGGAATTTACAATACCGGATTAAGTGAAGAATTTGATAATTTATACCTACTCTGCGACATCCGATTATTACAACAAGTAAACAATTGGAAAAACAATGAAGTAGGCGGCTACGAAGTATTTGCAAAAGAAGGATACGATGAAGCATCCACCTATGATGCCTTATATCAAAAAGCAGGATATAAATTAAATACGAAAAGCACGAAGGAGTTATATCCTCAATTATTCAATTGGCTTGAGTTGCAAAATTTAAATGTTATTGTAATTATAGGATTGATTTGTTTAGTAGCCGGAATCACCATGATTTCTACTTTGCTGGTATTAATCATGGAAAACACCAAAGAAATTGGAATATTAAAATCCATTGGAGCTAACGACAAATTCATAGGCAGAGTTTTTGGATCCGTGGCTTTTTACATTTTACTAAAAGGATTATTCATTGGAAATATTATCGCATGTAGCCTTGCAGTATTGCAGATGAAAACCGGAATAGTCACATTACCTGAAGCTGATTATTACCTATCACAAGTTCCAATCAACTTTACTATAAGTGGAATATTTTTAATCAATGGAGTTGTATTATTGACTGGTGTATTAGTGATGATTATTCCCGCTAAAATTATTTCAGGAATTCATCCTATTAAAGTATTGAGATTTGACTAATTTGAATTCAGTATTTGTCAATTCAACAAATTAGTAATAGCACAATTGCTACCAATTAAAAACAATTGTTTGCTTTAAATCAGGATGCAGGCTCAATGCAACAGGACAAGTTCGAGCCGCTCTTTCAAGAATTAATTTTTGATAGTCATTGTATTCCATTCCATTAAAATAGAATTCAATAGAAATTTCTGCAATTCGACGTGGATCTGAGGCCATAATTTTAGTGTTTTCCAAGGTAACATTTCTGAATTCGATGTCGTGGGTTTTTGCTGCAATACCCATAATCGATAGCATACAAGCACCTAAAGCTGCTGAAACCAAGTCAGTTGGAGAAAACGCCTCCCCTTTTCCATGATTGTCTTTTGGGGCATCTGTGATGATCTCATTCCCAGAAGCTATATGAGTTGAAAATGTTCTAAGGTCTCCCTCATATTTTGTCTTAATTGTAGCCATGATGTAAAAATAAAGCTAAAATTCCATCGTTAGATAGAAAGCATAAAATCGTTGTATATTTGTAGGAATGAAATTTCTCAGGATAAAGCTGTTATTTTTATTTACACTTACCATTGGAGGGGTTAAGGCTCAACTTAATCCCAATGAGTACGTAGAGGAAAAACCCTATTTGATGAAACACGAGGCTACTGCTGGAATTCAATTTCACAGTGCAGGTTGGGGAATTCAATTCAGACGATCATTCAATCTCACCGGATATAAAAAATTGATGTTTGAAGGAGATTACGTGAGCATGAAGCATCCAAAAGAGGTAAAGTCTGTAAATCAAAGTTTCGATAACGCACGATCCTATGTTTATGGAAAACTCAACAATTTCACTATTCTTCGATTGGGTGTTGGCAGACAAAGAACTTTTTTTAGTAAAGGGGATCGGAATGGTGTTGAGATTCGAGCGATCTATTCAGGTGGGCTTTCCATGGGAGTTTTAAAACCCGTCTTTCTGCAAATATTAGAACCAACGGGTACACTAGGTCAATTCGACTTAAGTGTACAGCGATATGACCAAACTGAGCATTACATCGACAATATTTATGGACGAGCACCATTTACTGAAGGATTAGATCGGATGTTTTTTAGACCTGGGGGATATTTGAAATTAGGAGCTAACTTTGAATATGCACCATTCTTTGAAGATGTGAAAGCTTTAGAGGTTGGAGTCATTGCTGATTTTTATCCAAAGGAAATTCCCATCATGGCTTACACTGAAAACAAACAAATTTTTTTATCTTTTTACCTAACGTTGATGTATGGACGAAAATGGTAGAAATCAATTAAAAATTAATGAGCGATTTAAATATAACCCCTACCCCTACAGAGAGAGCTAAAAAGCCAGAATGGCTCAAAGTAAAACTACCCATTGGCGAAGAGTATAGAAAAGTAAGGGAATTGGTGACAGTGAATAAACTTCACACGATTTGCTCCAGTGGAAATTGCCCGAACATGGGTGAATGTTGGGGAGCTGGAACTGCTACGTTTATGATTTTGGGAAATATTTGCACCCGTTCTTGCGCCTTTTGTGCAGTAGCAACAGGTCGACCTAAAGAAGTGGAACTGGATGAACCGATGCGCGTAGCTCAATCCGTGAAGCTGATGGGTGTAAAACATTGTGTAATCACTTCAGTGGATCGAGATGATTTAAAAGATGGAGGATCGATTATATGGGCAGAAACCATCCGTACCATTCGTGAACAAAGTCCTTCTACCACCTTAGAAACCCTCGTACCTGATTTTCAAGGCAAGTGGGAAAATTTACAACGTGTAATTGATGAAGCTCCTGAAATTATTTCACATAATTTAGAAACCGTTCGTCGTTTAACACGACAAGTGCGAATTCAAGCAAAGTACGATCGTTCATTAGAAGCATTAAAGATGATTAGTAGTGCTGGAATCAGAACAAAGTCTGGAGTGATGTTAGGTCTAGGAGAATTGGAACATGAAGTGTTGGAAACGATGGATGATTTGTTAGCAGCGGGAGTACATATTTTAACTTTGGGTCAGTATCTCCAACCAACTCGCTCTCATTTACCCGTTGCCGAATACATTCATCCTGATGTTTTTGCTTCCTACAAAAAGATCGGATTAGAAAAAGGTTTTAAGTATGTAGAAAGTGGTCCATTAGTTCGATCTTCTTATCACGCAGAAAAGCATATGTTTTAATTGATTTTATTCTCAAAAAAACGAAAACATTTTTTAAAAAAATAAGCTCCTTAAAAACTTAATTTTAATTTAGGTGAAAGTAATTCTTAATTTTTTAATTGAAATTCTTGCTATTACAATACTTAAATAAATAATGGTAATATTTATTAAGGAATTCCGTTAAGTTCCTAGAATGAGAAAAATAATTTAGACTAAAGACCAGATTTTAACTCAAAAAGATCGTCCGAAATAATACTATCTTTGAATCATTGACGACATAGAGTACTAAAATTTTGATGCATACCTCTTAAAATAAATAACACATGATACGATTAGCCATAAATGGATTCGGGAGAATAGGAAGAACCTTTTTACGAAAACTCGATAAACATCCAAACATAGAATTAGTTGCCATCAATGATTTAACAGATACCAAAACTTTAGCACATCTTTTAAAATACGACTCCGTACATCGTCAATTCAATGGCGAAATTATTGCAGAAGAAAAAGCTATTTCAATAAAAGGAAAAAGCATTCCTGTTTTCGCAGAAAAGGATCCCAGTTTGCTTCCTTGGAAAGCGCTCAACATTGATGTGGTTTTAGAATCAACTGGACATTTTACAACACCTGAAAAAGCTTCACTTCATATTCAGGCTGGAGCGAAACGCGTTATTATTTCAGCACCCGCAAAAGGCGATGTAAAAACCATTGTTTTAGGTGTAAATGAAAACTTGATCAATGGCGATGAAACCATTATTTCCAATGCATCTTGCACAACCAACAATGCAGCACCCATGATTGAAATATTGGATCAGGCATATGGAATTGAAGCGGCATACATTACAACCATTCATGCATACACCGGAGATCAAAATCTTCACGATGCTCCACACAAAGATTTACGTAGGGCGCGCGCTGCAGCGAATTCAATCATTCCAACAACCACGGGAGCAGCAAAGGCAATTTCCGATGTCTTCCCTCACTTAAATGGGAAAATTGGCGGGGCTGGAATACGTGTTCCTGTAATTGATGGTTCGATGACTGACATCACTTGCATCGTCAATAAAAGAGCCAGCGTAGAAGAAATAAATAAACTCTTTCAGGACGCAGCTAATGGTGCATTAAAAGGAATTATTGAATATACCGAAGACCCTATTGTTTCCAATGATATCATCGGCAACGATCATAGCTGCGTTTTTGATTCACAACTTACTTCCGTACTTAATGATGGATTGATGGTAAAGATTGTTGGCTGGTATGATAATGAAAGCGGATATTCGAAACGACTTGCAGAATTGGTTGAACGCATGGCTAAGAAAAAGTAAGCCTAAGACTTGAATAAAAGAGTTTTTATAAATCAATTATACAATTTCCAAAAGACACCAAACTTTAGTGTATTGGGAGGAGCTGGGTAACCAGGTGCGACATAATTTTCACCACCAAACCACTTACTGTTTATCCTTTGTAGCATTAGTGTTAAAGTGGCTCGACCAATGTCGGCGTTTAAAAATACATCCATGCTTGGACTTCCTCCTACCAACTGATTTGATTGTAAATAAAGAGCACCTGTAGCTGGCATAAAAGCATAACTTTTCCATTCAGCAGTAGTTGCTATTGAAACGCCGAATTCAGTAAGCAGTGCTTTCTTA
>JADJMG010000005.1:37500-466581 GCA_016709725.1 Bacteroidota bacterium
TCCCGAGCAGATTTGAACTGCTGACCCCTACATTATCAGTGTAGTGCTCTAACCAGGCTGAGCTACGGGACTATTTATAATAGTTTCTTCGTAACCTCAGTCTCTCGAGGCCTACTCAAACTCGTTTTGGGAATTCCTTCATTAAGAGAAGGTGATGGAGGAAATAACAAACTGTTTAAAATCTGCTCTATAAAGGAGGTATTCCAGCCGCACCTTCCGGTACGGCTACCTTGTTACGACTTAGCCCCAGTCATCGGTTTTACCCTAGGCGACTCCTTGCGGTTATCGACTTCAGGTACCCCCAACTCCCATGGCTTGACGGGCGGTGTGTACAAGGCCCGGGAACGTATTCACCGCGTCATTGCTGATACGCGATTACTAGCGAATCCAGCTTCATGAGGTCGAGTTGCAGACCTCAATCCGAACTGAGAATGAGTTTAGAGATTAGCATCACATTACTGTGTAGCAGCCCGTTGTCTCATCCATTGTAGCACGTGTGTAGCCCTGGACGTAAGGGCCGTGATGACTTGACGTCGTCCCCACCTTCCTCACTGCTTGCGCAGGCAGTCTCATTAGAGTCCCCAGCATAACCTGATGGCAACTAATGATAGGGGTTGCGCTCGTTGCGGGACTTAACCCAACACCTCACGGCACGAGCTGACGACAGCCATGCAGCACCTAGTTTCGTGTCCTTTCGGTCTCTCGCGTTTCTGCGAAATTCACTAACTTTCAAGCCCAGGTAAGGTTCCTCGCGTATCATCGAATTAAACCACATGCTCCTCCGCTTGTGCGGGCCCCCGTCAATTCCTTTGAGTTTCAACCTTGCGGTCGTACTCCCCAGGTGGATCACTTAATGGTTTCCCTTAGACGCTGACTGTGTATCGCCAACATCGAGTGATCATAGTTTAGGGCGTGGACTACCAGGGTATCTAATCCTGTTTGCTCCCCACGCTTTCGTGCCTCAGCGTCAATCGTAGCTTAGTGAGCTGCCTTCGCAATCGGTGTTCTATGACATATCTAAGTATTTCACCACTACATGTCATATTCCGCCCACCTCAACTACATTCAAGATAAACAGTATCAATGGCAATTCTACAGTTAAGCTGCAGGCTTTCACCACTGACTTATTTATCCGCCTACGCACCCTTTAAACCCAATAAATCCGGATAACGCTTGGATCCTCCGTATTACCGCGGCTGCTGGCACGGAGTTAGCCGATCCTTATTCTGCAGGTACCATCAGCCCTCAACGCATCGAGGGGGTTTTTCCCTGCTAAAAGAAGTTTACAACCCATAGGGCCGTCATCCTTCACGCGGCATGGCTGGTTCAGGCTTGCGCCCATTGACCAATATTCCTTACTGCTGCCTCCCGTAGGAGTCTGGTCCGTGTCTCAGTACCAGTGTGGGGGATCATCCTCTCAGACCCCCTACCGATCGTCGCCTTGGTGAGCCATTACCTCACCAACTAGCTAATCGGACGCATGCTCATCTTTAACCACCTGAGTTTTGACTACATTGAGATGCCCCATCATAGTATTATGCGGTGTTAATCCTCCTTTCGGAGGGCTATTCCCCAGTCAGCGGTAGATTGCATACGCGTTACGCACCCGTGCGCCGGTCTCATTCAGATATTGCTACCCGAAATCCCGTTCGACTTGCATGTATTAGGCCTGCCGCTAGCGTTAATCCTGAGCCAGGATCAAACTCTCCATTGTAAATAATTGTTTGAATTCCAACTTGCGTCAGAATATTTTGTGCTCAGATTTCTACTCATCACGAGACTTAGCTCGTGAAGTGCTTGTTATTTCCTTCCAATCCTTCAAAGAACGTTGATTCAACAAATGACGCATTCGCCATTTTTATAACTTAGTTGATTCAATTAAATTTAGAACTATTTTTCCCGTTATTGGGGGTGCAAAAGTATTAACTCTTTTTCATCCCACCAAATCTTTTCTCAACTTTTTTTAGAACTTTTTAACCGAGGCTTGCAATAACCCGCAAACGGGAGGGCAAAATTACTACGACTTTTGTCTTTGTCAAATATTTCTGCGCTTATTTCTTGCATCTACTTGCATCTTATTGATATTGTAGGACATAATGTTCAAAATACCCCGCCATTATTTGCAAATATACCCCTTTTACCCCTTTTTCATCCTACCATCAACCCCAAAAAACGTCGATTTCTGCCCAAAAAAATCTTTTTCTCGATTAATTTTTTAAAAATAATCCTATGTGAAGAAGGAATTATATTTTAGTACCCACTTAAAAAATCTACTTTCTATGCCCAATATTCTTGAAGTTCGAAATGTTTCTAAAGCTTACGACAAGCATGTCGCTTTGGAAAACGTCTCCATAACGATTAATGAAGGGTCCGTTTTTGGACTCCTTGGCCCAAACGGCGCCGGAAAAACTTCGCTTATTCGCATCATTAATCAAATAACAGCACCAGATTCTGGACATATTTTGTTTGATGGAAAACCTTTGAACCCTCAACATACCGCTCAAATTGGATATTTACCCGAAGAAAGAGGTCTTTATAAGAAGATGGAAGTGGGTGAACAAGTTCTTTATTTAGCGCAATTGAAAGGATTGAGTAGAGCCGATGCTGTTGTTAAACTTAAATATTGGTTTGAAAAATTCGAAATAAAAGGCTGGTGGAAGAAAAAAGTAGAAGAACTTTCTAAAGGCATGCAGCAAAAAGTACAGTTTATTGTTACCGTAGTACACGAACCTAAGCTGCTTATATTAGATGAACCCTTTACTGGATTTGACCCTATCAATGCAAATCTTATTAAAGATGAATTGATAGAAATGAGGAAGAAAGGCACAACCATCGCCCTTTCAACGCATCGAATGGAATCGGTTGAGGAACTATGTACCCATATCGCTCTTATTAATAAGTCGAGAAAACTTCTAGAAGGTCCTGTAAAGGATGTTCGAAAACTCTATAAGAGTAATGTTTATGCTATAGAGTATGAAGGAACCAATATCGGTTTAGCAAATAGCATGTGGGGCGATTTCGAATTGATCGAAAATGAACCCTATGGAGATGGAATGAAAGCATTAATAAAAGTAAAGGATAGTATTAATACGAATGCCCTCCTCCAAGGACTCATTAATAATGTAACCATTCACAGCTTTAAGGAACTGATTCCAACTATGAATGATATTTTTATCCAAAGTGTAACTAACAACGAAATTCAAACCATCCATGAATAAAATACTTTTAATTCTACAACGAGAATACTTAACACGAGTAAAGAAGAAGTCTTTTATTGTGATGACGATTCTAGGCCCCATTCTTATGGCTGCCATTGCCATTGTTCCAATTCTAATCGCAAAATATTCTGATGATAAGATCAATAAAATTTTGGTAATTGATCAACGTCCTGAAATTTTCACCACGATTTTACCAAGTAGCGAGACAGTTTTGTTTGTGAATTCTAAAATTTCTCTCGATAGCGCTAAAAGAGCCTTTGATCCAGAAAAGTTTTACGGAATTCTTTACTTACAGGATGACATGGTCAAAAATCCTGGAGGAGCTATGCTTTTTACAGAAAAACAGGCCAATCTTTCGGTAACGAATTACATTGAGACTTCACTCGAAAAACAAATTGAACAAGATAAACTGAAAGCAGAAGGGATTGATCAAAAAACGTTGACTTCTATAGAGACAACTGTCAACTTAAAAACACTCAGTTTAAAAGGTGAAGAGAATTCAGCAGAACTTGCTACTATCGTTGGATTTATTTGTGGCTTACTAATATACTTATTCATTTTCCTGTATGGAGTTCAAGTCATGCGTGGTGTTATTGAGGAAAAAACCAATCGAATTGTGGAAGTTATTATTTCTTCTGTAAAACCATTTGAGTTGATGATGGGTAAAATCATTGGAATTGCACTGGTGGGTCTAACTCAATTTTTTCTTTGGATTATTCTTACTTTAACCATCACTACCATTGCCGGAAAAGTTATTGTTGACCCGAAAACGGATGCAAAAGTCGTTGCCCAAACGATGAGAACCAATAATTTAGATCAACATGCATTAGAAGAATTGGGGGCGACTCCAAAAGTGAAGGAAGATGCGATCGCAAAGGTTTTTAGTCAACTTTCATCCATTAATTTCCCGTTAATCATCTCTTGCTTTTTCATTTATTTCTTAGGAGGATACTTATTATATAGTGCACTGTTTGCCGCAATTGGTGCCGCTGTAGATAATGAAACCGAAACTCAACAATTTATGCTTCCAGTGACAATACCACTCATACTGGCTTTTATTGTGGCCCAAAGTATTGTCCAAAATCCTGATAGTCAATTAGGATTCTGGTTTTCCATCTTTCCGTTAACATCGCCAGTTGTGATGATGGTACGCATTGCTTTTGGGGTGCCGCCATGGGAACTTGCACTATCTATTGGACTATTAATCGCTGGTTTTGTGGGTGCTACTTGGCTAGCTGGAAGAATATACAGAACCGGAATCTTGCTTTATGGAAAAAAAGTAAATTACAAAGAGCTTGCTAAATGGTTATTTTATAAAGGTTAATGCATAAAAAACGAATTGCTGTTATTGATTGTGGCACGAATACTTTTAATCTACTGATCGCCGATCGATCGGAAGGTGGAATTAAATATATTTTAAGAACTAAAAGAGTAGTAAAACTTGGGTCAGAGGGAATAAAAGATAGAATCATAGGAGAGAAATCGCAACAAAGAGCAATTGATGCGCTTGTTGAATACAAACTTCTCACCGATAAATACGCTGTTCAAGAAATTAAAATTATTGGAACAGCGGCATTGCGGGATGCGCACAATGGCCCTACTCTACTCAGGAAAATTAAAAAGGCCACTGGTTTTACTATTAAACTTATTGACGGAGATCAAGAAGCAGTTTATATTTATCAAGGCGTAAGAGCTAGCCTATTGTTAGACCATCAATGCCAATTAATTATGGATATTGGCGGTGGAAGTACGGAATTTATTCTTTGTTCAAAGGACCAAATATTTTGGAAGAAAAGTTTTCGGTTGGGCGCGGCCCGTCTTCTTGAAATATTTCATCCAAGTGATCCCATCAAAAGAAATGAAATAAAAAATATCGATTTGTTTCTAACTAAAGAATTGACTTCGCTCTTAAAGGCTTGTGAAAAGTACAAACCTGTCAAATTAATTGGTTCCAGCGGCTCATTCGATACATTTGCTTCCATCATCCTTAAGAAAAAGGAAGAAACCTTAGGTCGAAAAACGAATTACAAATTTATAATTTCCGAGTACAAATCAGTTCATTCCCAGCTCTTAAAATCCACCTATAAAGAAAGATTAAGAATTCCCGGATTATTGAGAATGCGAGCCGACATGATTGTGCTTGCTACTCTATTACTTACTTTTGTGCTTCGCTCCACGAAAATTAAAGCACTCTACTTAAGTAAATTCGCATTAAAAGAAGGAGTATTACACGACTCAAAATGAGTCAAGAAAAAATCAGCATAAAAAAGATCAATCTAAATGGCTAAAATACTTGTTATTGATGAAGAAAAAAGCATCCGCAACTCTTTAAAAGAAATATTAGAGTACGAAAAGCATGAAGTAGATGATGCTTGCGATGGCATTGATGCATTAAAAAAATTAGAGGCTGATAAGTTTGATGTCATTTTTTGTGACATTAAAATGCCGAAGATGGATGGGACCGAGTTTTTGGATAAAGCCATGGAAATGAATGTGGATACTCCTATCATCATGATTTCTGGACATGGCACTATTGAAACTGCTGTTGAAGCGATTAAAAAAGGAGCTTATGATTTTATTCCGAAACCGCTAGATCTCAATCGAATTCTTATCACATTAAGAAATGCATTAGATCGGACTACTTTAGTGAAAGAGACGAAATCACTGAAGAGAAAAATCAATAAGAACAATGAAATGATTGGGGAATCGGCGCCCATCAAGAAGATTAAAGAAATGATTGTTCGAGTTGCTCCTACCGATGCAAGAATTTTAGTGACGGGAGAAAATGGAACGGGTAAAGAATTGGTAGCGCGCTCGGTTCATGAACAGAGCAACCGAAATGATTCTCCCTTAGTGGAAGTGAATTGTGCTGCTATCCCCTCTGAATTGATAGAAAGTGAATTATTTGGTCATGAAAAAGGTGCATTTACTTCTGCCATCAAACAACGAATCGGAAAATTTGAGCAAGCGCATAATGGTACTTTATTTTTAGATGAGATTGGCGACATGAGTTTATCAGCGCAAGCAAAAGTATTAAGAGCCCTGCAAGAGAATAAGATTACGCGAGTGGGTGGTGAAAAAGAAATTACAGTCAACGTGCGAGTGATTGCAGCTACGAATAAGGATTTAAAACAAGAAATTGAAAAAAATGCTTTTCGCGAAGATTTGTATCACCGCTTAAGTGTTATTCTCATTCATGTACCGTCGCTAAATGAAAGACAAGATGATATTCCATTAATTGCAAACTACTTTTTAGAGCAGATTTGTGATGACTATAAAATGCCAAGAAAAGAATTTACGAAAGATGCTTTAGAAGCGTTAAAACAAATTAAGTGGACCGGAAATATTCGTGAATTGCGCAATGTGGTAGAGCGACTGATCATCCTTTGTGATAAAACCATCACGAAAGAAGATGTGATGAATTTTGCGGCAAAAGCGGAAGTATAGAATCATCCGCTGAGGCTACGCAACGCTAATGTTTCTCGCAAAGGCGCGAAGACGCAAAGATTCTAGGACTCTTTTTTTAGCTAAGTTTTAAGTATCAAAATTATTTCATTCCATCTTTCTTGCAACAATCTGGTAATCGGTCGTATGCTTTTTTATCGGCAGGAATTGAATCGGCGGCATAGCCGATTTTTGAAATTGCAGCACGAATTTTATCTGCATTTGTTTTTTCTACAGAATAAACAACCGTTACTACTTTGGTATCGAGATTTAAGTTGACTGACTTCACTCCTTTTTCGAACACTAATTCCTTCTCTAGTTTTTTCTTGCAAGTTCCGCACTCAGCACTCGTTTGCACTTTTAACGTATCGGTTTGTGCGGAAATGAGATTTGAACAAAAAAGGAAGAGAATGGAAACTATGATTTTTATTTTATTCATGATTCTTAGTATTAATGTTAAGTCGGATGCCAGCATACACGCGTAATCCCATTACTGGCCCCCAAATTTGTGTGGCATCAAAATCATCTCCAAATGGATTATCATTTCCGAGGATCACATGATGCTGGGTATAATTCAATAAGTTTTCACCGCCGAGATATACTTCCCATATCTTAAAGATACGAGTTATTTGTCCCATCAACTGAAAATAATCGGGTGATTTAGTAATTTCAGGCTCAGCGTCAGGAGTTTGGTGAAGATGTCCTGCGGCTTGTGGCAAGGGCTTGGTCCCCTCCCACTGCAGCGTAGCATCAAACCTCCACTTTTCATCTCGATCGCTAAAAGCTGCATTAAAGAGTGCTTTATGTTTCGACACTAATGGTTTAGAAACATCGGGCAATGCCAGATAATCTGTTTTCACATCGTTATATCTCCATGCTGCTTTTAAAACCAATCTTAGTATAGGCTCATACGTTAGTGTTCCCTGCAAACTACTTGCATAAGAAGTTCCATTCAGATTATAATAATAAACTGACGAACTACTTGAGTATTGATCGGAAATCCATTGATTGTTAAAGTACGTATGGTAGGCATCCACCATCAAACTTCCTTCTCTTTGCCAAAGCCTAAAAGTCGAAGTTAGATTCACACCGCCATTCCAAGCATCTTCAATTCGAGGGGTTTCGAGCACTTCTAATTTTTTCGAACTCACAAAGATTCCAAGATTATCAGCATATGTATTTGCAGCACGATATCCTCTTCCGGCAGATAATCGTACAATCAGATCCGGCAGAAAATTATATTTTAAGTGCGCTCTGGGTGTATACAACCATCCATATAAATTGTGATAATCAACTCTTGAACCAAGGATAGCACCAAATTTTTCACAATCTTTCCCATATGTATACTCAAAATAGGCACCAGGAACCGCTTCTAATCGCGTGAAGTCGCTATCGTTTACTGATTCATCAAAATAATCATACTTAAAATCAATTCCTGTTTTATAATTATGACCATCACCCAATGAGCTTACAAAAATGTTATTATTATAAAACGAAGTTTGACGTCCATCGTATTCGTTTAAACCAAAATACGCTCGTTGATCATGTATCGTTCCGGAAAGTTGGATGCCTATAGATGTACCTGGCTTATCAGGAAAAAGAAATCCCGTTTTAGAATACGCTTCCATCCTCTTGGTTTCTACACGAAATCCGTAAGCATTCGCTGTTCCCTTATCTCGCTTTTCATTGAAGTTTACATTTCCTCCGGTTCTTTCTTCAGTTAGTGCTTTCAATCCAAATTGACCTTCTGCTTTATTTCCATATTGGAAATGGAATCGATTGTACACATTAAGTTGACGAAACAAGGGCATATCGATGAAATCATCATCATTATGATCGTTCTTTTTATCTAAACCACTGGCATGGACCATCAACATATAATTCCAATCGTGCTTGAGCGGCATGGTATAAATGGAATTGATTTCTGCTCTACCAAACGCATCTCCATACACATTTAAATGCAAGAGCGGCTGTTCGATTAGCGGCTTTTTAAATTCAACGTTGATTTGTCCGGTGATTCCTTCATAGCCATTCGCAACGGATCCGGCGCCCTTCGAAATTTGAATGGATTCCATCCATGTTCCTGGAATGTACATCAATCCGTAGGGTGTAGCCAAGCCACGCAAGGTTGGAATGGCCTCGCCTAACATTTGCGTGTAAATTCCAGAAAGTCCGAGGAGCTGAATTTCTTTAGCTCCCGTCACTGCATCGGTATAATTAACATCAACCGATGGATTGGTTTCAAAACTTTCGCTGAGATTGCAGCATGCCGCTTTCAAAATTTCTTTCTCGTTCAGAAGCTCAATATTTTGAGGATTGAGGGTAGAAATTTCCGTACTCTGTCGTCGAGCAACGATTTCAGCTTCGCGCAATTCATTCGAAGCAAACAAACGAATTTTCAATTCCTTGTTGGGCTCATTTACTTCGATGGTATCTGAAACAAATCCAACAAACGTAAAGAGAATTTTAACGGGAAGTTCTTTAATTCCATCTATAGAAAATTGGCCTTGATCATTGGCTAAAACGACAACATCCGTATTCAAAACAAAGATGGTTACGAGAGGCAAAGATTGCCCAGTACTACCATCAACAACAGTTCCGTTAATGGAAATAGATTGTCCAAAACTTGATTGCAAGCAAAGACAACAAATAAATATAAATAGTATTTTTTTCATGAGATTATTTTTAAATAGAAATAAAAAAAGGACGATATCCTTCATCTAATTAAAAATAAAATTATATTCTAAATACACTATAAAGCAACAGTCTTTCAGCAGGCGGCGATGCTGACTCTGTAAAAAATTTGTTGACAATAATTATCTTTTTGTGATGGATAGAATCCAGCAACATCAACTGATAAATTTCCTAAAAAAAGCAATGGTTGAATGGTCAGAAGGTAATTCCGTTTTAAAAATTCTATAGAGCGGGATATTGAAATAGGTATTAATTTCAAAACAGCAATTTTCTTCAGCATTAGAAGCATTTAAAATTTCATTTAAAAATGGGCTATGCTCCAAAGGAATTGCCTCATCCTCCATACAACAAGTCGCTTCCGATGCTTCTGAGCAACCAACATCCATTTTACACAAATGACCCGAATGCATCCAGGTTGTAGCTCCCAGAACTAACTGTAACATAAGGAGGATGAGAAGGAAGGGTTGACCTTTTTTAAACATGCTTTGCGAAGTTAAGGCAGATTTATCATTTTTTACTAAATTCCAGATGAATTAGGGCTCTAATTTTATATTTTTACGCATTACTTTAACAAAACGATACATTAATGAGTTTAATTGTTGCCTTACAAGCCCGCGAAATCCTTGATTCTAGGGGTAATCCTACGATTGAAGTAGAAGCATTTACACAAAACGGCTATTCTGGACGAGCTGCGGTTCCATCTGGAGCAAGCACCGGTAAACATGAAGCTGCCGAGTTAAGAGACGGAGACAAAAATCGTTACCTTGGAAAAGGTGTATTAAAGGCGGTTAATAATGTTGGGTCTGCCATTTTTGAAGAAATCAAAGGAATGTCGGTTTTTGACCAGCGTGCCATTGATGAGGCTATGATTCAGCTTGATAATACTCCAAATAAATCTGCTTTAGGCGCCAATGCTATATTAGGAGTTTCTTTAGCTGTGGCAAAATGTGCTGCTGCGGAGTCGGGAATGTCGCTTTATCGATATGTTGGTGGAGTGAATGCGTGCACATTGCCTTTGCCCATGATGAACATCCTGAATGGTGGAGCTCATGCTGATAATAAGATCGATTTTCAGGAATTCATGGTGATGCCTGCAGGAGCTGATTCATTTGCAGAATCTCTGAGGATGGGCACCGAAGTTTTTCATGCATTAAAAGGAGTATTAAAAAGCAAAGGATTTAGTACCAATGTAGGTGACGAAGGTGGATTTGCTCCTAATTTACAATCGAATGAAGAGGCCATTCAATTGGTATTATTAGCGATCGAAAAAGCGGGGTACTCCCCAGGAAAAGATATTTTCATTGCCATGGACGCGGCAAGTACTGAGTTTTACGATGAGAAGAGCGGAATGTACATCTTTAAAAAGTCGACCGGAGATAAATTGACTTCTTCCGAGATGGTTAGTTTCTGGGCTGATTGGTGCAAGAAGTATCCCATCATTTCCATTGAAGATGGGTTAGCGGAAGACGATTGGAAAGGCTGGAAAGAAATGACCGACCAAATGGGAGATAAAATTCAATTGGTGGGTGATGATTTATTTGTGACCAATTCAAAACGTCTACAACAAGGAATTGACTCACAGACCGCAAATTCCATCTTGGTAAAGTGAATCAAATTGGAACTCTTTCTGAAACGATCGATGCCGTTTCCTTAGCAAAAGAAAATAGTTATACCGCTGTCATGAGTCACCGTAGTGGCGAAACCGAAGATTCGACCATTGCTGATTTAGCGGTTGCTTTAAATACCGGACAAATTAAGACAGGATCAGCTTCTCGTTCTGACAGGATTGCTAAATACAACCAATTACTTCGAATTGAATCGGATTTAGGGAGCAGCGCTGTTTTCAATGCAAGAAATTTCAAGTATATACGTTAATCAGTATTAAAATCTTTTCAATTTATGAGTACGAACAAAGACGAAGAATTAGATCCTAACTCAGAAAATCATGAGAATGATGAATTTGAAGAGGAAGAGGAGTATGAAGACGATGACCATCCTGAAGAAGGTCACCTCGTTGAAGAACATCTGGGCGGAACTCACCACCGAAGAAAGAGAAAAGTTAAGATCAGGAAAAGAGTACGCATCAAGCGGAAGACGAGTCCAAAGAAGAAAGCCAAGAAAATGGTTGAAGTGATAACTTGGGTAGTGATTATCTCCGTCTTCATCGTTGCGGCCATTTATTTGATTGTTAGCCTCGATTTAAACTCGAAACACAGAGAAAAAAAGTCAGTTAGTTATAAAATACCTGTTCCAACATCAATATCTGATATTAAACAATATAATAGCTAACTAAAACGCTTGTTGTTTGTTGACATCTTCAGTAACTTCGCTCGCACAAAACAATCTTTGCATTAAAAGTAAAAATGGATCGTTTAAAAGAAAAATTCGCTGAAAAAGCACTCCCACTTGCTTCTGAAATAAAAGCAATGGTGAAAGAACACGGCCACATAGAGCTGGGCACCTATACAATTGACCAAGTTTACGGCGGCATGAAAGGAATGATCGGTATGGTTACCGAGACGTCTAAGCTAGACCCTGAAGAAGGAATTCGATTTAGAGGATATTCCATTCCAGAATTAAGAGCCTTGCTTCCACGCGGATCAGGTGGAGAAAATTTACCGGAGGGTATTTTCTATTTGCTACTTACCGGAGATTTACCAACTGAAGAAGATGCTCGTGAAGTAAGTAATGCTTGGGCACGTCGTAGTCATGTTCCGAAGCATGTTTTTGATATGTTGGATATGCTACCAAAAGGAACGCATCCGATGACTCAGTTTAGCTTAGCTATTCTAGCTATGCAAACGGAAAGTAATTTTGCGGCTGCGTACCGAAAAGGAATCAACAAAAAAGATTATTGGGATCCGATGTTTGAAGATGTGATGAATTGCATCGCACGTCTTCCAAGAATAGCAGCCTACATTTATAGAAGAACTTATAAGGATGGAGAGCATATTGAACCAGATCCAAAACTGGATTGGGGTGCCAACTTCGCACATATGCTCGGTTTTGACGATGATGGTATGAAGGCGTTGATGCGTCTTTACCTAACCATCCACGTTGACCACGAAGGTGGAAACGTAAGTGCACACTTCTCTTTCGGCAGGAATGAATGGTTTAGCAGGCCCTCTACATGGATTAGCGAATCAGGAAGTCGTTCGTTGGATTAAAGACCTACGTGAATACTACGCTGGTGAAATGCCCAACAAAGAACAGATCAAAGAATACGTAGAAAAAACATTGGCAGAAGGTCGTGTGGTTCCTGGTTATGGACATGCGGTATTACGCAAAACAGATCCACGTTACATTGCGCAACAAGAATTTGCACAAAAGCATTTAGCCGATGATGAGTTATTCAAAATCGTACAAATGTTATACGAAGTCGTTCCTGAAATTTTGAAGGCGACTGGAAAAATTAAAAATCCTTGGCCTAACGTTGATGCGCACAGCGGTGTATTATTAATTCATTACGGTTTAACTGAACATGATTTCTATACAGTCCTCTTTGGCGTTTCAAGAGCCATTGGGGTATTAACCAGTTTACTTTGGGATCGTGCATTAGGACATCCGTTAGAGCGTCCGGGATCTGTAACTACAGATTAGACGAAGGAACAGATAGAGAAACATAAGGCGAAAGCCACAGCTTAAAAAAGCATTAAAAAAGGCGGATTTTATCCGCCTTTTTTATTGCTTTTTTAAATTGGCAAATTGGTAAGTTGGTAAATTTGCAAATTGCTTCGCCAAGAAGTCTGTACGAAGTACTGTACTTCTTGGGCGAATTGCTCTACGGCAAGAAGTGGAATACTGCATGGGCTGCACTCTATACGCGTAAACAAACACAGAAATTATAGAGTAGCGAAATATTTTTGAAAAACTAAGTTTTTAAAAGCGAGTTGGGATTTTTGGATTTTTATTATCGAACAACCTAACTAAACTTTTATACACCTTTACAGACATTCCATAATCAGAAAAAAATTATTCCTTCACGCAACGGACGGATAAACCGACATTTTTTATTGAGGTTGCTTTAAAGATACTATTGCAAAAATTTCTAGCATAGCACGGGAACTATCTGGCAAATTCCTGTGCTGCCCAAAACATGAAGCCGATCCCATAGAACCAAATATACCGTTATGTGATACACCTCCACCTGCCATAGCTTTGAATTTTATGGAATCATTTCCTGGACAATTTGCAACAATAGTATAGTTCCCGACATCACTCAGGTTAGTTAATCCAAGAAGCGAACTGATCTTACACTGCTGGCAACTGGTATCAGGGGATGAAGACGGATCAAGAAATTGTATCAATTCGCTCCAATCATTGATCGTTGCAGGTCTCCAGCCAGTAGGACATAATCCCCTATTATCGACTATCGTATAATAATTGTATAATTTTCCAAACAAACTATCATATTTTGCGCTATCGTTGTACATTTTATAAGCAGGTAGCGATGTATTTTCCCAAGCATTGGAATCTAAAACCCGCGGCAATTACATCTCCATTATTGAACCTACTTGTCTTCAGATTTTGCTTTGTCCAACATTGGCTACCAATATTTAAAATTTCATACACATTTCCATCGATATCGGTAAAGTAGCCGACGGATCCACATCCACCTCCCGACACCATACTCTTATCCTTTTCTTTTTCGCAAGAAATGGTTGTTAAACACACAGAAATAATAAATAGATAATTGCAACTTAATCGTTTTAGTTTTGCAAACATTGATTGGATTATTAATTTCAGTTATAAATTTCATTCAATCCATAATACACCTAATTAGAAACAATACAAGCTTTTAAGTTATGTACTTTTTAATATCTTTATTTTGACAACAAACTAATCTTTTATACACCTTACAGACATTCCATAATCATATGATTGAATTCGACATATTTCTAGCTTTTCATCATAGTTAAAAAGTGAAATAATAATTTGCATCTGAGAAGAGGTGTCAATCGAAGAAGACCAAACGAACAAATTTCATTAATAAATTGAAAATGTAATGTAGGCATTCTTAGTCCACCAGGCAATGCTGAAAAGCCCACAGAATTAACAGCACCTAAATTAGGCTGATTCCACAATCCTGTTCCTGCCTGTAACGTACCTGTTGTCTTAAGATACCCTCCAACTCCTATTGCAGGAAAACAATTAACCGCAGTATCCGCATTAACATCTAAATATTTACACAAAAGAGACCATTCTGACTTTGATGGCAAATGCCAATCAATAGGGCAAACTAGTCTGGGATCCGCTATAGCATAGCTATTATAGATATTCCCATAAATACTTCCATTTAGTGTATCATTATCATAAACACAATATGCTCCTGATGTAGTTGCTTTCCAAATTGAATCTGCTATTACATTTGGAATAGTATCTCCATTTCGATATCGAGTTGTTTTCAAATTTTCCTTCATCCAGCATTGACTACCTATATTAACCACATTATAAGTATTACCATCAATATCAGTTACAATAGTTCCAGGAGCGCAATTAGCAGTTGGTTGAGACAATTTAGATTGAATATCTTTTTGACAAGAACTCAACATTATTAAACAAGAACAACCAAAGAATAAGAATATTCTTTACAGCTAAACGGATATGGTGTTTTAAAAATCATGATAATAAATTTAAGTTTATCAAAATAACGAAATAAAAGTAGGGCAATCAAAATTATAAAGTCATTAAACAAAAAATATTACAATCACAATACATATTTTGTTACTGTTTCCACAAACGTCGCCCTCAACTCCCCCGACTGAATCAAATAAATTCCCGAAGCAGAGATCATTTGTTTCAAGTGTTGTCGTTATTGATGTTATTGTTTTTTTTCTAAGATGAGTTTTCCGTAAATATCCGTTAAACGCAATTGCGCTTTTCCGTTTTCGAGATGGATGCCGGAAATGTTTAATGTGTTTTGGGTGGGATTGGGAAAGACATGCAATTTGCCGCGTGCTGGTGTTGCAGATGATAAGCCTGTTGGCAGAACAATAATTGTTTTTGCGGTGTTGGTGATGACGGGTTCGTTGAAGTCGAAATAAATGGCGGCGAAATTGGTAATGGAATCTCCACTTAAATTTGTTTTGGTTGGATGCGATAACGAACAAATCCATGCGAGAGGGGTTCGTTAGTATTGCTATCGACTAACAAAATATTTTCAAATTTAAACTCCATGTTTCGCTGATAGTTAATCCAATTTAAATTTACAGGATGCGATGCGTTGACAAATTCATCGATGGAAATATTTAATTTAAAGTATCAATCGGATTTAAAATTTTTACCGTGAAAGCTGTATCGTTTCCTGTGTTTTGAAAGCGGATGATGTAATCCAGCCAAGGTGCATTGCTGAGCTGCGTAGTAGTGAGCGTATCTTCGCTCACCAAAATATCATTGGGATCAAAAGAACCTGTTGTGTACACTTCCCAATTACTGTTGTTGCAACTTGGATTATCATCCGTGAAGTAAGGTTCAATGTGGCGCTGCTGTTGATGAGTGTGCCGATGGGGAGTCCGAGGTCCACATTAACGGTAACGATAATGCTCCTGTTTGAAACGGTGTCAACGCGGGTAAATTCCACACTACTGAATCAGGTGTAATATTATTTGGAGTAAGTGTCGCCGACTGATAAGTTACATTGCTATATGGATAAAAATAACTGTAGGTGCAACTGTAGTGCTACCATAGTTTCCATAACTGATTTCATAACTTGCAGTGAAGCCACTACGAAAATTTCCAATAGGCGTAATTGTAATACAAACATCTTCAAAACTGCCTTGTGGTTGAAATGCAAAATCGTTGAGGGAATCGGTTTGGTGGATGCTTGTGAATACGGCATTTGTGATGAAGGAAAAGGATTATAACCATTTACAGATTGTGGCGACACTGTAAAATTTCCAGTATCAATCACCACAATAGAATAGTCTCCATTTAGATCACTAAATAAGGCGAAACGACCTTGTATTTTGATCAGTTATTTTCTTCCAGACAAAGGGAGTTCTCCGCTGTCTTGGAATTCCATTGTTATTTAAATCTAAAACAACTTTCCTGAAATATAATTATATTTATCTGTTAGTTTAACGATCCAAAAATCTCTACTTCCAAAGCTATTTTCCGTTTTATCTCCAGAGAAATTTGATGTAGAATATCCACCTACCAATATATCCTCCATCATTCGTTTGCTGAATAGACATCACCATTCATCACCACTACCCCCAATAGTATTCTGCCATTGAATAATTCCCAAACTATCAGTTTTCACCATCCAGAAATCATAAAATCCTAAACTATTTTCTGTCTTATCTCCAAAGAGTTTGACTGACTCGAAGTTCCACCTAAAATATATCCTCCATCGCAGTTTGCTTAATTGAGAATAACTTATCGTAAACATTTCCTCCAATTGTTTTATCCCATTGAACACTACCTAGTGAATCGGTTTTTACAATCCAACAATCAGCCAACCCTAAACAATTTTCAGTTTTATCTCCAAAAATGTATGAACAAGAAGATCCACCCAAAATATAACCCCCATCAGCAGTTTGATCCACACTATGCAGTTCATCTGATCTCCGCCCAATTGTATTCTCCCCATTGAATATTACCAATCGCATCTGCTTTCACAATCCAATAATCTTCATTTCCAGATTTCCAATACTATTTTCTGTCTTATCTCCAGAAATATTTGAACCAGAAATTCCTCCTAAAATACAACCTCCATCATTCGTATGTTTTAAATCGAATAAGTAATCACGATCACTTCCTCCAATAGTATTTTGCCATTGAATATTCCCTAATGAATCAGTTTTTACGATCCAATAATCAAAACCTCCAAACCATTTTCAGTTTTATGACCGGAAATATTTGATTGAGATCATCCACCCAAAATATAACCTCCATCTGTAGTTTGCTGAATTGAGGGCAATTGATCATTTGAATTTCCTCCAATTGTATTTTGCCATTGGATGTTTCCAATCGAATCGTTTTTACAATCCAATAATCATAACCACCTAAACAATTTTCAGTTTTTCGCCCGAAATACTTGACCAGAATGGCCACCTAATATATATCCTCCATCAGTTGTTTGCTTTAATGATAAAGTATATCTTCACAATTTCCACCAATGGTTTTTGCCATTGGATATTCCCAATATAATCTTTTACGATCCAAAAATCATATGCACCACGGTTGATTTCTGTTTTATCTCCAGAAATATTTGAATTAGAATTACCACCTAAAATAAAACCTCCATCTGCGGTTTGTTGAATAGAGTGCAACTTGTCATTAAAGTTCCCTCCAATCGTATTCTGCCATTCGATTTCCTGAGAATAAGAATGGGATGTACCGATACACAAAATTAAAATCAATATACTCAGAAGACTTTTACTCATTTTTTGCATGATATTATAATTATAGATTTTTTTACTGTTTCACAAACGTCCCTCTCAACTCCCCCGATTGAATCAAATAAATTCCCGAAAAAAGATTATTTGTTTCTAGAGTTGTTGTTATTGATGTTATCGTTTTTTCGAAGATGAGTTTACCATAAATGTCCGTTAAACGCAACTGCGCTTTTCCGTTTTCGAGTTGGATGCCCGAGATGTTTAATGTGTTTTCGGTTGGATTGGGAAGACATGCAACTTGCCGCGTGTTGGTGTTGCCCATGCCAAGCCTGTAGGTAGAACAATTATTGTTTTTGCAGTGTTAGTAATGACGGGTTCGTTGAAGTCGAAATAAATAGCAGCGAAGTTGGTGATGGAATCGCCGGCGCTTAAATTTGTTTTGGGTTGGATGCGATAATGAACAAAACCATGTGAGAGCGGTTCGTTGGTGTTGCTGTCGACTAACAAAATATTTTCAAATTTAAATTCCATGTTGCGCTGGTAGTTGATCCAGCTAAGATTGACGGGATGCGATGCGTTTACAAATTCGATAGTGGAAATATTTAATTTAAAAGTATCAATCGGATTTAGAATTTTTACGGTGAAGGCTGTGTCGTTACCTGTGTTTTGAAAGCGTATGATGTACTCCAGCCAAGGTGAGGCGCTAAGTTCGGTTGTTGTAAAATCGGATCTATTTACGAGGATGTCATTCGGATCAAAAGATCCCGTGGTATACACTTCCCAATTGCTATTGTTGCAACTTGGGTTATCATCTGTCAAATAAGGTTCAATGTGTGCATTGCTGTTGATGATTGTGCCGATGGGAAGTCCGAGGTTTACGTTCACGGTGATAATAATGCTGCCGGTTTGAAAAGGAGTCAACGCAGGTAAATTCCACACCACAGAATCCAGTGTAATGTTATTCGGTGTAAGTGTTGCTGATTGATAGGTTACATTGTTAAACGGATAAAAATAAACTGTTGGAGCTACGGTTGTGTTACCATAATTTCCATAGTTAATCATGTAACTTGCTGTGAAGCCACTGCGGAAATTTCCCATAGGCGTAATCGTTATACAAACATCTTCAAATGCTCCTTGCGGTTGGAATGCGAAATCGTTGAGGGAATCGGTTTGATTTATTCCTGTAAAAACTGCCATTTGTGATGAGGGAACAGAACTAAACAAATTTACTGATTGCGGTGATACATTGAAATTCCCTGAATCAAGAACTAATATTTTATAATTTCCGTCCTGATCACTGAAAGCAAAACGGCTTGTACTTTGATCTATTAATTTTCGTCTAGGCATTGGTAGCTCCCCACTATCTTGAATTCCATTGCTGTTTAAATCGACGAAAATCTTTCCTTCAATCAAATTATACTTTTCTGTAAGTTTTACGATCCAATAGTCCCAATGTGCAATGTTGTCTTCAGATTTATCACTTGAGATATCTGAAGTTGATCTTCCACCAACAAGACAACCACCGTCACTTGACGCTTCAACTGCATATATAAAATCATATAAATCGCCACCAATGGTATTTTGCCAAAGGATGTTTCCAAAAGAGTCAGTTTTTACAACCCAAAATCACAAAATAAAATATCACTCAAATTGTTTTCCGATTTATCCCCTGATATGTTTGAATTAGAAAATCCACCAAGTATGAATTGACCGTCTATCGTTTGTTGTATAGCGTATAATGAATCATTTGCACTACCGCCAATAGTATTCTGCCATAAGATGCTACCAATTGAGTCTAGCTTTACTATCCAAAAATCAAAAGTACCCATTGGACCTTTGTTGTTTTCTATTTTGTCACCAGATACATTAGATTCTGAATATCCACCTAAAATAAATCCTCCATCACTTGTTTTTCTAATGAATACAACAAATCGCCTCCATTACCACCAATAGTGTTTTGCCATAATATATTTCCTGTAGCATCGGTTTTACAATCCAATAGTCAGTACTTCCTAAACAATTTTCAGTCTTATCTCCAGAAATATTCGATTCTGAAAATCCTCCTATTATGTACCCTCCATCACTCGTTTGCACTATAGACGCCAATTGATCATCCTTACTGCCTCCTATAGTATTCTGCCATTGAATAATTCCAATTGAATCAACTTTAACAATCCAGAAATCATTATCTCCATTTGTATTTTCCGTCTTATCACCAGAAGTATTTGAGAAAGAATGTCCTCCTAATATATATCCCCCGTCTGTCGTTTGCTTAATTGACGTTAAATAATCCCAATTACTTCCTCCAATCGTATTCTGCCATTGAATATTTCCCAAACTATCTGTTTTTACAATCCAATAATCCCAAGACCCCAAATTATTTTCAGTCTTACTTCCCGAAATATTTGAAAGGGAATATCCTCCTAATATATATCCACCATCGCTTGTTAATTCAATAGAATTTAGATAATCATTACTCCCACCCCTATGGTATTTTGCCATTTGATTAAACCATTTGAGTCGATTTTTTACTATCCAATAATCGATCAATCCAAAGCTATTTTCTGTCTTATCTGCAAAAATACCCGATGAAGAAAATCCTCCTAATATATAACCTCCATCAACAGTTTGTTGAATGGATCTCAAATCATCAAGTAAACTCCCCCCAATCGTATTCTGCCACTCAATTTCTTGAGCAAACAAATTTGGTATGCTAAAAAATAATAGCAGAGTCAATTTACAAAGCAGATTTTTATTTAGTTTTTGCATGCTATTAAAATTGAAGATTCATAATTTATTGTTTCACAAACGTCGCTCTCAACTCCCCCGATTGAATCAAATAAATTCCCGAAGAGAGATTAATTGTTTCAAGTGTTGTCGTTATTGATGATATCGTTTTTTCTAAGATGAGCTTCCCATAAATATCCATTAATCGCAATTGCGCTTTTCCGTTTTCGAGTTGGATGCCGGAGATGTTTAATGTGTTTTCGGTGGGATTGGGGAAGACATGCAAATTGCCGCGTGCTGGTGTTGCAGATGTTAAGCCTGTGGGAAGAACGATGATTGTTTTTGCCGTGTTAGTGATAACGGGTTCGTTAAAGTAGAAGTAAATGGCTGCGAAATTGGTGATGGAATCTCCTGCACTTAAATTTGTTTTGGGTTGGATGCGGTAATGCACAAAGCCATGCGAGAGTGGTTCGTTGGTGTTACTATCAACCAACAAAATATTTTCAAATTTAAATTCCATGTTGCGCTGATAGTTAATCCAGTTTAAATTGACGGGATGTGATGCATTTACAAATTCTATCGTTGCAATATTCAATTTAAATGTGTCAATCGGATTTAAAATTTTTACCGTAAATGCAGTATCATTCCCGGTGTTTTGAAAACGGATGATGTACTCCAGCCAAGGTGAAGTGCTCAGTTCGGTTGTTGTAAAATCGGACCTATTCACGAGGATGTCATTCGGATCAAATGAACCTGTTGTGTATACTTCCCAATTGCTGTTGTTGCAACTTGGATTATCATCTGTTAAATAAGGCTCTATATGCGCGCTACTGTTAATGAGTGAACCGATAGGGAGTCCGAGGTTGACATTCACTGTAACGATGATGCTCCCAGTTTGAAAGGGAGTCATTGCTGGTAAATTCCAAACAACAGAATCAGGTGTTATATTATTCGGAGTAAGAGTGGCTGATTGAAATGTGACATTGTTGTATGGATAAAAATAAACAGTAGGTACTACTGTTGTATTACCATAGTTACCGTAGTTGATCATATAACTTGCAGTGAAGCCACTTCGGAAATTACCCATAGGCGTAATCGTTACACATACATCTTCAAATGTTCCTTGTGGTTGAAATGCAAAATCGTTGAGGGAATCGGTTTGGTGGATTCCAGTAAAATTTGCTGTTTGAGATATTGGTGAAGGGTTATACCACATTATTGATTGCGGTAATACAGTGAACTTTCCAGTGTCTAGAACCACTATTTTATAATTTCCATTTTGATCACTGAAGCCAAATCGACCAGTATTTTTGTTCAGTTATCTTTACAGAAGGCTTAGGAAAATCCCCACTATCTTGAACGCCATTGCTGTTAAAATCCGCAAACAAATTTCCTGTAATTAAATTGTATTTATCAGTTAGTTTTATTATCCAAAAATCTTCATTTCCTTTACAATTTTCAGCTTTATCTCCTGAAATGTTCGAAACAGACTGACCACCTAGAACATAACCCTCATCCGAAGTTTGAATAATTGTATTTGACACATCACTTAAAAAACCACCTATGGTATTATCCCATTGAATATTGCCTAATGCATCGGTTTTCAAAATCCAATAATCCCACACTTGTCCAAGAGCACTTTCCGACTTATCTCCAGATATACTTGAATAAGAAGAACCACACAAAATATATCCTCCATCAGAAGTTTGTTCAACAGACCTGATGTCATCATTTCCTTCTCCTCCAATTGTATTTTGCCATTGTATACTTCCAAGAGAATCAACTTTTACGAGCCAATAATCAAAACTCCCTAAACTATTTTCTGTCTTATCTCCAGAAATATTGGACTCGGACCATCCACCAAAAATATACCCGTTATCAATAGTTTGTTGAATAGAAAATAGCATATCACGTTTGTCACCTCCAATTGTATTCTGCCATTGAATATTTCCAAGCAAATCGGTTTTTATAATCCAGCAATCATAATCCCCTAAACTACTTTCTGTTTTATCTCCTGAAATATCAGAAACAGAACTTCCACCCAGAATATATCCCCCATCAGTAGTTTGTTCAATTGACTGCAGTTGATCATCAGAACTTCCTCCAATCGTATTCTCCCATTGGATATTGCCACTAACATCGGTCTTTACAAGCCAGTAATCAAACCATCCGCCAATACAATTCTCTGACTTATCCGCAGAAATGTTAGATCCTGAACTACCTCCTAAAATATACCCTCCATCAATGGTTTGTTTTGCAGAAACTAACATATCGCTCAAACCGCCGCCAATCGTACTTTGCCATTGAATATTCCCAATAGAATCGATTTTCACGATCCAGAAATCATGACTTCCTAAACAATTCACAGTTTTATCTCCTGAGATACTTGAACTGGAATATCCACCTAATAGGTAACCCTTATCAGTTGTTTGGATAACTGATGATAAATAATCAAATGCACTTCCACCAATTGTGTTTTGCCATTGTATAATTCCATTTTCATCGGTTTTAATAATCCAATAATCTTCAAATCCCCTACTATTTTCTGTTTTATCTCCAGATATGTTCGAAGCAGAATTACCCCCCAAAATATATCCTCCATCAATTGTTTGATGGATAGAGTATAATTGATCATTATCACTCCCTCCTATCGTTTTCTGCCATTCGATTTCTTGGGCAAACATAGTCGATACGCTAAAAAATAATAGCAGTGTCAATTTACAAAGCAGATTTTTATTTAGGTTTAGCATGATCTTTAAAATTGAAGAGTTATATTTTACTGTTTCACAAATGTAGCTCTCAACTCCCCCGAGTGAATCAAATAAATTCCCGAAGAAAGCGTATTTGTTTCAAGAGTTGTTGTTATTGATGTTATCGTTTTTCAAGAATGAGTTTACCGTAAATATCCATTAAACGTAATTGCGCTTTTCCGTTTTCGAGTTGGATACCCGAGATGTTTAATGTGTTTTCGGTGGGATTGGGAAAACATGCAAATTGCCGCGTGCTGGTGTTGCAGATGTTAAGCCTGTGGGAAGAACGATGATTGTTTTTGCCGTGTTAGTGATAACGGGTTCGTTAAAGTCGAAGTAAATGGCTGCGAAATTGGTGATGGAATCTCCTGCACTTAAATTTGTTTTGGGTTGGATGCGGTAATGCACAAAGCCATGCGAGAGTGGTTCGTTGGTGTTACTATCAACCAACAAAATATTTTCAAATTTAAATTCCATGTTGCGCTGGTAGTTGATCCAGTTTAAATTGACAGGATGCGATGCGTTGACAAATTCAATCGTGGAAATATTCAATTTAAAAGTATCAATCGGATTCAGAATTTTTACGGTGAAGGCAGTATCGTTTCCTGTGTTTTGAAAGCGGATGATATAATCCAACCAAGGCGCATTGCTGAGTTGCGTAGTAGTGAGTGTATCTTCACTCACTAAAATATCATTGGGATCCAAAGCACCTGTGGTGTACACAGCCCAATAACTGTCATTACAAACTTGGATTATCATCGGTGAGGTAAGGCTCAATATGTGCGCTGCTGTTGATGAGCGTGCCGATGGGAAGTCCGAGGTTTACATTTACGGTGACAATAATGCTTCCCGTTTGAAATGGTGTTAAAGCTTGTAAATTCCACACTACAGAGTCAGGTGTTATATTGTTAGGTGTTAGCGTTGCCGACTGATAAGTTACATTGCTATAAGGATAAAAATAAACAGTAGGCGCAACCGTAGTATTCCCATAATTTCCATAGTTAATCATATAACTCGCATTGAAACCACTTCGGAAATTTCCCATAGGCGTAATCGTTATACAAACATCTTCAAATGTTCCTTGAGGTTGAAATGCAAAATCGTTGAGGGAATCGGTTTGGTGGATTGCATTGAAAGCTGCTGATTGAGTTGGAGGTACAGGATTGTACCAGTTCACAGATTGAGGAGACACCGTGAAATTTCCTGTATCTAAAACAGAAACAATATAATTCCCATCTTGGTTACTGAATGTAAAACGACCAGTATTCTGCTCGGTAATTTTTTTTGAAGCCACAGGAAATTCACCAACATCTTGTATACCGTTGTTGTTTAAATCTGCAAATATTAATCCCCTAATCAAATTAGAATTTCCATAAAGTTTTACAACCCAATAATCGTCTTCTCCTTTTCCATTTTCAGTCTTATCTCCGGATATACTAGAATTTGAACTACCACCTAATACATAACCTCCATCAGGAGTTTGCTCAATTAAATAAAAATTCCTGCATATTACTTCCAATGGTATTTTGCCACTGTATATTACATAATGAATCTGTTTTAACAACCAGTAATCAAAATCACCCAAACAATTTTCTGTTTTAACTCCAGAAATAACGGAATTGGAATACCCACAAAAAATATATCCACCATCCAAAGTTTGCTTAATAGAAGTAAGTAAATCTTGTCCACTACCTCCAATTGTTTTTTGCCATTCAATAATTCCTAATGAATCTGTTTTAACAATCCAATAATCATCGCCGCCAAAACTATTTTCTGTTTTATCTCCAGAGATGCCTGAATTTGAATAACCTCCTAATATAAATCCACCATCTGTTGTTTGCTCAACTGAGAACAAGTCATCCTGTCCATTTGCCCCAATTGTATTCTGCCATTGTATATTACCCATTGTGTCAGTCTTAACGATCCAATAATCGTAAACACCGTTACTGTTTTCAGTTTTATCTCCTGAGATATTTGATGATGAATATCCGCCTAAAATAACACCACCATCTTGGGTTTGTTGAATTGAGTTTAACAAATCATATCCACTTCCTCCAATAGTATTCTGCCATTCTATAATACCTAATGAATTTGTTTTTACAATCCAATAATCATCACCACCCAAACCATTTTCAGTCTTATCTCCAGAGATATTTGAACTTGAACTTCCTCCCAAAATATATCCACCATCAATGGTTTGAAGTACAGACTTTAATGATTCTCCACTACCTCCCCCAATCGTATTTTGCCATTGAATAATTCCAGCTCCATTTATTTTTACGATCCAGAAATCCTCAGACCCCAAACAATCCTCCCATTTATCCCAGGAAATATGAGAAGAAGAAGTTCCACCTAAAATATACCCTCCATCCGTAGTTTGATGTGATGAAAATAATATATCCCATGAAGTACCTCCTATTGTATTCTGCCAATGCACATTTCCATTAGAACCTGTTTTAACAATCCAATAATCAAAATCTCCTCTACATGATTCATTTTATCTCCTGATATCGGCGAATTTGAACTTCCACCTAAAAGATAACCACCGTCAGAAGTCAGAGAAATAGAGTATAAATAATCAAATAAATTACCCCCAATAGTATTCTGCAATTCGATTTCCTGGGCGAAAGCAATTGATGTATTAAACAATAAAAGCAGAGTCCATTTAAGAATAAAACTGTTTTTGACTTTTTTCATGATGGTTTATTTTTTTAACATTCAAATTCAATAATTACTGTTTCACAAACGCAGCTCTCAACTCCCCTGATTGAATCAAATAAATTCCTGAAGAGAAATTATTTGTTTCAAGTGTTGTTGTTATTGATGTGATTGTTTTTTCGAAGATGAGCTTCCCATAAATATCCGTTAAACGCAATTGCGCTTTTCCATTTTCTAGATGGATGCCAGAGATGTTTAATGTGTTTTCGGTTGGATTAGGAAAGACATGCAATTTGCCGCGTGCTGGTGATGCAGATGCTAAGCCAGTAGGTAAAACAATAATTGTTTTGGCAGTGTTGGTGATGACGGGTTCGTTGAAGTCGAAGTAAATGGCTGCGAAATTGGTGATGGAATCTCCTGCACTTAAATTTGTTTTTGGTTGGATGCGATAACGAACAAAGCCATGCGAGAGGGGTTCGTTGGTGTTGCTATCGACTAACAAAATATTTTCAAATTTAAATTCCATGTTGCGCTGGTAGTTAATCCAGTTTAGGTTGACAGGATGCGACGCATTTACAAATTCAATCGTGGAAATATTCAATTTAAAAGTATCAATCGGATTCAGAATTTTTACCGTGAAGGCTGTATCGTTACCGGTGTTTTGAAAGCGGATGATGTACTCCAACCAGGGTGAAGCGCTCAGTTCGGTGGTTGTAAAATCGGACCTATCCACGAGGATGTCATTCGGATCAAAAGAACCTGTTGTATACACTTCCCAATTGCTGTTGTTGCAACTCGGATTATCATCCGTGAGATAAGGTTCAATATGCGCGCTGCTGTTGATGAGTGTTCCGATGGGAAGTCCGAGATTGACATTTACCGTGACAATTATACTACCTGTTTGAAATGGACTCAATGCAGGTAAATTCCAAACTATAGAATCAAGTGTTACGCTACTTGGTGTAAGCGTTGCCGACTGATAAGTTACATTGCTAAACGGATAAAAATAAACGGTGGGTGCAACTGTAGTGTTACCATAGTTCCCGTAGTCAATTTGATAGTAAGCAGTAAAACCACTTCGAAAATTTCCCATAGGCGTGATCGTTATACACATCTTCAAATGTACCTTGCGGTTGAAATGCAAAATCGTTGAGGGAATCTGTTAGTTGAATTCCTGTGAAAGCAACTGCATGTGATATTGGTGAAGGTGTATACCAGTTTATTGATTGTGGGGACACAGTGAAACTTCCGGAATCAACAACAAGAACTGAATAGTTTCCATTTTGTTCACTAAATGCAAAGCGTCCTGAATTTAGTTCTGTTATTTTTCTTGCTGGCAAAGGTGGTTCCCCATTATCCTGAATACCGTTGCTGTTAAAATCTGCAAACAAATTACCTTTAATTAGATTATATGACTCAGTCAATTTTATTACCCAAAAATCTCCATTTTGACCACCCACACCATTTTCCGTTTTATCAAACGAGCTATTTGAATATGAAACGCCACCCAAATAGTAGCTTCCCTCCTTAGAAGTCAATTCAACTGAGTTTAACTCATCACTATCAGAACCACCAATGGTATTCTGCCAAAGAATGTTTCCTAGTGAATCCAATTTCAATACCCAATAATCAAATTGCCCCATAACATTTTCCGTTTTATCACCTCCGATACCAGAACCGGACATACCTCCGATTAGAAATTCATTGTTGGGAGTTTGAACAATTGAATTAAGTATATCATAATTATTGCCACCAATTGTATTTTGCCATTGAGTATTCCCTATAGAATCAATTTTAACAACCCACATATCAAAATCCTTTATTGTCTTCTGTTTTTCACCAGACAATGGCGAAAGTGACTTTCCACCAACTATATATCCATCGTCTTGTGTTTGTTGAATTGCATATGGGTAATCGCTATCACTACCGCCTATCGTTTTCTGCCATTCAATAATCCCATCTGAATTAAATTTAATTATCCAATAATCATCTAATCCTCTGCATGAATCATTTTTCTCTCCAGAAATCCCGGAACTTGATGCACTTGCTAAAATGAAACCGTTATCCTTTGTTTGATTTAAACAAAACAACCCATCTGAACCGTTACCACCTATTGTTTTTTCCCACTCAACCACGCCAACAGAATCCACTTTCACTATCCAGATATCAACAAATCCAGAAGTACCCTCGGATTTATCTCCGGAGGCTGGAGAATTAGAATATCCTCCCAAAATATACCCTCCATCATTGGTTGACTGAAGCGAATATAATGCATCATAAGAACTACCTCCGATTGTATTTTGCCATTGGATGATACCATTTGAATCAATTTTAACAATCCAATAGTCATATGATCCATTACTAGCCTCCGACTTATTTCCGGAACTATCCGAATCTGAATATCCACCTAATACGAGCCCACCATTAGCAACCTTCTGAATTGAAGTTAATCTATCACGACCACTACCACCTAAAGTTCTTTGCCATTGAATATTTCCCATCGAATCAATTTTAACTATCCAAAAGTCATCCCCTCCAATGTTTACTTCCGTTTTATCACCGGACACAGGAGAATTTGAATATCCAGCCAATATTACTCCTCCGTCATTGTTTCGCATTGTACATTTTAATTTATCTCCATAAATCCCACCAATCGTATTCTGCCATTCGATTTCCTGGGAGAAAGCGCTATTAAAAACAAATAAGAGTAGAAAGGTGATTTTACAAATGTTTCTCATTTTGAAGAATTTACTATAAAAGTAAGGAAAAATCAATATGATGCAAACGATTCTCGAGGTAGGGGGTTAATTAAATCTTAAGATTTTAAAATGACCGTTTTTTAGGCGCTTTTCCAGAAAATATCATAGGCGTAACGCAGAATCAAGAGCGTAACGATGACTAAAAATAAAATCCGAACGAAGCCATTGCCTTTTTTGAATGCGAGGCGGGTTCCTAGTAAGCTTCCGGCCACATTACAAGCAGCCATTAACAGGGCGATTTCAAGCAAATAGTTTCCTTGTAAAATAAACACATAAAGTGCCCCAATATTCGATACGCAATTAATGAATTTTGAATACGCCGAAGCCGCTAAAAATTCAAAGCCAAACAACAAAACAAATCCCAACACTAAAAAATTTCCCGCTCCCGGACCAAAAAACCCATCATAGAAACCCACAAAGGATCCCATCACCGCTCCAAATAACATTTGCTTTGTAGAAGATAATTCTGCTTTGCGAATTAATCCTAAATCTTTCTTGATAAAAGTGTAAATGGCCATCACGATCAAGATGACTAAGATGATTGGCTTTAATGATTCGGAATGAATATAACTTACTGTTTTCGCCCCTAAATAGGAAAAGATCAATGTAAAAAATGAAATGAAAAATAAGAGTTTATAATTGAATTTTATTCTTTTCGCATATTGATACGCAGCCACCGAAGTGCCCGAAAAGCCTGCAATTTTATTCGTTCCCATTAAGGTGGGTAAATCGGTATTGGGAAAATTAACAAGCAATGCCGGAAGTTGAATAAACCCGCCTCCCCAACTATTGAGTCGATGAAGCCGGCGGTAAATGCTAAACCCACCAACGCTAATAATGTCCAAACAGAATAGTCGGCAAAAAGACCTAGAAATTCCATTTAAATCGAATTAACATTTAATAAGCAACATTACATATGAAATTCCCTTTATGTATTTTCTCTTTAAACACTCGATTCAACCATTTCAGCATGGAGAAGGCAATAGCAGTAGCGACCAGTAAGAGGAAACAATTGAAGAGGAAGAAGTCGGTTTTCATTTCGTATTTATCCCATAAGCTCGCTAATACACCACTAAGTTTGTTTCCGATGGAGGTACTCAGGAACCAACCACCCATCATGAGTGCAGTAATTCGCGGGGGACTCAGTTTCGACACCAGACTCAATCCCATCGGACTTAAAAACAATTCACCAATGGTAATTACACCGTAACAGCCAATCAGCCACCAGACACTCACTTTTTCTGCTCCGTTACTTCCGGCTTTCGCGGCAGCAACCATCACCAATGCTGATAGCGCAGAGATGAATAATCCATAGGCAATTTTTGCAGGCGTAGAAGGCTCCTTTTCTTTCCACGTAACCAAGTAAAAAAGGCCACGATAAGCGGCGTTAGTAAAATTACCCATCCCGGGTTGATGGATTGACTAAGGTTAGTCGCCCATACATTTACACTTTCCCCTTCTTCCGGTAGATTGAATTCATTTTCATTTCTAAAATAGACTGGATAATTTACTTCTTCTTTCACTTGTCCGTCTACTTTTTGCAAACGGAAATATTCATCGTACACAGGTACTGTATCCTTTGCGTACGTAATTTCTTTAGACTGTTTCAATACACCAAATACTTCGGCAGTGGTTCCATTCAACGTACGATCTGTATACCGATCAGCCCAGGTATTTAAAGCGGAACCGTTTTGCTTGAACACCGCCCAAAAGAGAATCACCACAGCAAAAATGGCGAGCATCGCTCCGATGGGACCTTTTTCTTCCTTCTTCGCAGTGAAATAAAGATTTCCATAAAAATAAAGTACAGGAAGACAACTCAGGATAAATGCATCTGTACTATCGCTTCCGAATAGATTATCCGGAATCAACCAACCGATAACACCAAAAACTAAAACCGGAGTAAAACGACGGCACCAATTTTGCCATCGACATGTCGTCTTTATGAACTCCTTTTTCTCTTCATACCCTGCGTAATGCTTTCTTCCGGAAAGGAAAACAATCAAGCCGATAAACATACCGATTCCTGCTGCCATAAAGGCCCAGCCCCAACCCAACATAATTTGCAAAGCCGCACCGAAGAAATTACAGATGAAGGCTCCAATATTAATTCCCATATAAAAAATATTATACCCTTCATCTTTTCGATGACGATATTCATCCGTAGAATAAAGATTTCCTAATAAGGTACTGATATTGGGTTTAAAGAATCCATTCCCGAAAATCACGAGGGTCATCCCGGCATACAGAGTGGTAAGATTATGAACACTCATGAGACAATATCCCAATCCCATCATTATACCTCCTATAACGATGGCTTTCGTATAGCCCCAGTATCGGTCGGCGATAAGTCCGCCGAGAAAGGGTGTTAAAAATACTAAAGCGATGAAGGTTCCATATAAATCGGAAGCTTCGGCTTCGGTCATTGCAAATCCTTCTTTTACATCTTTGAGATAGAGTGTAAATATTCCGATCATCAAATAATATCCAAAGCGTTCCCACATTTCGGAGAGGAAGAGGAAGGGTAATCCTGAAGGATGTTTTTTGCTCATAGAGGTTAAGTTGGAATGACGAATATAGGGATTTTGGAACACGGATGACACGGATTATTATGATTTACGCGGATTTGTTTTAAGCTGAAATAAAATTCAACCTTGCGCCCTTAGCGCCTAGAAAAGCGGCCACGAAGAGGAACTTTGCGACTTTGCGACTTTGCGAGAAAATTTAGCGAAGAGTACCCTCCGCGAATAGCAAAGCGGTCTAGAACCCCTTCGGTTTAAAGATTAAAAATCGTCAGGCTTCGCGATCAAATTATACTATTCGCTAGCTGTAGAGCTTTAGGTAAACCTTCAACATTCTTCCCGCCGGCCGTTGCATAAAATGGTTGTCCACCGCCGCCGCCTTGAATTTCTTTGGCGAGGTTGCGGATGATGGCCATAGCATTGAGGCCTTTTTCGCTCACTAATGAATCGGAGAGCATCAATGATAAATGCGGTTTGCCATCCACGTTAGCACAGAGGAAACAATACAAATCGCTGAGCTGATTCTTCAGTTCGTATGAAATATTTTTGATAGACTCAGCATCTAAATCCACTTGTGCAATAATGCGATTGATGCCATCGTGTGATTTTATCTTTGTTAGTAAATCGGCTTTTACAGATTGTGCTTTCTCGTTTTGGAATTGAGCTAATTGTTTTTTCAACGACTCATTCGCTTCCACCAAGGAGGTTACACCTTTTACAATATCACCTGGATGATTCACGATCTCTTTAATTTTTTGCAAGGCTTCCAACTGATCATTGATGAACTGCTCTGCACCATCTGCGGTGATGGCTTCAATACGTCGAACACCCGCAGCTACTGCCGACTCGCCCGTAATTTTAAACAATCCAATTTCACCACTTGCTTTTACATGCGTTCCACCACAAAGTTCGACAGAGAAATTTTTATCGAAAGTAATGACACGAACAAAGTCGCCATACTTTTCACCAAACAATGCCATGGCACCTGTTTCCTGAGCTTGCTTGATGGGCACATTGCGTTGTTCGTTCAATGCAATATTTTCTCTGATCTTTTTATTGACGATTTGCTCGATGGAATTAATTTCTTCGTCCGTCATTTTTGCAAAATGTGAAAAGTCGAAACGAGTGGTATGCTCATTCACCATAGATCCTTTTTGAGCTACGTGTGTTCCCAATACATTGCGAAGTGCAGCGTGCATTAAATGCGTTGCGCTGTGATTTTTGGTGATTAATGCACGTCGATTATAGTCTACGACTGCCTTAAATATTGCATTAATATCGGATGGAATTTTATCCGCAAAATGAATGATTAAATTATTTTCTTTTTGTGTATCGGTGATGCTGATTTTACTTTCTGCCGATTGCAAAAATCCAGTGTCGCCCACTTGTCCACCGCTTTCTGCGTAGAAGGGAGTACGATTTAATACAATTTGATACTGTTCCTTATTTCCTTTTTTTACTTTACGATAGCGTAAAATTTCTGCTTCACACTCTAGAAAATCATACCCTACAAACTCCACAGCATCTTCATCACGAACGATGGTCCAGTCATCAGCGCTGGTGGCGGTTGCTTTTCTAGAACGATTTTTTTGCTCATCCATGCAAGCATTAAATCCATCCATGTCCACCGTCATTTTATATTCTTCTCAGCGCCATGGAATCGGAAGGTCAGATATGCAAACACAAACTACCCACTAAATTAGGTTCAACTTTAACAAGTTGATTCGTAAAATATAATTTTAGAGTTCCATCATATTTGAAATCGTCATTAAGAGTTGCCACCAAGTAACTGGATGATTTGAAATATAGACCATTATACAGTCTCTTTTTCCCAAAATTATTAACACTACTTTCATCCCCAGCTCTATTGAAATTAATAATCCATTCCCTTTGTAAGCATCATAAAATCATCATACAAGGATCATTGCAAGTTCAGCCTGGAATACATTGTTGAAATATTGACCTTTAAAAATTCAACTTACTTTCAACAATTTCCGGACCCAAATGAAAAAAGTCATTTCCTCATTTTGTAAAAAGTTAAAAATATAACGCTTTTGAGTTCTGGGAAAACGAAAGCAAACTGATTTGTATAAGAGGTAATTCACATAAAAGGCTCTTAAATTAAGTTAGAGTATCCAACTTATTGCCCTTCTTAGCAATTCCGAATAACTGATAGCATTAATGGCAATTGCCATCCGCAATAGCAAAGACAGCACGGATATATCTGATAATTCTCTAGCAACGTCTGTCTTCATAAAATCCATATTGGCTTTCTCTCTCAATAAAACGAATTGTCGGTGTAAACACATCGGTATCATAATTCGAAATTTGTCCTTGCATAGCCATGCATAAACGCTCGAAGCCCATGCCTGTATCCACGTGTTTAGCGGGAAGTGGTTCGAGGGATCCATCCGACTTGCGGTTAAACTCCATGAACACATTATTCCAAATCTCGATCACTTGCGGATGACTTTCATTGACGAGTTGTTTTCCATCTACCTTTTTCTTTCCTCATCACTGCGCAAATCCACGTGAATCTCGGAGCAAGGTCCGCAGGGTCCGGTCTCGCCCATCTCCCAGAAATTATCCTTTTTATTTCCTCTTAAGATGCGATCTTCTGGAATCCACTTCTTCCAAAAATCATATGCTTCTTGGTCGAATGCTAGTTTTTCTTTTGCATCGCCTTCAAAAACAGTAACGTAGAGACGATCCTTTGGCAATTCATAAACTTTCGTTAATAACTCCCAGGCCCATTCGATGGCTTCTTCCTTAAAATAATCACCAAACGACCAATTGCCCAACATCTCAAACATGGTATGGTGGTAAGTATCCACCCCCACTTCTTCAAGGTCGTTATGCTTTCCACTCACCCGTAAGCACTTTTGAGTATTCGCAATACGTTTGGCTTTAGGAGGTTCATTGCCGAGGAAAATATCCTTAAACTGGTTCATCCCTGCATTGGTAAACATGAGGGTGGGATCGTTCTTCACCACGATGGGCGCAGAAGCAACGATGGTATGTCCTTTGGACGCGAAGAAATCGAGAAATGCTTGACGAATTTGTGAAGATGTCATCATACTATGGGCTGACTAAGAGAATTCTATTATTTTTGTAAAGACCCGCAAAGTTAAATAAATCCCATGGCCAAGACGAAGTATTATTTCAACACCGATTCCTTGAAGTTCGAGCGGGTTGTGGTAAGCTTTCGTAAAAAGTTTTTCAGGGTATTTGGCTGGCTTTCAACGGCTGCCGTTTTTGGGTCGATTGTATTATTGCTAGCTTATTCCTTTCTCGACTCACCCAAGGAGAAACAATTGAAGCGGGAATTGAGCGGGATGAGCTTACAATATGAATTATTGCAGCAACGAATGGACTTAGCATCTGCGGTTTTAGAGGATCTACAAAAACGCGATAATCAGGTGTATCGCGTCATTTTTGAAGCGGAACCCATGCCGAGGGAAGTAAGAGAAGCGGGATCAGGCGGAGTAAATCGCTATAAAGAATTAGAAAACTTCAACAATGCAGAATTGATGGTGAATACGTCGCGAACGATGGATAAATTATATCGCCAACTTTATATTCAGAGTAAATCATACGACGAAGTTTTTGAGTTAGTAAAAAAGAAAAGCGAACTCTTAGCATCCATTCCGGCCATTCAACCTGTAACAAAAAGTGGAATTGCGCGATTGGCTTCGGGATTTGGTAGTCGCATTCATCCCATCTACAAAACGTATATGATGCATACAGGCATTGATTTCTCGGCGCCCATCGGCACAGAAATTTACGCAACAGGAAATGGAACCATTTCAAAAGTGGAATATAACGGTCGTGGCTATGGGAATAATGTAACCATCAACCATGGTATTCGATATTCAACACTGTATGGTCACATGAGTAAGGTTTCAGTGCGTCCCGGACAAAAAGTGAAACGCGGCGATATCATTGGATTCGTTGGAAACACGGGCTCTTCCACTGGTCCGCACGTACATTACGAAGTAATTAAGAACGGACAGAAAATTAATCCTATCAACTACTTCTTTAACGATCTCACTGCGGAAGAATACGACAAAGTGCGAGAGTTGGCTTCACAATCCAATCAGTCATTCGATTAATTTTAAAAACATCTCCTAAAAAAATCTGCCATGGCACCCATCATCGATTTCGACAAAGAGCCTGAAAAACTTTATTATCCTATTGGAGAAGTGGCGCAAATGTTTTCGGTAAACACATCGCTCATTCGTTTTTGGGAGAAGGAATTTGAGGTATTAAAGCCCAAGAAAAACAAAAAAGGAAATCGACTTTTCACGCCTGCGGATGTGGAGAATATTCGGTTAATATTTAGCTTAGTGAAGGAACGCGGATTTACGTTAGATGGCGCGAAGAAAATTATTGAAAACAAACAAGGGAAGTTGGAAAGAGAGTTAGAAATAAAAACAACGCTTACTCATTTAAGAGGTTTTTTAGTGGAGTTGAAATCTCAGCTTTAATATTTATTGGTTAGTTTGAGATTTACTATTTTCAACACTAGAGGGCACTAGAGGGCACTTGAGAACACTACGTACATTTAAAAACATTAAGAACAATTGGGTAAATCTTTAGTGCACTCTAGTGAACTTCTTTTTCTCTAGTGCCTGCCTGCTGCAGGCAGGTTGAAAATGGCTGAGAAGGGAAATTTACTCGCAGCAGTTCTTCGCTAATTTTCTCGCAAAGGCGCAAAGTCGCAAAGGCTGCGCTTCCCAAATTTTCTCGCAAAGATTTCTATTGTTAAATCCAAACTTTATTTCGCCATTTCTTTATTGCTCCCTCTCCCTTGGAGAGGTCGCGAAGCCTCGCGAGGGGAGAGGCTTGAACTATAATTTGACTATAATCTGTTTACTTTCGATAATAAACTTTTAACCGAAGGAAATTTTCTCGCAAAGGCGCAATCCCGATAACTATCGGGACGTAAAGGCTGCGCAACGATATTGTTTCTCTCTAAGAGTCTAAATTAATTTTGAGGTTTGGCACTTGTCTTAAAAGAAAAAGATTTATGAATGACGAAGCTCAGTGCGCCAATGGAAATGGCGGAAACGGCGCGTGCTATCGTTGGAAACCAATCCAACTGACGAATCAAGAAACGCATCATAATATAATTTAGCGCTAAAACAAAAACTGCGACGAGAACATATCGAAATAATTGTTTGTAGGTGGCCAACTCCGACTCTTTAAACACCAACATTTTTGTGATGGTGAAGTTGGTAAGGAGTCCGACAGTATAACTAAGCATCAACGATGCCGAAGGTGCAGACACCACATACAATCCGAACAAATCAAAATCCAATTTTTTATAGAGATAATTATAAGCTAGAAAATAAACACAAATATCAACCCACGTTGCAAGACCGGCTGAAACAAAATACCTAAAAATTTTAGACTGCAATAACTTCTTAACCGATCTTTTCATTCACTCAATAATAAAGATGGTTAGAAAGATAATTTTTTACATAATCGGTAACACCATCTTCCAAGGAAGTAAAAGGTTTGGAATAGCCAGCCTTCATTAACTTCTGCATATTCGCCTCTGTGAAATATTGATATTTATCGCGGATGTCGGCAGGAATATCGATGAATTCAATCTTGGTTTCTTTGTTCAATGCTTTGAAAGTAGAGTCTGCCAAATCATAAAATGAGCGAGCGGTTCCAGTTCCTAAATTAAAGATAGACGATTCCACTTTTTCATTCATCAAAAACAAACAAACGTTCACTACATCCTTCACGTACACAAAATCGCGCAGTTGCCAACCATCTTTATACTCGGGTCGGTGAGAGCGAAACAATTTCACTTCACCCGATTTATTTATTTGATTGAATGCATGAAAAATTACGGATGCCATTCGAGCTTTATGAAATTCGTTGGGACCATACACATTAAAAAATTTCAATCCCGCCCAGAAAGGAGGATGTTTCTCTTGCTTCAACACCCATAAATCGAATTGTTGTTTTGACCAACCATACGGATTAAGGGGTTGCAATTTCGGGAAGATGGAATGATCATCATCGTAACCAAATTCACCTTCGCCGTAGGTAGCAGCAGAACTTGCATACACGAATGGGATTGCTGCATCTGCACAAATATTCCAAAGTGTTTGTGAATAATGCACATTTAATCGATCAAAAATTTCCACATCGAACTCGGTGGTATCTGTTCTGGCACCGATATGAAAAACAAATTTCACCTCCTTACTATTTTTGAGCAGCCATTCAGGAAACACATCACGATGAATTTCTTGTTTGAACTTCTTTCCAACCAAATTCTTTTGTTTTTCCGGATGACTGAAATCATCCACGATTACCACATCAGAAAATCCTTCCTGATTCAATCGACTCACCAAACAACTTCCAATAAATCCGGCGGCGCCAGTTACTACTATCATCGTATACTATTCTTTTTCGTTAATGAAAATGGGTTCCACACATTGGGGGAGCAAATTTACTTGATGTCCATAACTCAACAAAAGATTAATTGCCTCCCGCCCTTCAGCACCCAAATCTATTGAAAATTGATTCACATAAAGATCAATATGCTTTTGTTGAACTTCGGGTGACAATTCCTGTGCATGTTTTTGAATATAATCCCTTGAATCCTGGGGATGTTCAAATGCCCATTTTACACTATCGCTGATTCCCTTTTGGATGGATTCTTTTAGCTCTTGAGGTAAATCTCTCCGTATCGCTATGCAACCCAATGGAATAGGTTTTGAGAATTTACTTTCCCAACATTCACCAAGATCGGCCACCTTCTCCAAACCCTTTAGAGCATAGGTAAATCGACTTTCATGAATGATGAGTCCGAGGTCGAACTCTCCGCTGAGTACACCATCTTCAATTTCCGAAAAAACAACTTCTGTTTTGTTCGTGAGTTGAGGAAAAAAGATGCTCAACAGTAAATTAGCTGTAGTATACTTTCCCGGTATCGCTACTTTTAGGGAATCCATGTTATGCAAATCGACTTTGTTCTTTGAGATCAATAAAGGCCCACAATTTCGGCCTAAAGCCGCTCCAGCATTTAAAATTTGATATTTATCGGAAACCGAAGCATAAGCAGCAAAACTCAACTTGCTAATTTCCAATTCAGCAGACAAAGCCAAGCGATTCAATTTCTCCACATCATACAAATTTTCTTCTACTCTATACGGAAATGGAAAACGATGATGTAGCAATGCATCGAAAATAAAAGTATCATTTGGACAAGGCGAGAAGCCTAATTTTAGGGGATTCATTTGTGCAAAGGTAGTCGAATGAGGAAAGAAACTTCTGAAAAATTTTAACGTACTTTATACCATCAATATTGGACAATGAGTCAAAGAAAAAATCCTGAAGGCGTGGTGAAGATCAACCGTACAGGGAGAATACTTTTCTTTATAAATATTTTGGTTGCGATCATGCTGCTCATCACACAGGCATCATCATCCATCAATCCAGTAGTTTTTTGGCCTGTTGGCATCTTAGCAAACTTATATCCTATATTTCTACTCATCAATATTTGCTTTTTGATTTATTGGGGATTACGTCGCCATCGTCTCATTGTTTTATCAGCGGCCATCATTTTAATTGGATATGATAAATGTACCATGCTTTATCAACCAGCCATTGCGAAATTTGATGTGAAGCCGCCCAAAAATTCATTCAAAGTTCTTTCTTACAATGTTCGACTCTTTGATCTTTACAACTGGACAGGTAATTTGAAAACCAGAAAAAAAATATTTGACTACTTAGAAGGGGAACATCCTGAAATTTTATGCATTCAAGAATACTTTCATAGCGACGATGGAGACTTTCAAAACAACCAAGCAATAAAAGACTTATTAAAGTTACCACATAGTTCCATTAAGTACTCTATCACATTAAGAAAAGCGCATCATTGGGGCATTGCCACCTTTTCAAAATATCCAATAATCAATGAAGGAACACTTTTTTTTACCCCAGGAAAATCGAACTTTTGCCTATACTCCGACTTAGTCATCAACAATGACACAGTACGCGTTTACAATGCACATTTGCAATCTAATCACTTCAAAAAAAATGAATATGATTTCATTGAAAACACCGACAGTATAATAAACGACACGAAATTAAAAAACACAAAAAGTATTTTAAGACGAATTCGTACTGCAGTAATCAAACGTAGTGATCAAGCGGATATAATGAGAGCGCATATTGAACAATGTCCCTATCCCGTTTTAGTATGTGGAGATTTTAATGACACGCCTTACTCCTATCCTTACCAAACCATAAAAAAAGATTTAAAAGATTCATTTATTGAAAAAGGAGAAGGTTTTGGAAGTACTTATTTTAGTTTATTGGTTAAGTTTAGGATTGATTACATTTTGCACAGTTCTGAATTTAAAACTTATTCTTTTCACACGAAAGAAGTAAAGTTAAGCGACCATTATCCGATACAAACGTGGCTGAGCCTGCCGTAGGAATTGGCAAGTTGGTAAATTGGTAAGTTGGTAAATTGGTGGATTGGTGGATTGGTGTCGCGAGGCTTCGCGATGGCGGATTGGTGTCGCGAGGCTTCGCCCAGAAGTCTGTGCAACGCACTGTACTTCTGGGGTGAATTGGTGTATTGGCAAATTGGCAAATAGGCAAATCTGTCTCTAAGCTTCGAAATTATGAATTGCTTCGCCTAGCAGTTTTAACGAAACACTGAAATTTATAAATGCATTCGAGAACTCTCAAGTGCACTCAAGTGACCTCTTGTGTCCTCTAGTGCCTGCCTGCTGCAGGCAGGTTAAAAAAAAGCAATCTCATTAGGATAAACACTAATTGAAGTTAGATAATTACTCTGCTACTGCGCCGCCTTTGTAGAGTTGTTGGGAATATTTAAGAGAGGGCGATTTAATAAATTTTCCAAGTCCTAATTTATCCCAAATAGCATCTACTCTTTCAATGGTTTTTTGATCAGAGACCAAGATGTTAGGCCAGTCGCGATGAAAATCGTCGAACTCCTTTAACTTGCGTGTACCATCAAATGCTACATGATTTACTTCGTTATCATTTTGTGATGGAAAATCAAAATGATCACGACGCGGATCGAAGTTATTGGAGAATCGCCATACTGCATCTGCAATGTCTGAGATGTCCATCGTATGCTCTAGAAAAATAAGAATCTTTACGGATGAAAACGCAACATCTGCAAAAAGCTTTTGAGCTACTTCTTTTACATGTCCCTTTTTATTCTTTTCGATGGAAACAAAAACGATGGGAACACCCAATGGAAGTAAACGCATATTCACATCCTTTAACTCTGGAAAATGTTGTACGCTTGCTGAAATAGCATCTACACTATTTTTAAGCGCAGAAATATCGATACTCACCTTCGGACTATTTGGCAACAATTCTTCCACATGCTTCTTGGTTGCATCCACTCCCATCTTCCCACCAAAAGCCATGGTCGTACAGGAGTGATCCAGCACGTCGGTTGGACCTTGTGAGTAAGAAATATCGCGCAAAGGATCTACGTTCTCCGAAATATATTTTGCAACTTCCCACTGGTCGTGAATATTCACATCACCATCTACAATGACTAACATTTTGGTGAACATCATTTGTCCGGCACCCCACAGTGAGTTCATTACCTTTAATGCTTGACCCGGATAATCTTTTTTGATTTTCACTATCACCAAATTATGAAACACTCCTTCTACGGGTAATACCATATCCACAATCTCGGGCACCATGGTCATCTTGATGGGTGCTAAGAAAATTCTTTCCGTTGCCTTTCCAATCCATGCGTCTTCTTGAGGTGGAATACCTACAATCGTACACAAATAAACAGGATTCTTTTTATGAGTAATGGCCGTAATATGAAACTTGGGATACATATCAGCCAAAGAATAATAGCCTGTATGATCACCAAAAAGGTCCTTCTAAGATGTAATCTTCATTGGGATCGAGGTAACCTTCAATTACAAAATCCACATCGGCAGGAACATGCATATCGATACTGATGCATTTCACTAATTCCACTTTCTTCTTTCTTAGAAAGCCAGCCAGCATAAATTCATCCACACCATCGGGTAGTGGCGCAGTTGCAGAATACGTATAAGCAGGATCACCGCCGATGGTAACGGCGACGGGCATACGCAAACCAAGTTTTTTGTATTCGTTAAAATGTCGGGCTGAAACTTTATGACGATGCCAATGCATGGCCGTCATCTTGGGTTCAAAAACTTGCATGCGATACAATCCAACATTCCGAATTTGGGTGAGCGGATCGCGCGTTTGAATCACGGGTAGAGTAACAAACGGACCGCCATCTTCCGGCCAACAAGTGAGCACTGGCAATTTTGTAATATCAGGATCCTTCATCACTACTTCTTGACACGCACCACGTCCACTCATTTCTTTTGGCATCCACGAAGCGATCTCTCCGAGTTGGGGAAGCATCTTCAGCTTATCCATCATTGAATTTTTAGGACCGGTTAACATCTTAAAAAGACCTTCAATTTCCTTGGCTACATCATCTAGCTTATCCACACCGAGTGCCATGGCCATACGCTTTTCCGTTCCCATGGAATTTATGAGCACTGGAAAATCATAACCTGTATTCTCAAACAACAAGGCCGGACCATATTCCTTAGAAATGCGATCTGTAATTTCTGTAATTTCCAACTTGGGATCCACATACTCTTTGATGCGAACCAGCTCACCTGCTTCTTCGAGAACTTGAATAAAATGATTTAAATTTTTATAAGCCATAACAACGATCTACTAGTAACAAACAATCCGCTAATCGAATTGTTTTAATTCTTATAAAGAAACATATTCAAAACGATTGGAGAGATGTGTATCCCTACCTGAGCGAGTAAGATCAGTTTCATAAATAGTTTCTTCTGCAATGCGTCCGTCATCGTCGTACGTTAAGCGGGTACGAGAAATTACAAAATCATTTTGGTCGGAAAGAGATTCTTCAATCACACGACCTTGTTCATCATACTCAAAAGAAGTAATTCTTACATTAGAACTTTTAGCAATTTTGCGTACAATTCTGCCTTGAGCATCATACTCTGTAAGCAACTGTGAAATCATTTTACCAGCTTCATTAAAACGAGAAACATACGTTTCTCGATCTTCCTCGTCATAATCGATCTCTACATACGCAGACAATTGATCGTTCTCATCAAAATCCTCTTCCTTGATCAAATTCGATTTCTCATCGTATGAAAAACGATAACATTTATTTCCTTCTACGGGAGATGTAATTCTTCGAACCATCAACTTCGATTGATCATCGTATTCCAAATCTTCTTCTGCTTCAAATTCACCATCGGCATCATAACGCATAATTTTCACAACTTGCGCATTCGTTCCGTAAACATACTCAGTCTTCTCCCCTTCATCGTCGCCATAATATTTTACAATTAGAGTTGGATTTCCATCTGCATTGCGGGAAGTCACAAACCTTTCTGAGATTCCATCTTCAGGAATTTCGAGAAGATGATTCAAAAGTCGACCTTGCTCATCGTAAGTAAACGAATGCACTTCTTCGATTTCACCATCCATGTTATACTTTTTCTCCAGGACTAATAAATTCTTATCGTTGTACTCCTCCTCTTGAGTCAGCACTTCAGGAATTGCGTCTTGTTCGGTGACACTACGCAACAAAGATTTAATGGGAGTTGAATATTTTCTTATCGCTTTCATGGGCTGAATTCTTTTCAGATTTTTTACTTGTTTTCAAAGGTAAAATTTGCGGATTAGCTTTTCTAGTTTTCGAAAGAATATATCCATCAATAGCGAGCATGGAAAAAGCACCACCCACTTCACGTATTCACTTGAATCACATAAAGATGCTTATGGTTAAACTAATAGTCACCATCGCAATGGCTAAGATTTTTGTATTCAACCGCATTCCCTTTCCTCTTTTCCAATCCATGACGCAGGACTTAAAATCCTGTGGCCTTACAGCTGTACGGGTTCGACCCCCGTCCCGGGTACAAAACAGAGCGAGGAACAGAGCGAGAGCGGTGTTCCTCGCTCTGTTTTACTTCTCCCGATAGCTATCGGGACTCACACTCGCTCTAAAGTCTCTATTCGAGTTATTTTTTTAACGAGTCTATAAATCAATAGCGAGAGCGGTGTTCCTCTTTTTTTACTTTTTCACTTTTCCACATGATTTTTTGCTACATTTTTTGATCTAACTCAAAATTCATGTACCACAAAAAACTATTCTACGAATCAAAACGTATTTAAATAAAAATAGCCTCCGATCTGGAGGCTTATTCTTTTGGAGCGAAAGACGAGATTCGAACTCGCGACCCCGACCTTGGCAAGGTCGTGCTCTACCAACTGAGCTACTTTCGCTTATAATTCCTTTGTTAAACTACTTGAACGAAATTCCACAAGGAAGTTTCACAAGGGGATGCAAAAATAAGCTTTAATTCGGGTAGAAATCAAATGATCAGGCATTTAATTTCACTTTCTCTCTCGAAATCAGCTTTTTAATTTCACTAAGCTTCATTAATGCCTCTACCGGAGTGAGCGTATTGATGTCAGTTTTGAGGATTTCGTCCCGGATTTGCTCCAGAACGGGATCATCGAGTTGGAAAAAGCTTAGCTGCAATTCGTCCTTTTGTTGCTCATGGGCCGCCACTTTAATTAATTCGCTATGACTATGCGTTGCCTCCAAGGTTTCGAGCATTTGCTGGGCTCGTTTGAGCACTTGTGCTGGCATCCCCGCCATTTTAGCGACATGGATTCCAAAACTATGCTCGCTACCACCAGGCACCAACTTCCTTAAAAACAAAATTTGATTTCCACTTTCACGAATAGCAACATTGTAATTTTTAATGCGCGGAAATTCAGAAGCCATTTCATTTAACTCGTGGTAGTGAGTTGCAAATAATGTTTTAGCTCGCGATTGCGGGTGCTCATGCAAGAACTCCGCAATGGCCCAAGCGATGGAAATACCATCATAAGTACTTGTTCCACGTCCAATTTCATCCAAAAGAACCAAACTTCGATTTGAAATATTATGCAAAATACTTGACGTTTCATTCATCTCCACCATGAAAGTTGATTCCCCTTGCGATAAATTATCGGAAGCTCCAACACGAGTGAATATTTTATCGACTATACCAATTTCTGCCTTTTGTGCAGGAACAAAACAACCCGACTGAGCCATCATAACGATTAACGCGGTTTGACGCAATACGGCTGATTTACCAGACATATTCGGACCTGTAATCATGATGATCTGTTGTTTTTCATTGTCGAGAAAAACATCATTGGGAATATATTTTTCTCCTAATGGTAATTGCTGTTCCAAAACAGGATGTCGACCGCCTTCTATTTTCAAACTCAACGAATCGTTCATAGAAGGCTTCACATAGCCATTTTTATTTGCTACCGTTGCATAACTACACAAACAATCGAGGCGTGCTAATTCACCTGCATTTTGCTGCAGGGCGGGAATATAATCGAGAAGAAATTCCAGCAACTCTGCATACAATTTTTCTTCGATGGTTTGCATCTTCCCTTCCGCACCTAAAATTTTCTCCTCGTAAATTTTTAATTCTTCGGTGATGTAGCGTTCGGCATTCGTTAAAGTTTGTTTCCGTGTCCATTCGGTGGGAACTTTACTTTTATGCGAATTACTTACTTCAATATAATATCCAAAAACGTTATTGAATGCAATTTTTAAGTTTGTGATTCCCGTTTTCTCAATCTCTCGACGTTGAATTCCGAGCAAATAATCTTTTCCTTCAAAAGCTAATTTCTTAAGTTCATCGAGCTCGGCATGATAACCAGTTTTAAAAGTTCCACCCTTGGTGAGAACCGCAGGTGCTTCTTCCGATAATGCTTTTTCAAGATGTGAGATTAACTCATTACAGGGTTGGAGTCGATCGGCAATGGCTAAAAATCCTTTTTGCTTAGCACCTTTTAATTGTTCTTTGATAGGTTCGATGAGCAACAAAGATTTTTTCAATTGCAGCGCTTCGCGAGGACCTAATTTTCGAATCGCTATACGAGAAGCTAAGCGTTCGAGATCGCCTATGCTTTTTAATAAGGATTGAATCCCATCTAACAAATCAGAGTTTTTCGTTAACTCCTCAACGTTATCATGTCGCTCATTAATTGCTACAAGTTCTTTCAACGGAAGAAGTAACCATCTTCGCATCATGCGACCGCCCATTGGGGAAACGGTTTGATCCAGCACATCCAACAAGGTTCGTGCATTTTCATGCGGAGAATTTACTAACTCCAAATTGCGAATGGTAAAGCGATCAAGCCACACGTATCGATCTTCTTCTAATCTGGAAATGGCAGCGATATGCACCAATGCCTCTTGACGGGTTTGCTGTAAATAATACAAAGCAGCACCGGCAGCAATAATTCCGTTTTGCATTTCATCCACACCAAAACCTTTTAACGAAGTAGTTTGAAAATGCTTTGCTAATGTTTCCTTTGCAAACAAGGTTTGAAACGCCCAATCATCTAAAGTAAATGTGTAGAAACGATTTCCATATTTCTTCTCAAAAGATTCTTTTTCTTGACGAGAAACTAAAACTTCACTCGGTTGAAAAGTTTGCAATAGTTTATCGATATAATCTAATCGACCTTCTGCCAGAAAAAATTCACCCGTACTTGCATCAATAAAGGCTAGACCAAGTTGCCCATCCGATTTAGAAGAATAATACGCTGCTAAAAAATTATTCGATTTATGTTCCAAAATTTTATCGCTAAACGTTACTCCGGGAGTAACCAATTCAGTGACGCCACGCTTTACAATTTTCTTTGTTGTTTTTGGATCCTCTAGCTGATCACAAATGGCAACACGCATTCCAGCGCGTACTAATTTTGGCAAATAAGTTTCGAGTGAATGATGAGGAAAACCTGCAAGCTCCATATCTGCAGCAGCACCATTACTTCTTTTAGTAAGTACAATACCTAATGCTTTAGAGGCTCGAATGGCATCTTGACCAAAGGTTTCGTAAAAATCGCCAACACGAAAAAGCAAGAGGGCATCCGGGTATTTCGCCTTGATCCCATTGTATTGTTGCATGAGGGGTGTATCTTCTTTCACTTCGATGTTTAACTTTGTGCTAAGATATCCATTCGCGTGCAAAAGCTAAAGAACGAAGAACTTGGTCGACCCGACCTCATTGCTTATCAACAGATAAAGAAATTACCAATTATCATCGTATTGGATAATGTACGCAGCGCCTTAAATGTTGGTTCTGTTTTCAGGAGTTCCGATGCTTTCCGTGTAGAGAAAATTATACTCTGTGGAATTACTGCTCAACCTCCTCATAAAGAGGTTCTGAAGACAGCAATTGGAGCTACTGAGTCGGTGCAATGGGAATATTTTGAAGATACAAAAGAAGCAGTTAAACAACTCAAAAGCGAGCAGGTGATGGTCTATGCTATTGAACAGGCTAGTAACAGTATTGATTTAAGAGAATTTATTCCTGCCGAGCGTACAGCAGTCATTTTTGGGCATGAGATGGATGGGGTGGCTCAAGACGTAATTAACCTTTGCGATGGGTGTATTGAGATCCATCAAGAAGGGACCAAGCATAGTTTAAACGTATCTGTTTGTGCTGGAATCATTTGCTGGGAGCTACATAAAAAAATGACATCTTTGTAAATTGAAAAATTCGAAAGAGTGCATCATTTTAGGAATTGATCCGGGTACGGTTGCCATGGGTTATGGAATTATTTCAGTGAAAGGAAATCAGATCCAACTCATCTCAGCAGGGGTTTTGCATCTCAACAAAAAAGATGATCATTTTATTCGACTTAAGGAGATTTTTGAAACGGTATCTCAACTCATCGACACCCATCATCCTGATGAATTTGCGATTGAAGAACCTTTCTTTGGAAAAAATGTTCAATCGATGTTAAAGTTAGGAAGAGCGCAAGGGATGGCCATTGCGGCGGCGCTCTCTAGAAAACTTCCAGTATTTGGCTATTCTCCCCGACTCATCAAACAATCGATTACGGGAAAAGGAAGTTCATCGAAAGAACAAGTTTCCATCATGCTGCAACGAATCTTGAAATTCGAAGAGCAACCTAAATTATTAGATGCTACAGACGCGCTAGGTGTTGCCCTTTGTCATCATTTCCAAACCGGAAAAAAGATGATAGTCAGCGATTCAAGTATTAAAAATTCGAGTCCTGTTAAAAAAGGCAAGGGAAATTATTCAGGATGGGATGCGTTTGTGAGTGATAATCCGGAAAGAACGAAATAGATGGGAGATGGGAGATGGGAGAGTGGGGAATAAATAAAGAGGACTTGGCGACCGCTGCTTAACCGTTGCTTCGTTGCGTTTAAAAAAAGTTATAATGGAAGTATGATTCTTTTACAAAGTTGCTCTAATTTTTTCTGCTGTTATTTTTAATTGCTCTTGAGACACTGTCATTTTGGGTTGTGAAAAATTGATATCCCCTACTCTATTTAACGGCACAAGATGAATATGCGCATGCGGCACTTCCAATCCTATAACGGCGATGCCTATCCGCTTGCAAGGAATTGCTTTTTCAATGGCTGGAGCTATCGATTGCGCAAAGGCCCAAAGATCCCTAAATTCGGACGGAGGCATATCAAAAATATAATCAACCTCCTTTTTAGGAACTACTAAAACATGACCTTCCACTAAGGGCATCACATCTAAAAAAGCAAGAAAGTTTTCATTCTCTGCAATTTTATGAGATGGAATTTCGCCAGCAATTATTTTTGAGAAGATGGAAGCCATGATGATAATAATTTTGGTTAAAGTTAATAAATCTTCTCGAAAAGAAACCAATCTTTACGCTGCCTGCGACAAGCTCAGGCAGCGCAGACGGTTCAGGGTGTAAACCCATCTCTCATGATCCCAAACCACTTTACAACTTTTTCACCAAGCACTCCAGCATCAACATGAATAATATAAATGCCACTGGATACCATTTTGTTGTTTTCATTCTTTAAATCCCAATCCAAGGTTGAGGCTAAATTAAAATCATTACCAGCAATTACAGGTTCTCCATCTGTCACATCAGAAGGAACATCACGTTTGAATTGACGCACTAAAGTTCCATTTATCGTGTAAATTGAGACCGTACATTTACTTGGCAGATTGGTAATTCGAACTCGGTTGTTCGCTTGATCCACTCTGGTACTTTCATAAGTTGAATACGCATAGTATGGATTAGGAACAACGTGAATAAAATCCAATGCGCTTTTCGCTAACTCCGTTTGACCAGCGCTTGCAACTTCCGATTGAGTAACTTCAAACTCATACAAAGGATTGCTATTATTCACTGCAGTAGCTCCGATAGAATAAAATATTTTGTAATCTTTCACAACTCGTAAACGAATCTTCACATTCGATTCTAATACCGAATAGCCAGCATTTAAAAGTGGAAGACTTGTCCAAATGCAATCCTTAAATGCGTTTCGTTTGCCTACAACAGTATTTTTTGATAACATCGAATTTAAACTAACACCATGATCATAGATCGTAACATCATTTGAATCAATTCCATTTTTATTAAAGATGTAGATGTAATGCATTCCACCGAAAGCTAAACGACCATTCGCGTCATATCCTTCATTCGATGTTGGATTCCACAACATATCGGTGCTATTTTCATTAACCAAAGACGAATTTTCTCCAAACACGATATTTAATCGTTCACCTGTTTCAATATTAATGGCATAACCAGGGAACCAACCCATGCCTTGATCGGAAATAAATTCAGCATCATTTGGATCAGAAGAAATTACTCCATCGCCAGTATTTCCATTTTTATCTACCGAAGCTTGCTTTCGTTTATCAAACTTTTTTGCACTTCCAATATTTGGCATATTGTCTTCTCCAGTTTCTACCACAACACAACGCGACCACTTACTTTTATCATTTGTTAAAACAACATCAACACTTGCTAAATAACTCCAGCGAGATGCGCCTTCGATTGATGATGTATTTAATTTGGGAGAACCAATAGCAAGTCGCGCTGCTACTTTGTATGGAGCCCATGTACCACCAATAACGCTTTCATAATCTTGTTTAGCATCACCTAAGTCTGTATCTTCTTCACCAGAAAGAATCCAATTCTTTTCAGAGGATACATCTGAATCAGCAACACCACCTAACCAAGGTGCAGATGAGTTAGTGTATGTTTTTGTAGCTTCTAAAAAACCATTACCAACGATTCCATCACCTGGCTCATGTCCATTTACTTTGTAGATGGTAAAAGCTAATTTATTATTCTCGACAAGCTGCTCATATTTTGTTCCAATCTCAAAGAAACTACTGTCAATTAGATTGCCACTTGGAAGATCCTTGATGAAATAACGAGAATTCGTTTCTACCCCATTAAACTGAACACGAAATCCACCGCCTTTCAATCGAATTGGATCATAAGTAGTAACATGAATTGGTCCTCGCCCTGGTTGATAAACTGGATTTACAGCACGATGATCGACACTACTTAAAATTTCATTTACCGATTCGTCAGTAAGATCCAATACATTTCCTCCGTTACCAGTTCCTTCAATTCGTTTAATTTTAAATCCATCTCCAAACTTTAGATTCGTCACCATTCCACCATTATTCACCACTTGCTTATGTGGAATTGCAGAATACACTTTTACATTTTTCTTACCTTGCAAATAAGGTTCAGCTTGTGAAAATGCTATATTCGGTGTGATTGGATTAAACGAATTAAAATTATTACTTGCATAAGAAATCACCATAAAATAATAAGGCCTGTAATTGACAATTGGTTTTAACGAAAATAAATCTTGTGTAATCATAAAATTATGTGTGATCCCTTCATTTACTTCATCGGTTTTCATTTCGGGAACATAGGCATTGAGAAATGCTTCATACTTAAAATTGATGAGTTGTTTAATACTATCATTTAAATCCACTTGTGAAATCAGTCTTGCTTTTGAGACATCATTCAAATCTGAATCTGTTACATCTGGATTCAACACTTGATAAATTCTGTAACCTTGAAATTTATATTTTCTATCTTCTACTGATAACGTATCATAAGAAACAATTGACCCATTATCGAAAACAGGAATTACGCCGGGAGTACTTTTATCAAACAAATTAAACAATTCAATTTCCGCATTTCGAGTATGCTCTAGACTTAAAATAATTTGTTGATCCATTTCGCGGATTGCTAAATCTGGAGCTTTAGGACCCTCTATCGTTTGAAAACAACGATTAAATAATTGCTGAGCATACACATCCGCACGTTTCATTTTCGCTATGGATGCAGCAGGTCCACCAACTGTAGCACGAGCCCATATTACTCCGGTAGAAATATAATTCACAGCACCAGGAGCTAACGTGAACGCACCTACCGATTGTAACCAACGCATATCGGAAGGTTGAATATTTGCAGTTTCCATCGTCCAAGGTGTATAAAATTTTGGATCCGAATTTCCGGGAAACATGTAGTCACAAGGAATAGAAGTTGCACCAGGACCTGTAAAATAACCACCTCCACCGTATGTAATATTCACTTCATTTTTCCAACGACCTCTTAAATATCCGTAGTAATCACCTGCATTATCTGGCTCTGAATTTACTGGACTATTCGAACCCTCATAATAAACAAAATGTGACATGGTTATTTCCTCTCCGTATTCATCGATACGACCATCCTTGTTATTATCAATGCTATCTAAAAGATCAGCGAGTGGCCCTTGCAAAAAATCAATTCCGACTGCAGGAGGATTCAATCCATACCCGCCGCCGCCATCATCATCAGGATCTCCATTATAGGTAAATCCAAGTCCTAAACCCACATCACAGCCCACATAATCATCAGTAGCATTTCCCAGATCAGAATCTGTCCAAATTCCAAAATAAGTAGAATCTAAGCCACTGCTTGAACGATTAATAATTTGATACTTGTAAAATGTCATAAAGTCTAATTCATCTTCTGTATCAAAAGCAAAAGCTTGCGCTCTAATTTCAAGTCCGATGGGTTGACTGCTGGTTTCAGTTTTAATACTACCCACGTCATTAAACACCCACCACACACATTGATCGCCGAATAGATAATCGTTACAAATTGGATCACCTGAAGTTGCATCAACAGGATAATCATTATCTAATTTAAAATAAGGATAATCACCTTCTGTGTAATTATAAACACCGTTATTATTTGCGTCGAAAAATGGAGCAAGGTTTGGAAGCTCGCCGTTTGCAACATTTCCATTACCGGGCCATGTTTCAATGTCGGGGGTTGTGGTTCCATCTAGAAGAAAATTTTGAATGTCAGATTTTTTAATATTCCAAAGCTTATCAAATTCCAAGCAGCGCTGATCAGTAATCGAAGTGGAACCGTTACTGGGATCTTTTGAGATGGGACCTCCCCAGAAATCATTTGCACCTGTTACTCGATAGGTTTCTGCAGCAACTAACAACTGATTATTTTGATCATACCCACCAATCCAAATGGCGCCACAATAAAGAGAATTCCTTTTCGACCCTTTTGGGACTTCGTAGTAGGGAGTTTGACCGATTGGATCCCACCACAAATCACCCGCACTCAAAATACGCGCTCTCACTTGATTGATATTTAGATCGACTTGTGCTGTTGTAATTGGACAATTCGTAGCTGGTTTTGACTCTATCTTAACTTTCGAAATTGGTCTTCCTTTTACCTTGGCAAGGAGCACAGCATCGCTTGCAAAAAATGAAAGAAATAATAATACGATATATTTTTTTTTCATAATAAGGATTTAAATAAAGTGATACTCATTCATCCATTAATTCAAAATACGAATCGATTTATAAATTAAAAGTAGAGAAAATAAATAGTAAGCAATCCCTTAAACGATTCAGATTGTAATCTAAATATCATTTTTTCACTTCTGCTTCAATCTTACAGTAAAACAGATCGAGAAAAATTTGGAACGAGCTATCAATTCAAATTAAAAAATCGAAAGGAGAAAATAAAAAAGAGGCAATCATCCTCACTTATTAAATAAATCGCCCTGAATAAAACGGGGATTTTTCCAATTTTATTCAGGGCGAGAAGTGATCAAAAAGAGAATTCAATGTGGTGCATATTACAACACATCCGAATTTATTAATGTTACCTAATTAGCTAATGAAATATCCAACACTTCAAACTTCACAACGCCACCGGGAGTGCTGATGTCAGCAATTTCACCCACTTTCTTTCCGAGCAATCCGTGTCCAATAGGAGAAGAAACTGAAATTTTCCCAGACTTTAAATCCGCTTCGGTTTCTGCAACCAACACGTAGGACATCTCGGCGTTATTTTTAAGATTCTTTATTTTCACCTTGCACATCACAGAAACATGTGAAGTATCAATTTTGGTTTCATCGATGATTCGCACGCTAGCTACAATAGCTTCCATTTTAGAAATCTTCAATTCTAAAAGTCCTTGTGCATCTTTCGCAGCATCATACTCAGCATTTTCAGAGAGGTCACCTTTATCCCTTGCTTCAGCAATTTGCTTAGAAATATTTGGTCGATCAACAGATTTCAATTGATGCAATTCATCTTGCAGCCTTTTCAAGCCTTCTTCGGTGAGATACGTAATGTTTGACATAACAAATAGTACTAATGTGTAATGTATAAATAACGCGGAAGACCTCTCCTTCAACAGGAGAGGCCTTCCGCAAATGTTGAACTAATGACTAGAGATTAAAACGAGCTCCGATTGTATGAGTACCATCAAAGGTCTCTGTAGCACGGTAACCGTAATCTATGCCAAATGATTTTCCAGATTTGCCAAGGGGAACTTGCACTGAAACACCAGCACTAAAGCCGATAAGTGCAGCAATTTCCTCATCGAAGATTGCATTCTTATCTTTTTTATCGATAGTGTATCCAAGGCGAACCATGAACAATTGACGGAATCCATATTCAGCACCCATTCCAATTTGATCACGAATGAAAGAATTAGAAGTGAATGAAGCTGCAGGTGTGATGCGATGATCTTCATTTAATTTGATGTCATAAGAAACACCGATAGCTACCAATGAAGGCATCTCGAAACGTTCCACTCTTTGTTGTTGAAGTACATTGATATTAGCTCCTGCATTATCATTTCTATATGACAATCCTTCACCATCAAACTTCATAGGAGTACCTACGTTACGTAGAGAGATTCCGAATTTCAAATTATCCTTCGCTTCATTGAAGCCTGTGATGTACTGAATACCGGCATCTACCACTACACCTTGAGCTTTCACATCATTAATGGATTCTGAGATCATACGAACACTCATACCACCATAAATACTATTACTAAACTCTTTAGCATAACTAAATCCAATGGTTAAGAACTGAGGAGCAAATGTTCCAATTCCTCCATCAGGTTGAGCTTCTGTAGTACGATCAATATCACCAAATTTCATTGAAGAAACATTGATTCCCATAGAACCAGATTCGCCCACTTTTTGAGCAATCCCAAAAGAAGAAATTTTGATGTCAGAACCTTTCAACCAATCCGTTTGAGCAAAGACTATTTCAGTTCCTTTATTATGTCCCATTCCGGCAACATTTAAACCGAGAGCTTCAACTCCACGCACTAAGGCGATATTACATCCTCCCCAACCCGCAGTACGCGCCCAAGGGTTGATGAGTAATTCATTTGCACCGGCTTGCCCGGCACGATCTTCATTTCCCGCGATAGCTGGTGCAGCATAAAGACTCATAGCTGCAGAGAAGATGGATATATATTTTATAAGTTTTTTCATACTAGGTCAGGATTATTTTTTACCAATGAATAAATTAGAAGGAATCAAGGTCAATAGGTCTCATAATACCAAACCATTTCACCACTTTTTCACCGAGTGAACCAGCATTTACATGTATAATATATACACCGCTAGCCACTGTAATTCCTGATGTATTTTTAAGATCCCAATCTAACGTAGTTGCTAAGTTGAAATCTTGTCCTTCGTCAATAGCCAATCCATCCGTTACATCAGCAGGAACATCACGTTTGAACTGACGAACCAATGTTCCATTCACTGTATAAATAGAAACTACACAATTACTTGGAAGGTTAGTAATTCGAACTCTGTTATCCAATTGATCCACTCTAGTTCTTTCATAAGTAGAGTATGCATAATATGGATTAGGAACCACACGAATATAATCCAATGCGCTTTTTGCTGCTTCAGTTTGATTTGTACTAGCAACTTCAGATTGAGAAACATCAAATTCATACAATGGATTGCTATTATTCACAGCAGTAGCTCCAATAGAATTAAATATTCTGTAATCTTTAGCAACACGCAAACGAATTTTCACATCCGATTGAAGTACCGAATATCCAGCATTTAACAAGGGAAGACTTGTCCAGATACAATCCTTAAATGCATTACGTTTTCCAACGGTCGTATTCAATGATAACATCGTATTTAAACTTGCTCCATTGTCATAAATTGCAACGTCGTTTACCGTAATTCCATTTTTATTAAAGATGTAGATGTAATGCATTCCGCCATAAGATAAACGACCGTTTGCGTCAACTCCGCTATTCGATGTTGGATTCCATAACATATCCTTACTATTTTCACCAGACAATGATGTATTTTCTCCGAAAACAATATTCAATCGTTCTCCAGTTTCAACGTTGATTGCATAACCAGGGAACCAGCCCATACCTTGATCAGAGATGAAGTCTGCATCATTTGGATCAGAAGAAATTACTCCATCACCTGCATTTCCATTTTTATCTACAGATGCTTGCTTACGCTTATCGAATTTTTTTGCTGCACCCATATTTGGCATGGTATCTTCTCCAGTTTCAACAACTACACAACGTGTCCATTTACTTTTATCATTTGTTATAACCAAGTCAACACTTGCCATAAAACTCCAACGTGATAATCCTTCGATGGCTCCTGTGTTTAATTTTGGGGAACCGACAGCAGAACGAGCAGTCAGTTTATAAGGAGCCCAAGTTCCACCGAGAACACCTTCATAAATTTGACTTTCATCACCTAAATCGGTTGCATCTTCTCCAGAAAGAATCCAGTTTTTAGAACTCAATGCAACTTCACCATCAACAACCCCACTTAACCATGGCGATGGTGAAGTATATGTTTGAGTAGCTTCTAAGAATCCATTGTTAGCAGAGCCATCACCAGGCTCTAGTCCTGTGATTTTAAATATATTGAATGCAAGCTTATTGCTTTCCAATAACTGCTCATAACGTTCTCCGATGCCAAAGAAACTAGCTTCAATTAAATTTCCGTTTGACTTATCCTTAATAAAATAGTGAGAAGTATCTGCTATTCCGTCAAACTGAACTTGGAAGCCACCACCTTTTAGACGAAGTGGGTCATATGTGGTAACATCGATTGGACCTCGTCCAGCTTGGTACACTGGGTTTAAGGCACGATGATCTGCGCTGGTTAAAATTTCATTTACCGTTTCATCGGTCAGATCTAAAACGTTTCCACCGTTACCTGTTCCTTCAATACGTTTAATTTTAAACCCATCTCCAAAACTCACATTGGCTATCAATCCACCATTATTCACCACTTGCTTATGTGGAATAGCAGAATAAACTTTTACATTTTTTCTACCTTGCAAATAAGGCTCAGGTTGAGAATTAGCTGTATTTGGAGCTAATGGATTAAATTCACGGAAATTGTTACTAGCATAAGAGATCACCAAGAAATAGTAAGGCGTATAATTAGCGAGTGGCTTCAACGTAAATAAATCCTGTGTGATAATGAAATTATGATTGATACCGCCATTCACATCATCTGTTTTGAGTGTAGGGACATAAGCATTTAGTGCATTATCAAATGTGAAATTTACCAGTTGTTTTACATCATCTTCCAAATCAATTTGAGCCATCAACTTCGCTTTTGCAGGATCGTTAATATCCGATACAGAAACGTTTCTATCACTCACTTGATACACTTTATAACCTTGGAATTTATAACTACGTTCATCGGTAGTTAAGGTATCGTAGGTTACAGTAGAATCATTCACTTGCACAGCAACAACTCCAGGGATGTTTTTATCAAACTGAGAATAAGCTTCCACTTTATTGTTACGCGTATTCTCAATACTTAAAATAATTTGACGATCCATTTCACGAATTGCCAAATTTGGAGCATCAGGTCCGTCCAATACTGCAAAACAGTTATTAAATAAACGTTGAGCTAAATCATCGGCACGCTTAATTACACTTACTGAAGCTAAAGGACCTCCAGTAGCAGCACGTCCCCATACAACACCTGTAGTAATATAATTTACAGCTCCAGGTTGTAAGGTAAAGATACCTGCAGATTGTAACCAACGCATATCCGTTGGTTGAATACTTGCAGTCACCATGGTCCAAGGAGTAGAGAATTTTGGATCCGTTGTACCAGGGAACATGTACTCACAAGGTGTAGTTGTTGCACCTGTACCAGCACCACGTCCATCTCCGCCATAAGTGATAATTTGTCCATCAAGCCAAGAACCACTTAAGTATTGATAATAGTCATCCGAAACATCAGGATTTCCGTTGGGAACATTGTTTGTATTTGAATAATAAACAAATCGAGACATGGTAATTTGCTCACCAGGCTCATCCACTTGACCATCACGATTATTATCAATTCCATCATTTGCATCAGCAATTGGACCTTGGAAAAAATCAATACCAACAGCAGGAGGATTTAATCCATAAGCACCACCACCATCATCATCTGGATCACCATTATAGCAATATCCAAGTCCTAAACCAACATCACAACCTACATAATCATCCGTAGCATTACCTAAGTCTGGATCACACCAAACACCAAAATAAGTAGAATCTAACGTATTACTTGAACGATTAATGATTTGATACTTGTAAAAAGTCATGAAGTTAATATCATTGGTCGTATTGAAAGCAAAAGCTTGCGCTCTTATCTCTAGACCAATTGCATTACTATTTGTTTCTGTTTTAACATCCCCTACATCATTAAACACCCACCAAATACTTTCGTCACCAAATAAATAATCATTACATACTGTTTCGCCTGTATTTGGATCGGTTGGATATTCTCCATCCAATTTGAAGAAAGGATAATCCCCATCTTCAAAATTATAAGTTCCATCATTATTTGCATCAAAGTAAGGTGCGAGGTTTGGTAATTCATTATTGGCAACATTACCATTTCCTGGCCATGATTCAATATCAGGTGTCGTAGTTCCATCGGCAACAAAGTTCTCGATGTCTTCACGCTTAATACTCCAAAACCTATCGAACTCTAAACAACGAGCATCAGTAATACCTACTGCACTTGTATTAGGATCTTTAGATATTGGACCTCCCCAAAAATCATTTGCACCTTGCTGGCGATAAGTTTGAGCTGCTACTAAGAGCTGGTTACTTTGATCATAACCACCTATCCAAAGTGCTCCTGAATAGATTGAATTTTTATTAGATCCAATAGGAACTTCGTAATAAGGCGTTTGTCCAACTGGATCCCACCACAAGTCGCCACCAACAAGAACACGTGCTCTTACTTGATTTACGTCAAGATCGATTTGCGCAGTGGTGATGGGGCAATTTGCTACGACTTTTGCTACATTATTTGGCGTAGCAGCCAATCGATTGGCACCGACGTTCATTTTGGCGAACGAGGATGCAGACCATACCATAGCCAGCAATAGGCTTAAGGAGATCTTATATTTAATCATTTTCATAACGTTAATTTCAGGTTTTAAGGTTCAAATTAAAAATCGAAACGAAGACCGATACGAGTACGACGAGGTAAACTGTAATTGTCGGGGTTCTGAATTCGGATATTGTACTGATCGATGAAAGCTTGTGGATCCACTTGTGAGTTAGCCAATTGCTGTCCATCAGGAGAACTGATAAATCCATCGTCTTTCGGATTTCCTGTAGCACGATAAACACCTGTTACATTTTGTGTATTCAACACATTTTGCACCCATAGATAAACATTGAGTGTAGCTGTTTTCTTATCACTCAATTTTAAATTAATATCCTTTTCAATACGTGCATCGATACGGAACTGCCATGGAGTACGAGCACCATTGATGATCCCTTCAACTGCGCGTTGACCATTATCCTGCCAACCGATTGCTGCACCTTCTTGTGTAGCTCTTAATTGACGAGTATAAGGTGTTCCAGAATTTGTTCTGAAAACAACGTTTGCACCTGTATTTTGCAAGATCGGCTTACCCCATAACATAGGACCATTGTAAGCACTTCCTTCACCATAACGATAATCAAGAGATACTGTGATCGCGTGACGTGTATCGAAATCTAATGGAACGATGAAACGAACATTGGGTTGATCTGTGTCAGTTAACTCTAAGTTAGTCGTTGCACCTGAACCTGTACCATCAGCAAATTGCAAAGTATAGTTTGCAAGCATTCTGATATTTCCTGTTCTACGCAAATCATAAATTAATGACATTCCTTTTACGGTTCCAAAATCGATATTACCATAAGAAGTATACGTAAATGGATATGCAAAATTCACTTTCGTCGCTCGAATCATATTTTTCAATTCGCGATAGAAAGCTGAAATCGTAAATGCAGAACTCTTACTTACTACTTGCTTAAATCCAATTTCATAATCGGTTGTACGCTCAGGAAGTAATCCAGCATTATTGATCAATCCATCAGGATTACGTTGTAATGCTAAATACTCCATTGGGTCATTACGCAAATTCGAAGAAGGGCGTTGAGTTAATACATCATAGTGAGCAAAGAATTGAGCTTGGTCAGTAATCGAGAAACTAAATGCGACACGTGGCATTACTACTATTTGAGGATCGTAATCTTGGAAAACGGCATCTGTATTCCAATCTTCTCCAGCCAAAGTACCGGCACTATCTTTTTTCGCAGGCAAAATAGAACCACTTGAAGACTGCTGAGCTATCAAATCAGGATTCACTACAATTTGACCATTTGCATCATACCAAACGGCTCCATCACGATAACCGATTACGGATGTCAAATCATTTTCAGATCCTAGGTATGGTATGAAATCATCACCAATATTACTTGGCTTATTTGCAATTGCAATAGGATAATTTCCTACGTTATAGGCATCTAATAAAAGATACTGATCCTTTAATTGCTTTTGATTCGCATCAAAACGATCGATACGTAAACCAATGTTAAAGTTTAAATTATCAATTGCGAAATTATCCTGAATGTAAGCAGACATATACGTAGGTCGGAAAGCATCAATTTCACGTGTAAACACACCATTTTCTTTCTTAGTAAAGAAATCTTTGAAAGTAGTTTTACCTGTATAATTTTCACCTCTATAATCGTAACCGTAATAAAAACCAAGCAAATTGTTTTGGATCAATTCATCTGGTGTAAACATCCCAATATTCAATTGATCTGGAGACAATGCATCAAAATCAACATATTCATTATTTGCATAACCTAATTGACTTCTAATGTTCTCATAAAATCCGTTTATGACATTTCCATTATCATCTAATGTAGGTGTATATCCCATACCAAAATCTTTGGTTATAGTTCCAGTTACAAAATCAGTATCCGAACTAATAAAATTACTCAAATCTTCTAATAATAAGTTAGAGTTTGCATTAATTCGACCAGTTGTCCACAACCCTCTAGGTGCTAAACTGTATGCACGATCTACACGTTGTTCAAATTCAAATCCAACTTGAATAGCATGTTTTTTAATATCCGCGTTACCGCTTAGTACAAAACGATATTGATCATTGTTTGAATCTTGATAAAGATTACGTTGGTTACCCATAGCTTCCCAAATTGCCATAACGCTTCGAACACCGTCTCCATTTCTAACTCCACCAGGTCCAAGAATCGCATTCAAATTATCAAATGGTAAATCACCTGAATTAGCTAACATGAAATCATACGCTGTAATATTGTATGCTTCAGTTAAAGGATTATTTCCAGATGGTGTATAGGTGAAATTATCAACGTAAATAGGTCCAAAATAAGCATAAGCTGGATCTTCACCTTGGTCAAGTCTAGGAGCTCTTTGTGCAAAAGATTTAACACGATTTGCATTAAACTGACCATTCCAACCATAATTCCAGAAATTATCCTTGTGGTCTGGATCTTGATTTGTTTGTTGGTTTTTATTATATTCTGCTTGGAATGTAAAATATACATTTTTGAAAGCGGAAGAATTTGCACCTTCTTCTGATTTGTAAGTAGAAGCAATTCTTTGTGTAACACGAGCAAAAATTCGATAATCTGTATCCTTAATATTTGGATTTTCTTCGAAATTTAATGCCGATCTGTTCATGAGAAAACTAGTTCTGTCGTTAACGTTGAAAGATCCGCCCAATGTAATCATGGTATTGTCTACAGGTTGGAAATCAAGTTTAGCAGTAAAACGATATCCTAGTTGTTCAACATTATTCTTATTGTCTACTTTTTCGAAATCTTCTGCTTTAAACAAAGCAGCAGCACTATTCGACCCAGCTCCTCCGGAAGTTAAGAAAGGAATTACCGGATTTGCTTTATACCTATTGTATACGTCATCCTTAAGTTGATACATACCAAAAGCTGATGGATCAGGATCTTTATCTAGTTGTAATTCACCGCTGACAAAGAAGCCTAACAATGTTTTACTCGTTCCATTCTCCATTTTCTTTTTCAAGATTGGTCCGGATAAATTACCAGAAACTAAATTATATCCATAAGCATCTAACACTTCAGATGTTACTACTTCTACTCCACCCGAAAATTCTTTTGATGGACCACGAGTAGTAATACTGATAATACCACCGGTTGCATCACCATACTGCGCTGGAGTTCCACCAACGATTACAGTAATTTGTTCAACACCCGATTGAGGTAAACGATTAGATCCGCGAATACGGATACCATCCACGTAATAGTCAGTTCCGTCGGAACGAGAACCTCTTACATTCACATCATCACCATCATCCTTTTGGAAAACTCCAGCTGCTTGTGAAGCCACTGAACGGACATCTCGTGTTGGAGCCGCTTCAATTTCATCACGAGTCAACGTTGCTCCTACAGAGGTATTACCTTTATCAATCAAAGGCACTTTGTAGGCAATGATTTCAACTTCCTTAGTCTCATTCACTTTTTTTCCAATGGCTAAATCTTGGAATGAGATTTTGTCATTGGAAACTAATACACCTGTAATTACTAAGTCGGTGTAACCAACATAAGTAACTTTAAGGGTATAAGCTCCTGGTTGCAATGGTTTGATGGTATATTCACCATCAAAATCCGATTGGGCACCACCAACTTGAGTACCGTTCATTTCTGCTACTACCGATGCGAATGGCAATGGTTCTTTTGTAGCCTTGTCTAGAATTTTACCTCGAATTGCACCAGTTTGGGCCATAGAGCCTGCGGTTGCAACTAGAAGAAATACTAGCGTTAAGTAGACATTCCTTATCATAGAGTTAGGTTTATTATCAATATCCGTGTTAATGTTAGGTTAATTTTGGTAGGGGTTAAAAATAGAAACAATTAAATAGAATTTCAAAATGCTTGTGTCATCATTTTATAGTTTTCAACATTTTAATTCATCGAAAATGCTGGTGCTTTAATAACTCATTGATTACCACTGCACGCTTCCAGTCAATTTTACCATTTCTAATTTCGTAAGAAAGTTCATGAGCCATCTCATTTACTCCCGATTCATCAATTTCTTCGAGTATTTGGACTTGTGAAACCATTATTTCATCCTTTTCAAGGTTATTTTTTGCTTTTAATCCGCCTTCAATATTATTTGTCTTTTCTGAGTTTGTAATTACTGAACTCCTTACATTTTTTCCCTTTTCTTGATGTTTAATCTTCTTTCGTTCCCTTACTTCCGTTTCTATCGTTTCTATTTGGTCTTCAAAAGGTTTCGTCCAAGATTCAGGCAATACACTTTTTCCCTCTTTCTGCTTACCTTTAGCACTCAGTAGTTTAGAAAACAACCAAATGATTCCGATGACTATATATATGAGTACTTTAAATTCCATAGGTCCAAATTAAACACTTTTCAACACAATAAGTGTCATGCTGGTATCAGACCGATCCGTTTTTTACATTTGCATTGCGAAACGAAAGAAACAAGAATACTAAAATTTCGGTCGGATCTTTCCTAAAGATTCATAATTTGCATCATTCTAAATGAGAGAGCGGCTCGCGTAAAATCGCGGGCATTCTTTTCTTTACTAAAAGTAACATGAGATTAAAATCACTCGAAATTAAAGGCTTTAAAAGCTTTGGAGATAAAGTTATTATTCACTTTGATGAAGGCGTCACGTCGATTGTCGGTCCGAATGGATCTGGTAAATCGAATGTTGTTGATTCGATTCGTTGGGTATTAGGCGAACAAAAAACCCGTCTACTCCGCAGTGAAAAAATGGAAAACATTATTTTCAACGGAACCAAAAATCGGAAGCCTGCTAACTTAGCAGAAGTAAGTATGTCTTTTGATAATAACAAAGGAATTCTACCTACTGAATATTCGACCGTAACGATTACTCGTCGACTTTATCGCTCTGGAGAGTCAGAATATTTATTGAATGGAGTTACGTGTCGATTAAAAGACATTAACGATTTGTTTTTAGATACGGGTATTGGTCCCGATTCGTATGCCATCATCGAATTAAATATGGTGGATGATATTTTAAAGGATCGAAATAATACCATCAAAACATTATTAGAAGAAGCCGCCGGAATTTCAAAATATAAAATTAGAAAACGTCAAACGTTTCAGAAATTAGAAGAAACCGATGCGGATTTAAATCGCGTTAACGATTTGCTTTTTGAAATTGAAAAAAGTTTAAAGCAATTAGAAAGCCAAGCCAAGAAAACCGATCGCTACTATCGTTTACGAGAGGAGTATCGTACATTAAGTACACAACTTGCACTCTACAGTATACGCCATCATAGTAAAGCGATGGTAGATTTACAACAACGCGAAAAAGATCAACATCAATCCAAATCCGAACTGCATGAGAATTTAGAAAAGCTTGAAGTTAAAATTCAAGAAATGAAAGTTCAATCGCTGGAAAAGGAAAAGCAATACCAAGCTGTTCAAAAAGCACTGAATGAAAAATTGCTGGAGATAACGCGCTTTGAGAACGAAGAAAAATCACGAAGCCAGAAATTGAATTTTTTAGTGGAGAAACAAAAGCAACTTCAAGATCAAAATGAGCAAGACGACAAATCGTTAATTGAAATACAAGCTCAGCTTGAAGAATTGCAAAGTGAAAAAATTCGCGAAGAAGAACATCTCAAGCAGCTCGAAGAAAGTGTAGCGCGTCAACGTGAAGAATCGGATCAGAGCAAGAAAAACTATGAAGCTTCTCAAATAAGTATCCGTGAATTAAACCAACAAACGTACCAGTTGCGTACCATGATTAATGAGTACGAAACTAAACAAGCCGTTAATCATACTCGATACAATTCTATTCTTGAAGAAGCAAAACGTTCTACCGAACAACAAGCTGAGTTGATTTCAAAATTAGAATCTTTAGAAAAGGAGATTCAACAACTTCTTCCATCCAAAGAAGAAGCCGATGAACAGTTGCGAAAACAAAAGCAACATAAAATAGAGCACGAAGAAAATTTAAAACTTTCGGAAACGCGCTTAAAAGAACTAAATCAGATTTTACAAGCAGAATCCAGAAAACTAGATGCACGTCATAACGAATACCAACTCACTAAAAATTTGTTGGAGCAGATGGAAGGTTATCCGGAATCGATTCGCTATTTAAAAAAGAATCACGATCGATTTAAACAAGCACCTTTGTTGAGTGAAATTATTGTTTGTGAAGAAGGATATAAAGTTGCTGTTGAGAATTTCTTGGATCCGTATTTAAATCATTTTGTGGTGGACACCATGCAAGATGCATGGGCAGCACTTCAAACGTTAAATGAATCGGCAAAAGGAAGAGCACATTTCTTTGTGTTGGAGTCATTGCAAAAATTCCCAAAGCCATCTCCACAACTCTTGGAAGGCTGTACCCCTGCACTATCTACGATTGAATCCAATACGAAATACGATTCTCTTTTTCAATTTCTATTAGGACATGTACAAATATTAGATAAAGATCGTTCACTGCATGATTATCCTATAAACGATGATCAAACCTCCGTAATCATATCGCAAAGTGGAAATTTCCTTCGACAGAAATACACCATTGGTGGTGGATCCATCGGACTTTTTGATGGTAAACGAACCGGTAAATTCAGAAACCTCGAAAAATTAGCGGAGGAGTTAAAACAGCAAGAACTCATCATTGAGCAATATCGCGATCAGGTAAAACATGCAGAGCAAGAGTTGGCCGACTTGAAAGTAGTCATTCAACAAACGCAACAAGCAATCAGTACTCAGGAGAATGAATTTGTTCGCCTAAACGGACAAGTAAACACCATCCAAAGCAACCGCGATTTTGTCAATAATAATATCGCCCAACTCAAACGCAATAGCGATCGATTAGAAGAGGATGCAAATACCATTAAACGTTTGTTGGACGAGGAAGCAAATAATCCTGAGTTCTCACCCGTTATATTAAAAGAGCGATTAGAGAATTTTGTTCAACAACTTAATTTGCAACAAGAACAAACGGTACAGTTGCAACATGAGTCGAATGAGAAGTCTCAATTGTTTAATCAACAGAATATCGTTTTACTTCAACAACAAAACAGAATTCAAAATATCATTCGTGATGTAGGCTATAAGACAAATCAATCGGATACTCTTCGAAAAAATAAGGAGCAATATGCACTTGATTTAGAAAATGTAAAAACGCAAACGGATTCCTTGATTGGCGGACTCGAAAACAACAGCGAAGCTTTCCAATTAATGTTGCAAGAGAAAATAAATTTTGAAGAAGCGCATAAAGAGACGGAAGTAGAATATACGAGTGCCCGTAACCAAATTGAAGCAGAAGAAAAACGCTTGCATGATCTTCGTAGGACGAAGGACAATGCCGATTCACAACTTCAGTTAGTTCACGACGAATTGAATGAACTTAAACTTCAGATGCATTCATTGAAGGAGCGTTTAAATATTGAGTTCAACATCGACATTCAAGAATTATCGGAACAAGAACCAGATCCGAATTTCAACGAAGAAGAGATGCGTCCTCGTGCTGAACAATTGCGTAAACGTGTTGGAGAGTTTGGGCCCATCAATCCCATGGCGCTTGAGCAATACAAAGAAATTAAAGAGCGCTATGATTTCATCATTGCTGAAAAAACGGATCTATTGAATGCAAAAGAAGCACTTTTAAAAACCATCAATGAAATTGATGAGACAGCACGTACAGTTTTCATGGATGCGTTTACACAAGTAAGAACAAATTTCATTCGCGTTTTCCGTTCCTTATTTACGGATGATGACAACTGTGATTTAGTTTTAGCAGATCCAAGCAATCCATTAGAGTGTGACATACAAATCATCGCTCAACCAAAAGGAAAAAAACCATTGAGTATTCACCAATTATCTGGAGGAGAAAAAACACTTACTGCAACGGCTTTACTCTTTGGAATTTACTTATTAAAACCAGCTCCCTTTTGTATCTTCGATGAGGTTGATGCTCCGCTTGATGATAATAATATCGACAAGTTCAACAATATCATCAAGACTTTCAGTGAAGAATCACAATTCATTATTATCACTCATAATAAGAAGACGATGGCTGCGACCGACATTATGTACGGAATTACGATGGCTGAACCGGGTGTGACGACAGTTGTTCCAGTAGATATGCGCGAATACGCAGATTAAGAATTAAGTCCCGATAGCGTTCGACTGAGCTCTCGCCGAAGTCTATCGGGATAAGAATTAAGAATAAGAATTAAGAATTAAGAATTAAGAATTAAGAATTAAAAAACCCAATGTCTTTCTAATAAAAGAATTGGGTTTTTAAATACCCTAAATTAAACAATAGAAAAAATCTATTGCTTCACTGATGTAGAAATCGCGAAATGCGATTACACATCAGAAGCTAATACTTCGTTTTTGCATCAAACCCGATGAGCAATTTATACTAATGCAATTTAGGATTATCCTGATGTAGAAATCGCGAAATGCAATTACACATCAGGATAATTGGAGATAAAAACGATGTTTTTATCTCCAATTATTTATTTTCGGGACGTCTCCGCGGAAAAATTTTACGCCACAAAGAAGTTTTTTTGTCAAATGAATCTACGTGCTTATAGCGACGTTTATTTTTCTTCCAACGCTTCTTTGTCTCTTTCGCTTGAATTTTTGCATGGCGTTTCTTCCCGATCTCAATCGCCTTTCTTTGTTTTTTAATCTGCTCTTGCTTCGCTTTATCCGCTTTCTTTTGCTTCTTTTTTGCACTGGCGTCGGTCTGTGTAAATGCCACAGAAAACGGGATTAAAAGGAGAAGAAGGAAGAGTTTGAGCTTTTTCATTAGTAGAATAACGCAAATGTAAAAAGAATCATGTGCATAAAACTAAAAAACCCTGTCTTCAATGACAGGGTTTTCAAAGATATTGTTAGAAATAGTCCTTATCGTGCTTGAGGCGCACCAGGTACTCTGAATTTCATGGTATTCTGTTGTCCATTCATTGTATAAGTTACAGCATACATATAAATTGGATAATCTAAATCGTAATTAACAGTAAAGCTTCCATCGACCAATGGAATTTCTGTTTGTGTTACTTTCTTCGTTGTTTCAATGGCAATAATGGTAATGTCTGCAGTGGCTGGTGCCTCAGTTAATACACTTCCATCAGAAGTACACGGAAAAAACTTTAACGTAGTACCGTTGGTAACCACCTCAAAGTTTACTTGCTGTTCACCACCCATGATGTAACCGCCACGCTTGCCTTTAGCAACACCGTCGGTAGATTGAGCGTTAAGTCCCATAGGAACGATAAATATCAGACTAAGAATAAGGGTAAATAAGTGCTTTTTCATGTTGTTGGTTTCTTTTTGCAGTTCAAATATATAAATAATTCTACTAAAAATACAAATACTTATCTTAGCAGACCATGAAAAATTACGTGAAAGGCCATCTTTGTTGGGTTATCCTCTTAGGATTACTGACTATTAGTCCATCTTGCAAGAAAAACAAGGACCAAGTTCCCAATGTGGCTGTGGATGAATACATCAACTTAAACCTACCCGATTATATCAACCTAAACGCCATAAACAACTGGGTTTACTATAATTACGCTGGAAACAAAGGAATTATCATCATCAGAACCTCCCCTACTGAGTTTAATGCATATGAGCGCACCTGCACTTACGATCCATCGGTTTCATCGGCTTATGTGAAAGGAATTCCAAATGATATCTTTTGTGTGGATTCAACGTGTGGAAGTAAATTCAGCTTAATTGATGGATCAGTTATTACCGGACCAGCGAGTGTTCCCTTATTAAAATACAGAACTCAGTTACTTTCCAATAACTTTCTTCATATTTACAACTAGTTTTTTGATGATGAAGTAAGCTACTGATAAAATTATATTTGAAGTTCCGTTAGAAAAATTTTATCGAAAAATTGCAAACACGAAGGGGATCGCAATTTAAAGTTTTCGTAGTGGAGATACTACGCAAAATTTTCTCGCGAAGGCGCAAAGTCGCAAAGTTTTCGTAAAAAAAAGATATTCCGCTAAATTTTCTTGCGAAGGCGTAATCCCGATAGACTTCGGCGTGAGCTCTATCGAACGCTATCGGGACGCAAAGTTGTTAAGAACAAAAAATAGGAAGTCTGTATTGGTTTACTTTTCCTTAAGCCCATCTAAAAAAATCCATTGCATAAAAAAAGGCCTTTCTTTCGAAAGGCCTTTTCAATTTATAATTACATCTTAGTAACGGTAGGTATCCGACTTGTAAGGGCCAGCAACTGTTACACCAATATATTTCGCTTGCTCAGGAGTTAACTCTTCAATTTCAACACCCACTTTTGATAAGTGTAAACGAGCTACTTTCTCATCTAGATGTTTAGGTAAAGTATACACCTCATTTTTATATTTTCCTGTGTTTGTCCACAATTCTAATTGAGCCAATGTTTGGTTCGTGAAAGAATTAGACATTACAAAGCTAGGATGACCCATAGCACAACCTAAGTTCACTAAGCGACCTTCAGCAAGGATGATGATATCCTTTCCGTCGATAGTATACTTGTCAACCTGAGGCTTGATCGTTTCCTTTGTGTGTCCGTAGTTCTTATTCAACCAAGCCATATCGATTTCATTATCGAAGTGACCGATATTACAAACTACAGCGTTATGCTTCATAGCACGGAAATGAGCTTCAGAAATGATATTATAGTTTCCAGTAGCGGTAACCACGATATCGGCTTCCTTCACGGCATTAATCATCTTCTTCACTTCATATCCTTCCATAGCTGCTTGCAATGCGCAGATTGGATCAATTTCAGTTACGATGGTACGAACTTTTGCATCTTTCAAAGACTCAGCAGAACCCTTCCCAACATCACCAAATCCAGCAACCACAGCAACCTTACCAGCTAACATCAAATCAGTAGCACGACGCAAAGCATCTACTAAAGACTCGCGACAACCGTACTTATTATCAAACTTCGACTTCGTTACAGAATCGTTGATGTTGATGGCAGGAAGAGCTAATGTTCCGTTTTTCATACGATCATAAAGACGAAGAACACCCGTTGTAAAAAATAAAGTTTGCTCAATACACCAATCAAACTCTTCTTCGTTCATCCCTTTCCAAGCATAAACAGAGATACCTGCAGCAGCAATAGCAGCAGCAGCATGATCTTGTGTTGAGAAAATATTACAAGAAGACCAAGTTACCTCAGCTCCCAATTATACTAATGTTTCGATTAAAACTGCGGTTTGAATAGTCATATGAAGACAACCTGCAATTCGTGCATTCTTCAATGGCTTCTTAGTTCCGTATTCTTCACGAAAAGCCATTAATCCTGGCATTTCGGCTTCGGCAAGTTTAATTTCTTTGCGGCCCCATTCAGCTAAAGACATATCTTTAACTTTGTACTTAACATACTGTGCTGTTTGCGTCTTCATAATTTATTTGAAATTTTGTGCAAAGGTACGGTTATCCTCTTAAGAAACAATACCTTTATCGATTAGAATTATTATCTCATGCCACTGTTCTTCAACTCATTATTAACTACTGGAGCTCGAATTTGGGTTTGGCATTTGACTGAAACAGAAGAAGCATTAAAAAAGTTTATTTCTGAGGATGAATTTATACACATTTCAAGCAAATATCAGCATCCACAAAGAAAGCTTCAGAAAATTGCAACAGGTATTCTGCTGCATCATTTAGGTGAAGGCCAGTTAGTTAGTTTACAATACAATGAGGAAGGCAAACCTTTCCTCAGGAAATCCCAGGTCATATTTCTATTTCTCATTCAAAAAATTTCGTTGGGTTACTTTATCATCCCCTTATATCTTCTGGGTTAGATTTGGAAGAAGTGGATGAGCGAGTTCTAAGAGTGGGTCCACGATTTATTAATGAACTTGAGAATAATTGGATTAATAAAGCATATTTAATGCGTGATTCAGGCTTGATTTGGAGCGTCAAAGAATGCCTTTTTAAAAATATTGGCGGAGGTGGAATTTTGTTCAAGGAACATTTGAATGTTGAAGCACCACATTTATTTTCAAGCCATAACGGAACCGGCATGGCAAGTTATGATGGACCGCAAGGTAAAAATCTTCAAATATCAATTTGAATATTTGGATGGAGTTCTTATGGTTCATACTATTGCAATTGAGTAATTGACTAATTAAGGTGATTGAGTAATTGACTACAAATAAAAACGAATTATGATTTATCAGAAAATTGTAGAGGCAAAACATGAAGGCCGTCGATTACTCGCCGTTTTGATTGATCCTGACAAAGCACAAAGTAAGCATCTCGATAAGTTGTGTTCTCATTGCAATGAAGTAGGCATCGACTTTTATTTTGTAGGCGGAAGTTTAATTACTACTGGAGATTTAGCGCATACGATTCAATCCATCAAGAAAAGAAGTGATATCCCCATTGTCATTTTTCCGGGCAATCATCAACAAGTAGATGAATATGCAGATGCTATTTTATTGCTCTCTTTAATTTCAGGCAGAAATCCAGATTTATTAATTGGTCAACATGTGATGGCAGCACAGCGATTAAAAGCTGCGGAAATTGAAATTATTCCGACAGGCTATTTATTAATCGATGGTGGCAACATGACCGCAGTACAATATGTAAGTGGTACTGCACCTATTCCAGTAGGAAAAACAGATATAGCAGCATATACTGCACTTGCTGGTGAACAGTTGGGACTAAAATTAATTTTTGCAGAAGCTGGTTCGGGCGCAAAAAATGCGGTTCCTGTGGAGATGATTAAAGCTATTAAAAGAGAAATTAATATTCCGTTAATTGTTGGTGGAGGTGTACGCTCAGCTGAAAATGCTGAAGAACTTTATGAAGCTGGAGTTGATGTAGTAGTAGTAGGAAATAGCTTAGAGCAAAATCCAGATTTAATTTTTGAAATTGCAGGAAAGCCGAAATAAATTAAATTAGTTCAAATTAATCACAAAATAAAATGCTTGCGGCATAATATTACGCAAGCTTTTTTATTTTACTACCCACCTTATCCCTTTTTATTCTACCTCTAACAAATATTTTTTCACAAATAAAATAGTGGAATAGAATTGAAAGTCTGAATTTGACTTTTTTCTAAATCCATGACCTTCGTCTTTGGCTTCTAAATACCAAACCGGAATATTATTCGCTTTTAAGGCAGCTGACATTTGCGCAGCTTCTGTACGTGGGACACGCGGATCGTTTCCTCCTTGTACAATAAACATTGGAATTTTAATTTTCCCAACATTGTTCAAGGGAGAAATTTTTTCGAGGAACTCATACATTTTTGGATCTTGTTCATCACCATATTCCACTCTACGCAAATCGCGGCGATAACTTTCTGTATTCTTCAAAAAAGTGGTGAAACTTGAAATCCCCACAATATCATTTGAACATTTTAATCGATCACTATAATGCACTGCACAAGCTAGTGCCATATAGCCACCATAACTTCCACCCATGGTCATCACACGCGACGCATCCAAGTCGGGTTGTAGAGCGATCCAATCTAAGAGTGCACCAATATCTTTTACTGAATTCTCTCTTAAATAGCCGTTATCCATCTTCACAAAACTTTTACCATAACCCGTACTTCCTCGCACGTTAGGATAAACTAATGCGATTCCAAGTTCATTCAGATAATAATTATTTCTCCCTTGAAATCCGGGGGTAGATTGACCTTCTGGTCCACCATGCATCACAATAATCACAGGACGTTTACCAGTGAATTTAGCAGCAGGTTTATAATGAAATCCAGAAATCTCTGTTCCATCAAAACTTTTCCATTTGATCAGCTTGGCATCATTCAATTGGGATGCTACCAATCCACCCAACTCACTTTCTGTCCAACGTTCAGTTTTCTTAGTTTTAATATTGAATACATAAATATCACTGGATGATGCAGCGGTAGAATAATTATACGCAATGTCTTCACCGTTTTCATGCCATTCAAATCCACCTATTGAGCCTTGTGGAATTTCTTTGATGGCTTCATATTGATTAGTGATTGTATTCAACATATACACTTTTGAAAGTCCGGCTTCATTGGTTGAAAAAATCATCTTCGTTCCATCAGGTGATAAATCATAATCAGCAACATTCCATGGAATTGATTTTGTGATGGGCGTAATTTTTTTTGTCGCCAAATCCATCTTCGCTAAATAATTAAACTCATTATCTAGGTCGGTGCTTAGGTAGATGGATTTACCATCCTTACTATACACGGCACCGCCAAAAACCAAAGGATCTTTTGACTCTGGAGAAATTTTTGTTTTACTTCCTGTGGCAATATCTACCAACCACAATTTACTTTCATTTACAGAAACATATTCTCCTAAAATAAAACTCTTATCATCGGGCGACCAATCATTCACGCCCCAGCCACCACCAGTAAGCTCTAGCACTAATTTATCCTTTTGAGGCTGCAAAGGATCCATTAAATAAATATCCCGATCAGCACCATTTCTTCGTGTCGAACCATACAATAGTTTATCGCCTTTTGTACTCCAACTCATTCCTCCATTTTGTGATCGACCACCATCTGAAAGCAATGTGATTTTACCATCAGCCAAATCATAGCGATACAACTGACCAAATTCATTTCCGCCCGCATCGCGCGAAAAAATAAAATACTTTCCTTCATTTGGCTCGAAGGTGCCACCACCAACGGGTTCATCAAAAAAAGTAATTTGTGTTCGAGCACCCATCGGCATTTTCAAATAATGCAGCTGATTTGTATTCCCAAAACGAGTGCTCATGAGCATCTCCTTTTTCTTTGGATGCCACTCCGAAAAACCAGCTGATCGCACATTGGTATACACATTCAATTCCTTCACTAAGCTGGTAGGAATCGGTGACAAACCTTCAACGATCAAATTTTCTGTAGGCTGTAGAAACTGGGCATCTGCTTTTTGTGCAACTACCCATTGGCTAAAGCACAAGACTATTCCTGACAAGATTATCTTTTTCATGATTGATATAGATTATATGCGATATTACTCAAAATAAAAATCAAGAGAGCACAAAATCGACATATTCTTAAATTTAGACGACCAATTAAGAGAAATTTAATAGCTCAAATAGCAATACTATCCTCTTTTCTAATTTGATTGGCGTTTTTGAAGTACTTCATCTTAAACCTTCGACTAAAATAAGCCGGGTCTTTAAATCCGATTCCATGTGCTATTTCCTGAACATTATCCTTGGTTGTACGAAGCCGGTAATGAGCACGCTCTAATCTTTGATTTTCGATATAATCTTGAAGATTGGTATTAGTCATCGTTTTGAAAAACTGTCCCACATAATCCTTCGATACATACGCTAATGCTGCAATTTTTTGATTGGATAAATCTCCTCCCAAATTGGTTTGAATGTATTGAATAATATTAACAAGTCTTTTATCCAATAAAAAACTAATCTTCTCAAAATTATTTCTATATACTGGATTATTTTCTAAGAAACGACAAATTTGCACTACAATTTCCTCAGTGAAATTTCTTTGAAGACGATCTTTTCCTAATCGTTTATTTTCTTCTTCATCAATTAATGATTCCATTAAAAAATTTAATTCTTCAGTTTGCGGAATTACAATACAAGGTAGTTCAAGAATCGAAAAGAATGGAATAGCTCCATAGATGTGTACATCAAACCCAATGATAGAAAATATATCCTTCGATTCATCGTATCCTTCAGATAACAATCTACTTTTAATGAATTGTTCGCGATGTTCTGGAGAACTGAATCCTTCTTTTTCAAAGACTGGATACTTCGCACTTTTACCATGACGAAAGAAAATAGGAGAACCTACAGGCATAAAATAGAAATCGCCGGGATTGATGGGCGTAAAATCTCGTTCACCGTAAAACGAACCTGATTTCACTTGCACTAAAATATTTCTGGGCTCAATAGATCCATTTAATTCAGAAGGCTTCATGACTTCCCTCAAAGCTGAACGATAATATTTCACTTGAAGGGATTCAATGATCCTGCTAAAAGATTCATCTGGAGCCATTAGAAATCGAGATTGCTTAAACAAATTTAACTTTCATTTCCATGTAAAGCAATCAAAAATGGCAAAATGCAATTCTTAGAATAGTACAATTACATAACATTTTGATTTACAATGCATTTATTTGATTTTATTTTATGCCTATTCAAATAAGACAAAAGCTAGAAAGCCAGTCTCATACTCTGATTACTGCAAACTTCCTCTATTCCTCAAACAAAACTATTTTTGCAGAAGATCCTATTCGCGTATAAAAATCCCATCTCAATTCATGACATTTAAGTTTTTAGAAATAATTGGTTTTGTATCAGGGATTCTTGGTGTTTGGTTGACCATGAAGAAAAACAAATGGTGTTTCCCAATTGGACTCATTAACGTCACCGTTTCACTCTATCTTTTTTACTTACAAGGCTTATATGCCGACAGCTTACAACAAATTGTTTACATGATACTTTTACTTTATGGCTGGATTACATGGAACAGATCAATTAGTCAAACACAACCCAAGATTTTGATCAGTAGATTAAATAGCAAAGAAATTATTTATTCCATGCTCATCATCGTGTTGACTACAATATTACTTGGGACAACTCTTGCAAAATATACCGATGCGAAATTACCGTTCCTCGATAGCTTTGCAACATCTTGTGCATTTCTTGCTCAATATTTTATTGCCCGAAAAAAAATAGAAACATGGATCCTCTGGATGATTGTCAATGTAATTTACACTGGAATTTACATGCACAATGAAATGTTTTTATATGTAGGTTTATTCACTATTTATGGTATTTTAACGGTGATGGGTTGGAAATCTTGGAGAATAGAATTAAAAAATCCGTTAGCAGATGTCGCCCATTAAAAAGCAATTCGTAATCGGAATAGTGGGTCCAGAGAGCACGGGAAAATCCACATTGGCTGATGCGCTTTCTAAACAATATCAAGTGAACTTTGTTCATGAAATTGCACGCGAATATTTAAATCAGTTAGGCAGTCCTTATCAAGAAGAAGATTTAAAAAAAAATTGCTGAGATTCAATTAAAAGAAGAAATAAAATATCGAAATTCAAATCAGCATTTAGTCATTTGCGACACCACACTATTAGTAATTAAAGTTTGGAGTGAATATAAATACCATCGTTGTGATGAATGGATACTGGAAGCAGAAGAAAAAAATTCATACGATCTAATGCTTTTAACCGATATTGATTTACCTTGGGTTGATGATCCCATGCGGGAGCATCCAACGGAAAGAAAAGAACTATTTTCTATTTACTACAGAGCACTTATTCAAAAAAAGGAACCTTTCAAGCTTATTTTTGGAAGTGAAAACGAACGATTTGCCAGAGCAACTCATGCGATAGAAATGTTAAAAACGAACTCTTCATTTTAAAAAATATCCGTTTTTATTGAATTACAGCCCATTTAACCGATTACAATTATAATTCGGCTACGTTTTAACCCTAAAATCCTAGTTTTTTAGAGTAGATTCATCTAGGTTGACTACCTTCGCAGTCGAAAATTAATTGATGCAAAATTCCAAAATGAAAATCTGCAATACCATTCTTGATGCCATTGGCAATACTCCATTGGTGCGTTTAAACAATGTTACTTCTGAAGTAAAGGCTACCGTATTAGCTAAAGTTGAAACTTTTAATCCCGGCAACTCCATCAAGGATCGCATGGCTTTGAAAATGATTGAAGACGCAGAAGCTGCAGGATTATTAAAACCAGGAGGAACCATCATTGAAGGAACCAGTGGTAATACGGGAATGGGATTAGCCATCGCTGGCATCATCAAAGGGTACAAATGTATTTTTACTACTACTGATAAACAATCAAAAGAAAAAGTTGACGCATTAAGAGCATACGGTGCAGAGGTTATTGTTTGTCCAACGAATGTTGAACCTGAAGATCCTCGTTCGTATTACTCCGTTGCAGCACGTTTAAAAAAAGAAGTACCTAACTCCTATCATCCGAATCAATACGATAACCTCTCCAATCGCAAAGCGCATTACGAGCAAACGGGTCCGGAAATTTGGGATCAGACGGATGGAAAAATCACACATCTTGTAGTGGGTGCAGGTACTGGTGGAACGGTGACGGGAACGGGGATGTATTTAAAAGAAAAAAATCCGAATATTAAAATTTGGGCAATTGACACCTACGGCTCTGCATTAAAAAAATACCATGAAACGGGTGTGATTGAAAACTCAGAAATTTATCCGTACGTAACGGAAGGTATCGGAGAAGATTTTATTCCTGAAAACTACGACTTCAAAATTATTGATCACTTCGAAAAAGTTACGGATAAAGATGCTGCCATTTACACCCGTGAAATTTGTAGAAAAGAAGGTATTTGGGTGGGAAATTCAGCAGGTTCTGCCATCGCAGGAATCATTCAGTTGAAAGATCAATTAAAACCGGATGATGTTGTTGTTGTTATTTTTCATGATCATGGTTCTCGTTACATTGGAAAAATGTTCAACGACGAATGGATGCGCAAGATGGGTTACCTTGACAAAACTGGAATGACAGCACAAGACATTGTCTCCTCTAGAAAAAATGTAGAGATGACAACCATCGATAAAAATGAAACGGTAAGCAATGCTTTAAAGCTAATGATGGAAAATCATTTCAGTCAACTCCCAGTTACTTCGGATGGAAGAATTGTAGGATCCATTTTTGAAAACAAAGTGATGAACTTGCTATTACAGTCTCCTGATAAAAAAGATGTTCGCATCGAAGAAATCATGAGTGCCGCACTTCCATTTGTTGATATCACCACTCCTATCGAAACGATTTCTAAAATGGTTTGTGGAGATTATGAAGCCATCTTAGCAAAGGATTTCAAACGTGATATGAACTACATCATTACACGATCAGATATTGCGGAATTAATGGTAAAGTAAAATTTGCTTCTTCATAAGTACTTTTCATTATTGACCAATTAACACATCTAACATTGATCGACGACAGCGCCATTCAATCAACAGATATGCTTGGCAATCTCATTCAATTAAGAAAGCCAGCGCAACGCATTGTATCGCTTGTTCCGTCGCAAACTGAATTGCTTTTTGATTTAGAGTTAAATAAAGAAGTGGTCGGGATAACTAAATTCTGCATTCACCCCGCTTCATGGCTTCATGAAAAGAAGATAGTTGGAGGAACAAAAAATATTCATCTGGATGTTATTCGTGCATTACAACCTGATTTAATCATTGCGAATAAAGAGGAAAATGTAGAAGAAGCGATACTTGAATTACAAAAGGAATTCCCAGTTTGGATTAGTGATGTGAATACCATTGTTGAAGCTTGTTATATGATTGGTGAAATAGGCATGCTCTGCGATCGAACTTCAAAGGCTCAACATTTCATCTCCGAAATCAACAAAAACTTTGAATCGTTATCGAATGATTCTGCTCTTTCAGGAAAAAAAGCAGTTTATTATATCTGGAAAAACCCATGGCTCACTGCGGGACACCATACTTTTATTCATTCGATGATGGAGGCTTGTGGGCTTCAAAATGAATCTAAAGAAATGAGATATCCTGAAGTTTCTCCTGAATCATTGAAGAAACTTGCTATTGACTATATTTTTCTATCCTCTGAACCTTACCCATTTAAAGAGGAAGACAAAGAATATTTATCCCAATTCATCGACAACGACAAGATTATTTTTGTGGATGGCACCTATTTTAGCTGGTACGGCTCAAGACTGATAAAAGCTCCTTCATACATTAAAAAGCTCATTTTCTCTTGAAATTTTATTCAAACATTCAATTCATGTATTTTTGTAATGTGATCCAAAAGCATACTTCACCATTATTCATCTTTTTAATGATGTATTTCAGCTTGGTGCTAAGTCCTACGCATGCACAAAAAGTAGGCTTAGTCTTTAGTGGTGGTGGCGTTAGAGGGATGGCGCATTTAGGCGTCTTAAAAGCGTTAGAAGAAGAAAAGATTCCCATCGATTATATTACCGGTACTTCGGCAGGCGCATTAGTGGGAAGTATGTATGCCATCGGAATGACTCCACAGCAAATTGAGCGAGTTTTAATCAGCAGTGATTTTATAAAATGGGCAGGTGGAATCTATGATGAAGAAAACACCTACTATTTCTTGAAAGACCCTAACGATGCTTCGTGGGCTTCTATCAAGTTGATGATTGACTCTGTTCTAAAAACACAATTACCCAGTAATATTGTTAATCCTGCCGGAATTGATTTTAGTTTGATGGAAACTATGGCGGCACCAACTGCCTTAGCTCATTATGATTTCGACAGTTTGTTAGTTCCTTTCCGTTGTGTAGCGGCAGACATCACTGCGAAAAAAGCGGTGACTTTTAGAAAAGGAGATTTAGCACAAGCCGTTAGAGCAAGCATGGCATTTCCTTTTTACTTCTCACCCATCCTTCAAGGAAAAAACATTCTTTACGATGGAGGGATTTATAATAATTTTCCGACCGACATCATGCTCAATGATTTTCAACCTGATATTATTTTAGGGGTTAGTGTTGCAGGACTTCCTGAATTTCCTTCAGAAGGAAATTTTTTAAGTCAATTAAAAACAATGATTGCCCAGAACACTACTTACACGGTCCCTCGAGAAATTGACCTTTTAATTGAACCTCAATTAGGCGATATCGGAACGTTTGAATTTAACAGTGTGCGACTTGCCATCGATAGCGGCTATGCAGCGACGAAACGAATGATCCCAAAAATCAAAGCGTCTATTTTTCGAACTTTAGATTTAGACAGTTTAAATACGCGGAGAGATTATTTTCAGAACAGCATGTTTCAGATAAGCATTGACAACATTTATGTCGAAGGTGTAACCCAGGACCAAAGTAATTATATCCGTACTGTTCTAAATCCAAAGAATGAATGTTTAAGTGTTAATCAACTTCGTAAAAATTGGTTTCAATTAGTTGCTGATGAAAATATAAGATATTTATTTCCTCGGTTAATTTTTAATCCAGCGAGTGGAAATTATGACTTGCATCTGGATGTCAGAAAAAGTAGAGGAATAAAATTAGATTTTGGTGGATTAGTTTCATCTAAACCAATCAATACGGGATTTGTGAGTGTCCAAAGAAATTTCTGGGGATTACAGAGTGTAAAAGTGCTAGGCAACTTCTATTTTGGCAAACTATATAACTCCGCACATTTCAACATGCGATTCTATGTTCCCGGTAGTTTTCCTTTTTATTTAGAGCCTTCGGTAACGGTGAGTCAATTTGATTATTACAAAAGCAGTACAGCTTTTTTTGCGGATGTGAAACCATCATTTTTAGTTCAATTTGAAAGAAACTATAATTTAAACTTAGGCATCCCCGTAAAAAACAAAGGAAAAGTAATTGGTGGATTTAATCTTTATCGAAACAACGATCGATATTATCTCACCCGACAGTTTAGTGAGAATGACACCGCAGATCAGACATCGCTAGAGGGTTTAAGTGCGTATTTATTATTTGAAAGAAATTCACTAAACCGAAAATTTTATGCGGATGAAGGAACCTTTTTTGAATTCAGAGCGCGTTACACCTCAGCCGAAGAATACACACGACCTGGAAACACCAAAATAATTGCAGACACGATCAAAGACAATCACCAATGGTTTCAACTTTTAATGAAGTATGAAAATTACTTTAAAACAGTAAAGTGGTACACCGCTGGTATTTATTTAGAAATGAATTTTAGTGGCATGCCCTTCCTCTCAAACTACATCAGTACAAAATCGCAGATGCCCGCATTTCAACCCATACCCGAAATGCAAACTTTATTTTTAGAAACCTATCGCGCTAACAATTATGTAGGTGTTGGATTGAGAAATATATTTAATGTCACCAAAGACTTTGATTTGCGATTAGAAGGTTATTTCTATCAACCTTTTCAAGAGGTTTTACAGAATACCAAATACAAAGCTACCTACGGTGATGCTTTCAACAAAAGATATCTCATCGGAACATTAAATGCCGTGTATCAAAGTCCAGTAGGACCAATTAGTCTCGCCTTGAATTATGTTGAAGAAAGACAAAAGCCACTTTCCGTGGTATTTCACATTGGCTATTTCTTATTCAATAAAAAATCGATTCAATAATTAACCTTCCTTACTCTTTTCTTTATTTCTAAAATAGATTACGATCGGAACACCACTTAACGGGAAGTTTTCACGCATTTTGTTTTCAATATAGCGCTTGTAAGATGTGCCAATGTATTGAGGCAAGTTAGAAAAGAATGCAAACGTTGGTGAAATTCCGGGAAGTTGAGTAATGTATTTTATACTGATACTTTTTCCCTTTACTGCTGGAGGTGGGTAATGATCCACAAAAGGCAACATAATCTTATTCAATTTAGAAGTTGAAATTTTTGCCGTTTTATTTCTATAAACTTCTAAAGCTATTTCCAATGCTTTGTGTAATCGTTGCTTTGTTGTTGCCGAAGTGAACACGATGGGCACATCGGTAAATGGTGAAATGCGAGCACGTATTGCTTCTTCAACTTTCTTGGTCGTCAAGGTATCTTTCTCCACCAAATCCCACTTATTCACGAGTATCACCACTCCCTTTCTGTTTCTTTCACAGAGTGAAAAAATATTCAAATCTTGAGCAGTGATCCCTTGTGTTGCATCAATCATAAACAAACACACATCGGCTTCTTCGATAGCGCGAACAGAACGCATCACCGAATAAAACTCAATATCCTCACGCACATTTTTCTTTCTTCGCAGTCCTGCAGTATCAATCAACAAAAAATCAAATCCAAAACTGTTGAATCGCTTATAAATGGTATCGCGTGTGGTACCAGAAATATCAGTTACAATACTTCGCTCCTCTCCAATCAAAGAATTTAACAAAGATGATTTTCCAACATTCGGTTGACCGATAATGGCAATACGCGGAAGTTCTGGTTCAACTAAATCTTCAGGATAAAAGGCAGCAACCATCTCATCTAAAAGTTCGCCTGTACCGCCGCCGCTCATTGCTGAAAGTCCGAAAGGCTCACCCAATCCTAACGCATGAAATTCATGAACATCATGAATACGAGCGGATGAATCTACTTTATTAGCAACTAAAAATATTTTTTTCTTTGATTTGCGCAATAGGTTTCCAACTTCTTTATCCATGTCCGTAAGTCCAACCGCAACATCAACCACAAATAAAATAATATTTGCTTCGTCAATAGCCAACTGCACTTGCTTCCGAATTTCCTTTTCGAAAATATCCTCTGACCCGATGATATAACCTCCCGTATCGATCACTGAATACGTGCGACCGATCCACTCTGCTTTTCCGTAATGACGATCACGTGTAACTCCTGAACTCTCGTCCACAATTGCTTTACGCGACTCCGTCAAACGATTAAATAGCGTTGATTTTCCTACATTGGGGCGACCCACAATGGCAACAATATTAGCCATGGCTATACTTTATTTTAAAACTTTATTCGTACCCGAAACGCTTCAACATTTTATCGTTGTCGCGCCAATCATCCGCTACCTTCACGGTGAATTCGATGTATACTTTTTTACTTATAAATTCTTCAATTAATTTTCTGGAATCAGTGCCCAATTTCTTCATGGCTGCTCCACCCTTCCCTAGCAAAATTCCTTTTTGTGATTCGCGAGCGCAATAAATGATCACACGAATGCGATCAATTTCCGGAGTCTCTTTATATTCTTCCACGAAAACTTCTACTGAGTATGGAATTTCTTTTTGGAACTGTTGTAATATCCTTCCACGAATAATTTCAGTAACAAAAAATCGAACATTTCGATCGCTGATATCTTCGTCCTTATCAAAATACGCTGGGCCTTCGGGAAGTGCGCTTACAATTTTTTCTTGCAACAATTCCACTTGAAATTTATGCAATGCTGAAATAGGAAGCACGATTGTTGGATTCAACACTTTTTTCCAATGCTCCACGGCTTCCATCACTTCTTCTTGGTTTCCCGTGTCTACTTTATTGATTAAAACATACAAGGGAACCAGCAAGCCTTGAAGTTTAAACAAGAGATCATCAGAAATTGTACGATCTTTCAATTCGGTTACATAAAGCACTAAATCAGCGTCAGTTAATGTCTCATCTACCGCATGCAACATCCTTTCATGTAGCTTATAGGCAGGCTTCATAATTCCGGGTGTATCCGAAAAAACGATTTGATAATCGTCTCCATTCAAAATCGCCTTAATACGGTGACGTGTGGTTTGGGCCTTAGGCGTAACTACAGATAAGTCTTGGCCCATCAATGCGTTAAGTAAAGTGCTCTTACCTACATTGGGCTTTCCAATAATGTTTACGAAACCTGATTTATGCAACATGGGGGGCAAAGATAAGGAATTGAGGAATGATGAATAAATAATCATCTGATTATGTTTAATTTAGCGATTCAAATCAACATACACATGAAAAACAACTTTCTTCTTCCCTTGATAATCACATTAGTAGTATCAAGTAGCACAGTAAAGAGCCAAAATTCTTGGTCTCAAACTTATCCCATTGCCTCTTCATTAGGCGAAGAATTAAACGATTTAGCGCATTTGCCAGGCAATGGCTTTATTGGAGTGGGCTCAATCGCGACAGACACCATCGGAAATCATGACATTTTACTCATGAGATGTGATCAAGGAGGAAACCTAGTTTGGTCTAAACAATTTAATGGGGGTAGTAATGAAGTAGGTGAATCCATCGATCTCTTTCCGACAGGAGGATTTGTAATTGGTTCTACCAAATCAAACACTACTCAATCATCCGCTGAAGTGTTAATTACAAGGACAGATAGCATTGGAAATATCTTATGGACACAAAATTTTACTGCGAATGGATACGATGTAGTGAAACAAGTAGGTGTACTCAGTGATGGGAAAATTATTGTTGCAGGATCCACTATATTTTGTCAAAATGCTTTCACCTGCGGATTTGGAATGTTGTTAGACAGTAACGGAGTAATCATATGGAGTCGTTCATTCGAAAAAGAATCAAATAATGAATTTCTTGATGTAATCAACACTTCCGACGGTGGGTTTTTATTTTCAGGATCTACATTCGATATTTTTTCAGGACAAAATGGATGGGCTGTTAAGACAGATGCTATGGGAGTTCTTACATGGTCGAATGCATTTGATTCCCCTTCACTAGATATTTTTTATAAAGCCACAGAAAATTTGAATCTGCAAAATTATGCTTTTGCTGGTGAAACTACTGTTGATGCTTTTTCCAATTCAGATGCTTTGTTAGTCGTTTGTGATTATACTGGAGCTTATGTTATTGGTGGATCTGCAGGCGGTGTTGAGAATGACAGAGCCACAGGAATTCATGCTGGCGCTTTCGGTAATTTTATTATGACGGGACAAACCGATATTGATACTTTGTTCCAAACCTATGCGCAAGGACTTTCATTAGAAGTAGATATAGCAACAGGAAACATTAACAACGCAGTGACTATTGGCGATCGCGTTTCAAATACATTTATTAAAAGTTCTGCTGTTGATAATCAAGGAATGATTTTACTGGGTGGATTTGGAAATCAATTTAGCGGAAATAAAAATCAAACTTTTGCTATTCAAAAAAATAGTGTTCCCAATACGGTTTGCTTTGAAGATGGATTTACACAACTTACCACATTACTCGCCCACACGGATAATTTCTTAGCAGATACCACAAGTATTGTTTATAGCTTTATGAGTTTGGGTTTGAATATCATTCCTGTTGCACAAGTTGATTCCTTCGTTTGCGGAACAACATCCCTAAACGAAAATACGAATCAGTCGAATATTACATTATTTCCAAATCCGTCGAATGGAAAATTCCAACTCAGTGGATTTAACGGAAAAAGTGTTTTGATTAACGTATTTGATAATATGGGAAGGATTGTTTATTCGAAAAATAACATCACCTCCGATACGATCATAGATATAACCAATCAATCGACTGGAATTTATTTAATTCAAATTACTGGAACCAATTTCAATCAAGCCATTCGGTATACGTTAATCAACGATTAAACACTATTCACTAACAGATTGGATTATTGATTCAAAGCGCAGCCCTTTGCGTCCCGATAGCTATCGGGATTGCGCCTTTGCGAGAAAATTTAGCGAGAAGAACTCTGCGCCCTGCACCTCGAGAAAATTAGCGTCAATTAGTTGCTGCGAAGCTCTCAGCAAGTTTTCTCGCAAAGGCGCTAAGGCGCTAAGGCTGCGCTCAGCAAAATTTTCTCGCAAAGGCGCTAAGGCTGCGCTCAGCAAAATTTTCTCGCAAAGGCGCAGAGGCGCTAAGGCTGCGCTAAGAAATGTAGAACAACAATTAAAAATAATTCACTAATCCAAAGTGGATTTTTGCGGCTTTAAATTCGATGGGACTATCCTGTTGACTTCCGAGTGCATAATTGAAAGAAAAAATTCCGAGTTTGGTGTCGAAAGTTATACCGGCACCAAATCCATAAGGAGTATCTCTCAATATTGTTTCACGTCCTTTATTCTCGAACCAAGCTTGATTATAGAAAAGCAAGAGGTAAGAATTCGTTTCTAAAATAAATCGATATTCTATTTTCCCAATTCCGTAGGTAGAGGCTAACAAAGAAGCTTCATCAAACCCACGCAATGTTTTAAGTCCACCGAAGCGATACATCTCATTACTAAAAATATTTTCACTTTCTAACCACGCTCCCATCCCACCAATATTAATTACACTTCGATTAAAAACGGGAATATAAAAATCAAAAATTATTTCAGCTTTGTACTGCGTGTTTTTTAAGTTGATACTATCGTAAACTGCTTTGTTAATTTTCGAATTCCTTTTAATCTCTCGCAATCCAGCACCGCCATTGACATCAACAGAAAATCCTTTCCGCGGATTGAGTCGGTAATCGAGTTGTTGAAATTGGAATCCCAACCCGAAAGTATTGGTCCCTACGTCGGCAAAAGGAGGCAAGGTAGTTACATTCTCATAGCCCTTAGTAGAAATCAAACTACTCGTTTTTCGCCCCAGAAAAAATCGAACTGAATTATTTCCACTTAGGAAATATCGAAATCCAATTTGTCGATTTAATTCGAGGAAGATAGAATCTCTTTTAAATAAAGTCAAGTCCCCTTCTACACCCACTGGTAATGAAAATAAAAAGGGATAGGAAAATTTCACTTTTAAATCTTGTGATCTTGGTAATGGATTGCTCCAATTCAAATCGAACAACTCTGCTCTTCCAAAAGAATTCAATAAACGCAATCGCACATCTCCAGTCAAAAAAACTTTACCAGGATTTGCATTATCGGGTTGCACGCCGATGACACCATTGAATTGACTTGCTTTTTTTTTCCTGTAGATACAACACAGGACGAGCCCCATCTTTAGTAAATTCAATTTCAAAGGATCGTGCTTCCGATAAAAAAGGAATTTCTTTTAATCGAATGGAAACTTTTCGTAAGATGGATTCATCGAAAACAGAACCTGGTTGAATCCTTAAATAATTATATAAGTAAGCTGGCGATATTTTTACTGTGCCTTTGATGAGTGCAGTATCTAAGAGAACTAAATTTCCTTTATCAACAACTAAACTCGCTTTTAATTTTCCTTGTTCCACAACAATGCTATCCAATTTTACAGAGGCAAAAGGATATCCATTGTTGGTACTGAAATTTAAAATATTACTCGTTGTCTTTGCATAAACAGCTGGAGAAAATATTTTATTCGGATACAATCGACCACCATCCGATAACAAATAATCATCTTCTTGAGGAGTTCTAATTTCTACAATTTTATAGATCGGACCTACATACCACCAAGCTACTTTTCCATTTACTTGACTAACACTATCCAACCGCGCTTCTAAATAACCCGACTCTTGAAATCCCATTAAACTTTTTCGCAATTGACTTACGATTGTTAATGAATCCTTGCTATTCTTTGACGATTTAGCATAGTTTGAAAATGCTTTCTCCAACACATTCTTTTGATCCATCTCCATCGATTGAAAAGACAAAATGGATTGAGCCGATCCATCTGCAAAAAACAAAAGCACTAAGACAACGATGAAAAAATATTTTTTCATATTACATATCAGCATAAAAACAGATTGCAACCTCATCGCTATTTCTCCGAATTAAGATTCCATTGAATTGGCGATTTCCCCATCGACAACAAATAATCATTCGTCTTCGAAAAGTGTTTACAGTTTTTAAATCCACCGCGTGCTAAGGGAGATGGATGTGGTGCTTCTAAAACCAAATGGCGCGAGCGATCAATTTTTTGACCTTTCTTTTGAGCATAATTTCCCCAAAGCAAGAACACAATTCCATCCAACTCATCCGAAATTTTTTGGATGATTGCATCGGTAAACTGTTCCCACCCTTTCCCTTGATGGGAACCTGCTGCGTGAGCTCGTACTGTTAAGGGTAGCATTTAACAAGAGAACTCCTTGTTGCGCCCAAGACTCTAGATTACCATGGGCTGGAATTTCAAAACCGAGATCTTCCTTTAGCTCCTTAAAAATATTTACGAGTGAAGGTGGTTTTCCGAACTCCATCAGCCACCGAAAAACACAGTCCATTCGCCTGACCTTCACCATGATATGGATCTTGCCCAAGGATTACCACTTTAATTTTGTTAAAAGGTGTACTATTAAATGCAGCAAAGATTAGGTTATTGGGAGGAAAAATCACCTGTTCACGATCAAATTCTTCACTTAAAAACCGAATCAAGGAAATGTAATATTCTTTGGAAGATTCCTCGAGAAACGTACTTTCCCATGTCTTTTCAACCAAAAATGCTTTCATATTTAGAGAAAGCGATGGAGAAATAGGCGTTGTCATGTGTCGAAATTAGCTTCTTTAACGAAATTCTCCGAAAAAAAATGTGGAAACCATTAAAAATCAAAAAAATGAATAATAAATAACAAATAGAGCGTGTTTACGTTTTATTAACTATTCAGCCTTATAAGATTTTTAAATAATTACCGATAATAGCATAAAAATTAGTTTATTTTGCAGAACATTGATAATACAAAATAGAAATGCGTCAAAAATTAGCCTTCTTCATCCTTGGTGTCCTCTTTATTGCAGTAGCATCATGCAAGACAAAAGAAAGATGTCCTGCTTACGGTCAACATATTAAGGCACAAGAGCACCGTCCATCTTAGAATTTACGCTCCTGTTTGAGTTCATTATGATCTCATTCTATTCATCCTATTATCCTTTTCCATCTATTTTTATTTGCATAGTCTGACTTAGCTTTTTTATAAACTACTATTCCCTTTCTCTCCCACTCTCCCCTCGACAAGCTCAGGGAGCACTTCGCTCTCTCCAATGTCATTTTGTTAATGAATTTTGACCCAGAATGGGTCAAATGTTTATAGAGAAATGTGGTTTGTTGTTGTTCGACCCCTTCGGGGTCGTATGTTTATTATTTGGTCTTTTTCTATAAACATGTGATGCCTTCGGCATCTTGCAGCTTAGCTTTATGACATTGCGCTAGCCATCTCTACTACTCCTCGCGATACTTCGCGATCTCCTACTCTCCCATCTCCCACTCCAACTTGTTTCGCTCTATAGCATTGCCTACTTTTGCCCCACTGAATACAATCAGCAAATAATAATTACATCTTAATTTTGTTTCGTTATCCATCTCCATGAAAAAACAAATCGTTTTTCCTTGGCTTTGAAAATCCCGCAATGCTGCTGGACAGGTTTGAAAACGAAGCATTAGAAAAATAATACAAGGTTGAAAATACAAGATGGAATTAGAAGTTGAAAAGCAAGAGATCAAACGGTTTTTAAGTTTAAAAGACCACGACCAGCTGGAGGCTTTCCTAGAAGGTTGGTCTGCGCAGGATCTTGCTATGCTCATTCAAGATCTTGAACCTGCTGATCAAGCGATGATTTTTTCGGCTGTTGATCGAGAACAAGCTTATGAAACTTTTGAATTATTAGATTTAAATGATCAGGTTGTTTTAATTGGTGTTTTGCGAAATCGTCAACTTCAGTTAATTCTGAATGATATGTCGGCGGATAATCGAACCGCATTACTTGAACAATTAGAAACCGATCAACTCAACAAACTTCTTACCCTCCTCACGCAAAAAGAAAGAAGAGTTGCTTTATCCCTTTTAGGATACCCAGAAGATTCCATCGGACGTTTGATGACGCCCGATTATGTTACTGTAAAAAGTAATTGGACCGTGCGCGAAGCATTGGATCATATTCGAAAAGTGGGAGAGAAAAGTGAGACGTTAGATGTGATTTACATTGTTGATGATACAGGATATCTCATTGATGATATTCGCTTAGGTGAAATATTATTAGCAGAAGATCATATTTTAATTCATGATATTTTAGATGGATCATTCTCCTCTTTACTTGTAACCGATGATGAAGAGGTTGCGGTAAGAGCTTTCTCGAATACCACTCGAGTAGCGATGCCGGTAACGGATGCTGGAGGATTGCTGTTAGGAATCATCACCGTCGATGACATCTTAGAACTTGCTAAAAAGAAGATACAGAAGATATTCAAAAATTAGGTGCGGTAGAAGCGCTTGAAGATCCGTATATGGATGTTGGCATTATGGAGATGTTGCGCAAACGTGCTCCTTGGCTCGTTGTACTTTTTGTTGGAGAACTTTTCACAGCTTCTGCAATGGGATTCTTTGAACATGAAATTGCAAAAGCCGTAGTACTTGCATTATTTATTCCGTTGATTGTTTCAAGCGGCGGGAACAGCGGATCACAAGCATCGACTTTGATTATTCGTGCACTTGCCTTGGGTGAAATTAAAATTAACGATTGGTGGCGAATTATGAAGCGTGAAATTATTACGGGCATCATGCTCGGATTAATTCTCGGAGTATTGGGATTTGCTCGCGTAGGCGCATGGAATTTCTTTACAGGTATGTACGGTGAACATTGGTTTGCGATTGGCTCTACCATTGGATTTTCGCTCATGCTCGTTGTGCTGTGGGGTTCGGTGATGGGATCCATGATGCCTTTACTTTTAAAACATTTAGGTGCCGATCCTGCAACGTCATCTGCACCCTTCATTGCCACATTGGTTGACGTTACCGGACTCATCATTTACTTTAGTATTGCTGCGGCATTGTTAAAAGGATCCTTGCTATAAATTTTGTGAAAGATGTAACACTGGCTCTATGACAAAATCCATTCTTCTCATCGACACCTTGCATCCTCAATTTATTAAGACGATTGAAGCGGCCGGCATTTCCATTCGAGAAGGATATCATTTAAGCAAGGAAGAAGTTCTCCAAGAAATTCATCTTCATCAAGGCATAGCCATTCGAAGTCGATTTGCTATTGATGCTGATTTTATTGAAAAAGCAACAACCCTAAAGTGTATTGGTCGAGCGGGAGCAGGAATGGAGAACATTGATTTAATCGCAGCACAAAAAGCAATGATCATTTGTGTAAATGCACCCGAAGGAAATCGCACTGCGGTTGGAGAACATGCCTTGGGAATGTTGTTGATGCTCTTCAATAATCTCTTGCGCGCCGACAAAGAAGTACGACAAGGATTTTGGAGAAGAGAAGAAAATAGAGGCGTTGAATTAGCAGGTAAAACCATTGGCATTATCGGTTTTGGGCAGATGGGCAAATCGTTTGCGGAAAAATTGCGCGGCTTTGATGTTAAAATAATTGCGTTAGATCCCTACATAAAAATCGACACGAATGAATTTCCATATGTTGAACAATGTTCCGAAAAAGTTTTTTTTGAAACTTGTGATGTAGTGAGCTTGCATATACCACTCACCGCAGAAACTAAGTATATGGTGAATGCAGCATTGATACAACGTTTCGCAAAACCCATTTGGTTCATCAATACAGCAAGAGGAAAAAATGTTGATACCCAAGCGTTGGTAGATGGACTTAAAAGCGGAAAAATAATTGGCGCTGCTTTGGATGTACTCGAATACGAAACACTCAGCTTCGAACACATCGACAAAGATAATTTACCCGCGCCCTTTCAAGAACTGTGTGTGATGGAACAAGTGGTACTCTCTCCACATATTGCAGGATGGACGCATGAGTCGAATGAAAAGATTGCGAGAATTTTGGCAGAGAAGATGATAAAAATTTTAATTTGAAAATGGATTAATTTGAAAATTTGAAGATGATATGCTAGCAGGCTTCGCTATGAAAATTATTTGATTTGAAGTTTATTTGAATCGATTCATTGCGTCCCTTGCGCCTTCCTAGCGTCCCTCGGTTAAAATATAGATTTATAATTGATCAACAAGCTCAATCCTAAGCTAAAATTCCTTACACCAAAGCGCCAGCCCATTTTCAAGCGAAGCCTCGCTATCAAATTAATCCATTTTCAAATTATCTAATACTTCACCCACTTATTAGCACTAAAATACCCATCGCTTTCAACTCTTACTTGATATACTCCACCCGCCCAATTTGAAGCTGGAACATGTTGCATGGTTGACCATTGAGGAAGGGATTGTTTGTGCATTAAACGTCCTTGCAAATCATAAACACTTAAGATTCCATTTTTATTTTGCGGAAGCAAGTACAATATTTCAAAACCCGAGCTACCAGGATTGGGAGATAATTTTATGCTGAAATCATGTTTTCCATTTTCACTTAATCCAGTACTTATTAAACACGGACAACCTAACGTTGTATCGCAGCCCAAGTAGTAATTGGGGTGGTAAACATTGCCGCGAGTAGCATAACATGGTAAACGAATGGCATGCTGTTGTACATCGCATGCTACACCATTGCTATCCGGATAGTTTATAAAATGAATATCGATGACACCATTGCCAGAGGTAATATATATTTTTCCGTTGGCAGCCAAATACATTAACCAAAAATCTGTTTTAAGCATTGGATACGGAAAAGCATAGCCATCATAAACAGCAACTGTATCTAAGCTTGCAGCAATATTAGAAGTATCCAAATTAAGTTGAACTATTTTTAAGAAAGTACTAGCATATAGTTTTTTTTTTTACCATCAGGAGAGAAACTCATCTGACCTAATAAATAAACCGGAGGCGATACTCCCAATGCTTGTTGAATAGGAGGAGAAAAGCCGGTAGCACTTAATTGCATAGTGTACACAATATCTGAACTGTCTTTAAAAACCAGTACCCACCAATCCACACCGTTGGCATGTTTACATACAGCAATACCAGGGTTCAGTCCTGCCTGTAATGCTACCTGGTTTTTTTGGCTGGGCACAACGCCGCCTAAACCTCCATTGAGTGATTTATCAATAACAGTGAAGTATAATCCATCTGATTTGAAATTGGATGAACTGGTACCGGATTGATGTAATAAAAATATTTTGTTCGTATCAGATGGATCAGGTACAAATACTGCTGAATGTGGAAATGGAATGCCAGAAACGGCATCACACCAACTAGAATTCGTAAACGAATTTGGAATCAACCCCCCTCCATTGAGCATAGTATCTCCTGTGGCATCAGCAATCCAACACCCATTGCTTACCATTATTAGATTTCCGTTTTCGTCTGAAAGATTGCCTTGAGCGGCACGAAAGGGCATTTTGAAATTAGCAGGCGTTAGTGTGTAATTATTTTGGGTAAAATAAAGATCAGCTTTAGTTGAAACGACATTTGTATCGAACAAACCTGTATCATAGCCTAAAAGAAAATGACTGCTTTTACCTTGACAAAAAGTGTTACTTTTTACACCAAAGAAAAGACATAATACAACGAGAATAAATTGTTTATTGCTTACCATATTCTCAGATAAATAGTCAAAATAAATTTACTTCCCCGGCTCCAAAATCAATCTTCCACTTCGATTGGATTCAATTTCGGCACGATTCATTTTTTGTTTGCGCAATTTATTTGAATTATACAGACTGCTTTGATCATTGTAATATCGGCTCATTACATTTCCTGATTGTCCTGTTGGTAATACACTTTTTGAGCCTTCCACATCGGCCATGTCTAAAACAATGCGCATGGCAGGTCCGTACTTCACTCGGTAAACACCATCGGGATTCAAATCAAATCCCATTTGATTGATGACTTCTTGTCCGCCCGGAACGGGGAATGGTCCCACATTAAACATTAAGTTAAAGGGCTTCTTCATTCCGATGGGATGTTTATGTTCTAACATATGCACTCGCCCCCACTCCCAAGAGTCGGTATTACTTCCTAATTGCTTAATGAGATCGGCAACGGTTTTATCAAATGCTTTTTCAAAAATAATATTGCGCGATTCTTTTACATCACGCGAAATCACATCGTTCCACCAAACGGATGAATCATTTTCAACAAAGGACAAGATGCTATTCTTTAATGCATGCGTAGATAATAACAATTTAAAATTTTCTGCACCCAACTCATCTTCCATAGCCATTTGCAAAACATAGTACAACAACTTATAATAAATGGTGGGAGCTTGTGTGCGCAACTGATGCTCACCATCCCACATCAACAAAATTTTAGACGCATTGGTATGTGCTGCGCTTTTCTGCTTCACCTCGGTGCGGATAGAATTCAGGATGACGGTAGCTACTTTGGGGGTTGTTGGAGATCTAACATCGGTACTGATCCGTTGCAAATCTTCCAATGAAAAAATATTTTTCTCTTCAAATAATTTATTAATGCGAATGGCTCTATCGTCAGGCGTATAATAACCTGGATAAAATCCTTGACCGGGCATGGTGTCGGGTTGATTATTGGCGCTGTACACAAATCCAGAAGGAGGATTCACAGATTGCGGATTCATGGAGAAATCTAAATATCCAGATGGATCCAAACTATACTTCGATCCATCTAACAACAAAACAGGATTTACAGAAGCAGCGCGTTTCATTAATCGACCGGCAGCCCACCAGGCAATATTCCCTTCACGATCGCCATACATTACATTTAATCCAGGAGAGATTAATTGAGATACGCCGTGCTGAAACTCATCTAAGTTTTTAGCATGATTCATTTCATACGTAACCTGCATCAAATTATTCGAAAACTTCAAATGTGTCCACCAAATAGAAACTGCATTGGTGGTTACTTGTTTCCATTCAGGCATCACATTATCCACCAAAGGTCCATGACGGCTACTCCTCACCGTTAGTGTGACGTCTTCCTCATTCTTAACCTTTATAATTTTATTCACTTTACTAAGTGACTTCCATCTTCCGTCCGACCAATACAACGAGGAGTCACCGGGCTTCAATCTTTCTGAATAAAAATCAAGATCATCATTCTCCAGCATGGTTAATCCCCATACCATTTCGCGGGTATGTCCAATCGCAGCAAAAGGAAATCCAGCTAGGAAGTTTCCATAAAAACTAAATCCAGGATATTCCAAATGTGCTTCGTACCAAACAGAAGGTTGAGAAAATCCAATATGTGTATCGTTTCCAAACAATACTTTTCCAGACTGCGATTTTTTTGGTGCCACTATCCATGCATTGCTTCCCGTAAAAGGGGAGATGGGAACATTATCGAGAATCGTATTCACCGTATTGAATGCACTCACTTTATTATTGAGAATCGAATCGATAGGCATTCTAGTAGAATCGGAATTAAAAGAAATAGTGGGGATGGCCAATGAACTATCCTTGTGTGAAGTAACAATATCTCTAAAATAGGATGCACCCAATTTCCGTTCAATAAAAGTCATAATAGGATCTGTTCGAAAAGCCATAGCGAAATTAAACGCCATGTACTCTGTAGACAGATACATATCTTTAATTGTAAATTCTTTTTTATCAATTCCGAGCATGACAAACTCCACGGGAGTACTTCCGGTTACAATAAATTGATTTACTCCTTTCAAATACGCTTTTGCAGCTTTTTGGTAAGGAAGAGAATCACCTGACATAAACTTTTTTGCTGCTTCTTCGGCATGCTCATCAAAACCCAACGTTTTAAAAAACGCATCTACTTTAATAAAATCTGCTCCTAAAATCTCTGACAGTTGTCCAGAGGCTACACGCTTCGTCATCTCCATTTGAAAAAGACGATCTTGTGCATGCACAAAACCTAAAGCAAAATAAGCATCTTCCTCGCTTTCTGCATATATATGTGGAACGCCATAATAATCATAAATCACCTCCACTTGATTAACGAGACCACGCATTTTTATACTTCCACTGTAATGAGGCTTTTGTGATGCCAAATAAATCAATACGGCAACGATCCCTAAAAGAATTAAAACTATGACCCCGTAAAATATTTTGCGCAACTTCTTCATGAATGATACAAATTTACGATAAGCAAACTATGATTTCTTGATAAATCGATTTTTTTTCAAATTAATCCACAAAAAAGCCGAGTGCTGTAGAAAAACAACACTCGGCTTAATTAATTTAATATTAGTTAGCAATAACCAACTTTTCTGTTTTTACACCTTCAGAAGTAGAAATTGTTCCCGTATAAATACCTTTTGGAAGTGAACTTAGATCCAATAAGGTAACCATTCCACTTCCGTTTTTATACATGGATTTTACATCCACAATTTTACCAGTCATATCTGCAATAGTGACAAGAACATCCCCTCTATATTCACCTGCTATGCTAAGATTAAACAATCCAGCAGAAGGATTAGGATAAAAGCGAACAACATCACTCAATGAATTTTCAGTTAACGATTGCGTACTTGTAATTGTAAAGTTTGCATTTGAAATATCGAAGAAAACATTTCCGGCACCTCTTACCATGACACGAGCGGTTGTATTATTAATACTTGGAACAGTTACCGTTGCTACTCCTGTATTAGGTACACCAGTAGCCAATGTTGTTGGATACGTATACCCACCATCTGTCGATAAGAAAATATCTACATTGGCTGCGTTGATTGGAGCGACATCCGTTCCAACCACATTCCATGTCACATTTTCTTGAGTGCCGCCCACCCATGTTACGTTTGTATTTGGAGCTGTAACAACAAATGGAGCACCTGTATTAATTACATTCAAGGTAACTAAAACTTCTTCATACGTAACTCCGCCACCACCAAGTTTATTATCCCGAACTGTTAAACGAAATTGTAAATCGCGAGCATACGTAGGCAAACGCTCACCTAAAGAAGCAGCACCCGTTACGATAGCCGAAAGTTTAGGGAAATAACGAATAGGTGAAGTAGAAGGAATCGTTGAACGAAAAAGTGGTGCATTTCCGCTTGGAGCACTTGGACTACCAGAAGGTCCTAAATCATATTCTTCCCAACTGTATTTGATAGGATCACCATCAGGGTCATTCGCTACGCCTTCTAATAAAAATGGAGTTTGATAAGGTATTGCATGGTCGGTTCCAATGGAAGTGATTACTGGAGCGTTATTTCCTGTAGCTGTTGATACAGGACATGTTGAACCTCCGGATAGCGTAACATAGTCTAGGATTTCATCAAAACTTGCAGTGTGAAAAAATGGATCACTAAAATTTTGGGTATTATGTGATCCACAAATTCCAGCATAAGCCATAATCGTAGTACCGCTACCAGGTTCATATGCAGTAGAAAAATTTCCGTTTCCTGCACAAGAACTTGTATTACTGTTAAAAGTATGATTTCCTCCAAACTGATGTCCCATTTCATGAGCAACGTAATCGATGTTAAAAGGATCATTTATAGGTGAAGGGGAACCCGTTACTCCTCTTGCTTTTTGCAAAGAGTTACAGATAACACCTAGACCTGCAATCCCCCCCCCTCCTGTACTGAATACATGTCCAATATCATAATTACTATTTCCAATAAGAGCAGCTACAGTTGATTGATTTTGACCTAACATAGTACCACCGCTGTTGTTGGAATAAGGATCTGTTGCAGAATTTAAAAAAATTAATGTATCATTATTTGGAACCAACTCTAATCGTATTGCAACTTCTTGTTCATATACTCCAGTGACTCTATTTAAACTTGTTACTATTGCAGACAATACGCTAGGAATAGTTCCGCCATGAAAATTAGAATATTCTCCAGTACAAGCTATTGCTGTACTATAAGTTCTCAAGGTATTTCCTGCGCTTCTTGCAACATTATTGGAAGATCCATTTTGTTGAACATGCGCTCTAATTTCAGCGGTATTAAGTTGATTTTCGGTTGTGCTTGGATCAAAACCACAAGCAGCGATTGGGCTTGAGCTAAGTGCATTCGATTTCCAATACACTAAATAATACTCATTGGTAGCCATATTATAAGGATCAATAAATACAGTGCCTTGCTCTGAAAAAATCATCCCATGAAATCCCCACAACGTAACATCTAAATAAATTACAGAAGAAGGATCTTCAACTCCTTGTCCTGCCCATGTTTTAATTCCAGGATACTTATTTTGCAAAGCTTGTGGAATGATTGGTGTTGCTTTTATTCTATAATTTTTGAAAGTACCATCAGGAAAAGGAACTTCAATAATAGTTCCCAACAAGGAAGATGTTTCGTCAGGCGAAGTGTATAATAAATTAGTAAAAGTTGAAATCTCTAATTTATAATGCAAAGAACTTTTAGTACGAATTGTTGCATCTTTTAAAACAGATAATTCAGAAGGGGAAGCCACTTTCCATAGGCTTTGATTTGCACTAAATCCAGTTTGACCAATACAGAGGAGCAGGAGTAGTGATAATAATCTTTTCATAGTAATTAAGTTGGTTATGTTGATTGTTTTGTTTGGATAAACAAATGTAAGGAGAATAATCACTGCAACTTAAATTTAATACATGAAAATGCCCCTATACGATTAGCTCATATAGGGGCACAAATTCTTGAATCAACCTACTGTTTTACAAAACGATAACTTCTAGCATCTTCAGCATTTCGCAATTGAATTGTGTATAAACCGGCAGCAAGGAAATTAAAATCAACAGTCAAAACATTCATTCCAATTTGAGCAGGAATCGAAGATACGGTTTGAATTAAACGTCCTGCAACATCAAATACTGAAAGTTGAAGAGGTTCATTTGAATTATAATCGAATATCAGGGACGATGAAGGCTCATTTAATAGATAGAGAATTTCAAATTTCAAATCATTGCCAAATCGAACGGGGATATAATCTGAAATCACATTTACTGTCCCATCAAAATCCACCTGAGAGAGACGATAATAATTAATTCCGTCTTTAGGAGAATGATCCCACCCTTCATAGCTTAATAGCTGACTACTATTACCCGCGGCAGAAACTTTTGCAACTTGTACATGCTCATTAAAATCTAACGTTCTTTCTACAAAATAATAGTCAGAAGATTCTTCAGAGAGTGTTGACCAGGTCAATTTCACTTTATCTTCAATTCTCTTAGCATCGAAGGCTATCAATTCAACTGGAAGAGGCTGACTATTGATCGAAATTGCCCAAGGATTGCTGTTCCCTATTGGTCCTGGATTTGCAAAATACGGAGCACCTTGCGCAGGAAGGATTGGCCAATCGAATCCTGCCACACGAACAGAATCATATACTGCTAAAACTTGACCATATGATTGAATATAGTTAGTAGTTGTCCATGGAATTGCTAAACGTATCCATGCATTATTAACTCCTCCACCTTGTGCTTGACTTCTCCATGGCTGTGCACGACCTTGTTGGAAAACACCCATACCGGCAGCACGCTCTGTTGGTGTAAATCGAAAAACTAAATCAGCTACAGGATTAGGTCCTGTTTTAGATAGCATCCAAAAACGATCTACAGTTGCTGGTGCATTATTTGCGGATGTAGTAGCATTATTAATATGCGTTACACCGGGAGGCCAAGGCAAATTTGCTGGCGCATTGTAGGTGGCAATACTAAGATTTCCTAAATCGCCTGACGTATGTTGAAATGAAAACGGAATATAAAGGGGAGCTGCTACAGCACCATTACCAAATGGCACAACACGTAGTCCATTCGTTGTACCAATGTTTTTCCAATTCACCAAAGCAATTGGGTTTTCGCTAATAATAAATCCTGCAGTTCTTGTAATAGGTCCTACTGGATTAGCCGTACTCGTATTTGAAGCAAAACCATTATTAATATCAATGGAATTCGAATTTAATCGCAACTGACCTAAGGTTAGAGTCAATGTATCATCAACAGCAACATTTCGCAAAAGCGTGACGAATTGAGATGTGGCAACTTTACTAATTTGCAGTTCATGAAAAGTAGTGTTGACTGAACCACCAATATTTTGAGCCAATGCTCCATTGAATCTTACCAATGAATTTCCTGACAAGAACGAATTATTATTATTCCAATCGGAACCTGCAAAATTCATGATGGTTTTTTTATTGGCAAATAATGGAGCATAACTAAAATCAGTAATTCCATTATTATTAAACAGACCATTTAGCGTAATTATTGAAGTATCTGAATATAGTGTTGAGCTATTATTTAGATTGCCCGCAATGGTTAAATTAGCAAAGCTTGACCAGAATTTTGAACCTGCATTATTATTTAAATCAACACCAATTGTTCCATTCATCAACTTTTGAGGTCGTCGGAATCTAAATCCAATATTGGGTCGTAACGTTGAAGGAACTTGGCCAAAGTTGGATATTAAATTTGGTGATAGCGAAGTTAAAGTACAACCGTTTGTTGCAATATTAGTAGAACCAAGCCACAACATTGATTTACGTGGAGCGGTACTCGACAAATACATAAAATCATTACCACCGGGAGTACCGGCCGTCATGTCATAACAAATCTGCAATAAAATATTACTCACTCCGTCCCATCTGAAATTAGTAGCTGGAAGTTTCAACAATCCAGAAGTTGCATTATAAGCCGTATAAACCCCATTGGATGGTGCACCAATGATTAATGCAGCATTTGAATAAACCGGTGTTACACCCAGCAATGGATCATTAGAAACGAACTGGTCTTGAGCTGAAGGAATTTGAGCGTACGAAATAGCAAAATTTTGATAGGCCGCTGTACTTCCTCTAAAATAAAAAGATAAATAAATAGAATCAATTAAATCATTGGGAAGCATTCCTGCTGCTTGCAACTCTGAAACTGTATAAATTACTTGCAAGATATTATCAGGTGTTGATCCACCTCTGAATGCTTGAAGCAAACCTGATGTAGTAATGGAACTTCCAAAAGTATAAATATCAGCACTTGATGAACTAATCGAAATACGTCCATTATTATGAATACTCTGTGCAATATTCATCGTCACAGTAGTGTCTGTTAAAATCGTCACAGAATCGGTTGCAGCCACCGTTAAGTTTCTTGACAACATCGTATCACCTACAGCTACAACGGGAAAAAAATAAGATGCGGCGGGTCTTCCAGAAGCGACTAATGAAATGATCGCATCATCCACTAATGTAGGAACACGACCACACCAATTCGTAGGATCATTCCAATCATTTGTAAATCCTAGCCATGTAGTTGGTTGGATGGTAACTGAAACTGGACTTGAATTAGTGGTTATCCCAGAATTTGTACAGATAACAACACATCGATACCATTCAGTTTGAATAGCATTAAAGCTATATATTTTACTTGTTGCCCCAGCAATATTTGTCCAAGGACCTAAAGCAGAAGGTCCACTTTGCCATTGAAAAGTTAATCCTCCGAAAACAGTTGCTGCATTTGGGTTTAACGATAAATTAATCAACGAACCCGAACATGCCGTAGTCGCTGAAGCGAATGCAGTAAATGGACCAGGGGTACCTGCACATGCAGGTGGTGTAAAAAGGATTAATGGTAATTAAATAATCTTCTGTTTCACCAGAACCAAAAGTTAAACATGCACTTGTAGATGTATTTGGATTCCCACTAAATCGAGAACGTACACGCATACCCGTTAGTCCGGTACCAGAAGTGCCAGGTATCGTTACAGGAACAGTTGCGGTACTTCCCGGTGGATTACTCACTGCTATTTGTTGCCACTCAGTTGGTTCATAAACTCCATTGAAATTATAATCGATCCAAACAGAAATAATACTATTAATAATTCCACTAGTGGTTACACTTATGTTGTAAGTTTGATTTTGTGTAACGGTGGTAGTTGTCGTTCCGGATGCCGGGTAAACATTGTACGCTAAAGTGGTGTTACTAGAGCAACCCGTCGTATTATTCAATGTATTAAATGTGACATTGGATGTCCACATATTATTACAATTTGGAATATGTACAGGAATGCAGTAACACTGTGCTGGTGTATTCAGAGTAACTAATACAGGGTTTGTATACAAAGTGGTAGCGCCACATGTAATTCTACAACGATACCACGTAGTTGCAGCTTCTGTAGTGGCAAATGGATAAGATGTTGCACCTGCTATATTGGTCCAAGGACCAATAGCCGCCGGACCACTCTGCCACTGCCATGTCATTCCTGATCCTAATGTTACCGTTCCTGTAATATCTAATTTAAAAACTTGAGTTGGACAAACATTCGTGAGTGATGTGGTTGCCGATCCAGCATTGGTTAATCCACATGGGACTCCTGGAACAATATTAATATTATAATCTTCGGTCTCTCCCCATACATAAGTTCCACAAGGAAGATTTGTATTATTTCCACCTTCTCTTAGCACAATGCGCATACGTGTAACTCCAGTAAATGAAGAAAATGGAATGGTAATACTTCCGGTGACTGAAGTAGTAATAGGTGCTGCACTGGTTGGCCCAGTAGGTCCCCCACTATAAACCCGTTCAACAGTAGGATCAAAAACTCCGTCTTGATTATAATCTATAAACACATTGAAATAAGCAGCAAAAAAGAAATTACCAGATGTAATTTGCCTTAAGGTTATTGGATAACTGATTCCTTGCGTATAATTCTGTACAGGAACCGTTGTGGTAAAATTTGTGTAAGTATTAAATGACGTCGGATTATTTGTAGTTGTTCCCACTGCAGCAGGATTCGTCATTGGCCCAAAAACGACTTGACCAATATCAGTATCTACACTCGAAGTTGCATTAGATCCACAATAACATGTTGTGGGAGAATTCAAATTAACCGTAGCTACGGATGAATTGGTAATGGGTCCACCACTACATCGAATTTGACATTGATACCATGTTGTTGCAATTTGGCCAGGACTAGAATAAATAGCTTGTGTTGCACCCGGAATGGCAACAAACGGCCCTCCTGCTCCTACCGTAGAAGACATCCATTGAAAAGTATATCCGCTATTAAATGGAGGATACAATCCAGTCAAACTTACCGAGTAAGGAATACTAGAACAAACAGTAGATGGAAAAGGAACGGCCGTAATTCCCGCGGGCACGCTAGCGCAGGGTGTAGCTAAATTATAATAAAGTTGAACATCGGGACGAAATGTAGTTACATTCCCGTTTCCAGCAGGCGGCGTATTGTCTGCTCCCCAATACTGAAATCCATTAAACCCAAGATTACTTCTTGAAAATATTTTACCATTGAAAGCTTCACCACCCGCTCCACCAAAATTTGATTCAACAATCACTTCTAGATGAGTTCCGCCTCCGTTAAAAAAAAATGGACTGGTTAAGAAAATCGTAACCCATGTGTTTGGTAAGAAAGTAGCCGAACTCACCGTTCCATTAAAACACAAGGTGGCAGCACTGGAAACGGAAGCATAAGTTGCTGGTGTTAATCCTGCAGGACCTGCAACTTCACGCAACAAAACCCTTACTGGCGTATTAGGTGTTGGATTATTATAACTATTTAGAAAAAATGCTACACGAGAAATAATAATTCCATTGGGTACCGCCGCTGAAGTTAATTCTGCTGCGGTCAATTGAATTTGGCCACGATCATATCCCCAAAAGGTTCCTAAAGGACGATAATTATAAGCTGCTCCAGGTCCAGGCCCTGTGCCTCCTCCTGGAACATTGACAAGAACTTGCCCTTGTGCCAACTGAAAGTTTAACAAAAGCACAAACAGCATGAGGCCATTTCGAGTAAGCTTAATTAGTGAGCGGTAAAAGTCAATCATGGGTAGTATTGTTTAGGAAGGTATAAAGGTAGACAAAGGGAAGATTTAAATAGCAACTATTCACGTAATTCTTTAATCGGTTAATGCTCTTTTTAATATCTTTGACCCAAACACTGGGGTGCCCACTAGGGCTGAGATCACACCCATACGACCTGATTCGGTTAGTACCGACGGAGGAAGTGTAGCGATTTCGCTTTTCTGCGTACCCTTTTAAGACGACATCATCATGCCATTCAAAACTTTATTTCCACTCTGTCTGCTTATAGCATTCTCTCATATTTGTCACGGACAATCTGAATTATCCGGTTTAGTAACCGACGAAAACCATGTTCCACTTCCAGGAGCTATTCTACATATTGAAAAATCTCAATATAGTGTAACGACTGAAATATCGGGGAATTTTGCATTTTACAAACTTAAAGATGGACTTATCAAAGTTCATTGTCGTCTTATAGGCTACAGGGATACATCTATCCAAGTAACCATAAATGGTGCTACAACGCTGAATATCCAATTAAAAGCTAAACAATTTTTAACCGATGAAGTGGTTGTAAAATCGACTCGAACGGGCTCCAATGCAGCGATGGCTAATCAAACATTAAGCAAAGAAGAGATTGAAAAATTAAATACCGGACAAGACCTTCCCTATCTACTTCAACTTCTACCTAGTGCTGTAGTCACTTCAGATGCAGGAAATGGTATTGGATATACTGGAATTCGAATACGAGGAAGTGATGCTACTCGAGTAAATGTGACCATCAATGGAATTCCATTAAACGATGCAGAATCTCAGGGAGTTTATTGGGTCAATCTTCCAGATTTCGCAAGTTCAACACAAAATATAGAGGTAACACGCGGTGCCGGTGTAAGTACCAATGGAAGTGGCGCCTTTGGAGGTACTATAAATATTTTATCGCAACAACTTAGCGACACGGCTTTTATTCAAACTTCAAATGCAATCGGAACATTTAACACACTGAAAAATAATATTTCATTTGGTACGGGATTATTAAAAAATCACTTTTCATTAGAAGGTCGACTTTCAAAACTAACGAGTGATGGGTATATGGATCGAGGCCAATCGGATTTAAAATCTTTTTATTTAAGCACCGCTTATCGCGACAATAAAAATCTGCTTCGACTAAATGTGTTTTCAGGAAAAGAAATTACTTATCAAAGTTGGAATGGCATTCCGGAAAGCAGATTAAAAGATGATGTAAAAGGCATGATGGATTACATCAATCGAAACGGATTGAGTGAAGAAGAAGCAAACAATCTGTTATCGAGTGGTCGAACTTATAATTATTATACCTACAAAAATCAGAACGACAATTACCAGCAAGATCACTATCAACTTTTAGGAAGCAGGAATATTGGTAAATCGTGGTTAGCAAACATTGGTTTGCATGCAACAAAAGGAAAGGGATATTATGAAGAATATAAAACTAATCAGGAATTAGTTGAATACAATATATCAACTGCAAGTTCTGCCGATTCACTCATCACACATTCAGATTTAGTGAGAAGAAGATGGCTCGACAACTGGTTTTATGGAATTACTTGGAGCGTAAATGGAAATATTACGGAGCGAATTCAATTGAACATGGGTGGTGCTGCCAATCGCTATGACGGTGATCATTATGGAGAAGTAATTTGGGCTCGAAATGCCGGCAACTCTGAATTGACGGATAAATACTATGAAAACACAGCGACAAAAGATGATCTCAATTCATATATCAAAGCCGACATTCAATTAACATCACAAATAAATATCTATGGTGATTTACAATATCGACATGTAAATTATTCTTTCTTGGGACCGAATGAATTTGGTAGTTTCTTCCAACAAGAAGTAAAGCATTATTTTATTAATCCAAAAGCAGGAATAACGTATCAGCCAACAACAAACCTATTTGTTTATGCTTCAACAAGCGTAGCACAAAAAGAACCCAGCCGAAGTGACTACATCGAAACCTCAAACTTTTCACGCCCCAAACCAGAAAAAATGATCGACTATGAAACGGGAGCAAAATGGTCGGGGAGAACATTGAGGGCAAACATTAATTTCTATTATATGGATTATACCGATCAGTTAATTCTTACTGGAAAAGTGAATGACGTTGGAAGCTATACGCGAAGTAACATTAAAGAAAGCTATCGCACTGGAATTGAAATAGAAGCGGCGATTCAATTTCATCAAAAACTAGTACTTCAAGGTAATTTTACATTAAGTGAAAATAAAATTCCCATGTTCACCGAATTCGTTGATGCGTATGACGCAAACTTCGACTATTTAGGTCAAGAAGAAATAATTTACAAAAACACAACCATTGCATTTTCACCTTCAATGATCGCGTCGGGAGCACTTCATTACAATCCAATTCTAAATAGCGAAATTAGTTTTATCGCCAAATATGTTTCGCAACAATATTTAGACAATACACAAAGTAAGCAAAGTGAGTTGCCAGCTTACGTCGTTGGTGATATTCGATTGTCGTACCATATCGACAAATCAAATTTACCTGGAATTAAATTTAACATCTTGCTCAATAATGTATTTAGCTCCTTATATGTTTCCAACGGATACACGTATGGTTATATCTACGACAATTCAAGAATTCGCGAAAACTTCTTCTATCCACAAGCTGAATTTAATTTGATGGGACAAATTACGTTGACGTTTTAAAAATCACAAGGAGCCTATGGTTTAAACCCTAGGCTCCGAAAACAAATTCATTACGTCTTTTAATTGGTGTGCATCTTCAATGGATAAATGCTGATGCCTGCAATTAACGGTTGCATTCATTAATTCCACGCCTGCTTTTTTTCTTTCATTTCGGAAGATGGATGTAAAAGATACTTCAAAAACCAAGGCAGGTATAATATTCCGCACCGGTCCAAACTTCTCAATCGTATTTTGTTTAACAAATTCATGTATGAAAAGACGATCTTCTTCAAGCAACAATTCGGAAACTCTCGTAATGGGAAGCCAAGCAGCATTATGCTTGACACCAAAAGTATATTCTTCACCACCTCGATCACTGCTGTAAACTCCTAACTTTACATACAACAAAATGAGTAACAAAGTATGTGAATCATTTCTCTTAAGAAACCTTATTGGTTGAATCAATGAGTCGCCTAAATTATTTGGTGAAAATAGCTCCAAGCCCAAACTTCCTTTTAATCGATTTATATTTTGATAATTATCCAATTGATCCCAAGAGTTGAAATCGATCGTATCATTCTGTATACAAAGAGAACTTGGATCATCTAAAAGCTTGAAAAATAAATCTCGATTTAATTTTCCTGGCTTTTCAATATCAGATGCATCCACATTTATATGTAAAAACTCAGAAACAAAAAATCGAATTGGAAAATCAGTCATCACTTTTGTGGTTACTTGCCTTTTACTTTCGCGTTGTTGAAGAATGACTTTATCCGCCCCCTCTTTATTCCAACCGACCATAGTTCCGCTAATAATAAAATTATCAGGTAGAGAAAGAATTATACCTTCTATCTCTGGAAATCGATTGAATAATAACTTTTGATTCAGGCCCCAAACATAAACTTCGTCATTCACTTTTACCACTTGAATTTCTAAGCCATCCATCGCCCACCTCGCTTTAAAATTTGTTGGAACATAATTCGATTTCACATCTACCGACCAATCCTTATAATCAATAAACGCTTCAGGCAAGGCCTTTTTTTCACTTTCAAGAACAGGTATGCGCAACTCTCTTAATGTTGATTTCGTTGGAATCCATTTAGAAAGTCGAATACCGATAACCCCTTTTTCAATGCCTGTCCACACGGCAAAAGCTTCGACCAATTCATCGAAAGAAATTTTTAATTTAAAAACGCCACAAAGCAACTGATTAAATACAATTCTTTCTTCTGATCTTAAAATCAACCAATAGTCGAGAATTGCTTTCTGCCGATCCTCTACATTTATTTTTTTCATCGATTCTAAATGCAAAAAAACATTGCTCAAACTAATAGAAGCATTGTTTTTAGGGGATGGAATAATCAAAGAAACGGTGTCTAAGTAATTATTGCCATGAGAAAGGCATTCGTCAAACATCCACAAATTAATACCTGCTAAGTTGCATGCTAATAACTTTAATTCTTCTTTCTTTACTACTGACTTCAACTTTACCCCCATCATGATGGAACAGACCATTGCCCCTCCGTTTCACTGACGGCTCCAAAATAATTCGCAACAGTATCCACTCTTCGCTTCGCACGAGATTCTTGTTCAAGAGCTAGATATAAATTGGCGAAATTCTTCATTCTTCACTTTCCATATGTGAGTTAAACAATGTCTCCAATTCATGTGCATCTTTGCCTTGTTCTCTCAACCATTTCACATAGGGCTTTGTAAATCCATGCGTAATAAAAACTTGTTCTGCTCCACTGGCGTCAATTGCTTTATTCAATCCTTCCCAATCGGCATGGTCGCTGAGTGTAAATCCACGCTCCGCCGACATTTGATACTTTCCCCCTCTGAAATTCATCCATCCCGAAGCAAAAGAAATAGAACAAGGGTGAAACATCTCCAACATTGTTTGTGCAGAATTTGGAGGAACAATCAACAATGCATTTCGGTAATTCGAAACCGTTAGGTCTTTATGCCAAATCAAATCTGCAGGAAGGTCGGGAGTGAAATTCCTAACTGCAGCATTCATCGCACCCATAACCGGATGTACAATCACCGACCCTATTTCTTGATCCAAGTGTTTTAAAATGCGTTGGGCTTTTCCTAAACTATAGGCCATGATTACAGAAACAATTCCATCGGCAGCATTTTGCTTCCACCAACGATTAATTTCGCTAAATACATCGACTTGATCCTTCCACCTATAAATGGGAAGTCCAAAGGTTGATTCTGAAATAAACGAATGACACTTCACCGACTCAAAAGGAGCACACACTCCATCATCTTCTAGTTTATAGTCTCCTGATATAACCCAAACTTCTCCTTTATACGCTAAGCGAATTTGTGACGAGCCAGGAACGTGGCCTGCTGGATGAAAAGAAATTTGAACACCATTGTAATGAATAGACTCACCATACTTCACCCCTTGCGAATTAATTTTTCCTAAACGAAGATCTAACAAAGGGATACAATGCTCATGCGCAACATACAAACCATTTCCACCGCGGGCATGATCAGAATGCGCATGCGTAATCAAAGCCTTCGGAACCGATTTCCATGGATCGATGTACATATCGGCTTGCGCGCAATATAGACCTTGCTTAGTTAATTCAATGAGTGCCATAATTTCATTAGCAAAGAAAAGTTAAAAAAGCATTCCATACTCTTTCCTTCAAAATCCACAATAAAATGATTCACAGCGACCAATTATTTACGTTGACGATGACATAATCAAGAAATGTAATCTGTAGTAGAAATCAATCTACTTCGCTTTCAACAAAACAGCGAGTTCTTCAAACATTTGCCAACTCAATGCTTCTGCTCTTAAATCGAGATAAGGTATTTGGGAGAAATCAGGTGGTAAAATTGGGCGCAAAGCATTGCGCAACGTTTTCCGACGTTGATTAAAACCAACTTTAACCACTGTGGTAAACCAAGCTTGATCCACGCGCATGGTCATGCGATCGTTGCGTTTCATTCTTAAAATGGCCGACTTCACACGAGGTGGCGGCGTAAACAAATGTTGGTCGACCGTAAATAAATATTCTATATCAAACCAAGGTTGCAACAACACACTTAAAATTCCATAATCACGATTTCCTGGAGGCGATGCAATACGTTCGGCAACTTCTTTTTGAAACATACCCACCATCAGTGGTACTTTATTCTTGAATTCTAAAATGCGAAACAATATTTGTGTAGAAATATTATAAGGAAAATTACCTATGATAGCAAACTGATTCTCGAACAAGTCGTCCAAATTCATTTGCAAAAAATCACCTTCAATCAAACGATCCTTCAATTCTGGAAAATGCAAATTCAAATAAGGAATAGAATCACGATCGAGTTCAACAGCATGTGTTATATATGCTTTATTTGACAACAAATATTTTGTGAGTACACCCATCCCTGGACCAATCTCCAACACATCTTTTACACCATCTGGCAACTCTAACGCTTCCACAATCGCCTGCGCGGTATCCTCATCATTTAAAAAATGTTGACCTAAAAATTTCTTGGCTCGTACGTCACCGGGCTTCCACGTCATACTACTTCCAATAAAGTGCGAAATGCAGTAAACTTTCCTCCGTAATGTTTTGCTGCATCTTCTTGCAATGCAGGCGCAAACTCATCTCGATAACGTTCGTAACTCGCCATGTCGTGACAAGTATACTGAATTGCATAAGTGAATCCACCAACTTCTTCCGCTAACACGCGACAAATGCGTGCCTCAAAAAATATTCCCAAATTCAATACATCTGGAATATGTTTCTCCTTCATCCACTTCAACCACTCCACCGACACATTTTCGTCAATACTGACTGTTACATTGTAAATAATCATTTTCTTAAACTTCATTTATGATGATTGTACAACCATCAACCCAATTAATTAATTTTATCCCCGCGTAAAACTCTAAATCGCTTTCTCGCATCTACTACAAAAAGACTTCCTGGATATTTAGTGAGTAAAGTTTCATACAACACTTTTGCTTTTTCCTTATCGTCTAATTTATTTTCATTTAAATCAGCCAATTGAAAGAGGGCATCATCCGCTAAAATATCATCAGGATACTTCTCAATAATATCTTGCAAATAAACGATCGCTTCTGTAAATCGACCTTTTGATTTTAAGATTTGTGCTTTCTTAAACCATGCTTCATCCGTGAGCGAATGATTGGGAAAACCAGTAATCAAACTATCTAATACCATTAAAGCAAGACTATCTTTATTCTGAAAATCCAATAAATCGGCTCTAGAATAAACAATCATCGCTGCATTGGAAGTATCTAAATTAGTATTGTCGGTAATCAACAAGGCGAGAGACAAAGCATCATTGGAGATTAACTGACTCGTGGCCGCTTTCAATACATTGAGTTGATCTTTTGCCCAATCGAACTCACCTAAGTAATACGATAATCTTGAATTACGAAACTTTGCTTCTCGACCCAAAATATCATTCTTAAAATCTTTGTCCACTTGTCCATAAAGAAGCGCTGCATCCCACACCAATCCATCAAAAACATAAATATCGGCTAACTCCAATTTACATTCCGCTTTAAACTGCGATTTTAAATTAGGCAACTCAATCGTTTCATTTAATAATTCAATGGCTGTATCCGTATTGAATAAATAAAATGCTTCCAAATGTGCATATCCTCGAATGAGAGGCGCAGTAGCTACATTCTTTCCCAACTCGGATAAAGTCGTAACATAATCTTGTTTAAGTCGAAGTAAATCGGCTTGCGTATAATTTCCAGAAGTAGTTACACGATCATTCACCGCATTGATTAATTCCATGCGGGCCGTGGTGTAATTAATATTCAACGATCCTTTTTCAACCACATACTGAAAACACTTTTCGGCAGTTAAGAAGTCTTTGTTGCTTACGCAAGTCCTTCCCAAATTTAAAAGTCGATCACCATTCTCAGCTAATCGCTTATCCAACCCTTTCGCTTGAATAAACGCCGACTCAAAATCCTTTTCTTGCAAAAACAACCAGAGTAATAGCTCACTATATTTTGATTCATTGGGATATTTTTGAATGCTCCTCAATAAACTTTGTCGAACCAAATCACTCATATTCCTCAAATCATTTGCAATTTTATTTTGCAAGATGGTTTGAATGTTAGGAAGATAACCAGGATTAAAATCAATCATCGTAATGTACTCATTCACCATCTCGGTAAACTTTCCCAGCTGACCATATGCTTCAGCCAACTCAAACGAAAAGGATAAGCTCCTTCAACAATTTTCTTCCTTCTAAATAAGTGGCAACCGCAAAATCAAACATCTGATTTTTGGTGAATGCATTTCCCAACAAATTCACTTGATTTATATCGGGTTTTAAATTATTGATTGCTTCCTCATACACTTTCTTGGCATCATTATTCTTACCTTGTACATCATAGAGCAATCCTAAGTCGATACGAATAGAAGGATCTTGCGGAAATTTTTTCTGGTGCTTCCTAATTAATTTTTCTGCTTTTTCATAATCCTTCAATGCAATCAAACATTTAGAATATCCAGAATAAGCAGTAAACGGATCCTGATCATAAAATTTTTCAAAGAATACAACCGCCTTATCGTAATCTCCAGTACTAAAATATTGATTAGCTAATTCAGCATTCGATTGTCCGGGTTGTGCAAATACACTTTGCGAACCCAGAGCAATAAGCAGAATTAAAAATGCGAGTATTTTTTCATTTAATAATATCAAATCCAGTATACGGTACTAAAGCGGCAGGGATACGAATTCCATCCTTACTTTGATTATTTTCTAATAAAGACGCCACGATACGAGGTAACGCTAAGGCAGAGCCATTTAGTGTATGTGCCAATACTGGCTTTTCATTTCCTTCACGATAACGTAATTTTAATCGATTTGCCTGGAATGATTCAAAGTTAGACACAGAACTCACCTCTAACCATCGCTTTTGTGCTCCACTCCACACTTCCATGTCGTACGTTAATGCCGAAGCAAAACTCATATCGCCCCCGCATAATTTCAAAGTGCGATAAGGAAGCTCGAGCAAATCCAATAAACTACAAACATAGTTTCGCATCTCTTCCAAAATTTTATAACTAGAATCGGGATGTGCAATTTGTACAATCTCCACTTTATCGAATTGATGCAAGCGATTTAGTCCTCTTACATGCGCGCCATACGACCCTGCTTCTCTGCGAAAACAAGGTGTGTAAGCTGTGCACTTAATAGGCATCTCTTCTGCTTTCACAATGGTGTCTCGAAAAATATTGGTTACTGGAACTTCGGCCGTGGGGATTAGATATAAATTATCAGCAGTGACGTGATACATCTGCCCTTCTTTATCGGGAAGTTGTCCGGTACCAAAACCAGATTCTTCATTGATTAAAATGGGTGGTTGAATTTCATAATAGCCTGCCTTCGTTGCTTGATCAAGAAAGAAATTTATCAATGCTCGTTGCAATTTTGCTCCTTGCCCTTTGTAAACTGGGAATCCAGCACCGGCAATTTTATTTCCTAATTCAAAATCGATAATATCATACTTGGCCGTTAATTCCCAATGCGGCAATGCATCGTCGTCGAGCTTCGGCATATTTTTCTCATTCAAAAAAACTACTTCATTCTCTTCTGGAGTTTTACCACGAGGAACAGAAGGAGATGGAATATTCGGAAGAACTACTAATGCATTCTTCAAATCATCATCAAGTTTCGCTAATTTCTCCTCGTATCCTTTTGCTAATTCCTTAATGGCCGTACTGCGATTACGCATATCATCCGCTTCCGCTTTCTTTCCCGATTTAAATAATTCGCCAATCTGCTTTGCCAAGGTATTCTGCTCCGACAAAAGCAATTCTACTTCTGTTTGTGCCTTTCTTTTCTCTTGGTCAAGCGCAATAATTTCTTCTATAGCTGCTGTTGCATCTATATTTTTAATGGCTAATCTGTTGATTACATCCTGCTTGTTTTCACGGATATACGCTAACTGAATCATAAACTTTTTCGAATGAAGTGCAAATGTAGCCGTTTTTCATCGTTCTTATCACCTAATTTTGGCGTATGACTTCAGAAATTATTCAATCAAGTGATTTCTTAAAAAAATTCGCATCTCCTCAAGGTGCTATAGGAATAATTATGGGTACAGGGCTGCATCAGCTGGCTAAATCCATCAAGATCAGAGAGGCTGTTGATTATTCCATGATCCCTCATTTTCCGACAAGCACTGTGGAATCACATAAAGGGAAGCTCCTTTTCGGGACCATTGAAGGAAAAGAAGTGATCGCCATGCAAGGTCGATTTCATTTTTATGAAGGCTACTCCATGCAACAAATCACTATGCCTGTGCGAGTTATGAAACAATTGGGAGTTAACACTTTGTTGGTGTCCAATGCTGCGGGAGCTTTAAACCCATCTTACCAAAAAGGAGAATTGATGCTCATTGAAGATCATATTCACCTGCAAAGCACGAATCCACTTATTGGGAAAAATGACGCGGAGATGGGTCCACGGTTTCCAGATATGAGTGCTCCCTATGATGGACTTCTTAGAAAAGCCATCAAGAAAATAGCTACAGAAAATTCCATTCGATTGCAAGAAGGTGTTTATGTTTCTGTAAACGGACCTATGCTGGAAACAAGAGCGGAGTATCGATATTTGAGAACCATAGGCGCCGATGCGGTCGGCATGAGTACAACGCCTGAAATTATTGTTGCTCGACACATGAATATGCGTTGTGTTGGAATTTCTGTGTTGACCGATGTATGTGATCCCGATCACTTATCACCAGTTACATTAGAAGAAATTATTGCCATAGCTGAAAGTGCAGATCCCATCTTGAGTAAAATAGTAAGTCGATTAATTGCAACGTTATGAACGAATATTTCAAGACCTGTACTATCCTCTTTTTTACAGGAATAAAAACAGGGATTCATCCAGCTATAATATTGAATGAATCTTCACAACTTGCTATTCAAGAATTAATTTCTCAGCACAATTTAAATTTTGAAATTTTACAGACTGATGGAATTCAAGTTGCCAATGATTGGCCCAATAGTAACTTGTATTCAACAGAAATTGAAAAATATTTATGCACTGCCTATTCAAAAAAATTCAACGAAGGATTTAGAAAAGTAATTGGAATTTTTTCGTTGCCATCTCTGCTTATACCAAAACATATTGAAGAAGCGATGTTAAGCATTCGCCCCTTGGATTTTTGTGTGGGTCCGGATTCGCATGGAGGAATTTATTTACTAGGCATGAATACTTACGAAGAAAAATTAATTCTTCACCAACCATGGCTAGGCTCAACCCTCAGTAAATCAATCATTCGTGAAATCGGAAATCAAAAAAAAATAACTTATAAATTACCAACGCTGGGAATCTAGTTCATTAATAGAGTGAAAATAGATTTCTTTGCACTATAATTCAATCAAGAAAAGATGTTAACCTTGCTCCAACAATTTGAAGATAAGAAGCCTGAAATAATTTACGAATGGAATGATCCGCAATCGGAAGCCTGCGGATGGATCGTAATCAATTCTTTACGAGGTGGTGCCGCTGGCGGTGGAACTCGCATGCGAAAAGGATTAGATCGACGTGAAGTGGAGTCATTAGCGAAAACCATGGAAATCAAATTTACGGTAGCAGGTCCGCCCATTGGAGGAGCAAAATCAGGTATTAATTTCGATCCTCGTGATCCTCGAAAAGAAGAAGTTTTGAAACGTTGGTTCAAAGCAGCTATGCCTTTACTTAAAAATTATTATGGTACAGGCGGCGATCTTTTTGTAGATGAAATTCACGAAGTAATTCCGATTACTGCTGAGCTTGGATTATTACATCCACAAGAAGGAGTAGTGAATGGTCATTTCAAAAGTGAAGGGACCGAACGATCAGAAAGAATTCAAAAACTGCAAAAAGGTGTTAGTTTGATGGTGGATGATCCTCGTTATGTTCCTGCAGGTTCATCTTACACCATTGCTGATATGATTACGGGTTATGGCGTTGCTCAATCGGTAATTCATTTTTACAAGTTACAAGGAGATGATATAAAGGGGAAAAAAGTAGTTGTACAAGGATGGGGAAATGTAGGTGCTGCAGCTGGGTTTTATCTTTCACAAGCTGGCGGATTACTTACTGGTATAGTAGATCGCAGTGGTGGTGTTTTAAATGAAAATGGATTTACGCATGATGAAGTCATCAGCCTTTTTCATTCTCGAACAAAAAATATGTTTGAAGGATTTACCAAGGTAGATGATATTCAAGAATCGTTTTGGAAACAGAAGGCTGATGTATTTATTCCTGCTGCAGCTTCACGCTTAGTTACCTTGGATCAAGCGAGCGATTTGTATGATGGCGGATTGAAAGTAATTGCATGTGGTGCGAATGTTCCCTTTGCGGATGCTGAAATTTTCTTTGGACCCATTAGTCGATTTGCAGATCATCATATGAGTGTTATTCCTGATTTTATTTCCAATTGCGGTATGGCGAGAGTGTTTGCTTATTTGATGAGTAATCCGAAAGATGTAACAGCAGAGGGAATCTTTACCGATGTTGCCAACACCATTCATCAAGCCTTGGATAATATCTACAAAATCAATCAAGGCAAAAAAGATATAACGGCTAGCGGATACGAAATTGCATTGAAGCAATTATTATAAAATAGAATTTTGTAAGATGGATGAAAATTGGTTAAACCAGGTATATTTTGAGAATGATGTTCGCAGCTACCTGTTGTTTTTCACCATCATCCTTGCTGGTATTATTTTAAAAAGATTTGTTTCTTTCCACCTTTCTGGACTTTTTTACCGCGCTATAAAAAAACGCGTAGCAGGCGTAGATGTAAAAATGCTTCGCCATTTATTGCGCAAGCCATTTGGATTGTTTGTTATTTTACTTAGCGTTTATCTAGCTTGCAAACAGCTTCACTATCCAGAAAGCTGGCATCTTCCCTCGGAAGAAAAATTTGGAATACGACTAATTATATGGCGAACATTTCAACTATCCATTTTCATTTCGATTACATGGATCGTGTTACGTTTTATTGATTTCTTTGGAATTGTATTGGCACATCGTGTAGGAATTCAAGAATCCCAAAGCGACAATAAGATCATTCCGTTCATGCGTGAAGCCATCAAAATAATAGTCATTATTTTGAGTTTTTTTATGATCCTTGGTACCATCTTCGAGGTAAATGTTGCTTCTCTCATTGCGGGATTAGGTATTGGAGGAATTGCATTAGCACTCGCAGCCAAGGAAAGTATAGAAAATTTATTAGCATCCTTCACCATCTTTTTAGACAAACCATTTTCTACGGGTGATTTAGTAAAAGCAGGAAGTGTGAAAGGCTCCGTAGAAAAAATTGGATTTAGAAGTACACAAATCAGAACCCTTGACCGAACCATCTTTTCCGTCCCCAACAAAAAAATGATTGATTCGGATGTAGAGAATGTAAGTCAGCGTAACATGATTCGTGCGAGCTTCACGGCACTCATTCGTTTTGACACACCTATCTCAAAATTGAAAAATTCAGACAAGAAATTAATTCCTTCCTTCAAAATCTTGATTATGTTTCCAACCACACCTCCGTATATTCATATTGAAAATTTCACCATACAAGGTGTTGAAATGAAATTTATATACTTTATTGAATCCATCGATTTCACTTATTTCAGTGAAAAAAGAGAATTCATCTTTCTAAAAATTTTGGATACCGCCCAACAAGAAGAGATCAAACTTGGGATTCGGGATATTCAATAATTAAGAAATCACTAAACATAACCCTCTCTCCCTTCGATAAGCTGCCATCGACAAGCTGCCATCGACAAGCTCAGGAGCACACCCCGACTTTCCTACACAGGCATCGACAAGCAGCACAGGCAGCACAGGCAGCCAGCACCCCAGCCCCTCGACAAGCAGGAGCACTCCCTCCCGATAGCTATCGGGACTCTCCTTCTCCTATTCTCCTACTCTACCCTCTACTAACACCTCCTCGTGAATTACTAATTTAGTTAACAACGAGTATATTCAAATAAATTACTATTTTTAAATTCAAATTAGAGAACCATCGCCATTTTATATGAATTACGCTGAAGCTGAAAAATTTGTATTGGATTATCTCCATAAAAACTTGGCGACAACCATTCATTACCATCATGTGTTTCATACCGAAAATGTAATCAAATCATCAGAGCGTCTTTGCTTACTTGAAAAACTGGATGAAGAATCATCATTATTAATAAAAACGGCAGCTCTTTTTCACGACACAGGATTTGTTACACAATACGAAAAGAACGAACCGGTAGGAGCCGCATTTGCAGAAAAACACTTACCTACTTTTGGATACAATACTGCACAAATTGAGATCATAAAAGATCTTATTTTAGCAACCGACACTTCCAAACAACCACAAGGACTTTTTCATAAAATTATTCGTGATGCCGACTTAGATTATATTGGCAGGGCTGATTTTTTCCATTTCACAATTACTCCGACAAGAATTATTAGAACATGGAAAAGCCATTAAATTAGTGGAATGGTATGCCCTGGAAAAAGAATTTTTGGAGAACCATGTTTATTTTACAGACGCTGCCTATGCACTTCGTAACAAAGGAAAATTAAATAATCTTGAAGAAATAAAAGCACTCTTGAGAGAGTCGTCTGGAAATCATGGCTTGATTGACATGACGGATATGAATGCTCAAATATTGGGAGAAGATCGTAAACATTTGGTTTCTCTTCTTGGTAGAACGAGTTTATTCAAATCCGCCGACCTTAAACTTCTTGAGCATATTGCAAAGGTTGTTGATCGCATTCATCTCAAAGAAAACGAACCCTTATTCAAAAAAGGTGATGCCGGAGAAAGTATGTATATCATTGAATCGGGAACGCTTCGAGTACACGATGGATCCATCATTTTTGCTGTTTTGAAACAAGGAGAATATTTTGGTGAAGCTTCTATCATTGACAATTCCCCGCGCACGGCATCGGTTTCAGCTGCATCAGATGCAATCATTTTACGAATTGGAGAAAAAGATTTCTTTAGCTTATTGGGATCACATCCTTCCATGAATCGCATGTTGATGAAAGAACTCATCAACCGACTTCGCAATCAAAATAATGCAGTAGTAGATGAATATAAAAGTCGAGAGCAGAAATTAACAGAGCTTGTTGAATTGCGCACTCGTCAAATTGTGGAAGAAAAGAAAAACGTAGAACAAAAATCAAGAGAGTTAGAACTTGCTTTAAAAGAATTACAAGAGACACAACGTTTATTGATCCATCACGAAAAGATGGCATCACTCGGACAATTAACTTCCGGCATTGCGCATGAATTAATGAATCCCTTGAATTTCGTAAATAATTTTTCTGCCGTATCATTAGAATTACTTCAGGAAGTTTCTAACCTCACAACCGATGAAGAAGCCAAGGAATTATGCACGGATCTTATTGGCAATCTCGAGCGCATCTCCATGCATGGTATTCGAGCCAGTGAGATTGTAAAAAGTATGTCGGAGCACTCCACTAATTATGGAAAGGAACGCGAAGAAGTAAATATTAACGATCTTATTGAAGATGCGCTTAAAGCATCTAAAACAACATGGGATGCCGATTATCCCAATGAAAAAATTGCAATTACATTAGATCTAAATGCAAAAGAGTTTAAAACCAAAGTAGTTTACGTCGATATTTTACGCATCGTAATTAATGTTCTTCGCAACGCTCGGTCGGCAGTACACGATCAATATTTAATAGATCCAACTAGCCAAGGAGAAATCAATATCTCCACCGAGAACAACAACAACTCCATTCAAATATTTATTCGAGATAACGGCGTTGGAATTTCTAACGATATCGTTGAAAAAATATTTTTACCCTTTTTCACTACGCGACCCACTGGAAAAGGCGTCGGATTAGGATTAAGCATTAGTCATCAAATAGCCAGCGCTTATGGTGGTAATTTGGATTATGTTCCATCTGAAAAAGGAGCGTGTTTTGTGGTTTCGATTCCATTGGAAGTTTAAGGTTCTACATTCAATTCAAGGAAACGCGAAATGCGAATGAACACGAAATACGAATAATGCGAAATCGAAAATCTAGAAGTTTTATCCTAAAGTCGGAACAGAACTCAACAGTCAAAGTAGAACGACCTACAACTAGGAAGAGAAGTTGTATAAGACTATCGGCAAAATCCGAAGTGTGACTTTTACTTAACTGTGAAAATCTAACAACTAATATCTAACATCCAACTACCAACTCCCCCCCGCTCCGCCGCCGCCGAAACTACCACCGCCGAATCCTCCGAAACCACCACCACTACTGCCACCACCAAAGCCTCCACCAAAGCCTCCGCTACCGGAATTAAAATTTCCCCAACTTCCTTTTTGTCGACCACGAGCTGAATTTAACAATAGCCATGCTGCTAAAAATGTGATATTATTTAATTTTGAATATTGCTTGACACTTAAAATTTTAAATAAGAATATAAAAAACAAGACCAACAAAATAAGGAGCACTGATAAAATATTGCTTCCACCTTTCTTTTTTCGGCTCGAAGTATCGTGATATTCTCCTTTTACAACATCAATTATTTTAGAGACGCCGGCATTAATTCCTTCGTAATATCTTTCTTCTTTAAAAAAAGGCTTGATATCATTTTCAATTATTCTTCTTGATAAAGCATCGGTAAGAGCTCCTTCCAATCCGTAACCCGTAGCGATATAAATTTTTCGATCTTGTATAACCACAAGCATCAATGCACCATTGTTTTTTCCTTTATTTCCAATTCCCCACTTTTCGCCAAGTTCAAATGCATAACTTTCTACAGGGTATCCATCAACAGTATTGATAATAACTACTGCAATCTGCGTAGACGTTGTATCGTTGAAACCTAACAATTTTTGCTCTAGGGCTTTTGTTTCATTAGGAGTAAGTGTATTTGTAAAATCATTAACCAACCTCGGTGGATTAGGTGCCGGCGGAAATTCTACAGCAGCTTGTACAGCGCCGAATAAAAATAAACAGACTATCAACAAATAATTCTTCACGACTCCCCTCCTCCAAAAACTATATCATTCGGCAATTCGTTTACATCATCTTTATGAAATGGAAAATGTGCGCTCAATTGTTCACCAACTTTCCGTACTGCGTATTCAATACCATCCACAAAAAGACTGCTTTTAAAAAACACACCCATTTCCGTAGTGATTTCTTCCCAGAAATTATTTCCCACTTTTTGATGTATTCCTGCATCACCAATGATGCAAAACTTGCGATCATCTACCGCTAAATAAATCAACACTCCACTTCTCAATTCTGTTTTATTCATTTCAAGTTGCGCAAAAATAAATGCGGCTCTGTCAAGTACATTATCCTTACATTCATCTTCCATAAAAACACGTATCTCGCCCGACGTTGCTAACTCTGCTTGAGTTACAGCAAGGCGGATACGTGCTCTATCAGCTTCTTGGAATAATGCTTGTGCTTTCATTTGTCGAATGCAGCTCCTACATCAGGTGCTTTGTTAGCTCCTTTGTCGGCTTCAAAAAATGGCTTAGGCGAAAATCCGTACATGCCAGCAATGGTTACTTGAGGAAACTTACGCACATAGCTATTAAACAACTGCACTGCTTCATTGAATTTTTGACGCTCTACAGCAATACGATTTTCAGTTCCTTCTAATTGCGATTGCAACTCTAGGAAATTTTGATTCGCTTTCAACTGTGGATATTGCTCAACGACTACCATCAATCGACCTAAAGCAGATCCCAACTGACCTTGTGCTTCCTGAAACTTTGTCATTTGTTCGGCAGTTAGATTTTTAGGATCAATCTTAACTTGTGTTGCATTAGCTCTTGCTTCGATAACAGCAGTTAATGTCGATTTCTCAAAATCGGCAGCTTCTTTCACTGTGCTTACCAAATTTGGAATGAGATCAAGTCGGCGCTGATAAACATTTTCTACTTGCGACCAAGCCGTTTGAACTTGAACATCGCGTTCAACTAAATTATTATAAGTACCTACGAAAAATCGGTAGAGGATAAATACGATGACTAGAATGACTCCTACTACAATTAGTGTTTTTTTCATGGTTTTGAGATTTAGGACAAAATTACTGAGTTAGACGAACATGTTGTAAATATATTTAATTGTGTTGAATTAAAAATAATTTCAATGTTAAGACCACCTGAATCTCAGATAATTGATCTTAAAACCCTTTTTCAGGAATATTTGTTCATAGGTGGTTTGGATACTGGTATTAAAATTTTCTGGGGTGTCCACATATAAATCCTTGGTACAGACCTCTAAAGCGCCCTCTTCTTTCTCCAACATTTCAAGCGTGTATTCAAAGAGTCCTATATTGTCGGTTTTAAGGTGAAATATCCCATCTTTCCCCATCAATTCTCGATACATCTTTAAAAACTTCGGATTGGTAATTCTTCTGTTTTCCCTCGATATTTGAGGCTGCGGATCGGGGAAGGTTACCCAAATCTCACGAATTTCACCCGGAGCAAAAAATTGAGGCAACCATTCTATATGAGTACGCAAAAAGGCAGCATGCAGGATGTTTTCTTCATTGATGGTTTTGGCACCTCTCCATAAACGGGCACCTTTAATATCAATTCCAATGAAATTGCGATCGGTAAAATGTTGAGCTAGACTAACAGTATACTCTCCTCGACCACAACCCAATTCAACTACAATGGGATGGTCGTTATGAAATACCTTTTTATTCCAATTGCCACAAAGGCCATGATCGGTACCCAATAGTGGAAATGGATACTGAAAAGTCCGCTCAAAAGGTCTCTAACTCACTAAATCGCCGAAGTTTATGTTTTGCCATTACTAGTTCACTTTTTTCAATCGACTGCGAAGTTACTGCTTTGGTTCGTACCTTCGCAGTACGCGTACTCCACTATTTAGAAGTGGCAAAGAAGTACTTTTGAAGATTGAAAAAAACGAATCCACATATTCTCTATTCCATTCTCGATTGGGGTCTCGGGCATGCAACTCGAAGCATACCTATTATTGAGGAGCTTTTGCTGCAAGGGCGCTCAAGTTACTTTGTGCGGCGAAGGCTCTACTGGACATTTGATTCAATCGGTGTTCCCACAACTTCCATTTTATACAGTACATGGGATTCAAGTGAAGTACCCTACCAGAATTCCAATGTCGTTGTCGATGTTTTTACAATCACCAAAAATTTCGTTGGCAATAAAAAGTGAACATCAACAAATAAAAAAGTTGGTGAAAGATTTACAGGTAGATGCGATCATCAGCGACAATCGATATGGAGCTTTTGCAGATGGAATTCCGAGTGTAATCATTACCCATCAACTGAATTTGCAAACACCCAAGAACAAAGTTCATCATTACCTTGCTCCCTTTAATGAAATATGGGTTCCTGATTCTCCTGGAGAAAATAATTTAACAGGTACCTTATCACATGATGCAGCCACTTTACAAAAATTAAATCCAACATTTATTGGATCCTTATCTCGGTTTGCATCACTTTCTATAAAGGGAAAATATAAATATTACGATGCCATCGTGGTCTTATCTGGACCTGAACCGCAGCGAAGTCTTTTCGAAAAAATCATCTTCCAACAATTACAGACTTTGCCCATCACCGCAATTATTGCAAAGGAACTCCGCAACATCCGATACAAGAGCAGCGCGGAAATTGTTTTTTCTCATCACATATTTCTACAGATGAAATGTTGTTTCACTATACGAATTGTAATTACATCATCAGCAGAAGCGGACATTCAACATTGATGGATTTATGCGCGGTAAAAAAATCGGCTATCTGTATTCCCACACCCGGACAAACGGAACAAGAATTTTTAGCAGAGATGCATTCAAAGAAAAAACACATTGTCACTTTTGACCAAGATCAAGTCGATTTAAAAAGAGGAATGGAAATGCTTGAACAGTGCACACCATTTGATCTCCCTGTGAATCAGGAGTTCAAGCATACTATTAAAATTTCCTGGATCGAATCTAAACAACTCACTTTTCACTACTTTTGCCCTTAGTGATGGTTTCCTGCCTAACAACAGGAATGAAAAGGGAATGCCGTGCAATCCGGCAACAGTTCCCGCTGCTGTAAACAGTTTCGCATGCAAATGCACATCAAAACGCAACCACTGTTCATCAAGGAATGGGAAGGAGTTTTGATTAATCTGTGAGTCAGAAGACCTGCCAACATTATTGCCATGGTTGAACCTTCGGAGGAAAGGATGATGAGCGCTACAGTATAGGATTTATTTTCCTTTACTCTATATAGTATTCAATCGTGGTTTCTTGTATGCAATAATTTATAAACCATGATAAACAAAATCGTATTCTCTATTTGCTCGCTGAGCATTCTCGTACTCACTTCTTGCGAGAAGGATAAGCTAGACGAAAACACTCCCCTTCCAAATAATATGAATGGCGTATTTGTAGTAAATGAAGGCGCCTTTCTTGCAGGCAATGCGTCCATCTCCTTCTTCTCTTCCGACTCTATTTACCACAACAATGACATTTACCAAACTGTTAATGGATTTCCAGTAGGTGATTTATTGCAATCAATGAGCATCTTTAATGGCAAAGCATATCTCTGCGTAAACAATTCACAAAAAGTTGAAGTGGTTTCAATGGTAAACTTTAAAAAGACGGCTTCTATCTATGGTATTAATAGTCCACGCTTTTTCACAGCGCAAAGTAATTATGGATATATTAGTGATTGGAATTCCAATCAAGTATTCAAAATCAATTTGAATTCAAACACCATTGTCGATAGTGTTTTGTGCGGATTAGGTCCTGAAGAAATGTTGATTGCCAATAACCAACTCTTTATTTGCAACAGCGGTGGATTTGTAGATGATAGTAGCATGACTGTTATCGATCTAAGCACTTTTAATGTCTCTACTACAATAACTACGGGTGTAAATCCATCTTCCATTCGCAAAGACAATAATGGAAATGTTTGGGTGCTTTGTAGAGGCAGTTTAGGAGCCGACTTCACACCAACGCCCGATGATCCAGGAGGAAAATTGATGCGAATAAATCCAGCTTCATTAACTACCGAATGGTTCGCCGATTTCAACTACGACCAACATCCCCTCAAACTCAACACTAACGCCGACGGCACTACGCTGTATTTCTTATTCGGAAATAGTGCTTATACAGGAACAGTATATAAAATGGATGCAAGCAGTACGGTAATCCCCAATACGCCGTATATTAATCGAGAGTTTTACGCGTTAGGCATTCATCCTACTGATGGAAGTATTTACGGAGGGAAATCGAGCTTTAGCAGCAATTCGCATATGTTGCATTATACAAATGCCGGTGTGTTAATTGATTCATCAATGGTAGGAATTGGTCCTAGTAGCTTTGTCTTTAATTAGAGATTCAAAAAAATAAACACTGGAGACACTAGAGAACACTAGAGAGAACAAGAGGTGCTGATCGAATTTAAATTGATTAGAATCTTATTAAAGCGTCTAATCAATTAATACTTATTGCTCGAAAGGAAAACAAATTATTGCCACATTAATATTGAAGCCTCTCCCCTCGCGAGGCATCGCGACCCTCTCCAAAGGCGAGGGGCTTTAGAAAAATAAAATTTCTCAAGTGCACTCAAGTGTACTCTAGTGTCCTCTAGTGCCTGCCTGCTGCAGGCAGGTTGAAAAAAACTATTTATTAAGAATTAGTTCATTCGATAAAACTACATTACTCTTATTATTGGCACGATCGCGGATATAAAATTCGAAGCGGCCGATGTTATCTAATAAAATTAAAGCACTTGTATAATCCATTCGATACGTTACTGTAGCTTCAATACTCTTGCTATTTCCAGCGGGTTCGATGTATTGCATGCGCTGATTGAATTTTACTTGCACGCTATCAAAATAGACAAGCGTATCACAAGCAGGTGTTACCTCGACTACTTGCAACCATAAATTTTTCTTTCTGAAATTCGCTCCGTCTTTTACTTCATAAGCCAAATACAAATTAGCATTATCGGCTCCGCAGCTATTATCAAATTCATTATCGGCTAAACCAATATCACCATCGCCATCCTTAATGGTAAAAATAAAATCGACCGCGGTATCTTTTCCAGTGGTGCCGATGTAATACTCATATCGTTCAAACTTAATTTCAGGAATTGGACTAAACGACTCCTCCTTACCACAAGAAGCCATTAAGGCGATAACAATGATTGAAAGTAAAATTCTAGATTTCATGATACGAAGTTATGAAATTGAGTACAAATTTGTACTATTTTAAGGATTAGGCAGGTATATTAATTCAGAACGTGATTTTGGGTTTAATATTTCATTCGCCAAATCCTTCACTTCCTTGCTAGTGATTCTATTTATCCGCTCGTTAACATCCTTTAAAGTAACAATTTTACCCAGATTTAACTGACTTTTCGCCACGGATAAGAGCACGCTCAATCGATTCTCCTGTCCTAGCTGAATTTGCCCAATCAACTGCTCTTTGTATTGCTTAAAAACCGTATCGCTCAATTTTTTATCCATTAAAATATCCAATTCCCGATCCAGCAATTTTCGGGTTTTGATAAAATGCTTTTCATCGGTTGCACAATAAATATGAAACACTCCGGTATCGGTATAGGAATGAAATCCACTTTCGATGGTATAAGTAAATCCATGTTTTTCGCGGATGTTAAGATTCAATCGGGAATTCATTCCTGGTCCACCCAGCAAATTATTGAAAAGGATTAAAGTAAATCTCCGTGGGTCCTTAACACCTAAGGCGGGTCGACCCATGATATAATGCACCTGACTAATACTCTTCTTTTCAGTAATGTGTTCTGGAGTGTATTTCTTAAATGCACTTCTTTTAGGCGGTGATTTTTTATGTTTTTGCACTCCAAAATATTTTTCTGCCAACCGAATCACTTCTTTCATTCCGATGCTTCCACTCACGGCAAAAACCATGTTTGATGGATCGTATAAATTCCCTACGTAATTCAAAATATCCTTGCGTTTGAATTTGCGAATACTTTCTTCTGTTCCTAAAATATTATGTCCGAGGGTATGACCTTTGAATAACTGACTTTCGAAATCATCAAAAATTTGCTCGTAGGGAGTATCCTGATAAGCTCGAATTTCATCCGTTATTACTTCTTTCTCTTTTTCAATTTCCTTTTCTGGAAAGATGGACTGAAAAGCCACATCAGCAATCAAATCCACGGCTCTTTCAAAATAGCGATTCATCACCGATGCATGCAAACAAGTTTCTTCCTTGGTGGTGTATGCATTCAATTCCCCACCCACTACTTCCAAGCGATTAAGGATATGAAATGACTTTCTATTCTTGGTTCCTTTAAACAAGGTATGTTCAATAAAATGAGCCAAACCATCCTTCCCTTTTTCCTCATCGCGTGTACCGGCCTTCATCAACAAACCGCAATGCGTCACCAGACTATCGGGGTAATGCATATACAGGACGGTTAGCTTGTTGGGGAGTACGCTAATCTCAGGGATGATCATAGGGCAAACTTATTGATTAAATGGATGAGGAACTTACTCAGTTAAAAATATTACCAATAAATCACAAAAATTGAAATACTCCCATTTTAGGCTTACATTCGTAATAGTCAAATTCTTAAATTTGTTCGAAATGAGAATATTAAAATATCCTCAAATATTAGATTCATAAAATTAAATTCCTTTTGAAAACAAATTCTCTTCGCCTGCCTAAATGAAAAAAACAATTCTCTTCCTTTTATTTACATTGTACGGGGTGAATTCTTTTTCTCAGGGATTTTATAATCATCAGTGGTTATTGGGAAGTTATTTGTTTTTTCAGGATCCAAAAGGAAGAATCGTTTATTCGATTCTAGTTCATACACACATATACCTGAGTTTAGAAAAATGGTATTTAATGGAACAGAAGCTACAATCTGTGATGCACAAGGCGATTTTTTGATGAGTAGCAATGGGACTTGGATTGCTAATGCCAATAACGATACGATGATGAATGGGAGTAGTCTCGCTCCAAGTTATTTAACTTCTAGTTGGCCATATGGAATTCCTTTAGGTTGTGGTGCAATATTTCTTCCTTACCCAGATGATACAATGAAATATATTCTATTTCATAAATCAAGACTAGGGCAGTTTGGTATCGATCCTGCAATGATCTATTCAACTACTATTGACTTGAGTTTAGATGGAGGTTTAGGAGGAGTGATTTCAAAAAACGATAGTATACTTGCTGACACATTAAGCTGGGGAATTACGGCATGTAAACACGCCAATGGAAGAGATTGGTGGGTTGTTTGTATGAAAGATGGAAATCCACAATCCTTTACTTATTTACTTACACCTAATGGAATTGATACAATGTTCATTCAACACTTTAATGTTCCCACAAACACTTATAGCAATGTATCTCAATTGATGTTTTCTCAAGATGGCTCTAAATTTCTTTATTGTTCTCCTGTTAATCAGAGTCAAAGTGGAACGTTAATTATATCGGATTTTGATAGGTGCACAGGTCTGTTTTCAAATTTCAATTCAGTTTTACTTTCACCTAATTCGCATTTTTGGGATTAGCTTTTACCCTTCGGGAGATTTTATATATTCTTGTAGTAGTAATTATATATTTCAAATAAATACAATTAGTTTATCTATAGACACTGTGGCTATTTATGACGGCTTCATTTCCCCTCCTAATCTTACTTGTTGCGCTACATCTTTTTGGAATATGTACTTAGCCGCAAATGGTAAAATTTACATCACTAGTGGTAGCGGAGTACAACATTTACACGAAATGAATTTTCCTGATAGTGCTGGACTTGCTTGTGATGTGCAACAACATGCAATAAATCTTGGATATGCTCAACAGAGAGCCGTCCCAAACCACCCAAACTATAATTTAGGTCCGGTGGTAGGAAGTGTTTGTGATACATTGAGTGTGGGTATTCAAGAGATAAAACATGATTTCAAATTCAGCATTTCGCCCAACCCAACAAGTGATGGGTATATTAAACTCATGTATCTTTTACCACAAAATAAGCCTGGCGGGTTTGAAGTTTATGACATGACAGGTCAATTGGTTTACAAGATGAATTTACCTGCTTGGAGTACGCTTCAGATGGTGAAGTTGCCTGAGTTGAGTAATGGAGTTTATACTTGTGTTGTAAGGAGTGGGTATGAATGGGTGGGAAGGAAATTGGTGGTGATGAGATAATCAATTGAAGCCCCAGACTAAAGTCTGGGGCTTGTAGTCTGGGGTTACTAGTGACGATTCGAATCACTAGCAGAAACAAACTCATCGTACTCTTGATGGAAGGTTTTATTCTTGTGATGTTCCTCTTGTCTATCTATATATGCTCTCACAATTGGTAATATGGATTCGCTGACAGATCCTGCGTAGTATTCATCAGCCCATTCAAATTTTGATTTTGTAAGCTTCACTTTATTTATCCAATAAGCCGATTCTCCTTTTATCAATTGCATCACTTTTGAAATACTCATGTTCGCTTTCAACCCAATTAAAACATGTAGGTGTTCTGTATGTCCGTTTATTCTGTCGATATATATTCCCTTCGCTTTTGCATTTTGTCTTATGTGCTCAATGACCTTTTCTTTAATCTCTTTGGATAGAAAAGGCGTTCTGTTTTTTGTTCCCCAGACTAGGTGGATCATTATTTTTACGTAGGGCATTTGATGGATTTCAGGGCTGAAGCCCAGTTTGCTTTTAGTTCAATAACACCGCCTTAAAAGGCGGTGTTATTAGTTAGTTTTTCTGCTTTGATGGGCTTTTTTATTGGCTTAGTAACTCCGCCTTAAAAGGCGGAGTTATTAGTTAGTTTTTCTGATTTGATGGGCGGAGTTTATGGTTAGTACAACTTACATCTGTAGTATGCTTTGATTTCCCGCGACAAAAGCAAAAATCGCATTAAAAAATTCAATAGCTGGGAAATAAACATTTATAGTCGACTACAAATGTTTACACTTAATTAAAGCGTCGTTGACTTCAGAGCGTTTCATCATTTAGAAAAAGTTATTCGAGCGAGTACGATAAGTTAATCAAGTGATTTTAGCTAACCCCAGACTTTAGTCTGGGGTTAGCCTACTGCTCCTTAATCGTAATTGCCCCACTCGTCACTGTATTACTTTTATTCCCCGCGCGGTCTTTTACATAAACAGAAAAAGTGGCGGACTGTTGAGCTAGGCTGGTGTCGGTGCGGGCAACCGAATTTAAAACTACTTGTAGGGTGCCTTCAATGGCAATAGCAGAACCTGTAGGAGCTAATTGTTGGATGCGATAATCGTAAACGATGCCGATGCGATTGTCGGTGATGAATAAATTTTTTACGTTCGGATCATTTTCTCCTAAGTCGCCGTCGTTGTCGCGGTACTTGATATTGAAGACTAATGAATCTTGAAACTCTACAACCATCTGCGGGGTAAGTGAAAGCAATTCTATGGTGGGTACTTTGTTTGCAAAAGGATCGTCGTCTTTTTGACAACCAGAGCTCCCTAAAATTCCAGTGCTTATGATCAAAAGCAAAATTGATGGATGCTTGAATATATTAATTAGCGAATGGATATTCATCATGAATTTCTATTGAACAATAAATGCAAAATAAGTTTTATAAAAATCGGGCGATTGATTTTTGGGTAATTCACTTGGCAAAGCTTGGAATCCATCGTTCATATACACCCTGAAATAAACAGTAGTTCCTACACTCCACTGACTTGTATTTATGATAGCTTGCCAATACGGAAATGGTATCGGAGTATTCCAAAATGCATTTATGGTTTGTGCGCCCGTGAAATTATTAGGATCCAATGACCATTTAATTTTATGTTCGGTAAAGTTAATGGGATCGGTTGCCTTAGTTCCATCAGCTGTATCTAATGCCACTAAAACAAGATACATGGATTTATTGGCAGGCGCATAGAATGGTAAATACCCTATTGCATTTTGTCGAACCGTATCTAATCGAGTGTACAAAGAATCGGTTGCAATGAATCCAATAATGTTAGGAGGGAGATTTGGTTTTTGCGGCAAAACTCCATCTACGTCAGGACAACCATTCTGAATCCACTTTCTAATATTCCCCATATCCGCACTTCCTAATCGAACACCATTTGATGGCATGTAATCGGAAGTAGAAGTTGTTAATCGCTCAATCAAGAATGAGGTTGCTTCATTATTAGGAATGACACGGTAATTAAAAAAATTAACGGAGTCGAGCGTCTTTTTATTTACACCCATATAAATCAACGTTGAGAAACTACTTTGCACTGTTCTAAAATCAGGTTCAAAGGTTCCATCATGACAACCCGGGTTAGCACACTTGGGAAAGAAAATATTTTTATGGAGTCCCGTAATGGAAGCTGAATCGGGAATTGAATCTTGATTACCGCCATTATTATAATTGACACTATCGTAAGGATTGTCGGGTGTTTCTTCTTTTTTGCAAGATGAAATCACAATCACCATCAAAAAAATCATCTTCCACACACTTCCTAAAACAAAATATTGTTTTCGAAATGAAAAGGCTGCTGATAATAAATCAAGTATTTTTTTCATTCTTATTTCGATTAGAAGAAAGCTTGTGCTAAGTCGCACTGATTATAATTTTTGAGGCCAGCACTTGCTGGGATATTATTATCGAAGCCCAAAAGATTGGCAATGGTAGGTACTATCTCAGTACTTTCTCCACTCAAGCTATTTACGACAAGACCTTGCTTAACAACAGTAGGCGGACCAACCACCAAACAAAATATTTCTCGCGCCATTTGATCACCACTCACACCATCGGAAGGAGAAGTATGATCTAAAGCTAATCGACCGTATGAATCAATCGAAGTATTCGGATTGAAATTTCTCCCATGCTCGGGCGCAATGACCATCACGGTATCGTTAGCCATCCCGGGTGTACTTTGAATCACACTCCACAAATGCGCAGCGGCCCAATCAGCTTTGCGTAAATTATTAGCATATGAACTAAAATTAAAATGGCCAATATCCACGTCTTGCATATTCACCGTGAGCAATTCAGGTTTGAAGCGCTGAATAATTTCTTCGGCAAACATCACATTGTACATATCGTTATTCATGGACGTTCCTACTCCCCAAGGATTAATATATTGCCCTGATTGCGCTTTTGCATACAAATCACTGATGAATTGTTGCAACTGCGCAGATTCTGCTACTGTGTTGGTTATGCCGGCAGATGGATTTGTATAACTCTGATCGAAGTTTCCATTGGCGAAATTTCGGATGCTTGCAAAGGCAGCTTGTTCATTCGATGTGAAAGAAGCAGGATTCCCTAAGGCATTAAACCCATCTTGAGAAATTAAAAAATTTGGTGAGATGAAATTCGCTCCATAGCCAGCCCCATAGTTGGGATCGCTCGAATAATTTAATGCAGGATAAGGTCCAAGTGTGTTGGCAACCCACCAACAATTCAATGCTGTTTGTTGCGGACTATTATGCTTTCTATAATATTCGAAGATGGTCGGATTACGAGGTGCCTCACGAATATTTAAATCGGTGCTCACGTATTGTCCAGTAACCGCAACGGTATGTCCGTTATAATGTCCTGTAGGACCTTCTTTATATCTGAATTGACGGAACAGCGTTCCATAGTTTTGCAAAGGTTGTGAGAGTGGTCCGGCAGGAAGAAAATCCATGGCAGGTAAAATATCGTTCGAGATTGCACTACCACCACTCAACATATTCGGCATTAAATTACCATCGTTGAATTGCACCGATTCTAAATTGCGCACACCACCTGCAAAAAGTAAGAACACCACATGATTCACTTTTCGCAAACCACTTGCTGCAAACAGTCGACCACCCGGCAATAAATACGGAGCTGCCATGGCTCCTGCTGCTGTAAGTCCTATATTCTTAATAAACCGACGTCTATCCATCTGCTTCTTTTTAGTTAATAGTAACGGTACTCATTAGAAGTCATCAACGCATACCAAATCACTTTACTGGTCATGGACGCATTCAATCTGATTTGTTCCTTCAAATAATATTGTTCGAATGCGTTGGCATCGCGATTAAATAATTTTTTGTAGGTATTATTAATATACAAAACGGTGTCGCCAGCAACATTTGTTTGAGCAGGAATTTGAACGCCTGATTTAGAAAGAAAATTTAACAAGATGCGATCTTCAATCATTTTCTTATCTCCGAAAGCGACATACACTGTATTTAACTTACTCAGTTCTTGCTGTGGAATTTGCGTTCCGAAAAGATCTGCCCATGCAATAGTTAAAAACTCGACGGTGCTCTTGGCATTCGATTTAATGCTTCCAGGCGACTGCACCGCAACCGGATTCACTTCATACAAATATTCAACATTCTTTTCGCAAGCCCCGAAGAAGAGACAACAAAAAACGAATGCAATTATTTTAGTATTTCTCATTGCCATCTTTATTTAATTCCAACAAACTCATCAGTTGCTAACACATCTTTCTGAACGGATTCAAAATTCAAGGTGTTCTTATATTTTAAAGCAGCTGTGCTCATCTCAATTGAATTGGGTGCTCGCAACAGATAATCATTAAACACTCGTATTACAGCTCCTTCAAAGTAATCATCGGAACTAAAAAAGATATTGAGATAATCCTCTTTAGAAGCTCCTGCTTGCAAAAACAAAACAGCATTACTTCCTCCAATCATTCCGACTCCCCCATATAGCTCCGATAAAGTTGGGTTTCGATCTAAAAAATGTTGAAAGGAAGATAGTACAAAATTATCTGCCCCCATATTGATCTGATCATAAAAATAATTGTTCAACATATGCGCTTGCAACTGTCGAATGGTGATCGTTCCACTTACATACCAATTGGAAGCATTATACAATGTGTCTAATCGGTCCTTCTCCAATTGCAAGCCAGGCCACAAAGCGATATAAGTAGAATCATTCAAGAAAAAATCGAAGATGGCCATTTGATTAATCACATCCGATGAATCTGTACTTCCCAACAATTGAATTCTCCACTTTTCTATTTGACGCCATTTATAATCGGAAGAAGAGAAAACCGTATTCAAAAAAGCGTATCGACTACCTACATCTAAACCATTTACTTTTAAATTATTTACGGCCGTTTGAAACTCTGTTACACTGGGCTCCCTACCCAAAACAAGAATATACGTTTTATTGACATAATCTTCATATACGTTTAATTCAATGGTGGTATCGGGAGGCGCTTGATTGCCAGGAATCGTTTCCAGTTCAGTCTTCGTGCAGGAACTTATAAAGAAAACAGCAAGAAACAATACCCCTATTTTCAAGTAATTCATATCCCAAATTTAGCAATTGACCATATTAAACGCAAAAGTTCCTCAAAAACTTATGCACGATCAACCTTTAAGAGAATAATTATTCAAACAAGTTTAACTAAGACCTAAAACTGGCAGCTAGCAACTTACATTCAACGATCTGCGATTGATTGAATTCCAAGGTCATCTTTTTGTAATTCAATAGGTCAATGATGGTTCCAACGAAGCAGAGTCCAGCCGTAAAGAAATACAAGATTCCCATTCCAATTTGCCCAAGCATAAATCTTTGAACACCTGCAACCCCTACAAATCCGATGATACAGCAAATTAAAATCGTTTGCGGATCTTTTCTTCTTCCTTGATAAAGCAAGAGAAAATTCCGTTGAGCATCCTCGTTTAAATCCTTTATCGCTTCTTGAATAAAGAGCATTTCTTCTGATTCAATTCCGGGTAATGAGAGTAGTAAATTTTTATCCATGATTATTTATTTAACAATTAATTTACATTGAATTTTAGTTGATACTTCGAATATTCTAATCGGAGCAATTGGTGAATCCGATGCAATAAAACCATCAACCCGAAACCACCAAGAACATGCGAGTTCCAAGAGTGTAAGAATTCTCCATGCAATAAGAAGGAAATAGAATGACCTAATCCACATCCCGGACACCATGCAAAACCTAACCAATTAAAAATACAAAGACTCATATACTCCGCATGTGGATCAATCCCTGCTAAATACAAAAGCGAACCGATCCAACTAATCAGCTCGAGCGGGAGTTTTTTAAGGATTTGCATCTGTTAAAAATAGAAAATAAATAACATCCGAACGATTTTGTTCAAAATTCACTTCCCAAGTGTCTATTCAACACACTAGAGCAGCAGATTAGAACACGGATAAAACAGATTAAGCGGATAAAAACGGATTTATTTCCCTAACTCAAGGAAATACTATTCAAGCCTAATAATACAAGTCTAATTCATCCCATCAAGAGAAGGAGTTTGATTAATTTGCATTTTAAAAGCCAATTCTGAATTCTTAATTTATTTTTTCATTTCACGAAAGTTTTTAAAGCACAAGGGAATCGTCTCTATTCCTTTCATAAAATTAAAAATTCCATAATGCTCATTAGGACTATGAATTAAATCGCTGTCTAGACCAAAGCCCATCAATACACTTTTCAATCCCAACTCTTTTTCAAACAAAGCAACGATCGGAATACTTCCACCACCTCGAGTAGGAATTGGCTTTTTACCGAAGGTAGTTTCCATCGCCTTACTTGCTGCTTTGAATGCGACAGAATCGGTGGGCGTTACTACGGGCTCACCACCATGATGAGGAGTCACTTTTACCGTAACTCCAGCAGGAGCGATGCTGCTGAAATGATCAGAAAAAAGCTGAGTGATTTTATCGCTGGTTTGATTCGGCACTAACCGCATCGAAATTTTCGCAAACGCTTTTGAGGGCAACACCGTTTTTGCACCTTCACCAATATAACCACCCCAAATTCCATTCAATTCAAAAGTGGGACGAATTCCCGTTTGCTCCAACACCGTATATCCTTTTTCACCATGAACATCACGCACTTTTAAATCTGTTTTATATTCATCTAAATCAAAGGGAGCTTTGTTTAATTCTGCACGTTCATCTGCACTTAAAACCAACACATCATCGTAAAACCCAGGGATAGTGATATGATTGTTTTCATCCTTCATCTTGGCAATCATCTCACATAAAATTTGAATAGGATTCGCCACCGCTCCACCATAAACACCACTGTGCAAATCGCGATTGGGGCCAGTAACTTCCACTTCTACGTAACTCAATCCACGTAACCCCACATCAATACTAGGAATATCATTGGCAATGATGGAGGTGTCTGAAATCAGAATTACATCACCAGTTAATCGGCTTTTATTTTCGCGAATCCAGGTTCCTAAGTTGGTTGAACCTACTTCCTCTTCCCCTTCAATCATGAACTTCACATTACAAGGCAAGGAATTCGTCTTCATCATCGACTCAAAAGCCTTCACATGCATATACACTTGGCCTTTGTCGTCACAAGATCCTCGGGCATAAATTTTTTCATCCTTAATCACAGGTTCAAAAGGAGGCGAATCCCACAGGTTCAAAGGATCAGCTGGCTGTACATCATAATGTCCGTAAACCAAGACTGTTGGCAGGGTTGCATCGATGATTTTTTCACCATAAACGATCGGATGTCCGGGCGTAGTGCAAATTTCCACCTTTTCGGCACCCGCATCTTCTAATGACTTTTTGATGAATTCTGACGCTCGAACAACATCGGCCTTATACTTCGAATCGGCGCTCACTGAAGGAATTCGCAATAAATCCATCAATTCAGAGATAAAACGATCCTTGTTTTGGTTAATATAATCTTGAATGGTATTCATAAATTGGGTAGTTTTGTTGTTGCAAAAATAGTCGTTCTGAAGCTTCGAAAAGAAAATTAGCAACCCTAATTTATTTTAAGTGGCTTTAGTTCTCTAAAACATCTGTATTTAAACAATGCTCTCCAAATCAATTCATTCATTTATTGACCGATGCGTATCGACACTTTTTGATACTTTTTTTCACTCTCTTCATTACCCACTTAGAGGGACAAGTTCCAACCAATGACAATTGCAATGGAGCTACTTTTATCTACTTAGACCAAAGTGGAAATACCTGCATCAATGATGATAATTCAACGGCTACGAGTGATGGCATATCTAACGCTTGTGATGCTGGTGCAACGCCACCACTACCCGCAGGCGGACACGAAATTTGGTATTCCTATGTTGTAACGGGCACTGTAAATACCATTACCATTTCCCCAATTGGATTAACTCCTGCACAAAAAGTTTCAGTAACCGTTGTAAATGGTAATTGTGCGGGCGGAGGAACGCCCAATGTTTGTAACACTGCATTAACAAATGTAGATCCTGCATCCGTTGCTTTTACTTCCTTTGCAGGAACACAAATTTGGTTTTATGTAACTTCACTCGAAGCCGATGGTGAATTTTTAGTTTGTGTATCTAGCACCAATGGATTTATTAATCCAGGTATCGATTGCAACAGTGCTACAGCACTTTGTAATACTTATGATTTTAGTAGTCCGGGAAGTGCGCAACCTGGAATTTCAGTAACGCCTTCTTGTTTTAACTCTCCTCCCGTTCGACCATTTTGGTACAAGTTTAATGTGGGTTTTAATGGACCTTTAGAATTCACTGCTTTTCCAACGAATATTGGTGGTTTTAGATGGGCATTGTATAACATTACAGGCGGTTGTCCCGGAACAGAAGTCGCCTGCAACAGCGTTTACGATCCGTTTCAAGCATTTGGAATGTCGACATCTGTAGTGAATTGTACAAGTAGTCCTTATTGTCCACCCATCAATGTGGTCTCTGGAAATAGATATGCATTGATGATTGATGATACCAGCCAAAGTGGATCTGGTTTTGATTTTACATGGGGATTTGGTGTAAGATTAATGCCTACTGCCGATTTTAATGTGGATAGTTCAATTGCATGCGGTTCCTTAACAGCGAATTTTATAGACAACAGCGAATACAATTCTTCTACTATTTGGTCTTTCGATTTTGGTGATGGCAACCCACCCATCAGTGGTGTAGGTGCTAACTTCAATCTACCGAATCACTTTTATGGTCCGGGAACGTATTTAGTTTCACTAACGTTGACTGAATTAACAGGATGTTCTCATTCATTCAGTCGACAAATTGTAGTGAAGCCAAAACCAGTGGTAACTTTTACGATGAGCGATGATAGTTTATGCTTTGATGGCACCAACGCCGTTACAGCGGATTTCACAGCCAACTCTTCGGATCCGAATATTTTTTACGATTGGATATTTCCAAACAACTCGGGCTCCTTCGTCACTGGATTTGGACAAGCCACTGCTTATTGGAGTACCGCTGGAAATATTATTGCAGGATTACAAATTACAGAAAATGGTTGCGCCTCGGACACCACAAAAGATACTGTTCATATTTTTAATTTGCCTACTGCCAATTTCTCAATGCCCGATTCAGGGTGTACTGGTACTGATGTCACTGTAAATTACACGGGGTCGGCAGCAAGTACAGCAACTTATGCTTGGACCTACGGCGGCGGAACCGTGAGCAACTCTACCAATCAGCAATTCGATGTCAATTGGAATGCAGTGGGTACATACTACTTGAATTTAGCCATCGTTGAAAATGGATGTTTAGGTTTTCCTTATGATGATTCAATCAAAGTTTTTCAAACACCGAACATAGCCATCAATGTTAGTTCTCCCGTTTGTCAAGGCGAGACACTTACTTTCACTCCTTTGGCCAGCGGTGCTCCATTAGGATCAACTTACACTTGGAATTATGGAACAGCAACTTTTGTGAGTGGAACACCTGCAGATGGAAGTACTGGCACCTTTTCATGGAATACAGCTGGAAATACATTCATGAGAGCTGAAGCTACCTCTTTGGAAGGATGCAAATCAAATATTGATTCCGTTCCCATTGTAGTACGTGCCAAGCCTAATGCGAATTTTACAGTGAGCGACACGACAGTTTGTGGTAGCGACACCCTTGTTGCCACCTACACGGGTTTGATGCCGGTTACTGGAAATAATTTTACATGGGATTACGGTGGAAACGTTTTGAATTTGGGAACTAATCCTATGGGACCTTATCTTATAAATTTTCCTGCAAACGGCACCTATACGATAACGTTAGTTACTAACGATAATTTTTGCAACTCCGACACCATTCGAAAAAAACATTTTGGTAGGAAGTTATCCCATCTCCAATGCTGGAATTGATTTAGCAACATGCTCTAATCAACCCATTGCCATTGGAACAACAAACACTGCTGGATACACCTACAGCTGGACAAACCCATCTTATTTAAGCTCAGGTACTGTTTCTAATCCACAAGCAACTATTCCCGTTTTTGGCACGGCAGATACAACAGTACGTTTTATTGTAACAACTTCTCTCGGGTATTGTGATAGAAATGACACCATGTTGCTAACGGTAAATTCTGTACAACAAGCATTCTTCATCCCACCCAATCCTCAATGTGAAACCAATAATGCTTTTGATTTTAGTCCACTATTCGGAGTGGTTCCTGGCGCAACATTGACTTGGATTATCGGAACTGATACCATCGTATCCCCAACTATTCAAGATTACAATTTCACATCCACCGGACCCAAGTCCATCATTCTGCAAACACAAACTCCAGGTTGCCCTCCCGATCAATACATAGCCAATGTAGTTGTAAAACCCAATCCTGTTGTGAACTTTAGTGTAAACCAAAATACAGGATGTGCACCTTTAGATGTAATATTTCAAGATTTAAGTCCAACGATTCCCAATCCTACTTACTTGTGGAATTTTGGAGATGGAGTTGTTTCCTTTTTAAACAATCCAACTCATACCTATTCAAATCAAGGAGTGTATGTGCCTACACTTACCTTAACCAGTGCAGATACCTGTAGTACAACCGATACTTTGACCGGTGGCATTGCAACCTTTCCAATACCAGTCGCTCTATTCACTGCAAATCCTTTAGTGGCAAATGAATTAAATCCAGTATTTAATTTCGAGTCGGCATTTGCAAACAATGGATGCTATTTTGATTTTGGTGATGGAACAGGCGACAGCAGTTGCAGTGCAACACATGAATATGAAAATGTTGGAACTTATATTGTCACACTGTACACATTCAATGCGGGTGGTTGCCGTGATACTTTCCAATTAGAAGTAAGAGTTACACCCAATTACTCTTTGTATATTCCCAATGCTTTTACGCCTAACAACGATCAAATTAATGATCGCTTATCTATTTACTCGGAAGGTGTAGATGAATTTAATATCAAAGTATATAACCGCCGCGGACAAATTGTTTATGAAAGCAGCAATACAAAAGAAAGTTGGAATGGGGAATTTTTAAACGATGGCGAAGAATGTATGTCGGGTGTCTATGTTTACGAAGCATTAATTAAAGACTTCAATCGCAAAAACATAATTTGAAAGGGAAGATTTATTTGTTGAAGTAGTTTTTTTCTACGGACTAACTTATCAGAACATATGAGTTTTTCGTTCGCTATTATAGATTGAAGCTGCTGACTTCTAGCTTCTGTCTTTCCAAATCGTTCGTCAAAATTTTTTAACGGCAATGACCCCAGAGGGGTCAAATCTTATTAGATAAGAAATACATTTTTTATCCTGACCCCAGCGGGGTCACACAACCGTTCGGGAACAAACGCCGATACTCTACGACGATGTGCAACCCCGTTGGGGTTGGGTTGTAATTTTTTTTACGCTTCGCTAATGAGGTGGAACCCCTCTGGGGTTCTTTTGAAATTGAAAATTACAATATAATTTGAATTTGCAATTAATTAAGAATAGGGAAATCCCGAAGGGATGACATGATTGAAGTCGCGAAGCTTCGTGATTAATGATTCGCAATTTTTTAAAGCTAATAATTTCACGCTTTCGGGGTTGGCTATCTACAGACCAACTTGCATTTGGTTTCAAAGAATTAAAACTGCATTCAAAAATTGCCCGTAGAGGAGTAAAATCTTCATAAAAAAAGACATTCATTTTTTTTAACTTGACACGGAAAGGGTGACACAAACTCGTGGGGAACCGCCACTCAGGAACAAACAATGAATTGAAACAATACTTGGATTTTACATGAAAAAATACATCTCTGCATAAATTAACAATTATTGTCAATTTATGCAGAGATGTATATGACTTCAAAATTTAATCTAATATCCTATTTCAATTGAATCGTGAAGGTATAACCATTAATGGTCACTTTCGCTAAAGCATCTCGTAATCCATTCACATAACCATAATCAATCGTACGCGGATACTTTCCAGAGGGAGTAAACACCAAAATACCATCGGTTAAATGCTTAAATCCGATTTCCTTTTTTAGCGGGGTGGTGGTTGACATAGTATAACTTGAACCGGTACGTGTCGTTCCGCTTGCTGTGCCACTGATGTGATACACATCGTCTAACCATGTGCCAGTTGCTTCACCTGCCGACCAAACTCGAGTTCGTGTTGAAGTGTAAGTACTGGTTCCACCGCCTCCAAAATATTGCGGATCCCAAATAATGGAACCATTTATTGCAACGGTAAAACTTAATTTACCTGCAGAATTTCTTCCATTATTAGTCACCGTTTTAGAACCCAACAATTGATTGTAATTCACAAAATAGTTATCGAATGAAATGGTATGTGTTGAACCTGAGTCACGGTATGGATTCACCCAACTCACAATAATTTTACCTCTACGGTAATTACCATCATTACATAAACAATCTGTAGTACCGAAATCAACGGTAAAAGTTTTTGGCAATTATATTGTATCGAAAGTAATCGTTGCACAACTAGTCATCACCTTTTCTGCTCCGCCACCATTCATCATACGATACGATTCTAAGGAGCCATCATAACCTTCATCGGCAATGCTCGCAACATCACCAAATGATGCATCGGCCATAGCATATTCAACTGCCGTAGTACCATCACGATCCTCTTCTTCTTTATCTTTTTTGCATCCTACATAAACGAGTAAAGTAGCAAATACTGCCACAAATCCAAATTTCATTTTATTTTTCATCTTCAAATTATTTTTTTGTTTTCAGGTTCTAGGATGGCGCAATTTACAAAAGGTTTAAAAGAGTAATTACTCAAATCAATCAAATACTTACAATCTTAAGTACCTATTCTAAAAATCCATCAAATAATTCAACGCTTCTACAAGAGTTAAAATTGCCTAAAAGATCATTTAAGAATAAAATGATAGAGAGAACTAATTCAATATTGCCTGTTAATAATTTCATGGGATGAGATACGATTAAAAGGCTTGAAGGCGTTCCTTAGATGTAATTTTGATAAAATACGTTCATAGGAAAGAAAGAACCAAAAGATGCGCAAACTACTGATAATCTGCTGTTTACTTTTATCATACAGCTCAAAAGCTCAACTCACAGAAATATTTGTAGAGGAGGATCAAGTCTATAAGAATGCTTGGGAATTGTTCATCAAGGAGAAGTACTCTGCAGCAAAGGATGAATTTAGCCAATATTTAAAGGAGAAGAAAGGCACATCTCACAATAGAATTAACGCATCTTACTATGTTGCCGTTTGCGCTTATGAATTGTTTCAACCCGATGCGGAAATTCTCTTATCAAACTTCACCACAAATTATTCGGAAAGCACAAAAGCACCACGTGCTTGGTTTTACTTAGGTCGACACTATTATCGCACGAAAAAATATACGAAAGCTTTGCCTGCCTTTGAAAAAGCAGATATTTATTATTTGAGCGGAGATGAAGTTCCTGAATATTATTTCAAAATCGGCTATTGTTATTTTAACAAGAATGATAATGATCAAGCTGCCCGAAAGTTCTTGGAAATTGTAAATGTAAAATCAAAGTACCAAACGGCTGCGCAATATTACTACGGACATATTGCTTACTCGAATAATAATTACAAAACAGCATTAGAATATTTTTCAAAGCTGGATTCTTCGGCCACCTTTGGTCCATTAGTGCCCTACTACATTACACAAATGTATTTTGATCAAGGAAAATACTCGGATGTTATTCTGTATGCAGTTCCTGTTTTGGAATCTAAAAGTCCACAAAACAATGTAGAGATTATGCGCATCGTCGCTGAGTCCTACTACCGCAAAGGAGATTATAAAAATGCAATGGTATATCTTGATGCCTATAGCCAAGCTACACCTACGCTTAGTAGAGATGATCGATACACCTTAGCTTTTTGCCAATATAAGTCGGAAGATTATGCGGGTGCAATCACAAATTTTGAAAGAGTAACTGGTCTGCAAGATTCACTTGAACAAAACGCTTGGTATCATTTAGGAGCATGTTATTTAAAAACAAATAACAAACCGGCTGCTCGTAATGCGTTTCAGTTTGCATCAAAACTTGATCACAATAAATTTATTCAAGAAACCGCTTTATTCAATTATGCGAAGCTGTCGTATGAGTTAAATCTTCCAGGCGGACTCAATGCATTTAAAGAATTCATTGAACGCTTTCCAAACTCTACCTATGCGGATGAATCGAACGAATTACTTGCGGAGCTTTACTTGAGCACTCGTAACTATAAAGATGCATTAACCGCATTAGACAATATTAAAACGAAAAGCACAAGAACCAAGGGTGCCTATCAAAAAGTTGCCTATTTCCGTGGACTCGAACTTTATAACGACGGCGATAACGACAAAGCTATTGGACATTTTGAAAAAGCCATTATCAATGATGTTGATCCAGATATCAAAGCCAAAGCTATTTACTGGAAAGCAGAAATTCTATTTAAACAAGAAAAATTCGACTTAGCCATCAAGCAATACCGCTCCTTTATTTTTAATCCAGGCTCAGTGAATACAAGCATGTACAATATTGCAAACTATAATTTAGGATATTGCTTTTTCAAAACAAACAACTATAGCGAATCACAATCTTGGTTCAGAAAGTATTTAGCAAAAAGAAATCCAAGCGAAAATGATATTTACAACGATGCTTTAATTCGAACGGGAGATTGTTTTTATGGAATGCGCGATTTCGACAATTCATTAAGTTACTACAACGATGCCATCTCAGCAAAAGCGAGTTCCTCTGATTATGCGCTTTATCAAAAAGGGGTGATTCAAGGTTTGCAAGGAAACATGGACGCGAAAGCACAAACGCTGTCTAACCTGATGAGCAGTTATCCACGTTCTAAATATCGTGCGGATGCTATTTACGAAAGTGGAAAGGCGTATATGTCGAAGGGAGATGAAACGCAAGCGCAAGCAAATTTCACTCAACTGTTGCGAGAATTTCCCGGTAGTCAGTACGCTAAGAAGGCACAATTGAACATCGGATTAATTTATTACAACAACAAGCAAGACGATAAAGCCATTGAGCAACTTAAAAAAGTAATCTCAACCTATCCAGGAACACCCGAAGCCACCGAAGCTTTGACGAGTATAAAAAATATTTATGTAGAAGATGGGAAAGCAGAAGAATACTTTGCCTTCGTGAAAAACATTCCGAATGCAAGTATAAGTATCGGAGCTCAAGATTCCATTACCTATCAAGTAGCGGAGCAGCGTTATTTAAAAAGTAATTTTGAAGATGCAGCTAAAGATTTCAATAAATACCTTACGCAATTCCCAGAAGGAGCTTATCGCTTAAATGCTACTTTCTATTTAGCAGAATGCAATTACAGAAACAAAAACTTCCCAGCAGCATTAACCGGCTATGAAACCATCATTGGAGAACCGAAAAATATCTACTCCGAAAAATCATTGTTAAAAGCAGGTAATATCAATTTCAATAACAAGGAGTACTTGAAGGCGATTCAACAATATTCAGAATTAGAGCGAAATGCTGAAATGCGCGACAATATTCTTAATGCACAAACTGGAATTATGCGCGCAAGCTACTTAACTGCTAATTTCAATCAGGCAATTGAATATGCGAAGAAGTTAATTGAAGGTGAAAAAGTTTCCAATGAAATCATTTCAGAATCACATTTAATTTATGGTAGAAGTGCGATGAAGCTGGAGGATTATGCTGCTGCAAAAAAGGAATTTACAGCGATTTCCAAACAATCGAGTGATGCTGGAGCAGAAGCGAAATACTCTTTAGCGCTGATCGATTTTAAAATGGGCAACTTCAAAACATCACAAGCGAAATGCTATGATGTAGCGAACCAAGTTCCTTCGTACGATTATTGGATCGCAAAGAGCTTCATTCTACTTGCTGATAATCATGTTGCATTAAACGACAAGTTTGAAGCGAAAGCTACATTACAAAGCTTACTTGATAATTACGAAAAAGATCCATCGGATCCAGATGATATCAAAGCCATTGCACAAGAGAAATTAGATGATCTTGTTTTGACAGAAATGAATGAGAATAAAGCGCCGGCTCCTTTACCCGATCCAGAAACTGATTTAAACGAAGAAAAGAACTAGTGCTAAAAGACAAAATGAAGATGAATACTCGCCACTATTTAATCCTGCTTGCACTGTGTCCTACCTTGTCCTTCGCACAAACAGGCGGAGGAAAAACCGGCAACTTAGGCAATGAAGATATCAATGTCATCAAAGAATATCAACCGGTATTGAATGATGCTTTCAAAATTAACATCAACCCCGACAGCGACACTTCCACGATTCGCAAAGCCAACACGCCCGAATATAAAGTAAGTGCGCAGCCGATCAACTCAAATTACAATACTTCTCCCATTAAACCGGTTAGAATAAAAGATGATGCAATTAAAAAGTTGTATCATGGGTATGTAAAAGCAGGGTACGGATTGGAAAACATGCCGCTGTTGGATATTTCTTTCAACAGTTTACGCTCGAAAAATTTTGATGCCGGAGTTCGATTTAAGCATCTTTCCACCAGCGGAAAAATAAAAGAGTATGGCTTCCCTGGAAACAGCAACAACCTATTTAAGGTGTTTGGAACGCGTTATTTTGACAAGTTTAAGATAGGAGCCAATCTTGCATACAACAGAGATGTAGTTCATTTTTACGGGTACAATTCTCCCCCCGAATTATTCTCAAAATCGGAAACCAAGCATAGCATGAGTGACTTTGATGGAAATGTAAATTTGGCTTCTATCAATCCCGATAAAGACAGTTGGACCTATCAAGCATCAGTAGGATTTTATAATTTCGAAGACAATCGAAGCAGCTCTGAAAACAACGCCAAAGTTGAATTGGGGATTGGAAAATTATTAACCAATGCTAAATTCAATTTGCAAGTTTCGGGAGAGTTTGGAAAAATTAAACAAGCATTGTATTCCATCAACCGAAGTATTATTCGCTTCCAACCTCGTTTCATCATCAATGAGAATTTGTATTCTATTGAAGTAGGTGGAAACGTAGCCATAGAATCTAGAAATAATCCAAGTGGAATTACACCGTATTCAAAACCTATAAAAGATAACAACTATCACTTATACCCCTATCTCAGCACGAGCTACCAAGTGATAGACGATGCGGTGAAAATTTTCGCAACGTTGAGCGGAGATCTTCAACGAAATGATTTGAGAAATATCAGCAGAGAAAACCCATTTTTTGGAAGGAATGTGTTGCTCAATAACACCAACGAAAAATTAGGAATTAAAGCAGGAACCTCCATCAAACTTGAACACGATTTAATGTTTGTAGGTTCGGTGAAATGGTCGCGAATTAAAGACCAACCATTTTATTATGCCAACTTCGAAATACCTTCCACTTTCGCTGTGGTGTATGATAAAGCAACCTTATTAAATTTCAGAGCATCGTTAGAATACAAAAATGCCGAAAAAATAAGTTTTGCTTTCAGCGCTGATTACAACAAATACAAAACAGATCAGTTGAACGAACAACTGTATATTCCAGCGTTACGAGTTGGTATCAGCGGACATTATGCTATTGCTGAAAAAATATATTTAAAGGCAGATGTATTTTACAACAGCGATGTATCGGGCAATACCTATATATCCGACAGCACAATTGTATCTGCTCAGTTCGTGAATATAAAAGGATGGTTGGATGCTAATATTGGAATCGACTATCGATACAGCAAAGTGCTTTCTGCATTTGTATCGTTGAATAACATCGGCTTCTCTCGTTATTTCAGATGGTACGAATACCCAAGTTATCGATTCTTAGGAATGGCGGGAGTTACTTATTCGTTTTAGTACTTTTAGTAACTTAGTGTTCAACCTTTGACTAGTGATTTTTTCAACACTAGAGGGCACTAGAGGGCACTAGAGGGCACTAGAGGTCATTATAGATAGAATCAATCATGAATCCAACGTTGCGAAAGACTCAGATACTATATGTGTAACTCCAGAGACTAATTTTTCCACATTAAAATTTATTAAAAGTCCTTTGGGTTTCTGTGCGAGACGTAAATAGGAAAGCAATTGTGCCTTATGTACAGAATGAACTTGTTCCACTGATTTTAATTCTACAACTAGAGAATTTTCAATTAACAAATCTAATATTAAAGGACTTTCAATTCGAGTGCCTTTATAAAAAATTGGCACCAATAATTTTGATTGAACATAATACCCTTTAACACGCAACTCTTCAATTAAGCAAGCATGATAAACACTTTCAAGCAATCCAGGACCTAAATAGGAGTGTACTTCTATAGCACATCCAACTGTAGCAAATGCAAGAGCATTTACTACATATTTTGATTTAATCATCTCAATAGTTTTTTAAAAAAATATTTTTATTCTTAACTAATATTCATCACAATTGTACTTTATTACAAAAACTCAAAGAGTCCCTAACGACTTTAAATTAGACTCTAGTGCACTATTGTGTACTCTAGTGCCTTTAGTGTTAAAAATTCGCTAAGCTTTGAGGATATCGCGCGCGATTACTAACTTTTGGATTTCGCTGGTTCCTTCGCCGATGGTGCAGAGTTTCGAATCTCTATAAAATTTTTCCACTGGAAAATCTTTCGTGTAGCCGTAGCCACCAAAAATTTGCACGGCCTCTGTAGAACATCGCACCGCCACTTCCGAAGCATAATACTTAGCAAATGCGGACTGACGCGTTACTTTCTCTCCGCGATTTTTTAAATCGGCAGCTTGCATCGTTAATAATTCGGCCGCTTCAATTTGTGTTGCCATATCAGCAAGCTTAAATGAAATCGCTTGGAAATTTGAAATAGGTTGACCAAACTGTTCGCGCTCTTGAGAATATTTTACTGATGCATCGAAAGCTCCTTTTGCAATACCAAGAGAAAGTGCTGCAATCGAAATTCTTCCACCATCTAAAATTTTCATGGCTTGAATAAATCCATCACCTACTTTTCCGAGAACCTGACTCTTGTGAATTTTGCAATCTTCAAAAATCATTTCAGCGGTTTCCGATGCACGCATACCTAACTTATTTTCTTTCTTTCCTGCTTTGAATCCAGCAGTACCACGTTCAACAACAAAAGCCGTGATGCCATGCGAGTCATTCATCTCTCCTGTACGAGCAAGTACTACTGCCACATCTCCACTAATTCCGTGCGTGATCCAATTCTTTGCACCGTTGATGATCCAATGATCGCCATCTTGCTTAGCAACTACTCGCATTCTCAAAGCATCGGATCCAGTATTTGCTTCTGTCAAACCCCATGCACCAATCCACTCTCCCGTTGCTAATTTCGGAAGGTATTTTTCTTTCTGCTCCTCATTCCCAAAAGCCATGATGTGTCCAGTGCATAATGAATTATGCGCTGCCATCGACAGCCCAATGGATCCACAAACTCGAGCTACTTCTTGAATCGCAGTTACGTATTCGAAATACGTTAACCCAGCACCATGGTATTTTTCAGGAACTAAAATTCCCATCAAGCCCAGCTCACCCATCTTCTTAAAAACCTCAACGGGGAAATATTGAGCTTCATCCCACTCCATCAATTTTGGGCGTATATTTTTCTCTACAAAATCGCGTATAGTCTGTTTAATTAGCTCTTGATTTTCACTTGACTTGAAGTCCATAATCGGGAATTAGTTTAATAGTAAATAAGGTGCAAGTTTACGGAGGATTTCCTCATCCACCAAAGGTATCTTCTTCAGATCCGATGGACTTTTGAATACTCCGTGTTGCTCTCGGTAAGCAACAATTAAGCGAGCCAATTGTTTGTTGATGTATGGGTGCCGCAAACTATCTGCAGGTAGACTATTGATATTAAGTTTTTTATAGGGGCCGCTTTCTACTTTCACCTTAGGAAAAATGATTTTGTAGACTGAATCCGGAATAGATCGAATCTCTTTCAGTTGCTCCACTGTGCAAAATCCACCTAAACGCTCGCGATAATTTATGATCGCTTTCGACCTTCCTGAACCAATGAAAGGCAAATCTTGAAGTTCGGTGGTATCCACTTTATTCAAATCTAAAATGAGCCATTTTGGTCGCGAGGCTTCGCGATTAGACTTAAAATCTGATTTATATTTCTCGGTTGGTTTAACGCCCTTAGCAGGACTCAACTCAATAAAAGGCTCCCACTTTTCATACAAAGAGGCATGCAAGACACGCACATTTTTCACATCCTCTTTATTCTTAAATCCACCAATACGATCACGAAATCGAATAATTGAAGAAGCTTGCTTTGGACTCAATCCCAACTTTACAAATTGGGATGAATCGGTAGTGTTGGGATTGAATGGAGCAATTACAATTTCTTCGCGCTTATTATACTTCGTAGTGAATTGATTTATATTTTTTTCCTTAAGATGGATTTTATCCGCTGCTAATCCTATTTCTTCACTCGAAATAAAAACATCGGGAGTTAAATAATAATGTTGGTACCATAAGTTCGCTTGAAGCACGATCAATATAGAACATAAAACCAAGGCCGCATTCTTTTCACCTCGTGTGTAAGTGAAATAACTGTACATAAAATGTCGAAAGCGATTTGTTTTCATCCAATATTTTTTTGCAAAATAAGTGAGATGAAATTTAAAAGTCGTCTAATAAATATTTATAGTCGACTACAAGTGTTTACAAGTGATTAAAAACCGCTGCGACCGTTGCTTAACGCAGCTAACGTTGCGTTTACAATCACGTAATTAAGAATCGAAAATTTATAAAATGAGCTCCGCCAATAACCCACTCATCTCTTGTTGCACTTTCAGTGCTTCTTCTCTGGCGGCTTCTGCAAAATCTTTTCCCTTAGAAGCATAAATAATTTGACGCGAAGAGTTCACGAGTAAGCCACAATACTTATTCATTCCTAATCTTGAAATGGTAGCTAAATCTCCGCCTTGCGCACCTACTCCAGGTACTAAGAAAAAAGAATCGGGAGCCATGGCTCTCAATTTTTCAAACTGCTCCGCCTGAGTAGCACCACAAACGAACATCAATTGATCGGGATGCCCCCAAGTTTGTGCTTTACGCATCACATCTTGAAACAACATACCACCACCCTCTTGCTGATTGAATTGAAAATCGTTAGCGCCTTCATTGCTCGTAAGCGCTAATAATATTACCCACCTATTTTCAAAAGCAAGAAACGGTTTCACCGAATCAATTCCCATATAAGGAGCCACAGTAACACTATCGAAATTCATCTGCTTAAAAAATGCTTGGGCATATAACGTTGATGTATTACCGATATCACCACGCTTTGCATCGGCAATGGTGAATATGTTTCTGGGAATAATCTCCATCGTCTTTTCCAAACTCCGCCACCCTTTCGATCCTTGACTCTCGTAAAATGCTAAGTTTGGTTTATAAGCAACGCATAAATCGGAGGTAGCATTAATGATGGCTTTGTTAAACTCAAAAATAGGATCTTCAGCTTGCAACAAATGACTCGGTATTTTGCTTAGGTCTGTATCCAACCCAATACACAAATAACTTTGCTTGCTTTTAATTTGCTCGAAGAGTTCTTTTCGATTCACTTTTCTTTCTTTTAATCAATTAAAAAAGATAAACTATCCAACCATGTTTAGTTCTTTCATTTTTTCTGCATTCTCAGCAAATTGCAATGCATCTATAAAACCTTGAATGTCTCCATTCAACACTGCGCCTAGGTTATGCGATGTATATCCAATGCGATGATCTGTAACACGACTTTGTGGATAATTATAGGTTCTGATTTTCTCAGAACGATCACCAGTACTCACCAATGTTTTTCTTCGCTTCGACACTTCTTCCAGTCTCTTTGTGTATTCGATGTCATATAACTTCGAACGCAACATCTGCAAAGCAGACTCGCGATTCGCGTGTTGTGATCGTGCAACTTGACAGGTAATTACGATACCACTGGGTTTATGTGTTAGCTGAACTTTGGTCTCTACTTTATTTACATTTTGTCCACCTGCACCACTGGAACGCGATGTTTTATATTCAAGATCGGCTGGATTAATATCTATTTCATCAAACTCATCGGCTTCGGGTAATACCACTACTGTAGCAGCAGAAGTATGAATACGACCTTGCGTTTCTGTTGCAGGAACACGTTGAACGCGATGCACACCACTCTCATACTTTAGAATTCCATAGGCTTTATCGCCTCTCACTTCCATCACGACTTCTTTATACCCTCCTGTATTGCCATCGTTAAAATCAACCATCTCAATTTTAAATCCATGGTCCTCACAATAGCGTTGATACATTCGAATTAAATCACCTGCAAACAAACTGGCTTCATCACCACCGGTTCCAGCACGAATTTCGAGAATGGCATTCTTGCTATCTTCTGGATCTTGCGGAATCAATAATTGCTGAATATGATCTTCTAGTTTTTTCAATTGAGGTTCGAGTGTTTCCATCTCTTCCTTTGCCATATTGCGAAAATCTTCGTCTTTATCGTTATTCAATACGTGACGTGCTTCGTTGATTTGTGTAAGAATACCTCTATACTCACGAGTAGCCTCTACAATTTCTTCCAAGTCGCGATAAGACTTGTTCAACTCTCTAAATTTTTTCTGATCCGCGATCGTTCCTGGATCGCCCAACTGCACACCGATGTCATGGAAGCGTGCTTCTATTCCTTCGAGTCTTTCTAATAAATTATCTGTCGACATGTTTTAATCTTCTTACCAGTGAAATGTTCCCTGCGTACTTTTAATTGTCAATTTTTTATGTTCTGATGGTTCTACTCGACCCACAATTTTTGCCTCTATATTAAATGAATTTGAAATGGAAATTATTTCATCTGCGATCTTTTCAGGAACATAAATTTCCATGCGATGTCCCATATTAAATACCTGATACATTTCTGACCATGATGTTCCACTTTGCTCTTGAATCATTTTAAATAAGACGGGCAATTCAAATAAATTATCTTTTATGATATGCAGCTTATCTACAAAATGCAACACCTTGGTTTGTCCACCACCACTGCAATGCACCATTCCATGTACTCGGGTTCGGTGTTGATCTAAAATTGCTTTGATGATGGGTGCGTAGGTTCGTGTAGGAGACAACACCAGTTTTCCAGCATCCATCCCAATTTCGGTAATACTATCCGTTAGATTCATCTTTCCACTGTAAACAAGAGAAGAATCAATTCCATCGTCATAACTTTCCGGGTACTTTATAGCCAAATATTTTGCAAATACATCATGACGCGCTGAAGTCAACCCGTTGCTTCCCATTCCTCCGTTGAATTCAGATTCGTAGTTTGCTTTTCCGCTGGAGCTCAATCCTACAATCACATCTCCGGCCTTAATATTTGCATTGTCGATAACATCACTTCTTTTCATTCGACATGTTACTGTGCTGTCTACAATGATGGTTCGAACTAAATCACCTACATCAGCTGTTTCTCCACCGGTGGTATAAATATGAATTCCGTGACTTTGTAATTCCTTTACAAGGTTTTCGGTGCCTTCAATGATGGCTGCAATCACTTCCCCTGGAATTAATCTTTTATTTCTTCCGATGGTTGATGAAAGCAGGATTCGATCACAAGCCCCTACACAAAGTAAATCATCAATGTTCATGATCAGAGCATCTTGTGCAATGCCTTTCCAAACACTTAGATCTCCCGTTTCCTTCCAATACAAATAAGCCAAACTGCTTTTGGTTCCGGCACCATCAGCATGCATGATATTGCACCAATCATCATCGCCACCTAAATAGTCGGGAATGATTTTACAGAATGCCGATGGAAATAAGCCTTTATCTACCTTTTTAATAGCAGCATGTACTTCATCCTTGGTAGCGGAAACGCCTCTTTTTGCGTATCGATCTGACGTATTCATGATTTTGCAAAGATACAAGAAGGGCGGCCTTTAGAGCCGCCCTTCACTATTAAATCTATTATTTATTAGTTCTTAGGAACATAGGTTGTTCCAGTAACTTGAAATTCTGTACGACGATTGTATTGATGAGCTTTCTCACGCAATTCAGCAGTCTCTAATTTATCAATGAATTCCTTTGTCAACACATCGCCAGTTTTAAATGGCAAGTATTCCTCATTATTCTCAACAGATTTAGGTGTCGTTTCACCCATTCCTTTCCATGTTAAACGATCGGCAGGAACTTTATTTGCAATCAAATAATCCATAACACTCTTCGCACGACGATCAGATAACTTCATGTTATAATTATCGTCTGCACGATAATCCGTATGAGAAGTTAATTCGATGGTAATAGTAGGATTGTCGTTCAACACTTGAATTAAACCATCCAACGCTTTCTTAGATTCTGCACGTAAAGTAGATTTGTCCAAATCGTAGAAAATTTCTGGTACAGTGATTGGTTTCGCAGTAGACTTTAATGGGAAATCAAAGTCTTTAACAAAGTCTTGATCTTCTTCTAAACCAACGGTAGATAATTCATGAAACTTTGTTAAATAGCCTGTGAAGGAAGCAGAGATTTTATACTTAACACTAGGTTTTAATTCATAGCGATACATCCCATCAGCACCTGTTTGGACACTTAAAGAAGTACCATCTGAACCAAACAACTCAACAGTTGCCCCTTCTAAATTCTCTTTCGTATCGGTATCGTAAACACGACCACCTACAGCTAATTTCAATGGTGGAACTAAGAAAGAATAAATATCATCCATTCCTTTTCCGCCATCACGATTTGATGTGAAGTATCCTGTGGTTTCTGTATTCCAGATCAAACCAAAATCATCACCTGAAGAATTCATTGGTGACTTCAAATTTGTCGCTTCAGCCCATACACCACCTTCGTTTGTTGTGTACATCATATCCAATCCACCTAAACCTACTTTTCCATTGGAAGAGTAGTAAAGGCGACCATTTTTATTCATGGTAGGAAACATTTCGTCTCCATCTGTATTCACTCCAGCACCTAAATTAGTTGGTGCTCCCCAAGTACTTCCATCCCACGCAGCAGACCAAATGTCTTTACCACCCATACCGCCTGGCATGTCAGAAGAGAAATACATTGTTTTACCATCTAAAGAAAGGCAAGGATGACCACATGTATAAGTTTCACTGTTGAAAGACAACGAAACAGCATCACTCCACTTTCCATCAGTCATGGTCGTCATCATGATTTTACACTGTGTATTTGTCTCATTATTAGTTGGACAAGTCGTATAATACATTACTTTTCCAGTAGCATCGAAACAGGCTGCTCCATCACTGTGCTCAGAATTTGCTGGTCCTGGAAATGCAACGGGAGTACTCCACTTTTCATTATTATCCATGGAAGCTTGGAACAAGTCAAAATGCTTTTCACCATACCAATTGTCATTACTTTTTCCCATCGCTTCTTCACGAGATGACGAAAACACCAAACTGTTTTTTACAGCTGGATTATCGGCTACAGCGAAGTCATAATACTTCGTATTCAAGACTGACATATTATCAATGCGATGGCGGGTTGGCTTATCCTTCCAAGCCTGTGCTGTTTCAGTAGCTTTAATTGAAGAAGCTGCTTTTGAATCGTTTGGCTCGGCTTCTTTGTAGGCATTGTATTGTACAATGGCTTCAGCATACTTACCATTCGATTTAAGAGCATCTCCATAACGTAAAATTGCGATTGGATCCTTATGCTTAGCAGCAACTGCTTTACCATACCAATCTTCAGCTTCTAAATTGTTACCCATGAAACGAGCACATTCTCCAGCATAGAATGCAGCACGACCTTTGTCTACATTCTTTTTAAGCTTGGTATAAGATTTTTTGTATCGAGTACTTGCATTGTAATACTCTCCAATTTTAAAATACTTATCAGCCTTTTGTGTTTTACTTTTGGGCGTTTTAACAGTTTTCTCCTGAGAAAATCCGCTCATAAAAGCGAAAGTTAAAATCAACAACAGGCTTAAGGTTTTCTTTATCATAAGGGCAAGTGCATTAACAGTTTCAATGATTGACAAAGGAAATAAATAATTATTAAACGGAAAAATAAGATGGTAAATGTTATAAAGTAGTAAAATAGTTGAATTTGATGCAGTTACGCTCTAGTATTAAAACCTTTTTCAACTTACTTATGAAGAAAGTGAAAAGTTAGTCCCGTTTTGCTCTTAATTCCACTCGAAAAAAAACGATTTTAATCTATATTTATCAAAATATAAAATGAATATACTTCGTTAACTTTTTTAATTGAAATGCTCCTTAATTTTGCCCTATGAAACACAAATTCATTCCTCTTCCCATCATTATCTTGTTGATTTTCAATATACCACAAGAATTATCAGCCCAACACAGTTACAAAACCGCATTAGGATTACGATTAAATGGTGGGGCTGGTATATCAGTTCGCCATTTTATAAAAGATAATCAAAGTATAGAAGGAATTCTCTACACGAGATGGAGAGGATTGAATATCACAGGAATCTATAACGTAAATTATCCGGTTTTTGACGAGCCCGGTTTTAACTTTTTCATTGGTGGAGGTGGACATATTGGATTTTGGGACAGAGATCATAACCCATGGTGGGATGAAAACAAAAGGTATAACGACACGAGAATGGTTATTGGGATTGATGGTCAAATCGGATTAGAATATACATTTAATGAGATTCCATTAAATCTTGCCATTGATTGGAAGCCGGCATTTAATATTATCGGCATTTCCAATTTTTGGGTCGGCGATGCGGCCTTATCGATTCGCTATACTTTTAAATGAAATAGAAACTGAAAAAAAATAAGATTTACTTAAATTGCATTTCATTTTTTATAGTATAAATTTAAATTATTTGATGATTACAGTTTGTGAAAAACGATCTCGATCATTTCCCCAAACAAACTGAAAAATACCTTTTCCCAAAAATTGAAAGTCGATCGTTTTATATTCTATTAAATCGTCACTGTACAAAAAAGTATGCCCCATTGGTTATACACATCAAATTTATTCATGATGGGATATCCTGGGTACACGTTTATAATTCCACTCGATGGATTGGGAAATGCTTGCGGATCTCTTTTGAAATCAGTTCCACTCCACTCATATCGTGGATTGCCATACTTAAGAATGTAAAATTCATCGGCAACTATCCCGTCAAAACGTATAAACTTGCAATGCATCGAATCTCCATTTACCTCAATGGAAGTCGAACCCGGGACTGAACTTAATGATGAAACCATGGCATCGTGCGGAAAACCATTTGTGACGGCAGAACTTGACAAACCGCCAACCCCACAAACAGTATACACCGTGCCATTATGCTCTTTATCTTTAACGTATGGAGCTAATAATCCATCTCCAGACTGAATAAGATGTGAACTATTAAAAGTACTTTCCACCCCATAATGACCATGTATAAAATAACTTCTTTCATACGTATGACTATGTCCAGTTAAAACTAAATCAACTCCAAATCTTTCTAAAAGTGGAACAATATTATTACGCATATCCACCATCTCTATTTCAACATCTGAATTATGTGTTCCTTTACTATAGGGAGGATGATGCCAATACGCAATAATCCACTTTGCTTTATTCAATTGTAAATCGTTCAACAACCATTGATACATAGGACTTCCACTATGATTAAAAGCGCCATAACTATCGAGCGCAATAAAATGAACATTTCCCCAATTGTAGGAATAATATTTTTCGGAATTCGATGGGACACCGCCGCATTGTGCGTACTTAGGTAAATTAAAAATATTGAAATAAGGAAAATTACTACCTAAAGATGCAGTTGCTAAATATCCTGACTGACCGTAGTCATGATTTCCTAATGCAGGATAAAAATTCCAATTCTTAAATTGGTTTTTATAAATATCAAAAACAAAACTTCCATACTCTTGATCGGTTCCGTTATAATAAGCGTTATCACCCAGCCAAATCCACATATCGTTTCTTCTACCTCCTAAATAATTCAAATACGACTGAAGAACTTGATTTTGTTCTAAACTACCAATGCCAAAATCACCAATCGCCCAAATTTGAATGGACTGCTCACTGTAAAAAACGGGTGCTGTGAAAAAATAATTTTCAGTTCCACCTTCTAGTACAAACGCAGTAGAGCCCAATCGATAAAAATACTTTGTATTAGGAAGTAATCCATCTATCTTGACTGCATGGTCCTTAACCATTGTAGTGTCTAAAATAGTATTTCCAAACATCGGTGTCAAGCCATAACTAATTTTAGAATCCGTTTCAATATCCGTTCGCCAATGTATCGTACAAGAATTATCCGTAGTAGACTGCAAATATGGGCCACGACTAACTACAGGAAGCACCAATGGCAAAACGGCTTCTACATTCATTTCAAAAGTGAGGTCTACATCATTAACATTGCTTGGATGAATTTCAACTGCAAATAAATTTTTACCATTCAAAAAATCGGAACTTGGCAAATTAAAAGTGAATAATGAATCACCATCGTCCGAACAATCATTCAGGGCAAGTGTAGAATAATTGACACCTGAGTTTAGCAAATTATTTGAAAAAACCTTCGCTCCGTTTAAATAAACAATTACACCATCATCTCTTCGTAAATTGATTTTGAAAGTAGCATATTGCTGAGGATTAATTACAGTAAATGTCTTTCGGAAATAATAACAAGTTTTATTTTTCTTAAGAGGTGTAACAGGATTATCTCCATAGCCAAACTCACCTTTTCCCGTTAGCCAATTGGAATCATTGAACAATTTTGCTTTCCATTGCGACCCGAAATTTATTCCTTTATCATGAAATTTCCATATTGAATTTTGATCAAGAATAATGGAAGCATTCACACTACCAAACAAAAATAGCAAGCAAAAAAATAAAATACTAAGATTCATTGATTTCATTTCCGAAATCTATTCAAAAATAATTGGTGAAACAAATTTGTATACATGCTTTGATCTGTACTTTTCTCAAATTCAATGCTTAAAATACCCATTCGTTTTACCCATTTTCTGTGATTCGTTCAATCTTTGTTTCATTTACCAACAAAACAACCATATCCATCTAGCCTTCATTTAACATAATCAATCCATTAAAAATGGATCGTGACAAACGTTTTCAACAGTTTGATGGATTATCAACAACTAATCAAAAATACCTCTTTAAAAAGCATTAAAATCCGTATCTTTGTTAACTATTAGAAAAATTAGCATAACTAACTGATAATGAGCGAACAAGTCTTGGATAAAGAAGAGCTAAAACAAAACGAATATTCTGCCGATAGTATACAAGTCCTAGAAGGCCTTGAAGCGGTAAGGAAAAGACCCGCCATGTACATCGGCGACATTGGTGTAAAAGGTTTACACCATCTCGTTTATGAGGTGGTTGACAACTCCATCGATGAGGCTTTAGCAGGCCATTGTAAAAACATCGAGGTCTATATTAACCCTGGAAATAGTGTTACAGTAAGAGATGACGGAAGAGGAATTCCAACCGATTTCCATGCAAAAGAACAACGTTCGGCATTAGAAGTTGTAATGACAGTGCTTCATGCGGGTGGTAAATTCGACAAAGACTCTTATAAAGTTTCAGGCGGACTTCATGGTGTGGGTGTAAGTTGTGTAAATGCATTGTCTTCACTTTTAGTAGCAACCATTCATCGCAATGGAAAAATCTACAAGCAAGAATATTCAGAAGGAAAACCTTTGTATCCCGTTAAGGAAATTGGAACAACGGATCTTACGGGAACTGAAATTACTTTTCAACCAGATAGCACAATCTTCATCACTACTGACTATCTCTACGATACCATTGCAACGCGTATGCGTGAATTATCTTTCTTGAATAAGAAGATTCGTATTTCGCTTACTGATTTGCGAGAATTAAATGCACAAGGTGAACCTACCAATAAAGATGTATTTTATAGTGAAAGAGGTCTTGTTGAATTTGTAGAGTATTTAGATGCTACGCGTGAGAAATTAATTGATGATGTAATTTACATGGAAGGTGAAAAAGCAGGGACACCTGTTGAAGTGGCCATGTCATACAATACTTCCTTCAATGAAAATGTGCATTCTTATGTAAACAATATTAATACGCATGAAGGCGGAACTCACTTAGCTGGTTTCCGTCGTGCTTTAACTCGTACGCTTAAAAACTACGCGGATAAAGAAGGTTTACTTTCTAAGTTGAAGTTCGATATTAGTGGAGATGATTTTAGAGAAGGATTAACGACGGTAATTTCAGTAAAAGTTCAGGAGCCACAGTTTGAGGGACAAACCAAAACTAAGTTAGGAAATAACGAAGTGATGGGAGTTGTTGATCAAGCAGTATCTGAAATGCTGAATAATTATTTGGAAGAACATCCACGTGAAGCAAGAAGCATTGTAAACAAAGTAATATTAGCAGCAACCGCACGTCATGCAGCACGTAAAGCGCGTGAAATGGTGCAACGTAAAGGTGCATTCACAGGAACGGGACTTCCAGGAAAATTGAGCGATTGTTCAGAAAGAGATCCAAGTAAATGTGAAATCTTCCTTGTCGAGGGAGATTCCGCAGGTGGAACCGCAAAACAAGGGCGAGATCGTAATTTTCAAGCCATCCTTCCATTGAGAGGTAAAATTCTTAATGTGGAAAAAGCCATGGATCATAAAATCTATGACAACGAAGAAATCAGAAATATATTTACGGGCTTAGGTGTAAGTAAAGGTACTGCTGAAGATGAGCGTGCATTAAACATTCTAAAATTACGGTATCATAAAGTAGTGATCATGACCGATGCCGACATCGACGGTAGTCATATCACAACATTAATTTTAACTTTCTTCTTCCGTCACATGAAAGAATTGATTGAAGAAGGATATGTGTATATCGCAACTCCACCACTTTACTTAGTAAAGAAAGGAAAGGAATCAACGTACTGCTGGACAGAAGAACAACGTCAGGAAGCAATCAAAAAAATTGCTGGTGATGGAAAAGAAAGTTCTGTCAATATACAACGTTATAAAGGTCTTGGAGAAATGAATGCAGAGCAATTGTGGGAAACTACGATGCGCCCTGATACTAGAACATTACGTCAAGTTACCATAGACAGTGCAGCAGAAGCTGACCGTATTTTCTCCATGCTGATGGGTGATGATGTTCCACCACGCAGAGAGTTCATCGAGAAAAACGCCAAGTACGCTAAAGTAGACGCATAACATCTCAACCTAGGGTTTTAACCCTAGGTATAAACCAACACAACCTAGGGTTTTAACCCTAGGTATAAACCAACACAACCTAGGGTTTTAACCCTAGGTATAAACCAACACAACCTAGGGTTTTAACCCTAGGTATAAAAAACAACATCACAACCTAGGGTTTTAACCCTAGGTTTTAAAAACCCTCATTCCAATGAAAGTAACAGTAGTAGGCGCCGGTAACGTTGGCGCAACTTGCGCAAATGTGATAGCAGAGCGCGAATTAGTAAACGAAGTAGTTTTACTTGATATCAAAGAAGGCACCGCCGAAGGTAAATCCCTCGACATGTGGCAAACTGCTCCAATTAATATGTATGATACACGTATTAAAGGGGTAACCAATGATTACAGTGCTACAGCAAATTCTGAAGTAGTTGTTATTACTTCAGGTCTTCCTCGTAAACCTGGCATGAGTCGCGATGATTTAATCGCTACCAATGCAGGCATTGTGAAGTCAGTAACTGAACAAATTATTAAATACAGTCCTAATTGCATCATCATTGTGGTAAGCAATCCGCTTGATGTAATGACATACTGCTCCTATTTAACAGCTGGATTCGATTCCAAGCGCGTTTTCGGAATGGCCGGAATTTTAGACACTGCTCGTTACCGTGCATTCTTAGCTGAAGCATTGGATTGTTCTCCAAAAGATATTCAAGCTGTATTGATGGGCGGACATGGCGATACGATGGTACCACTTCCACGTTACACCACAGTAGCTGGAATTCCAGTAACAGAATTGATCGCTGCCGATAAACTTGAAGCCATTGTTCAGCGAACTAAGTCGGGCGGTGGAGAATTAGTGAACTTGATGGGTACATCGGCATGGTACGCTCCAGGAGCTGCTGCTGCACAAATGGTAGAAGCTATTGTACGTGATCAAAAAAGAATTTTCCCGGTTTGCGCCTGGTTGCAGGGTGAATATGGAGAGAAGGATGTTTACCTAGGTGTTCCTGTTAAATTAGGAAAGAATGGTATCGAAGAAATCATCGAACTTAAATTGAACAAAGACGAAAAAGAACTATTGACTAAATCATCCATCGCTGTTAAAGAAGTGATGAGTGTATTGGATAATATGTCGGTTACGGCTAAATAATATTCAATTGCCACAAAAGCCTGGCACAAAAAGCCTGCGACTACAGTCGCAGGCTTTTGTTTTTATTATATATGCTTTTTTGTTTTTAAAGAAATCGTTTTAATTCATTTTCACTGGGCATTCTACATGTTGCCCTTCGACCAAAAAGTGAATATCGAGATTTCGCAAATGCCTTGTAAATGGCATTTCGAATAAATTCTGGAATAACGATAAAAACGAAAAATATTTTCCACGGATATCCTAAATCACGAAGTATATGAAGTACTGCAGAAGAAGAATTCAGCACTACACCTTTACGAATGTACAAGACACTATCGACTACTTGAATATTGTAGTGGGTCAATAATTTGATGCCACTTTCACTTTGACTTGCAGAAAATACAAATGTTTTCTGCTTATCTTTTTTGAGCAAAAACTGAACTCCCCAGGAACAGAAGTTACAGTAGCCGTCGAAGATTATAATATTTTTATCATCCAATTTCGAAAAACCTTTCATTGAAATTTATCAAATTCGCATTTCGATTAATTCGCTCCCAATCCTTCGGGAGCGTTTCAATTGAATCAAGTTACTTGGGACGCACTGTAATTGCATAAGGATCCACACTCACTTCAGGACTAAAATCAGGATCCTTATCGAGGGTATTTAAATTGATAATACTTAAATAACCGTTTTTACCCGAGCAGGATGCTGCATGATGGGGAGCTATTCCGCCAGTTACATTTCGATTCGCAACATACACAACTTGCTTCTTTTCATCAACTACCAACCCATGTGGCTGCCAACCTACTTTAATCTTTTTAATTTCGGTTAATGTATTAATATCTATCACGCTAATGGATCCTCTCATGTTCGGAAAGAAATCATCTTCTGTATTTGTGACGAACAATAAATTATTGGCGGGTGACAATGCAAATTCCAATGGTACTTTTCCAACAGGTATCACTTGTATTAATTGATCATTAGAAGTATTAAATACACGTACTTGATTCACATTAGTGTCTTGACATGTCACGAAATACTTCGAATAATCTGGACTAAAAATAATTTCATGTGGACGCATAGGGAATGGCAATTGCCAAGGTCCAATGGGATTGATGTTGATGTCTTCGTAACTGACTAAATCATTGATGGGAATTTTTAATATTTTACTAATGTCCTGACACGTCACATATAAAGTATCATTGTTTTGATTAAGTGCTACACCATGCAAATTCGGAGTTGGATTTCCTGTAATTGGAAAAGGGCCCACTGTGTTTGATGTTCCAGCATCAATATCGATAAACGCAATTCTGCCACCGTTATAATCTACAGAGTAAGCCTTTTTTGAATCACTTGAAATTGTAATTGTATTCCAACCTCCTGCAATACCATTTCCAATTGGAATGGTTTTCACTAATTGATCAGTTTCGGTACTAAAGACTTGAACAATATCAGAATTCAAAAAAACGACCAACCAATATTTTCCATCGGGTGTTACTTTAATATTATGTGGCGACTCCGGTGGCGACGCTCCGGGATTCTGTCCAACATTAACCATCCGCATGGCAACTCTTCGATCCGCATCAAATACAGAAACAACATCACATCCTTGATTGGCTACATAGAATTTGTGACGCAAAGGATCATCAGCAAACATGATTGTGCCTTCTTTACTAGGAGCTCCTGCATCAATCCAATCTCTTAACGTTTCATATTCCGTTTTTGAAAGTGGAGGTTCATTTACAGGCATCGTTGGTAAAACCACTAATCCAAGTGTACTATCAACGTTGGTAAAATAACAAAGAGTGCTGAAATCAGAACGATAAGGTATCACTACTGCACCATTACTTGTTCCGTCAAACATCACATCCCACGAACTTAAATCTAATCCAGCTGCAGCATTTTTACTTTGCGTGGTATGGCAACCTGGAGTTGCACATTTGGTAATAATTATTTTCTCGACTTGTGGCGGAAACCCATTATTAGAAGGCACGAGTGCTTCGTACTTGTCATACTTACATCCCTGTAGCAACAAGAAAACAACAACTAGAAACAACTTACTTGTTTTCATTAATCTCCTTCTGTTATATAGACGTTCGTTGAATCCACTCCATTAATCATCGATGTATTGAATGGCAAGCCACCTACACAAATCCAATCACTTGGATCTAACAAACTATCGATGCCAATAGCATACACATAATATCTTCCACAGTTCAAACTATCAATACTTGCATAAGCAGAATTCAATTCGGCGCTAACTGCATAATCATATTTTGTGGTATCCGCACCAGGAAATTCACTGGCGTTATACTTCAAAAAAACTCTACAACCTGGAATAGGTCGGCTATGATGAAGCATCTTAAAAGTCATGGTTAATTGACCTGTTCTTCCTTCTGGACAATTGTCTTCTTCCTCTTTCTTTTTATCCTTACATTGAATAAATACAAAGCTCATCATCAGAAAGATGGCTCCAAGAAATATTCTTTTCGTATTCATATTAATTTTATTCTTGAATCCTAATTTTTTATAAACTTTTGAGTAAATGTTCTCTTTGAATCACGCACGCGACACAAGTAAGTTCCTGCATTCCATTTAGAAACATCTACATTTACTTGTTGACGATTACTTTGAATTGTGTAAATAAGTCGGCCTGTAATATCTGTAATTTCGATTACCTTTCTATTTGAACTTTCTTTTTCAAAACTCAAAATCAAATTCATTTGCACAGGATTTGGATAAAGCTTGAAAAAGACATTTTCATCTTCTTCAGCATTTATGGAAAGCGTTTGATCTTGGGTATATAATACAACACCACCCGACAAACTTCCAACTACCAAATCAAAAGCTGAATCGCCGTCCACATCAGCCATTGCAGGTACTGCAAGTTGTGGCTCATAAATATTTTGAAACATAGAATCTAATAACGTAAAAGTACCTGATAAATTTCCATCGATATTACCGAAATGATAAATGTAGCCACTTAATGATCCTACTAATAATTCATAATTTCCCTGCTTTTCAAACAATATTGGTGCAGAAAATCCAGCGAAAGAACCACCTTTAGCTACATTCACACCTCCAAAATTATTTGAAACAAAACTAAAAATTGGGCTTGCCGAAGTACCTGTGTTTTCATAATAATTCAACACTCCAGCTCTTTCACCAATCAGCAAATCCAATTTTCCATCTCTATTCACATCTACTAATTGTGGAACTGCATTATCACCGATATCAATTGATTGATAATTCGCTTGAGATAATACGAAGTTGCAGGGGTTTCCTACACCTGCTAAATTTTGGAAATAGATCAGACTACCATCTGAATGACCCACAATCATATCTGAATCACCATCTCCATTTAGATCACCGAAAGTCAAATAAATTGCAGACAAAAGATAGGATGATAAAGATGCGTAATCGTCTGTTATTAACGTATATTCTGCTTTTGCACCCACACTTATATTTCTATAGTAAGCGACTTTAGCAATAGCATTTGCTGAATCAAAATAAAAATCATTTCCAATTAATAAATCCAATTTTCCGTCTTGATCAACATCAAAAAATACAGGATGAGCACCTGTGCCTACCTCAATCATATCATCCACTAACCAACGATTGGTTTTATGATTGAAAACATTCGTTTGATTATTGGTACTGTTTTCATAAAATATAACATTGTTATAGTCTTCACCAGTTGGAAAAAAATTAGCGACAATCAAATCCTTTTTTCCATCATTATTTCCATCAAAATAATGTGGGCCTGCAACATCCAACATAAAAGCTGGAACATCATAAGAAGGAAATGTAGAGTCCTGTGCACAAATCCATGCAGAATCAGGAGTACCACAATTTTCCAAAAACAATAAATTACTTCCCAGTATATCTCCATTTAAGACGTCCTTATCACCATCGCCATCATTATCATAGACTACCAACGACGATCCGGCATGACGCATGCTTTTATTTGAATTGTACAATTGGCTACCTTCATTACTTCCCTCTTTTTCTTCATCAAAATAGGCTCGATATGGATCTGCTGCAATTAAAGGACATGTTGGTAAAACAGGTGGCAATTGAGCAACATTAGAATTATTGGCCAATACAAAATAACCCCAACACACAGGAATATAATGAAATTTTATTTGACTAGGATTACCCGTAGAATCCATTGAAAAACTTTCATGATGTTCTACCCACGACCCACTAATGCTAAAGGCCAAAATATCCATATCACCATCATTATCCAAATCACTCAATGCAGGAGCATTTACACGAGAAGCATAAATATTTGTTTGAAATCCGCCATAGTGTGTTTGAATAGAATTAGAAATCTGAGTAAAAAACAATCCTGTTCCAGCTGAATAATCATTTCGATACATTGATATTCCACCGCCATAGTAAGAAAACAAATCCATGTCGCCATCAAAATCATAATCAAAAGTTCGCACCCAGCCTTCCAAATCGGTTGGGAATTTTGAGCGATACTCTGGTGCATAAATATAAGAGGATTGATTCGCTTGTGCTAAATTTAAGAAAGGATTCACGCGAAAACTAGGCGCATCAAATTCAATCAAGTCCAATTTACTATCACCATTCAAATCAATCTCAGCAAAAATCGGAGTGTTCATACCACTTGCCCAAGGATTTTGCAACCTCTTATTTCCGTGCATGACCACGATACTAGTATCGCGGAACATATAGGGTAACTGTCCATTAGTAAGGAATGGAAAAACTACCATAAAAATTATCAATTTAATCCTATTTTTCATCGTTGAATACATAATTTTTGAGCATAAGTCAAGCCGTCGCTCACCACATGAACGATATAAACTCCAGACGTAAGATTAGAGGTAAAGAGTTGCATCTGCTTTTGAACTGTTGATGTAGAATATAATACTCGTCCTGAAAGATCCAGAATTGAAAGTTGAAAAAGATCGGTGTTTGTTTCGTTATTGAAATAAACAGTGCAATAATCACTTGTTGGATTAGGGGCAATTTTGAAGTCCATTTTCCGAGTTGCTTGTTGGATTCCGGCAGAAGTATATTGAGTATACAATCTCATTCCGCCTGAATTACATCCAGTCAACAAATCAAATTTAGTATCTCCATCAATATCGGCTTTGGAAAGAGTAACTCTTTTCAACTCTTTTATATTTTGGTAGGTTGAATCCAAGATGGCAAAGGTCCCATTTAGGTTTCCATCGACATTACCATAGTGATAAATACTGCCTTCATCGGAGCCTACAAGTAATTCATAAGTTCCGTTATTATCAAATAACAAAGGAACACTAAAACCAGCCACTTCGCCGGGCACCAGAACATTGACATTACCAAAATTGGAAATATTAGTTGTGAAAAGTGGATTCGTACTCGTTCCTGTATTTTCAAAATAATTAAGAATTCCGCTTCTTTCTCCAATTAACAAATCAAGTTTCGAATCACGATTTACATCTATTATTTGAGGTGCGCTATTATTTCCAATATCGATACCTTGATATTGTGGTGATGCAAAGACAAAGTTGCATGGATTCCCTGCACCCGCAGTGTTTGTATAATAAATTAATGTTCCATCTCCATTACCTAGGAGTAAATCATCATCGTTGTCTCCGTCTAAATCACCAAAAGCGGGGAACAATCCATATTGTGTGATGGATGCTAAGCTTAGCCAGTCATCCGTAATCAAAGTAAACATGGGCTGTGTAATGGTGCCTCTATTTTTAAAATAAGCTAGACGTGAATAGGCAAGATTTGGATTTACATCATAATAAGAATCATTCACAGCTACAATATCGAGTAGACCATCTTTGTCCACATCAAAAAATGTAACATTAGCCGCAGTTCCAAGATCGATGGTTTCATCCGATAAAAATCTTGACTTAATAAAATTAAAAACGTTGTCGCAATTATTAGTTGTGTTCTTGTAGAAAAGCAAATTATTGTAATCTTCTCCTACGGTTGCAAATGGACTAACCAACATGTCTTTCAAACCATCGTTATCGAGATCAAGATAATATCCAGCTGGTAAATTTTGCATATCGACAGAAACATTGTAAACGGGAAAAGCAGAATCTTGAGAAACTATGACAGCTGAATCAGGGGTACCACCATTCAACAAAAACAACATGTTTTGACCAAGGATATCTCCATTCAATAAATCAACATCGCCATCACAATCTTGATCCAAAGGTGTTAATACGGATCCCGAATGTCTATTCCTATTCAAAGAATTATCATCCGTAATAGCAGATCTACAATTTTGATTTAACAAACCAATATTCGTAAGACCACTTAATTTAAAATATCCCCAACAATAAGGTTGAAGGGTAAATAAAAAATCGCTGCAAACTCCGAGCGAATCCATTGAATAGTTTTTATGATACTCCAAGTAATTACTGGAATTAGCAAATGTAATTACATCCATATCTCCATCACCATCTACATCATAAAGAGCAGGCATGTTCACTTGACTCACAAAAATATTCGTATTAAAAGTTCCGTACCATGAATTTAATTGTACACTTACTTGTGTAAACTGCAATCCAGTTCCGGAAGAATAATCATTTCTCCATACACCCATTGCATTATTCGTATATGTAAATAAATCGAGGTCACCATCACAATCATAGTCATAGGATCGCACCCAATCATGAAAAGGAGGGAATTTTTCAATGTATTCTGGATGATAATGATAAGCGGAAGTACTACCACTACCATCATTTAAAAAAGTAGATAATCTATTTCCGATTCGATCAAACAAAAGAAGATCTATCAATGTATCTCCATTCATTTCAATTTCAATAGGCATCATCGAGTTAAATCCACCTGTCCAGGGAAATTCCAATGTGTCATTACTATTTACAATTACTTTAGGCCTTTGATCAAGATATAATAATTGAGTTTGAGCAATTGAATGTTCAATAAATCCTAAAATAAATAGGATGGGAAGTAGTCTACGCATTGTATTGTATTGTGTGTCTCAAAGATAACACGTTCGCCAGCTATAAAAGTTCTAATATGGACTGATTTTTACACATAATATACAAATCATCAGGAAAATGAGTACTTTTATTCAAACATCTCGAAATATATTCCCTTTATCGATCTATTGAGATATTTCGCTTCTCTGAACAAATCCATATTTCCAAATATGGTAAATTCGTCTTATAAAAAACACAACCTATGCCTTCATTTGATATTGTAAACGAAGTAGACATCCAGAAACTGGATAATGCAATTAACGTGGCAGTAAAAGAAATATCATCCCGATACGATTTTCACGGTTCCAAAACGGAAGTCGATTTAGATAAGAAAACTATGATAATCAATGTTTTAACTGAAAATGATATGCGAGTTAAGGCCATTCAAGATATTTTGATTTCTAGAATGATGAAGCAAGGACTAGATGCCGCGGCCCTTGATTTTGGAAAAGAGCATTATGCAAGTGGAAATATGCTGAGAAAAGAAATAAAAGTGAAAAAAGGAATTGACAAGGATTCTGCAAAAAAGATCGTTAAAGTTATCAAAGACAGTGGCATAAAGGTGCAAGCATCCATTATGGATGATCAACTCCGAGTAACTGGAAAGAAATTAGATGATTTACAAGCCGTAATTGCTTCAGTGAAAGGAGTAAATGTAGATTTACCATTACAATTCACTAATTTCAGGAATTAATTTTGACATAATTTACATTTTAATAAAATAGCTAATTCTATCATTTTCAACCTAAAATGTCAAACTTTAGTCACATTAGCACCTAATTACAACAATTAGTTAACATCTGTACGTTTTATGGTTCACAGAGATTCCTTAATATTGTCACCCTTAAAAATTCGAAATTAAACCTAATAATAATTAAAAAACCAAAACTGAAATTATGAGTCAGACGAAATCAGGACGCAGCATTCAGGGGATGTTGGCTGCTATTGTAATCCCAGCAGCATACATCCTTTGTTTACTAATCTTTAAATTTATTCTTGGAAACCCTTCTAACTTTCAAGACAACAATCCGGAGTTAAATCCTTTACCCGGTAACTTCTTAGGAATTATTTACAAAGGTGGTTTTATTGTACCCATTCTTATGGCGTTGTTAGTTATTGTAATCACTTTCGTAATTGAGCGATTTGTAACAGTGAACAAGTCAAAAGGAAAAGGAAGCATTGATTCTTTCGTTCACAACATGAGAGCTTCACTTTCAAAAGGAGATGTAGACGGTGCGTTGAAAGAATGTGATCGCCAACAAGGATCAATTGCCGCGGTGGTAAAGTCAGGTCTTGGTGCTTACAAGCAAATGTCTACAGAGAAAGATTTAGACAAGGAGCATAAAATTGCTGCTATTCAAAAAGAAATTGAAGAAGCTACTACGTTGGAACTTCCGATGCTTTCTAAGAACTTAATTATCATTTCTACCATTGCTTCTATCGCGACCTTAATGGGTCTTTTAGGAACAGTAATTGGAATGATACGTGCGTTTGCTGCACTTGCACAAGCAGGTTCTCCAGACGCTACGGCTCTTGCAACTGGAATTTCGGAAGCACTAATCAATACCGGATTAGGAATTGGTACATCAGCAATCGCTATTGTATTTTATAATTTCTTTACTAATAAAATTGATTCGATTACTTACGGAATTGATGAAGCAGGTTATTCTATTGTACAAACCTTCACTGCTCGTAACTAATCCTTATTATTCAATTATTATTTAAATTCTAAAATACAGAAGAATGCCAAAAGTGAAGATGCCTAAAAACAGTCCATCCCTCGACATGACGCCGATGGTGGATTTGGCCTTCCTCCTGGTTACGTTCTTCATGCTTACCACTCAGTTTCGTCCGGATGAACCTGTAATCATTGACTCACCGTCGTCGATTTCAGAAAAAATTCTTCCAGACAAAGTAATGGTTGTTGCTATTGATAATAAGAATCGAATTTTCTTCAACTTAGAAGGAAAAGATATTCGCAAAGCGATGCTTCAACAAATGGGTGATAAATATGGCGTGAAGTTCGACGATAACGAAATAATGCGATTTTCGATCATGTCCACTTTCGGAATGTCTGTTCAACAGTTAAAACAATACATAACGTTGGATTCAGAAAAGCGAAAGGAGTTTATGGACAAAAGTGAAGGTATACCTTATGATTCTTTGAACAATCAATTGGGCGATTGGATTCGATTTGGTCGATTAGCCGATGCTCAAGTGAATCCAGATAGTCCTAAGGAAAAGCAAATGCGTTTCGCCATTAAAGGTGATTCACAAGCAAATTATACTAGCGTAAAACGTGTTATCGACATATTCCAAGAGATGAAGGTGAACAGATTTAATCTGATTACTACCTTAGAACAAAACCCTATCCAATAACAAGAGATCCAAAAAATGGCAGACGTACAAACCAACGACCAGGACTCCGGTAAGGGCGGTAAACATAAAAAAGTTAGGGCCAAGAAACAGAGTACACACATCGATATGACTCCGATGGTGGACTTAGCGTTCCTTCTTCTTACCTTCTTTATGATGACGACCACGTTTGGTAAACCCAAAACGATGGAGATCAACATGCCGGTGAAACCCGACACTCCCGAAAATCAAACACTCGTAAATAATGCTGTCACCATATTATTAACTGGTGACGATAAAATCTATTGGTATTTTGGAGAATTAAAACCAGAAACCAAATTAGAACTGACCAACTATTCAAATGACGGATTAAGAAAATTATTTCTTGACAAGAATAAATTTGCTGTAGATCGTATTAAGCAATTGAGAACAGAATCAGCTACTAATAATATGGCTGATTCAACGTTAAAACGATTGGAAGTAGAAGCCAAAGGTGCTAAACAAGCATTAATGGTTCTTGTGAAAGCCGACGACAAAGCAAAATATAAAAATATTGTGGATGTATTAGATGAACTAAACATCACAATGGTTGGAAAATATGCAATTGTCGACCTCGCTCAACAGGAATTTGAATTAATAAATACCTTTAAACCCCAACCGTAACTATGGCAGACCTATTTAACCCATCTTGGGACGACGCCATTAACCCTGAAAGGGCAGAAATGGTATTTGAAAAACGCAACAAAGAATATGGAGCGTATGTTCTTCGTACTGGATATACTCGTACTGCATCTCGTGCACTAATTGCTTCTTTATCCTTTTTTGCATTAATGATTAGTTTACCGGTCATCGTTCAAATGATAAGCGGTATGGATGAAGGCAAAGTGGATACATCGGTGGAAGTAACAGTGGAATTAAAAGAGCCACCTCCACTTGACAATAACGAACCACCACCACCACCACCGCCGCCACCACCGCCTACTATTGAAACAGTAAAATTTACACCTCCAGTAGTAGTTGATCGTGAAATCTTAGACGAAGAGCCTCCTGTTCAGGAAGTACTCAATGAAACTAACGTTGGTGTTGTAACGCAAGAAGGTGATGACAATGCAACTGAACTTCCTCCTGAACAACCGTTCGTGGATCCAGACGCTGGTAAAGTATTTACTTATGTAGAAGAACAACCCACCTTTCCAGGTGGTGAAGCGCAGATGTATGCTTACTTACAGAAGAACATAAAATATCCGCCACTAGCTCGTGAGAATGGAATTACTGGAAGAGTTTATATGACTTTCGTTGTAGGACCTGATGGTGAAATTCGTGACGTAAAAGTATTGCGTGGAATTGGTGCAGGTTGCGATGAAGAAGCTATTCGTGTCGTTAAATCCATGCCGAAATGGAAGCCCGGAAAACAAAATGGACGTTCAGTAAACGTACAGTTTAATATGCCGATTAACTTCACATTGAAATAGAATTAAATTGAAAGAAGGAAACCCTGGTACATCACTGTATCAGGGTTTTTTATTTGAAAAAGAATTTAATCATTTAATGAGTCAATAGTCCTAATTGGTCTAAACCTATCAAGGATCACTATATTTGCACATGGCTAAAACCCCTACTCTATATTATTTCACCTTAGTGATGTCAGGTCTTTATGTTGTACTTGGACTTTTCGTAATGTTTTCTCCCAGCATGGCTGAGTTTTTACCAGGATGGAAGCATTGGGTATTAGGAGCCATGTTGATTTTATATGCTTATGTTCGATTTAGAAGATTGAAAAAATTAAAAGAGAGCATGGAAGCCAAGTTGGATGAATATCAACAAGATTAAATTTAGAATAACATCAGAAGGATAACTATTTGCTAGCAAGAGCTTTAAACACGACTCTTGAAAATTGATCTAAGTCATTAAATTGTATTTTTTATCTCTAAATCACCAGAAATTCTGATCTTTGTACGCAGTGAAATCGAGGTAATTTCGTTATACTACAAATGAAAAAAATATTAATCCTAGTTATTTTAGCTGGAATTATTTCCTCTTGTGGCACTGACTTCAATAAACCCTATTCAGATACTCCCACATCTGGAAAAGTAAATATTGCTGGTGATGAAACCTTAGAGCCTTTAATGGATGCGATGTCGGATACTTTTATGGGACTTTATCAATATGCTACATTAAACGTAAAATACAAATCAGAAAGTGCATGCTTTAAAGATCTAATCAATGATTCGGCAAAAGTAATTTTAGCAACACGTAAATTAAATACAAACGAAACCGAATATTTTAAATCGCATCAGTTAATTCCGGTCACTACTAAAATAGCACAGGATGCCATCGCATTAATCATCAACAGAGATAACGTTGACAGTCTTTTATCCATTGCACAGTTGAAATCCATCTTAGAAGGAAAAACGACAGCGTGGTCACAAATTCAACCAACTTCTACTTTGGGACCTATTAGTTTTGTGTTCGATAATAATGGTTCATCTACCATGCGACTAATTAGTGATAGTTTGATGGATGGAAGAACGAATTTCCCTTCATTTTGCTTTGCAGCTAAATCGAATGCACAAGTGATCGACTATGTAGAAAATAATAAAAATGCAATTGGCGTTATCGGTGTAAATTGGATTAGCGATCGCGACGATCCCAAAATGTTAAGTTTTAATAAGCGAATTCGGGTTGTATGGTTAAGTTCTGTTGAAAAGCCCATCTACCCAAATGATTATTTTGGACCCTTCCAAGCCTATTTGTTTACCGGAGATTATCCATTGAAGCGTGAAGTTTATATGATTAGCAGAGAAGGAAGAGCAGGACTTGGCACAGGCTTTGTTTCGTTCGCTGCTGGAGAACAAGGACAACGCATCGTTCGACTTTCTGGTTTACTTCCAGCATCACCTTACACAAGAGATATTAAACTAAATTAAATTAAAATTCAGAATTTATTTTATCAAAATTAACATGAAAAAAACCATCATAATTACCACCTTCACTTTACTTAGTAGTTCACTTTTTTCTCAATCTTTAAAAGAAGCTATTCATTTAAATGAAAACGAACAGCAAGAAGCTGCTGCAACAATGTACCAACAACTTTTGTTGACAGAACCCAACAATGGTACCTTGTATTATTACTACGGAGAAAATTTTATTGATGCAGAAAATCCTGATCAAGCCACAGTTGCTTTTCAAAAAAGGATTGGAAAAAGATCCTGCCAACGCACTAAACTTAATTGGTCAAGCTGAAATCAAGTTAATGGTTGGTGATTTAGCTGGAGGAAAAACGCTTATTGATAAAGCAGTATTGATGGGCAATGGTAAAAATGCATTAGTATTAATGGAAGCTGCCGAAGCCTATATACATTACAATAAAGCGCAAGATTTAATGAGTGCTCAAAATTACTTGGAAGCAGCTGTAAAATTAGACCCTAAAAATCCAGAAGTCTATAATTTATTAGGAGATTTATATTCAGAATTGAACAACGGAACTGAGGCCGCTTCAAATTATAATAAAGCTTTAGACCTTGACAAAAGTCAAGTAAAAGCATTGTTGCATAAAGGTCAGTTGTACAAGCGAGCTACTAACTTTGATGGAGCCATCATTGAATTTGAAAATGCAATAAAGATTGACGCCAACTTTGCTCCGGCTTATCGTGAATTGGGAGAAGTATATTTCAAACAAAGAAAAACGGAAGAAGCAAAAGGCGCTTACAAAAAATATTTAGAGTTAAGTAAAAACAACACGTTTGCTCGTTTGAGATATGCTTTCTTCCTTTTCGATAGCGAAGATTTTAAATCGGCACAAGCAGAACTTAACTTAGTAAATAAAGTTGATTCAAGCAATTTATATATGATGCGCATCATGGCTTACGTAGCTTATGAATATGGAGCTTATGACACAGCCTACCAAACCATCAATAGAGTATTTGCAATTACCGAATCAGATACTTCTCGACGTTTTGGTAAAGACTATGCATACTATGGTAAAATATTAAATAAGCAAGGAAAAGATTCTTTGGCTATATTTTATTTAGAGAAGGCTGTGAGTATCGATCCACGCAACTCAGAATTATATGACGATCTCGCTAAGATGGCCACCAAACTAAAGAACTATGAATTGGCAGTGAAAACATACGAAGGTAAAATCGCAAACGTTGCTAAAGTATTAACAGCCGATTATTTTAATTTAGGAAAAGCGTATTATTCGAATAAGAATTTTTTATTGGCAGATAGTATCTTTACGAAGGTAACAGAACTGAGTCCTACCTGGGCTAATGGATATTTGTATCGCGGCAGAAGTTTAAGTCAAATCGACACTTTATTTAATACTTTGCAAGCGATTCCTCTTTATGAAAAATACATCGAATTAAATTCAGTGGATTCAGCGAGCACCGCAAAATATAGCAGAGAACTCATTGAAGCAAATAGTTATATTGCTGTTGCTTATTTGCGCCAAAAGATTGCAAAAAATCATTGGAGTACTGGAACAAAGTTTTAGCCATTGATCCAAAGGTGCAGCAAGCCACAGATGCGATTAAAATCATCAAGGAATCGAAGGATTGTAGATAATTAAGTCCCGATAGCTATCAGAATTAAGAATTAAGAATGCAGAATTAAGAATTAAGAATTAAGAGCTTGCCTGCAGTAAATAGTTTCAGTAGTGAAATGAATGCCTTTTAAAGGTTAAATTAAAATCCGAAGAGTAGTTTAAAATCCTAAGCTTAGGAATTTTAAATGTTAAAGACCAATCGCACTATTCCGCATTCAAATTCAGTGCTAAATTTCTAGAATTTATTTTACTTTCAGAAACACATAATAACCAACATTAACAAAATTCTGCATTCTTAATTCTTAATTCTTAATTAAACTTCAGCCTTCCACATCCGTCTCGCCTTCAAATTTAAATCCGAGTCGTTTTCCAGTGGTGAATGTGCTTTGCATCGTGTTAACCATAGCTTGAAAAACGGTAATTTCTTTCATGGCATCGAATGGAGGTACATCCACATCGATATCTAAACTGAATGCAATAGCACTCTCGATTAACGGGCGAATTGTTTCCGCACTCGCTTTCATGTTTGGATAGTCATTAAACAAAATTCCAAGTTGACGTTTTCCTTCCACAAAAAAATACCCCTCTTTATTTACAAAGACTCTTGCGACCAAATGTCCTGTGTCACCTTTTCGATCAAATTTAAACGAGTCGGAAAGGAAATTATAAATACTGATCATTCCAACAGTACCTCTGCTCTTATCTAAATTCACATAACTCGATTTCCAAATGGGATGTGCCGAATTAAAAACGAAAGCATTTGTATGCATGATGAAAATCAAAACATCTTCCGCTACCTTAATTTCGGCTTCAAATGTACCTCGATCTTTATATTGAATTTTAATACGTGGTTCTTCTGCGATGATTGCCGATTTAAGCTCCACTTCAATTTGCTGCAAAACGGATTTAAACAGCGTAAGAACATTAAATGTACTGTCAGTCACATCCTTTGCCAACCCCCCTTTTTTCAGAATGGTATTAACTAAATCGCTGTTTGTATTATCCATGAGCTCGCATCAGTAGAACATAAATTTAGCAAAAAATCAATAAGCACGCGCAAACACTACTCGTTGAGTAGATGGATTACCTGTAAGAATGCATTTTCCGGCTTCCAATTTATTTCCAAGTGGGATACAACGAATTGTGGCTTTCGACATCTCTTTAATTTTTTCTTCTGTCTCTGGAGTGCCATCCCAATGCGCATAGATGAAACCACCTTTATCATCTAAAATTTTATTGAACTCTTCCCATGAATCGGCTCGATAGGTGTTCTCTTCTCTGAAAGTTTGTGCCTTCTTATAAATATTATCTTGAATTTGACTTAACAAATGTTCTACTTTCAAATCAAGATCGGTTACTTGATACACGCTTTTTTCTTTGGTATCACGACGCGCCACTTCAACGGTTCCGTTCTCCATATCACGTGGACCTACGGCAATACGAACCGGAACCCCTTTCAATTCATACTCTGCAAATTTCCATCCTGGCTTATGCGTATCACGGTTATCAAACTTCACCGAAATTCCTTTCGCTTTTAATTTTGTAATGATGGGCTGGATTAATTGTGTCAACAACTCCAGTTGTTCATCTCCTTTATAAATGGGTACGATCACGACTTGAATAGGAGCTAATCGAGGAGGTAAAACCAAACCGCTATCATCACTATGCGACATAATTAAAGCACCCATTAATCGAGTAGAAACACCCCATGAGGTAGCCCAAACAAAATCTTGCTTCCCTTCCTTCGAAGTAAATTTCACATCAAATGCTTTTGCAAAATTTTGACCTAGAAAATGCGAGGTGCCGGCTTGCAATGCTTTTCCATCTTGCATCAAGGCTTCAATACACAGTGTATCTAAAGCACCTGCAAATCTTTCATTCGCCGATTTCCTACCTTTTAACACCGGAATTGCGAGAATATCTTCAGCAAAAGAGGCATACACTTCCAGCATTTGGTTTGCTTCCGCCACTGCTTCTTCTTGTGTTGCATGAGCTGTATGCCCCTCTTGCCATAAAAATTCAGCTGTACGTAAAAACAAACGAGTACGCATCTCCCATCTCACTACATTGGCCCACTGATTAATCAGAATAGGTAGATCACGATACGATTGAATCCAGCCTCGGTAAGTATTCCAAATGATGGTTTCCGATGTTGGACGTACGATTAATTCCTCTTCGAGTTTAGCGGTTTCATCCACGATCACGCCTTTTCCATCAGGATCGTTTTTCAATCGATAGTGCGTTACGACGGCACATTCCTTAGCAAAGCCTTCCACGTGGCTCGCTTCCTTCGAGAAAAATGATTTTGGGATGAAGAGCGGGAAATAAGCATTGGAATGTCCCGTTTCTTTAAAACGTCGATCGAGGTCTTGTTGCATGCGTTCCCAGATGGCGTATCCATAGGGTTTTATCACCATACAGCCTCTCACAGCTGAGTTTTCGGCTAAATCAGCTTTGATTACTAAGTCTTGATACCATTGGGAATAATTTTCTGCTCTTGGTGTTAGTTGTTCGCTCATAGGATATATATCTTTACAAAGTTTGGCATTGTGTTTGCCTCGTCGTTTGACACCGCAAAATTGGAAAACTGACTGCACATAGCCAATCAATTCTTAAACTAATGACAGTTCAGGCCATCAAATTGTTGGTCAAACCTAATAAAAAGAGAAAAAGCCATGAAAAAATTAACCTTTGTACTCATTTCAGCTGCCATCAGCTTGAGCGCTTGTTCATCCAACAGAACAGCAAGTCGTGAATATGATGATGTTTATTATTCAGATCGTGATGCAATAGCTGATGATTACAGTCGAAGTAACAATTCTCAGCAAAGCAATTCGAATAACGATCGTACAAACGAAAATACTTCTGAAGCTGCTCCTGCCAATCAATATGATTCTCAAAATGAAGAGAATCAGACACAAAACGGTAATTATTCCAATAACGACCGATTTGACAACAACCAAAACTCTTCCGACAACTCAAACACTTCTTCGTCTCAATACCAAGATCAAGAAGGAAATACTTATGTAACTAATAATTATTACGACGACGATGATTATTACGATTATGCCTATTCGGCACGTATTCGTCGATTTTACCGTCCGCTAGGATGGAGTTATTACGATCCGTTCTATACAAACACCTACATGTATGATTACAATCCTTATTCATGGGGCGTGAGTGTTTATTGTGGATATAGCTGGTGGAACCCTCCTTTTTATTCAAGCTGGGGTTACAATAACGGATGGAATGTTGGTTTTGGTTATGGTCCATCTTGGGGATGGGGAAATTCATGGGGATGGAACAATGGTTGGAATGGCTTCAATCACGGATACAACCACGGATATATGAATGGATATAATCAAGGTTATATGAATGGTTACTATGCAGGATTATATAACGGTACTTTCAATGGCAACTACTTTAACAGCTATGATTCATACAGCTACTATTATGGACCAAGAAAAAGTGGTAGAAATAATGTAGCAAGCAATGTACCTGGGGGTAGATCAGTTGGTGAGATTTATGGTAGAAATTTAATTTCTGATCCTAAAACACCAAAAACGTTTACAGCTACTGATGGTGTTTCTGCGATTGGTCGTCCAAAAAATCAGATTACATCCTTAGCTTCACAAGCTTCACAGCCAGTGAGAAACTCAGAGACTCCTGGTAATCCGAAAAACACAAACGTGAATCCACGCACAACAACTCCAAGAAATGAAAATGGAGTAAATATGAATCCGAAGTCCACTACTCCGAAAAACGATGGAACAAATTATACTCCTCGTAATACTGAGCCGAAGGATACTCAAACCAAAGATGGAACGAATAACCCACCTCGCACAATCGAGCCTAAAAATACTCCTAAGAACGACGGAACTAATTACACTCCGCGTAATACAGAGCCGAAGACTACACCAAAGAACGACGGAAGTAATTACACTCCACGCAATGCAGAGCCGAATAATACGACTCCAAAAACTTACGAGAACAATTACGAACCTAAGAATTCTGATCCCAGATCTACTCCGTCCAATCCTAGAGGAAATGAATACAATTCAAATCCTCGTAACAATTCGCCATCTGAATTCAATACTCCCAAATCAAACGACGGATATACACCAAGAAATAATAATTATTCAACGCCTCGGGAGAATTCGCCTGTAGAAACTACTCCACGAAATAATGATTACACACCGAAGAATTCTACTCCACGAAATGAAAACAACTATTCAGCTCCTAAAAAGAATCGAGACAATAGTCCAAAGCAAAATTCTTCTCCAAAGAGCTATAACAGTGAACCCAGAAGCAACGAAGTAAAATCGAGTCCGAGAAGTTCAGGTCCTTCTTATTCCTCACCTGCTCCTTCTAATACTAGAAGTTCGGGATCGAGTAATTCATCAGGCGGCGGACGAAATAGAAGATAAAATAAAATATAGTCGGGCTGCAATTTATAAGGCATTAACTCAATTTAATTGACGTAATCGCTTTCATCAATTGCAGCCTTTTTTATATCCCCTATCACCAACAAAACACCATGCAAAAACTACTGCTTACAATCAATATTCTAATTCTAAGTTGTATGACAACTCAGGCGCAAACAGATGCTGATGCTTTGCGATATAGTATGCTCAACTATGGAAGCACTGCTCGCTCGCTAGGCATGGGAAATGCTTTTGGCGCCTTGGGTGCTGACTTCAGTTCCCTCTCTACGAACCCTGCAGGTATTGCTGTTTATAGGAGATCAGAATTTTCGATTAGTCCTATGTTTTCCAATCGCACTACCGACGCAAATTATATTGGAAAAGACAATAGCGACAATGCATTCAAATTCTCTTTTGGAAACTTAGGAATGGTTTGGGCTTCTGATCGAGACAAATCATCATCAGACTGGAAAGGAGTAGCATTTGGAATTGGGTATAATAGAACCAATGATTTTAATGGAAGATATACGGCCTCTGCAGGAAATGGGAAAAATTCTCTGCTTGATAATTACTTGGAAGAATTGGATGGAGTAAATCCAGATGACATCCCAAATAATTATCCATTTGATATAGATTTAGCGTGGCAGACATTTTTAATCGACACTTTTACAAATGGTGGTAATGTTGAGTATTTTAGCGCAGTTCCCTTTGCCGGAACTTTACAAACAAGAACCGTAGAAACAAAAGGCGGACAGGGTGAATGGGATTTTACTTTTGGTGGTAATTATGATGAAAGACTTTATCTAGGATTCACTCTTGGAATTGCTTCTTTGAGATATGAAGAAGAAAGTACATGGGAAGAAAAAGACAATCTTGACACGATTCCAAACTTCACCAGCTTTCAATACAATCAAGATTTAAAAACAACAGGTAGTGGTATCAATTTAAAATTCGGAGCTATTTTTCGACCTGCCGATGCTATTCGTATTGGAGTTGCCATTCACTCTCCTACATGGTATACATTAGTTGACAAATATTCGGCATCCATTAAAGCTGATTTACAAGATGGGAACATTAGATCCTATGCTGCACCAGAATTCATACCATTCGACTATAAAATAACCACGCCTTTTCGTGTCATGACGAACTTGGCATTGATCCTAGGTAAGCAAGCTGCGTTGAATGTAGATTACGAATATTTGAATTATAGCCAAGCTCGAGTAAAACCAGTGGACCGATCTTTTTCAGCAGATTTCAATCCGGTGAATAATGCTATTAGTCGGAAATATTCAGGTTCACATAATTTAAGAGCTGGTGTTGAATTTAGATTTGATCAATTCCGTTTTAGAACGGGAGGATTTTACTCTACCTCTCCATTTAAAACTACATTGCGCGATTCAAAAGAGAATGACTTAAGTAAATTTGGCATTACAGCTGGATTCGGATTTCGCGAAAAGAAATGGTACTATGACTTAGGTTATTCATGGTCGCAGCAAGGAAGCTATTTACAACCTTATTCACTCAATAATCAAATTACAGAGGGAATCACATTGAAAGAAACTGACCATCGCGTATTGATGACATTTGGATTTCTTTTCTAGTCAAACTGGTTGAATAGCTAAAAGGATTTCACTACTTTTCCAAAACACGGAAGACGAAATCATCAACAAAAAATTTCTGCTTAGAAGCATTATAGAAATAGAGCGATACTTCGTCATCAGGCAAAATATCTTCGACTAATTTATATCCAGCATAAAACGAAGTCCATGTTTTATTTTCAATGGGGAAATCGTGCAATTGAACTCCTCTCCATATTACACTCTCCCCCTTTCTATCAATAGACACGACGAACACAACATCTGTCAATAATGTATCTGAAAAATATTTACAAGACATTTGAAAAACAGAACCTCGTACAAAACCCAAATTATCCGCTCGTGATTTATAGGTAGTACTGTAATCCTGATCGGGATTCATTCGCATAGACCATTTTCCTTCCAATGATATACTATCAGTTCTGAATTTTTCATCATCGGGCCAAGTTGGCATTTCAAAATTATTTGACACAACAACCAATGTGTCCGGAGATATTGCTAAAGGCAATGTACTATCTTTTGAATAGACCATCACTCCTGCATTAAAAAAAGGATCGTATTGAACAAGATATGGAAATTTTTCGGCAATGATCATTTCGACTTCTGGTGCATGATAATTATTTGACCATCCATGAATCATTGTTTGCGCCGTTGAAGTGTCGACCATATGCTTTAACTCTACAAAATGCGAAGCTCTATTACAAAGATATTGTTCGAATATAGGAGAAGATGGATATCGATCTGAATAGTAGTGAATGTAATTAGGATGAATCACATTCACAGTTGCTATAGTGTTTTTCGATCCGTACTTTGTATGATAATTAGCCATCTTTTCAGCCACCAATTTAAATGGAGCGAAATTCTGCTTACTGTAAAATTGCTGTGCGATAATAGTGCTGTAAGAAGTTAAAAGTAAAACCAACATTAAAAATGCGTAATTCTTAAAGTTTATAATTGGAGTTTCGAACCAAGAAAACATCAAAAGAAGCAAACAGGGGAAACTAAACAATAAAATGGAATACTGAAAAACCGGATTCTTATAAACAGAATAAAAGTACGCGATTAAGGCGGGAAGCATAAAAAACAGAAGTGCCATATTATGCTGCACCTTCCATTTAAACTTAACACTTAAAACAAAAAACATGATAACAACTAATGCGAACAGCATGCCTAACAAAAAAACACTTTCATTAAAGCAGTATAAAACATACTTCCAGATAGCATCCTTTTCTGGTGGTCCCAACCAGCCTTCAGATCCGCCCAAACCACCAATACTAAATTGATAAAGAAAAACATTAACATTAGGAATATAAAACAAGAACATTAGAAGTCCACAGAGTAGATACTTCACTCTATTTTCTTTCTGAATCAGAAACACACCAGCAAGTCCAACAATTGCTGTAAAAAGAAAACTGAAATAATGAGAATACATGGTTCCCACTCCGCCGATGATAAACCACACTGCTGTTTTCCAACTCCAGGCTTGGGATTTCCACATCATGGTTGACCATGAATATAAAACTAACAAACTGAAAAATATTCCAGGGCTATATGGTCGAGCAAGTTGAGCATAGAGAATTGGAAATTCTAACGCAACAAAAACTGCAGTTGCCATAAGAGCAGGAAATTTTCCGAAAAAATTTCTTCCAGTTAAGTATAACAACGGCATGGTCAATATCCCTAATACTACAAACGGTAAACGTAACACTTCTTCACTCATACCAAAGAGATGAGTCCATATCCATAGAAAAGATTGTACACCGATGGGATGCATATCCGTTAATCGAACACCTTGCTCGATCATTTCAGAAAAAGTACTATAATTCAACCTTGTAATTGCGCTCAGTTCATCATTACTGAGCGACCAATTATCATAATTATAAAATCGAAAAATTGCTCCGATGAATACCAGAACAACAGCAATTTTATCTTCACGATCAAATCGTTTCATGGCTATTTAACTTTTTCGACGCTGACATACTATTTCATAGAGCACCATTCCGGTAGCTACAGAAACATTATAAGAAGCTACCGTTCCTTCCATAGGCAGTTTCACAGAATCATCACTCCGCTTAATATACTCCGGTGAGACTCCGTTCTCTTCACTTCCCATAATGATTGCGATAGGTCCAGTTAAATCCTTATCACGTGCTAGTGCGTTCGCTTTTTCTGAACAAGCGACCACCTAATTCCACAAGTTTTTAAATAATCAATCGTATCCTTTAAATTATCCTCTCTACAGATGGGCATATGATGCAAGGCTCCAGCACTGGTTTTAACCGCATCCGCAGTAATCAAAGCCGAACCTCTTGAAGGAATAATAATTGCATTTACTCCAGTACATTCGGCGGTACGTGCGATGGCTCCTAAGTTTCGAGTGTCTGTTATTCGATCTAAGATAAGCAACATCGGCATTTTTCCAGATTCAAAAATTCCAGGAATTATCTCTTCTACTTTGCAATAAGAAACAGTAGATAAATAAGCAATTATTCCTTGATGGTTATTTCTTGTCAAACGATTTAATTTTTCGACAGGAACTGATTGAAAATGCAAGCCTGTTTTTTCCAATTCAGATTTTAGCTCACGCGCTAAGGGATTATTCAATCCATTTTGAATAAACACTTTTTCAAATTCCTTTCCTGCTTGAAGTGCTTCCATCACTGCTCGCGTACCATAGATCATGGTCAAATCACTTTCCTCTTTATACATTCTCTATTTTAATTATCATTCACAATACGACCTTGACGCCAATGATCAACGGCGAGGTACCATACATTTTCATAAACGGGCTGACGAATGAGCGCGTAATCGTTATTCGAAAATGGATTATTCATTTTTCTAAAGATGAAAAGTATATCAGGAAAACCGACCAGTCCTGAATACGTCCATTGTTCGGTTTCTGCATCTCTGTAAATTGATATGGGTTGACCCATCACCAAATAAATCATTCCACGATCTGTTTTCCATCCTTCCATATAGGAAGTAAAAGCACGGTTTGCATCTTGCACACGATTATAAAATGCCCTTATTAATCCACGGGCTCTTTCGGGTGACCCTCCTACTTCCAGCCAAAACGCATCCAATTCTGCTTTTTTATTCTCTGCATTCATGAGATGCGCATATTCCTTTCTTGTTGTCAAGTAACGAGTTGCTTCAATAAGTTGCTCGGGCTTTGTCACCTTCGGAAAATCGGCATCCAAACAAGTAATTGTTAACCCGCTCGTCAAATTGGTATCCATTTGAAAATAATAAATACCGAGGCGTGGTAAATTAATATTTCCAAAATCACTTTTATGCACGAGAAAAACGCTATCGGAATACATGCTAAATTTTTCATCATCAATCACTCTAAAAGGCATTGCTGCTAAAGGAAAATCTCTATAATAACATCGCACCCACAATGCTTCAAGTCCTGGGAAATTCGACTCAAGCGTGACGGAAGAGGGGCCTGAACATTTATAATTATAAATGAGTTCTCCTGTTTTGTATTTTACAACAAAACTTTGGTTTGTTAATTTACTTCTATTATTAATAACAATATTACGTATAGACTCTGCATTTCTATTTAGATCCTTAAACTTCAATCGAAGGATACTTCCCTCTTTGAAAGGAAATGATAAAGGAAATGAGTCGATGACAGCTGCAAAATCTTTCTCAGATAAATAAGTAAGCTGTACGGATCCGGAATCAGAAGGATGTGTTGTAGTATACGTTTCAAATATCGAATACTCAACCAACAATCTACTTGAAAATGATTTACCATCATTTACAAAAAGTAAATCCTTTTCATCCACTGAAAAATGAAGCATGGAGAGGTCTGTACTCTTATGAAACAATAAAACCTCCGGTGAAAAAGTTTCGGATTGATAAAAAAGTTGAGTTGTCAAATTTTCGTTGCTAAGTTTTGAGGATGTTTTACATCCTACAAAAACAAAAAGTAAAAAAGTGACAACGATCCAATTGAAAAAATGGATTCTAACTTGTTTACACTTGCGTTCTCTTGGCGACAACAACATTATTTCGACTGCATATTAACATTTACATCTTCATTCCCTTCTTCCAACTCTTGGATATCTTCCGTACGATCGATTAAAGTCTGATTAATTTGTTTCGTTGTTTTCACACCTAACTTTTTCAATCTCTCAACTCTTGAAATCAGATTTCCATTCCCTGTATGCAATTTATTCATGGTGCCTTCGTAAGCAGACTGCGCATCCTTCATTTTCTTACCGATTGAAATCATATCTTCAATCAATGCAGAAAACTTATCATACAAGTCGCCTGATTGTCGAGCAATTTCTACAGCATTCTTATTTTGATATTCCAATCTCCAAATACTTGCAATAGTTCGCAACGTGGCTAACAAGGTTGAAGTAGTTACGAGTACTATATTCTTTTCAAACGCCTCGTTAAACAATTCATGATCCTGTTCAATGGCAAGTGCGAATGCGGGTTCGACAGGAATAAAGAGCAAAACAAAATCCAGTGTATTAATACCGTGCAAGGATTGATAGTTCTTCCCACTCCAAATCCTTAATGTGTTTACGAACTGAGCTAAGATGTTCTCTTAGAGCTAATGCTTTAGCAACATCGTCTTCTTCGTTTGCATATCGTTCATACGCGATGAGCGAAACCTTCGCATCGACTACTATACTTCTTCCTTCGGGCAAACTAATAATTACATCGGGCTGAAAACGTTTACCTTCATCAGACTGGAGACTTGTTTGCACAAAATACTCACGTCCCTTCACCAATCCTGAACGTTCCAATATTTTTTCTAAAATCATTTCGCCCCAATTACCTTGCGTTTTCGCTTGACCTTTCAATGCAGAAACTAAATTGCGGGCCTCATCACCAATCGACTTATTCATCGTTTGCAATTGATTCAATTGTTCCTTCAGCGATTGATTTTCTTTAATGCGTTCTTCGTGAGACGTGCGAACTTGCGATTCAAATTTCTCAATTTTATCCTTAAGTGGATTTAAAATATCATCCAACTTTGTCTTATGATCTTCTTGAATACGTTGTGAATTCTTTAAAACAATATCGGAAGCTATTGCACTGAACTGTTCTTTCATCTGCACGCGAATTGTTTCCAATTCACTTTTATGTTCTGTGAGTCGGGCTTCTAACGATTGTGCAACTGTTTCAGCTTTCACTTTAGAGGCATTCAATTCCTTCAGTTCATTTTGAAGCGTTTGACTAAACTGTTCGGCTTTTGCCACTTGACCGCGTAAATCATCAACTTGTTGCAGTAAGACGGCCTTTTCTCTTTCCACATTTATTGTCAATGCAGCAGAGTCATTCAAAACATCCTTTGATCGCATCTTCAAAAAGAGGTAAGAAACAAGAGCTCCTAAGACGATTCCAACTACCAAATACATTAAATCCATCATCAAACAAAGATAAGAAATGCCTTAGTACACTCTAGACCATCTATAAAAATTAAGTCCAAGTGACTAGGGCTCAAACTCAGGCAGTGATTCCATAAATTCAAATTGATCCATGGATCTTTTCAAACAATAATGCTCATTTCCGTTGGTCAAAAGCACATGAGCCACTTGAAGTGAAAAATTATAACGGGCGGCTTGCAAAAAAGTCTCTTGAGAAATCTTTACTGACGGGGCTTTACACTCAGCGATTAACCAAGGAGCACCTGTTCGATCATAGATGACCACATCCGCACGTTGGGACAAGCCATTCACTTTCACTATTTTCTCGACGGCCATAAGCGCTAAAGGATATTGATAGACCTGCACCATAAATTGAATAAGATTTTGGCGCACCCATTCTTCAGGAGTTAAGGCCACAAATCGTCTCCTTACTGAGTCAAAAATTTGTTTACTTTGCCCTTGTTCACGAACCCGAAAGGAAAAGTCTGGAAAGTTCAAGTGTTCCAATGTAGAATCATTCATTGCTCAAAATTACATTTCTAATAGGGAGGAATAAAATTAAAACGCCCACTCGTAAAATAATTCTATGAAAAGTAAAAAAGAAATCGTTGAAAATTGGCTTCCAAGATATACTGGCGAGAAGCTCGAGAAGTTCGGAAAATACATCTTACTCACTAATTTTCAACTCTATGTAGAGTTATTTGCCAAATGGAACAAGGTAAAAATTGTTGGTTTAGACCGACCTATGTCCTGTGCTACCGCCAAAGGAATAACCATCATCAATTTTGGAATTGGGAGTGCAAATGCTGCTACCATCATGGATTTATTAGGTAGTATTAAGCCAAAAGCCGTTTTATTTTTAGGGAAATGCGGTGGTTTAAAAAAGAAAAACAAAGTGGGCGATTTGATATTACCGATCGCTGCCATTCGAGGTGAAGGAACCTCCAACGATTATTTTCCGCCTGAAATACCCGCTTTACCTGCATTTAGTTTACAAAAGGCAGTATCGACTACGATCCGAGATTTTGGAAAAGACTATTGGACAGGAACGGTATATACCACCAATCGCAGGGTATGGGAGCATGATACTGAATTTAAAAAATACTTGGCCAAATTGAGATGTATGGGTATTGATATGGAAACGGCAACTATTTTCATAACGGGTTTTGCTAACCAAATTTCTACGGGTGCTTTATTATTAGTATCGGATCAACCCATGATTCCGGAGGGAATAAAAACCGCAGATAGTGATACCAAAGTAACGAAGAGTTATGTGGAAGATCACATCAAAATTGGAATTGCTGCATTGAATGAAATCATCAACAATGGCAATACTGTAAAACATTTGAAATTTTAATATTGGTTTGAAGAGGAATGGCGCAGAAGACAATTGATGAAATAAAAAGAGATTTAAAAAATAAAATCTACCATCCTGTCTATTTACTACAAGGAGATGAACCTTATTATATAGATGCTGTTACTGAGATGCTTGAAAATTCCGTGCTTGATGACATGGAAAAAGAATTTAACCAGACCGTACTCTATGGAAAAGACTGTGAAATATTAAGTTTGATTAGTGCAGCCAAACGATATCCAATGATGTCGAATTATCAAGTAGTCATCATTAAAGAAGCACAAGAAATAAAGGCACTCTTTCCAAAGGCGAAAAGTAAAAGTGAAGAGGGAGCTGAAGAAAAAAACGATAGTGTACCTTTATTGAATTACCTTACGAATCCCCTTTCTTCGACACTTCTGGTTTTAGCCATGAAGTATAAAAGTCTCGATAAGCGAGGTAAACTGTATAAAGTTATTGAAAAAAATGGAGTTGTTTTTGAGTCGAAGAAAATGTACGACGACAAACTTCCCAAATGGATAGAAAACTATTTAGCAGAGAAAAATTCAAAAATTAGTCCGAAGGCTTCGCAACTGATGTCGGAGCATTTAGGAAATGATTTATCGAGGATTGCAAATGAATGTGATAAATTACTAGTAAATATTAAATCAAAAGAAACCATTGATGTTCAACATATCGAACTTTACATTGGTGTGAGTAAAGAATTTAATATTTTTGAATTGCAAAAAGCTTTAGGCAAAAGAGATGTTTATACTTGCATTAAGATTGCAAATTATTTTACAGCCAATCCGAAGAGTAATCCTATCCAAGTAACGATGGCAATGCTTTATACCTATTTCACTAAAATACTTTTATATCATTCTCTGAATGACAAATCCAGAAATGCTGTTGCGGTAGCATTGAAAGTAAATCCATTCTTTGTCGATGATTACTTTACGGCTGGTAAAAACTACAGTCCGGAACACGTAGAAAAAAACATCAGTTTACTTCGAGAATTTGATTTAAAATCAAAAGGTGTTGGAGCCTCCACATTGGGGAACGAAGATTACATGAAAGAATTTGTATATAAATTAATTCACTAGGAAGCGGGTGCAAAATAAAACTCGAATATCTGTTGTTTCCTATCTAAATGCTCGACCTTTTGTATTTGGAATGGAGCATCAATTATCGGATGATGAATTCATCGTTGAAAAAGACATCCCATCTACTTGTGCTACTAAATTGATCGGAAACCAAACGGATATTGGATTGATTCCAGTTGCCATGATTTCATCTTTAAAAGAAGCTCATTTGATCACTTCCTATGGAATTGTTGCTGACGGGAAAGTAGATTCAGTAGTACTTGTAAGCCATTCACCATTATCACAAATAAAGAAAATTGTTTTAGATCAAGAGTCGAGAACATCTGTATTACTTGCAAAAATTTTAGCTAAAGAATTATGGAACATCCATCCAGCATGGATCCATGAAAATACAGAAAGTTCAATTTTGCAGGAGGAAGAATTTACTGCTGCTGTCATCATTGGCGACCGCGCTTTGAAATATAAATCTACATTCCCTTATTGCTATGACTTAGCCGAATGTTGGAAAGAACTCACAGGACTGCCCTTTGTCTTTGCGGCTTGGGTTAGTAATAAATTAATTGATGACGGTATAATAAATAAGTTGGAAACCGCATTTCATTATGGTGTTTCCCATCGAGAAGAAATCTTTCCAATATTAGCCGCCGAATATCCTGAATTTAATATTTCGCAATACTTGCAGAAAAGAATACTTTATAAAATAGACGACCAAGCCCTGGAAGGACTTCAATTGTTTTTAAAAAAGATTAAGGAAATCAGTACTAAAAATTAAGCTCTGTGATCGCCATCAAAATCGAAAAGTCGATCGGTATCATCTGAAGCTTTTTTAATCAATTGCATTTGTGTTTTCGTTAATCCTTGATCTTGCTTATTCATTCTAGCGTTAATTTTATCGCTGGATGAAGTAGATTTATTTCGACTTGGGATTAAGCGCACCATCAATTCATTCACAAAAGTTAATCGTTGTGCTGGCTCTAACTGTTGCAACAAATTTTTCATTTGAGCTATGCATTGATCGAGTTCTTGCTTTACTTGAATCTCAGAATTTGTTTTCATGGTTGTGGTTTAAATCTTTTTACGACAAAGTTTAACAAGGGTTTCACGACATAAAGTCTTCTGCAAGCAATGATTCTTCCATACTTGCCTTTTTAACTTTTGGCCAATTAAAATAGAACGTAGCTCCCTTTCCTTTTTCCGACTCCACCCATATCTTCCCACCTTCTTCTTCAACAATCTTTTTAACGATGGCAAGACCAACACCGCGAGATTCCACTTCATCACGTGCATTCAGTGTTTGGAAGATTACAAAAATCTTTTCATGATAGCGTGGTTCGATACCTGACCATTGTCCTTCACAAAAAACTTCCAGTCGTTACCTTGATCTTCGCAACCAATTTCTACTTGAATATCCTCCTTGTCGTTATACCTAATTGAGTTATGGATAAGATTTAAAAATACTTGCTGCAACTTGACGCGTTCGGCTTTCATATTCGGCAAATTATCTCTTACATTGATTACTGCGTTTGCAGGTGGTCCGATAAGATCAATTGAATCACGTACTAATTCATTTACTTCGAACGGTTGCAGTTCTCCAGAGTTCTTACTTGCTTTTGTATAATCGAGAATTCCATTAATCAAACCTTCCATTCGTACAACGCGTCCTTTAATGGTATTAAAATGTTCCAATACATCTGCGGGGAGACGATCACCCATGTCCTCTTCGATCCATCCCGTCAAATTACCAATAGCACGGAGTGGTGCTTTCAAGTCATGAGAAACGACATAAGCAAATTTGTCGAGTTCAGAAATTGTCTTCTCCAAATTCTTCATATAGCGATTCATCTTCTCTTCGGCTATTTTTCGAGGAGTGATATCACTTTCGATATAAATATATTTCGCTTCGGTTTCGCTTTTAGCATCAGATGCTATGGGTGTCATGGTTATTTGTGTCCAGAAAGGCTCACCTGATTTCTTATACTTTAAAAGTTCACAAGAAATAGCTTCATGATTTTTGATAGCAAGATTTAATGCTGAGATGGTATCTTTATTCGATTTTTTTCCAGTTAAAAGGTCATGTGGATTATTTCCAACAATATCATCAAAAGAAAATCCTGTAAGACGAACAAATCCATCATTTACCCATTCAGCAATTCCTTTACTGTTAGTAATAATGATCGCATTATCAGCCTTACTTGCTACAATCGAAAGTTTATGCAATTCCTTATTCGCTTCACGCAATTCATTTCTTTGTACCGTTATTCTCTCAATGACTACATTTTTTCCACTTTCCAGATAATTCATTTGCGCAGAAAGAATCAACATGGCTAAGAAGAAGGTGGTGAGATAATCGATATTAATTAATTCAGCGGTATCACCGATTAATGCATAGGAGATCAAATCAGTATACTCAGTTGCATACCAAAAGAAAACAATATTTATTGCGATTAGGGTGAATACGATTTTTCCAGCAGTGTTCCCTAGAAGCATGTATCCCAACAACATGAGCCCGGCCATATACATAATTGCCGATGCTCGTATTCCACCTGAATAGTACGATATAATATGAAGTGTTGAGAATGCACCCAGTACGATCACATAATAAGCCAGTCTATGATTCTTATGAAAAGGCAAGTAGAAATAATTTGCTACTAGTACTAAACCAAGAATTCCTATAAGGATACCCGAAAAATTGCCTACATCAACTACATACCAGGATTGGAAAAAAGCGTAAAAAATAACGGCTGCTGCAGTGATCGTTGTTGTTTTAAACAGACGATATCTCTGACGTGCGATGAGATCATCCGCAGGGATGCTATTGTGATACTTTTCGTTGTTCTTGAATATATTTAGAATACTCATTTTAATTTCTTAATCGCTTAGCCCTTTTTTGTTTGTTTTATTAATTCTACATTTGACAACGCAGAATACCAGAAAAAGAATATTCACTTAATGTTGTGTACGAACATTAGCTTTAGTTGTTACAATACTTATAAAAAATAAGCTATGAGCGAACAAACTATCACTATTCTTCACGTAGAGGATGATCAGGTTGACAAAATGGTTATTGAGAGAGTAATTAAACGACTCAATCTCACTAATAATTTACTGCATTCATCGAATGGCGAAGAGGCTTTGGATGTATTGCGAGGAACCAATGGAAAGGAGAAGTTGGAGCAATTACCACAGGTGATTTTGCTTGACATCAATATGCCAAAAATGAATGGATTGGAGTTTTTAAAAGAACTTAGAAGTGACCCTTCGATTAATTTCATTAGTGTTTTTGTGTTAACAACATCTAATGATGATTATGACCGAAAAGAAGCATATCAACACAATGTTGCTGGTTACTTTGTAAAGCCTGTCGATATTAGTCAGTTCGAAACGACTTTTCAGACTTTATCCAATTTCTGGAAGATTTGTGTTTGGCCATAAAAAAAGGATTTACTGTAGAAATTAGATTTCAACAATAAATCCTTGTATTATTTTGATCTAAATTAGACCTTTTGACGTTTATCCAACTTAAAATACCGATTAACTTCTTTCATTGAAGTATTGGTATCGGCCATTGCCAAAGGTAATTGTTGAGCAATTTGATTCAATAAACCATTAATATCTTCCTTACTCATATGCAATGAAAGTGGAATTCTCATTCCCGTATTATTATAAGAAACGGAAGGGAAAACCGAGAGGTTCACATAATACCCATTATTAATAAGACGGCTTACCATATTATAACCCATTTGGGGTTTACCAAGGCAAACAAACTTCACTGGCGAAATATCATCTGTAAACATTGGGATATCTAGCAACTTGGCTGTTTGATTAAAATACTTGATTCGGTCTTGTAATTGTTTTTGAAGTGTATAAATTTCCGAAGACAAGTGGATTTTTGCCGAAGCAACGGCTGCACCTAGAATGGGTGGTGGAATTTGAATTGAGAATATTGATGTTTTTCCATAATCATGAACGCGGCGAAACTCTTCTTCATTTGGAAAAACCATCACACCACCACTTGCACCAAACGCTTTACCTAAAGATGTTGTTAAATACATGCGATCATGCTTAGGCACTTCATTTCTTACGTAACCCGAACCGTTATCTCCTGACCAACTCATTCCATGAGCATCATCGATGTATAAATTAAGTTGCTCATAAATATCCATTAACTTGACAATCTCCTTCACGGGAGCTAAATCGCCAAACATGGAATAAACTCCATCAGACAGATACCAAATTTTCTTATGCGTAAGACTTAATTCCTTCACACGATCTTCAAGTAAGTCCAATCGATTGTGACGAATAATTTCCACGTGAATATTTCTTTCCTTCAATAAGGAAACAGCCATTTGAACACTTGAATGCACACTAACATCCATCACGATGGCATCTTCATCACCGATAAGAATGGGAAGATTACTTAAATGCCCGAGTGTTGTGGTGTTAAAAACAGCAGCAGGAGCATCAAATATTTTAGCTAATTTTTCCTCTAACTCACCATATAAGGGAGAGGAGAGATAAGAGCGGGATGAAGAAAACTGTACACCAAAACGAGTGATTGCATCAATGGCTCCACCCATTAATCGTTGGTCAAGATCAAGACCAAGGTAACTGCAAGAACTAAAATTCTTCAGTTTTTTTCCTTTTAGTGTCACATGGCGGCCATCAAATTCGTCATCTTCTACTGTTTGTAAAATAATTCCTAACTTTTTTCCTGAAATAGAAACTTCGTCTAGCAATTCGAGAATTTGTTCGTGCTTACTTTTTACACTGTTGCCAACTTCCATACGTCTTATTTGTTTTTTTTGAAGCAATATATGAAAAATTTAATCTCCTACAAAGTCTGATAAAATTAGTTTAGAGATGGAATTAATTATCCTTCAAAGCAGACAGTTATTAACCTGTGAATGTTAATTCAAAACGACGTTGCACTAAATAGAAACTTTGCTCCAGAATATGGAAACTTTAAAAAGAAATAAAAAAAATTAAGGATAAAAAACAGAAACTAGTTGAGTTTTGCTGTGGAAATTGCTTCCTTCACTTTTAACTCAAAGCCATTACTTCTTATATCTCCAAGAGTAACCATACAAGGACTTTCAAGGATTAAGTTTTGTGATAAGTTTAACACTTGAGATGTACTTGCTTTATTTACCACCAACTTACCAATCACATTCTGTTTAGGTTGAGTTTGAAAAACACCTGTTTCTTGTGGATGAGAGTTCAAGTAGTAGTAATAAGTTGCTCCTGAGCTAAATGTTCGTTTTGCGGTTTGGATATTGCCTTTTGAACCGTTCGAGTATATGCCTTCAGGATGACCAATTGCAAGCATAGCATTATTTTCCAAAACAAACTCGCCTTCTCCTTTCACCACCACTTTCTCGCAATACAATTCTGCACCATCACTAATCTGAAAGGAATACCCTTTAGAAATATCACCAAATGCTTCACCTTTTATTTGCAAAACATGAGTATTCGCAACTGTAATATTCCCAAGATTGACTTTGCACAATGGTTTTTGAATCCATCTGGAAGTTCCATTTCCTGACAAAATAAATTCAGAAGTGCTGCTCATATCCGTCATGAAAATACCATTCAATAAAATAACATCTTCCTTCACATTCATCTTTAAAGTTGCTTTCTGTTTTGCCTTATCCATTTTTGAGTCATAGAATTCACCTCCTTTTATGATAAAATCTTGCGCAACTGAACAAGTTAAAATTCCATTAGAAGCACCAAAAAACAGACCGCCCATCTGTATAAAACTTCCTTGAATTTTTAAATTACTGTTTCCAGAAAAGTGAATTCCTGAAAGTTCCCTTCCCGTTTTCCTAATTTCAAAATCACCTTGAATCTGCTCCACTTTTCCACCAAGATCAATGGAAGCAACATCTGCAGCATCTAACACTAGATTTCCAAAATTAATTTCAGGTCGGAAAGTATTGGTTCCATATTTGAAAAACAACTGAGTAGATTTCGGACTTAACATATTCTTTAATCCTGGAAACCACCCTGTACTATTATGAATATACATAGCTCCATTGTCCATATAAAATTCATTGAAGGAGTAAAAATCATTGATTGTGGTATCCATCTGAACAACGCCTCCGCAAGCAACATACATTGCATTCAATCTTAATGGAGAAGTGATACGTAATTCACCACCTTTTTCAATCACTAATGTTTGTAGATTAGAACCAGTACTGCTAATCATGCGATGACCTGCTTGAATAAAATAACTATTACGTACTTCATTCATTTGTCGAGGAGGCATACCCGACCCATCTCTTTTTGAATTCCAAGAATTTACTTTAGTCAATGAAAAATTACCCATTGAATAAAAAGGAATATTTGATTGTATAAATCGCTTTCCCATTGGATCACTAACAACAGGTAAATAGGAAATAGCACCGATTCGAATTTCTTTACATATCGCATCCACAGTTCCAGGTGTTGAATTCGCATTGGTAAGAACATCAAAAGTTAACCAAAAGAAATTTTTTCCTGGCAATAAAGTTTGGCTTGCAGAAAATACAAAAGGTTTGTCGGTGAGAGTTGGTATCGTAGTCCCCACAATTTGTTGAATGGAAAATTCAGGATCGTTTCCGGTATACCACAAGCGAGCATTTTCAATATTCTGCTCAATCGGCATTGAAGTACCTGTAGCGGAAAATGTAAAAGAATTAACTTTGACGGGAGTTCCTTTACCACTAGTCTCTACCACAACTCCAATTACTTTTTGATTAATGCTTCCTCTCAACACACCACTTGTATCTTGAACCGTTGTGGATTGCTTGTAAGTCATGGACGTGGCCGCTCTCCCCTCTTCCTTTTTTGTAAGATTGAAAACAACTATTAATAACACTACCAAACCTGAAATGGCTGTGGTGGTTGCAATTAAAGTTAGACGAAGTTTTGTCTTCAGTGCGGTTTGTTGACGTAAATTTTTTCTTGCCATGTTGGGCTTATAGTTATATGCCAACTTATACTCCAAGTTCAAGCAAAAGGTTTGCTTCGAAATTTGAAATAGATGCTACCGTCTTAAACCTCTTTGAAAGGCAAAAAAAATAGCTGAATCTTTCTTAGATTCAGCTATCGTATTGATTTAAAATATTTTACAAGTTTCCTCGTAAGGCTTGTTCTCTCTCGATGGCTTCAAACAAAGCTTTGAAATTTCCTTTACCGAAGGAACGAGCGCCTTTACGCTGAATGATTTCAAAAAAGACAGTAGGACGATCTTCCACTGGCTTTGTAAACAACTGAAGCAAGTAACCTTCATCATCACGATCCACCAGGATGCCCAATTTGGCTAAATCATCCATATCCTCATCTATTTTTCCAATTCTTGTTTTTAGATCATCGTAGTAAGTCATGGGGACTTGCAAAAATTCTACACCACGTTCTTTCAACATGCTTACTGTTTCAATAATATTACTGGTGGCGATTGCAATATGTTGCACACCTGCACCGTGATAAAATTCAAGGTACTCGTCGATTTGCGATTTCTTTTTTCCTTCTGCGGGTTCATTAATTGGAAACTTCACATATCCATTACCGTTAGAAACCACTTTTGACATCAGCGCGCTGTATTCGGTACTGATGTCTTTGTCATCAAACGTCAGGATCATTTTAAAGCCCATTACGTCTTCGTAAAACTTCACCCAATCGTTCATCTTCCCTAACTCTACATTGCCTACACAATGATCGATGTATTCAAATCCAACTGGAGTCGATTTTGAAGAAGAAGAGATGGCTTTAAATCCAGGAAGGAAAACACCTTTATAATTTTTCTTTCTACAAACTTATGGATGGTTTCTCCATAGGTATGGATGGCCGAAATTTTCACTTCACCGAAGTCATCTGTTATTGAATGTGGTTCGGTATGTGCCTTAGCTCCTCGAGCCATGGTTTCATAAAAAGACTTTTCTGCATCATCTACCCATAAGGCTAACACTTTTACTCCGTCACCATGATTTGCAACATGCTGAGTGATTTCATGATTGGGATGAAGCGCTGTAGTAAGTACAAAACGGACTTTCCCTTGCTGCAAAACATAAGATGCGCGATCACGCACACCAGTTTCTGGACCAGCATATGCAATCAACTCAAAACCAAAAGCATGCTGATAGTAATAAGCGGATTGTTTCGCATTACCCACAAAGAATTCGATGTGGTCGGTACCATTTAGAGGAAGGAAGTCAGTAGACATGATATTCTTATTTATAGCTACAAAATTACGATTTTAAGCCCAAAACATCTGCAAAATAAACTTGAAAAATGAATGCCCCAATGAATTATTCTTCATCTTTTCGGGCTTTAGGATGATGATCCCATCGCAATTGATCTAACAATTCCTCAAAGACCTGAGTAAACTCTATAATTGGCACTGGAGGAGACTCATGATTCAATAAAATTTTCTTTCGTGGATTTTTATCGGCTATCCACAAAGAATAGACTGGAAAATCGGCTAAATATGGATTAGAGTAAGAAGTATCCATGGCCTCGATTTTATTATCACTAATGGCTTTGACTAAATAAGCGAGTTGCTCACTTGACAAACGCGCATACCACTGTCCTATTTTTTTCACATTCATCTCCCCATAATATTCTGCAAAACCTGATTTATAAACGGTGGCATAATACTGCGGACACCGACCAAAGCAGGCTTCACGTTTGATCATAACGAGCAAAGTATCGACTGGCGTAGCCTCCACGTTAGATTCACTCCCACTTGGAGAAGTATTTTTATGAGACTTGCAAGATGACATCGCCAACAGCAAGGCAAATGAAAACAATCCGACAGTAAGTAAGATTTTGTTTTTCATATCCATTTAAATAAAACCAAAACAAGATAGCAAGTTTTAAAATACAAAACGGGAAAATTATTTCGGCATTTTATAACCTTTCTCCTTTGCCATTTTCTCTAGGCGCTGTTGAAATTTCGATTTAGTTTGACTGGTTGGTCGTTTTTTATTCTCTTGAATTTTGCGATGAATTTCATCTTCATCCACAAAAGACTTAAACAAAAACTGCTGACCGACACTAATCATATTGGCTAGGAAATAATAGTAACTTAATCCAGCCGAATAATTATTAAATACTCCTAAAAATATGATAGGCATCAAATACATCATCCACTTCATTTGCGGATTCGTCATGGCCGCACCAGAATTCACTTTCGTAATAATCAATGTAGAAATGGTCATTAATAAAGTCCATAAACTAACGTGATCGCCGTAACCCCAAATGTGAAATGGAAGGTCTAAGATAGAGTCATACGTACTTAAATCCTTGGCCCAGAGAAACCCTTCTTGTCGGAGCTCGATTGACTGAGGGAAAAATCGAAACATCGCAATTAAGATGGGCATTTGCAAAAGCATGGGCAAACAACCACCCAAGGGACTCACGCCAGCCTTCTTATAAAGAGCCATCATTTCTTGTTGCAACTTCATGGGCTCCTCTTTATTCTTTGCTTGAATCTCTTCAATCTCTGGCTTTAATACTTTCATTTTAGCTTGAGAGAGGTAAGCTTTATAAGTAAGTGGCAAAAGCATCACTTTAATTGCAATGGTCAAGATGAGAATAATAATTCCATAGTTCAGATTAAAACTATTCAAGAAATTAAAAATCGGAATTACTAAATAGCGATTCACCCAACCAAAAATCCCCCATCCGAGTGGAATTTGTTTTTGAAGATCATCGCCTGCTTTCTTTAATAATTGATAATGGTTAGGTCCAATATAAAAATGCATTGCAAAATTTTCACGTTGACTATGTGCGTAGGGTAAGGTAAAAGCTACATTCATTTGCTTTACGAAACTATCGCCTTCTTCACCAGAAATTGTTTCAATTCGAGTGGGCTTATCAAATGATTTTTGTGCAACTAAAACCTGAGTGAAAAACTGTTGCTTCATGGAAACCCATTTCAACTTTGTTTTAATTTCTTCGGTTTCGTTTTCAGTCTCACTGAGGCAATCTACTTCTTTATCTTCATCAGCAAACATATAATAAATGGTAGAGTTGATACGCTCTGCATTCATGTCCTTTTCTTGCTTCTGTATTTGCTGAGTCCAATTCAACTCCACATAAGAAGCATTACTTGCGATGACATCATTTACACCCACAAAATTTACATTAAAGCCGAGGATGTATTTATCGGCGGTTAATGAATATTGATACTCTATATAACGGTCGGGGCTACCCGCATTTAATCGGAATGAAAAAACAGAGCTATCCTTACCAGTTACAACAAATCCTTTGCCTTGTGGTTGAAAAAATAAATTGTTTGTAGAAACGCTTCTGTTTTGCGCAAAGAAATTCAAACCGAAACTGGAAGAGTCACTTTCAAAAAGTCGAACCGGTTTGCCTTCTGCTGTTTTATAACTTTTAGCTCTACAACTTTTACGCGCCCACCTTTTGAGGTAAGCGTAACCTTCATCACGCTATTTTCGATGGTAACTAATTCCTCTTGTCCGGTGGCTGCAGACGCAAAATCACCTAATAAATCTTGAGCTTTGGCTAGTTTGAGTGAATCGTTCAACAACGTATCATTCAAGACCACATCAAGCGGCGCATTCTGTTTTTGTTGAACTGCTTTTAAATTTGCAGCCTTCGTTATTGCTTCTTGTTGATTAACTAGAGCAATACTGTCTTGCTGTTTTTTAAGATTTGCGATTTCTTCATCGCTGGGTGCGTTTAAAACACTAAAACCGATAAGTATCAGGCCTATAAGAAATAGGCCAAGCATTGATTGACGATCCATTCAGGGTAAATTAAGGCGCAAAAGTACACAATCCGAAGGGGATGGAGCTACTTATAACCTCAATTTATTTGGAAAGAGTCGCTGCTACCGATTCACTTTTCGTTTCAGTAATAATATTATTCGCTTTTTCGAGAGCTGCCTTTACAAATCGACTAAAAAGCGGATGTGGATTTAGTACTGTGCTTTGATACTCAGGATGAAACTGAACACCTACAAACCAAGGATGGTTTTTTACCTCCACAATTTCGACCAAGCCGCTATCTGGATTTGTTCCAGAAGCTACCATTCCCGCTTTTTCAAAATCTTCTAAATATTTGTTATTAAACTCATATCGATGACGATGGCGCTCTGAAATCTTTGTTTTACCATAAATACTATGAGCCCTTGTTCCCTTTACAATGGTACAAGGATATTCTCCTAGGCGCATAGTCCCACCCTTATCAACAATCGTTTTCTGATCCGACATCATATCGATAACAGGGTGTTTCGATTTCGGATTTACCTCTGATGAATGAGCGTCACTAAAACCAATTACGTTTCTAGCAAATTCTACAACTGCACATTGCATTCCGAGGCAGATACCTAAAAATGGAATTTTCTGTTCACGAACAAATTTAATTGCAGAAATTTTTCCTTCAATACCTCTTTCTCCAAAACCAGGAGCAACCAATACTCCGTTTAGATGACCGAGCATGCTTTTCACATTGCTATCATCAATTTTTTCAGAGGCAATCCACTCTACTCTTACTTTACATTCATTCGTTACACCGGCATGAATAAAAGCTTCAGCAATCGACTTATAAGCATCCTTTAACTCGATGTATTTTCCAACAAGTCCGATGGTTACTTCATAAACTGGATTCTTCAACTTCCCTAAAAAATCTTTCCATGCACCCATATCTGGCTCATGCTTCAGGGCTAATTTCAATTTGTTTAAAATCACTTTATCCAATTGTTCCTTCAACATCAAAAGAGGAACTTCATAAATGGTAGATGCATCGATTGATTCAATTACGGCATTGATATTTACGTTGCAGAAAAGAGCAATTTTTCTTCTGATATCATTTGAAATATGGTGTTCAGTTCTACAAACTAAAACATCAGGTTGAATTCCATACTCAAGCAACATCTTTACAGAATGTTGAGTAGGCTTTGTTTTTAATTCACCTGTTGTTTTTAAATAGGGAATTAATGTAAGATGAATTACAGCGGTATTCGATGAGCCCATCTCCCAGATCATTTGACGCACGGACTCAATATAAGGTAATGACTCAATATCACCTACGGTACCACCAATTTCAGTAATGACAATATCGTACTCACCGGTTTCACCAAGTAATTTTATACTGCGTTTAATTTCATCCGTAATATGCGGAATTACCTGAACTGTTTTTCCAAGGTATGCTCCTTCTCTTTCACGTCGAATTACGGTTTGATAAATTCGTCCAGTAGTTACATTGTTGGCTTGAGAAGTTGGTGTATCCAAAAAGCGTTCATAGTGTCCAAGATCTAAATCCGTTTCAGCACCATCATTGGTTACATAACATTCGCCATGTTCATAAGGATTCAATGTACCTGGATCTATGTTGATGTATGGATCGAGTTTTTGAATTGTAACACGATAACCCCTCGCTTGGAGCAATTTAGCTAAAGAAGCAGAGATGATACCTTTACCTAATGACGATGTTACTCCGCCCGTTACAAATAAATAACGGACCGATGTAGGATTAATGGGAGACATTTGAACTGGATTTGGGACAAAATTAGACAAAGAAATTCGAGGAGCAAGGGATAATTTACAATAGGCGAAATTTGGATCAAACCAAAAATGTAATATAATTGATAATGTGCTATTTATGGGTAAATTTAAAGTTGATTTTATTTGCAAATATATTGTTCCATCAACAAATTAAAACATGATGGGCCGCTGATTTACTATGATTGCTTATGATTTTTTATGATTGATTGTCGATAATTTTAGATTACAATAACCTCCCATTCTCCTACACTCCCACTCTCCTACTCTATTATGTTTGTAACCGTTTGTAGTCGACTATAAATGTTTTTTAAACGACTGTGAACAAATAGCATTCGAGATTTGCGGGATGAAAGAAGAATTCTTGTATTACATCTGGCAAAACAAACTGCTCCTAAAAGATCCTCTCCTATTAGAAAGTGGAGAAATGGTAGAAATTATTCATCCTGGTGTACGGAACTTTGAAAGCGGTCCGGACTTTCACAATGCCCGCATTCGTATTGACAATATCATATGGGCTGGGAATATCGAAATTCACGTTAATTCAAGCGATTGGTTTAAGCATCACCATCAGGGAGATTTATCGTATGACAATATTCTACTCCATGTAGTTCATCAAAATGATAAGCCCGTCCATAGGTTAGATGGAAGTGTAATTCCGACTTTAGTCATGCGTGAAAAATACCCTTTAGGTTATTTATATCACTACGAAAATTTACTACAAGGCTGTCATTCCTTTATTCCATGTGGGCAACAATTTCAGGAGGTACCATTTATTTATTTACAGAGTTGGATGGATCGAGTACTTACCGAAAGGCTGAATACAAGATTTGAGGAATTGGAACATATTCATAAAGAATCGGATTCTCGCTGGCCAAAGAGTCTTTACCATCTGCTTGCCAAATCGTTTGGATTCAAGGTAAATGCAGTTCCCTTTGAGTTATTAGCTAATTCAGTTCCTTATGAGTTAATGATCAAACACAGGCATCAAATCGAGTCATTGGAATCACTTTATTATGGACAATCGGGAATGTTACATACGACGGTAGACGATCCATATATTGATCGATTAAAAAAAGAATACAAATATTTTCGAACGAAATACCATCTAAAAAACAACTCTCCACACCTTTGGAAATACGGGGGATTGAGGCCTGCCAACTTTCCAACACTCCGCATTTCCCAATTCAGCATGTTACATTTTACGCACGAATATTTACTCGACAAAATCATACAAACCATAGAGCTTTCTGACTTAATCACTCTATTTGATATCAGTGCCACGGATTATTGGTACCAGCACTTTCGGTTTGGAATTGCATCTGAGCCACATATAAAAAAGCTAGGCAAGGATGCTATACTTCATCTACTGATCAATGCCATCATCCCTTTCCTTTTTTTCTATGGTAAAAAGCAAAAGCTACCCGTCCTTTGCGATAAGGCAATTTACTGGTTGGAAAAATGCCCACCTGAAAAAAACAAAATCATACGATCCTTTGAGGATATTGGATTTTACATCACCAATTCAGCTCAAAGTCAGGCCCTATTACATCTAAAAAAAAATTATTGTGATTACAAAAAATGTGTAAATTGCAGCATTGGAAACTACCTCTTAAAAAATGCAAACACTAATTAATGAGATTAAAGCCTGGTTTGAACAGCAAGCCTTTGGCGTTTGTGAATGGTGGGGAGAAAAGATCAACATTCCTTCTGCTCAAATTCGAATGTTTTTTATTTATACGACCTTTCTCACGGTGGGATCTCCTATCATTTTATATTTAACATTGGCTTTTTGGAAAAAAATGCGTGCTTTCATTACAGAGCAAAAGCGAGGAAGTGTTTGGGATTTGTAGACTTAAAATCATTTTTCTTAATTGGTCACTTCCCAAGTTATATTTAAGTAGATTATGCTTATATTTTCCATACCTTAACTATCTATCAACATCTTTTTCAATTAAAACCATGGATTTAAAAACTCCTTTGAAAAACTATTAGCCAAGCACTAAACCCAGAAGAAATATTAAATTAACTTCGCAGTATGCACAAAAAGCATTTCCAATTCATAAAAAAACTGCGAATAGCGGCCATCATGACACTTGGCACCATTGCCTTCGGGGTTATTGGCTTTATGATTATTGAGGGTTATTCATTCAGTGAATCCTTTTACACGACCATTATCATTCTCTCTACGGTAGGTCTAGGTGTGGTGAAAACACTTTCTGATGGCGGAAGATGGTTTGTTTCATTACTCATTATTATTAGCATTGGGATATTCGCTTATGGCATTGCACAAATCACTTCCTACATTATGGAAGGAGAAGTTCAGCGATATTTAAAATTAAAAAAAATCTTAAAAATGATCGATAAAATTCAAGGACATGTAATCGTTTGCGGCTATGGTAGAAATGGCAAACAAGCGTGTAAGCAATTAAGATCCCACAACCAACACTTTGTTGTTATTGAAAATTCAGAAAAAGGAATTGAAGATTTAAGAGGACGATGAATTTCTATTTATTCATGGAGACGCTACTCGAGATGAAATACTGATTGAAGCGGGCATTGAAAAAGCGTGTGCCCTCATCACCACTTTACCCAGCGATGCGGCCAATGTTTTTGTAGTATTAACAGCAAGAGAATTGAGAAGTGATATTAAAATAATCAGTCGAGCTTCAGAATCGTCATCAGAAGGGAAATTAAGAAGGGCTGGAGCTGACAATGTCATCATGCCGGATAAGATTGGCGGATCACACATGGCTACTTTAGTGACGAGACCGGATGTACTAGAATTTATTGATCATATCACTGGCAAGGTAAACATCCGACTAGAAGAAATCATGATCAACAAACTAAAGGAAGTATACCAAGGAAAAACAATCAGGGAATTAGAAGTGCGAAATCGTACGGGTGCTAATATTATTGGATTTAAGACGGGCGAAGGCGAGTATATTATAAATCCGAGTCCTGACACGATTATGAAACCTGATTCGAAATTATTCGTATTAGGTACCAGTGAGGAGGTAGAAGAGCTTACCAAGATTCTATTTTAGCCTCCATTTAATCAGCCAAAATGAAAATTCTAATAACAGGTTCTAATGGATTGCTCGGACAAAAGCTAATTTACGCTTTGTTAAACCGAACCGACATTTCCATTATTGCCTGTGCAAGAGGAGAAAATAGAATCACTAGAAAAATGGTTATCACTTTGAATCCTGCGATTTAAGTGATCAATCAACTGTGACTGCAATCATTAAAAGCATCAACCCGATTGCATTATTCATACTGCAGCGATGACCAATGTGGATGCCTGCGAGCTCGATCCAGTTTCATGTCGCAAATACAATGTAGATGCTGTTCACTATTTAGTGGATGCATGCAAAGAATTTAACACACACTTTATAAATATTAGTACCGATTTTGTTTTTGATGGAACGGCGGGTCCCTACTCTGAGGAAGACGAAGTAAATCCATTAAGCGTTTATGCGCATTCAAAAATGGATGGAGAAAGAATCGTTATGGAAAGTGGTTTACCATGGACGATATTACGCACCATGATTATTTATGGTGTTACGGATGATAAGCAAAGATCTAATATTGTTTTGTGGACAAAGAAATCATTAGAAGAAAGACAATACATCAATGTCATCAATGATCAATTTAGGGGGCCTACATTAGCTGAAGATTTAGCAGAAGCATGCATAGTTGCTGCAACAGAAAAAACGCAAGGATTATTTCATGTATCCGGAAAAGAAGTAATTTCCATATTAGAGATTGCAGAGCGCGTTGCCGATTTTTTCGATTTGGATAAAAAATTCATTAAACCGATCACTACAGCATCACTTAAACAGCCTGCAGCTCGACCGTTAAAAACTGGTTTTATAATTTCGAAAGCAGAACGAGAATTAAATTTCCATCCTTGTTCTTTTGAGGAAGGGTTAAAAGTGATAGCTGAGCAGTTACTAAAACGACAAGAAGCTTAGGTCACTTTATTTTGTAGAAGTACTAATTCCAATATTTATTCCAGCTTCCACCATGGCAGATGTTTTCTTAAACGTAGAAAGCACCGCTCCATATTCAGGCACTTGAGTTGCCCCTTTATATTCAATGCCGATATCTCTTTTTTTCATTGTATAATAGCGAGTACCTGCACCTGCATAAAATTCCAGACTTAAATTTCCCATTTTATAATAACCACCATAAATAAACACTAAATTCAACTGACGTTCCATTTCGTTGAACTGAACGTTTGGATTATAAATTAATTCATTGGTTGGGAGTACACCATCGGCTTTCCAATTATAACGTCGATATTCAAAACGACAGCCGATAAAACTAGACATGATTGAAGCACCTGACGTAAAATTAACTCTTGGCATCAATGAAATATAGCTACCCGTTTTTACTGTCCTAAAATCATAATCATAAAAAAATTCTTCAAGGTCTTTTCTATTTACACCTTGCCAATAAGGTGAATTAAAAGTGCTTAAGAAATATCCATTATTCTCACCTGAACCAGTCGCTGCTTCAAACAAAATATTTTTCTTGTAATTCCCAAACCCAATTCCAAACAAGCAATTGGAGTAACATCTGCCTGAACATAAAATCCAATTTTACCTGACAGGGCATCAAGTATTCCATACTTAAAAGTAGCATTCATAGCCCAAGAAGGAACGGCTTCACTACCGGGAACAATTGGCGACACTACACCAACACCTGCGGGGCTCTCAGGAGGCACTTGTCCATAAGCATTCCAAGAAGATAGCAGCAGCACAAAAAAGAAAGTAAATAATCGATTCATCATTTTTGATTTTACAGGTTGTCTATTTTAAAAGCATTAGCGAAAATACAAAGGTTTTTGTGTAGACACCTCAATTTAATACTGAACACACGCAATTTAGCATTAAAATGACAAATTACCAGAATAAAAAAAGGGGCACAAGGCCCCTTTTAAAACTAAATCAATTCATGATTACTTCTTTTCATTTTTATCGAAGTCGATTACAATTGGAGAGGCGATACATAAAGAACTGTAAGTTCCCACCACAATTCCGATCAACAATGCAAAGATAAATCCACGAATCACATCACCACCAAAGATGAAGATGGCAAGTAATACGAAGAAAGTAGCTAACGATGTATTCATGGTACGACTCAATGTAGAATTCAAAGCATTATTTATTACCACTTTCTTATCTGTATTCGGATGGATTCCAAGGTACTCTCGAATCCTATCAAACACCACGACAGTATCCGTCATGGAATAACCCATTACGGTTAACAATGCCGCGATGAAGTCTTGATTGATTTCAAGTGTGAAAGGAAGAATTCCGTTAAAGATGGAGAAGATGGATAGAATCAACATCACATCATGCAATAACGCCAAGGTAGCACCTAAGCCATACTGCCATTTTTTGAATCGAACTAAGATGTATAAAAACATTAAAGCACATCCAAAAAATATGGAGAACAATGCTGAGGATTTAATATCATCAGCTACTGTTGGCCCTACTTTCTGAGAGTTGATAATTTTAGTTTCTTGGAATTTAGTTTGATCAATTCCTGAAAACTGACCTTTCAATCCTTCGTACAAAGCTTTGGTAACAGAAGCTTGCGCTTCAGCTGTATTTTCTTCAATCAAATAATCAGTAGTAATTTTATAGCGATTATCTGTACCGAAAGTTTTTACATCTGGAGCTTCTCCAAATGGAGCCGCTAATGATTCACGAATTTCTTGCGTGGAAGTAGCCTTGTCAAACTGAACAACAAACGTACGACCTCCGTCGAAATCCACTCCGAAATTAAATCCTTTCATTCCGATCGAAAAAATACCAGCGGCGATTACGATTCCAGAGATGATATAATACTTCTTACGATTCTCAACGAATGGAAGATTAATATTTTTATATGGATCCTTCGTTGCATTTGTCCAGAAAGGAATCTCTTTATTCTTATCCAATAAATATTCGAACATCAATCGGCTAATGAAAATAGCAGAGAATAATGAACAAAGGATACCAATAATTAACGTCGTTGCGAAACCTTGAACGGGACCACTACCGAAAGAGTAGAGAATGATACCTAATAACAAGGTAGTAACATTGGAGTCAATGATTGAAGAGAATGCATGCTTGTAACCATCTGAAATAGCCAAACGCAATCCCTTACCCAAACGTAATTCTTCACGTATCCTTTCAAAAATTAAAATATTGGCATCAACAGAAAGAGCTATGATTAACACGATACCCGCAATACCCGGAAGAGTGAGTACAGCGCCTAAAGAAGCGAGTACACCCATAATGAAGAACATATTACAGATTAAAGTAATATCAGCGACGATACCCGCTTTACTGTAATAGAAAGCCATAAAGAAGAATACGATTCCTAAGGCAACCAAGAAAGAAAGTAAACCATTTTGAATGGCTTCAGCTCCTAAAGAAGGACCTACAACAGCTTCTTCAACGATACGTGCAGGAGCAGGAAGTTTACCAGCCTTTAAAATATTTGCTAAATCTTTCGCTTCATTGATTTCAAAATTACCAGTGATGCTAGAGCTTCCTCCTGCAATTTCACCTTGTACATTTGGGAAACTGTAAACATAATCATCCAGTACAATTGCAATTGACTTTCCGACGTTTTCACCAGTAAGACGCTTCCAAACTTTAGCGCCATCTGGATTCATTCTCATACTAATTTCTGGCTTGCTATTGAATTGACCAAAGTCCTGACGAGCATCAGAAATAGCAGCACCATCTAATGGAGCTTTTCCATCACGGCCTGCACTTTTAATACCAATTAACTCCAAAGATTGAGTTTCAGCAGAACGTGGTTTTACTGTCCATAACAAACGTAGATTTTTAGGCAAGGCTGCTTTTACATCATCGCGTTCCAAAATGCGATTCACCTTAGCCGTGTCCTTAATCAAGGAATATCCAATGACACATTGCTTATCTACTATATTCTTTTCTTCTTGCGTACGAACTTGACCATCTGAAGGGAAGAGCACGGCAAATAAAGGGTTTTCGCGAGCAAATTCCTCAAATGTTTTACCACCAGCAGTATCTTTAGCGGCTGTAGAATCTTTCCCCATTTTATCAACCAAAGAAACTTTAGTTGTATCCTGAGCTGGAGTTGAAGCTAATGTTGTATCTCCCGAAGTTGTACTGGTTGTTGAATTAGAATCATTAACTGAAGTTAAACTTCCTAATAAAGAATCCTTCTTATTTTCATTAGCCAACATCGTATTCACTGCTACCAATCCTGGAGCGACTTCACCAAAAGTGTATGTCTCCCAGAATTCCAACTTTGCTGTTCCTTGAAGGAGTTTACGTACACGATCTGGTTCCTTTACACCTGGCAGTTCTACCAAGATTCGACCAGAACCTAATTGTTGAATATTGGGTTGAGAAACACCAAATTTATCGATACGTGTACGAAGAATATTAAAGAACGGCTGATGGCAGCATCAGACTCTTCTTTCAATACTTTTAGTACTTGCTCATTGGTTGAATTAAATTTGATCTTATCCTGATTCTCGATATTCGCAAATACAGCGGCAAGACTAGCATTTGGATCTACTTCCGTAAACGCTTGACCGAACAACGTAACAAAATCCTTGTTGCTATTGCGCTGTAATTCTCCAGCACGATCAATTGCCTTCTTAAAAGTAGGATCTTCACTATTTTGACCGGCCATTGAACGAACAAGATCCATCACGGATACTTCCATCGTTACGTTCATTCCACCTTTTAAGTCAAGACCCAGATTGATTTCTCTTTCCTTACACTCACGATAGGTATAATCCTTTACTCCGATGTTGTAAACACCTTTAGGACCAATCGAATCGAGATATTCTTTCTCTCTTATAGGATCGTTATTCGCATACTCTCTTGCATCAGCCTCCACCCCACGTGTTACTAGGGTAAATGAGAGTTGATAGAGGCAAACTAGAGCCAAAACGATGGCAAATAGTTTAATAGCACCTTTACTTTGCATTGATATAATGTATTAATTTATAGAGCGGGCAAATATAGCGGATGCGTGCATACGAAACAATTTAAAAAAGGATTTAAAATAGAGAAAGCATTGACCCATCTTATTAATTATCATATTTTTATGTGCAGCCTACTTAAAGTAATTGGCAAAAGAGGTCGAAATCATTCAATCAACCATCATTTCTACACATATAGAACCTCAATAATTGTGAGTAAAAATGACAAAGGCAACTTGAATTTGCCTAATTACTGAGATTTTAAAGAAACAGAAAACCAATTGAAAATCTTATGTTGAAAATTAAAATGAGAAACTATGCTAATCAATCGATTAACACATTAGACTGTAATCATTAAAAAGAATTCAGGTAGAGAAGAATTACCTTCGCCGTTGTGGCTGATAGAATAATCATAAGTGTAACATCCGATTTAGTAACTGACCAAAGGGTTCAAAGAGCCGCAGGTACTTTAAAAGAGGCTGGATATCAAGTGATGTTGGTTGGGCGTGTTCTTCCAGATTCAATTGAATTGAAAGGAAAGCGATTTCGAATAACACGTTTCAAATTATGGTTTAACAAAGGGCCCCTATTCTATTTAAATTATAATTTGCGTTTGTTTTGGTACCTCTTATGGAACCAAGCTGACATCCTTCTCAGCAATGATTTAGATACCCTACCGGCTAATTTTTTAATTTCAAAAATTAAAGGCTTACCACTTGTTTACGATAGTCATGAATATTTTACTGGCGTGCCAGAACTTACCCAGCGCCCCAAAGTTCAAGCCATATGGAAGAGAATTGAATCGTTTATCGTTCCAAAAATCAAATATGCATACACGGTAAATTCAAGTATTGCTCAATTGTATGAAGACGAATACAACGTTAAATTCAAAGTAATTCGCAACATGCCTGAGGTGAAATTTCAAATACGAACTGACCTCGACATTATCAAAAGAGAATTGCGATTACCTAGCGACAAGGCCATTATCATTTTACAAGGAGCTGGAATCAATATTCAACGAGGAGCAGAAGAAGCAGTTCAGGCCATGCAATATGTAGAGAATGCTATATTGCTTATTATTGGAGGCGGAGATGTGATTCCATCTTTGAAGTTAATGGTGGTAGAATTACAACTCAATGAGAAAGTAAAATTTGAACCAAAAAAATCTCCTTCGGAACTATTACTTTATACACTTTGTGCCGACTTAGGATTAAGTCTCGATAAAGACTCTAATCTGAACTATCGATTTAGTTTACCCAATAAAATTTTCGATTATATTCAGGCGGGTGTACCTATCTTAGCCAGTGACTTGCCAGAAATAAAAAAAATTATTGAAGGATATAACATTGGATACATAAGTCCAGACCACAATGTTAAAAACCTTGCTGCGTTAATGAACAAAATGATTGACAATAAAGAGATGCGTCTCATGTGGCAAAAGAATTTGAAAGTGGCTTCTCAAGAATTGAATTGGGATCATGAAAAAAAGTAAACTACTAAGCATTTTTTCCTCCATTGTTAAATAAACAACTTCATATCATTTCATTTGATGTGCCGTTACCAGCAGATTACGGAGGAGTGATTGATGTATATAATAGAATAAGACACTTACATGCTCTCGGGATAGAAATTACTTTACATTGTTTTACTTATGGCAGAAAAAAAAATACGGATTTAAATAATTTCTGCAAAGCAGTATATTATTATCCTCGTAGCACTTCGGCTTTAAACATACTTCATCGAGAACCATTTATTGTCACTACTCGAAATCATCCTGATTTACTTACCTGTTTATTGGCAGACGATCATCCCATTCTATTTGAAGGATTACACACTACTCACTTTCTATCGCATCCATCCATTCAAAATAGAATAAAGATGGTAAGAGCACATAACATCGAACACGAATATTATCGCTATCTATACAACGCAGAAAAAAACTTTTTTAGAAAATTATATTTCCTTTCTGAATCAATTAAACTAAAAGACTACGAAAAGAATTTAAAATACGCTCAATACATTGGCGCAATTTCATCCACGGACAGAAACTATTTTCAGAAAAAATGGGGCCATTCTTTCTTACTTCCTCCCTTTCATCACTTTGATGAAATAAAATCGAAGACAGGTCATGGCAACTATAGTTTATACCATGGAAACCTTGGCGTTGCTGAAAATGAAAAAGCAGCTATTTGGTTAGTTGAAAAAATTTCATCCCTGCTCAATCATCCTTTGATTATTGCTGGTAGTCGATGCAGTACCACACTTCGGAATAAAATTAGTGATTCCTCAAATGTTACACTTATTGAAAATCCATCGGATGAAAAAATGGAAATATTAATTTCTGATGCTCAAGTGCATTTACTTCCAAGTTTTCAGGAGAGCGGAATAAAGCTGAAATTACTACATGCGATATATTCGGGTCGATTTGTTTTAGTCAATTCGATGATGCTGAGTGGAACTTCCTTAGAAAATGCATGTGCGATTGCAAACGACATCCCTGATTTTGCTCAGAAAGCGAATTCACTTTTTTCATTACCATTTACCAATGAAGAAATAGAAAAACGCAAAAAAACACTCTTCAAAAATTACGACAACGAGTCTAACGCTAAAATGTTAATCGATCAGATTTTCAATTCATAATTTTTTTACGAATGCGGCCCTAAAACACCGGCATCAACTTTCACTACTCGGGAAGGGAATTTTTCCATCAAACCATAGTTATGGGTTACCATCACTACGGCTCTACTATTTCTACTGATATCAAAAAGCAAATTCATAATTTCATTACTTGTTTCAGGATCGAGATTTCCAGTGGGCTCATCGGCTAAAATTAGATCGGGGTCATTAAGCAATGCGCGCGCAATCACCAATCGTTGCTGTTCGCCGCCCGACAATTCAAATGGCATTTTAAATCCTTTCGTACTTAAACCTACTTTGCCCAAAACCTCGCTGACGCGCTCTTCCATTTTTTTCTTGTCGCTCCATCCGGTAGCTTTCAAATAAAACATCAAATTCTCTTTGGCGGATCGGTCGGTTAACAGCTGAAAATCCTGAAAGATAATCCCAAGCTTTCTTCTCAATTTCGGAATATCACTCATCTTTAAATTATGTAATTCAAATCCGGCAACATATCCTTCTCCTTGGGGCATGGGTAATTCTCCATAAAGCAAACTCATGATTGAACTTTTTCCTGTTCCAGTTTTACCAATCAGGTACACAAATTCACCTCGCTGAACATTTAAATTTACATTGTTCAGCAAAAGATTCTTCTTGTGAAACACATTTACATTTCTAAGATCAATAATAGTATCCGACATTTCTTTTCCATCAATTTAACTGTTTAATTTACAAATTCCATTCAGTGACTTTTCCGAAAGGAATACTTCCCAAGAATTCAAGCATTCGAGCTTCTTCAGCTTCTAAGCCTATTTTTGCCAAGGCTTTTTCGGGTCGATCCAATCGAAAATAGGCCAGCAACGTAAACTGTTCATCTCTCAGTTGAACATAATCTGGAATTTTCGCTTTGCCTTGAATTTTTAAGAGGTAATACTTCGACATGATTCTTACTTGCAAACTTATTGGAAAAAAATTTGAATTCTCTTGAAGAAATTACTTGAATCATTAAATTATTCAACAGGCAACGTTCAAGAACTTAAGACATAAAAAAAGAGGCTCACCAAATTGGAAAGCCTCTTTTCAATTATTTTTTGAGCAGCTTATCGCTTACTTGTTTTCTTTCCACCTAATCCAATTGGGCTACCTACGCGTGCCATGGCACAACGGAAACCTAACCAATCTGTAGATTGTTCTTGATCTAAAAAGCGACGAGACCCTGGAGTCAAATAATAAGCACGATCCTTCCATGATCCACCTTTTATAACTCGAGCTCTGTCATCCACTAAAGTAGCACTTCCGCTATTATAGGTGGCATAATCAGGTTCATCACCATCAATATAATTGATGTTATCGGCTTTCTGATAATTTCTACGAGTAGAAGCTTCTTGTTCGGTCACTTGACGTTGCATAATGCGACCTAATGTATCCTTTTCTGCGATGGATCCTTCCTCATCGGTAACTTGAGTTTCGTACACGTTACCACGGAAAGAACGGAAATCGGTCTTATCTTCATGAGATAAAGGACGGAATACATCCATCACCCACTCCGCTACGTTACCACCCATATTATACAAACCATAATCGTTTGGAACATATGAATAAACTGGAGCAGTAATATCGGCATTATCATTTAGTTTACCAGAAACCCCCATATTATCGCCTCGGCCACGCTTAAAGTTTGCTAACATTTCACCTTGCCATTTATCTTCAGAATTACGAACGCCGTGTCCGCTCCATGGATACAACTTACGCTCATTCACGTTTTCAAAAACAGTATTTCCAATTAAAGCTAAAGATGCAAACTCCCATTCTGCTTCTGTTGGGAGACGATATCTTGGTAAAAGAATACCATCTTCCATTCTTACTTTACGCGTATCATTATTTGGATTCAAATCTTCAAGTGGGCTTTTTACAAGACCTTCGTATTGACCAGCGAAATAAGCATCCGTATTAAAGTTATCTTCATTTACTTGAGCTGGATTAACTCGAAGGATACCTTCACGAATTAAAATTTGCTCGTTTACACGATCGGTACGCCAAGCGCAAAAGTCGTTACACTGTAACCAGTTTACACCAACTACAGGATAATCTTGAAATGCAGGATGACGAAGGTATAATTCTACATAAGGCTCATTAAAAGCTAAACGATCACGCCAAACAAGGGTGTCGGGTAAAGCTTTACGTTGAACTTCTGGATAGTCAGTAGCGAAAACACGTCCTAACCAATAAAGATATTCTAACCAATACGTATTAGAAACCTCTGTTTCATCTAAATAATAAGAGGAAACGGTTACACGACGGGGCATATTATCCCAATCTTGAATTACATCTTGTTCGGTACGACCCATTACAAAGGTTCCCCCTTCAATGAGTACTAATCCTGGTCCGGTTTCTTGCTCTAAATAAGGCACAACTTCAAATCCACCATTACGCTCATCATTATAATTCCATCCTGTTGAGCCGGATTTGTCGTAGTTATTACAAGCTGAAAAAAACAACGTCGCCAGTCCAAGGAGGGGAAGCAATTGATTCTTAATCTTCATGTGTCTTTTATGTTTGGGATGACAAATATGCGAAATAACTAAAAACTAGGGCAACTTATTGCTCGGAATCTCTTCTTCTTAGGTCGGCACTCGAACTGAAATCCAACACTTAACTCATGCGAACCACCGGTTGCATTACTTAAGGCTGAAACAGTTACGTCATAACTATACCCAAATTTGAAGACTCCTTTTTGCAATCCAATTAATGCAATAAAACTGTCGCTCGACAAGAAATTTTTGTTGCCGAAGTTACCGCGGTACCATAATCCACCCACAATTGGAGAATGGAGGATATACATACCGATATTAATTTGATTGAATGATCCTTGTTGTTGAAACAATACATTAGGAGAAATAAAAGTTCCTTCATCACGATTCACTCTTCCACGAGAACCACGTCCATAAGAATCTCCCACAGGTAACATCGCACCTAAGTGAGCTGTGTATTTACGAGGTAATTTTGAAGTTCCTTTTACAATGAAAGCTTCATCAGGTTCTGTTAAATGATTTACCGCGAATCCACCGTAAACTGTGTTCGTATAAGCTAATACACCCGCACTAAAGTCCATGTAATTTCTAGTTTCCGTAGGACGCACTTCTTGGGTATTATAAACGAAACCATAACGCGGATCGATCATATCACCAAAAGTCAACTTACTGAAGTCGAGGCGTTTTTGAACATACGTAGCTTGAAGTCCAAATCGCATTGAAAACTTACGATTCACATTAAGCTGATATGCATACATTCCACTGATGTTATTCGTAACAAACACACCTTCACCCGCTTTATCGTTCAAGAACATCAATCCGATACCTCCATTAATGCCTTCAAAATGCTGATCGTAGCTAGCACTTGACGTAATATACGTTTCCTTTAGGGCTGGCCATTGATTTCTATAGTTGATACTAATTCGCGGACAACGAGTTGACCCCGCAAATGCAGGATTCAAATAAAGCGGGTTCGCATAGAACTGAGTGAATTGAGGATCCTGTGCATCAGCCGATAGGCAAGTTGCAAACATGATACACAAGAGGACGCGTTTAAACATATTCAAATCTTTTACGAATATTTATACGAAGAAATCTATTTTTGTTTCGATTTCAACGCATGAGTTCTGCAATAATTGTTTTTGGTGGGCGTTCTAATGGCCACATACCAAACATCAAAGATGCAAAATCCGTTGTTAGATACAGCACAAATTTAATTTTTTTAAGAATATTAAATGATCAAAGACAAACATTCCTTACGAAGTAAGGCGGAAAAGTTGAATTTCAGGTTCTTCAACGAAAGAATTACATGCATCTTGGCTACTATTTTAGTAGGAATTCTACCCTTGGAGACCTACAGTCAGAAAGTAGAAACCACGACCATTACTTGGTCAGAAGTTCAAACCATTCATGAAGGTGAATACCGATTAGGATTTACCGGCGCCCATTATTTACTTGAAGAAAGTAAACTTCCTTTTTATCATAAACAATTAGATGGCAATGTTTTAAAGGTAGATTTACTGGAGGCTTCATATGTTTCATTGAATGTATTAGAAAGCACTTTAGCCAAAGAAATTATTGAAGAAAGCCCCAAAATCTCAATTATTGAGGCATACGAAAAAAAGCAAAATAAGAGCCTAATATACATCCTTCCTTTTCGAAAAAACACCAGCTCAGGAAAGATTGAAAAGCTAGTTTCTTTCCGACTAAATATTACAAAAGGTCCAACTGAAACAGGAAAAAAAGGGCCTTTAACCGCATCTTTTGCCACAAATTCGGTTTTATCTAACGGAGATTGGTATCGAATTGCAGTTTTGAACGATGGAATTTACAAAGTCGACTATGAATATTTGAACAATATGGGAATCGATGTTTCCGGACTTACACTTTCCAATATTCGACTTTATGGTAATGGTGGTGGAATGTTACCCCAATTGAATAGTACTCCGAGGTTAGACGACTTGCAGGAATGTGCTATTGAAATGGTCGATCAAAACCTAGATGGTACTTTCAATGGATCGGATTATTTTCTCTTTTATGGACAAGGGCCTGATCGCTGGAGTTACAATAACACAGAGAAACAATATGTACATGCCAAAAATTTTTACAGTGATACAACCTATTACTTCATCACCATTGATAACTCAAATCCTGGAAAGCGAATTCAAAATCAATCTAATTTAACAAGTACTGGAAACGAAGTAAACGTAACTAGTTTTACGGACATGGCTTTTTATGAAAATGACTTGAAAAATTTTACCAAGTCAGGAAAAGAATGGTATGGAGAAACTTTTGATTTAGTATTAAGCCAACCCTTTACTTTTAATTTCCCTAACTTGATTCCGGGTCCAGCTAAACTAAAGTCGAGTGTTATTTCCAGAACGGCAACTTCTTTTTTTGCTACAAGTAGTTTTAATGTCGTCTATAATAATTCGACTATACTTTCGCATAATATTATAAACGTTGGCACCAGTTACACTGATGATTTTGCACGCGCCGCTGTACAAAACTCCAGCTTTGTAGCTACAGGCTCTACTCTGAATTTAGATTACAATTACCTACCTTACAATGCTACCTCAACAGGTTGGCTCGACTTCATTGCTTTGAATGTTACAAGAGGATTAACCTTTTCAGGAAACGGGGTTATCTTTAGAGATCGAGACACAAGTAATCTTGGTGTAAATCGTAAATACATCATTAATAATACATCCTCAAATTTAAAAGTTTGGTGTTTAAAAAATCACAACGACGTCAAAACCCAACAGTATAATTTCACGGGAAATCAAATTGAATTCGTTCAATCCATCTCCCCAAATGAAAGTGTTGAATACTTTGTTTTTAATAGCAGTGAAGCTAAATACCCAGTAAATCCGACTAAGATTTCCAATCAAAATTTACATGGATTACCTCAAGCAGAATACTTAATTATTACGCATCCCAATTTCTTTAGTGAAGCCGAACGGATTGCGAAATTTCATACAGATAATGATAATTTGAGCAGTGTTGTTGTCACCACACAACAGATATATAACGAATTTTCAAGTGGTGCACAAGATGTGAGTGCATTGCGTGATTTCGTTCGCATGTTTTATGAAAAAGCTACATCACCGAGTGAATTACCTCGTTATGTTTTATTAATAGGAGATGGATCGTTTGATCCGAAATATCGGATCAGTAACAATACAAATTATATTCCCTGTTATCAAAGTGATAATTCCATCTCACAACTTGCTTCCTATACTTCTGATGATTTTTATGCAATGCTTGATCCGAACGAAGGCCAATTGATTGGATCGGAATTGGCGGATGTAGGTGTAGGCAGATTTCCCGTTCGTACGATGGAAGAAGCCAAGGACCTAGTTAATAAAGTAATTACTTACTCGACACCTGGATTAACCAATGATCAGAATTTATGTGCTGGATCAAATAGTAGTCGATTGGGTGATTGGAGAAATGTTTTATGTTTTGTTGCAGACGATCAAGATCGCAATTTACATCAACGACAAAGTGAGCGTATTGCTGCCATTGTTCAACAAAACAAACCCGTATATAATGTAGATAAAATTTATTCAGATTCTTATCAGCAAATTTCTACTCCTGGTGGACAACGTTATCCCGAGGTAAATGATGCCATTACCAAGCGTGTAGAAAAAGGTGCATTGATTATGAATTACACTGGAGATGGTGGCGAACTAGGATGGGCTTCAGAAACCATTTTAAATAATGACATGATTAACAAGTGGCAAAATGTAAACAACATGCCCGCGTTCGTTACGGCCACTTGTGAGTTTAGTCGATACGATGATCCCTTGCGTACTTCAGCTGGTGAATTTGTATTACTCAATTCAACTGGTGGTGGAATTTGTTTATTTACCACGGTACGATTAGCCTTTGCCATCGACAACGAACTCATCAACTCCGACATGATGTTTCACTTCTTTCAACCCATCAACGGAGAGATGCCGCGTGCAGGTGATATCATTCGTCTTTCAAAAAGAGACAATCCATCGAACCGAAACGTTACCTTATTAGGTGACCCTGCTTTACGCTTAGCGTACCCAAAACATCTTATTACCACCGAATCCATTACAGAATCTTCAACTGGAAATGCTGTAGACACTATTTCTGCATTAAGTAAAATAACCGTGCAAGGGAAAGTCACTGATGTAAATGGAAATGTAATGACTGGTTTTAACGGAGTTGTTTACCCTACTATTTATGATAAATCTGGTAAAATATATAATCAAGTAAATGATGCAACCGGTGCGGATATCAGTTTACCGGATAGTTTCAACTTGAGAAAAATATACTCTACAAAGGAAAAGCTAGTGTTGTAAATGGTGTTTTCAGTTGTTCTTTTATTGTTCCAAAAGACATCTCCATACAATATGGTAAGGGGCGATTGAGTTATTATGCAAATAGTGGTGCGGAAGATGCACATGGCTATAACGAGAATTTTTATATTGGAGGAATATCAAGCAATGCCCTGAATGATAATGATGGCCCGCAAATTAAGTTGTATATGAATGATGAGAATTTTATTTTCGGTAGCATAACCAATGCAGCCCCTAACGTATACGCAATTCTTTTTGACTCCAGTGGAATCAACACTGTTGGAAATGGAATCGGACATGACATCACAGCGCAAATTGACGGTAAGCCACAACAGTTATTTGTCCTCAACGATTATTATGAGTCGGATTTAGATTCTTATCAAAAAGGAAAAGTATTATTTCCTTTGAACACATTATCCGAGGGCTTACACAGTGTAGTGTTTAAAGCTTGGGACATTAACAACAATTCGTCTGAATCTACCACAGAATTTGTGGTAAGTTCTTCGGCTGGATTGGCCTTAGATCATGTACTTAATTACCCCAATCCATTTACCACATACACCCAATTCATGTTCGAACATAATCGACCATGTACGGGCATGGCTATCCAGGTACATATCTATACGGTGAGTGGAAAATTAGTGAAGACCATCGATGCCTATCAAGTATGCGAAGGGTTTAGAAATGTTGCTATTTCTTGGGATGGCAAGGACGATTTTGGCGATCAGTTGGCCAAAGGAGTTTATGTGTATCGATTGATTATCAGAACCGCCGAAGGTGAATCGGCTCAAAAAACAGAAAAATTAGTTTTACTTCGGTAAGTCTCAAAACGAAACAAATACTTCTTCTTTTCGTTATATTTGCCATCGATCTTAACGATCAATGGATATAAAACATTGAATCTGTAAGTAGAAAAACAAAAACGATGAATAAATTTCTTAAAAAATCTAGCTTCATACCAGTATTTTTACTGTTATCAGCGTTGAATGCATCTGGTCAAAACACTAATTTATTAGGTCAGATCAACACCATCACAACGGCTGTTCCTTTTTTATTGATTTCGCCTGATGCTCGTGCCGGTGGTATGGGTGATTTGGGAGTATCTTCGTCTGCTGATGTAAACAGCATCCATTGGAATCCTGCAAAACTTGCTTTTGCAGAAAATAAAATGGCATTCGGCGTTTCTTATACTCCCTGGCTTAGAAATTTAGTAAACGACATGTTCATCGCTTATCTTTCTGGATACAAAAAGTTGAAAGGAGAACAAGCAATTGGAATGTCACTTCGCTATTTCTCATTAGGTAATATTACATTTACAGATCAAAATGGAAATACCATTCGTGATTTTAAACCCAATGAATTTGCTTTAGACGTTGCATATTCTCGTAAACTGAGTGAATTTTTCTCAGGAGGTATCGCTTTACGTTATGTACATTCCAATTTAACTGGTGGAACACAAGTGGAAGGACAAGATTCAAAAGCGGGTAATACAGTTGCTGCTGATGTTTCTGTATTCTTTCAAAAAGAAATTGAAGTAGGTGGAAAAGATGCGATTTTTACCAGCGGTTTAAACATCTCAAATATTGGTGCTAAGATTTCTTACACAGAATCAGGCGTAAAAAACTTTATCCCTACCAATCTACGTTTAGGTCCAGGGTTGAGACTAAAACTTAATGAATACAATGACCTTGCATTCATGTTAGATTTCAACAAATTATTGGTACCTACTCCTCCCATCTACACACAAGATACTGCCAACAGTGCAGAAAATATTATTCTCTACGGACAAGATCCTGATGTAAGTGTTGCACAAGGAATTTTCCAATCTTTTAACGATGCTCCTGACGGTGGCAAAGAAGAGTTAAGAGAAGTGAATATTGCTTTTGGTATGGAATACTGGTACGATAGACAATTTGCTTTCCGTGCTGGATATTTTAATGAGAACAAGTTTAAGGGAAATAGAAAGTATTTCACATTAGGTGCTGGTTTACGTTACAATGTATTTGGAATCGATTTGGCTTATTTGATCCCAACTGATCAAAGAAATCCACTTGAAAACACATTGCACTTCACACTTACTTTTGATTTCAATGGTGAAAAATCCACCAAAGAAGAAACTGAAGAATAATTTCTCAGCACACGATATACTATGAAAATTAAAGTTGGATTCGGATTTGATGTCCACCAGCTGCAAGAAGGTCGCGACTTTATTATTGGTGGCGTAAAAATTCCACATTCAAAAGGTGCTTTAGGTCATTCGGATGCGGATGCACTGATACATGCCATTTGCGATGCACTTTTAGGTGCTGCAGGATTAAAAGATATCGGTTTTTATTTTCCCGACACTTCCGCTGAATTCAAAGGTATCGACAGTAAAATTTTATTAAAGCGAGTTGTCGATTTAATTTCAGAGAAAGGATATACCATCGGCAACGTAGATGTTTCCCTCGTTTTAGAAAAACCAAAAATCAAACCTTACATTGATGAAATGATTAACACCCTTGCGCCGATTTTAAAGGTGAAGTTAGACGATATCAGCATCAAGGCTACTACCAACGAAAAGATGGGGTACGTGGGGCGAGAGGAAGGGATTGCGGCGTATGCAGTGTGTTTGATAAGTAAGATTTAACTTCGGAAGAATTTTTGGTTACGAATTACGAATCAATACGAATGTACGAATTACGAATTTTACTAATTCGCCAAACCGCTGTTTACCGCTGCGTACGCTGCTTGACGTTGCGACCGCTGCGTTTAAAGAGAATTAGTTGATGATGAAAATTTAACTAACACGACTTAAGTTCGCATCGGCTTCTTCTAAAAGACTAAGTTGTTCGACGAGGAGTTGGTTTTGGGGGAGTATGAGTTTTTCATCTTTATTCAATATATCCGTTGCCGCATTTCGTGCTAATTCAAGGATGCGTTGATCTTTTGCGAGGTTGGCAATTTGTAAATTCACGATTCCGCTTTGTTGCTTACCTGCTAAATCACCCGGACCACGAAGTTCTAAATCCACTTCTGCAATTTTAAATCCATCGTTGGTTTCCACCATGGTGCGCATACGTAATCGAGCGTCGTTGCCTAATTTTTCACCAGTCATCAACACACAAAAACTTTGCTCGGCACCACGCCCTACTCTACCTCTTAACTGATGCAACTGCGACAACCCAAAACGTTCTGCACTTTCAATGATCATAACGGAAGCATTGGGAACATTCACGCCCACTTCAATTACTGTTGTGGCCACCATGATATGTGTCTGACCATTCTTAAATCGAGCCATCTCAAAATCTTTATCCACGGCCTTCATCCTTCCATTCATAATACTCACCTGATAGGTTGGTAATGGAAATTCTTTGCAGATGGTATCATAGCCTTCCATCAAATTAGTATAATCTAATTTTTCCGATTCTTCAATCAGCGGATACACAATATAAATTTGCCGACCTTTTGCAATTTCATCTCTGATAAATCCAAAAACTGCGAGTCTATTCGATTCATTGCGATGAATGGTACGAATTGGTTTTCGTCCTGGAGGTAATTCATCAATGACTGAACTATCCAAGTCGCCATACAATGTCATGGCAAGCGTTCGCGGAATGGGTGTTGCCGTCATCACTAAAACATGTGGAACAAAATCATCTTTCATCCACAACTTCCCACGTTGCTCTACACCAAAACGATGTTGTTCATCGATGATAACTAATCCTAAATTTTGAAACTGAACACGATCTTCAATTAAAGCATGTGTGCCGATGATGATTTGCAAACGGCCTTCTTTTAATTCTTCCAATAAAAATTTTCGATGAGCTGTTTTAGTACTTCCGGTTAAAAGTCCAACCCGTACATCCATATCTTGCAATGCCTCCGACACATACTGAAAATGTTGATTCGCTAAAATCTCAGTGGGTGCCATCATGCAAGCTTGCAAGCCATTGTCGAGCACCATCAACATACTGAGCAAGGCCACCATCGTTTTACCACTTCCTACATCTCCCTGCAACAAACGATTCATCTGTTTTCCGCTTCCCATATCTTGACGAATTTCCTTCAGCACTCTTTTCTGTGCATTCGTTAATTCGAAAGGAAGATAATTTTTGTAATAGCCATTCAATAAATCGCCAATGGTGCCGATTGGTTTTCCTTTCACCGATTGTTGACGATTCCATTTAGCACGTAACAAACGCAATTGAATAAAAAATAATTCTTCAAACTTAAGTCGGTATTCCGCTGCTGCTAATTTCTGTTCATCTGCAGGAAGATGAATATTCACTAAGGCTGACGGTCGATCCATTAACTTAAAATGAGAAATCAATTCAGGCGTTAATCTTTCTTCCACTGCAAATCCAGGATGTGAAAGAAGTGTTTTCATCAGCTTCTGAATCGCTTTACTATCGAGCCCTTTTACTTTACATTTCTCGGTGGTGCTGTATACACCTACCAGCGAAGGTCCAATCACTTTTTCGGCTTTGGATGATTCCTCCAGATCGGGATGCACCATGTTAAACTTCCCGTTGAAGACGGTAGGTTTTCCAAAGACAATAAATTCCACTTGCGGTCGCAGCACATCTTTCATCCACTTGATGCCCTGAAACCATACCAGCTCCATTTGCCCCGTACCATCACTTAAGATGGCCGACATTCTTGTTGCGCGCTTGGCTCCAAAAACTTTAATGTTGGAGATGGTTCCTTTCACCTGCACATAGGACATTTCCTCATTCAAAGAAGCTATTGTATGAAATTTCGAACGATCGATGTAACGAAAAGGATAATGTTTGACGAGATCGCCAAAGACAGAGATGCCCAATTCCTTCCTAAACACATCGGCTTTTAATGGGCCAACTCCTTTCAGGAATTCAATCTTCGTATTCAGAAAACTATGGGGATTCATCTTTCACAAAAATAGTCAAGAGAAAAGAATAATTGGGGTGATAAAATAAAGGAATTGAAATGTCCTATAAATAAAAATCCCGCTCGGAAGCGGGATCTAAACGTTCTTTTACTGCTTCGGTCTTGACCTTCGCAACACTTGTACTGTTTCGGTCTCAAACTTCGCAGCACGCAGTACTACTTCGGTTCGACCTACGCAGCACTCAGCAAATTACTCCGCTTTCTTGACGTTCACAGCATTTTGACCTTTACGACCTTCGATGAGTTCGTAAGTGACATTGTCGTTCTCGCGAACTTTGTCAATAATTCCACTGTGATGTACAAAGATTTCTTTGTTTGACTCATCATCTAAAATAAAACCATATCCCTTGGCCTCATTGAAGAATTTTACTTTACCTGTTTTCATTTAAATAAATAAATTAATAATTGAATGTTTAACAAAAATATGTATAAATATGAGAAAATTCAATTTTTCCAAAATAATTTTCCCTTTCCTTAAAAACAATTCTGTTTGACTGTCAACAATATACCAATAAATATAAAATTATACTGACCTTTGCGCATGACAACGACGATAGCTGGAATATGGGTTAATATCCTTGAGAGAAAAACTACGGAGGGCGTTTTTACCATAAAGGATGGAAAAATTTATTCTTTTGAAGAGCAACCTGTGAATGAAAAACAATACATCCTTCCCGGATTTATTGACGCTCATATTCACATTGAAAGTTCCATGCTTGTCCCATATGAATTTGCTCGCATCGCTTTAACCCATGGAACCGTTGCTACCATTAGTGACCCACACGAAATTGCGAATGTGCTTGGGGTAGATGGCGTTTACTATATGCTAGAAAATGCAAAAGACGCATTGCTTAAATTTAACTTCGGCGCTCCTTCCTGCGTGCCGGCTACCACATATGAAACGGCGGGAGCGTTGCTCGATGCAACCGATATCGAAACCTTACTACAGCGCGACGACATCAAATACTTAAGTGAGATGATGAATTATCCGGGGGTTCTTTTTAAAGATCCCGAGGTGATGGAAAAAATTGCGATCACTAAAAAATACAACAAGCCTATTGATGGACATGCGCCAGGATTACGCGGGGGTGATGCCAAGAACTACATCGATGCCGGCATCAGCACCGACCACGAATGTTTTACATTGGAAGAAGCGCTGGAGAAAATTCAATACGGCATGAAAATTCTCATTCGGGAAGGATCGGCAGCACGGAATTTTGAAGCATTACATCCCTTGTTAAAATTACATCCGCGTGCATGTATGTTTTGCAGTGATGATAAACATCCTGACGAATTACTGTTGGGACATATCAATCAATTGGTAAAAAAATCTATTTCGTTGGGCTATGATTTGTTTGATGTGCTTTATGCGGCATGCATCCATCCGATCGAACATTACAAATTAAATGTTGGTCAACTTCGTGTGGGTGATGCTGCCGACTTTATCCTTTGCGAAGATTTGACAGAATTTAAAGTAGCCAAAACTTATATTGATGGTATCTGCGTTGCCGAAAATGGAAAGAGCATTCTACCCCCTAAAAAACATAACATAGTAAATCATTTCAGCACTACACTCACCCAACCACAAGATTTCATTCTCAAAAAAACAGGAAATAAAATTCGCGTCATTGAAGCATACGATGGGCAACTCATCACAGGTGAAACACAGGTAGATGCTACAGATGTAAATGGAGATGTGGTATCTGACATTGCAAACGACATCTTAAAAATTGCAGTCGTCAATCGTTATTCAAAAAAACCACCTGCCATTGCTTTCATAAAAAACTTCGGATTAAAAAAAGGTGCTATTGCTTCCAGTGTTGCGCATGATTCTCATAATATTATTGTGGTGGGGATTGATGATATTTCGATTTCTAAAGCGGTGAATTTAATTATTGAAAAAACGGGTGGATTAAGTTTAGTGGATGAAGAAGAATTTCATACCATCGCACTTCCCGTGGCGGGGCTGATGAGTGATTTAGACTGTGAAAGTATTGGTTTATCCTACTCGACTATTGATAGAAAAGCGAAGGAATTGGGATCGAAACTCAGAGCGCCGTATATGAGTTTATCGTTTATGGCGTTGTTGGTAATTCCGCAATTAAAATTGAGTGATAAAGGATTGTTTGATGGGAAGAGTTTTCAGTTTAGTGATTTGTTTTGCGAGTAGAAATTTCTCGCAAAGATTTCCATCGCTTAATTCAAATTTTATCTAATAAAAATAATTATTTAATTCCCTCTCCTTTGGAGAGGGCTAGGGAGAGGCTTGAACAATATGCTTGCTATAATTTAATCGCAAACGACTAATACTTTTCTCTTCGACAGCTTCTCTTCGCTATTTTTCTCGCGAAGGCGCAAAGTCGCAAAGGATAAATTAACGTATGTAATATAGCGTTGAAGGTTTTACACTAGGCACAAGAGGACACAAAGTGCACTAGAGTTAGTCACATAATACTCTTGCGTTAGAAATTAACACAGAATCTCTAGTGTTAAGAAACCTGTATTGTCGAACCAAAGATATGTTTAAGGGGAAACGATTACAAAAAAAGGACAGTTTCCGATAACAAATACTCTAATTTTCCGTAATAGTAGTATGCGGTCTATTCGACTATATATCCTTCAACCCCTCAAAGCAAGTATGCTCTTGGGATTGATTTTGTTTTTAATGAATTTTATGAAGGTTCCGCACACTGTATTTAGCCTTTTATTTTCTTTACTATTTCCAGTATTAATTTGTATCGGAGTCATCGGCATCCTGTTTAGCTTGCTTTACTTCGTTACTTGGATGACTAGTCAAACTACTGAATTGTAAAAGCGGTACTATCCACTACCGTTGGTGGAATCATTTCATTTTTTAATTTTTCATCACGGTGATACACATCATTGCGGAAATGGAGTTGTCCGTCGGTCTCTACCCACGCGGTGAAATAAACAATATATACAGGTAGTTTATTTTCGAGCTTCACCCACGATTCCTTTCCTGGAAGCATTGCTTTCGTAACTCTCTCGGGTGTCCAGCCTTCGGGTTCCAATACATAGTTAGCTAATTTTTCCGGATCACTCACACGAATACAACCATGACTAAATGCACGTTTTTCCTCCTTAAACAAGGAACGAGAAGGAGTATCGTGTAAATAAATACTATGCGAATTGGGAAATAAAAATTTTACCTTCCCCAATGAATTGGACGTTCCAGGTTTTTGTCGAATGGTGTACGGAAATCCACTCTTGGTATATTTTTTCCAATCAACAGATGAACTGGTAATTACTTTTCCGGAGGAATTTACCATTTCCATATTATGACTACTTAGGTAATTCGGCTTTTTAATTATGCCTGGAATAATTTCATTATACAATATTCCTGTTGGAACGACCCAATACGGATTAAACACCACATTTTTCATTTCGCCCGAAAACGAAACCGTTTCATGAATTTCTTTTCCCACCACTACATTCATATTCCAAATTTGAATGCCATTTTCGTAAGCATATAAATTAAAATCGGGGATGTTCACGATCAAATAACGTTGTGGATAATCGGAAGGCATCCAGCGACTACGTTCCATGTTTATTAAAATTTGTTCGATGCGATCCGCGACAGAAACATTAAGTGCTTCATAAAACTTTTTGCCGAGGACACCATCTGGAGTAAGTCCGTGGCGCTTTTGAAAACGAACGACACCTGTGTACAATGTAGAATCGTAAACAGTGGATGAATCTGCCGATTCCAAATCGCCATGCAGATACAAACTTTTGGAAATAGCAACTAAAAGACTATCGGCATCGCCATAACGCAAACTTTTATTGGGATAGGCAACAGGCATCCAAGATTCGCCCTTCGACAAACTATCGTACTGCACTAACTGTTTTCGCAACCAATAATATTGTCGAAACACGGCCTTCGACAACAAACTTCCATCGGGAGAATGCACGAGAGCGGAGTCGAGCCATTCTTCCTTATCAATATGCATGCGCGGCAAAAACCACGACATCGCTTTTGATTTTTCTTCGGGCAAACCTGTCCAGGATTTATCGGCATACCAAAAAAAGGAAATTGTTAGCATTGACTCTAACATTCGATCAGGTTGCAAGAGCGAATCTTTCACCGAATAAATACTTAATCGTTCTGAAAGTGCTGGTAATATCGAAAGTGAATCTTTGATTCCTTCCAGTCGGGCACTTTGCAAAAACTGAAACAAGAATCCGGCATGCTCACGCAATCCATCTTCTTTAAACCAAGCGTAGCTCCAGTCGCGGTTCGAATAAAAGCGGCGAGCTTGCTCGGAATAGGTTATAAGTTCGGGAAGAGTAATAGCTAGAGAATCGAAAAAAAGTGAATCCAAAACAAAATTAGATTTCACATCGAAGGAGGTGATGATGGTGTCTTTTATTGGCTGGTCGGTATGGTTAGTACTTCCGCTTTTACAACCGTGAAGGGCAAGAAAGACTATCAAGAAAAAGTGGATCGTGAATTTGTGATTTATTTTCATTTTGGGGAAGCTACTGGCTGCTTGCTTCAGGCTGCTAGATTTTTTTTCGTTGAGCAAAATTAATACTTTGAAAAGATATAAGCTGGTTGCATCTTGATTCTAGTAGTTGTATTAACAATTCCACTTTTTCTTTAATGCTTTTCAGGCCGCTGATTTATTAAGATCATTATGATTCTTTATGATTTATTTTCCTTTTTCTTAATGCTTTAAAAAATAGAACGCTGATTACACGGATAAACACGATTATCGCGGATTTATTTTCCGATTTCATCCATTCGTCTATTAGTATTATGAATTACCTAAATTACATCCCTTCCAATTCTGAATTCCTAATTCTGAATTCTTAATTTTCTCCCAATGTTCCTATCTTTGAAGTATGAAATCAAAAAGCAAGCTATTTCTCATGATGATTCTCCTTTTTTCGATGGGGTTGAGTGCTTGTAAAACACAAAATAAAAAGTGTCATTGCCCCAATTGGAGTATGGAAAAGGGGAACAAAGCTGGGAAAACACTTCCAAGTTGACAAGAATCATGTGATTCATAAGATTGTTTTTCAATTATTTACAAAAGAAATGATTTTAGTTGGTTTGATAATAGTTGTGGATTTATATCTTAGCATCATATTTAGAATGATTCTAAACAAGAGAGGTTATGCAAGTTGGAACTAGGCGATTGTCAAATTTACTCAAAGGAGAAAGTGCGATCATTGATTCATTCAATGATGAAGTGATAAAACAAAAGCTTTTAGAAATGGGATGCTTACCAGGCGAGACAATCACCATCGATCGTTTTGCACCTTTTGGTTGCCCCATGGCCATCCTTTTAAATGGAGCTACGCTTGGAATTCGTATGGAAGAAGCGGAATCAATCGTTGTTAAACCACTTGTGTAGTATTTTGTTTTGTCTTCCTCCTATCCAATAACTTCGGATACCCCTAAGCGTTATGTAAAAGTCGCACTCGCCGGAAATCCAAATAGCGGGAAGAGTTCACTTTTCAATGTACTTACCGGACTCAATCAAAAAGTAGCCAACTTTCCAGGTGTTACCGTTGAAAAAAAAATTGGGCACTGCAAATTTTACAATTCAAATACGGGTGAACCTACCTCTTTTGAAATAATTGACTTACCCGGCACCTATAGTTTATATCCGAAGTCGCCCGACGAAAGAATTCCTTTTGAAGTGTTGTGTGATCCACTTAATGAAAGTCATCCCGACATCGTTGTGTTGCTGGTAGATGGTACCAACCTAAAACGAAGTTTATTCTTAGCCAGTCAAATCATCGATTTAAAAATTCCATGTGTTCTTGCGTTGAACATGATGGACATGGTGAAGAAACAATTGATCACAATTAAGCTCGACGAATTAGAAAGAAGACTTGGTGTTCGTGTTATTCCCATCAATGCGCGCGATGAAGATGGTATTGAAGAATTAAAACAAGTATTATTGAGTTCGATTTCAGTTCCAATCAATGATATTTTTGAAACATCCAATCTTGCTCCTAAATTATTGAATGGATTAAAAGATATTCTCCATTTAAAGAGTAATTATACGGCCTTACAAATTGCACATCATATTGAATCGATTGATGATTTTCATTTTACTAAAGAGCAAAACGAAAAAGCAACTTCTTTTGTTGCTATGGACAGTGTCGATTTAGAAAATCTGAAATCGCATGAAACACTAGAACGGTACAAGGTCATACAAGATGTATTACTTCATTCCGTAACAAAAGGAGAAAGTAAAAAGAAACAATCGAACTCTCAACACATCGACCGATTCTTGATGCATCCCGTTTGGGGATTTGTCATTTTCCTTTTCATTTTGTTTATAATTTTCCAAGCGATTTTTACGTTGGCAGAATTTCCCATGAATTTTATAGATGAAACATTCGCTAGCATCAGCGATGTTGTTCGAGTAGCCTTACCTGCGGGTGTAATGAATGATTTATTTGTTGATGGAATTTTAGCAGGTGTGGGTGGTATTGTTATCTTCATTCCACAAATTGCATTTTTATTTATGTTCATTGCCATACTGGAAGATACCGGCTATATGGCGCGTGTCAGTTTTTTGATGGACAAACTCATGCGTAAATTCGGATTGAATGGACGATCGGTCATTCCTTTGATTAGCGGATCAGCCTGTGCGGTTCCTGCCATCTTAGCCACACGCACCATTGGAAGTTGGAAGGAAAGATTGATCACCATCTTCGTGCTTCCGCTGATGAGTTGCTCGGCGCGACTACCGGTTTATACTTTACTTATTGCATTGGTAGTTCCGCAAAAATTAGTTTTTGGATTTATTGGATTGCAAGGTATGGTGATGATGTCACTTTACTTGATAGGATTTTTAGCGGCTTTGGCATCGGCAGCTCTGTTCAAAATTTTATCAAGCAAAAGAAAAAGCGTATTTCATCATGGAGATTCCGGTTTACCGAATGCCACGCTGGAAAAATATTTTATATTCCATCACGGAGAAAGTCAGAATTTTTCTTTTTGATGCAGGGAAAATTATCATTGCCATCAGCATTGTGCTTTGGTTCTTATCATCAAGAGGTCCAGGGAATACATTTGATCAATTGGAAAAACAAGCAACAGTATTAAACGAAGCCGGTGAAAGCAAACAAGCCGAGCTGTATGTTATTCAATCCAAAATGTTAGAAGCTTCCTATGCAGGAAAGCTCGGACATTTTATTGAACCCGTAATTCGACCTTTAGGATTTGATTGGAAAATTGGAATTGCATTGGTTACCTCGTTTGCAGCGCGCGAAGTATTTGTGGGAACCATGAGTACCATCTACAGCGTGGGACAAAATGATGCCGACACTAAGACGGTAAAAGAAAAGATGCGCAAAGAAATAAATAAAGAAACGGGTGAACCTCGATATACGGCTGCGGTGGGATGGTCGTTGATGTTGTTTTATGCTTTTGCCATGCAATGCATGAGTACCATGGCTGTGGTGAAACGCGAAACCGGCTCGTGGAAATGGCCCATTTTACAATTTGGGTATATGTCGGCATTAGCTTGGCTGAGTAGTTTTTTGGCTTATCAATTGTTGAAGTAATTGATAAAGAAATTTTATTATTTCTGTAAGTAGAATTTTTCTTTCATTTTCCTAAATTTGCTGAAGATAGATTATGGCGAAGGCAGTTACAGCAGAAGATTTAAGAAATGCGCTTGGGAAATACATTCCGGCCGATGCCGTGGATACCTGTTTTGATTGGATTCAAAAATATCGCATACGAGTTCGTATCAAGAAAAGCCGGCAAACCAAACTGGGCGATTACCGACCTCCGCACGAGGGAAAGAGTCATACCATCACCATCAACCACGACTTAAACCCTTACGCTTTCTTAATTACATTCACACACGAAGTAGCCCATCTCACTTGCTTTTTACGCTTTGGAAATTCAGTTGCTCCACATGGCATGGAATGGAAAAGAGAATTTCAACATTTGATGTATGGATTTTTAGAGCGAAAAATATTTCCCGAAGAAATTGCAAAAGCGGTTGTTGGTTACATGCGAAATCCGGCAGCTAGCAGTTGTGGGGATGTGAATTTGATGAAAGCATTGCATGTTCACAACACCTACAACGATGAATGGATTCATTTGGATGAAATCCCTTTTAAATCTTCATTCACTACGCGCAACGGACAACAATTTATTAAGGGACATCAACTGCGCAAAAACTTTGAGTGTTTCGATCTTCAAACAAAACATAAATACTTTATTCATCCTTTGATGGAAGTAAAGATTATTGAAGAAGTAGTCTAACTAGTACTGAATCTTCTATTATAAAAATTGGTACAATGTAGTTCCCGAATAGCAGGAATATAAATTTTAGTTTTTAATTAAGATTTTAGTTCTATTTTACTTGTTACTTTTTTTTACTTGAAAAGAAAGTAACCAAAGAAAGCACGCCACCCAACACCAACCAATTTTTGCAGTTTCTGCTTTCTACTTTCTTTCGCAACCACTGAACAATCTTTTGTGCTATCTCTTTGCTCCATCGGTAAAGCAAAAATCGGTTCGTCCCGAAGCATCGGGATTGCGTGGACGACCTCCGCACTGTATCGAACTATATTATTCCTTATTAAAATTCAATGCTCGATATATATGTGGCAATAAACTTATTTAAAAAAAATAAGAATATTTGGACTATTAAAAATTTACATATGGTATAAAATGAAATTGAAAGAGAAAGAAAGCTCACTGAAATGGGGTAAAATTAAAAAACAGATAGAATTAAAACTTCAATTAAGCTACCGAATGCTTTTCATACAAAAGATGAATAATCCCATCTGACAATCCAATTTGGGGAACCACAATTTTATCGATATCGGCTTCTTCCAATACGGTTAAAAATATTTTGGCAGCGGGAACAATTACATCGGCACGATCTGGATTCAATCCTAACTTCGTGATTCTTTCTTCGACCGTGAACTCTTTTAACAAATAATACGTCTCTAGAATTTTTTGATAAGAAAGCGACTTCTTTTCCTTCCGATCTACCATCCGATTGATCTTATTAATATTTCCACCCGACCCAATGGTGGTGAGTGGATGATAATCTTTACAATTGTCCTTGATCCAATCTTTAAAATAATTCCATACATCCTTTTCCACTTGGTTGTGAAGAAGTCGGATGGTTCCCACATTAAACGATTGAGCCGCGATGGTTCTTCCTTTCGAAAACAAAGTCAACTCAGTACTTCCGCCACCCACATCAATGTACAAATACGACTCATCCATTGATAAATGTTCGGCGATATGATTTGAATAAATAATATGCGCTTCGGTTTTCCCATCGATCACTTCAATCGAAATTCCACTTTCCTGCTTCACAAAACGAATCACTTCCGCTGAATTGGAAGCTTCGCGCATGGCAGCTGTTGCACAAGCTCTGTAATCAATAGCGCCAAATACATCCATCAACAACTTAAAAGCCTTCATGCACTTGGCAAGCTTCACTTTCTTTTCTTCAGAAATACGACCTGTACGAAAAACATCTTCCCCAAGTCGAATAGGCATACGCACCAACTCCGCTTTTTTAAACACAGGCTCGTCATCGCTCTCGTAAACATTACAGAGCAACAGTCGAATGGCATTGGAACCAATATCAATGGAAGCGAATCTCAAGATTTTCTAGGAATTATTCAGACTTGAAAAATAAGGATATTTAATATAAAATTGGATTAGCACCACTACTTTAATTTTTCTTTCGGTGCAAGGTATTTATAAATAGCATCTTGGGCACGAACTTTATTTTCAAATCAATTTTTTGTACCGATTGCTTTGACTGGAGTCGATATAACGCGCTTTGGAATTATCACTCCATTGCAATTCCATAATATCCCACAACTGTTTCTGCAAGATTTTATCATAGATGGGCACACCAACTTCCGAACGAAAATCAATATTTCGAGTCATCCAATCGAAGGAAGCTAAATAAAAACGAGGGTCATTGTCATTAGCGAAAATGAAAACACGTGCATGTTCCAAATATTTGTCCACTATACTAATAACTTCAATGTTCTCGCTCAAGCCTTTCTGTCCAGGAACGAGTGAACAGATGCCACGAATAATCATGCGGATCTTCACTCCTGCCTGACTAGCTTCGTACAATTTTTTAATTAACTCTGGGTCTGTCAGACTATTCATCTTTAAGAACATCCAGGCCCTTTTTCTTCTTAATATTATCAATCTCTGTTTGAATAAAGAGCAATAATTTTTTTCTGGTAAAGAATGGAGAAACGAGAAGATGCTTATAAGTACCCGTTTTATAATTGTCGTTATAAAATTTAAATACCTTGGCTACTTCCTCTGTAATTCTTTTATCTGCCGTAAGTAAACTGTGATCACAATACAGTTTAGCCGTTACTTCATTAAAATTACCAGTACCAATATGGGCATACAATACTTCTTTGTTATGTTCCATCCTACGAATCAGGAAAAGTTTACTATGCATTTTCAACCCAGGCACACCATAAATCACTTTGGCTCCTTCTTCATTTAAGCGATTGGTCCACTTAATATTATTCTCTTCATCAAAGCGCGCTTGCAACTCCACAACTACGGTTACTTGTTTTCCATTACGAATGGAATTGATTAACGCATTTACTACGTGGGAATCTTCGCTGAGTCGGTATAAAGTAATTTCAATACTCTGCACTTTCGGATCCATCGAAGCTTCTCGCAACACATCAATGATATGATGATAACTTTGATATGGAAAAGAAAGCAAAATATCTTTTTCCTTAATTACTTTCAACACACTATGTTTAGGCAGTAATTCAGGATGAGAAAGCGGCTGCACTTTCTTCGAAAATAGCTCGGGTTTATTAAGCGAAGGGAACTTTATAAAATCAACAAAATTATGATAACGTCCTGCAGGAATAGGTTGATCACCCTTCCCAAACTTAATACGTTTCATTAAATAAGTGATTGCCGACTCTGGCATTTCCTCGTCGTAAATGAGTCGGACAGGTTGCCCTTTCTTCCTTCTCTTCACGCTCTCAGAAACTTTCTTAATTAAACTTTTGGTAACATCATTTTCAATATCCAATTCCGCATCGCGCGTTAGTTTGATGGTATAAGCACTGATGCGTTCATACTCAAAACTAAAAAACAAGTCATCTAATGAATATCGAATAATGTCATCAATCAATATAATGTACTTATTCTCCTTAGGGATCACTATAAATCGAGGAAGAATATGCGTAGGAATTTCCACCAAGGCATATCGCTCTTTCCCATTTTTGTGATGCATGATCACTAAAAATAAATACTTCGATCACGTAGATATGGGAATTCAGTCACATTATCGAGCAAAATCGGAACCAAGGTGGGGAGTACTTGCTCTCTAAAAAATTGTCGTGCGAATTCACTTTGGTCGGGCTTTAATTGCTTTTCATTCACAATAAAGATTCCAGCGAGTTCTAATTCACGCAACAAGTTTCCATAACTATTATCAAACTCTTCTTGTTGACGAATAATTACTTCTTGAATAGAGTTCAGTAATGCAACAGGGTCTTCGCCCATGATTTGCGCACCTTGCTTTCCCAAGCGAGCCATTCTCTTGATGGTGGCAATGCGCACTCTAAAAAATTCATCTCTATTATTGGAAACAATTCCCAAAAACTTCATGCGTTCCAACAAAGGAACGGAAGGATCGTTCGCTTCCTGCAAAACGCGATCATTAAATGACAACCAACTAATGTCGCGATTTACTAATAAAAAATGTTTACTTTTCATAAAAGCGAATTACTTCTTACGTTTACGCGCTGTAGGTAATTTAATATTTTTTCTGCTCACCACTTTTGATTTAGCTGTGGTTTTATTTTTTTAACTGCTTTCTTCGCTGCCTTTTTAGGAGCTTTTTTAGGTTCATTCTTTTTTGCAGAAGTGGCCGTCGCCTTCTTTAAAATTTCCGCTTGCTTCTTAGCTAATTGAGTGGCTTTTGACTCTGCTTGCTCAATTTTCTTAGACAATTTTTTTACTAAATCTTTTGAAGCCGCTTTAATTTGCTTTTCAATTTTTTGAGCAGCTTTTACATTTGTCCTTGACAAAAAAGCAGTGATTTCTTGGATTAATTGCGATTCAATTTGTTTTCTACTTAATTTTTCCATGATAGTAGGTCGTTTAAATATTATGTCAATATGAAGTAATTATTATTTCATACGAATTTGCAAAGGAAAGACTAATTCATCAATCCAATATAAAGTTAATGTTAAATAAACTAAAATGATTTATGCCCTGAAAACTTCTGAATTACATCCCCAGCACCCTCTCTCCATCTCTTATTAACATCCTTATTCAATCGAATATGAACCAATGCGGATGTAGGTAAATTCACACAAACGGGTCCACACAAAAAATTGATGAGATCAGTAAGTCCAGGATTATGCCCAAAAAGCATATAGGTACCATCAACTATCATCGATTCTTCCAACACCATCAACAAACTGCGATACGTAGCTTCATAAATTGCATTCTTCAGTTGAATTTGCTCCGGTGAATACCCAAACTTATTTGCAAAAATCAAGGCCGTACTGTACGCACGAATGGCAGGACTACTCAAGATAAAATCCGGCTTCAACTTTTTTACGATACACCAATCTGCAGAAAGTGACGCATCGGAATATCCCCTCTCAAAAAGATGACGTTCTATGTCTCTTGAGATATATTCCTCGTGCAAAGATTTAGCATGTCGAACAATAATTAAATCCATCTACAAAACTTATTTTACTTCGCTTTTAACAACACTAAATACGTCGGAAAATGATCAGAATATCCTCCTAGATAAACTGAAAAATCATAAGTACGTTTTGGGTATCCTTTATACCTACCGGAATCTTGAATCATAAACTCCTTTTTATAAATTAACGCTTTATGCAAGAAAAAACCAGTTTGACTTTTGGAAAGAAATGCCTCTGAAACGATAATTTGATCGAACAAATTCCATGCATCATTATAGGCTAAGGTTCCAATTCCCTCTTTGTAATAACTCACCCATGGATTATACAATTCACTTTGTTTAATTTTTTCTTTTTCACCACTCGACTTCAACACTTTTGCCACCGAAGGACTCACAGGATCATCATTCAAATCGCCCATTAAAATTACTTTAGCATTTGGGTTATCTTTCATAATGGAATCGATACAAGTTTTAGCTACTTGTGCAGCCAAGGCTCTGCCAGGAGCAGAAGCCTCTTCGCCCCCTCTTCGGGAAGGCCAGTGATTTACAAAAAAATGCATCGGCTCTCCATTATACATTCCATACACATAAAGTACATCTCTAGTGGGTCGAGGCTCACCATCACTGCCTTTTAATGGTACGTTAAGACTTTGAGAGTAAATGACTTTTAAATATTTGGGATTATACATGAGCGCTACATCAATTCCACGAAAATCGGGACTATTGTAGTGAACGATTTGATAATTACGAGGTTTAAGCTTCGGCTGATTCGCTAAATCTTTAAGTACAGATTCATTCTCAATCTCTGCAACACCAAAAACAGAAAGACCATCAGGTGTAAAATCAGTACCGATATCACTCAATACTTGCTCAAGTTTGCCAAGCTTGTCTTTATAAACCACAGGAGTATAGAGGTTAGCTCCATTCGGGGTGAATTCCTCATCGTTTACATCGGGCTGATTTATCGTATCAAACAGATTTTCAAGATTATAGAATCCAACAACTGCTACTGAATATTGCTTATCCTGAGCTATTGCGGAAAATTCAACTGCCAAAAGCAGCCAAATTGAGACGGAGATAAAGGCGAGTTTTTTCATTTTATAGATCACAAAACTAAGAAATGCAGGTATGATATGACTATTCTTGAAAATTTAATAACAAAATAAACGGCAGAACCATTAATTTAACAAATCTCACGATTGTATTAAGTACTTTTGCCCTCCCTAATTATCTAGAATACAAATTATATGCGCATTCCTCTACTCATACTAAGTTTCTTCTTTTTACTTTCTTCCTCGGCCTTCTCGCAGAATGGTATGGTGAAAGGGATCTTACAAGATAATGATACTCGATCTCCATTGATGGATGTTCAAGTTTCACTAGTCGGTACTACCACGATAACCACGCAAACTTCTTCTATAGGAGCATTTGAATTCAAGAGTGTGCCTTTTGGAAAATATACTTTAGAGGTTACTTCGGAAGGTTATGATAAAACAGTTCAAGAAGTAGAGGTTAATTCCACCTCTTTAGACTTAGGCCCTCTCTCTGCTGTTCATGCTGAAAATTCACTATCTAACTCTCAAGACTTACCCACCATTACACTCAGCGATAGTGATACTCGTGAAGGTTCTTCACCGAGTGTAGCAGGAGTTTTATAAGCAAGCCGTGATCCTTTTGCAAGTGCAGCTGCATTTAATTTTAGTGCGGGTCGATTTAGAAATCGCGGATATGATAATGAAAACTTAACATTGATGAACGGTATTCCTGCTGAAGATCTATCCAGCAGCCGAACTTTATTTGGATCATGGGCTGGATTAAATGATGTAACGCGTAGTCGTGAATCTACTTTTGGATTAAATCCTTCCAATTACACGTATGGTAGTTTAGATGGATCATTCAGTATTGATTCGCGTGCATCAAAACAACGCAAACAATTTTCATTGAGTTATGCAAATTCAAATCGTACTTACAATAATCGATTGATGGCTTCTTATGGTTCTGGATTATTAGCAGGTGGATGGGCTTTTGCTGCATCTATGTCACGTCGTTGGGGAGAAGAGAATTATGTTCCCGGAACTTTTACAGATGGATGGTCGTGGTATGGATCGATTGAAAAACGTTTTGGAAATAATCATTCGTTAAGCTTAACACATCTTGGTGCAAACACCTTAAATGGTCGCGCTAATCCTGCTATTCAAGAAGCATACGATTTAGCGGGTTCAAATTATTACAATCCAAACTGGGGATATCAAAATGGTAAAGTACGTAATGCACGTCATGCACGTCAACAACAACCATTGACTATTTTAAGTCACGAATGGAAAATAAGTCCGAAATCGGAATTAGAAACATCGATTGGTTATCAATATGGAATGACTAGTTTAAGTGGTTTCGATTGGTTTAATGCTACGGATCCTCGACCTGATTACTACCGTCGTTTACCAAGTTACATCACAGATCCCGACTTAAAAGCGCAAGCGGAATATTTATGGAAGACCGACGAGAACTATCGTCAAGTCGATTGGGAAAGTATTTACAATACCAATCAAAATTCTAACGAAACCATTATTGATGCAAATGGAATTACAGGGAACAATATATCGGGTAAGCGTTCACGTTATATCATTGAAGAGCGCGTAACGGAAAATAAGCGTCTCACCTTTGCGATGAACTACAATCAAGTAATCAGCGATCATGTTGTTTTAAGTGCTGGTGTCATGGCTCAGAGTCAAAAATCAGAAAACTACAAACGAGTTGGTGATCTTTTAGGTGGAGAATTCTATGTGGATTTGAATCAATGGGCAGAGCAAGATTTTCCAGATTCAAGTGAAGCACTTCAAAACAATCTAGAAACACCGAATCGTATTTTACATGAAGGTGATAAGTTTGGCTATTACTACGTTTCTACCGTAACTAAAAACATGGGATGGGCACAAGCTCAATTTAAATTTAACCGAGTTGATTTCTTTGCTGCCTTTCATGTTGCTTCCACAGAGTTTTACAGAACAGGAAAATACAGAAACGGAATCTTTGCGAATAGCTCATTTGGTGATTCAAAGAAAGAAAACTTCAGTACGTATGGTACTAAGGGTGGCATGACATACAAGTTGAATGGAAGAAATTATTTCTTCTTAAATGGCGCTTACGAGACTCGTGCTCCACTCTTTGAAAACGTTTATGTTTCTCCAAGAACACGAAACGATGCTATCGCGAATTTAGAAGAAGAAAAAATTACTTCTATTGAAGGTGGTTACATCTTAAGAGCTCCTAAAGTGAAAATCAGAGCCACGCTTTACTATACTCAAATGAATGATGGTTACAATGCGGTAAACTTCTGGCATGACGACTTCAGAACATTTGTAAACTATACATTGAGCAATATTGATCGACGTCATACTGGGTTAGAATTTGGAACGGAAATAACGCTAGGGCAAGGTTGGAGCACCAATGTTGCAGCGGCCATTGGCGAATACTATTACACGGATCGAATGAAGGCTACCATCACACAGGATAACAACGCAACGGTTTTGGCTGTAGATGAAACCATCTATTCTAAAAACTTCTTCTTCGCGAATGGTCCTCAGCATGCTGGCATGGTAGGAATCACCTATCGTTCAAAGAAATTCTGGACTGCGATTTTATCAGCTAATTATTTCGGAAACAACTATACTGATTTCAATCCAGCACGCAGAACAGTGAGCGGAGTGGAATTATTGGCAGATGGTACTTTGCGTGAAGACATCATCGATCAACAAAAGTCAGATGGACAATTTACACTTGATTTCTTCGGAACCAAATCATGGAGAGTAAGTGATATTTTCAAAGGCTTCAAAAGAAACGCTTTCTTATTATTCAATATCGGAGTATCTAATATTCTCGACAATCAAGATATTGTTCAAACAGGATTTGAGCAATTACGTTTTGATTATGCTGAGAAAAATCCAAATAAATTCCCTCCTCGCTATTACTATGGTATTGGTCGCAATTATTTTGCTTCTGTTATTGTTAGATTTAATTAATTTAAAAACACCTACTACAAATGAATAATCTCCTCCACACCTCCAAAAAATTACTAGTTCTTGCTTTATTAGCAATGATTAGCATCAATTTCGTGTCTTGTCGCAAAGACGATTTCGATGAGCCACCTTTAAACGGTGCTGATCCAAATTTAAATGTGAACATGACGATTGATTCACTGAAGAAAATTTATCGTGATAGCATCATTGTCTTCAATAAAGTAATTACCATCAATAATGATTGGATCATTTCAGGAGTTGTTACTGCTGATGATAAGTCAGGTAATTTTTACAAAACCATGGTGATCGAAGATGCTACGGCAGGAATCGCCATTCGTTTGGATCAAACTGAATTTCATACAAAATATCCTGTTGGCCGTCGTGTATTCATTAAATTGAAAGGTATGGTGATGGGTGATTATGGAAATTTAATTCAACTGGGTGGATATGTTGACAACACAGGAACTTTTCCTGAAGCAGCACCTATTCCGTTGAGCTTAGTCGACAATCACATTATTGGTGGGGCCTATAACCTAAATCCACAACCTGCGAAAGTGACGATCCTAGACTTGTCCAATACTGACAAATGGCAGAATCGCTTTGTAGAAATTCAGAATTGTGAATTTTCTCCAGCGGATACGAATCAACCTTATGCGGATGCTGTTTTGTTCCAATCCGTAAATAGAATCGTGAATGATTGCAATGGTGGATCTGTTATTGTTCGTACAAGTGGATACTGCAACTTCGCAACCAAAAAAACACCCACAGGAAAAGGAACGTTGAAAGGAATTTTCTCCATTTTCAGTTCTGACAAACAAATGATCGTTCGCGATGAGTTTGATGCAAAGATGGATAGTCTACGTTGTAACGGTGCTGGCGGACCTGCATCTCTCATCAACATTAGCGATGTAAGAAATCTTTTCACAGGAAGCACTACTGCTGTTAATAGCAATGTTTACATTTTAGGTGTTGTAACGAGCGATAGAAACACATCCAACTTAAACTCCAAGAACTTATTCATTCAAGATGCAACGGGTGGAATTTGCGTTCGTTTTGCAGCGAATCACACTTTTAATATTGGTGATTCATTATCGATCAATATCGCAGGTCAAAGTCTTGGAGAATTTAGTGGATTATTACAGTTAGGAACCTCTACTCCGAACGTTCCACTTGCAAACGGAGTTGTATTAGCTACTGGAAAATCAGTAACACCACAAGTAGTTACTGTAGCTCAAATTTTAGCAAACATGGCGGGAAGTGATTCTTGGGAAAGTTCTTTATTGAAAATCACAAATGCTACCATCAGTGGTGGATCAACTTATGCAGGATCTATTCAAATTAATGATGCATCTGGAGTAATGACAATGTATACTGCATCGGCTGCTACGTTTTCAGGAACAGCAGTTCCTTCTGGAACTGTGAGCATCACTGGAATATTAAGTGACTTTTCAGGAACCGTTACTCCTCCTAATACAAATGCACAATTGCTCATTAGAGGTGTATCGGATGTTCAATAAGAAATAAAAAATTGTAGTAGAAAGAGCTGATCAGTGATGGTCAGCTCTTTTTTTTTAGAATGAAATTTTAGATAGGTTACGAATAACATCTGAACGCGATCCCGATAGATCGGGAGCGAATTAACACGAAAAGCGAAATTTATTTGTTGTGAGGTTTTAAATTTCTAGCATCTGAAATACTTGCATTTTAACCGCTAGGAACGCGGAGAGGCGCGGGGGGCGCAGGGATTTCCAATTTACAAAGTACCTCGCCGTTCTTGTTCTGCTTCGATGGATTCGAATAAGGCTTTGAAGTTTCCTTTGCCGAATGACTTCGCTCCTTTGCGTTGAATGATTTCTAAGAAGAGTGTTGGACGATCTTCAATTGGTTTTGTGAAGATTTGTAGGAGATATCCTTCTTCATCACGATCCACCATGATGCCCCATTTCTTGAGTTCATTCATATCTTCTTCAATCACTCCCACTCGCTCACCAACCGTATCATAATACGATCCGGGTACATAGAGAAAATCAATTCCTCTCTTTTTCATTTCAGAAATAGTGAAGACGATATCATCCGTTGCTACAGCGATGTGCTGGCAACCTGGACCTTTGTAAAAATCGAGGTATTCTTCGATTTGTGATTTCTTTTTTCCTTCGGCTGGTTCGTTGATGGGGAATTTGATATAGCCATTACCGTTAGTCATCACTTTGCTCATAAGCGCTGTATAATCGGTGCTGATGTCTTTATCATCAAACGTAATGAGGTTCGCAAAGCCCATCACTTCAGCATAAAATTTCGCCCATTCATTCATGGCTCCTAAATTCACATTGCCCACCATGTGATCAATGTACTTGAGTCCAACTGAAGTGGGATGGTATCCGCTGTCCCATTTTTCATAGCCTGGAAGAAAATCGCCTTTGTAGTTTTTTCTTTCAATAAAAAGATGGACGGTATCACCATAAGTATGAATTCCCGATCGACGTATTTCACCTTGCTCATCCTTGATGTTCTCGGGTTTTAAGTACGATTTTGCACCTCTTTTTATCGTTTGCTCATACGCATCATAGGCATCATCTACCCACAACGCAATAACCTTTACTCCATCACCATGCATCCGAATATGATGAGCAATGTCGGATTCAGGATCAAAGGGAGAAGTTAAGATAATGCGAATTTTTCCTTGTTGCAATACATAGGAAGTACGATCGCGAACTCCGGTTTCTAAACCTGCATAGGCTACATCTTGAAAGCCCAAAGCGGTTTTGTAGAAATGAGCGGCTTGCTTAGCGTTACCTACATAAAGTTCAACATAGTCAGTTCCGTTGATGGGAAGAAAATCCTGTGCCTTATCAAAAATCTTTTCGCCGGTGTATGTATAGTTTTTTACTTGTGTGAGATTATCCATTTTTTGTTTAATTGATGTTACTTACTTCTGATGTTTTTTAAAATCTTATTTGCAATTTTTCGGCTAGGCCTCCACGTTATGATCCATCCAACTGTGGTAATAATCTTCTACCTCTAATTGTAATGCGGCTTCCGTAATTTTTACGGGATTAAAAGGATCAATCATCACGGCCAATTCATTGGTTTCTTTCTTGCCAATGCTTCGCTCAATGGCGCCAGGGTGCGGACCATGTGGAATTCCACCGGGATGCAAGGTGAATTGTCCTTGATGAATATCGTTTCTACTCATAAAATCACCATCTACATAATACAATAATTCATCGCTATCAATATTACTATGATGATAAGGAGCTGGAATGGCTTGCGGATGATAATCGTACATTCGAGGAACGAAAGAACAAATCACAAAATTCCGACCTTGAAAATGTTGATGAATGGGCGGCGGCATGTGAATGCGTCCGGTGATAGGTTCAAAATTAAAAATCGACATCGCATACGGATATGAACATCCATCATATCCAACCACATCGAATGGATGATTGTGATAAACATAAGGATACATCAACCCACGCTTTTTAATTTTAATTAAAAAGTCACCAATCTCATCGTGTGTCTCCAAATTTTTCGGTAGACGAAAATCACGTTCACAGAAAGGAGAGTTTTCCATGAACTGACCGTATTGATTTCGATAACGTGGTGGTGTTTCAATGGGGCTAAAGGATTCGGTAATTTGCAATCGATTATCTTCTGAATCAAAACGCATTTGATATACTGTACCGCGAGGAATTACTAAATAATCGCCGTATGAAAAATCGATAGAGCCATACATCGTTGTTAAAGCACCCGACCCTCGATGCACAAAAATTAATTCATCGGCATCGCCGTTCTTATAAAAATAATCTGTCATACTTTTTTTCGGTGCTGCGAGACCGATCGTAAGATCATCGTTTACAAAAAGTACTACTCGACTTTCCAAATAATCATCTTTCGCCTTCAGATTAAATCCTAAATACGAACGAGCTTGCAAATTATCTTCAATCGCAATTTTTGGACGAACGGAATAAGGCTCTCCTCTTTCCTTCACCATCGTGGGTGGATACAAATGATATACGAGTGACGACATTCCCGAAAAACCTTCGGTACCAAAAAGTTCTTCGTGATATAAATTTCCGTTTGGCTGGCGAAATACAGTATGGCGTTTGGGTGGAATAATTCCAACTTGTTGGTAGATGGGCATAGTCGTTTAGTTTAATCGATGCGAAACTACCGGATCAAAAAAAGGAATAAAATGATTGAAATCAAGAATTACCATGATACTGCTTCAATCTCGATCTTCAAAGTATAGGGTAATTCCGAATTCCGTAAGCACTGTCGATACCATCAGATTCAATGATCTTCTCAACAATTCAACATAAATAAATCACTAAACCCTACTTTTGCACCCTCATTTATCCTCCTCAACCATGGAAATTCAATTGCGCTCTGCCTTACTCTCTGTATATCATAAAGATGGACTCGATAAAATTGTGGATGGCTTGCATCGACTTGGAGTTATATTATATGCAACAGGTGGAACTTTTGATTTTATTAAAGAGAGAGGAATTCCAGTAATTCCGGTGGAAGATATTACGGGCTACCCTTCCATCTTAGGCGGAAGAGTGAAGACTTTGCATCCTGGCGTTTTTGGTGGAATCTTGGCAAAAAGAAACGATCAAATCCATCAAGAGGAAATGAAAAAGCATCAACTTCCTTTTATTGATTTAGTAGTGGTTGATTTGTATCCTTTTGAAGAAACTGTGAAAGCAGGCGGATCTGCAGAAGCTATTATTGAAAAGATTGATATTGGCGGCATCAGCTTAATAAGAGGTGCGGCTAAAAATTTCAATGATGTCTTGATTATTCCATCTGTAAAAGACTATTCCTTATTAATCGATGTAATTGAAAATCATAATGGTAAAACATCTTTAGAAATCAGAAGAAACCAAGCTCAGAAAGCTTTTGGAGTCAGTAGTCATTACGATGGTGCTATTAATTCTTGGTTTACGCACGGGAAATTGATGGATGATCAAATTCAAATGCCTACGAATTGGGAAAGTAAGTCGCTTCGATATGGAGAAAATCCACATCAAAAAGCAATGTTCCACGGAAACATGGCCGAAGTCTTTACTCAACTTCATGGCAAAGAGCTTAGTTACAATAATTTATTGGATGTTGATGCAGCAATTGCCTTGATCAGAGATTTTTCGGAACCCAGTATTGCGGTCATCAAACATAATAATGCCTGTGGTCTAGCTTCAGATTCCAATTTGCTCACCGCTTGGGAAAAAGCTTTTGCTGGAGATCCAGTTTCTGCGTTTGGGGGAATCTTAGTTGCCAATCGAGAAATTACTTTAGAAGTTGCTGAAGCGATGAATTCTTTGTTTTTTGAAGTGCTTTTAGCACCTGGATTTACGGAAGAAGCCTTACAGGTACTTCAATCGAAAAAAAACAGAATGATCCTGAAAACCAATTCATTCACTGCTCCTAAAACTATTTTTAGAAGTGCGATGAATGGCGTTTTAGAACAGGATGCGGATCAAATCACGGAAACGAGTTCCCATCTAAAAAACGTAACACTGAAAGAAGCATCGGCATCAGAAATAAATGATTTGCTCTTTGCTAACAAAATTGTGAAGCACAGTAAGAGCAATGCCATTGTATTGGCAAAAAACGGACAATTATTAGCCAGCGGAGTAGGTCAAACTTCTCGAGTAGATGCACTAAAACAAGCCATTGCTAAAGCTGAACATTTTGGCTTCCCGCTAGAGGGAGCGGTGATGGCTTCGGATGCATTTTTTCCTTTCCCTGATTGTGTAGAAATCGCACATCAAGCAGGCATCACATCGGTGATACAACCTGGTGGATCCATGCGCGACCAAGAATCAGTCGACAAAGCCAACGAACTTGGCATTTCGATGGTGATTACGGGTGTTCGTCATTTTAAACATTAATGAGTTCATAATTCAGTTTTTCTTTCCAATTTTGCATACACGATAAAATTACCTTGCAACAGTAAAGAGTAGTGCTAAATTTCGGGTTCACAAAACAACTCAAAGATTTAGCAATCTTAATTAATCAACTAAAAGAAGCGCGTAAGTATGGGACTCTTTGATTTCCTCACACAGGAGATAGCAATCGATTTAGGGACAGCAAATACACTCATCATTCACAATGATAAAGTTGTGGTTGATGAACCTTCAATCGTAGCCATCGACCGAACCACTGGTAGAATTATCGCTGTTGGAAAACAGGCCATGATGATGCATGGTAAGACACATGAAAACATCAAGACGGTTCGACCATTGAAAGATGGGGTAATTGCAGATTTTGAAGCAGCCGAGCAAATGATCAAGGGTATGATTCGAATGATCAGTTCAGGTAGTAAAGTTTTTACGCCTTCATTGCGCATGGTAATTTGTATTCCTTCAGGAATTACCGAAGTTGAGAAGCGTGCGGTTCGTGACTCTGCAGAACATGCAGGTGCTAAGGAAGTATATTTAATTCACGAGCCGATGGCTGCTGCAATCGGTATTGGCATCGATGTGGAAGAGCCGATGGGAAATATGATCATCGATATTGGTGGTGGTACTTCTGAAATTGCGGTCATCGCATTGGGTGGAATCGTGTGCGACCAAAGTATTCGTGTTGCTGGTGATGCATTCACCACCGATATTTGGGATTACATGCGTCGACAACATAATATTTTAATTGGAGAGCGTACTGCAGAGCGAATTAAAATTGAAGTAGGATCTGCGCTTCCTGAATTGGATAATGCGCCTCCTGATTTTGCTGTACATGGTCGCGATTTGATGACGGGTATTCCAAAAGAAATTACAGTGAGTTATCCGGAAATTGCACATGCATTGGATAAATCTATCAGTAAAATTGAAGAAGCGATTTTAAAAGCGTTGGAAATTACGCCTCCTGAATTATCTGCGGATATTTTCCGTACTGGAATTTATTTAACAGGTGGTGGAGCCTTACTTCGTGGTCTCGACAAAAGAATTTCCATGAAAACAAAACTACCGGTACATGTAGCCGAAGATCCACTTCGCGCTGTAGTACGAGGTACTGGTATTGCATTAAAAAATATTCATCGATACAAATTCCTTCAACATTAATTGATAGAGGAAATTCCTTTATTGATAATCCAACACGTTGAATAAACTGCAGACATGAGGTTACTCTTCCAGCTTATATGGCGAAATAACTTTACTTTATTTTTTGTCCTGCTTCAAATATTTTGTTTTTATCTCATTGCAAAGAACAATCGATTTCAGCAAGCTTCGGTATTGAATGCGACCAATCAGGTGGTGACGAGTACGATGGAAGTGGTGAATTATGTTAAAGAGTACATCCATCTTCGCGACAACAACACCAGCTTAGCAGAAGAAAATGCAAGGTTAAGAACCATGCTTACGGAGAATAAATACGAACTAGATTCGGTTTATTCTCGCGTAAAAGATTCGATCAACTTACAACAATATGAGTACATCACTGCCAATGTGATCAACAACTCATTGCATCACCGAAATAATTTCATTACACTTAACAAAGGCAGTTTGCAAGGTGTAAAACCTGAGATGGGTGTCATTGGCCCAAAAGGAATTGTTGGAATTGTGAATCATGTTTCAGAACATTATTGCACGGTGATGTCATTGTTACACAAAGAAAGTAGCTCGTCTGTGATGATTAAGCGAAACAAATTCTTTGGATCCTTAAAATGGGATGGCGAAAATCCGAATTACATGTACCTGAATGAAATTGACAAGACGGTTCCCATTGTTAAAGGCGATTCTATTGTCACTACTGCATTTTCAACCACGTATCCTTCAGGAATTTTTATTGGTCGCGTTGTCGATTTTCAAGTGGAACCAGGTTCACCTTTCTATAAGATAAAAGTAAGACTGGCGATGAACTTTAATGGTTTAAGCCATGTATATGTGGTTAGAAATCTGATGAAGAAAGAGCAGCGTTCATTAGAAGAACTCAATAAAGCGAAGGAGGACGAGCAATGATCTTAGTAATTCTTCGTCACCTCTTCCGTTTCTTACTCTTAATGAGTATGCAAATTTTTATTCTGAATAATATTCAACTCGGCACATTCATCAACCCTTTCTTATACATATTGTTCTTATTGTCATTGCCTGTTAATTTGCCCAAGCTTTTATTGCTGCCTATTGCATTCCTTACCGGACTTTCAATCGACATGTTTCAAAATACGCCGGGCATGCATGCTTCTGCTTGTTTATTTATGGTGTACCTCCGTCCCTATTGGTTAAAAATTATTTCTCCACGTGATGGGTATGATATCGAAACCGAACCTTCCATTAAAAAACTAGGATTTGCTTGGTACATGGCTTATGCTTCTTTGTTGGTATTTGTACATCATCTATTCTTATTCTTCATTGAAGTTTTTCGCTTCTCTGAATTTTTCGACACCCTCATCCGAATCGCATTAAGTAGTCTGTTAACTTTACTTTTAATTATCATTGCCCAATACCTCACATCAAAACCAAAGAGTACCAATTAAATTAATAGATTCATTGAATTGCGCTTCTACAATTCACTACTTAACATCATAATAAATGAACAATAAAAACAACTTGTTTTTGTTGAGGGAATGGAAACTAATTCCTACTAATTAAAAATGTATAATCCAGGATCAAGTCAGCGAATCGTATTTTTAGGCATCATCACTTCGGTGGTGATTATTTTCTTGATTCGATTATTTTATGTTCAAGTGATTAATGAAAGCTATTCGGTGTCTGCTACCAATAACGTATTAAGATACATCACCGATTACCCAGCTCGTGGAATGATTTATGACCGCAAAGGAAAAATCGTTGCCTTCAATCAGGCGGTTTACGATTTGATGGTCATTCCTAAGCAAGTGAAAGAAATCGACACGCTTGAGTTTTGCAAATTGTTAGATATTAGTAAAGAGTCGTTCATTGAGAAAATGAAAAAGGCAACTACCTTTTCAAGAATGAAGGCGAGCACCTTTGAAAAACAAATTTCTGCTGAGTCCTTCGCTTCCTTCCAGGAAAAGCTTTACAAGTTTCAAGGATTCTATGTTCAGCCTCGAACGTTGAGAAAATATCCCAACAATACGGCTGCTCACGTTTTAGGATATATTGGTGAAGTAAACGATGAGTTGATCGCTAAGAATCCTTATTATCGAATTGGTGATTATATTGGTATCAGTGGTATTGAACAAAGCTATGAGTTAGAATTAAGAGGTCGGCGAGGCGTTCGTATTGTGATGGTAGATGTGTTTAACCGAGAAAAGGGAAGTTACAAAGGCGGAATCTATGATACGATAGCAATCGCTGGACAAAATTTAGTTGCAACACTAGATGCCGACTTACAATCGTACGGAGAACAACTTCTGCAAAATAAAATTGGATCTGTTGTCGCCATCGAACCTCAAACAGGAGAAATTTTAGCGATGATTTCCTCTCCATCCTATGATCCTAATTTATTAGTGGGAAGGGTACGGTCGAAGAATTACGGTTACTTATTGAAAGATGAGAATAAGCCCTTGTTCAATCGAGCCATGCAAGCCTACTATCCTCCTGGCTCTACTTTTAAATTGACAAATGCATTAGCCGCTCTGCAAGAAGGCATCATCAATATTAACACATCCTATCCACATTCCTTTGTTGTTGGAAGCAAGAGTGTGAAATGTCACCCTCACCCTGCCATCGCATTAGAAGGTGCTATCCAATATTCATGTAATCCGTATTTCTGTAATACGTTCAGGTCATTTATAGACAATCGAAAATATGGCTCGAGTGAAAATGGCTATCGATTATGGAGAGAATACCAAATGAGTTTTGGAGTTGGAAAAAAGATTGGCGTGGATATGCCCCATGAATTAAAAGGACTAATTCCTTCTGTTGAGTTTTATGATAAATACTACGGAAAAGGACATTGGAAAGCTTCTACCATATATTCGTTGGGAATTGGTCAGGGTGAGCTTGGAATTAACCCCATGCAGATGGCAAATATTATTTGCATCATTGCGAATAAAGGATATTACTATACGCCACATGTCATTAAGCAGATTGGAAAACATCCGAACACAACTAGGAACTTAGCGGAACGACATTACACAAAAGTATCTGCAGAAAACTTTAACATCATTCAAGATGGTATGCAGCGTGTTGTTGAAGCGGGTACTGCGCGAGTAGCAAGATTCGATTCGCTTGTTATTTGTGGCAAAACGGGAACAGCACAGAATCCACATGGAAAAGATCATAGTTTATTTGTAGCCTTTGCTCCCCGAGACAATCCTAAGATTGCTATTGCCGTGATGGTTGAAAACGCAGGATTTGGTGCGACGTGGGCTGCGCCGATTGCGAGTTTAATGATGGAAAAATATTTAAAGGATTCTGTCAAACGACACGATCTCGAAGAACGAATGCTCAAAGGATACTTGCTCCCTCTTCAAAATAAGAGTCCCGAAAATCCTGGATTAAAAGTAAAAGACAATACTCCCGTGAAACCGAAAAGTAAAAAAGATTCGAGTGTTGCTTTGTTAAATAACAAAAAGAAAAAGAAATAATATTTTCGATTGAACTTAACTCATGCGCAAACAAAATTCCATATTCGAAAATATTGACTGGGTACTAGTCGTATTTTACGTGGTGCTTGTCTTACTAGGATGGGTAAATATTTACGCTGCCGTTTACAATGAAGAGCACAAAAACATGTTCGATCTTACCCAAAATTATGGGCGACAAATGTTATGGATTGGAACATCATTGGTTATTGGTTTAGCGATTTTAGTGATTGATGGTAAATTTTATGCAGCCTTCTCCTTTCCTATTTACATTGTCACCATGGGGATCTTACTGGTGGTATTGGTCATTGCGCGAGATGTACAAGGTGCTCGTTCGTGGATAGAAATTGGAAGTTTCAAATTACAACCATCGGAGTTTGCCAAGGTTGCTACCAACATGGCCATTGCAAAATACCTGAGTGCTTTAGGAATTCGTATGGAGGATATGAAAACCAAAATTACTGCCGGCCTCCTCATCCTTTTACCTATGGCCTTGGTACTCTTGCAAAATGATACCGGTTCCGCATTAGTTTTTATTGCATTCATCTTTGTATTGTATAGAGAAGGATTATCACAAAACGTACTCATCTTTGGATTCTTAGCAGGCGTATTATTTGTACTGGCCTTAATGGTTCCAAACACGGTGCTCATTGGTGTTATTGGAGGATTAGGACTTGTTGCGTATTTACTGATGCGCAAAACCAGAAACAATTTGATTGTCATTCTAATCATTACAGCGCTTTGTTCGGGAATAGTATTCAGTGTCGATTATGCATTTAATGAAATCTTGCAGACCCATCAACGTGAACGCATCGAAGTATTGTTAGGGAAAAGAAGTGATCCGAAAGGAGCAGGTTATAATGTAAATCAAAGTTTAATTGCCATTGGTTCGGGTGGATTGACTGGCAAAGGATTTTTACAAGGTACGCAAACCAAATACGATTTTGTTCCTGAGCAAAGCACCGATTTTATTTTCTGCACGGTGGGCGAAGAATGGGGATTTGTTGGGACTGCATTTGTTTTAATTCTATTTACGCTGCTTCTCTATCGAATCGTATTTATTGCGGAGCGGCAACGTTCCACCTATACTCGAATTTATGCATATGGCGTAGCTTCAATTTTATTTTTCCATTTAATGATTAATGTAGGAATGGCCATTGGATTAGCGCCAGTCATTGGAATTCCATTACCCTTCTTTAGCTATGGTGGATCGTCCCTTTGGGGCTTTACTGTATTATTATTTGTCTTGATAAAATTGGATAGTTATCGAATGTACATCTTACGATGAAAACAAAAACAATTCTATTTCTCCTTGTATTTTTCTGCACTACATTTACTACCACCTTTGCGCAAGTATTAAGGGATTGTGATGTTTGCGGCGAATATTATTTAGAATCCATTCCAGAGGTGGCATCGGGTATTAATTTAAAGAATGATTTTACCTTTGAATTCTTCTTTTCGAGTGGAGCATTAGATCGAACTGGAATGGGAACTTGGAAAGAAGATCTTTCATCTGACAACAAAAAAATGGTCGTGCTGAATTCAGATCCTGGAAAGAAAAATCCATTGTCTCTAGTAAATTCATCTCGAAAAAAAGGAAGACAAACAACGGTTAAAATGATTGACATTAATCCGAGTTTGAGCTCCTATTTTCTTGCAGTTGGATTCATTGAGAATGACACCGTTTATACGTACTGTGATCAACAAGGAGAAGCGGTTTTAGATGGAGAAACTTTCGACAGCCTACAAGTTATGTTTGAGTTTTGTCCAGATCATATGCTGAGTATTCCATCAACAAAAAATAATAATTATTTTCAAGTGAAAAGTGATGAAAGCTTATTTGAAATATTTTTTCGAGGTTTTCAATTATCGGTAAACGAAGAAGGGCTTGCCGGAAATCATCCAGTATTAAAAGGCAATTATCAATATTTGAAAAGCAACTGATTTTTGTTGCAACATTATTTACCGATATAATTCATCGACAAATAATTCATTAAAATCGCTGTGGCACCTTTACGATCTTCAATATACTTTCTATTCTTTGCACTGAGCACTTGATAATTTGATTCATCCTTTTCCAAGATATCAAAAGCAGATGATAAACTACTTCCATTCTTAATTCCAATTCCCCCGCCCATTGCTTTTAGATCTCGGGCTTCTTTAAACTTCAAATGGTTGGGTCCGAAGAACACTGGTTTTCCATATACGGCAGCCTCCAAAATATTATGTACCCCTTTTCCAAATCCACCTCCTACATACGTATACTTTCCATATCGATAAATAAGTGAAAGCTTTCCGATACTATCAATGATAAGCACTTTACAATTTGCATCCATGTCCTTTTCTAAAGAAGAATACCGTTTTGTTTTTCCACTAAATCGATTTTCTATACTGCGAATTCTGGACTCATTGATTTCATGCGGAGCAATAATTAATTTTACCGATGGATGATCTTGAAGTAATGAAGCTAAAGCTTTTTCATCTTCGGACCAGGTACTTCCTGCAACCATGCATACATTATTCTTGCAAAAACTTTCAATCAATGGGAATGACACATTCCTACTACTTATTTCCAACACGCGATCAAATCGTGTATCACCCGACACGGTTACAGAGGGAATACTATTTCGATATAACAACTCCAACGACGATTGATCCTGAACGAAGAGATGTGTATAGCGAGTTAGAATTTTTTTAAAGAATTTACCCCAAGGCTTAAAATAAATTTGTCCAGGACGGAAGATGGCCGAAAGACAATAGAAAGAAGTTTTTCGCCGAAACAATTCCTTCCCATAAAAAAACCAAAACTCATATTTTACAAAAAACACTAATGAAGGATTTAAAATATTGACAAAAGCTTTACTTGTTTGTGGTCCATCCAACGGCATATAACATACATAGTCGGCCATAGACTCATTCTTTTTTGCTTCATATCCTGAAGGTGAAAAAAACGAAAGAAGAATAAAATGATTTGGAAAATCTTTTCTCAATTGCTCTAAAACGGGCCGGCCTTGTTCAAACTCACCTAAAGAGGCGCAATGAAACCAAATTCTGGGACTATTATTGTTCCTAAGCGCATCTTTCAGTTTTTGTTTCCATCCCGACCTACCTTTTACCCATTCTTTAGCTTTATTATTAAACAAGGAAGCCATACGAATTAATAAACCGTACAGCTGAATAAATAAGTAATAAAGCACTTTCATTTCTCGACTATTTAATCGCTATTAATGGTGGATCAATATTATTGGAAACAGGATCATAGAGGTTTAGAATCCTTTCGAATTTATTTGGTGAATATCGCACATAAATTCAAATAGAAAATTCAATTAATAAACATAAAATTTATCTGGAGCTTCTTTATATAATGGAATTACCCATCCCACTCGAACACCAAATAATAAATCAATTCTTGCTTTCTTATTGGCTTTCATGGCTCCAAAATCAAAATCACGTCTGCTTGCGGTCCAGCCTTGAACCGCTTCTACTCCACCAAAAAAATTAACAAGGCGCTGATTTCCAACATATAAATAACCAAGAAACTCCCTTGCAGCAATTCCGTTTGTTAATCTGTCGTACCCTTTAAGATATTCCTCACGTAGGGCTGGAACTGCATTTTTCTTATCCTGAATCAAAATTTTATGTTGCATGAAACCAAGGCTCATTTCCACAATAAATCCACAGTTTGGATTGGGCTTTACTACATGAAACAGTCGACCTATGCCTAAAGTTGCATAATATCCTCTTTCAAAGACGCGAACATCGGCATAATATCCATCCGCACCAATAATGGTCCCTTCAGAGGTAGTTAGTCCAGTAAAAAGATTGGGTTCATTTATTTTAGTGCCGAAAATAAAAGCTCCCTCAGCGGTAAACATCCAACCTTTAGCCGTTTTATATGTTACCCCCATGCCAACTGACTGATTGATTCCGAAACGTTTAGCCATATCTCCGCTAGGAATTTGCAATCCATAAGACGGGCGAATCATCACCATAGAAATGGAAGAGTCTTTTACGCTCACTTGAGCAGACGAAATATTTATTCCTGAAATCAACAGAAAAACAGACAATAGAATCGAATTTTTGGGGTTCTTCAACATACCGAACAAATTTAGACAATTTACAGAGTATTGCCTATACCTAATTTCACTTCAAATAATAGTATCTTCGCTGACCGAAACTTATACAACTATTAAGGTTAGCATTAAAACGAAAAGTAATGGAAACGATGAAAAAAATGTCCATGGTTGACTTAGTAAGTCAATATAAAAAAATAAAAACTGAAATTGATACTGCGATTCAAGATGTAGTGGTTTCATCGGCATATATCAATGGTCCTGATGTTAAACATTTCGCTAAAGAATTAGAAGAATACTTAGATGTAAAACACGTGATCCCTTGTGCAAATGGAACGGATGCTTTACAAATTGCCATGATGGCTTTAAATTTTAAGCCGGGAGATGAAATAATTACTGCAAGCTTTACTTGTGTAGCAACGGCTGAAGTAATGGCATTGCTTCAACTCAAGCCAGTTTTGGTAGATGTTGATCCCGACACCTTTGCGATAGATTGTGATGCAATTGAAAGAGCCATCACTCCAAGAACAGTAGCCATTGTTCCCGTACATTTATTCGGCCAATGCAGTAATATGCAACGAGTGATGGAGATTGCTAATGAACGCAATTTATATGTTATTGAAGATACCGCACAAGCAATCGGTGCTGAATACACCCTATCGAATGGAACAACGATGAAAGCTGGAACCATTGGAACCATTGGAACCACATCCTTCTTCCCATCAAAAAATCTGGGTTGTATGGGTGATGGCGGTGCAATTTTTACTCAAAATGATGAATTAGCTCAACGAATCAGAATTATTGCCAACCATGGACAATCTGTGCAATATCATCATGATGATATTGGAGTAAACAGTCGATTAGATACCATGCAGGCAGCGATTTTAAGAATCAAACTTCGTCATCTAGACGAATATTGCGAAGCTCGTCAACGCGCTGCTGCATTTTATGATCAAGCATTCGGAAAAAATCCGAAACTTAAAATCCCTACACGACAAGAGCATTCAACACATGTATTTCATCAATATACATTGGTGCTAAGAGGTGTTTCAAGAACTGCATTACGAGAGCATTTAGAGAGTAAGGGGGTGCCTTCCATGATTTATTATCCGATTCCACTGCATATGCAAAAAGCATACACGGATCCAAGGTATAAGCACGGTGATTTTCCAGTAACAGAAGACTTATGCGCACATGTAATTTCCTTACCTATGCATACCGAATTAACAAACGAAGACCTAGCCCATATTACTTCCAGCGTTTTAGAATTTGTAAATCGCTAATTGCAACATTTCTTAGGATTTTAAGTATAAACTAGGTAAACATTTAAAAACAAAAAAATATGAACATTGCAGTAGTTGGTACCGGATATGTAGGATTAGTTACCGGAACTTGTTTCGCAGAGATGGGAAACCATGTTACCTGCGTTGATATTGATGCTAACAAAGTGGAAAAAATGCGCAATAGCATTATTCCAATTTACGAACCACATTTAGATGTTCTTTTTGAAAGAAACATAAAACAAGGTCGTTTACAATTTACTACCAATTTGGAAGAAGCGGTAAAAGACGCCACCATTATTTTCTTAGCCCTTCCAACTCCTCCAGGAGAAGATGGATCAGCAGATCTTTCCTATGTGTTAGGTGTATCAGCACAATTAGGTCGTTTAATTAGAGATTATAAAATTGTAATTAATAAGAGTACAGTTCCTGTTGGAACCGCTGAAAAAGTGCGTGAAGCCATTGCAAAAACATGCACGGTACATTTTGATGTAATTTCAAATCCAGAATTCTTACGTGAAGGATATGCTGTGGATGATTTCATGAAACCTGATCGCGTTGTTATTGGAACACGTAGTGAAGTAGCGAAAAAAGTAATGAGTGATTTATATGCTCCTTTTGTACGTCAAGGAAATCCAATTTATTTTATGGATGAGCGTTCAGCTGAATTAACAAAGTACGCTGCCAATGCATTTTTAGCTACTAAAATCACATTCATGAATGAGGTTTCTAACCTTTGTGAGAAAGTGGGTGCTAATGTAGATGCCATTCGAATTGGTATTGGTTCTGATTCTCGAATTGGAAAGCGTTTCTTGTTTGCAGGAATTGGATATGGTGGTTCATGCTTCCCGAAAGATGTGCAAGCACTTTATCGTACGTCACAAGATTACAATTACGATTTCAAAATTCTTTCATCTGTGATGGAAGTTAACGAAACTCATTCCATTAGTGCTTTTGATCCAGAAGCTATGGAAAATGTAAAACGCACCATTGGAGAAGTAATTCATTATGCAAATGATCCTTATGAGGCCGCTCAAGGTGCTGATGCCATATTGATTGCTACCGAATGGGCACTCTTCCGAACTCCTGATTTCGACAAATTAAAAGAATCCATGAAGGAAAAAGTAATTTTTGATGGTCGTAACTTGTACGATTTACAACGCATGGCCGAGTTAGGATTTTATTACAACAGCATGGGAAGAGAAACCGTTTCTCCTCAGATTCCAGCATTTTCATAAATAAAAAATATCGACTTGTATGTCAACAAAAAAAAGGGTACTCATCACTGGAGCAGCAGGATTCTTGGGCTCCCATTTATGTGATCGATTTATTAAAGAAGGATATGATGTGGTTGGGATGGATAATCTCATTACAGGTGATTTAAAAAATATTGAACATCTTTTTAAATTAAAAGAGTTTGAATTTTATCATCACGACGTAAGTAGATTTGTTCATGTTCCCGGACAAATTGATTACATCCTTCATTTTGCTTCACCTGCAAGTCCGATTGATTATTTGAAAATTCCAATCCAAACTTTAAAAGTTGGATCGTTAGGTACTCATAACTTATTAGGATTTGCGCGTGTTAAAAATGCAAGAATTTTAGTGGCTTCTACGAGTGAAGTTTATGGTGATCCTACCGTACATCCTCAAACAGAAAATTATTGGGGAAATGTAAATCCTATTGGACCTCGTGGTGTCTACGACGAAGCGAAAAGATTTCAAGAAGCGATAACGATGGCTTATCATACTTATCATAATTTAGAAACTAGAATCGTTCGTATCTTTAATACCTATGGTCCACGCATGCGATTAAATGATGGACGCGTTTTACCTGCATTTATTGGTCAAGCATTACGTGGTGAAGACTTAACCGTTTTCGGAGATGGTTCACAAACACGTTCTTTTTGCTATGTAGATGATCTTATCGAAGGAATATACAGATTGTTACTTAGCAACTATGCGTACCCTGTAAACATTGGCAATCCACAAGAGATTACCATTCGCGAATTCGGTGAAGAGATTATTAAACTCACCGGGACCCATCAAAAACTCATTACACATCCCTTACCCCAAGACGATCCGAAACAACGTCGTCCAGATATAACGAAAGCACAAGAAATTCTAGGTTGGGAACCAAAAATTAGTCGAGAAGTTGGATTAAAAATCACTTACGATTATTTCAAAAGTTTGCCTGCCGAAGAATTAAATAAAACAGAACATCGATTTGCATAGTTCTGTAGAACAAACAGAATTCGACACTCAAATTTTAATGTACTGATTTAACAAATTTAAACAGTACATTGAAATTATACATTACAGGAGAAAGAATCATCAACCCTCTTCTCTCCATCAAGACCGAATAAATTAAATGGATTATAGCGCTCACCCTTCTGCAATTATTGATGAAGGTTGCAACATAGGAAAAGGAACCAAGGTTTGGCACTTTAGTCATATTATGCCCAATTGTACTATTGGGGAAAATTGTAATATTGGCCAAAACGTAGTTATCTCTCCCGCCGTGGTTATTGGCAATAATGTTAAAATACAAAACAACGTTTCTATTTATACAGGCGTTACCTGCGAAGATGATGTTTTCTTAGGCCCAAGTATGGTTTTTACGAATGTGAACAATCCACGTAGTGCCATTAACCGCAGAGATCAATATTCAAAAACGGTAGTGAAGAAAGGCGCTTCTATTGGTGCCAATGCGACGATCGTTTGTGGACATGACATTGGTCGATTTGCTTTCATTGGAGCTGGAGCGGTAGTCACTAAAAATGTTCCCGACTATGCATTGGTGGTAGGAAATCCCGCAAAGCAAATGGGTTGGATGAGCGAATATGGTCACAGGTTGAAATTCGATGCGGATGGTCTAGCAACTTGTCCTGAGAGTAAGCAACAATACAAACTAAGTTCAAATCGAGTTAGCCGAATTGATGTATGAGCAATTACCAAGACAAGAAAATTAAGTTCGCCGTAATTGGATGCGGTCACATTGGAATGCGTCATGCAGAAATGATTCGCCGCAATGATGAATCAGAACTGGTTGCTATTTGCGATGTACTTCCTAAAAACGAATTAAAATTAGGCGAATCGTCTGATACTCCATTTTACCTTTCTCCAGAAGAAATGATTGCTGCACATCCTGAAATTGATGTGGTAAATGTATGTTCTCCAAACGGACTTCATGCAAAACACTCACTCATTGCTTTAGAAAATCGCAAGCATATTGTATGCGAAAAGCCGATGGCACTTACCAAAGCAGATTGTGAAAAAATAATTTACAAAGCACTTCAAGTATCACGCACTGTTTTTGGTGTGATGCAAAATCGATATTCTCCTCCTTCTGAATGGCTCAAAAGCGTAGTAGAAAAAAAATTAATTGGTGACATTTTTCTAGTGCAACTGAACTGTTTTTGGAATCGCGATGATCGTTATTACAAAAAAGGAGGATGGAAAGGAACTAGTGATTTAGATGGAGGTACTCTGTTTACACAGTTTTCTCATTTCATCGACATCATGTATTGGGTGTTTGGTGATATCACCGATATTCAAGGTGTATTCTCCGATTTCAATCATCAAAAAACAACTGCTTTTGAAGACACGGGCATCGTAAATTTTAAATTTGTTAACGGCGGAATGGGATCTGTAAATTATACTACTTCAGTTTATGATACCAATCTAGAAAGCAGCATAACGGTAATTGGAAGCAAAGGAAGTTTAAAGATTGGTGGACAATATATGAATGAAGTTGAGTATTGTCATATTGAAGGATATACAATGCCTAATTTACCACCTGTAAATCCAGCAAATGACTATGGAACTTACAAGGGATCTGCTGCCAATCATCATTACATCATCGAGAATGTTATTGATACTTTAAAAGGCCGAACCATCATGACAACAAATGCGTTGGAAGGACTTAAAGTAGTAGACATCATTGAAAGAATTTATTCATTAAGAAAAATCAATAAACCAGAAATCCGCTACAGTAATGTATAACGATATAATAAACAAGAAAAAGAAATTAGCAGTCATCGGATTGGGCTACGTAGGCCTTCCGATTGCACTTGAATTTGCTAAAAAAGTATCTGTCATTGGATTTGATATCAATAAAGAACGCGTTGAATTGATGCGTAAAAATATTGATCCAAGTGGTGAATTAGACAGCAGTTGTTTTGAAGGATGTGATATTCATTTTACCGACTCTATTGATGAACTAAGAGAAGCCAACTTTTTCATTGTAGCTGTTCCTACACCAATCGACGAACATAAACTACCTGATTTAAAACCTTTATTAGGTGCCACCAATTCCATTGGTAAAGCGTTAAAAAAAGGAGATTATGTGGTGTATGAATCGACCGTATACCCAGGATGCACGGAAGAAGATTGTATACCGGTTCTCGAAGAGATCTCTGGTTTGAAATTTAAAGAAGATTTTAAAGTTGGATATTCTCCTGAGCGAATTAATCCGGGCGATAAAGAACATACCATTTCAAAAATCACGAAAGTAGTTTCAGGATGTGATGCAGAGTCGCTTGAAGAGATTGCAAAAATGTATGAGATTGTGGTGACGGCTGGTGTTTTTAGAGCTACTACTATTAAGGTAGCAGAAGCTGCAAAGATTATTGAAAACACACAACGTGATGTAAACATCGCTTTGATGAATGAGCTAAGTATCATTTTCAATAAGATGGGAATTAACACGTACGAAGTACTCGAAGCATCCAGAACAAAATGGAATTTCCTTCCGTTCATGCCAGGATTAGTCGGTGGACATTGTATTGGAGTTGATCCATATTACCTTACCTATAAAGCACAAGAATTAGGATATCATAGTCAGGTTATTAACTCTGGTCGTTACGTAAATGACAGCATGGGATTTTATGTAGCCAAGCAAACTGTAAAAAAGTTAATTGCAATGGGCAAGGATCTCAACAAATGCAAAGTATTGGTGATGGGTGCTACCTTTAAAGAAGACGTTGAAGATATACGCAATTCAAAAGTTTCTGATGTAATTCATGAATTTAAATCCTATGGCGTAAATGTGGATGTTATTGATCCACGTGCGAACAGTGATGAGTTAAATGAAGAATATGGTTTTGAATTAACGAAGCAACCTGCGAATGACTACGATGCCATTGTGGTTGCAGTTAATCACAAAGAATACAAATCACTTATTGAGGCTGATTTCAAAAAATGGCGAAACCTGAGGCATTAATTGTTGATCTAAAAGGAATCCTAAACGGCAAAATAAAAGAACTAAAGTATTGGAGTTTGTAATGAACCCCAATCTATTTTTCTGCGTATAAATACGAAAAAGCAGGCATGATAAAAAAACCAGGCATTCTCGTTACCGGTGGAACCGGATATATCGGATCACACACCGTTGTTGAATTAATTGAACAAGGATACGATGTATTCGTTATTGATAATCTTAGTAACTCACATGCGGAAGTTATCGATTCCATTGAAGCAATTACCGGCACGCGTCCTGGTTACGGCAATATCGATTTAAACAATAAAAGTGCTGTTCAAGAATTTTTACGTATTCATAAAGTAGAAGCCATCATTCACTTTGCAGCATTCAAAGCCGTTGGTGAGAGTGTAGATAAACCCGTCGAATATTACAGAAACAATTTGGTTTCACTTTTAAATTTAATTGAACTCTGCAAAGAAAATAATATTAAGAATTTCGTTTTCTCTTCTTCGTGTTCGGTGTATGGTGAGCCCGACTATTTGCCCATTGATGAATTTGCAGCCGTTAAACCAGCAAAGAGTCCTTATGCAAACACAAAAAAGATTGGAGAAGATATTTTAAGAGACACCTCATTAGTAAACGACTTACAAGTTATTTCACTGCGTTATTTCAATCCAGTGGGAGCTCATCCATCTGCAAAAATTGGAGAATATCCAGTAGGACCTCCGTTGAATCTATTCCCCATTGTCACACAAACTGCCATTGGTAAACGTGCACAAATGAAAGTTTTTGGGACCGATTACAACACACCCGACGGAAGTTGCATTCGTGACTATATCCATGTAGTTGACCTAGCACGTGCGCATGTAGTGGCCATCGAAAGAATGCTGAATGCAAAAACAAAAAGTAAATACGAACTTTTTAACTTAGGTACTTGGAATGGATTGTCGGTGTTGGAAATCATCAAAACATTTGAATCGGTTACCGGAATAAAAGTCAATTATGAATGCGTTCCAAGAAGAATTGGTGATGTTGAAAAAGTGTATGCCGATACAAAATATGCGAATACAGAATTAGGGTGGAAAACAACTCATAGCTTGGAAAACATGATTACATCTGCGTGGGCATGGGAACAAGTCCTTCAGAAAAAATCAATGGCAACGAGTAAATAATTTCCGTTGCTAATACAATTATGAATTAAGCTATTCGTTACAGATTGTTGAATTCATTAAACAACAATTTCTCAATAGAAATTCATCTCAACAAAAACCGACATGAATAAAAAACATATTCTAATCACGGGTGGAGCAGGCTTTATTGGCTCACATGTAGTACGCCGCTTTGTTAAAAATTATCCTGAGTGTATGATCATCAATCTCGACAAGCTTACCTATGCAGGTAATTTGGCGAACTTACGTGATATAGAAAATGCAGCCAATTATCGTTTTGTAAAAGGTGATATTTGCGATGCATCATTCTTGCAAGAATTATTTTCTACATATCATTTCGATGGAGTGATCCATTTAGCAGCCGAATCACATGTTGATCGAAGCATAAGCAATCCGATGGAATTCATCATGACCAATGTAGTAGGCACTGTAAACTTACTAAATGCAGCTCGTGAAAGTTGGAAAAGTGATTTTGAAAACAAACGATTCTATCACATCAGTACCGACGAAGTTTATGGATCTTTAGGGGAAACTGGATTCTTCACTGAAGAAACGAAATATGATCCGCACTCCCCCTACTCTGCCTCCAAAGCAAGCTCAGACCATATGGTTCGGGCCTATCATGATACCTACGGAATGCCAGTGGTGATTTCAAATTGTTCCAACAATTACGGTTCCTTTCATTTTCCCGAAAAATTAATTCCACTTGCCATCAATAATATTTGCAATAACAAACCCGTACCTGTTTATGGTAAGGGAGAAAACATTCGCGACTGGCTATTTGTTGAAGATCATGCTGTGGCGATTGATGTAATTTACCACTATGGAAAAAATGGCGAAACCTATAACATCGGTGGACATAATGAATGGAAAAACATTGATCTCATTCAATTACTTTGTAAAATTCTCGACCGTAAATTAGGAAGAGCGGAAGGTACATCGGCACAATTAATTACTTATGTAAAAGATCGTGCTGGCCACGACTTAAGATATGCCATTGATTCTTCTAAACTACAAAGAGAGTTGGGATGGAAACCATCGTTACAATTTGAAGAAGGATTAGAAAAAACAGTGGATTGGTATCTCGCCAATAAAAAATGGATGGACGAAGTGACCTCGGGTGAATATCAAAATTATTATCAGAATCAATACGATTTGCGATAAGATTAGGCTCTAAAAAACAGAATTCATTAATGGTTCCTTCAGTCTAGGAAATCGACGTTTCATCTTCTCCTCACTAACTAAAAGTTTTTTATATTACTTTTGTTCCTCACTCTATGACAGCGACTAGTTTATATACCCGAAGTTATCACTCTGATGCCATCAAAGACGCACGTGTTTTAGTGAGCGGCGGTGCAGGTTTTATTGGATCTAATATTGTAGAATATTTAATTCATCATGGTGCTGCTAAAGTAAGGGTGTTGGACAATCTCAGCAACGGATTTCAACGCAATTTGGAACCCTTTTTAAATCTGCCCAACTTCGAATTCATAGAAGGAGATATTACCAACCCAGCCGATTGTGAACGAGCGTGCAAGGGCATGAATTTATTGACACATCAAGCCGCTTTAGGATCGGTGCCAAGATCCATTAAAAATCCCATTGCTACGAGCGATGCGAATACTACTGGATTTATTAATATGCTCATTGCAGCCCGTGATGCAGGAGTAAACAGAGTGGTTTATGCTAGTTCGAGTTCAGTTTATGGTGATTCTACCATCTCACCAAAAAAAGAAGGAAATTTAGGAAGACCTCTTTCCCCGTATGCAGTGTCCAAATTAACGAATGAATTATACGCTTCTGTTTTTGCAATGCATTACGGAATGGAGATTATTGGACTGCGTTATTTTAATGTATTTGGTCCTAATCAAGATCCCAACGGGCCGTATGCAGCAGCAATTCCACTGTTCATGAATTCATTGTTATTTGGAAAAGACGCGGTTATATATGGAGATGGGGAACAAACCCGCGACTTTACTTTTGTAGAAAATGCGGTGCAAGCAAACATCCGAGCTTTATTCACAACCAATTCAGAAGCTTTTAATAAAGTTTACAATGTAGCTGTAGGTGAGAGTGTTTCGGTAAACAAACTTTATAAAATCATAGGTGATTTATCTGGAAACGATAAAAATCCATCCTATGCCCCCGAGCGAAAAGGAGATATAAAAAATTCATTAGCCGACATATCTATGGCAAAGAATTTGCTAGGCTACGAGCCCAACTACCTCTGCCGCGAAGGCTTAGATATAACGGTAGCGTGGTTCCGAAAAACATTCGCTCATGTTTAAATCAATCCTAAATAAATTTTCAAAATCGCAGGAAGTTGAACCTATTAATCTTGCGGGGTTAAATGCAGACATGCATTCACATTTAATTCCAGGGATTGATGACGGTGCAAAAACCGTTGAAGATAGTATTGAGCTCATTCGCATTTTACACGGATTGGGTTATTCTAAATTAGTCACCACACCACATATCATGAGTGATTATTTTAGGAATACCCCTGAAAATATAAATGAAGGTCTAGCTTTAGTCCGAGCCGCATTGAAAACAGAAAATATTCCAGTCGAAATTAGTGCAGCGGCAGAATATTATATCGACGATGGATTCATTCGAAAATTAGAAGAGGAACCCTTGTTAACCATCGGTGATAATTATTTACTTACTGAAGTTTCCTATATCAATCCACCCGATAATGTGGAACAGGTATTTTTTAGAGCGATGGTATTAGGTTATAAACCTATTTTAGCTCACCCAGAACGTTATCCTTTTTGGTACCGCACCCCAGAGCAATACACCAGGTTTTATGAGATGGGTGTTACCTTACAACTGAATATGAATTCGCTGGCAGGCTATTATGGTCCTGACGCTAAAAAGATTGGTGAGAAGCTTATTGATATGGGAATTATTGGTGCCTTAGGAACCGACATGCATCACATGAAACATGCTGCTGCCATGCAACAAGTTGTCAAAGAAAAATACCTCCAGAAAATTCTGGATATGCCTTTATTGAATAGAGAACTTTAGATGTTTAAAGTATAAATCTTTCTCTGCAAAAATCACTTTGCGTCTTCGCGCCTTTGCGAGAAAATTTCCTGCTTAGCATGCTCTTCGGCTTTTTCACTTCAGTTGTTGCTTTCAAATTAAACAAAACATTCAAGAATTTTTGATCGAATCAAGAACAGATTATGACCAAATTAAAGCTCTAGAATTTCCGGTACCCAGATATCCGTATTCACTTAAGAGTTATCGAGTAAAAAATTCGCAAATATGGCTCGCAAAGGCGTTAAGGAAAATTAATAATTATTACTCGTTTTTCATTAATCAATGAAAAGTTATTTTACAAACTTCGATCCAATTCCACTTCATTATTTTTTCTTATTTTTAATCCAAATAAATAGGCGATGGATTCACATTTAATTAAGCTATGCAAGTTCAATGTTTGGGCGAACGATCGTATTTGCTCTTGGATAAAAAAAGCAGATACGAAAGTTGACGAAGAATTAAAGAGCAGTTTTCCCAGCATTCGAAAAACATTATATCATTTATGGGATGCGCAATTCATTTGGTTAGCACGCTTAAATGGCGAATCCCCGAACACATGGCCCAGCCATTCTTTTGCGGGTAATTTAGACGAAGCCATTGCTGGAGTACATCAGAATTCACTGGCCCTTGCCACATTTATCGAACGACTTAACGAAAGTGAATACCAGCAACAAGTAGAATTCAAATCCTTAGATGGCACCTCCTATTTCAACAGCGTGGAAGAAATAATTACACATGTTGTAAATCATAGCACCTATCACCGCGGACAATTAATTACGATGTTGCGTACAGTTGGATTTACGGCAGTGGAAAGCACTGACTTTATTCGATATTTGAGAATGACAGAAAAAGGGCAGTAAGTTTTACCATTCAGTAAATTTTTACACCCTATCAATAAATTTTAAATGTAAGATTTTGTTTAAATTAACTTGATTTTTCCCTCGTATTTCGAGCAGAATTCTGGATTTATCCTCGCATTTTCAACTTTTGAACGTGTTCGCGTGAAAAAAAAATTTGTCATTTAATGTAAGTTTAATGAGAATATAGACAATTACTTAAAACTATGGATCGTAATTTGCCGTATATAGTATACAAACCTCCCACTATGAAAGGAAACGAATTAGAATTACATCTCAACAAAACTGCGAAATTTGAATTGATTAACGGCGCCGTGAAATACGGGATCATCGACAAACAAATTGATAGTAATTATTTAAGAAGCGACTACTATTTCATTTCACTCCAAAATCTTAATATTTTTCGCCGGGCGGTTTCCACTCGAAACTATGAGTTCTGTAAATCATTAATGGAAAAAATTAATGTAAAATTTATTAAAGCCGTTACTCCTATTTAATAGATACATAAATTACAAAACAATTACCCCTATTTACTAGCGAAATGCAGCGTAGATAGGGGTTTTTTTTGGCTGCTAGCTGCTAGCTTCTGGCTGCTAGATGATTATTTTAGCTTTAAGATAATTCTTCAAAAGTGAGGAAAACAAACCAATCTTTTTAAAGGAGATAGCATAATTAATTTCAGATCAATTTAAAAAATCCAACATCCAATCCCGATAGCTATCGGGACTAATGTGCGTGACTGAAATAGGTTGACCAAAAAATCAACCTAAAATGGAAACGAAAAAAGTAAAAAAAACAAAGTATTTAGAGCAGCGACGAGTCTTCAGTGAAGCCGTTCAACGCTCTGTTGTGAAGGATGTGGAGCAAGGCAAATGCACTGTAATACAAGCCAGTCATGAGCTAGGAGTATGCATTCAAACAATTTACAACTGGATTTACCGATATTCCCGACATTTGATAAAAAATAGGGTTATGGTAGTAGAAGATAAAAGCGAAGCTTATCGCAGCCAAGAACTAGAACGTCGCATAAAGGACTTGGAGGCGGCCTTGGGTCGTAAACAAATGGAAGTAGATTTACTTTCTAAGATCATTGATTTAGCTAACGAGGAATTTAAGACAGATTTAAAAAAAAAATTTATCAAAGGAGCCCTCGAGCGATTCCGAGTCGAAAAACGAACCACCCACCACTACAAAATGAAGGATTTGTATATTGCAGCTGGATAAGTAAACAAGCAATTTATAAATATAGATTGCGGCAAGAATATATTTCTAGTGTATCAAAAGAAGTCATTAAAGTATGTAACAAAATTCGTAAAAATCACAAGCGAATGAGTTGTCGTAAGATGTATTCTAGAGTTAAAAACACAATGCAAGTTGGCAGAGATAACTTCGAGCAAATTGGATTTTCCAATGGCTTTAAACTTCAAATTGTAAGGAATAAGCATAGAACTACCTGGGCAACTAAGTTGGCAATATTCGATAATCACTTAGAAGGAAAAGTATTTAATGGATTGAATCAAGCACTTCAATCAGATATTTTTTACTTCGATGTTGCAGGTAAATCTTATTATGGTGTATGTATTATCGACGTCTATTCACGTAGATTACTTGCATTACATGTATCTAAGACTTTGCGGGCAGAACAGAATGTAGTAGCATTGAGAAAGGCAATAAAAGCTCGTAATGGATTAACATTTAAAGGATGTATTTTCCACTCAGACAGAGGAACACAATATATAAGTCAACTTCAAATAGCACTAATAAAAGAATTAGAAATGACTCCTAGCATGTGTAAACTTCCTCAAGAAAATGCATATGCTGAACGAGTACAGGAACAATAAAGTATGAATATTTGAATCCAGAGATGATTACTGAAGAAAATATTCAGAGGAAAATAATGCAAATATTATGGCTCTATAACAATGAACGACCACATTCAAGTTTAGGTAATAGACCCCTGTTGAATACGAACAGTATATTAGCAGTCTAGATGAAAAAGATCGTCCGCAAATGACTGTGTATAAATGGTCACATCCATTATTAACAGAAATGCCAGTTGCTAACAAAAAAGAAAAAAGAAGCAAAAAAGAAAAAAGTCAACATTAAATACAATCTAATTAAAAAGTCAACCTATTTCAGGCTAAGTCATAACATCCAATATCTAAAGTCTAACATCTAAAGTCTAACATCTAATATCGGATCCCCATAATTTCTCTGACTTCACTTACTGTTTTTCGAGCTGAGGCTTGTGCTTTTTCTTTTCCTCTTTTCATCACATCAGTGAGTAAGGACTCATCTTTTAAAATTTCCGTGATACGGCTTCTAATCGGACTCACAAAAACGATCATGTCTTCGGCTAATTGCTTCTTCATATCGCCGTAACGAATGGTGCAATTATTAAATGCATCATCAAAAAATTGCAAGGTTTCTTTTGTAGAAACTAAATCCATCAAGGTAAAAAGATTTTGAATGGCTTCTGGTTTCTGGCTATTAGGCTCTGAAGGACCCGCATCGGACACTGCGCGCATCACTTTTTTCTTTAAAGCTTCGTCGGTATCAAAAAGAAAAACGGCATTGCCTTCTCCCTCCGATTTACCCATCTTCCCTGAACCATCCAACCCAGGCACTTTAACTAACTGCACTCCGAAATTGAAAGCTTGTGGCTCGGGAAAATAATCGACTTCATACATGCGATTAAAACGATTTCCAAATTGACGTGTCATTTCCAAATGCTGTTCTTGATCTTTTCCCACAGGAACTTTAGATGCTCTATGCAATAAAATATCGGCAGCCATCAACACTGGATACGTTAATAATCCAGCATTAATATTATCGGGTTGCTTTCTTGCTTTTTCTTTGAATGTTGTGGCACGTTCCAACTCACCCTTGTAGGCGTGCATATTTAACAACAAATACAATTCGGCAACTTCAGGAACATCACTCTGTACGTAAAGTGTACATTTTTCGGGATCTAATCCACAGGCTAAATACTCTGCCAAAACCTGGCGAACATTTTGACGCAAATCTTGCGGCTTAGGGTGTGTAGTGAGTGAATGATAATCGGCGATGAAGAAATAACATTGATTCTCTTCTTGCATACGCAGAAAATTTTTCATGGCTCCAAAATAATTTCCAAGATGCAGATTTCCGGTGCTGCGAATACCACTAACTACAGTTTCCATAAGATTGCGAAGATAAGCGATTCTCAGTTTTTAACGTCAATTTCCTTTCTAAAATCTAACCAACTGAGTATGGCGATTGAAAAAATCAACCATACGAATCCAATGGCAAATCCTCCAAGCACATCACTTAAGTAATGCACGCATAAATAGATTCTGGAAAACCCATCCCCAAAATAAAAATTATTGAGAGGCAAAAAATGAAATACTTCACTCTAGGCGAGGTTAAATACATCAACAAGAGATAAAATAAAAACCCGTAAAAAGCCATAGCTACCGTAGCGTGACCACTGGGGAATGAATAGGAAAACTCTTCGTACCAGGCTAAGCCAACTGGTCGGGGTAGCTGATAATACCATTTACCGGCATAGGCAGTTAATGTACTTGCAGATAATGCTGCAATTGATGAGATCAAAGAATGATATCGTTTTTTCCAAATCATTAAACCTGCAAAAATCAACATGACACTGGCTACGCTCGGAAAACTACCTATTTGTGTAAAGAAATACACCCAATGCGCAACTTGTTCATTCCTATGCAAAAAAATAATTTGCCAAAGCCTTATCAACGTTCGCTAACCGAGAAAGTTCAAATAACTCCTCTGCCAAGTTTGATAAAATAAAGGCATTTAGAATGACGCCGATCGTCAAGAATGTAAGCGGCAACCCTCGAAAATGCTGAGGATCAAAACGCAAAACAAGAAATCGAAAAGATCGAGGATGTTTCTTTTGCCAAACCAAGGCTCGATCACTGTTTGTGAATGATAGCAGTCGAGCCACCCATCCAATGTAACCACGTTTAATAAAGAGACGAACCATGGTGTGAAAATAAAAGAAGAATACTTTGGTATCTTTGCAAAGTGAAATATATCTCATTCCTTTTACGGAGAATCTGGTGTGTATGGTTCTTTATAAGCGGCCTCTTATTTTTCCTTCCTTTGTATCCCATCTTTCTCATTTTATTGAGTCGTGAAGACTGGTTTAAGTATGCTTTCCGCTTAAAAAAAGTATGGGCGCATTGCATCCTCTTCGCTACAGGAATTTTTTACACCATCCGTAGAGAGGGGAAGATTGATCCGAATCAAGCGTATATTCTCACTCCTAACCATAGCTCGTATCTCGATATTCTCACAGCGAATATTGCCTTTCCCAATTACTTTCACTTTATGGGAAGGCAGAGCTAAGAAAATGTTCCGCTCTTCAATATCTTTTTCAAGAACATGAATATTTCTGTGGATCGAAGCAGCATCAAAGATTCACATAAGGCTTATAAAAGGGCTCGTAAAGATTTACAGAAAGGCATTAGCTTGGCTATTTTCCCAGAGGCAACCATTCCAGATTGCTCACCTGAATTAGGTCCTTTTAAAAACGGCGCTTTTAAACTAGCCATCGAAATGCAGGTGCCTATTGTTCCTATCACATTCCTCGACAATTGGTGCATTTTCCCCGATAGTAAAGGACAAAAACTTTTATTACGCCCTGGTATTTCGAGGATTGTGATCCACCCTCCTATATCTACTATTGGGTTAACCGAAGAAGATGCGAATGGACTTCGGGATCAAGTGAAAGATTTAATTTTTGGAACCCTGCAAAAGAAGGCAGATGCCCATTTTCGAAAAAATGTTGAATAGAACGTCGTTTCAAGCTAAGCTCACATCTATTATTTACCAAAACATCCATCTAACAAAAAAGACGGCCTAAATTGACCGCCTTTTGTAAGGTTTTCAGGATTGGGTTATGCTTTCACGCTACAAAACTCATCAAATGAAGCCACAAGATTCTCAGCAATCATTTCGGCTGAATGTCCTTCAATATGGTGGCGTTCAACCATATGTACCAACTTACCATCTTTAAACAATGCAATGCATGGAGAAGATGGGGGGAAAGGTGCTAAGTACTTGCGAACCTGCGCAGTAGCTTCCACGTCTTGTCCTGCGAAAACACAGAATAAATGATCCGGTTTTACCTCTGCATTTGCTAATGACAAACGTACTCCTGGACGAGCTGCACCGGCTGCACAACCGCATAAGGAATTCATCACCACAAGAGAAAGACCTTTGGAGGTAGGTAGTAATGTATCTAGTGACTGAGCATCTTTCAATTCAACGAATCCAATGCTAGTGAGTTCATTGCGCATAGGAGCGCATAATTGTTCTGGATATGGCATTTTATTATATTTTTTAAATCTGCCACAAAGGTACGAAGGTCGAGTCGATTCACATAACCCATTGTAAGTTTCCATCTAAAATTCATCACTTCGGGCGTAACCTTTGGGGTATCATTGTGGAGTAATCATTCACAACAAAATGAAAAAAGAAAACAAATCAACAAATGACATGCAGGATGCCTTTCCAGTGATACGCATAGGATATGACATGCGATTATTGGATTCTAATTTAACGGCCCTCCCTCTACTCAGCGAGTGGAAAGTTCGAAAAGGAAGTAAAATTCCCGACAATGTGCTTAATGCAAACCCCGAGATTACCCAATCTCTTCAAGATACAAATCCTAGCGGGTGTAAGGTGGCTTTCAGAGGATTAAATATCTGGTTTGATATGGTCCCCTTCCCAGAAGCAGGATATATTGGCCTCTACGGCTACCATGTAGAAACCATGGTGCCGGAAGTGGTTCAACAAAAGCTTCGGATGGCAGGTTAACCCAGCATATGCAATAGTTAACTCTATTGCATAATTGATGGAGAAATCGTTAAATGCACGATTACCCATCAGGGTGAGATCTGTTAGGCTGTTGGTTGGTTTGGATGGAGCAGTTGGCCTAGGGCCGACTGTTCCTATTTTATGGTTTTCCCTCTCAAAACGAGCTTCTCAAAACGGCTCATGTAAGATTTGCAAGATATTTTGCAATATCGATGTAAGGGAAATGAAATTTTAGATCAACCACATACTTAGATCTTCGTTTTAATCCATATCAAGCCTTCCATAAACACTTACCAAAAAAACAAAAATTACACAGAAGACAAATTAAACTATGAGCAGTCAGACAATGACTCACGAAAGTGGGTCGAAGAAAACGAAGAGCGGGAAGGCAAAGTACACAACAGCCATGTTGATTGATGATAACTCCTTAGACAATTTCATCAATAAAAAACTCATCGAGACGAACGAATTTGCGGAGAATGTAATCATTTATCAAGAGGCCACGGAAGCGATGGACTTTTTGAAATCGACTTCTAAAGACAAATGGCCTGATGTTATCTTTTTAGATATCATGATGCCACAGATGGATGGATTTCAATTTTTAGAAGCTTTTGAAAAACTTCCAGAAGAGCAACGAATGCATATGAAAGTAGTGATGCTTTCTACCTCTGAAAGTTTCAAAGATTTAAATCGTGCAAATAAAAATCCTTACGTGCGCAAATTTTTAAACAAGCCTTTAACATTGCAAGTACTTCAAGCGATCAACGTATAATTATCGCCTCGACTTAAAATAAGATTTCAATATTTCCGAACATTCGGATTCGAGTACTCCTCCTTGCACTTCGGTGGTTGGGTGGAGTATTTTTTTTGCAGATGAAATTTGTAAAAAGCCACGTTTCTTGTCGGAAGCGCCGTAAACAATTCTCGAAATTTGTGTCCAAAATGAAGCACCGGCACACATCATACATGGCTCAAGTGTTACGTACAAAGTACAATCCTTTAAATATTTTCCTCCTAAATTTTCTGCTGCTGAAGTAAATGCCATCATCTCCGCATGTGCAGTTACGTCATTTAATTTTCAACCATATTATGTCCTCGGGCGATGATTTGACCATTAGCAACAATAACGGCTCCAATGGGAACTTCGTCTTGAAGTAATGCTTCCTTCGCTTCTGCTAAAGCAGCTCGCATAAAATATTCGTCTCCGAGAATCATGATGCGAAAATACGAATGTTTAATTTGAAAATAAGACGATTTGAAAATTTGAAGATGAATAATTAGATAGTGATTGATCTTTCCACTCGGGAGACAGGTTTACTAGAAAGGCTGCGCGATAAAGGTTAAATACTGAACTTATTCAATAAATTGTAGCTTGCTATTGCTGCGAAGTCAAATTTGATTCACGCCTAAAAACTCTTTTACACCAACTAATGTTTATTTTGTGTTATCATTTCAACTTTTTTCACCCTACCCCTTGCATTTCCGAAAAACTTTTTTACATTCGCTTAACCAAATCTAATTTTTATGGATAAATATCTGATTGTTTTACGAAGAAAGACACTCCTCTTACTATTTATTCTTTTTTCAGGAATACCTCTGAAAGCTCAATCCAATTTTGATGCTTATGTTATCACTTCCGCACCTATCAATGATGTTGTGGAAGGAACCATGTTTATTACGTTGTCCGACACCAGTCAAATTGATTTGATTGAGGTGAAGGTTGGAAGTAAGGAAGGACAAGCCGACTTAGCCAACCACCAATTCACATATGATCAAACCTCAGGTTTACCCGCAGGCATGGCATGGCAACGAACAGGATACCGAATTACTCTTTCTTTAGGCAGCTTTGCTTATAGCGATCTTCAATTTGGGTATGTGCGTTTGAAAAATAATAGCGGGGTGTGGAGTGATATATTTGCTTTTGTGACAAATTAGGTTGATTGATTTGAAGATGTATTAATTTGAAAATTTGAAGATGGATTCTAGCAAGTTTCATTTCTTATTTTTAATTTAACTTGATAGTCATTATCATATTTAGTTTAGTGTTTTAATAATTTAATTCCTCATTTTATGAAAAAAAGTCTCCGACTCTCCTCGCGAAACTTCGCGATCTCCGACTCTCCGACTCTCATTAAGTTATTTGGGATCGTGTTTTTATTAATTACGACAACAGCTAATGCTGGGAACTACACTTGGAACGGTGCTACCAGTACCAATTGGTCTACAACCAGCAATTGGAGTCCGGTAGGTGTCCCAAGCACCAATGATACAGTAACATTGAGCAACGGTGGGGTCAATTCTATTTTATTGGATGGAAATAGAACCATAACCAGACTCATCATTTCAGCCAACACCATTAATTTAAATACCTACGAGCTACATGTTTCAGGTAGAAGCTCATTAAACGGGGGTGCTATTAATAACGGAAACCTAAAAATTAGAGGAACTTATGCCTATTTCCAGGGAACCAATTTTAATTGTACCTTAGATGTAATTGCCGGACAAATCAAATTCAGTGGAGGAACTTTTGATAAGACTGGAAGCTTTGAGCAAAACGGTTCGGCCAGCGGATGGGGAGAAGGAGGTTGTACTTTTAATGATGACGTTATCATCAAAAATACTGGTACGGTTTATTTAAGAATGGGACAAGACGTTGGTGATACCTTTAACGGAAAAGTGTATTTGTATAGTAGTGGAAATTATTCCTTTCAAATAGCCTATGGCGATACCAGTTATTTTAATGATACCATCTTTGTAAATAGTATAGGTAATGGTGGAATCTCTTTTGCAAACGGAACATATGGTGCATCTATACTCGGCGACAGCGCATGTTTAGTTACAGGCAGTACTGGAATTAGTGCAGGAACTATTCAGTTTAAAAATATTGTACAGTCTGCTACTTCATCCAATTCAATTACGGCTAGTGGTGGTGTGCTTTTTAATGTGTACTCTAATAATTTTTTAGGAAAAGTAAATTTTACAGCACCCAACTTAGTTGTTAAATCAACAACCTTTGGTGATAGTACTTTACTTACCAAAACAGGACACACTTTAAACAATACGTGGGATGGAGCCAATGTTTACAACGGCGTAGTTACCATTACCAATGGAAACACCTCCACTGCCTACGTAAAACTAGCGAGCCAAAATGCTGATACATACAATAAAGATGTTTATTTCAATGCAGGAACGGGACCTATCCAAGCTGCCAATGCGGGAACTAATATTTACAATGGAAATGTTATTGTAAATGGAAACAATGTCACCTTTAACACCAGTGGAGGAACTCTAAAATTTGCTGGCGAAGAAAATCAAACTTTTGGTGGCGGAACGAATACTCTAACCTTTAATAAACTCATTGTAGACAAAGCGGGTGGCAGTGTAACTTTAAACCAACCCATCACCATCGATAGTTTATTACAACTCACCAGTGGCATAATTTACACTGATACCATTATCACACTAAAAGCAACTGCTACTACAACAGGTGCCAGTAACCTAAGTTTTGTAGATGGTACGGTAAAGAAAATTGGGAATACAGCTTTTGTTTTTCCAGTGGGAGATAAAAATACTTTTTTTCCAGTAGGAATATCCGCTCCTTCCAATGCAACAGATGCATTCACTTCACAGTATTTTTATCAGCCACAGCAATTTGGAGACAGTTTGGATTCCGCAGTAACATCAATTTCTCGCTGTAATTATTGGTCACTTATTAGAAACTCAGGTACTTCAAATATCAGTATTAAATTATATTGGGATAGTTTAGGATGCAGTTTATTTGATACTTCAAATTTAGTGATAGTTAATTGGAATGGTTACAAATGGAAAAATTTAAGCAATGGTGGTTTAACTGGGAACATTAACATTGGATCTGTTGTAAATTCTACTACAATCTCAACTTATGGCTATTTTACTATAGGAGATAAAAGGTCAGTTGTAACTGTATCACCTACTCTTGGATTTAATAGAGATCTTCCTGAAGATTTTTTTGGTTATAACGGTAATAATACTATTGCCGCCGATCAAGGAACTGGAATACAGACGTGGGATGATATTTTTAATGCTTCAACTCCTTACTTATTAAATAAATCAATTACTTTGGCTAGAATACCATCTGGCACATTCGCTAACTTTTCGGATTGGCGAACAGGCTGGCCTATACCTGAAAGAGATTTACCTTTTAATTGGTTTTATGATAAGACAACCTATAAGCAATTGAATGATGGCTTGGGAAATGAAATGAATGATATGCGAAAAAATCTTCAGCTTCAAGGTGCACGACCTATGCTTTGTATGAATATGCTCACATCGAAATTTCTATATGAATTAGCTTCAATTTATCGACTACAAGAAGTGAATTTACCCATGGGTTATTTAGAATTAGGAAATGAATTTTATTTGAACGATGAATATTATAAAGAAATTTTTCCTTCTGTTAATGATTATATAGCTAGAGCAGAAGAATGGGCTAATTCGTTTAGCAGTTTATCCTTACCTCAAACTTCAAACACCGAAATTGCTATAATAGGAGCTGATGGTAACGAAAGTTCAGCTGGTCGTCGTAAACTTTGGTTAGAAAAGGTTTTAGAGGGATTGTCGGCAACTACAAATATTGATGCCGTCACCATTCATGACTATATTGGAACAGGCTTGCCTGATGATCCGTCAACCACATGTAGTTTTTTTAGTTCTCCTATGCATACTTATCTTTATAAATATTACAACAAGGCATTTAAAGATGGAGAATTAATTAAATCGAGATCTTTCGATTTAATCAGGCAATACAACAGTACAAAATTTATTGCTAACCCTTTAGAAATCTGGATTACCGAGTTCAATAATTTGGATGATGATAATTCATTTATTGGTACATGGCCTCATGGTTTGTTTAATGCAGCGATGGCATTAAAATATTTAGAAACTCCTGAAATTTCCAAAGTAGTTTCACATACTATGACTTCGGATGCTGTATTTGGAAATATTTTTGAATCAGTAAATGGATTCGATGATCCCAGATGTCATGGCGTTTTACCAACACCAACTTACACGACGAGGACGGGTGAATTTACAGCACTTGGTAGTGCCCTGGATCAAGTAGGAAAAGCTCTGCGTGGAAGTAATCATGCAACAAGGTTGGATTTTGAGGGTTTAGTTCCCAATTTAGTCGCAGGTTCCAACTCTTTTCCCGTGTTATATGGTTGGAAATTAGAAAATACAATTACTGGGCAAATCCAAGTTATTGTAATAAATTATAGTGCATCCGGAATCTATGATTTAAGTTTACCAACCAATACTTTTCCTCCTAGTTCAACATTAAAATATGAAGAGCTTTATTCACTAGACTATAATAATGTTATTATAGGAAATGCGGTGAGTAATCCTAGTAATTTTGAATTGAAAAGCAATATAAATGTGCCAAATGCTAATGGGACTATTACTTTGTTACCTGGTTCAATTACCAGAATATTTTTGCAAAATGAACCCTTGCAAGCTAGATTCACAGATGATGAAATTTGTAGTGGAACAACCACTACTTTAATTATTGAAGGGGGAAATCCACCTTATTCATTAAGTGGATTTTCAACAAGTGACTTAATAATCACACCAACAACTCCGACACAAAACGATCATGTATTTACGATTGATGCCAATAGCAATATTGCCGCTACCACTAATTATAATATTAGTATTTCATGCAGCGGATGTAGTGCTCAAGTACAAACCATTACAGTGCATAATAATTTGTCTGCTTTAGTAATTAAGGATGCATTAGGTACACCACTAACTAGTCCACTTACTTTTTGTAGTCCAAGCGACCCAGCAATTCAACTAACAGCAGATTTTAATATAGGAAATCTTGGTAATAAGGGTACTCCGGGAGATGATCATATGTTGTGGGTTCCCGATTCAGGTTTGACTTCATCACCTTGTGGTACAAATTCCCCTATGTGTAACACTATATTTGTAAGCCCTAAACGTACAACATTATATACTGTTTATGTGAATGATGAACATTGCTGGCAGAGTAGATCTATTTTAGTTGAAGTGCCCGTAGCGAGAGTTGATTTAGGAGATGATTTTAATGCTTGCGCCGATGGAACTGATATTAGGTTGACCGCAGATGTTGATTTACCATCCACCGTTGTATATAGCGATGCGACTTATATCTGGACGGATCTAACGAATAACACAGTACTAGCCACGACTAATTCCAGAACATATATGCTTACAACACCAACGTCTACTCAAAGTATTCAATACAGTGTATCTGTTGAGTATAATGGCTGCATTATGGAGGATATAATAACGGTCAATTTTGTTGCGTGTTGCACTGGAAACGCAGGTGATGCTGTTTTGAACCCGGATCCAATAAATCATAAAATAAAGGACGATTATTTAGTAACAACTCTAAGTGGCAATTCAAACTTTATTGTAACAACAACTTCAAACGGAATTGAAGTTCAGGCCAACACCCCCTTTTCTCATGTAATAATTGTAAATGGAGATTTCCATCAAAATGCAAATCAATTTATTCATTTTATTAATTGCAAGATTCAATTTGCGGAGGACGCATCTTACAAAGTAAGTACAAATAGAACTGTACATTTTGAAAATTGTTCTCTTAATGCTTGTAATTCTACAATAATGTGGGACAGGGTAGAGGTGGATAAAAAGGGAGGTATAACACCTGCAAGTATTATATTATCCGATCAATCTTATATTTCTAATGCCAAAGAAGGAGTGTATTTAGCACGCGAATCAAATTATAGAATTATGGACTGTACTTTCTTTAATAATTACAAGGATATTGTAATGGAAAAGTATAATCAACGAATCACCGATGATATGCAACTTAGCGACGAGTATACGATTTCTGGAAATACATTTACAAGCGATGGAAATACATTATACTATCCTTACGATACACAATACAAAGAAGTAGCCATTGAACTTATTGATGTGGAAAATGTTCGTATTGGAAAGATTGGTGGTACGGCTAACATTTTCGAAAAATCAAATTTTGGAATAAAAATGTTTAAAAGTGGCGCGGAGATTTGGAATAATGAGTTTGATGAAATCTTTACTCCTCCCTCTTCTGCATTTAATAGTGTCTATGGCACAGCCATTTATTTAAACAACGATTATAATTTTTGGGATAGAACGTTAGTAGTTGGAGAGCCCACGAGTTCTAATTCAAATATTTTAACCAATTGCAAATATGGCATTTTAGGAACTGGAGAATGCAACTATTTCATCGAAAACAATCATTTTGGTAGTGACAATGGAACACCTACCACAGGTGCAATTTCACGCTCCTGCATTAGCATTGAAGGTGCTATTAAAAATAATATTTCAATTTTTAACGAGAATAAATTTTATGATTTTATTAAAGGCATTACTTTATACGATATTGGAGAAGATGTCACATTAAATATCACTGGAAACGAGTTCTACGATGCAATTTGGAGTACCCCAACAATGAGTTATAATGCTACAGCCATCTCCATTATGAACCCATTGCCGAACTTCTTTAGTACGCAGGCGCTAATTGAAGATAATGATATTGGATTTTCAACTGACACTGATCATCACTCCAGAATCGGAGTTTCCATTTTTCAGGCAGGAAATGTTAGAACAACTGGTAATCGTTTGAATTTTCATTATGACAGAGATTTGTATTCATCTTTTTGTGGAATACAACTTGTCAATTCGCAAGATTGCAGGGTGTATGATAATGAAATTATCAACACCAATTTTGATAGCGACGCTGAACATTTAGTCACTGGAGTTCGAGTAAGTGAAAGTATAACACCAAGAGTGAATTGCAATACTATCCAAAGCATGGGTTATGGTATACATTTTACTGGTGATAATGGAGCAGTCACACTTGCACGTAATAATTTCACTTCTTATAAGAGCGGTATTTCATTGGGTTGGGATAATTCAACACCAGCATTTATTGGACAAATTCAAGGCAGCCCTGACCCATCTCCTGATGGTACTGGATTTAAAAATCAATGGGATGCCACCTCGGATTATAGAGTGGAAGGATTTACAGGTATCCCAATTTCATGGTATCATGATGGAGCAACTGACTATACACTCAATAACTTTGCTGCGGTGAATAGTAGTGGTTCTCCTATGCCAGGGTTAACTCCTCTTGCATATGCTGAAGAAGCAGATAATTGTGCAACCGTAAATACTTGGCTTTGGAATCGAATCAGCGGGTATTCGGGTTTAGTATTTGATTCTATTCGTTTTGATGGAACTTACGCTTCACAACTATTGTATGAACATAAGCAATCCTGTTTTAAGTACTTTGATTTGGATTCCTCATTGCTTGAAGGAGATGGAAATGATACGATGTATAGGTACGTATTTAATCAACTCAAATCAAGCAATATTGGTAACGTTCAAAATGTAATTAAAAAGGCTAAAGTTGGAGAGTATTTATTAAGCAATGATTTAAATGAAGTAATAGAAGATACGAATCACTTTGAGACTCTAGCCAAGGATGTGATGTCAATTTACTTGAATAGTAAAATTAATAGTACAGTTTTTAATGCAGAAGATACAGCAACACTTACGGAAATAGCCTACCAAAATTACTTGATCGGCGGAGAGGCCGTATTCCTAGCACGCGCGATGTTGCGCTTGGAAATTGAAGATGGCCCCTTGGGAGAGGCTCGTATGATGAATCCCAATGTAAAAAAGACTTCACGAAACTTTACAATTCAACCGAATCCTGCTTTTGATCTTATCTTTCTAAAATACTCGGATGAAGAAAACCTTCAACATATAATTATTACTGATAATACAGGGCGAGAGATAGTAAAGCGCGATCGCACTAGCTATTTATCAATCTCAGGTTTGAATTCTGGGATATATTTCTTAATATTACAATTCAATGATGAAGAAAAATTAATGCAGAAAATAATTAAACTGGAATGAAGAGGGCAATCTTTGTAAATAGTATAATATTTCTTACCACTTTACTTTTAAATTGGGGTACTTCTAATGCACAGTACTCAAACAAGGTATGGTGTTTTGGTGATAGTGCGGGTGTAATATTTACTAACCCAGTTAGGTATTTTACGATTAATGAATCATATTTAACAGCATCTGTAACTATAGCTGATGCTCAGGATAGTTTGCTATTTTATGGATCCTCCACAAACGCAGTTGCATATAATAGTTCTTTGAAAAAACGAGGTAAGTTAATTAGTCGAAATCATCAAATGATGATGAATGGAGACTCGTTAATATGTCTGGGTTGGTACCATGATATACTTATCGTTCCAAAATCTGTATTGGATAGTACGTTTTACGTTTTTTTAGCAGGCGTATCTGGACCCTACTTTGGATTGTATTATTGTATCGTTGATCTGAAATTAAATAATGGCCTTGGAGCGGTTACGCAGAAAAATGTAATGTTAGACCCGGTGTCAACCAAAGATGCACTGATGGCCGTTAAACATGGAAACGGAAAAGATTGGTGGCTGGTGACAAGGAAATGGGATCATCTAAGTTTGACCGCTGATAATGCATTCTACGTTTACTTTGTTGACTCTACAGGGATTTATCCTCAGGCTGTTCAAAATGAAGGTGCTTTTCGAACCACTGGTGGTGGAGATGTAACATTTAATTCTGACGGAACCAAAATGGCGGTAAGTGATTGGAGGAATTTAATCGAGCTCTACGATTTTGATCGATGCACAGGAATTATTTCCAGTCCGTTGAATATTGAATTACCGACTACCACCGGGCCGTTTAAGTATTATTTCAGTGCTGCATTTTCTGCCAATGATCGCTATCTATATGTTTTGAGTAATTTGGGCATGTCAGAAACTACAATTTTTCAATATGACCTTCAATCTGGCAATATTCCATCTTCTAAAATGGCCATAGGAACTATCATGGATTCAGCATCTGCCGTGATGATGAAGCTTGCGCCCGACAACAGAATTTACATAAGTGCATTGTCAGATATAATAGGTGGAGGTTATCCATATCCTGCAAATTACTATAACTATGTAAATACTCATTTATCGGTAATAAATTACCCGGATAGTGCTGGTCTTTCTAGTGATTTTCAACTGCTTTCATTTCCATTAGGAGGTCACCGCACGTATAGAGGTTTACCTCATAACCCAAATTACGAAATGGGTCCGTTAGTTGGCTCACTCTGCGATACACTAACGGTAGGCCTAACCGAAAATGATGAAAAGAATGATGTTTTCTTTCAAGCATGGTATAATCAAGAATGGAATATGATTCATGTGAATGCGTCGAAGTTGAAAGGGAAGAGCGGGGTGTTAAGGTTGTTTGATGTGGAGGGGAGAGTGGTGGTGGAGAGGAAAGTGGATGTGATAGCGGGAGGATATTTTACAACTGAAATTGTTATGAATGATATTGCATCAGGAGTTTATATAGTTTCTTTGGTAACTGAAAAGGATAAAATACAAGGAAAAATAATGAAATACTAGTGCAATAAGAACTGACAGTTTAACCGCGGGGGACGCAGCGGAGGCGCGGCGGTCGCGGGGGGCAAGGGATCTTAATAAATCATAGCGAAGCCTCGCTACCATCATAATAAATCTGTGTTCCAAAAAGTAAATTAAATGCCAAAATCACCGTCAAATCCAATTCTTGCGGTTACTTTTGATGCGTGGCTAAGAAACAAACCCATACCCTTGATTTTACACCCGATTTTGATTTTGTGGTGATCGCCATCTATTGTGCTTATCGAGATTATAAACTTTGCGCTGATTTGAATAAAACGCTGGGATACGGTCTGGAGAAGAAGCTTGATTTGGAAATGAAGATGGGCAAGAAAGGAACCACCAGCCATTTTCCCTATTTTTTATTTTTGACAGAGGATGAGGAAGAAATTTATTTAATCACCAATAAAACACCAAACAATTTATTTATTCCTGAATTAAAACAAGTCGACTACTTTTTTGTTATTAAAAATGTAAGTCGATACACTGATGTTGATCAGGTTTTAAAGAATATTTTAAGTATAAAAATAATAAGCAGCGCCCAAGAATTGGATCCGACCGAAATTAAGTCGGCAGAAAATTTTTTAATCCTTGAACCCATTTTTGAAGCAGATGATACGCTACCTAAATTACCACCCGTAAAATGAATTATAAAATAAATACACGCACCAAGATTATTGCAACGATTGGCCCTGCCAGTTTGAACGAAGTTATTTTAGAAAAAATGATTTTAGCGGGCATGGATGTATGCCGAATTAATGGATCACATGGTGATCATGTATTGATGCAAAAAGCCATCACGACGATTCGTGAATTGAACGCGAAGTTGAAGTCGCATGTCGCCATTCTCTTCGATTTACAAGGACCTAAAATTCGAATTGGCGATTTGGAAGAGAAAGATATCGTTTTGAAAAATGGTGATGAACTTCTACTTAATCACCGCGAAGTTCCTGGCTCTAGCAAGGAAGTATTTATTAAGTACCCTAACTTTTTCAATGATGTGAATGTGGGCGATATGGTATTGGTGGACGATGGAAAAATTGAATTGCAAGTGATTGAAATTTTAGCCGATGAAAGGGTGAAAACGAAAGTCATTAATGGCGGTCCACTCTCTTCACGCAAAGGAGTTAATCTACCCAACACTATTATTTCTCTTCCCAGCTTAACGGTGAAAGATCGAAAAGATTTAGAGTTTGCATTAGCCAATCAAGTGGAGTGGATTGGACTTTCGTTTGTTCGAAAGCCGGAAGATGTAATTGAACTAAAAAATATTATTAAAGAAGCCAATAGCAGAACGCGTGTCATCGCTAAAATTGAAAAACCAGAAGCGGTAAAAAATATTGATGCCATTATTGCAGTAAGCGATGGTATTATGGTTGCACGTGGCGACTTAGGAGTAGAGATGGCGATGGAAAAAGTACCGGTAATTCAAAAAGCCATCGTAAAAAAATGCAATCAAGCCGCCAAGCCCGTGATCATCGCTACACAAATGATGGAGAGCATGATTACGAGTTATCGTCCAACGCGTGCAGAAGCGAACGATGTTGGAAATGCTGTATTTGATGGGGCCGACGCATTGATGCTAAGTGCAGAAACCTCCGTTGGAGTATTTCCAGTTGGAACTGTGGAAGCGATGCAAAAAATAATTAAGGAAATTGAAGATCAAGATGTGATCTTTTTTAGAGAGCATGCACCAGCAAAAGATTCTCCAAACTTCATCCCCGAAAACATTTGTTACATCGCAGCTTTGATGGCCAAGCAAACTCATGCAAGTGCCATCGTTACCATGACTCACTCGGGTATGACGGCATTTAAAATTGCTGCGCAACGACCTAAGACACCGATCTATGTTTTTACCGATAATCTTCCTATCCTCAATACACTAAATTTGGTCTGGGGTATTCGTGGATTTTACTATGATAAATATGAAAGTTCAGATGATACGGTGGCTGACACCAAAAAATATTTAGAGGAGTTGAATTTTATCAGTGAAGGTGATTATATCATTCATGTTGCTAGCACTCCATTACATTCGCGATCAACGGCAAATACCATTAAACTTACTAAGATTTAAGAGTGTGCAGTGTGATTTCTTAGAAAAATCCGATAGAAAACTATTAGAACTCTATTAGCAGTACTTTATCATTTCATTAATTTAATCTATTTTAGTACTCTTAAATTTACCGGTATATGAATTTAGCATTATTAAAATTAATTTGTGAAACACCAGGCGCTCCTGGTCATGAATCCAAAGTAAGAGATCTTATTTTAAAAGAAATAAAGCCATTATGCGACGAAGTTTCCATCGACAAAATGGGAAACTTGATTGGCATTAAGAAGGGACAAAGCAAGATGAAAATCATGGCGGCGGCTCACATGGATGAGATTGGATTTATCGTTACTCATATTGACGATAAAGGTTTTTTACGTTTTCATACATTGGGTGGATTTGATCCCAAAACACTCACGGCACAACGTGTGATTGTACATGGAAAGGAAGATTTGATTGGTGTGATGGGTTCAAAACCGATTCATTTGATGAGTCCGGAAGAAAAAAACAAAGCTCCTCAGATCGGCGATTTTTATATTGATTTAGGTCTGCCAAAAGCGAAGGTGGAGAAAATAATTTCGATTGGAAATCCAGTAACGCGACAACGTGAAATGATAGAGATGGGCAATTGTGTGAATTGCAAATCGATTGACAATAGAGTTTCTGTTTTATTTTGATTGAAGCATTACGCAAGTTGAAAGGAAAGAGCCCATATGATTTTTACGCCAGTTTCACTGTACAGGAAGAAGTAGGTTTACGCGGTGCATCAGTAGCAGCGCATCATATCGAACCTGATTTCGGAATCAATATCGATACTACCATTGCTTTTGACACGCCGGGAGCACGTCCACACGAGATGGTGACAGAACTTGGCAAAGGGGCTGGAATAAAAATCATGGATTCGAGTACTATTTGCGACATTCGCATGGTTGAATTTTTGAAAAATACAGCTGATAAAAACAAAATCAAGTGGCAACCCGAAATTCTTCCTGCGGGAGGAACAGATACCGCCGGAATTCAGCGAAATGGAAAATCGGGCTCTATTGCGGGTGCCATCAGTATTCCAACTCGACACATCCATCAAGTCATTGAAATGGCTGACAAAACGGATATCCAGAACTGCATCGACCTCTTGGTAAATGCTGTAAAAACAATGGATAAGCATAACTGGAAGAGCTGGAATTAAAACTAGACTTAGGCTTATAGAGCATACGCTGCTGATCATACAACACTTGCGAGCTACGGCTAATTAAAATGGCATTCTTTTAAGGACTGAATGACATGATTTATCATTTGGTGGTTACCTAAATTTCCCATAATTTGGACGTACGAAAAAGAACTCTACACAAGTCTCTTTTTTGACGCCCCAAAATGAAAAATAAATTTACGGTTCTCTTTATTGTTTTAACGTTGATCTTGTTTTTACGATCGGCATTTGTGGGGAAAACGCATGAGGCATTTCATTCTCCTGAAGAGATTTCTTTCTTCAAAGCGCATTTTATGCCACCCCTTGATTCTGGCCAATATTTTTCAATTCCACAAAATTGCAAAGGTTGTCATGGATTTGATTCATTGGGATTAGCCAATGTAGATGCCAATGGAATGGATGTGAATTTGTATGATGATTGGGAAACGAGTATGATGGCCTTGTCTGCTGTAGATCCTTTTTGGAAAGCTAAGGTGAGTCACGAAATATTAGTGAATCCAGCAAACTCCTTAGAATTACAAACGCTTTGCACTAAGTGTCATGCTCCACTTGGACATTACACTGCTTTTTACAAAGGTCAACCTCATTATACGTTGGCTGATCTTAGCATTGATTCATTGGGGAAATCAGGAGTTTCTTGTCATGGTTGTCATGGTGTGAAGGACTCTGCAAGCTTAGGTTCACTCTTCACAGGACATCTTCCTTACGATACCAACAGAGTAGTTTATGGTCCCTTCACCACTCCGATGGTGGGGCCGATGCAATTGTATGTAGGACTAACGCCTGCGTATAGCCCCCATATTAGTGAAAGCAAAACTTGTTCACCCTGTCATACGCTCATTTCGAATACCGTTGATTTAAGTGGCGTACCAACCGGAACTACTTTTGTAGAACAAGCTACTTATCATGAATACTTAAATTCTGATTATCCATTGGTAGAAATGGCTACTTGTCAAACTTGCCACATGCCAAAATTGAAGATCCCATCAAGATCGCCAATGGCTATACTGCGCTTCCAGGCAGAACACCGTTCAACCTGCATACGTTTTCGGGAGCAAACAATTTCATGGTGCAATTGATAAAAGATAACAAAGTGAGCTTGGGTGTTTCTGCGCTTGACAGCAGATTTGATTCGACACTGAAAGTAAATACAGAATTATTAAAATTTCAGACTTTAGATTTAATTAGTCAATATGATTCTACGTGGAATGATACTGCTTATTTCAGCATTCAATTAAAAAACAAAGCGGGACATAAATTTCCGAGTGGATATCCATCACGAAGAGCGGTAGTGCAATTTGTCGCATTGAAAGCAAACGGAGACACTTTATTCTCCAGTGGAATTTTCGACAATGATTTTGAAGTAAATAATATTGCTACTCCATTTGAGATCCACCACGATTTCATCAACTCATCCAATCAAACACAAATTTACGAAATGGTAATGGGTGATTTGAACGGGAATAAAACAACGGTATTAGAAAGAGCTTCTGCTCCTTTAAAAGACAATCGCCTTCCGCCTAAAGGATTTACAACACTTCATGCGGCTTATGATACGTGTGCCATTGTTGGAGACGCGCTCACTGATGTTGATTTCAACAAGACAGCAGGTATCGAAGGAAAAGGACAAGACATCATTCATTACCATCTTCCATTAGGTGGTTACAATGGCAACTTAACGGTTGAAGTAAATGTCTACTATCAAACATTACCGCCTGCCTTTTTAGATGAAATGAAAAACTTTTCATCGGCAGAAATAGATACCTTTTTATCGATGTATGCCAATGCGAACAAAGCGCCCATCTTGGTAAAATCAGATACATTAAACAATGTTCTCATTCCGGTAGGATTAGAGAATATCACATTAAGTGAAATCAAAGTAGGTCCTAACCCAAATTCTGAAGGTGTCATCTATATACAGGGCATGCCGTTAAATACCGAAATAAGCCTCTTTACCCCCTCAGGACAAAGATTAACTTGCACTATACAAAGAAGTAGTAATAGCATTTCAGTAACACTTCCAGTATCCAAAGGGATTTACTACCTTGTATTCACCAAAAACGGAACAAAATCGCTTAAAAAAATTGTGAGGCTATAGTCCGAGAAGCCAATTGAATATAGAAAACAGAATACAAAGAAGTTAATTCAACTCTATTCTTCGATCAAAAACATTGCTAAGTTTACATACTACAAAACACTCCCTTCAACTAATCTAATCAACACAAATCAATGAAAAAAATTTACCAAATCGTGCTTCCTATTTTGCTATTCATTCTCGTGGGCAATGTAGAAGCACAAATCAGTTTTAAAAACAAAAACACAAAATTAATAAACAGTAATTTCCATAGTGGCTGCACGATGGCTATTGCAGATTGGAATTTTGATGGTTTGGATGATATCATACGTTTAGATGATGGACGTATTGCGAATATTGAAGTTCAAAGAACGAATGCAACGTTTCAAAACATTTCCATTGGTACATTTAGCAGTACATCTGGATGGTCATGGGGAATGGTAACCACTGATTTAGATCACAATGGTTATTTAGACGTTATAGCAGGTGCTGGTGGTCCAGCATTACGAATATTTATGACCGATGCGAATGGGGCAATGGGCAGTATGATTAGTTTGCCAAATTCAGGTTACTTCGTTCAAAATATTACCGCTGGTGATTTCAACAATGATGGATGGATTGATCTTTTTGTTTGTGATGATAATGCACAAAGCCACATCTATTTGAATGATGGTGCTGGAGGATTGACCGAATCTTTTACAACGATGAATTTTGATGTTACTTCTACTGATGATTCTGGAAATTACGGTAGTGTTTGGACTGACTTCGACAACGATGGTGATTTAGATTTATACATTGCAAAATGCAGACAAGGTGTTACTAGTCCTACGGATGGAAGAAGAATAAACGTACTTTTTGAAAATGACGGCAATAATAATTTTACAGAAAACGCTGCAGCTTATGGAATCAACGTTGGATGGCAGTCGTGGACAGCTTCTTTTGGTGACATTGATAATGATGCTGACTTAGATTTATTGCTTACCAATCATGATTTCGAGAGCCAGATTTGGGAAAACGATGGTACTGGTCATTATACCGATATTACTGCTTCAACGGGTTTTGATATTACTGATATTACTCCCATTGAAAGTGCATTTGAAGATTTCGATAATGATGGATATGTTGATATGATCATAACTGGATCTAATAGCAGATTTTATAGAAACAACGGAGATAAAACCTTTACCAAATTGGAAGGGCTTTTTGATTCCAACAAAATGGAATCATTTGCAATTGGCGATTTAAACCATGATGGTAAAATAGATATTTATGGTGGCTATGCTACCATCTATACGAATCCAACTAATATAGATGACGTAATTTGGATGAACTCCACGAACAACAACAATCACTTTGTCACCTTAAACTTAATTGGAACGGTAAGTAATAAAGGCGCAATTGGAGCAAGAGCAACCGTGTATAGTTCTTTAGGAAGTCAAATTAGAGAAGTTCGTGCAGGAGAAAATTATGGAACTTGTAATTCTTATATGTTACATTTTGGAATGGGATCGGTTACAACCATTGATTCAATCGTTGTAAGATTCCCGAGTGGGATCACACAAACGTTAGTGAATCCTGCCGTTGATCAATTCATAAAAATTATTGAAAATGATTGCGTTTCTCCAGCACCAACGGTTTCTTATAGTCAATCGGCTCCCTTTATTTGCACAGGTAGCACGGAGACATTAACTGCAACTGCTGGACTCAATTATTTATGGAGTGATAATAGCACTACACAAGCTATCACAATTACAACAGGTGGTGAATACAATGTAATGGTAAGCACTGCTGGAAATAACTGTGTAGGTATCTCTCCAACTTTCGTTATCGATGAAAATCCTGATCAAACACCTACCATTAGTGCTGTAGGTGAAACTGAAGTTTGTAATGGAACAGCGGTTGACTTAGTGGCTCCTGCTGGATTAGTTTCTTATTTATGGTCTGATGGATCAACAACACAAAATTTAAGCGCTACTGTTTCTGGAACGTATTCATTAACGATACAAGGTTATTGCGCACAATTCACCTCTGCCAATTCAGTAGTGGTAACGGCACATATTGTTCCGGATGCAGTGACCAATACCAATGTGACTATTCCATCATCTGCAAGCACGACATTAACAGCAACGGGTACTGATTTAAATTGGTATGATGATGCAGCAGGAACTTCATTAGTGGGAACAGGACCAAGTTATATTACTCCAGTAATAACTGGACTAACTAACTTCTGGGTACAAAACAACGAAACTTATAATGATGGTATATTTAATACAGGTCTTGCCAATCATTCAGGAACTAGTTTATACAGTGGATCTAATGCCACCAGCGCTACTGTTTACTTTGACGTTGATAAAGCTTGCACATTATTATCAGTAAAAGTTTATTCTGACCAACCAGGTCTGAGAAGAATTGAGTTGCGCGACAATCAAGACGTATTATTACAATTTGCTGATGTAGTCATCAATCCAGATACTCAAGTTGTAAATTTAAACTTTGCATTAACTCCAGGTACTGATTATCGTATTCGTACCAACGACAGTGTAAACACAGCATCATTGGGATTTGCCGGTCCACGCTTGAGAAGAAATTCTGCTGGCGCAACCTATCCATATACTGTTAACGATGCGTTGTCCATTACAGGAAATGATTTCGGTTCACAATACTTTTATTATTTCTATGATTGGAGCGTTGAGAAACCTGGTTTCTCTTGTAGCAGTAACTTAGTTCAAGTTTCTGTAGATATTTCAGTTGGCTTACCAAATTTAGAAGCAAGCGGAATTAGTTTGTATCCAAATCCAACGGGAGATATCATCAACATCAAACTTGAAAAAACAACTCCAGCTCAAATGAATATTTATGATGCTACAGGTAGATTGGTGATGAAGCATGCAATTCAAGAAATGAATAATGCTGTTTCTGTGCAATCATTGCCTTCTGGTATTTATCAAGTAGAATTTATTCAAGCAGGATCAAGCTTTCAACAAAAGCTCGTGAAGTATTAATCTAATCAACCTTTATAATATAGGGAGCTTTTAAAAGGGCTCCCTTTTTTGTTTTTTATCCTTACTATAAATACTATTCCATGCTTCAAAGTTTTTTTCAACCTGCCTGCTGCAGGCAGGCACTAGAGGAACTAGAGTTCACTAGAGTGCACAAGAGAATGACTATCAATAATTATAATTCCTGATTTTCTAAATAATAACATACCTACCTATTCCACAAAGAATTAATTTCTTAGAAACGAATTCAATCAGAATATTCTTGGACCAAAATGGGCACTAAAAATTTAACTGAGAGATATAAATTGACTAAAGAAAAATAATTAAGACCTAAAATAATATAACTCGATTTCAAAGCAAGTATCTTTTTACCACGGAGAAATGGAGTCACTGAGGATTCACGGAGGGCTAATTCGAATATAAATATTTTAGAAACAATAAAGCAAACTGAGATTTTCAAAAAAAATACACCCAAGATATATTGTACTACCCAGTAATGCTTTGCTCTGTTACGACTATTGGGTTCCGTACAATCTTCCTAGCGCAGCAATTCACCAACTCACCAACTCGCCAACTTGCCAACTTGCCAATTATCCGTTCGAGCGAATGGCTTCAACTGGATCAAGTCGGGAGGCGGCGGCGGCGGGGAATAATCCGCTCACAATACCGATGAGGGCAGAAATGCTAAGTCCTAAAATTGCATTACCCGTTGTCAATGCAAAATCAAAATCATAAAATCCAGCGACGACAGTAGTAATATAAACGAGAAACAATCCTAACAAACCACCGAACAAACATAGGATAATTGATTCAGTAAGAAATTGTACCAGTATAAAATAATTTTTTGCGCCTAATGATTTTTGAATACCAATGATGGGTGTACGTTCGCGCACCGATACGAACATAATATTTGCTATTCCGAATCCACCCACTAATATGCTAAAACCTCCAATGATTCCGCCTACCATCGAAAGCATCCCAAAAAGTTGACCTACTTGCGCAGACAATAATTTCGTTTCATTCAAAGCAAAATTATCATCTTCAATCGGACGCAAACGTCGAATGCTTCTCATGTTACCGCGCAACTCATCCATCAATTCTTGATTTGAAACCATGGGAAGTGCTTGAACCATAATCATGGGTCCCGAACGTTCTGTTTTAATATCAATAAATTTTCTACCGTAGTTTACAGGCAACACAATGGAATTATCTTTTGAATTACCAATGATACTTGTGCCTTCTTTTGTAAATACTCCGATCACCTTTGTCTTTCTTCCTTTCACGGCAATTGTTTTATCCATAGCTGAGCGTCCGGGAAAAAGATTTGCTGCCACTTCATAGCCAATAATGGCAACAGGATATCCACCGTAAGATTCAGACTCCGTAAAATAACGGCCTTCGGATAAATCAAATCCAGAAATACGATGATAGTCGTGCGACACTAAATTTATGTCCACACCCTCAACATTGTTCCCCTCCCACTTTATAGTTTGATTACCTTGATAAGCTATAAAGCACATTTCATCTGCTAAGGATGTTCGATCTTTTAACTGATCCAACTCATCGATATTCGGTGTTGGACGCTGCCAATATTTCCACCAAGGGTAATCTCCACCAAAAGCCCAAGGCCACTTCTGTATATAAATCACATTGTTGCCCAATTTTTCGACACTCCCTTTCACACTGCTCTCCATGCTATCTACTGCAGTAAAAACAGTGATGATTGCAAAAATGCCGATGGTTACACCCAACAAAGAAAGAAAGGTACGTAACTTATTTACGACCAAAGCATACCAAGCCATGCTGATGCTTTCTTTTATTAATCGAAGGAGTAACATTTTATAGTGTATGATTGACTGAATTCTTCACTAATTGACAAATCCATCAAGTAAAGAATTCGTCGCTAATGTAAGCGAAGTGATCGGGATCTTGGGTTTATTATCGACCAAAAGGATAATTTTTTTTCCTAACCGTATGGAATTTGGCATTGCGCTACATCTATCCCCAAAATTTCTAACTATGTATACTCACCTCCGCACAGGTCTTCGGGCTGCCCTCCAATCCTTTCCTAAGGATGCTCGTCATTATCAAATCAGCTTCTTGCTCCTCTTCCTTTTCACAGGAATTTTTAGTTTAAAATGGCCAATTGATCCCAATCAAATTTTCATAACATTTTTTATTGCTTTAATCGTTCAAACTTTTGGAATCATTTTTCTTAAGCTTCCCATCACCTCTCTTAAAAGTGCATTCATTTCTTCACTCAGTTTATGTTTACTTTTTCGATGTGATCAATACATCATTATTGCCTTAGCCGCATTAATTACGATAGCATCCAAGTTTATTTTCAGAGCGCAAGGCAAACATTTTTTTAATCCGGCTAACATTGGAATATGCGCTACCATCCTATTAACTGGGCAAGGATGGATCTCACCCGGACAATGGGGCAGCGATGGACTATGGCTCTTTGTAGTGGGGATACTCGGTTTTTTAGTGGTGACGAAAGCCAACCGAATGGAATTAGCCATCAGTTTCTTGGTAGGGTATGGTGGAGCGCAAATTATAAGAATGTATTTCTATCAAGGCTGGCCTGCTGATGCACTCACCCATTTATTTACGAATGGCGCACTTTTACTGTTTACCTTTTTTATGGTGACAGATCCTGCATCTACACCAACACATAAAACAGTTCGCATCATTTGGGCATTGGCGGTCGGACTCCTCGCCTTCTACTTACAAGCATACAAATGGGTGAATGGCTCACCGATCTGGGCATTGTTCCTATTATCACCACTCACTCCTCTTCTCGATTATCTTTTTAAAGGAGAGAAATTTCAATGGACAAAATCGGATCAATCTTCAACGCAACTCGCTCCTATTATCCATCAATAAATAATCTAAACAAAAATAAAATGAAAATGAAAAAAATCCTTCTAATTTCTGCACTGGTGTTGATGACAACACTTCAGGCAGATGCATTCTGCGGCTTCTATGTTGCAAGAGCCGATGCAAAATTATTTAACAAAACATCGCAAGTAATTTTAGTACGCAATGGTGAGCGATCAACCATCACGATGAGTTCCGATTTCCAGGGGAACGTAAAAGATTTTGCCATGGTAATTCCTGTTCCCACTGTATTGCAGCGAGAAGATATTCGCGTGGTAAATCGAAGCATCTTCGATCAATTTGATGCTTACTCAGGACCTCGTTTGGTAGAATACCATGATCAAGCACCCTGCAATCGATATCTTTATGAAGATGCTTTAATGAGTAAAACAACTACTGCGAAAAATGCAGCGGCCGAAATGAGTACGCGAGAAGAAGCAGATGAATATAAAGTAGCAGTCATTGCACGTTACACCGTTGATGAATACGATATCGAAATACTAAGCGCTAAAGAATCGGATGGATTGGAACGATGGTTGAATGATCATGGTTATAAAATTCCGGATGGAGCCAAAGAAGTTTTAGAACCCTACATCAAAAGCAACATGAAATTTTTGTGGTGAAAGTAAATTTAGAAGAACAACAGCGTTTAGGAAATCAGATTTTACGTCCTATTCAAATTAGCTTTAACTCGCCAAAATTTATGCTACCTATTCGGTTGGGCATGGCCAATGGAGAAGGGAATCAAGATATGATCATTTATGCATTCTCACAAAAAGGACGAGTTGAAACTACTAATTATCGCACGGTGCAAATGCCCACCGATCGTAATGTTCCCACCTTTGTGAAAGATTACTTCGGCCAATTTTATACTTCGTTATACAAAGAAAATATTCGTAAAGAAGGTTACAACAATGTGTACTTAGAATATGCTTGGGATCTCAGTGGACAAAATCAAGTGAAATGTGATCCTTGTCCCAGCGCTCCACCGTTGTATGCAGAAATTGCCGAATCAGGAGTGAATTGGCTACAAACGAATAGAGGTAACGGATATACGGGACAGTTATACTTCACTCGACTTCATGTTACCTATAACCGAAACGATTTTCCGCAAGACTTAGTTTTTCAGGAGACGAGTAATCGAGCACAATTTCAATGCCGATACATTTTAAATCATCCTGCACAATATGTAGAAAATTGTTCGGAGTGGGCGAACTATCAAGAAGAAAAAATTCAAAGTAGAAGAAAGGAGTTGCGCGAGTTAGCATCACTTACTGGATGGGATGTGCGACGATATCGCGACTACCCCAATTATTTTCAAGGGTATCGCGCGCCACAACCACCCGATCAAAGAACAGGCTGGATCGAAGAACCTTCCATTCCCAACAACAAACTCATTTCACCGAAGCAGAAAATAATGAGTACTTCTCCTGAAAACATAGAAACATCACAAATAGATCCTCTTGAGATTTCGGATAGCATTACTGCCATTTCTCAAGCTGCATTCATCATTGATGAAGAGAAAGACAAAAAAGGAGAAGAAACTAAAATTCCTTTTGCAATGATTGCACTCACTGCTATTACTGGTTTGTTCTTGATACATCGGATAAAATCTTAAAGTGAATCACTAATAGGAAAGGGGTTCCTGTTTTCACAAGAACCCCTTTCCTATTACAATTTATCTCTTACCAAATATTCACTCGTAAACTATCGGGACGCCACATGGCATCGCCTTCTTTAATATTGAAGGCTTTGTAGAATTCGGGGATGTTAGCCAATGGACCATTGATGCGCAAGAAATTAGGAGCATGTACATCGGTCATGATGCGGAGTGCTAAAGTTTCGTCACGCATGTGTCCGAGCCAGCTTAATGCATAGCCGAGGAAGAAACGTTGATCAGGGGTTAAACCATTAATCAACTTGCCAGATTTGTATTGCTCGGTTTTTTGAAATGCAGTATATCCTAACAATACTCCACCTAAATCAGCAATGTTTTCACCTTGCGTTGCATCACCATTCACGGTTAAACTATCTAACACTTTGAATTCATCAAATTGACGAACGATCATTTTTGCACGTTTAGTAAATTCAGTTTCATCAGAAGGTGTCCACCAGTTTCTCAAGTTTCCTTTTTCATCAAATTGTCGGCCTTGATCATCGAATCCATGCGTTAACTCGTGTCCGATTGTTGAAGCCCCCGCATAGCCATAGATGATTGCATCGTCGGCTAACGAATCTGCTAAACCTGGAATGATAAAGATAGCAGCAGGAAGTACGATTTCATTGTTGGATGGATTGTAGTATGCATTGTAAGTTTGAGGAGTCATGTCCCATTCGGTACGATCGACAGGCTTACCAAGTTTAGCCACTTGGAAATTATGTGACCAAACATTACTGCGCAATACATTCATCACATAACTAGAACGATCAATACTTAAAGCTGAATAATCTTTCCACTCATCAGGATAGGCGACTTTCACAGTAATGGAATTCAATTTTACAATGGCTTTCGCTTTTGTTGAATCCGTCATCCAAGTTAACTTTCCAATCCGCTCACGATACGCTTCAATTATATTATCGGTTAAATCTTGATATCGCTTTTTGAATGTAGGTGAAACATATTTTTCTACATACAACTGCCCTAACAAATCACCAATTGAACTTTCCTCTTGATTTAACACTCGCTTCCAGCGCGGACGTTTTGCTTTTACTCCATTTAAAATGGTTCCATAAAACTTGAAATTCTGATTTTCAAAAGGAGCGCTTAAATAATCTGCTAATCCATTGATTAAATTCCAACGCAAGTATACTTTCCAATCATCGATACTATTTGCTTTCAAACTTTTCTCCACTTCTTTAAAAAACTCAGGTTGACCAACGATGATCGAATCAATTCCTTTTACATTCATTCCTTCGAACATCAGTTGCCAATCGATAGAAGGAGTCAATGATTTCAATCCATCGAATTGCATTTTATTGTAATTAAGATAAGGATCGCGTAAGTCTTCTAACTTGCGAGAGGATTTAGCCAATGCCTTTTCCATTCTTACTACCGTTGCTGCATTTGCTTTTGCTTTGATGCTATCATCTCCCATCAGCATAAACATTGCTTTCAAATGATTGTCGTATTCCATTCGAATAGTAACGGTGCGCGCATCTGAATTAAAATAGTAGTCACGGTCAGGTAAACCGATTCCGCCTTGATACAAATGCAAAGCTTGTTGCTCGGAACGCATTTCATCTTGAAATATATACGCCGAATATAATGGACTTACACCATACGTTTGAAGTTTAGCAATCACCTTTACCAAACTTGGCAAGTCGGAAATTTGATTAATCGATGCAAACTCATTCTTTAATGGATCAAGTCCTTGCTTGTCGATACTAACGGTATCCATCCCCGCAAAATAGAAATCACCAATTTTTTGTTGACTACTTCCTTTTTCTGACGTTGCTTTAGAAGCTTCCTCGCTTACTTTTAGCATGCGATTATTGGTTTCCTCTTGAACAAGTGTCCAAATACCCCAAGATTTTTCAGCTTCAGGAATGGGGTTGTTCTTTAACCAAGTTCCACAGGCGTACTTAAAAAAATCGTCACCTGGATTTAATGTGGTGTCCCTGTTTTCTACTAAAGGATCTTTAGCAGGTGCAGTAGGGGCAGGGCCTTTGCAAGAAGCTATGCATAGACTTACCGATGCAAGCAATAGAAATTTAATATTTTTCATAAGATGATTTAGGGAATCAAAGGTAATTAATAGAACTACTTAAGCAAATATTCCATCGCTTTGTTTTTCTCAATTACAGGAGGGTGACAGGACTTTTCTCGACAAACAAAATATTGAGTAACCTCCTTATCAAATCGATTGTTAAAGATGGAAATAGTAGAATCTACATTTGTTCCAGCGATGATGGTGAGAGGTAAATACTCATTTAGAATAGATTGCAATGCATTTATACTTTCTGTTCCTGCAATGGCCAACTCAGTACCTTTTTCTAATTCTAAAAACACTCGTGCCCATCGACTATACCAAGCAGTCCCCTTTTCTACATCGGGCTTCATCACTTGCAACATCTTGCGACAACGATTCTCCAATGACGAATCGCCATTTATTCTAGACAAACGCAATAGATTATGCGACATCACTGCATTGGAGGATGGAATCACATTGTCTTGCACCTCTTGTTTTCGAGCAATTAATGATTCAGAATGAGAGGAGGTAAACCAAAAGATAGGAGATTCATCACTGGAAAATTCCTTCAACACTGTTTGGGCTAAATCATCGACCAAATTCAAATAATTAATTTCCATTGTACATGAAAAAAGTGAAAGAAATGCTTCCATCACGAATGCATAATCCTCCAGAAACCCGGGAATCGTGACCAAAACTTCATCGCCCTTGATCTTTGCAGCATGAAAAAGGTGTTGATTCTTCAAGAAATTTTTCTGAATAAACTCAGCACATTTTCTTGCCACCTCTAAATAATGCGGATCTCCCAAAGCAGTATAGGCATCCAAATATCCAGAAAGCATCATTGCATTCCATGAGCATAAAATTTTATCATCGAGACCAGGAGCGACGCGTTTACTTCGGGCATCAAACATTTTTTGTTTGATACTTTCAATTTTTGAAGCAAGTTCATCTTCCTTCAAGGAATATTTTTCCAGTATACCAGAAAGTGAATCTGGGCGTAAAGGAATGTATAAATCATGTTCCCAATATCCTTTTTCATTCAAGCAAAAATAATCGATTGCTAAGGGTGCATCTTCTTGCAACAAGGAATTCACTTCATCAATGGTCCAGCAATAAAACTTTCCTTCCGCTCCTTCCGTATCAGCATCCAACGCAGAATAAAATGCGCCGTTCTCATTTCTTAATTCGCGCTCTACAAATGTTAAAGTTTGCACCAGTACATCTTTATACAATGGATTTTTACTTTCTTTAAATCCATCTGCATACAGCGAAACCAAGAGCGCATTATCATACAACATCTTTTCAAAATGCGGTACCTTCCACACCATATCGGTACTGTAACGTGCAAATCCACCACCGAGCTGATCATAGATACCACCGCTTGCCATCTTCGTCAATGTAAGGTGAACGTGATTACGTGTACTCTCATTCTTCTCCGTAAAAGTGGTTGCTAATAAATAACGATAGCCATCGGGCAATGGAAATTTAGGCGCGCGAAGAGGTCCACCTTCTTCGTGATCCCATTGCTTCGACCAATGTGATACCAATTCAGTATGATCATGAAAACTTCGATCCGCATCATCACTTGAAAATTGAATAGTACTCATCTTCTTCATTCCATCCATCAACTCACCCGCATATTCATCACACTTTGCTGGATCATTTCTAAAAAATGCGGCAAGCTGCAATAACACTTGTCGCCATTGTTCTTTTGGAAAATAAGTGCCCCCATAAATAGGACGCTGATCAGGAAGTGCAATCACATTGAGTGGCCATCCTCCTCTTCCCGTCATCATCTGCACGGCATCCATATACACTTGATCGATATCGGGACGTTCTTCGCGATCGATTTTAATGCAGACAAATGATTTATTCATGACAGTGGCGACTTCCTCGTCTTCAAAACTCTCATGCTCCATCACATGACACCAATGACAAGCCGAATAACCGATACTGATGATGATTAATTTATTTTCATCACGTGCTTTTTGCAATACTTTCTCCGACCACGCATACCATTGCACCGGATTATAGGCATGTTGCAAAAGATACGGCGAGGTAGCATGAATTAATTCATTCGGAGTTTTCATTGTACGCCATTAAAAATTAAACTTTATAGATCTTTCTTCTTATTCCACAGAAACATAAATCCAACACCTAAAATAATCGCTACAGAAAAAACAATATTCGTCAGCAGCGAATGAGTATCTTGTTGGGTTAGTTCACCACCACCTCTACGTAATTTATAAATAAAGTAAGACAACACGCTTCCTCCACCAACGCTGGCAAGGACAATAATTACACGACGAGTGGGTGACATTTTTTATTTTTTTACGCAATTATTCAAATACAATTCAAATTTTAATTCACGATGAGGAGATAATAATTCTTCTTCCCCTTTTGCACTAACAAATATTTATTTTGCAAAAGTCCGTTTGTATTTTGCACTGCATTCACATCCGTTAACTTTTGTTTATTGATACTGACACCACCACCTTGAATTAATTTTCGAGCTTCTCCTCGTGAGGGAAATACATTTGTTTTGTCAGACAACAATTCAATCACTGAAATTCCGGATGTTAATTCATCTCTAGAAATTTGCATTTGAGGCACACCTTCAAATACGTTCAACAACGTTTCTTCGTCAAGTTTACTCAATGCTTCAGTAGGTGCATTTCCAAATAATATTTCAGATGCTTCCACGGCTGCATTATAATCGCTTTCACTGTGTACACGAATGGTTACTTCCTTAGCGATGGCTTTTTGAAGTAAACGTTGATTGGGAGCCAAATCATGTTCTGCTTCCAATGCAAGAACTTCCTCTTGAGATTTCGTTGTAAAAATTCGAATGTAATTTTTACTGTCTTCGTCGGAACTATTTAACCAAAACTGAAAAAACTTATACGGACTTGTTTTTTTAGGATCGAGCCAAATATTTCCACTTTCTGTTTTTCCAAATTTTGTTCCGTCGGCTTTTTTGATGAGTGGTGTTGTTAAAGCAAATGCTTCACCACCTTCCATTCTACGAATAAGTTCAGTCCCTGTGGTAATATTTCCCCACTGGTCGGAGCCACCCATCTGCAATTTCAAGCCTTGATGCTTCCACAAATAGTAAAAATCGTAGCCTTGCACGAGCTGATAACTAAACTCTGTAAAGGAGAGTCCAGATTCCAAACGAGATTTCACGCTATCCTTTGCCAACATGTAATTAACCGTGATGTGTTTACCTACATCACGAATAAAATCTAGGAAATTAAAATTCTTAAACCAATCATAATTATTGACAATACTCGCTTGCGTTGGTCCGGCAGTAAAATCCAGAAATTTTTCCAATTGCTTTTTCTGTCCTTGCAAATTAGCATTCAAAATATCTTCACTCAACAAATTCCGCTCTGCAGACTTCCCTGAAGGATCGCCCACCATTCCAGTTGCTCCACCTACAAGCGCTACAGGTTGGTGACCGCAGCGTTGAAAATGCAATAAAATCATTACTTGCACCAAATTTCCAACGCCCAAAGAATCGGAAGTTGGATCGAAGCCAATATAACCTTTCACTGGACCTTTCTTTAAAAGTTCATCAGTGCCGGGCATCATATCTTGCAACATGCCGCGCCATTTTAATTCTTCAATGAAATTCAAGGTAGGAATACTCATAACAAGTTAATTGATCGGATCTACTGTATTTGGAAGGCAAATTTACAAATTCGAGGGGAGGTAGCAGCAGAGAAGTGCTAATGACTTTTACTTTTAATTTGATGCCTTGAGTCTTGATTTTCAAATCCATGCAGAGAGAACTGTCATTCTACTATCTTCGCCCTATGATTTTAGTTACCGGTGGCACCGGAATGATTGGCTCCCGTCTCCTTTATGATCTATGTAAGGAGGGCCGTAAAGTGCGTGCATTAAAGCGCGAAAACTCTTCCATTCATCTTTTTGAAATTTACACGAAGAAGAAACTGCATTGCGCGAATTCGTTACGTGGGTGGATGGTGATTTACTCGAAATTGATAGTTTGATTTCTGTGTGCGATGGTATTGACACTGTTTTTCATGCTGCAGCGATGATCTCCTTTGTTCCATCAGAAGCAAAGCACATGGAAAAAGTGAATATGGAAGGGACGGCTAATCTGGTTAACATTTGCACACAACTTCCAAACTTCAAATTTTTTGGGCATGTTAGCTCTGTAGCGACATTGGGAAGAATTTCGGGAGAGCAAAAAATTGACGAGAACACACATTGGGATCCTAACTCGCATCCTTCAAACTATGCGATTAGTAAATATGGTGCAGAGCGAGAAGTATGGCGAGGAATGGCAGAAGGATTGCCTGCAGTGATTATTAATCCAAGTATTGTGTTGGGATTGGGAGATTTTACAAAAGGAAGTGCGGCTTTATTCGGAAAAATAAAACGAGGATTTCCATTTTACACAGAGGGCGTAAGTGGATTTGTAGATGTAAGAGATGTATGTGATGCGCTTCTCTTTTTGTGGAAGAAAGAAATTACAGGAGAACGATTTATTGTGAGTGCGGCTGATTTAAGTTTTAAAAATTTATTTGATAAAATGGCAGTGGCCATGAACGTTAAAAAACCATCGATCAAAATTCATTCGTGGATGGCATCGTTGGCATGGCCTATCGTTTTTGTAGTGACAAAAATTACTGGTAAAGCACCTTTCATCACGAGAGAAACGGCGAAATCGGCGAGGAGTAAATATTTTTATTCGTCGGAGAAAATTAAAAAATTGGGGTTTCAATTTCGAAGCATTGATGAATGTGTCGATTTTACGGTTGGGTTTTTGAAATGAAATAATTCATTCAACAATTGAATTTCAACATACATCTATGATTGATGGGCCGCAGATTTTTTATGATAGTTATGATTCATTATGATTGACTGCAGTATCATAAAGAATTATCAATTGAACACGGATGACGCAGATTAATCGGATAAACTCGGATTTGCTAAGTACAAATGAAATGATCATACCCTAACAAAATAAGTAAGAGTTTCCTTTAATTAAAAAATTAATACTAAACACTACTTTAAAAATTGCAAAATCAACTAATAGAACATTTTCAAATCAAAAAATTTTCAAATCGATTTCTTCTTCAATCTCGCATCATACTTCACAAAAAGATTGAGCCAAACCGCTCTTGCTGTTCGGAAAGTATAAGGGGCAAGAAATATGAGAACTACTGTATTTGCAATAATAAAAGTGAGCGTGTCGAACTCGGAAAATAGCACCCAATAAAATAAAAATACAGCAACAGAAACTGCAATGGTGAATGCATAACTCACATACATAGCACCATAATAATAGCCCGGCTCGGGTTCGAAATTGAGTCCGCAGTTTGGGCAATGGGAATACATCTTCGACATAGTCTTCAAGTGATAAGGATTGCGATCGATAAACATATCGCCTTCCAAGCACTGTGGACATTTATGCTGAAATGAACTGGTTATTTTGGTGATTAATTTCATAATCGAGAGTGCAAAGATCGTGAATTATTAAAGATTATAATGGTAAGAAAACCTGATTTAAATCTTGTTTTGGAAATGCTCGGCAAGTAAAAATTACTTCACTAAAACCCATGCATTTTTCTCAAATTCCACTTTGATTGAATTAAGTTCAGCATGAACTTTAGACATCTCATTCGATGAAAATAAACTGACAATGTATAATCCTTGATCATTTTGTCCGATGATGCTTGCATCGTATCCTAATAAATCGGCTTCAGCTATTAAATTTTTAGCGTTTTCCTCTGAGCGGAAACATCCGCCAACCACGTAAAATGATCGAGAAGAGCTTTTTCTACTCTCTACAACTGGTTCCACTTCCTTTACTACTGGTGCAACGTGCGTAGAATCAACAGGAGATAATTCTGCTTCTTGAACTGGAATCACTTCTGGATTCGAATCAACAACTACTGGTAAAACATTTTCTTCAACAACAGGAGCATTTTCAAAAGGAGCGACGTTTGAATCATCTATTCCGGAATATTTTACTTCAGGACCTTGATAAATTTCGTTGAGTGGAAGAATTTGTGCTAATCCAGTATTCAACGTTTGAATGACTTTTGGATTGAAAACGAGCAAGGCAAATACAGCTGCAGCTGGAATCAATTCCAATAAACGCCAAGCTTGCCATGATTTCTTTTCTCCTGTTACTTTTAACGTCTTCACTTTTGCACCTGCATCTCTTCGAATCGCGGGTGAGTGAATTGTTGTTAAACCAAAGGCATCTAGAGAATAATTCTCCGTAGTATCCGGCTCAAATTGAATTCGACTTTCACTATCGAAATTCATCGATCCAATTTTTTCAAATTGCACCAATTCATTCGATTGCAAGCGACTTATCACATCTTCAACAAAATACTTGATTTTAGTTACTGCGTCACCGTAAGTAATTCCTTCACGGCGAGAAACATAATTCGCTAAAAGTCCGTCGTTGGTTCTCAAACTGGCATTAAATGCAATTCGGCGAACTGGAGGACTAAAAGTGTGTTGAGCTGGATTTAAAAATGCAGAACGACTATTGGCCACAAATCCACCTAAGCCAGGAATGATTACACAATCACTGACATATAATAACTCGCTGATATATAGAGGAATACGCAATTTTGTTGTTCTGAAGGTGCTAAGATAGCACAATGGAGAAGGAAAGGCAAATCGACTGGGCAAAGAGCATCAAAATCAAGGTAAAAAGATAATTTCAGCTATTTCAACCGAAATTAAATCAAAGACACAAGAATTACTGAGAAATGTACTGTTGAGCTCTTTGCAAATCTTCGGGAGTATCTACTGCGATGGTTTCTAATTCAGTAATACGAGTTCGAATTTTAAATCCATTTTCAAGCCAACGGAGTTGCTCAAGCGATTCAATTTTTTCTAACACTCCTTGCTGCAATTGTGTTAAGCGAGGCAAGATGGAAGCTTGGTATCCATAAATGCCGATATGCTTATAATAATTATGCTGGGGAAGCCAATGTTCCGTCTTAAAATTCTTCATGAATGGAATGGGTTGACGCGAAAAATAAAGTGCGTCACCGTTTGAAGCTATCACCACCTTTGGAATATTTTCATTGATCAACTCATCATGCGAACGAATAATTTTAACCAACGTAGCGATGTCTACATTCTCTTCTAATAAAGCTCCGGCCAACAAATCAATTTGTCCGGGTTGAATAAAAGGTTCATCGCCTTGAATATTTATGACTGCATCAAACGACTCATCCAACTTCGACAATGCTTCTGCACACCGATCGGTTCCGGAAGGATGATCGGTACGGGTGAGGATTACATCACCCCAAAGCTTCTAACGGTTTCGGCTATACGATTATCATCGGTAGCTACCACTACTCTTTGTAATGAAGTCGATTTTTTGCTTGCTCATAAACTCTTTCAATCATTGTTTTGCCTGCAATTAAAGCAAGGGGTTTACCTGGAAAGCGAGTTGAATCGTAACGTGCAGGAATAATTCCAACAATCTTCTTCATATACTATTTAACTTTTGTTCCGCGGTACAAGTGAATAATTCCTTTCAACACACGTGGTTTCGTTTCACCACTTAACGTAATTTCATTCACCTTACACACATAAAAATAAACACCTTCAGGACTTTCCTCTCCGTCGTTGTTACGCTTTCCATTCCAACCAATATCTGGATCCGTTGTTTCAAAAATCATATCACCCCAACGATTAAATATTTGCATATCGACATCCTTCACATCACGATACGGGTTAATAGGATGATAAACATCGTTAATGGAATTTCCATCGGGAGTGAAAATATTGGGCAATACATAGTCAGGACAACTTTCTGTACAAACAATATTACTCGCTAAACTTACATTGGCATTTGAATCCGTAGCCGTGATGTAATAACATCCTGCAATAGAATTTACTCCTTGATAAATGTAAGAGTAATTGCCTGCACTCACTGTTGCAATGAGGTTAAATTGATTAGTACCAGGAGCGGCATAATATAAATTATACTCAAACACATCAAAAGCACATGAAGTATCAATTGACCAAAACAAAGTATCGAGTAACGCAGGACAATTGGGTCCATTCACTAACAGCGGAGGGCATGGCGCCTCATTGTCAATGGGTGTACTGCAAAATACTTGAGATTTATTTATAATAGGATTCACCAATCCACTTACAAAATATTCACCCACACTTTTTACATAATAACAATAGTTTTGACCGTTTACGAGAGAATCATCTACATAAGAAAGATTACTAGTTACGCCGATGGAATCAAAAACGTTAGGAGCATTTTCGCGATACACTACATATTCATTGTTCGACCATGGAACATTTACATTCCACGACAAATTGTTTTTTTCATCGCCAGGTGCAATCGTCAAATAAACACTATATGCGGTTTGTGAATTCCCAACAGAAAAAACATTTCCGGGTGTATCATTCCAAAACTGTACGCGATAACGGTACTGGACATCTTTAGTATTTAAACCAACATCATTAAAGGTGGTATCATTCAAATCTGTGTAGGTTACTATATCCACAAAATTCCCAGAAGCATCGGCACGTTGCAAAACATAACGGTAAGGTCCGGGTGTTTGAATGGTATCTAACTCCGTAGGTTTTCCCCAAGCAACATAAATTTGTCCAATTGCAATATCCGTTGTGTTGACATCCACATTTGTGATTACTGGCAAATCACGACGAAGACTATTACAAAACTCTACCGATGCATAACTCTCGGCACCATCGGGATAAAAAGCAGTAACCATATAACAATATTGAACGGCTATAGCCAATCCATTTCCATTATTATCATCTGTAAAATTCGTACTTGTTAATCCATTCACCGAAGCAATTCGAACATAACCAGTATAGGCAGGCACTCCAGTTTCGCAATAGCCAGGAACAAATCCATAAGATCCGACGCGACGGTACACGTGATAACCTACTGCTTCTGTACAGGCACTTTGATTCCAACTTAATTGAATCGTATTTCCAAAAGGAAAAGAGCTAGGATTCTTTGGTGAAGGTCCAACCACAGTAATATTCACCGACTCTAAATCGGCTAGTTCTACTTGTGCATTATTATCTCTCGCCTTAAAAACTACGGTATACGGTGTTTTTTCGCACGTGTGCACAATTTGTATTCCACTGAAAATCGCCAGTCGTTGTTCCTTGTGCAGGAGTAGAAGTAAAAGTGGCAGGGCTTACCGCTACTTCAAAAGGTCCACCCGTTGCCGAAAGTGTTACTGTTTCCGTTACGGTTTGATCGGTAGCTGAAATGGTAAAAGCGAGAAACGCCCCGGCTTCTACACATGTATCTAAAATGTTTGACAATACAGGAGGATCATTTATGGGAGGATAAATGGTAATTTGCATATCGCGTGTCACATAACCAATATTCAACAATCCTATTCCTGCAATTCGTCGCCACTCACGAATGATCATGGCCACATTAAATTCACCCTGTTGCAATGGAGAATCCCAAATCAAATCGCCCGACACGGCATCCAATGTAAAGGATACACTGGCTGCTGGATAAGAGAATGTAGGAATGGGTGCGCCACCAAAGCCTTTACACTGCACCAATTCATACGACAAACTATCACCATCAGGATCGAAAGCATTTGGGTTATGAATAAACAATCTATTTACTGCACCATCATCGATGGGAGGTTGCAAAAGTTGTGGCGAAGAATTTGAAAGAAACGCAGGCGAAATGATCAATTGCGTTTCAACATAAAAAGGCAAATTCACGGATCCTTGAATATTCACCACATTTGCATTTCTGTTTTCATCGAGAAAATACATTTTATAACTTCCGCTACCAGGATATGTATGTTCACCATAATAAATATTTCGTTGAATATCGGGTCCCACATTAAAAGTAATGTTTGCACGAGGTAAGGTATCACGGCTACCATCACCCCACCAAAACTCTAATTCTGGTCGATCGGCAGGACTTGAAGACTTCGTATACGTAACGATGGTAGCTCGGTATGTATAAGTACTGAGTTTAACATAAGTAATTTCACCCGCACGATTATGCGTAGCAAAAGAATCGTTCGAAAAAAGAATTAACATCATTCCGACGAACAAAAAGAGTGATTTAGTAGAATTTCGGATCATCATATTTAAACGCAATTCAGATAAAATTATTTTAATAAGTGATTAGCTGTTGTTCCATCATTTCAGGCAAGGAACGATATTCATACTGTTGATTTCTTAGCGCTGGTTCGAAGCCTGCTTCACGAATCGCTTCTTGGATCCCATCACTCGTAAATCGGTGTGGTGCGCCAGCGGCAGAAACAACATTTTCTTCGATCATTATAGAGCCGAAATCATTGGCACCAGCTGACAAACAAACTTGCGCAATGGCTTTACCCACGGTTAACCAAGAAGCTTGAATGTTGACAATATTTGGTAACATAATTCGACTAATAGCGATGGTACGAATATACTCATCTCCACTTACGCTATTACGAATTCCTTTTACTCGACGCAACATGGTACCTTCATCTTGAAACGGCCATGGAATAAAGGCAATAAATCCTTTAGCATGTGCTGGTTTTTCACTTTGCACTTCACGCAACCAAACTAAATGTTCAAAACGTTCATCTAACGTTTCTATATGCCCGAACATCATGGTTGCGGAAGTAGTAATATTAAGTTGATGAGCTGCACGCATCACATCTAACCATTCGCGGCCCGAACATTTTCCTTTAGAAATCATTCGGCGCACTCTATCGTTTAAGATTTCTGCTCCTGCTCCAGGGAGTGAATCAAGTCCTGCTATTTGCAGGGCTTTCAACACATCGGTATGAGACAATTTTTCCAACTTCGCAATATGTGCAATTTCGGGAGGTCCCAGTGCATGTAATTTCAATTGCGGATACAAGGCTTTTAATTCTGAAAACAAATCCACATAAAAACTCAATCCCAACTCAGGATGATGGCCACCTTGCAATAATAATTGCTCTCCGCCAAAGCGAAAAGTTTCTTCAATTTTTTCTTTATACTGATTGATGGTAGTCGTGTAGGCTTCCGCATGACCGGGGATGCGATAAAAATTACAGAACTTGCAATTTGCAATGCAAACGTTTGTGGTATTTACATTACGATCGATGATCCATGTTACTTTACCATCTGGTTTTTGCTTCTTTCGTAATTCATTTCCCACGTACATCAAATCGGCTGTGGATACATGTTCAAAAAGATATTTCCCTTCATTGGCTGAGAGAAACTCAAAGTTTAATGCTCGCTGGAGTAGTAGATCGCTATTCATTTTTTCATCTTCATTGCCTATAATAACCCCTATCTCAATTAAAAGTTATCATCAATTGCGATATAGAATTGAGGATGATAAAGGCTTTCCGTAATTTCATCCGCTCAAATTTACGCAACTCTATGCAGATCACACTAAAACACCTGTCATCTCCTCGTAAAGATGGACATATCTTGTTACTCTTTAAGAATGAGGACTTTTCGTCAACTTACTTTACCAAGGATGAAATCGCCTTTATTAAGTCGGAACTGAAGGCCGAAAAGAAATTTGTAGCTGTAAACCAATACAATAGAATGGTTTACCTGCAACAAATCGAGACCGAAAAGAAGAATTCTTCTCAACGGCTGGAAATGGCCCGAAAAAGCGGAGCTACTCAGTTTACTCGCCTTCAAGCTGGAAAAATGGAGCAGATCACTCTAATTTCTACGTTGCCGGCGGATTTAGTTCTAGCTTATGCGGAAGGATTGGTGTTGGCAGGTTATCAATTTCTGAAATACCGAACTGGAAAGAAGAAAGAAGAACATAATGTGAAAACGGTTTTTATTCAATCAAAGGGATTGACCGAAAAAGAAATTCAGCAACAAAACATTCTCAACGAAGCGGTTTTCAAAGCGCGTGATTTAGTGAATGAGCCACAATCTTTTTTAAATGCCACTGAATTTGCAAAGCAATTTACATTGATGGGCAAACAAGCTGGATTCAAAGTTCAGGTGTTGAATAAAGCAAAGATTAAACAGCTTAAGATGGGCGGATTGCTTGCTGTAAATTTAGGATCAATTCAAGCACCCACTTTTACCATCATGGAATGGAAGCCTAAGAATGCTACTAATAAAAAACCTGTTGTTTTGGTGGGTAAAGGTGTGGTGTATGATACGGGTGGTATGAGTTTGAAACCAACTCCTAACTCGATGGATTTTATGAAATGCGATATGGGTGGAGGAGCTGCGGTAGGAGGAGCAATTTACGCTATTGCGAAAGCAAAACTTCCTGTTCATGTTATTGCCTTAGTTCCTGCGACAGATAATCGTCCAGATGGTGATGCGTATGTTCCGGGAGATGTGATTACCATGATGAGTGGAAAAACGGTAGAGGTATTGAATACCGATGCAGAAGGAAGATTAATTTTAGCGGATGCCTTGCATTATGCAAAAAGATATAAGCCTGAGTTAGTACTTGAGTTTTCTACATTAACGGGTGCAGCCGCGGCGGCGATAGGTCCCATGGGCATAGTTTGTATGGGAGATGTGCCAGACAAAACAAGAAAAGCATTACACGATGCGGGAGATCAAGTGTATGAACGATTAGCCGAATTTCCTTTTTGGGAAGAGTATGATGAATGGATCAAATCGGATATAGCCGATATTAAAAACGTAGGCGGACCGTATGCAGGAGCCATCACAGCAGGAAGATTCCTAAATCATTTTGTTGATTATCCATACATGCATTTTGATATTGCTGCGCCTGCGTTTAACAAATCGAACGATAGTTATCGAGTGAAGAATGGAACTGGAGTGGGAGTTCGATTACTGTTTGAATACATCAAAAAATTAGCTGGAAAATAAATTCAACAAAAATAATTTTCATTTCAAAATCTCATCCATTAGAAAATAAAACGAAATGAGCACAGAGCACGAAGGCAGAATAAAAATAGGCATCAGCATTGGGGATATCCATGGAATTGGTCCGGAAGTAGTGATCAAAGCCTTGTCTGACAATCGCATTACGCAAGTTTGCACTCCTGTTATTTACGGAAACAGCAAAGTAATTTCACATTACAGAAAGACATTGAGTTTACAGGAATTTAATTTCAATACGATTCGAAGTATTCAAGATATCATTCCCAGAAAAGTGAACTTAATTAATTGTTGGGAGGAAGAAGTAAAAATTGAAATGGGTGTTGCATCAACTGTCAACGGAGTGTATGCGATGAAATCACTTGAAGCCGCTACCAACGATTTGAAAAGCGGTTTTATTGATGCCTTAGTTACCGCTCCCATTGACAAACACAGCATTGCACCTGGAACTGGATTCACTGGACACACAGAATATTTAGCCAAGGCATTTAATACTTCAGACTACCTAATGTTTTTAGTAGATGGAGATTTGAGAGTAGCTTTAGTAACTGGTCATGTTCCCATCTCACAAATTGCACCGATGATCACTAAGGAGCGCATCCTTAAAAAATTAAAGGTGATGATTCAGTCATTGAAACGAGACTTTGGAATTCGCAAACCAAAAATTGCTGTATTGGGTTTAAATCCACATGCTGGCGATTCAGGTGTCATTGGAAATGAAGACCGCGAAATCATTGCTCCTACCATCAAGGAAGCTTTTGCATCTGGATTATTAGTCTTTGGCCCTTATCCTTCAGACGGATTTTTTGGAGCAGGACAGCATTTGAAATTTGATGCCATTCTCGCTATGTATCATGATCAAGGATTAATTCCTTTCAAAACGTTAGCATTTGAAAGTGGTGTGAATTATACTGCGGGATTACCTGTAGTACGCACTTCCCCCGACCATGGAGTAGCGTATGACATCGCTGGAAAAGGTATTGCCAGTGAAACTTCGATACGTGAAGCTATATACACAGCAGTAGATATAGTCAATCGTAGAGTAGATTACGATGAGGTGAATGAAAAACCGTTAGCGTTTGGAAAATTGACGGGGGAACGATAAAATCACATCCCCCAAACTTAGGGTTTAAACCCTAGGTTTTGGGGATGTGATCATATATCATCGCATCAAATACATTTTACCCCAACCTTTTTGAAATATTGGTCGGCGTTGGTTTCTCTTTTTCGATGTCAGAGCCGTTGATACCGGTAAGCACACGATAGACATATACGCCATTTGCTAATTGATCGCCAAACTCATCTTTACCATCCCAAGCATAATCAGTAATATTTCTACCGATTCGAATTGCACCTAATTCTTCTCTCATAATTTCACGTACTACTTTTCCGGTGACAGTCATGATTTGAATTTTAAATTCGGTAGGCACTTCTGAACCTGTAAGCATAAATACAAATCGAGTAGATGTACTAAATGGATTAGGATAATTCACTACTTCTGTAATCGTGCTCTTATTGATAACTTCAAATTGGATTTTGTAATCAAAGGCTCCACTCAAGTTTCCGGTTTCATCTTTCGCTTCAACGGCTAACTCATACACACCATCAACGAGAAGCTGTGGATGATAATCGATTCGGAAGCTATTGTTTGGCAATGCAGCAGGAAGCCATCCTAACAAAGTGTTAGTAAGGTTTGATCCAGGTGCCGGTTCAAAGTGCAAATACTGCAATTGTCCAGAGGGTGAACGCAAGGATATACGGAAATTCGAAGTGTCGTTAAGTGCTAAATATTTATTCTCATCCTTCAGCTTCATAAAAATTTCTGGACGAGATGAAACGATATCACCATTCAAAATATGCAACCCATCAAAAGTAACATCCAACAAAGGATTTGTAATATCGGGGGTTACTGTAAACTTCAAACTCGTAATATTATTAAAATGATACTGTTCAGGTTGATCTTTATTCGGATTGACTTCAATCCACAAGCTATTTGTACCGGTATAAGTAAGAGTACTGAAGCTCACATGGCACATGATCGTATCGCCCGCAGGAAGGTCACGGTGAAGCCTTACCGAAGAAATATTTCTGCGAATATTATTGGCATCATAAACAAAATAATTCACCAACAATGTATCCATTTTCTGACTACTAATATTTTCAAATGCCATACTTAAGCTGATGGTTTCACCCTCTTGAACCGAATCGTTGAAGAAAGTATAATAATTCGTATTCAATGATCCTTCTGGAACGGGATCAAAATAGACTTGCCACTTTTCCATTTGTGGTGGTGTTCGCAATTGCGAATCTTGCATATAAGATCTCAATCTCAAATTAGGAAACGTTGTAGCACTTATCATACTTAGATCGATAGGGTTCGTAATATCCACCAGTGAATCCATCAACAACACTTCTTGTCCTGTTGTAGCTATTCCAAAAACTTGCAAATAGATACTATCGGGAGAAACTCCAGATTCTAGATGTGTATAATTCCAATGCAATTGACTCCAAGCCGTAGCGGGACCAATTACAGAAGAGGATTGAAATCCTTTATCCCAATCACGAGTCAACAGATAATCGATACGCAATAAACTATCTGGATACAATCCTTTTTCAAAAATGACCGAAGAAGGATCACCCTTTTTCATAAACATCATAAATTTATCGCCGTTTTGTAAGCTGCTGAACTGCGGAACACCAATCGAATTATAAGCACTACTCAATGCAGTCAAAGAACTAAATGGAGCTGAAAATGTGGTCCAACTTAAGAGGTAATTTCCATCAGGCACATCATTTTGAATAAAATCAGCAAGACTATCGATTCCAGAAGTTAGACCAACATCAAACAAGAAATATTTATCGGGTCGAGTTCTAAATCCACAACCTTGTGCTGTATTGCAACTATAATAATTATAATTACCAAAATAATTAGTGCAAGAATCAGATGTCCATGGTGTCTCAAAATTAATTGAATCCAACACAGCCACGGCAATTTGTGAAACACCAAAGCAACCACCATAATCCATATTCACTCCATTAATTTCATAACTTGGGCGACTTGATTCATGCGTCATCAACAAAGAATAATTGGAAGAAATGTATTTTGTTTGACGTGCAGAATCCACCCAAAGCATGTTCGACAAAGAACTTTCCTTAAATTGGTAATAATGCGCTTGCGACCATCCTGTTTTACCTGGCTTAAACAAAAACGAACTTACTTTCCATTGGAATTTAGAAGATATTGAAGTATCCAAACTCATAATAGAGTCATTTGCCACCCGCCAATAGTAGGCTTTATTTGAATCTAAAGTAATTGGAATGTTCCATGATATAATACCAAATGCATTATTTGCCACTCCTGAAATTTTATTAGGACTATTGAAAAAATAAGATGTATCCACTTCGAAACGATATGATTTAGCGGCAGCAAATAAATCAGATGTGGTCGCTTTTAACACAATATTTCCTGTGGGAACAATCGCATACTCCTGAGGAAAAACTGGATTAATGTCGGTAGAATTAATAATCAATTGAGAATTCGCAACATTATTTCCAACATTGTCAATTTCATCCACTTCATTGTAAACATCCACTGTAATCTCAAACATATTGAGTCCGGCACCATCTTTAAAATCGACAGGTAAAGTAATACTTAACGTATCAAGAAAAGAAATATAAGGAACCGCAATGATGGTATCACGCTTATTACCTGCAGGCATGGTTCGGCTAATCAACACATGCATGGTTTCACTCGTATTTTTTCCCAAATTAGCAATAGCATATTTCACAGTGAAGCTATCCATCTCGGTAGTTACAATGGCTGGCTCGTAAAAAATATTTGCATTTTTTATTTCATAATCGGGCTTTTCGAATACATTCATTTTGATGGCAGGGTCACCGTGTAGAGTCATATTCATACATACACTTTTCACATCAAAGTTCAATGAATCGTAAATATCTTCTACCGTTTTCTTCATCATTTCTCCGACAGTAAAACCATAGTGATCTCTGAAACCCACTTCATGGAAACGTGTTGAATAATTATGAAGGGGATCGATCAATCCCTTATCTGGAACAGCAATAAACGCAACAGAGCCTTTATCTGGAGTTAAAACAAAACGTTCATTAAGCAAACGACCAGTAGTATGAATATCTCCAACAAAACAAGATAATGCTAGCACTACAGGGTAGCGATCCTTATTGTTATAGTTTTCTGGATCGTCAGTTGAAATATCGAATGAGGTTCCAGCGGCGTGACCATAAAACGTCATCATGCTACATCCGGTATCGATTAATTGCTGTATGTACTGACCTAAATTTAGTTGGATGGGTGCTGTAGAACTTTTCAAAATGGTAGTTACATTACCTCCAAACAAAGTATCTTCTAAGATCTGTTTATAAACACTTAGCTTGCTTGATAAAAAATCTTGTTCATTTAAATCCGTTCCTCCCCCAAAGTGCAGAACATTCTTCATCCAAGCAGAAGGCGGCAATGTTTGTTGCATTTCAAATGAAATTAATTTATTTAAGTACGCATTAACATCGACATCATTTTGTGCTGAAATACGACCTGTTGCAATTTCAGGAGCAAACTTAGTGGTATTTAAATGCGAAGTGAAAATTTGATCCGATGCAGGCTCACCATACGTTGGAACTAAATTTAATCCATACCCAGCGCCGCTTCTTGCATTTTGTGAAAGCACCGACTTTCCTAACAACAATAAATATCGGGGTGCTACAGAATTATTATCGATCAACTGATCACAAAAATTACGAATGGACAAGGGATGCTTTTTAATACCCCACGCAAATTGGTCATATAATTCGTCTATATCAGCAAGCAATACATTATATCCTTTTGTAGTTCGGTATCCAGCATAAGAAACAGCTCCACTCCAAATTGCTTTATTGGAGACCAATAAAAAAGTCGGAATTAGCTCCTGTCAATTTAAAATTATTAAATCGGGCAAACTTCGCTGGATCGGTATCAACATTTACACTTTTCATTGTAGCGTTTCCTGAAAAAGAAAACACCTGGCTATTGTCAAGTAGATAACAACTTTGCTCTTGACCATTCATGGGAACTAATCCTTTGTAAACACCTCCCACTTGTGAAGGAATCAATAATTTAATGGTATCGCCACTCATTACATACATTCGAGGGGCAGCTGCATTGAGATTTACACATTCTAATAATGCTTTTGCTGAAGCACTATTTACCATTAACTTGAGAGGTAACGTTTCACCATTAAAATCAAAACTACGTGAATAGCGCAATTTTGCATAGGCAATTTGCATGTAATTCAGATTTCCAGGAAAAGTAACATCATTCATTGGCATAAATTGAAAAGTGAAGTTTCCGCTGGAAGGTAAATTCGTAATATCAAAATTATGCTTCACCAATTCATAACCATAAAATAAGGTGTCTATCAAAACATTTCCAGCACTTTTCAATTGATACGGATGTGCATTAGCGTTAGCTCCCATCACCATGGCTTCTATGGTGGGAAGTGGGCCAAGAGAAACCGCCTTTGCTATCGCATAATTAATATCAAATGGTGCTTGCTTACTTATTCTATTGGATAAAAAACCCTTCTCCTTCTGAAAAAGAATTATCAGCAATATCATTATAATCTCGCCATCCAATATTGTATTCTCCTCCATACACCTTCACCTGTTCAGAGATGAAATAAGTTTCAGGAGAATAGGCTCCAAAATTATTATCAGTTAATAATGGCATTCTTCTATTATTCGTCGAAAAAGGAGAATACGTCAAGAAGTAAGAAGCGGTGTCGTTATAAATACTGAAGTAAGGATTCGGTTGGTCCTCATTATTCACATACAGTGCACGATCATAAGCACCATCAGTTCCTTTTCCATAAAACTCAACATAATCACCGGGTCCAAAAATATTATCGGCATTCACATCCGCAACATGAATAAATTGTTCTTTACCGTTAGCATAAATTTGAAATCGGTCGGGGCTAAACCAGGAGGTAACCGGCACCCCATTGTTTTGCATATCGGCATAAGAAACTCGGTAAACTCCTTCCTGCCAAATACCAATTCGAAAGTATTGCTGTGTGGATAGAGGCTGGCCGCTTGTAAATGCAATCCATTCGTTACCGTATGGCTGTGCCATACAAATAGTATGTGCAAGAAGAAATGCAGTGATTAGTGTGTAAAATTGTTTCATGTAAGATTTTATTTTTTACTTGAAGAACCTTCCTTTCTCACAATATTCAATCTCAATGAAAACACATTCGAGTATAATGATTCGGATGTATTTCCAATATTCGTTAATGCATAGTCGATGGTCACATTCTTTAAACGCAAACCAATTCCAATATTTGGTTGTGCAGTTGTAGAGGTGCTGGCATCAATATTTTTTATAGTTTGAATGTTTCCTAATCCAGCTCTCAAAAAGATGAAATCATCATAACCGAACTCTACTCCTACTTTAGGGTCGATGCTCATTACATCTGTTTTCACAGGTACATTTCTTTTTCCATCAAAAGTGATGTCAAGATCAATGGCTGGATTCACGGTAATTTTTTTAATGATATTTGTTTTGAATGCTGTTCCTAAAATTAATCGTGGCAAGGTAACTTCTAATCCATTTTCAGGGATTGCATTTCCCGTTTGATTAAATACCGCTTCTAAATTTTCGGTATTGTATGTCCATGCATTAAAGGTGGAAGTAATATCTTTTCCTACAGCGGCAAACGTCCACTTTCCTTTTTCATATTGTGCTCCTGCATCTAAACCAAATCCCCATGCTTTAGCGAAATCACCTACTTTACGATGCACCACTTTTGCGTTAGCTCCTAAACTCAAACCTGTGATTTTAGTTTTTTGCGCAAAAGAAAATAGAAATGCATAATCAGCTGAGGAGAAAGATTTCAATCGATCGTAATCGATGTTTCCATCTTTGTCGATTAAATCGGTTGAGTCAATAATATCATCTACCGCAAAGCGAATGACCGAAACTCCAATGGTTCTGGTTGCATCGATGGGTGCTGCAAAGGAACCATAATCATACTTCGCAATCCCTGCGAAATATTCACTGTGCATTAAGGCGATTTGTAAATTGCCTTTTACTTTTGTTAAGCCCGCAGGATTCCAATAACCTGCTGTAGCATCATTCACCATAGCTGACATTGCACCACTCAATCCGAGACCACGCGCACCCACACCAATGGCTAAAAATTCATTACTGTACTTAGGAGTTTGAGCCATTAAGGCGGTACTGAGGAGTCCGGCGATTGCACTTAAATAAAATTTAGGTTTTTGCATAATTATTAGGTTGTGGCATCCAAACGCATTTCAGAGACAAAAATTATGCTCCGAACTAGATTATACGCAAGGACATGCTTGAAGGTTCTGAAAATCAAAAGTAAGTAGGTTTGCCTCTGAAATCTGCATAATTCGTGTAAAATATTAACATTCAAATTCACCCATTAAAACAGACGATTGACCAATGATAATTACGCTTTGCTAGATGTGTTTTAAGGCGATATCAATTATCTTCGTCCCCATGCGACAATTACCCAATTTAATGACTTTAGCAAATCTGTTTTGTGGCTGTTTGGCTATTGTTTCTATTTTCAATGGAGAATTAACGACAGCGAGTATGTTCATTTTCATAGCAGCTTTACTCGATTTTGGAGATGGTTTTGTAGCTCGAAAATTCAATGCTTACTCTGAATTAGGCAAGCAACTCGATTCATTGGCTGATATGGTTAGCTTTGGATTAGTGCCTGGATTAATGCTCTATGCTATTTTTGTAATGGGCAGTACGAAGTTTGATTTTGATCCCACCATGATGATCATGGGACAATATTTTATGTTCATGGTCACTATATTTTCCTGCTTAAGATTAGCCCTATTCAATATCGACACCCGACAAAGCTCCTACTTTATAGGTGTTCCCACGCCAGCTAATACACTGATGATCATTTCGATACCATTTATTTTAGCCGAAGATACTTGGGGACTTAGCCAATACATTTACCATCCTTTGTTTCTTGTTGTTTTTGCTGGAATCTCAAGTTATTTATTGGTGGCAGAAATTCCATTATTAGCCTAAAAGTTCAAATCATTTGCTTGGAATGTTAATAAAGGAGTTTATTTATTATTGATCGTGAGTATTTTATGTATTCTTCTACTAAAGTTTGCAGCCGCCCCGATCATCCTCCTTTTCTATGTAATTTTGTCCTTGATTTTTCCACCCCATAAAAAAACGACATGAAATTCAACGCACATATCAATGTAATGCCACAAAAAGCATTGCTTTACCCACAAGGACGCGCCGTTACTGGCAGCATGAAAAACTTAGATCTTTCTCAAATTGAAAATGTTCGCATCGGCAAACACATTACTTTAGAAATTGAGGCAACGTCGAAGGAAGAAGCGATTCAAAATGTAGAATTAGCCTGCAAAAAATTGTTGGCGAATCCCATCATGGAAAATTACGAGTTCACCGTTGAACCGGCTTAATTTTTTCAGATGAAATATTTACTTCTCAGTATTTGCAGTGTATTTATTTTCTGTTCAGCATATGCACAAACGGAGAATGAAAAAGCGATTGAAGAAATTTTAGAATTTCGCAGAGGATTAGATTCAGATTACCAAGATCCGAAAGAATCGCCTTTAGGTGAAAAGAATATAGCTAATTTTACAGGCCATCGTTTTTTTCCAATTGATTTAGGATTGAGGGTTTGGGCGAAAGCGGAATGATTGAAGAACGAGAAATCGTTTCTCATGAAAACCAGTGGACCTAAAACTCCTGAGTATAAAAAATATTTGAAACTTACTTTTTCCATTGACGACAGCATATATGTTTTATATGCCTATCAGAATGTTGTCTACGCACAAAAAGAAGAATATAAAGATCATTTATTTTTACCTTTCACCGATAAAACAAACGGATTTGAGACTTACGGAGGTGGACGATATATTGATCTTCGGATACCCACCACCGATAGTTTACTGTTAGATTTTAATCAATGTTATAATCCGTATTGCGCGTATACTACGGGATATAATTGTCCGATTCCGCCGAAGGAAAATGCGTTGCCTATTAAAATTGAAGTGGGGATTTTAGCGCCTGAGCATTAATTGTTGATCCTATTTAATTTTTCGAATCAGTTACATTATTTTCTTCGAAAAGTGATTTCAAGCTGCTGGCTTCTAGCTTCTAGCTTCTAGTCTTTTGTTGGTTCATAGAAATTATTCCATTGATGGAAAATTAAGATTTACAATCGCAACTCAAAATTCTTTCCGAGATACACTCGACGTACTTGTTCGTCGTCGGCGAGTTCTTGGGCGCTGCCTTCTTTAAGGATTTTACCTTCGAAAAGGAGATAGGCGCGATCGGTGATGGTGAGCGTTTCATGCACGTTATGATCGGTGATGAGGATGCCAATATTTTTTCGCTTTTAGCTTGTGCACGATGGCTTGAATATCTTCTACTGCAATAGGATCTACACCGGCGAATGGTTCATCTAGCAAAATAAATTTTGGACTTACCGCCAAGCAGCGCGCAATTTCTGTTCTTCTTCTTTCTCCTCCTGATAAAACATCGCCGTAACTTTTGCGAATTTTTTGAAGTCCAAACTCACTTAATAATTCTTCTAACTTTTCGCTCTGAGCTTCCTTCGTCATTTTTGTCATCTCTAGCACAGCCTTGATATTATCTTCAACCGAAAGTTTGCGAAACACCGATGCTTCTTGAGCTAAATATCCAACTCCCATTTGAGCACGCTTGTACATGGGTTCAGATGTAATTTCGAGATCATCTAAAAAATTTGCCCTTCATTTGGTTTGATGAGTCCTACAGTCATGTAAAAAGTGGTTGTTTTACCTGCCCCATTTGGACCAAGTAAACCCACAATTTCACCTTGAGAAACCTGAATAGATACATGGTCCACTACCGTACGACGTTTATATCGTTTTACAAGATTTTCACTTCGAAGAATAGACATAGGGCAAAATTAGTGAATTATAGGGTAATGTGTATTTTTATTAATATAGGTAGTTGTGAAAAATCATACGTGAAGGCTGCGCTATGCTAAGGTTTCTCGCAACCCTCGACAAGCTCAGGTTAAAAGGCGCGGAGGCGCTAAGGCTCGCCTATGCTATAATTTTCTCGCACCCTCGACAGGCTCAGGTTAAGGCGCTAAGCTCTAGGGACGCTAAGGTTTCGTCCAGAAACTTTTGGCGTCGCCTATGCGAAATTTTCGTTCAAGGTGCTAAGTCTGCACTATTCTAAGTTTTCTTCTAAGAAACAAATATGTCAATTTACCCTGATTACTATTTAGAAAGTCAACTGGAAGCTTCCTCGAATTCCAAACTTAGAAATATTGGGATTTTCCAAATAGCTCATCCTCCAAAGGAAATCGACACGCAAAATTTTAAAGATATTCTCTACGCCTACTCCCGCTTCCACGTAAGGTTTTTTATTTAGCGAGTAAAACAAACTTTGATTGGCTTGTAAATTCAAATTTGAATTTTGCAATTGACCCCAAACTGCTTTCACTTGTGCAACTTCGCGCCACTTTAACTTACGTAGCAATGGAATTTTATCGAGGAAGAATCCATCGAAGTGATGCGTTGCAAATCCACTCAAATAATAATCACTAACGAATTCGAAAAAATTCATCATATTGAATGCAGCATAATCGTAAAAATAAGTTTCATTTCCCGGATGAATTTCCAATAACGGATAAGGAACTTTACCCCATGTTTTCCCTGCACTCAACACCCAGTAGGTATAACCAAATGGATTTAACTTTAAACGATCGTCAACTCGAATTGAAAGTTTTTGATAGTCGAAATCCCCTTCTAAAAATCCTTTTATTCCTTTCGTATAATTAATTTGAATGATAGGATGTTCACTTCCTAAGCTGATGCGATCCACTTTTCCGGCAACAAATTTTTCACGATAGGCAAATCGCATGAACACACTTAATTGGGTAGTTTGAAACGTATTTTTTACCAGATTTTTATCTTCGTTTGTAAAATAGCGCACATCCAAATCGCCAAGAGGATGAAAGCATTGTGTTAAAGTTACTTTATTGCTAAGTCCAGGAAACCACTCAATATCATACCAACTTTTTGGAGACGGATGTATTTAATTTGGTTGCAGGGTTTCGTCTGAACAACGATGACAAAATATTATCATCTTGAAATGCATTATCACTTTGACCCAATTGCTCTACATCAAATCGATATTGTACGCCTGTAAACTGTCGGGGCTTGTCTGAAATTTTATACTTTGCCGATCCCATGTATTTGAAACGTTCATCTTTCAACCCATAAGCTAAATATCCTTCTAACTGAATTTTAGTGCTGAGGTCGTCACTTGTTCGCATTCCAATTCGAAAACGATTTCCCTCAATCGGATTTCTACTATACACTGTATAATAAGGACCCAGCTCAATAAGTCCGATGTCCTTATAACCTGTAAAGAACAGTGTAATTAATTCAACGTACGTTTTAAATGCTGGTAATGTTTTAATCGTATCTACCATGTGATAGATTTTCTGTTCTCTTTCAGCAAGAGAATCATGACGATGTTGATCCCAGTAATCGGCGGTTTTAGTTAAAGCATCTTCATTGAGGCGAATAATTTCTGTTCCTTTAAAAATTTCCTCGGGGATGGTATGATTGATTCTGATATTGCGATAAGTTGTTGATTTTCTTCCAATGAAACTCATCCCTTCTTGTCGAGCAGCAAAATCGAGCACTAACATATCACGACTCAACATCCACGTAGTATCCACACGCGTGTACTCTTGCACAATCGCCATATCTTCCACCCAGTTAATGTTGGCATCATGTGCGATACGCATTGAAATCTTTTTGATGGCAAACGTAGAATCATGCACACAAAATTCGCCACTGAAAGTAAGCTCTTGTGGTCGGCGTGGCTTAAACTTCATTTTATAGCACCATTGATCATCAAGGAATGCGGAGTCCAATAAATAATAGCGATAATACACCAAACCCAAATCGGAAGCAGGGCTGATAAATCCTTTCCCAAAAAGTTCAATGAAATTATCGTAGACATTCACGCGTTGATACATGTCTCCAAGAAACTGAGTGACCGAAGCATTTTCTAATCCAGAAACTTTACTGGCTTTAATAACTTCTTGCTTACTACTTGGGTTACTTCTATAATAGATATCGGATAAAGTCTCGCTAATAAAAAAAGGAAGAAAGGGTTTACTATTTGTTTCTGTACTATCAATATTATCCCAAACGAAAGCAAAAGGTTTGAGTAGTTTATTCCTTTTCATTTTATCACTGATATTCGTTAAATCGAACTCCAGTTTATTATACACTTCATATTGGTACGAATTCAAATTCGTATGATCATTTTCAAATTTATGTTTGATGATTTCGCGAAAAATAATGTTGGCTGGGTTTTCCCCGGCTTTGATCACCACCTCTTGCAACTCCATCTTACTCGCCTTCATCACCATATTGATCACTTGATCTTGGCCTTTCTTCACTCGCATTTTCACGGGGAGATAACCTATTAATGTGCATAAAATCGAATCACCGGGGGCATCTGTCGACAAAAAATAATTTCCATCCATATCGGTATTTGCGCCGATGGTAGTTCCTTTAAAAACGACAGTTGCAAAAGGGATCGGCTCGTTGGTGAGTTGATCGGTTACTTTACCTCTGATTTTAGTTTGTTGTGCAAAAGCAGGCTGCACAAAAATAAAGGTTACTAAAAATAATAAGTAATAATATCTCATTCAATACTTCTTCTAATCGGGTGATGTCAATGTTTACGTTTTTACTTTGATAATGTTCCTAATTCCTCCCAATACTCCAAGGCACGACGTGTATGTGGAATCACAATACTACCGCCCACTAAATTTGCTATTGAGAAAACTTCAAAAAGCTCCTCTGTGGTGACACCTTGCTCCATGCACTTTCCGAGATGATATCGGATACAATCATCACAACGTAAAACCATGGAAGATATTAGTCCCAACATTTCCTTTGTTTTTACATCCAACGCACCTGCTTGATACGTCGAAGCATCGAGCGCCCAAAATCTTTTCATGTTCAGATTTCCTGTGCCAGGATCTTCCCATTCATCAATTCTCGATATTCGTTAAAGTTTTTTACTTGTGACATTTCTTAATGATTTACTAGGAGATCAATTTCTTTCATCACTAAAATAGAACTTTTCTTTTACAACCAAATTATCTATGTCGCTTTCTCTAGCCTTCTCTTCTTACTCACCACGGCTTTAGACACATAAATACTTATTTCATATAAAAAAAACAGTGGAATAGCGACCAATAGCTGACTAGTCACATCGGGAGAAGGCGTGATTAATGCGGCAATAATTAAATTAAATACCATGGCATGTTTGCGATACTTCCGCATAAATTCAGGGCTCAATATTCCCAGTTTACTCAAGAAATAGACGACCATTGGCAATTCGAAAATGATTCCCGTAGACATCGATAAAACCGTCACGGTATTGATATACGAATCCATGCTGATGGAATTCGCAATTTCCGCACTGACTTTATAGTTTCCTAAGAAATTAATAGAAAGTGGGGTAATCACATAATAGCCAAAGGAAACACCAAGCATAAAGAGCAGGGAAGTAAAAAAACAACACCTTGACTCACTTTATCTCCTTTTCAGACAATGCAGGGCGAATAAAACGCCACAGTTCCCATACGAGATAAGGGAATCCGACTATAAAACCCGTCATAAAAGCGATCCACATATGGGTTGTGAATTGTCCGCTAATATTGAGGTTCACGACGGAAAAGTCCACTTTATCCATGCACATTCCAAGGTCGTAACGGGTACTTAACTCACACAAGACGCGATAGGTAAGGAAATCGGAATTCTTGGGCGCCATGATGATCCCATCAAAAATGAACTCCTTATTCATAAAAGCAACGATAGCCACCACTACAATCACAATGGCCGAACGCACGATATGCCAGCGAAGTGCCTCGAGGTGATCGAGGAAGGTCATTTCGTGATGGACATCATTTTTCAAGCCTAACATGCATTCTCTTTAAGACTGCAATATTAGTGGAATTTGGGGAGTTTAAGTGGTATCATGAGTCGGTATAACCAACTCAATAGATAGCCATTACGATTTAGAGAGATTGTTTTTTACTTCACTTTCAAATTCAATCGAGAAATTACATCAATCAATGGAGTACAGAATCCTAATCCCTCTACCCTGCTTCCTGAAATTTTCGAATTCACCACTCCAATAAATGAGCCTGTACTGGTTACTAAGGGACCACCACTATTACCTGGGCTTACACTAACATCCGTTTGAATCAATGTTAATTTATCGCTTCCTTTGCGGACTCCAGAAATAATTCCTTTTGAAACAGTTTGACTTAGTTCCATTGAAGCTGGCGTACCAATTGCCATCACTTCATCAGAAACTTCAAACTCTACGAGTTTTTTCAAGTTAAATGAAAATGGAAAAGTGGAGACTGTTTTTAAAAGTGCTAAATCAGCCATTTTACTGGTTCTATCTAATTTACAATTTAGCGTATCCCCTTTACTGGTAATTACTTTTATAGTACTATCAGGTGAGTCTGAAATCACATGATAACTTGTCAATATATATCCATCGTTACTCACTACACAACCTGATCCAAAAGAATCATTTGTTTTAATCGTTACCGTTGCTTTCAGTGCCGATTTCATATCCATAACAGCCGTAGTTGAAACCAACTCTAACGCTTTCAATTTAGAAGCTTTTAAGGACTCATCATCCTTAAAGATTACATGAGCAGCCGAATCTTCTAATTCATCATACAGCGTATTTGCAATAGCTTCTTGCATCAATTTATCAATAAAAGCTGTTTTAGCTTTGTAGTCTAAAGTTTCCCATTTTAAAAATCCAAACTATAAATTCCCGATTTAGAATCTCTGTCATACTTATATAATTTCTTTCCGAATTTATCTTTAAAGTCATAGTCGACACCGACCTCTAATTGAATCGCCCAATTAGAACACTTTTTGTCAATTTGATAAAAAAAGCATCTTGCATAATTAAAAGTAACATCTACCATACATTTATATTCTCCAGAATTAAACAATGTACTGTTTGTGTCAATATATCCACTTGTTGAAATTGCAAACAAAAGGTTTTCCCCAGCTTTTTCTCCAAAACCAGAAACACCAGATTTGTCAAAACACTCCGGTGCTAATCTAGCATTCTTGATCTTTCTAAATTCTTTATAGTCGTAAAAGAAATACTCAGTAAAAAAGGTTTCTCCTTTCGCTTTTCTTAACTCTACAGGTGGAGTTCCCGTTTCACTCTTGTAAATTTTATGATTGACATCAATTTTAATTTCTTTATCTTTAATATAAAACACATCGTGTTCAGTTATGTATCCTGCACGAACAACTTTGATTTGACGCAATAATTTTTTAGGATCAATGCTTACTTTAACTTCCGTTCCAGTACCAATTTTTACATCATCAACAAACACTTCACAATCACTGGAATTAGTCTTTATCGTGAAAACATCTTTTGTTTGCCCTTTCAAACTAACACTATTAAAAATTAACAAAATCAACGATACTTTAAATAAAATTCTCATAGTTTTTTATTTGAAATTTAACGATTAAACTCTTACCACTTACAATGGCAATTCAATTAACAATAATACTGAAAAACTTAATAAGCTACAAAGCACAAACTTGACGTTAAAATTAAAACGCATCCATTATTTATTGCCCCTTAGTGTCATTAAAAAATGGGTATAATTAGCTGACTAAATGCCCTTTATATATTTACTTCACATTTAAATTCAGAAAAGTAATTACATCTGAAACAGGGGTACAAAAAGCAAGTCCTTCTATTCGCCCACCAGAAATTTTTGAATTTACTACTCCTATAAATATTCCAGGCAATTTTAGTAAAGGTCCGCCGCTGTTTCCTGGGCTAACAGCTACATCAGTTTGAATAATCGTATTTTTATCTCCACTTTTCGGACAGCGGAAACAATACCTTTTGAAACCGTTTGACTTAATTCCATGGAAGCTGGAGTTCCGATGGCCACTACTTCGTCAGTGACTTCTATTTCTGTACTAGCAAGCAAGCTAAAAGCAAACGGAAAAGTCTTACTCGTTTTTATTAAAGCCAAATCAGCCGACTTACTTGTCCTCACCACTATTCCTTTTATGGTATCGCCACCATTAGAAATGATATGAATAACACTATCCTTGAAATCAGCAATTACATGATAACTGGATAAAATATAACCGTCATTACTCACCACACAACCCGATCCAAAAGAATCACCTGTTTTAATGGTAACTGTTGCTTTCAAGGCCGATTTCATATCAGTTACGGAGCTACTGTTATTTAAATGTAACGACTCTAATTTGGTAGCGGCCAATGGTTCCTCGTCTTTAAAAATTATTTCAGATTCAGAATCAGCAATCAAATCATAAAGCGAATTAGCGATAGCCTCCTCCATTCTACTATTAAAAAATTTCCTCTTTTCATCCGAATCAATCGATAACCATTTCAGTCTATCCAAGCTATACGTTCCCGACCAACCTCTTTTTCTCAAATTATAAATTTCCTTTCCAAATTTATCTTTAAATTCATAATTAACTTCAACTTCAATTCGCATTGCCATTTGACTGCAATTTTTCGAAGTTTCATAAAAATAACATCCCGCCAAATTCACAGTGGCTTCTAACTGACATTTATAATTATCTAATTTCAACATGGAATAATTCGTATCTACAATACCTGTTGACGCAAGTCCTTTTACAAAATACGAGTGGACATCTCTTTGATAATCACGCAAAGCTACTTTATCATAACAGTTATGATGGGTTGGATTAAAAAGATTTTTTCTATACATTTCATAATCGTAAAAATAATTGAAGGCTTTTACTTCGTTATAGTTGGCTCCTGTTAAAACAACCGGAGGAAGACCTGATTCACTTATAAAAGTTTTACGATCCACATTTATTTCAATCTCTTTATCCCCATAAAACGCGACTTCGTATTTTGGAAAATAACCGGGTCGTGTCACTTTAATCTGTTTCATTGTATTCTTCTTATCCAATAAAAAGTTTATTGATTTACCGGTTCCCACTTTCACCTCATCTACAAAAACTTCGCAATCGTCGGCATTTGTATTGATAAGGAAAGATTGGGCTTGTACAGATTGAAAACAGGAACAAAGGCAAATAAAAAATAAACTTGTTGCCACTAATTTTAGGAAACGGAACATATTAAACTATTTTGGTTAATGATTTTTAAAAAAGAAGCTTCACTGATTTTCTAGAGAATGGGAACTTTGAGTAATTGTTTGATGAACAAACATTATCAAATACAATATCAATAATAAAGCTTGTTTGATGCAAGTAAGAAGAATCTTCTATTTCATGAATTAATTTATGACCTTCAAATAATACCTTCCTTCAACAAGTCGTGCAAATGAACAAATCCGATGAAATTTGTACCATCGCTAACTACTAACTGAGTAATATTATTGGATTTCATCAAAGTCAACGCTTCAACCGCCATCATCTCACGAATTACTGTTTTGGGGTTTTTCGTCATAATATCACCTGCTTTCAGCGTATCAAAATCGAATTTTTTCTGCATCATGCGTCTTAAATCCCCATCGGTGATGATTCCAACTAACTTTCCTGAATCCACAACCGCAGTAGCACCCAGACGTTTGGAAGAAATTTCTAGAATTACCTCATTTAAAGGTGCATCCGAAGAAACGATTGGTTGTTCAATATTTGAAAGCAAATCTTCTACTTTTAGGTACAATCTCTTTCCCAAGGCTCCACCAGGATGATATCGGGCAAAATCGGAAGCCGTAAATCCTTTCATTTCCAGCAAGCAAACGGCTAACGCATCACCCATAGCCAACTGAGCGGTGGTGCTACTGGTTGGGGCTAAATTATTTGGACAAGCTTCTTTCTTCACTTTTGTCGATAAAACATAGTCGGCTTGAGTTGCTAAAAATGAATCCATCACACCCACCATGGCAATCAAAACATTTCCTCCACTTTTAATTAACGGAGCTAACACTTTGATTTCAGGAGTATTGCCAGAATTTGATATTAAAATTACTGTATCATTTCGCTGAATCATGCCTAAATCACCATGAATGGCATCGGCAGCATGAAGAAAAACGGCCGGTGTGCCCGTAGAATTTAGCGTAGCTACAATTTTATTGGCGATAATTGCTGATTTTCCAATTCCGCTCACCACTACTCTTCCTTCTGAAGCATGAATCAGCTTAATAGATGAAATAAAATCATCATTCAACATCTCCATAAGCCCTAAAACAGAGTCAGCTTCAATTTGAAGCGTTTCTTTTGCAAGAGAAATAATTTTTGATCGCTCAGCATATTATCTTTTAAATTTGGGAAAGTAATGCAAAGATCATTTTTTTACGCAGAAATGAAATAGATTTCTTGTTTTATTAAATACAAAACAATATCTTCACCTAACAAGTAGTTAAATCAAATCATGGCTCAGTGTGAATTCAACATGAAACGTAATATTTTCATGAAAATTATACTGTGAGCAAGAGTAAAAAATTGTAAATTTGTAGTCCTTAATTTCCAATGAAACATGTTAGTTGAAGAAAACACGCTGAATGAAGCGTTAAATAAATATTTTGGGTATGACCAGTTTAAAGGTGCGCAAGAAGAAGTAATTCGGAATGTGCTTGCACGTAAAAACACTTTTGTCATCATGCCTACTGGTGGTGGAAAATCGATGTGCTACCAATTACCTGCTCTAATGAGCAAGGGTACAGCCATCATCATTTCTCCATTAATTGCCTTGATGAAAAATCAGGTAGATGCCATACGCGGATTTAATACTGATGATGGTGTTGCTCATTTTTTAAATTCATCGTTGAACAAAGCAGAAATTACACGTGTAAAGCAAGATATCACAAATGGCAATACGAAGTTGTTATATGTGGCTCCCGAATCATTAACCAAAGAAGAGAATATTAAATTTTTAAAAGAAGTTAATATTTCATTTTTTGCAATAGATGAAGCACATTGTATTTCTGAATGGGGACATGATTTCCGACCTGAATATCGTCGCCTTCGTTCCATCATCGAGCAAATTGGTGAAGTACCTATCATCGCACTCACTGCTACCGCTACCGAAAAAGTGCAAGCTGATATTCAAAAGAATTTAGGAATGATGGATGCACAAGTTTTTAAAGCTTCCTTTAATCGTCCAAATTTATATTACGAAATACGTCCAAAGGTTAACGTATTAAAAGAAATGATCAAGTTTGTAAAGCAACATACAGGCAAATCAGGAATCATTTATTGTTTGAGTCGTAAAAAAGTAGAAGAAGTTGCACAAACATTAACAGTGAATGGGATCAAAGCACTTCCTTATCATGCAGGATTAGATGCGGGTACACGCGCTTCTACGCAAGATAAATTTTTGATGGAAGAGATGGATGTGATCGTGGCTACGATTGCATTCGGAATGGGAATTGACAAACCCGATGTTCGTTTTGTAATTCATCACGATATTCCTAAAAGCTTAGAAGGATATTACCAAGAAACAGGACGTGCCGGAAGAGATGGTCGCGAAGGAAGATGTGTTACTTTTTATAGCTACAAAGACATCGAGAAGCTTGAGAAATTCATGAAAGGCAAACCGGTTGCGGAACAAGAAATTGGAAAGCAACTTTTATCGGAAACCGTAGGTTATGCTGAAACATCAGTTTGCAGAAGAAGAGTATTACTAAATTATTTTGGTGAGAAATACGAAAGTGATAATTGCAATAGTTGTGACAATTGCTTGCATCCAAAACCATTGATTGAAGCACAAGATGAAATGTCGTTGTTGCTAGAGACGATTTTAGCGGTAAAAGAAAAACATCAAGCAGAACATATTGTAAATATTCTTATCGGACAACTTGATCAGCAAGTAAAAAATTACAAGCATAATGCTTTAGAAGTTTTTGCAGAAGGTGTTGAACAAGGCGAACGTTTTTGGACAACATTAATTCGTCAATCTATCCTGGCTGGATTGCTCACAAAGGATATTGATAATTACGGTTTATTGAAAGTGAGTGAAGAAGGTCATGCCTTTTTGAAAAATCCAACCTCATTCAAAATTGCTATCGACTCAAAATTTGAAGATGCCGATGCAGATGAAGATGATGAAGCAGGTGCAGGTGGCGGTGGTGCTGCGGATGAGCAACTTTTTGAAATGCTTAAAACATTACGTAAAAATGTTGCCAAGCAAAAAAATCTACCTCCATTCGTTGTCTTCCAAGATCCCTCTTTAGAAGAGATGGCAACAAATTATCCAATCACCATTGATGAATTAAAAAACATCACGGGTGTTGGAAATGGAAAAGCAACGAAGTACGGAAAGCCATTTATTGATCTCATCAAAAAGTATGTTGACGAGAATGAAATTGAGCGTCCTGATGATATGGTAGTGAAGAGTGTTGTAAACAAGAGCGGATTGAAAGTGCATATCATTCAAAACATCGACAGAAGAATTTCTTTAGATGATATGGCGAAGTCGAAAGGATTGAAGTTAGAAGATATCATTGGTGAAATTGAAAGCATTGTTGCATCTGGCACTCGAGTAGATATTCAATATTACATCAACGAAGTAATTGATGAAGAACGTCAGGAAGAAGTTTTTGATTATTTCCGCACTGCAGAAAACGATACCATAGAAGCTGCCATCAATGAGATGGGAGAAAACGAATACACTGTAGATGAAATTCGATTGATACGGATTAAGTTTATGAGTGAGGTCGCTAACTAACGCGAAATGCGTTTGACGCGATCCCGAAGTGTCGGGAGCGAATTAACACGAAATGCGAAAGTGCGAATGACACGATCCCGAAATGTCGGGAGCTAACTACGCGAAATGCGAATCAACACGAAATGCGAAAGTGCGAATGACACGATCCCGAAATGTCGGGAGCTAACTACGTGACATGCGAATCAACACGAAATGCGAAAGTGCGAATGACATGATCCCGAAATGTCGGGAGCTAACTACGCGAAATGCGAATCAACACGAAATGCGAAAGTGCGAAAGTGCGAATGACACGAAATGCGAAAGTGCGAATGATGCGAAAGTGCGAATGACACGATCCGGAAATGTCGGAGCTAACTACGCGAAATGCGAATCAACACGAAATGCGAAAGTGCGAATGACATGATCCCAAATGTCGGGAGCTAACTACGCGAAATGCGAATCAACACGAAATGCGAAAGTGCGAATGACATGATCCCGAAATGTCGGGAGCTAACTACGCGAAATGCGAATCAAACACGAAATGCGAAAGTGCGAAAGTGCGAAAGTGCGAATGACACGAAATGCGAAAGTGCGAATGATGCGAAAGTGCGAATGATGCGAAATATAATATATCATCAAATCTATATTGGCTTCGTTTTTCCAAATTGATTCTTTTAACAGTCTCGCTTTAGCTATCGGGAAACCAATTCACCAATACACCTCGCGAGGCTTCGCGATTACCAATTTGCCCCAGATGTACAATGCTTCGGACAGACTTCTGGGCAAAGCATCCCGATAGCTATCGGGACACCAATTCGCCAATTCGCCAATTCACCAATTCACCAACTTGCCAACTTGCCAATTTGCCAATTTGCCAATTAACAAAAAAGCCCATCTCATCGACGGGCTTTCTGCTTTTTAATGTTTTTCTAATATTCGTCTTCGTTGAAGAAGAAATCATCTTTGGTGGGATAATCTGGCCAAATCTCTTCTATGTTTTCGTAGGATTCACCTTCGTCTTCTAACTCCTGTAAGTTTTCTATCACTTCCATCGGAGCTCCTGAACGAATGGCATAATCTATCAATTCGTCTTTGGTTGCCGGCCAAGGGGCATCTTCAAGGTGTTGTGCGAGTTCGAGGGTCCAATACATATTCTTAACTGATTAATGCGTTATTACGATAAATCTCCTGAATGGTTCAAGCCTTCATGGAGGGCGCGCAAAAATAACAAAATGAAACTCTAAAAAGCTAAATATTTCAACTATGTTTTTTTTCACAATTTTGGGCTCCAAGGACTTTCTATCACTTTCATGTTCATTCCGAGGTATCGACTTAAGGTGAAGAGGTAATCTGAGAGTCGATTGAGATACACTACAATCTTTTCATTTACAGGTGCTTCCTCGTTTAAATGAGTTACTAATCGCTCACACCTGCGGCAAACACAGCGAGCAATATGCGTAAATGAAACGGTGGTATTTCCGCCTGGTAGAATAAATGATTTTAATTCGGGCAAGAGCGCAGTCATACGATCTATTTCTTTTTCAAGCACTTCTATGTCCTCTAATTTAATCTCCGGCAATTTCATCCTGCTTTTCTCTGGATCACTAGCTAGATGAGATCCGATTGTGAATAACCGATCTTGAATCTCTAGCAAGGTGTTGATACTCTGCTGATCTATTTCCTGATCGCGAATTAATCCGATGTATGAATTCAACTCATCAACGGTGCCATAAGCCTCAATCCGGATATGATGCTTAGGAACTCGGGTCCCACCAATGAGGGAAGTTAGTCCAGCATCACCTGTTTTCGTGTAAATTTTCATGCTCCTGCATTGACTTCATTTATCATAGGATTCGGATTTTTTGGTCCGACTCCACCATTCCATCTTTTAATCGAACAATGCGATGTGCGTGTCGGGCAATGTCCTCTTCGTGAGTCACCAAAATTACGGTATTTCCTTTATCGTGGATATCGGCTAATAAGGCCATAATCTCTATAGATGTTTTGGAATCCAAGTTTCCGGTGGGCTCATCAGCAAGGATAATCGCTGGCTTTGTCACCAAGGCTCTTGCAATGGCGACACGTTGACGTTGTCCGCCTGAAAGTTCGTTGGGTCGATGGGTAACACGATCACCTAAGCCTACGTCTTGAAGCGACTTTAACGCACGCGCTTCACGTTCTTCGCGACTCACTCCAGCATACACCAAGGGGAGAGCTACATTATCGAGAGCGGTAGAGCGAGGAAGCAAATTAAATGTTTGGAAAACAAATCCAATTTGCTTGTTTCTAATCTCTGCTAATTCGTTATCGCTTAGTCGAGAAACATCTATGTTGTTAAGGTGATACTCTCCACCTGAAGGCGTGTCTAGACAACCCAATACATTCATCAAGGTAGATTTTCCGGATCCCGATGATCCCATCAAGGCCACATATTCATTCTTAGCAATAGAAAGTGTAATGGAACGCAAGGCGTAAATGGTTTCTAAACCTACTTTATACACTCTGGAAATATTTTTTACTTGAATAATGTTCTCCACGCTGGTTGCTTTTTTTCAAAAGTAAGAAAGAATGCGATTCGTCGGATTCGGATGAGGATGTGAATTGAACGATTGAGGTGAGAAATTGAAGTTTCTGGACAAGTCCATCTAAAAAAGACAAAGAAATTAATAGCGAAGTACGAAATTCTCCTTGCTAAGATCCTTGCTTACAAACAAAATTCCCATCATGAAAATATCGATGCTTAAAGTATAGCGTTTGTCGGCGATGAGTTGCTGCCAAGTTTGGCGCATTTCATCCGACCAATTAATATCATCCAACACGATGATTGCATCTTTACTCAACATTGGAAAACACATTTCGACATATTGCAAGGTAGGTTGAAGTTGATGGTGTCCATCTATAAAGAGAAAATCAATTTCTTTTACTTTCTCCAATAAAGTTGGCAATGTTTTTTCGAACGAGCCAACCACCAATTCGATTTTATAATGCGGAAACTGATTGAAATTTTCTTGTGCTATACGAGCCGTTTCGGGACAACCTTCTAACGTGAAAACTTTTGCAGATGAATTTCCCGCAGCTTGATAAAGTGCAGAAATACCGAGTGAAGTTCCCAATTCCACGATGGTCAATGGTTTTAAATAATTGACCAGCCGAAACAACATGCGCGCATAACGTGGAGGTTTAGCCGCATTTTTAGCTATGTAAGAAATTGATAATTCGTTAAATACTTGTCCGCCAAAACCAGCACCAAAGTCTAAGACTTTAATTTTACGCCTATCCTTTTTAATTTTCTTCTTAACTTTTCGATGGGCTTCAGGAGATCATACTTTCGATCGAGTTTAAAAACATACTCGTTTAATTGAAAAGCAAAAGGCGCTTGCAACCCATGTCGATTGGTTGCTTTTAGGTAATAGTTGCAAAATCGATAAACAAAAGAAAGGGTGGAGCCTAGTTTCATGAAGAGCACAAAGATCGTTCAAATTCCTCAATCGAGGAATGAAAATCTCACTTAAAAGCTAGTCAAGCTTTATCACTTTTACCGAAAAAAACGAACGCAACTGGGTAGGTTGCAAGAAATATACTCCTGGTTTCAATAAGGATACATCCCAGTCCCCTGGCTCTCCTTCTATCATCACTCTACCAATAGCATCTACCAAGACAAGTGATTCCATTTCATTTCCATCCCATCTCACCGTAAGCATATTACTCATCGGATTCGGAAATACTAGGGGTGCAGACAATTCTTCTTTAACTTCTTGAGTTGAAGTAATCGTAGTGCAAGTAGAAAGATTCAACAATGCATTTAACTCATTGCACAAATAATTATATTGTTGCAACTGGATGGATGTTAAAGGCTGATTAAACAAATTATTTTGCTCGAGTGAATCTGTAGTCAAATCATAAAAACGAGTATTACCCGAATCAAACTTCATCAGTTTATGTGTTTTTGTTTTCATGGCTTTTGCATCCGTAGGTACAGTGTTTACTCGAAACTGCTCTGCAAAAATCCAATCGCGCACATCAGTGGTATCGTTCCTAATAATTGGATACAAACTTTTACTATCGATGGGTAATTTTGCAGCTGGAATAAAATTTATCCAATTCGAAAAGCCTGAAAGATCGAGGATCGTTGCGAACAAATCGGGAGTAGAAACAAGCGCATCACTTTGTCGACCGGGGTTCACTACGGATGGACCCGAGATAATCATAGGAACTCGAATTCCGGGTTCGTACACAGTACCTTTTGCGTGGGTTGAATCTATTATTTGAGCAATGGATCGCTCTTCCCCATTATCACCCATAAAAATAATGTTGGTACTATCTCTCAAATTATTTGCATCTAAATATTGAAGGAGTCGACCTATCTCAGTATCCATGGCCTCCACCATGGCTTTAAAGTACTCCCTTGGATTTGCATTGATATGCGCTTGTGTCCCTGGCAAATTAGAGTAGGAATGCAGATTTGCTGGAGGAAGATGAAAGGGTGAATGTGGAGCATTAAAAGCAACCCATAGAAAAAATGGATTTGAAGTAGAGAGTGTATCTAACCAAATAATGGCATCGTCTACAGTTTGAGTAGTTGCATAATTGGTAACTGTATCTACAACACCATTTTTTATTCGAGGCCAATTAAAATAATCACCGATGGCGCCATTAAAATTCCCTGAATACAAATCGTATCCCATGTAGTTTGGAAATATGCGTTGTGGAATTGGAGTTGGAAGATGCAAATGCCATTTTCCAACATTCGCCGTTTCATATTTCACAGGGGCAAAATCGCGTAAGAGTCGGGCTATGCCTCTTTCTGCAGTGTCTAATTGTGGCGTACTTGTACTGGCAATTACTTCACCCACTCCCGTTCGAAAACCATAGCGACCGGTAAACAATGCGGCACGAGTGGGAGAGCATACTGGATTTGCCCAAGCATTATTAAATTGCACGCCTTGCGACAACAAACTCCGAATGGAAGGTGTTGGGGCTGTATCTCCAACATTGGTGTAATAGCCTAAATAATCGTTCCCTAAATCATCGGCAATAATGAGGATGGTGTTTTGTTGTGCTTGCGTGAATTGAAATGAAAAAACAAAGAGAAGGAATAGGATTTTTTTCATGGGTTGATGATTGAGATCCATTGGAGTTAATTCCTCCAATAAAGTTTAACGCTGAAGTTTAACAATCCACCCAATTCTACTCTTCTCTGTTCTTCAACTGAGAAAGCAAAATACTTACGGCTAATACAATCACCACTACAAACAAAGCCCATTCTACAGGGATATGATAGAATTTTGAAATCAACATTTTTATTCCAACAAACGAGAGAATAATGGCTAATCCGTATTTCAAATACTTAAATAAATCCATCATACCGCTTAAAGCAAAAAACAATGAACGAAGTCCGAGGATGGCGAAGACATTACTGGTGTAAACAATAAATGGATCGCTGCTGATGGACAAAACCGCCGGAATTGAATCTACGGCAAAAACTAAATCTGTAAAATCGACAACAACTAAAACAATGAATAAAGGTGTCGCCACCCATTTTAAATTTTCTTTTACGAAGAAATATTTTCCATGATACTTATCGGTAACAGGTAATATGGCTTTGCAGGCACGCACAAAAATATTTCGATCGAGTTGAGGATCTTCTTCATCCTTTTGAAACAACATTTTGATACCGGTGAAAAGTAAAATACCACCGAAGATGTAAATCATCCAATCGAATTTATCGAACAAAGCAATCCCTACTAAAATGAATGTTCCTCTTAAAATAAGTGCTCCTAAAATTCCCCAAAACAAAACACGATGTTGGTACATTTTGGGAACCTTGAAATAATTAAAGATGACAATAAACACAAATAAATTATCGACACTCAACGACCATTCGATCACATAACCTGTTAAAAATTCAAATGCTTTTACGGGTCCGAACCAATAATATACGAGTCCATTAAACGCCATGGCCAATGACGACCAAAATGCCACCCACAAAATGGATTCCTTAAAAGTAACTTCCTTTTCCTTCTTATTTACAATGAGCAAATCAAAAGCCAGCATGGCCAGAATAAAAACATTAAATCCCACCCAAAACATACTGTTTTCCATGGTGCAAAAGTAGTAATAGGAATTGATTAATGTTTAGGTCAATAATATTATTGGAGCAGTCCATTTTAAAATAACCTATATTTAATCAAAAGGAATATTAAATTTTCAACTGACCCCTTGCATTTTCGAAAAACTTTTTTACATTCGTTGAACCAAATCTCATTTTTATGGATAAATATCTGATTGCTTTACGAAGAAAGACCCTTCTTTTACTCTTTATTCTTTTTTCAGGAATCCCACTGCAAGCGCAGTCTAATTTTGACGCTTATGTTATCACTTCCGCACCTGTGAATGATAAAGTGATGGGGACCATGTTTGTCACGTTGGTTGACACCAATCAGGTAGAGTTTATTGAGATTAAACTCGGAATTAATGAAGGTATTTTTAATTTGTTTGATTATAGTTTTGTTTATGATCAAACCACAAGTTTACCTACAGGTTGCACCTGGAATCGTGTGGGAACTAAATTGAACCTTTCATTGGGTGAATTTGATTACAGCGATGTTCTATTTGGAAGTGTTCGCGTGAAAAGCAATGGGGTATGGAGCGATGCATTCGCTTTTGTAACTAATTAGTTTGAGTTCGATTGCCTTTTATAAAGGTGAATTATTGTTTGCAATTCCTGTAATTTAATACATTCTTATTCCTGATTTTACTATGAAAACAACCCACTACAATTTATTATTTCGGTTATGTTTAACTGTACTCTTGCTTTCGATGAATTTGATTTCAGAAGCTGGCAACTACACCTGGAACGGTACCACCAATAACCAATGGGGGACAGCTGCCAACTGGTCAGGCGGTGTAGTGCCTTCCACTAATGATACGGTCAATGTCGGGAGTGGGAGCGATACCATACTTATTGCGGCTAACACTACAATATATAAGTTAACTATCAGCGGCAGGGCCATAAATATCGGGGGTTATGAGCTGGAAATTACCAATAATGCAACGCTCAGCGGAGGTAAAATTTATAACGGAACATTAAAACTCAGAGGCAATTTAGTCACCTTCGATGGAACGAATACTGATTGTACTATTGATTGCATCACCGCACAATTAGAGCTCAGCGGTGGAGTGTTTGATGGAGAAGGGAGTTTTGAGCATAACGGCACCTCTAATGGTTTTGGGGATGGGGGATGTGTTTTCAATGCTCAAACAGTTATAAAAAAAAGTACCAATTCTGTTCTACGACTTGGGCAGGCTTTGCCGGATACTTTTAACAGCCGGGTTGAATTTATAAATACTTCCAAAGGACCGCTGGAAATCTCCCATGGTAGCGCTTCTGTTTTTTATGATTTGGTCTCGCTGACATGCACTGGAATAAGTTCCACAATGACGATTGGTAATGCCACACATTCCGTTCAATTATTGGACAAAGCGGCGCTGGTAACAGGTGAAGGAGGACTGACCGATGGAATTATCACCCTTAAAGGTATTCACCAAAGCAGTCAGGAGAGCAATGAATTAATCGGAGACGATGGGCTGGTGATCAATATAGATTCCTGTACTTTTAACGCTGATGTTACTCTTACAGCACCTTCCATACTCTTGAAAAATTCGGTTTTTACAGGCGATGTTGCGTTTACCAAAACACGAACATCCTCGAATAGTCATTGCTACGGCGGTAATGCTTTTTACGGAAGTGTCACACTGGATAATCAGGATAGCTACAGCGCATTCCGCTTCGCGAACATTACAGGAGATCATTTTTATAACAATGTCATATTTGTTCCGGAAAGCAATGAAATACAAATGGCCTACAAAGGCAACACGTGGTTTGAAGGAGATGCATCCATAAACAGCAGCGAAATTTATTTTAACACCAACAACGGAAAAGTCATTTTGTCGGGCGAAAATAACCAGACCTTAGAAGGAACTGACCCCTATCAGTTTTGCAAATTGGAAATAAGTAAAACTTCCGGATCAGTTCAATTGAATCAGAAGGCCTTTATCGATTCGGCGATCACCTTTGAAAGCGGAATCCTTTACACGGACTCACTTCTCACCTTAAAGGCAACGGCTACCACTACAGGTGCTAGTAACCAAAGTTTTGTAGATGGCACGGTTAAGAAAATTGGGAATACCGCTTTTGTTTTTCCGGTGGGGGATGAAGAACACTATTATCCGGCGGGGATTACACCTCCAGCTACAGCCTCTGATGCCTTTCAGTGTAAGTACATCGGTCAACACACTAATTTATCTGAAAACAGTGATTCAACTATTACCAGTCTTTCACAATGTCAATATTGAAAAATCGAGCGAATATCCGGATCCGCTGTTGTTTCCGTTACACTATATTGGGATAGCCTTGGCTGTGGGGTTCTAGACACTGCCGGCTTGATCCTTGCCAATTGGAATGGAAGTATCTGGAAAGATCTGGGAAGAAGTAGTTCTACCGGTAATGCACTCATCGGCTCTATTACCAATTTGAGCACTGTAGCAGAATTCACCTATTTTACTCTGGCCAGTGTAGCAGCAATGGTAACACTTACTCCAACATTAGACAATGTAAAGACCAGAACAATGCCAGAAGATTTTTTTGGGTATAATGGCAACAATACAATTAAATCAGATGATGACGGTGTCAACTTACAGAGTTGGGAAATGATCAGAGATCATGATGATAATGCGAATGGAATTACACTGAAAAAGTATTTGCGAGACAAATATGTTACCTTAATGCGACTGCCTGCTGGAACAATTAGCAATTATTCCGATTGGAGAACAGGCTACCCGATTTACGAAAAGGACCTTCCAATTGGCTGGAAATACCGACAAAATGCCTATAGGCTTCCCATGAACAGGACCGGGAATGAATTTCAGTTTATTAGCGATAATTTATCCAGAATCGGAGCCAGACCTATCATTGCTTTTAATTTATTATCCTCTGTATTTTATTATGAACTTGCTTCGCTTTATAGAATGAACGAGGTGAATCTTCCGGTAAAATATATTGAACTTGGCAACGAGTTTTATTTAAGTAACGATCAGTATTATGAGGTATTTCCTAGTGTAGACAGTTACATGGACAAGGCAATAGAATGGGCAGAGGATATAAAACAAATTGCGGCGTTCGAAAATACTAAAGTTGCAGTAGTTGGAGCAACCGCTTCTGAAGGTAGTTCAGGCCGGCAAAGATTATGGCTTGACCAGGTGTTAAACAGATTAAGAGGTGTAAACAGTGTTGATGCTATAACGCTTCATAATTATATTAGAATAAATGCCAACGGTAACTCCTGTGTGGGCTCATTGGCAAATGCCGGCTTGGAATCCTTTATCCTCGCCGCATTCAATAACGCATACGAATTACAACACAATGAGTTGGTCAAAATCCGGATTCATAACATTAAGGATAGTTTTGATAAAGAAGTTTGGTTCACAGAATTTAACCTTGATGATGATCTGGACCTTGGAACAGGAACCTGGGCTCATGGTTTGCTCAATACTATTATGGCCCTAAAATACATTGAGAGTCGAGATGTTACCAAAGTCATTTCACACACCATGCTGGCTGGAGCAAAATATGGTAATATCTTTGAAAACGACGATGCCTTCCGGTTTATTGAATGTCATGGATATCCCATTGTAGTCAACCCAAATCAAATTGGAGGAATCCCTACTTTACCTATCGAAAAATCGGCTTTGGGTACTGCCCTGGATGCAGTAGCCTATATAACGAGAGGTTCAGTGTCTGCTACGCCCATTCTTTTCAATGGAGCCAATAAACTCGCGGGAAGTGATTTTGATGAACTTTATGGATGGAAATTTGAAGATGAGTACGGAAATGACAATTCGATTTTTGTAAATACTGGAACAACTGGGTATTACCTGAATCTAACCAACATTTATTCTACGGTTAATCCATCGCTATTCAATGCGAAAAGGATTGTGGCATTTAACAATAGTTATGTGATAACACAGGATGCTGTAAATACAATTCCACAGCTTAATTCAACGCAATATTTATATTTTACTGATAATCCCTGGAAATTAGTTGGTCCCACACATTTGCTACATATTCCGGCCTTTTCAATCGTGGTCTTGAAGCCTCTTACCGCAAACGCAACTGTTAACGCACGGTTGAGTGACGATGTGATTTGTGAAGGAACGAATACAATTTTAACGATAGAAAGTACAAGTAGTTTTACTCCTACTGCAACAAATGCAACTTTAACACAAATTGAACACATAAACGATCGCTATATATACAGTGTAATTCCAACTTCAACCGGAACAATTACAATCACACCTTGCAGTAGCTGTAGCACGCTTCAATTGCAAGTATATCCTAATATTACCGGATTTACAGTCAGTGGACCTACAACCTATTGCCCAGGCAGTGCTTCCATTGAACTGGAGGCAAGTTTTTCGGCCGGGTCAGGTGGCTCGAATACCTTGGATTATTCTTATTTATGGGCGCCTGGTTCAGGGCTGGTCTCCAGTACTTGTAATAATACACCAATGTGCGATAAGATTTGGGTTGCACCTAAAAGAACAACTACTTATACTGCTTATGTGACCGATGGACGATGCTGGGCATCACAAAGTATTACTGTCACTGTACCCGTAAATGAATTTGATCTTGGTAGTGATATTCAGTTTTGTTCAGGAGCATCAATTACACTTAGTAGTTCATATGTTGATCCAAATACAAGCACAACTCCAACTTACCAATGGTCAACAGGGACACCTTCTGGAACTTCAACCACTCTTTCCCCTTCCACAAATATATCAGTCACCCTTACAATAACCGACGGTTTATGTTCTATCTCAGATGTGATTGATCTCAAAATGATAAACTGTTGTACTGGAATAACGGGAGACGCAGTAGCAGAACCGTCCATTCACAATTTCCCCAACAGCATTAGTAATGCATATTATATCACAACTGAAGAGTTCGCTGCTGCCTGCAGTACAGCTGGATATTCTATAAAATATTTTGATAAAGATGGAATTCTTACGACGAACTCATCAAAAGGGCAAGCGTGGAAATAGATGGTGCTTTAGTACCTTCTTCAAAAAAATTTATATTAATGGCGAATTAAGAATACAAGATGATTATTTCGACAATCCTTCAAATACCAATCCTGACATCGATGGATTGGGCTTGATTCTGAATAACTGTAACATTAAATTTGCTGAAAATGCCGGTATCAACATCGAATATGGACAATTGAAAATGGAAAATTGTACACTTCAGGCTTGCAGCAGCATTATGTGGAAGGGCATTTACGCCCTGGGTTTAGGCCCCAAAGATCATCTTCCGGTGGAAATCACAGACTGCATTATAAAAGATGCCATTCAGGTGTTTGATCTTAAAAATGATGTTCCATTTACATTTACAAACAATACTTTTGAAAACAACTACTCTGATGTGTTATTGACCAATTACTTTGGCACAATACCATCTGATGTATTTATTGGCAACGACTTTAAAGCTACAAGTCTTTTCTCCCCTTATACAGGTCAACAAAAATTTGCGGCCATTCAGTTAGTAAATGTTAAAAACATCACTATTGGCGAAGATGTTTCTGGCAGTGAAAATGAATTCAGCAATTCATTGTACGGTCTGAAATCTGAAAATGCCTCCTTTAAACTGATCAATAATACTTTTAAGGCAATCGGTGATTTTACCAACTCAACGACACCTGGTGCCTGTGTCTATGCTACATCTGAGTTTGATTACTCGGACCGGGAGATTACTCTTGGTAATGGCACTAATGCAGGTGAGAATATTTTTGAAAGCAGCACCAATGGTGTAATTGTTGATGGAGAATCGCATTTCTACATAAAAAACAATGTTTTTGGCATGCCAACTTCTTATTCGGATAAAATACGCGATTATTGTATAAAAGCAGAGAACATTGGGAAAATGAATTTGGAAATTAACGGTATAAACAGTTTTTATGATTACAAGTTTGGAATCTGGTTATCCAACTCTAAAGCATATAAAAGTTTCCTTGTCAGCAATAACGACTTCTATAATTTTGATGCCAACATCACTTCTACAACAAACTATGAAGGAACAGCTATAGCCGTACTTCAGCCATTTTCAACAATTGTTCCAAACGCGGAAATTTCAGACAATAGAATTGGGAGATTTATCAACTCTTCCCAGACTCAACCGCGAAATGGAATTGTTGTTTCGATGATGAAAAACATCAAAGTGTCCCTAAATACAATTAAGTATAAAGTCAATACTTCATCTCCAGCATTTAATTATCACGGCATCTGGCTGCAACAATGTGACTATGCACGTTTAATTGACAATGAGATCACCAATACAGTCACTACTTTCCCGTCTCAAATCGGAACGGCTTTAACAGGGATGGAGATGAACGATTGTAACAATACCTGCATAGAATTATCAAAAATAAATAAAATGGGAATTGGTATGCGATTTACAGGTAACTCCAATGTGCAATCGCTTTATGAGAATGAGATCAATAATTACGATACCGCTTATTTTGTGGATAATGCTTTCATTGGCTCATCGGTGGGAAGAGGTAGTCCTCCTATTGTTATGAATAATAAATGGACGAGAACAAATTCTTCACTTACTTCGGGAAAAGTGGATGGGGTTGTTTCAACTAGTGTACAAATCGATTGGTATTATCAATTCTCTACAAACGGCGAATACACTCCGACGGGACCGCTTGTTGTTCCTGGCTTGCATTCTAGTTATACAGATAAAAGCCTATGCCCATCTTCTACGATTTATATCGATTTTGACGACCCTCCTTATACCTCAAACCTGCGCAACGCCAATTATGGCCCCGTGGTAGGCGATACGGCACGCTATCCAGTAGAATATGAATCCAACTTCCGAGTATTGGCCCGCTCATCCTTATACCTTACATTAAAGCACAATCCCGAAATTTTAAGCATGAATGATCCGGCTGACGATGCTTTTGTAGAATTCTACTACAATTTGTCAGGACAAAATGTACAGCTTTTTGACTCGGTAATGACCCTCATTCAGGAAGAAAAATATGATGAAGCTGAAGTTTTAAACGAATCTATTGAAGACACCATAGCCATTGATGAAAAGCTTAAAATTAGCTTGCGGATGTATTTAAAAACAATGCAACCTGATAGCATGCTTTCTGCTGCGGATTCTGCGCAGTTATTAGAAATAGCTTACCTTAATCCGTTATATTTCGGCACTGGAGTTTATATTGCACGCAATATTCTGAACCTTGAAATATATGATGTCAACTCCGGCTCTTACAGATTAATGAGCAATAAAGTTGAGAACAAACCTTTTAGTGCATTTATACAACCTAATCCCGGTAGCGATTATATCTCCATCATTTGTTCTGACAGTGATGCACCGGACAGAATTCGAATTCAATCTATAGAAGGAAAAGATCTTGACTTGCCGATTTCAAACTCAATGGTTGATATTTCCCAACTCCCACCTGGCATGTATCTATGTAGTGTCACCAAATCTGGTAGAACGGTTATAAATAAGTTTATAAAACTATAAATGAGATGCGAATTTAGTTTTAAGTAAGTAATAATAATAGTGATTATGAAATGTAAATTCATTACAATGCTTCTTGGCGGACTTTTGGTTCAGTTGCAGGTATGTGCACAGTTTACAAATAATTACTGGGTTTGGGGTGATAGTGCTACGATTGATTGGTCTAATCCAGGTTTCCCATTAGTTTTGAAGAGCTCCATTGTTGCTAGAGGTTGTGCAGGTTCATTTAAAGATTCATCAGGAAGAACTGTTTTTTCATGTGACTTGGGCAGCACAATTCCTCGAAATAACATAGTAATGAACAGGTACAATTCTACCTTTCTTAACGGGGACAGCATGCGAGGCACTCCTGTGTATCATGACAAGATAATTCTACCAGATCCGGGCAATGATTCTTTAATTTATATTATTAATGCTGGTGTAACTCAAAGCGGTCCTTATGGCTTGTATTATTCAAAAGCCAATTACAAAGCGAACAATGATACGGGAATTGTCTTACAGAAAAATGTTCAACTTAGTAATCTGCCGGCCTTTGATGGGCTTACGGCTGTCCGCCATGGAAATGGAAGGGATTGGTGGTTGATATTTCAAAGATGGTTCCCGCCGAACGGTACAACCGGCACAAATACTTTTTATAAATACTTGATAACCTCAACTGGCATCCAATCAGCCATGCTACAAAATGAAGGCCTTATGCATTCAACTAGCGGAGGTCAGATTTTATTTACGCCTTCAGGAGCGAAATTTGCAAAGGTATCACTACGTGGACTTATTCAAATCTGTGATTTCGATCGCTGTACTGGCCAGATTATATCCTGCGATTCATTACAAGCAGAATCGCCAGGCCCATCATATCCAACATTACTTTCGTCATGTGCATTTTCAAAGGACGAACGATTTCTATATATCTGTGAATACTCACAGTCAGTTCAACCATCAATGATATGGCAATATGATCTTACTGCCCCCGACATCATAGCAAGTAAGGATTCCATTGGAGGATTTAATGATTATTATATTTCCCCTTGGTCTATGTTACTTGCACCGGATGGTAAAATCTATTTGAGTTCAGGTGATGATCGCTTTGGCTGGCCCTACCCTGATACCAGTACTGCGTATACCTTAGTCAATATGAATCTAAGCGTCATCAACCAACCCGATTCACTTGGTCTCGCTTGCGATTTTCAACCATTTAGTTTTTACTTAGGGGGAGCCAGAACGTATTACGGCCTTCCCAACAATCCCGATTACGAGCTCGGCGCATGGGTAGGCTCACCCTGCGATACACTAACGGTAGGCATAACCGAAAATGACCAAAAAGAGGAAGTATTTTTCCAAGCTTGGTACAATCACGAATGGAATATGATTCACGTGAATGCGTCGAAGCTAAAAGGGGAGAGTGGTGTGTTAAGGTTGTTTGATGTGGAGGGGAGAGTGGTGGTGGAGAGGAAAATGGATGTAATAGCGGGTGGGTATTTTACGGGAGAGATTGCGATGAATGGAATTGCTAGTGGGGTGTATATTGTTTCGTTAAGTACTGAGAAGGATAAAGTTCAAGGAAAGGTTTTGAAATTTTAGCTTTGTTATAAACTTACTAGGACGCGAAATGCGAATGAACACGAAATGCGAAAATTCGAAATTGAAATTAAATCAATATGTAAAGAGATTTATCATAAAAAATCATAACCATCATAATAAATCTGCGTGCCATCAAAGCATAAAAACGAAAGAGAAATCACTTTGAGTATAACGCTGGATCCAACGCTGCCGGATTCCAATGGTTGAGGAAGTCGATTATTTTTTGTTCGCTGTAGCCTTCGCCTTCTTCGAGGTAAGCTGAGTTTTGAGTGTGTAACCGTGTACCTTGGGCATCGAGTACTAAAAATACAGGGAAGCCAAAACGTTGAGGAAAAGATAAACTTGACAACATATCCAAGTTCTTATTTTCTTTGCTGTAGTTAATGTGTAAGAATACAAATCCGTTGTTAATGCTTGAATCTACTTTTGCATTTTCATTTTTGAATTTTTCAAACATCCTACACCAACGACACCAATTCCCGCCTACCATAATCAAAACATGTTTGTTGTTTGCTTTTGCTTGTGTAATCGCACTGTTCAGCTCTTCTTTTGCATTGGCTTCAGGATGATAGATGAGGATTGAATCTTTTTGTGCAACCGCAGATGTGCTCATCAATACACAAAACACAAATGTGAATAACACGAATTGATAAATTGAAAATACTTTATTCGTTTTCATGTGTAAAGGTTTTATAGTTTGAACAAATTATGTGTCGCTTTTCAATTCGGAATTCCACCATCCATAATTCCGGGAAGTGGATCTAGGCGCATGGCTTGAATTAATTCGAAACGATATTCGCCGGGCATGGGGAAACTCACATTGCGTTTAAACAAAATGCGGTTATCCCAAATATCGCCCAATCCATTACCCAACCATTTACCATCTTTAGAGGCTAACATAATTTCGAGTGTGTCGCGATCTAATTGCCCATTGGGCAATGTCGTATTCATGAAAATGAAAATATTGCTGAATGGATAATGGCTTGCGTTCCTCAAATTAATGTACACATTATGTCCAACCGTAGTATCCTTAATATTCGCTTGAAAAACCAAGGGCTTCTCCGACGACCAAGCATTGTTTTCGATCTTGATGTTTTCTTCGTACACGACGGAAGAATCGCAAGAAACCAACAACATCGACATTCCAAACAAAAAAGACAAGTGCTTTCTCAAATTTGATGAGAGCATGGATTCATTAACCATACTTCGCTGAAGCTTGCTTGACTAGCCATACTTCGCTGAAGCTTCGTATGGTACATAGTTAATGCATGACCGTTAGTAGACTGAAATTTCATTGAAACGAATTAAGCGTTATCAGATCCAGGTGCTTTGCGCGGAGGTCGATTTCCAGAAGGTGCAGAAGGTGTTGCAGAAGGAGCCGGAGTTGCTGGTTTAGGAGCAGGACTCGCAGTCGGTGTTGGCGCAGGTCTCGCAGACTGACTTGGAGCAGGACTCGCAGTCGGTGCTGGCGCAGGTCTCGCAGACTGACTTGGAGCAGGACCTTGCAGTTTGATTTGCATTACCTCCATTTCCTTGTGTTGGCGGCTGACGTTGTGGTCGGTTGCCTTGTTGCTGCGGATTCGGATTCGCACGAGGCGCTTGCTGATTTTGTGCAGGCGGCTGCGGCTTATTCTGTGCAGGTTGATTTTGCACCGGTGATGCTTGCTGCTTCACGGGTTGCGGAGTTCTTTCCTGCGGCTTATTCTGATTCTGCTGTGGACGATCAGCTCGTTCCTGCGACTTATTACGTTGCGGTGCGTTGGATGATGGTTTATTATCTCCAGGTCGCTGTGGGCGATTTCGTTGTTGTCCTCCACCTTGCTGTTGAGGAGCAGAAGAAGTTGCATTTTCAGTAGATGGTTTTGAATCTCCACCTTTTCCTTTTTTCTTTTTCTTCTTCTTGGCGCGATCCATACGTGTAAGACTATCTTGCCCTACCACATCATCGTAACCCAAATCATCTTCCTCTTCAATTTCGATCGCACCGGTATCATCTGGTTTCTGACCTAATTTATTCAGTGCAACAATTTCTTTCACACGATCCACGCTCAACGGTACCCATTGTTCGGCACCAAAAAATGTGCGCTCATCTCCTTCCTTCGGTTCAGGTTGAATCGCATACCACATAATCCGTTTGAAGATATCGGTTTTGCGATGCAATAAATTTCCTTTTCCAGTGAGCAAACGAATATTCGATTCCGGAATATCTCTAACGGCATCTATATAGGAATCTAACTCATAATTGAGACAGCATTTTAACTTACCACATTGTCCGGCAAGTTTTAGAGGATTCAAACTCAAATTTTGATAACGTGCAGCACTTGTAGAAACTACTTTAAAATCGGTAAGCCATGTCGAACAACATAACTCACGACCACAAGAACCAATTCCTCCGAGGCGAGCTGCTTCCTGACGCATCCCAATTTGACGCATCTCCACACGAATTTTATAGGTGTCAGCTAAGCGTTTAATTAATTCACGAAAATCGACACGATCATCGGCTGTATAAAAGAAAGTAGCTTTCTTGCCATCTCCCTGATATTCCACGTCCGAAATTTTCATTTTGAGTCCGAGCTCAAGAGCAGTTTTACGCGAGCCATGCATCGTCGTAAATTCCTGCTGCTTTACCTCCTTCCACTTCTCCACGTCGGGTTGTTTCGCCGAACGATAGAGTTGTTTTATCTCATGCGAGTCTTCCGCTACATTACGCTTTCTCAATTGAAAGCGCACGAGCTCACCCACCAAACTTACTTCCCCGATATCATGACCAGGACTACCTTCTACGGCCACCATTTCCCCGACTTGCAACTCGAGGTTATTTATATTCCGGAAAAATTCTTTACGACTTCCTTTAAATCTCACTTCCACAATATCGAAAGGCTTGTGCCCTTCTGGAAGATACATATCTGAAAGCCAGTTATAAACATTCAATTTATTGCAACCACCCGTTCCGCATGTACCATTGCTTTGACAGCCTGACGGGGTTCCGGTACTGGTGGCAGTTGAACAAGAGCTACATCCCATAGATTGCTATTTTTTTCAATTGCCTTAACACTAATTACGATTTCGAAAGATACTGCTTCGATCATTAACAAACCGACATAAAATGCTAAAACCTTTAACGACTTTATGTTAATATTGATTCCGACATGACCTTCACAGTACACAGTACGAAGTCGTTTTACTTAATCGACCTTAAATGCTAAATCCTTTAACAATTTCATTGTTTAAATGTCGCCCAATTTGAGCTGTACAAAGTACAATGCCGATTATTTAATTTGAAGAATTCGAGAAATCTTCAAGGACAAATCTAAGAATAAGATTTTAGTCGAGGCGTTTCTTTCTAAATGATAAGAGGCTTCCGACAATTCTGTACTAAACGCATCAATATTATTAACGTTCACAAAAGGCAAAAACTTCTGAATAGCAACGCGTTGAGTAGCCTCTAGCTTAACCAAAGGACCATCCGCTAAATTTACAATCAAGCATTCTCGTAAAACACGAAGGCTGGCTCCCAGAAATTGTTTTTGATGTTCTTTATTCTCTGCTGCCATTCCATCTACCCAAGAAAGGAGCTTATCCATGGTCTTCAACGGACTGAAACATAGTCGCATCCAATTTATGAACGCTTCTTCATGGCTTCCCGAACCCTTATCATGCTCCGCCATTTCCATGGCATCAGCAAAATTACCATCGGCAAGTCGGGCGATGTCTAAAGCTTCGGCTCGACCCATCTCATAATCATTCATGATGCGTTCGGCCACTTCTTCTTCCTGCAAAAGCTGCAATTTCACCAATTGGGTTCGACTCACAATCGTCGACAATAATTGATCGCGGGCTTCAGAGGCTAAGATGAACAGTGTATCTTGAGTGGGTTCTTCTAAACTTTTGAGAAGGGCATTGGCAGCGTTGGGATGCATTTTCTCGGGCATCCAAATAATGATCACTTTGAACTTTCCCTCGAAGGCTTTTAGATTTATTTTATGAATAATTTTTTGCGCTTCTTCAGTAGGAATAATTCCTTGTTTATTCTTCGCATCACCGGTCGAGATAAAATCAACCCAATTATTCAAACTTGCATACGGATTATCGACAAAGAGCTTTCGCCACTCGCGAATATAATCAACCGAGGTAGGATCCTTTATTCCAGCACCTTTTACGATGGGATACACAAAATGAATATCGGGATGCTCCATCTTCGTAGCTCGCCGACAAGAACCACAAGCACCGCAACTATCCTCTGCTTGGGGATTTTCACAATTCAAAAACTGCGCAAAGGCACGAGCCATTGGTAATACTCCAGATCCAGGCTGACCAAAAAACAAAAGCGCATGCGAAACACGGTTTTCGGTGCTGCTTTAATTAGCTTGGATTTTACGGATTGTTGGCCGATGATGGACTTGAATAGCATGAGGCAAAGCTAGTAAAATTGAACTTTATAGCATAGAGATTCCAAGCTGCAGGCTTCAAGCTTCAGAAGAGACTACATACTCTAAAATGATATTTTTCTTATCGTTAACACCTTCACTTTTTCTAATTGATGGTCAATAAATAAGACGAATTAGTTATTTGTAAACGAGTATAAATGTTTATTCTACGAGTAAATGTATTTCACTTCAGAATTTTGCAAAAAAACATTGTCATTTAAAAAATTTCACAATTTCAAAACCACTTACCTAGGTCGCTTCCTTTCATAAACCATTGTTACCCTCAGTAAATAAACGAACAAAGAATAAAAACTTTAAATATTCTAAATATTAAGAGGTAGTCGCAAATTGCGACCACCTTTAAAAACAAATAAAATCATGTCAAAGACTAAATTTATCTCAAAAATACCCGATGAAATTATTATCAATAAAATCATAGTATTGCGCGACAAAAAAGTAATGATCGACCGTGATATAGCCGAGCTATACGGAGTAACAACAAAAAGGCTAAATGAGCAAGTAAAAAGAAATCTAAAACGATTTCCAGATGATTTTATGTTCCAAATAACAAAGGAAGAAAAAGGTGAACTCATTTTGCAATTCGAGCACTTAAACGGACAATTGTACGCGTGTTTACACAAATCAGACAAATGCTCACAGATAATACAGAATTGCGTTTAGAGATTGAGAAAATAAAGAAGAAAATGGATACGCACAGTAAAAACATAGAGGTAGTTTTTCAATATTTGGATGAACTGTTGGAGAAAAAAGAAAAACCCAACGTTCGTAAACAAATAGGCTACACGATACCAAAGATTAAAAATAATTCTACAGCAAAATAAATCTAGGTAATTGCTTTAAACATGAAACTTGAAAAATCAATTATACTTAACACACCTACACGATTTTAATAAAGTTTCTGCTCCCGAAAATAATCAATCACCGCTTGCTTCAAGAGATAATCTTGCTCCCCTAATGTCATTCGCGGAAGTTTCTGAACGAGTTTCCAGTGAGGCCAGCCTTGATCGTCGCTGCCTTCTAATTCGTAGTAACCAAATTGACTCAGGAGTTTACAGGTAGCGATGTGCATAAGATCTTGCTTTTCGGATTTACCAAATTCGCGTGGACCATGACCGAGTTCTTGCACTCCAATTAAAAAGAGTACGCCTTGCAAATCCATATCGGTATCAAACATGGTATTGAGTTGATTGAGTAACTCGACCCACTCTACTTTTAATTCTTCGATGTTGCGGATATGTAGCATTTGTGTTTTTTAAGAAAGTAAAATAAAGAAATAAATTATTGAAATTAAAACTATCCGACGCGCTTTACAAACTCATCCTGCACATCTTTTATGGCTGGGAATAAGTATTTGGTAACATGAAGAATTGGTTGGTATAAATAAGATTCGGTTTTTGTTTTTGCTGAGAGGAGTCCGAGGTGGGCATCGATGGGACGGAAAACCGCAAACACAACACTCACCACCAATGCAAATTTTATGAGTCCGAAAATGGCACCCGCCACCTTATTGAACACATTTAAATTTCCAATTTTAAGTAATCCTTCAAGCAATTTAGCGAGAATACCATGATGAGAATTACAGAAACAAAAACAATAAAAATGTTAAATAATGTAAAGTAGTTCCTGATGCGTCCACCATTTTTGATACAAGCCCTTCGAACAAACTACTCATTTTAAAAGCTAAATATAGTCCTAACACCAAGCCAATGATCATTGCGATTTCGAAAATGAATCCACGTTGAAATCCTTTGTAAGCACCCCAGACTAGGGGAATGGCGATGATGAAATCGAGGTAATTCATTCGTTCGATTTAGTTTTTCGTTTAAATTAAATTATGCTTCGTATAAGATTTAGCTGCTGGCTGCTAGCTGCTGGTCGTGAGGCTTCGCTACTTGCTGCTAGATTTTATACTTTGCTCGTCTTACTTTTCTTGATTTAATGTTGGTGCGAAAATAATTGGAAGAGCTTTTAGATCTTAGCGATTTTCGTTTACCATGGCAACGCCGGGTAGTACTTTTCCTTCGATGTGTTCGAGAAGGGCACCGCCACCCGTAGATACATAAGAAACTTTGTCGGCCATGTTGAACTGATTAATCGCAGCTGCTGAATCGCCCCCCCCAATGAGTGAAAACGCTCCCTTTGCTGTGGCCGCTACAATCGCTTCCGCAACCGTTTTTGTTCCGTTCTCAAATTTTTTCATTTCGAATACGCCCATCGGACCATTCCACAAAATTGTTTTGCTTTGCTGAATCACATCTGCAAAAAGTGCTGCCGACTTTGGACCAATATCCAATCCCATCCATCCTTCTTCAATATTTCGGATATCCGTAACGTTAGTATTTGCATCCTTATCGAACTTATCGCCGTTAACTGTGTCGATCGGCAAATGTATTTTCACTCCTTTCGATGCAGCCGAAGAAAGAATTTGAAGAGCTAAATCCAACTTATCTTCTTCGCAAAGTGAATTTCCGATGTTACCCCCTTGCGCTTTTATAAATGTATAGGCCATCCCACCGCCAATGAGAAGATGATCTACTTTTTCCATCAGTTGTTCGATGATCAAAATTTTATCGCTCACTTTAGCGCCACCCATGATGGCCGTAAAAGGTTTTTGTGGATGCGATAAAACTTTTTCTGCATTCAATAATTCTCCCGCCATCACATAGCCAAACATACAATTGCCTTTAAAAAATTGTGCAATTACCGCTGTGCTTGCATGTGCTCTGTGCGCTGTGCCGAATGCATCGTTCACATAAACGTCGCCGTAAGTGGATAGCTTCTTTGCAAATTCAACATCTCCTTTTTCTTCCTGCTTATAAAAGCGAAGATTCTCGAGCAATAATACTTCGCCCGACTTAAGGTTCGCTGCTAACTCATCTGCAGCAGCACCGATACAATCATCCGCAAACTTCACTTCCGTATGAAGTAACTCACTTAAAGTTGAAACGATATGACGCAAAGAATACTTATCGACCGGACCTTCCTTAGGTCTACCTAGATGCGACATTAAAATAACGCTACCACCGTCTTTCAGTATTTTTTGAATTGTTGGAATTGCCGCCTTGATGCGTGTTGGATCCGTAACTTGTAATGCGGCATTTAGCGGCACATTAAAATCGACGCGAATAAGTGCTTTTTTTCCGGAGAAGTTATAATTATCGACAGTTTTGATTGACATACATGAAGAATTTCATGCAAAAATAGTCAATGAGGGTTAACCAAGCCATTGGTGTGGCTTATGAATCCATCTAAAGAAGAAAGGTGAAGTAAGAGAAAATGTATACTATTTAACAGTCACCGTTTTACGAACGGTTTTGCTTTGCTCTAAACGGATATAATCTTTCGCAGAAGTAGTTAAAGAGGTAACTTCCACATTCAACACAGCTTCCCATTTAAAGGAAAAAATCGCCTCGCCACTACTCGTAGTAAATTGCTCATCAAAGATATCCGCTCGAACACCAGTCTGAGGATTCACAACGCTATCCTGGCGTAAAACTACTTTTGCACCGGCAACAGCCCGTCCCGTGGTATCAACCACCGTAATAACGGCTTCACAATCTTTGGTCTTCTTACAAGAAGAAGAAGTTACCAATCCAACGAGGGCAAGGCAGAATAAGAGTAGATATCGATTCATTTTTCTAAATTACTTTTTGTTATACGGAGATAACCAATGATTGTTCAAATTTAGTTAAACTTGCAACAAGAACAATTATAATATTTAATGGATTCTTACAAACAAAAGTAATTAATTATCAATACTATGAAAAAAATATTCCTAATTTGCTTAGGCCTCATGCTTGCAATTGGAACGAATACATTCGCTCAAAAGAAGAAAAAATCAATGGAAAAAGCAGCAACAGACACATTAATTGAGATTATCACCGATTACGGTACCATGAAATTGAAACTTTATAAAGAGACTCCTTTGCATCGGGCGAACTTTATAAAACTGGTAAGTGAAGGCTTTTATGATAGTCTGCTCTTCCACCGTGTGATAAAAGGATTTATGATACAAGGCGGTGATCCTGATTCTAAGAATGCAGCGCCTGGAAAAATGCTAGGTTCTGGAGATGTTGGGTATAAGATACCTGCTGAATTAATTGATACACTTTATCACAAAAAAGGCGTTTTGGCGGCTGCTAGAGATGGAAATCCAGAAAAAGCAAGTTCTGGTTGTCAATTCTATATTGTACAAGGTAAACCCATGACAGAAGCTGAAATTAAACAAGCAGAACAGCGCGTAGGTTTCACGATGAGCGAAAAACAAAAGTCCGATTATATGACCCTTGGTGGTTCGCCATGGCTAGATCGCAACTACACGGTGTTTGGCGAGATTGTAGAAGGATTGGATGTGATTGATAAAATTGCAGCTGTAAAAACTCTACCGGGTGATCGTCCAGAGACGGATGTGAGGATGACGATTAAAATAATTAAGAATTAGGAATTATGAATTCAGAATTATTAAGTTTACCTAACTTAATAATTTCCGCTGTCAAATTTAAAAATTTGAATTTCTAATCAGATAAAAGAATTTGATTTTATATTCGAAAGTAAATTGCATTAACAAAAGAAACACTTAAAATTCTGAATTCTTAATTCTGAATTATATGATAGATATTGAATCTTTAATTGAAGAGACAAAAAGTTTTGCTCCTGCAAATAAGGAGGAGCTGGAGACTTTTCGGGTTCGCTTTTTGGGGAAGAAGGGCTTGTTGACGGAGTTGTTTGCGAAGATGAAAGAGGTGGCTCCTGAAGAGCGTAAATCTTTTGGCTTGCAAGTGAATTCACTGAAGGTGGCTGCTGAGAATCGCTTGAATCAATTTAAAGATGCTTTTGAAGATGCGGATGCGGGTTCAAATCAAAATATCGATTTAAGTTTACCATCGGATCCCAATCCATTGGGATCGTTTCATCCCTTGAGCTTGGTACGCAGAAAAATCATCAGCATCTTTTCGCGGATAGGCTTCAACGTGAGTGATGGTCCGGAGATTGAAGACGATTGGCATAATTTCTCGGCGTTAAATTTTCCTCCTGAGCATCCAGCTCGCGATATGCAGGATACTTTTTTCATCGATGTGAATCCTGATCAAGAAAAGTACAATGGATCTTTAGCATTAAGAACCCATACCTCATCGATCCAAGTTCGAGTGATGGAAAATCAAGCCCCTCCTATTCGAACTATTTGTCCGGGAAGAGTGTATCGCAACGAAGCGATCTCTGCTCGTGCACATTGCTTTTTTCATCAGGTAGAAGGATTTTATATAGATGAAAACGTTTCGTTTGCCGACTTAAAACAAACCTTATTGTATTTCTCTCAAGAGATGTTTGGCGAGGATACAAAAATTAGACTGCGTCCGTCTTACTTTCCGTTTACAGAGCCTAGCGCAGAGATGGACATCAGTTGTACCATTTGCAAAGGCAAGGGTTGTAATATTTGTAAGTATACAGGATGGGTCGAGATTTTAGGATGTGGTATGATAGCTCCCGCCGTGTTGGAAAACAATAAAATTGATCCAAAAAATACAGTGGATTTGCTTTCGGAATGGGCATTGAAAGAATCACGATGCTGAAGTATAGTATCAAAGATCTTCGTATTTTTTCAGAGAATGATGTGCGCTTCTTGGATCAGTTTAAAGGAGTGCGATAAAGATGCTAATATTTCTCGCAAAGGCGCAGAGACGCTAAGGCTGCGCTTCACCAAATTTTCTCGAAAAAGTTACGATGGTAAAGGCTAATTTAAAAACAAACAACTAAGTTTTAAAATTCTCACCCCTTTGCGTCCCGATATCTATCGGGATCGCGCCTTTGTGAGCAACTTTATGAACTTTAATTTAGCAATACAAATTAATAAATCTAAAATGCTGAATGATTTTTTCCATTAAAAAGAAGCGCGAAAATGAGCTCAGGAAATTTTCTCACCAAGTACGGTGGTGCTTAGAAATTCGGTCTATTTTTTTACGCTAAATTTTCTCGCAACCCTCGGCAGCTCAGGTTAAAAAGGCGCAAAGGCGCAAAGTTTTCTATAGAAGACACTGAGGAATTTAACACAAATCCAAGTAAAGTTGAACACCCAAATACATTTCTGATAATTTCACGAATACGCACGATTGACAATCCAAAAATTACTTCTTCGGCTTACCAATAACTTTATACTCCCCTTCTCCTTTTAAGATGGAATTGTAAAGTGTATTATTTCCCAAAACCGCTAATGCTTCTTTGATGGTTTCATCGTGCTTGAACATGTACTTGTACTTACCCGTTTGAAAATAATAGCGAGTAATCAATTCTTTCTCAATAAAACTTTTTATCTCCGTTTTAAATAATCTTAAATCGGCAGCTTTATCGTGATTCAATTCTTTTCCTAATTTATCAATTTCATTGCTATTGCTGGCATAATACTTTTCACGAATAGCAGCTTCCTTCAACAGCTTAAATGTATTTTCAGTTTGGGTAGAATAAGAATAGGTTTCAGCATTCACATAATTCTCGAAATCTTTAAAATCGGCATCACTTAAATTAAAACTTTCTATAGGTGCAATGCTGTCATGATCATGACGGAATTTGCTTGCATAATCGAAGATGATAAAATTTCCAATTAAGCTTTTTGTGATGTTGCTAGTATCTGATAATGCTAAGAAGCGATCAGGGTAAACCGCAGAACCATCAAACACCGTTCTTCCGTTTTTTGTTTTGAAAGCTTTCATCAATGAATCGGGTACTTCCGTTACGGCATTGTCTTCATCGTGATTATAAATGCGTGTTTGAACACATCTACCACTAGCCGTGTAATACTTCGCTACCGTCAATTTCATTTGTGCATTGTAGGTAAGAGGTCGCGTTTGTTGCACCAACCCTTTTCCAAAACTTCGTTGTCCAATGATCACACCTCGATCTAAATCTTGAAAATTCCCTGCCGTAATTTCACTTGCTGATGCAGAATTTTTATCGATCAACACGGCAACTTTTAAATCAGGGGCAATCGGATCTACTTTAGCCATGTATGTATTGTTTGATCCTTCTGTCTTTCCTTTTTGCGTAACGAGTAACTCTCCTTTCTTTACAAATAAATTCAACATTTGCACCGACTCTTCCAGCAGTCCACCGCCATTACCTCGCAAATCGAAAACGAGCGAGGTAAGACCTTTATTCTTTTGCAAATCGACTAAGGCATCGTGTACTTCGCTGAAACAGTTTTGCAAAAACTTATCGAGTTTAATATAGCCAACACTGTCGTTGATCATTCCGTAGTAAGGAACATTCTTCACTTTAATTTCTCCTCGAGTAATTGATTTTTCGATGAGTGCTGATTCGCCATAACGCGACAATCCTACTTTCACAACCGTACCCGCCTGCCCTTTGATCATATCATCGATTTCAGAAGGAGACAGCCCTTTAATGGCTCTTCCATTCACTGATATCAACAGATCACCAGCTCGCACATCGGCCAGTTGAGCAGGGTAGCCTTCGTACACATCATAAATCACTATACTATCTCCATAACGAAAAGAAGAAGCGCCAATACCACCGTACTCGGTGCTGACATGCTTCATTCTGTAATCTTCAATTTCCGATTCTGGATAAAAATTGGTGTAGGGGTCGATGGTCTTTAACATACCATCAATTCCTACTTTCAATAATTCACCGGGCTTCACATCATCCACATAAAACTGGTCGACTTCACGATAAACCGCTGAGAAAATATCGAGTTGCTTGCTAATCATAAAATAATCATCAACAAAGCTGATACTTAAAAACGTTGAAGGAATCAACATCAAAAGAATCAGTTTACGACGATGGTTGGAGAATATGGACATAATTGTTTTTTAACGTTTCAAAGATAATAGATCGTAATGAACCAAAATCATTATTTTTATACCATGAATAACAACCGAAATCAAGTGGTAAGCTTGCTGGTCATCACCTTATTGTGTGTCTTTTTATTTTGGTCTTTACTTGGATTTTTAACTTCCTTCCTCTCTGCCACAATACTTTATGTCTTGGCTCGCCCATTCTTAAAATACTTAACCATCAAGAAGAATTGGAATAAAACGCTTTCTATTGTGTTGATATTGTTCATTTCCTTCATCACGATACTCCTACCCTTTTGGTCGTTATATGGCTTGTTAGCCTCTAAAATAAATTATGCAATCATCCATAGTAATGACTTAATGATCGGATTAAAGCAGATGGATGAATTCATCTATTCCAAAACTGGATTCAGTGTATTGAGTCATGATATGATTGTTAAATTTCAGGGTTTAGCAAGTAATATTATTCCACAAATTTTAGGGGCTACTGCGGATGCATTGGCGACCATAGGAATGATGTATTTCATACTTTATTACCTATTACAAAATCAAGGTGACCTAGAAAAAACGTTAATTGATTATTTACCTTTTGAAACAAGTCACTCGCAACAATTCTCATCTGAATTAGAGATGGCTGTTTTTAGCAATGTGCTAGGTGCACCTGTACTTGCCATCTTACAAGGACTCACGGCAGGCGTTATTTTTTGGTTTTGCGATTTAGATCAGCCTTGGTTTTGGGGAACGATCGCTGGGTTCATGTCTTTTATTCCGCTTGTAGGAACCGCATTGGTTTGGATTCCGGCAGGGATTTACCAATATGCAAACAATCAACATTGGCAAGGCATTGCCATCTTGATTTGTGGTACGTTAATCATCACCAATATTGATAATGTTTTTCGTTTCACACTTCAGAAAAAATTCGCGAATGTTCATCCTATCATTACAGTCCTTGGTGTAATTTTAGGAATGCAATGGTTCGGACTTCCTGGAATTGTATTTGGTCCGTTGCTGATTTCTTATTTTGTGCTGATGCTAAAAATGTATAGGGAAGAATATAGATAATTGGCAAGTTGGTAAGTTGGCAAATTGGTAAATTGTTTTATATTTCGACTATATCGAACAAAGTGAAGTACTGCTTAGAAGCACTACACTGAAATAATGTTCCGAATTGGAATTGCAAACAATTTTTAATTCAAACTAAAACCGTAATCTTCGCCGTAGGCTTCTAATGATTTTTTTAGTTTTTGGCGGGCTACATGAATTCTAATTTTTACTGTACCCAATGGCACCTGCAATTCATCAGCAATTTCAGAATATTTATAACCTTCAAAAGATTTCATAAAAGGAATGCGCAAATTATCGGGCAACTCACTGATGGCTGCATCAATTTCCTTCATGGCAATGCGCTCAACTCCATTATTCATTTCTGAATAATTCACATTTTCCAACAGGTAATTATTTTCAGTATCATCGTGCACTACTTTTCGCTTCACCTTTTTCTATATTCATTGATAAAAGGTTTTTTAAGATGGTATACAACCATCCCTTTAAATTGGTCCCAGGCGCAAACTTCTCTTTATTATAAAAAGCTTTTAGCATCGTTTCTTGAACAAGATCCTCGGCATCTTCTACGGCGCGTCAATTTTAAAGCATATCCGCGAAGAGGCTCATAGTGATCCTTAACATGATAATTAAATTCTAATTGAGTCATTTTGTCTAATTTTTTTATAAATACTTAAACAAAGGTAAGGATGTCGGGGTCTGTTTTGCAAGTTTTTTGTTTAACTTTTTCAACAATTTTGTTAAACAGGTTTTAACTCACTGACAGCTAGTACTAGAAAGAAATAAATTGATTTCCAGCAACTTGTACTTTGCTAAGAAAGTTTGGGCTTTTGAAGGTCGTCCTTATACACCTTAAAGTTTTCAAAGTAGCTTTTTACGCTAAATCTTCTCGCGCAGAGCCGCAAAGGCTGCGCTACGAGAAATTTTCTCACTAAGGCGCAAAGCCGCAAAGTTTTTTTCGTTTAGACGCAAGCCAGCAAATAAATGGGTTAGAAGCCGCTTGCTTCATGCAAGTTCACAATTCTGCATTCTTAATTCTTAATTCTGAATTAACCTTCTACCCTTGAGCCTTTAATAATTTATTGAAATCATCAAAATCATAAAGCAGTGTTACCTGCGGCGGATATTGAATATGGGATTGAAAAATTTGCGAACCCGCAATTAAAATGTTGGTGGATGGAAAATCGGCATGCAACTTATTCGCAATTTGCAAAGGTGTTTGATTGGAGATTGAGGATGTTAACACGGTCAGTATGTAATCGGCCTTATACAATTTCATTACTGAATGCAAATCATTTAGTGGCAAGTTAGGTCCTAAATAATTGGTATGGTGACCTGCTAAACGAATTAAATAATTTGCAAAAAGCAAGGTCACATCATGGGGTTCATGTGCAGGTAAAAACAAAACAAACTTCTTTGCTTTTTGGTGTTCAATTTTAGGCAATGCATTGAGAGCAGAAAATAATTTTAATCGAATCAAATGAGTAACAAAATGCTCATAGGCGGGATTAATAGAACCTGTTTGCCACATGATTCCAATTCGCGCCATAAGCGGGAATATCAACTTCTTAAAGCTTTCCTCAAATCCAATTTGATCGATGCTGGCTTGAAAAATCTGAATGAAGCTTTCCTCGTCCAGTCCAAACATCGCTTTAATCAAAGATTCCAAATGCATCGTTTCATCATTGGATTGAAGAGTCAGATCAAGCACCAAAGTATCCACTTCTTCCTTCGACATTTTTGTAATCTTGGATATTTTATATCCTTTACGATTTAACATCGCTACATTGAGAAGTAATTTTAAATCTTCGTCTGTATAGTATCGAATGTTAGTTGCCGTTCTATTGGGTAGTGGAATTCCATAACGATGCTCCCAAATACGCAGCGTATGCGATTTGATTCCGGTTAATGCTTCCACATCTTTAATCGAGAAGTTTGTCATTTACTGTGTTCTGCGTAGGTGGTACTATATTTATTTAACTGCTTAAGATGTGAACGATGCATTAATCTCAACTTGAGCTTATGCATTGACCGAAGCAGAACTGTGTACTTCGAAGGCTGCGACCGAAGAAGTAGCGTGTACTTCGAAGGCAGCGACCGAAGAAGTAGCGTCCTCATCTTTGATTAATCCATTCATTTTGAATGTGCATGATAGGTAGAACAACTTAAGAAGAATAATGTTTTCTTAAAATCACTTTTATTAATTCACGTTGTAAGATGACATCGGCCATGTGGGCGGTATCGCGGCAGCCATAACGAGCTGGAATCATATGTTCAGGAATATCAATATGGTAAAGCAAACCTGGAATTCGATCGGCATCAAACTTACACCAAAATTGGAGTTGCTCAGCTAATTGAATACAATAATTATTAAATTGAACAGGCAAACCCTCATTAAAAACTAAAGTGTAATTAAATCGATCAAAATCCTTTATGGTTTGAGCAGCCATCGCTTTTAAATACGCAAGGTCGTGCCGATATTTCTCAAGTTGCAAATCGTTCATATACTATCTTTGTTAAAATGAAAATGGAAAAGAACCATCTGCAAATATTAAAATTATTTTTTAATAAGTACTCCTTTCTACTGCTATTAATGATACTTGTCAGTATGTTTTCCTTTGGCCAAGGTGGTTACAAACCACATGCATTACTTTCACCCATGTGGCAAGTAGATGAAGAATATTTAGAACCCAGTGAAGTAAAAGATACAACCATGGAGAATGGTCATGCTGCTACAGGATTCAGCTTTCGTTTTCCGCTTTATCTTGGAAAAGATTGGCTCTCTGCTGATGGTGGAAAACCTTTCATTGCTGTATTACTACATGGTGGAGCTACAGGAAAAATTTCACAACTCGATTTTCTCGAACCCGATCGAATACTCACTATGGGTCGTTTGGGTATAACAGCGCTCATGGCAAAAGGTTTAAGAAATTTATATTTAATTCAATTTTCTACTTCCTTACCTTCTGAATCTTTTAATTTCAAAGTAAACTATTTGCGTTTTCATGGAGCCTTCGTATGGAGAAAGCTTTATCATAATAATACTTGGTGGCATACCCTTGGCGTAATGTATACTCCTGTCATGGGAAGAGATCTTCCCCTACCCTTACTCGGATTTGGTATTAAATTAGGGAACGATGATCAAATACAAATGACATTTCCATTTAACGCGATGTACACTCATGTTTTCTCTAAAAAAATTAGCTTGAGTGCTAAAATTCAAAATACGGGCGGATATCATTATCTAAAACCAGATAGTATCTATCAGGACGAACCACTCCTTTATCGCTTCCAATATTATCGCGTAGGTGTGCTCGCTCGTTATTATACAACTCGACATGTTGTCCTAACGCCTGAAGTTGGAATGACTACATCCGGTAGCTTGCAGATTGATGATTACAAAGCAAAGCAAGTGGCCACACCATATCTACGGATAAGTTTACAAGTTCGATTTGGAAAACGACCACCCGTTGCTCCCATCTTAAATTTTGATCCAGGAGACAGCGGATTTGATCCTGCCTACTTGGTAGAATGATGTAAGTTAAGCTAGAAGCAATTAGATGAATTTATTTAATCGATATCTAAACAAATCTTTTCATTCCTTGTTTTAACTTCATGATAAGAGTGCTCATTGGTGGTGGATCAGGTTTAATTGGTAAGCGATTAACTTCACTTTTACGAGAGAGAGGTTATGATGTAGCTTGGCTCAGTCGCACGGCTACACGTGTAAATGGAATCACCTCCTATTTATGGGATCCGGAGCAAGGGAAGATGGATGTAAAAGCGCTAGAAAATTGTGTGGCGATAATTAATCTTGCCGGAGCACCTATAGCCAATAAAGCATGGACATCCTCGTATCGAAAAAAAATAATAGAGAGCAGGACTCAATCTGCTCGTTGCATTTTAAAAACATTAAAAGAAAATCCCAATCAAGTTAGTGTACTTATTTCATCTTCGGCCATTGGATTTTATGGAGACCGAAAAGAAGAAATCATGACGGAAGAATCGGCAATGGGTAATGGCTTTCTCGCACAATCTACAGATGAATGGGAAAAAGCTTATCAAGACACTTCCATAAGAACCATACTTTTTAGAATCGGAGTTGTATTATCAAAAAATGGCGGAGCCCTAAAGGAGATGAGTTCTTCAATTCCGTTTGGAATTTGTCCAATATTAGGAAATGGAAAACAAATTTTGAGTTGGATACATCTAGATGATATCTGTTTACAGATGATACACGGTATCGAAAATGAAAATATGCACGGCATATACAACGGTGTTAGTCCTTCTCCAAGTCCGCAGCGAGCATTCATATTAGCAATTAGAAAACACTTAAATAAATGGAGTATCCCTATTCCTGTTCCATCATCTATTTTGCAACTTCTCATGGGTGAACGCAGTTCGATTGTTTTAAATAGTTCAATTGTAAGTTCTGAAAAAATAAAGAAAAGTGGATATGAATTTAAATTCCCTACACTTGAAAGTGCGTTAAACAATATTTATGGAAAGTAAAATTGCCATTCATTGGTTTCGCCGCGATCTTCGGTTAGAAGATAATGCTGCGTTTTATCACAGTTTGAAAAGCGGATACAATGTGCAATCTGTTTTTATTTTTGACAATGATATTTTGTACGCACTGGAGGATAAAAAAGACCGTCGACTCCAATTTATTCACGATCAAATTACCTATTTAAACCAGCAGCTTCAATTGCATGGCGGTAGTTTGGATGTGCGATATGGTACTCCGATAAAAATCTGGAAAGAATTACTAAAGGAATATAATACGGCCGCGGTATATACGAATCACGATTACGAACCGTACGCGAAAATTCGAGATAAAGAAATAGAAAATCTTTTAGTAAAAAATAATATTTCATTTCATACATTTAAAGACCAAGTGCTCTTTGAAAAAGATGAAATAATAAAGAAAGATGGGCAACCTTATACCATCTACACTCCATATAGTAAAAAATGGATGGAGAAGTTGAATGAAGAAGGTGTTCCCAATTACGACACTAAAAATCTTTTAAGTAAGCTGCATCAAAAAAAGTCTTCAGATTTTCCCTCGTTGAAAAAGATGGGATTTGAAAAAAGCGAACCTGTTTTTCCTAGCAAGGAAATAAACAAATCGATTATTCAGCATTATCATGACACTCGTGATCTTCCAAGTGTATCAGGGACTTCCCGACTAAGCATTCACCTTCGATTTGGAACGGTAAGTATTCGAAAATTAATTAAAGAAGCACAAAAACTGAGTCCTACTTGGTTGAATGAACTCTGTTGGCGAGAATTTTATATGATGATCCTTTGGCATTTTCCACATGTTGTTCAAAGCGCCTTTAAACCTGCATACGATTTTATTGAATGGAGAAACAACGAAGATGAATTTGAGGCATGGTGTGAAGGCCGTACTGGCTATCCCATTGTTGATGCCGGTATGCGTGAACTCAATGAAACTGGATTTATGCATAATCGAGTGCGGATGATTACGGCGAGTTTTCTAACTAAACATTTATTAATCGATTGGCGGTGGGGAGAAGCCTACTTCGCTTCCAAGTTGCTCGACTTCGACTTGAGTGCAAACAACGGCGGTTGGCAATGGGCCGCAGGTAGCGGATGTGATGCTGCTCCCTATTTTAGAATCTTTAATCCATACCTTCAAACACAACGATTTGATCCCGATTTTAAATACATTCGAAAATGGGTACCAGAGTTTGAAGACTTCGGCTATCCATCACCGATAGTTGAACATACCTTTGCAAGAGATCGTTGTTTACAAGTTTACAAGAAAGGACTCGCGAAAAAATAAGTTTCTCGAAGAAAGGTTTCTCGCAAAGGCGCAAAGCCGCTAAGGCTGCGCTCGATAAATTTACATTCTAAGATGCTAAGGCTACGCTATGCTAAGCTTTCTTCCGAGAAACTTTGCAACCTTTGCGAGAAACTTTTCTGAGAGAATCCTTAGCGGCTTTGCGCCTTTGCGAGAAACTTTTGCGAGTAAAAAAGCGACCTAATGGCAGCTAATGTTAGACTGTGCCTTTGCGAGAAAATTTCTGGGAATTACTTTTGTTCGACCAAAGCAATAATTCTTTACTTTTATCTTCAAATTCAAAGTACACACATCATGTTCACAGGAATAATTGAAGCACTTGGCAAAGTGTTAGTTGTAGTTGAAGAAGGGGGAAACAAAACATTTACTGTTGAATGCTCCTTTATTGAAGAATTAAAAGTTGACCAAAGCTTGGCGCATAATGGCGTTTGCTTAACTGTTACTGGATTTCGACCAGAAGGATATATTGTGACAGCTATTGCCGAAACGTTGCGCAAAAGCAATTTAGGAAGTATTCGCTCAGGTGATTTAATCAATCTAGAGCGATGCATGCTGATGAATGGAAGAATTGATGGACATATTGTACAAGGACATGTTGATTTAATTGGACATTGTACTGCTATCAATGATGAGAATGGAAGTTGGCTTAAGGAATTTACGTATGATAAATCCGCAGGTCATGTTACTGTTCCGCAAGGTTCAATCACGATTAATGGAGTGAGTTTAACCGTTGCATCGTCACATCCAGGAAAATTCAGCGTCGCCATCATTCCATACACTTTTGAAAATACAAATTTTAAAACGATGAAAGTGGGTGATGTGGTTAATTTAGAATTTGATATTATTGGAAAATATGTGAAAGCTTATATGCAGTAATTGTTTTTACACTGAATGAATATTAATTTTTGATGCATTCCATCGCAGTATAAAAAATGAGATCAAAGCAACTCCTGCAGTGATCGAAAAAACGAGCTGGGGACCTCCTATTGACCATAGCCATCCTGTCCACACTCCTGCAAAAAGCACACCTAAACTATTTACACTCGTATAAAAACCGATGGCTTGTCCACGCTCTTGCGTTGGAACGATGTTAGAAATAACAGCTTTGGCTACTGACTCCAAACACGAAATAGAAAAAGCATACACGGCGAACAAAATAGTAAATGCTAGCAAGGAATTCATCCAGGCCATTCCAAAGTAACACAAAGCAAAAAGAAAGACACCAATTAACATCACATTTATTTTTCCCCATTTATCGGCCCAAACACCAATGGGCATTGCTAATAAAGCATACAATAAATTATACAAGATGTAAACAGCAATCATGGCGGTATCTGAAAATCCAGCTTCTTTCAATGCCATCAACAAAAACACATCCGGACTATTTACCAGTGCAAATAACATCAATGGAAATAAAAATTTCCGGAAGCTTGCATGACTTGTTTTCCAATAATTGAAATAAGAAAAGAATCCAACATGCGTTTTTGAATTCACTTCTGCATTTACTTTTTTCTCTTTCAAACGAAAAGCCAAGATCAAACTAATTACGGCGGGAATAAATGCAATGGTGAATAAAGTGGAATAATCGCCAGGCATCCACCAAAGCCATAGTAAAGCTAAGGAAGGACCAATGGCTGCACCGAGCGTATCGAGTCCGCGATGAAAACCAAACACCGCAGCACGAGTCTCAGGACTAGACTCCAGTGCCAATAAAGAATCTCGCGGAGCAGTTCGAATTCCTTTACCCAATCGGTCGGTTATTCTTCCTGAAAAAATTCGCATTAAATCGGGAGAGCCCATCATCATCATTTTTCCTAATGCAGAAAGTCCATATCCCCACTTCACAAAAACAGCGCGTTGTTGAAGCTGATCCGACCTGTGACCGAAATACCCTTTAGATACGCCAGCAACTACATTCGCAATTCCTTCTAGCATGCCCAACACAAGCATTGAATATCCGGCTTCTTTTAAAAAAAGCGGGAGAACTGGATACAACAACTCACTAGAAATATCAGCAAAGAGACTGATGCATCCCAATAGCCAAACATTTTTAGAGAATTTCGATTTAAACATGATTCAAGGAATCAAACTTTTCTCGCGTGAGTAACCATCGCTTTACTGGTTGTTCAAAACAAATCCATCCAGGAATTGTGGTGTATTCCTTCACAAAATCGAAACCTAATTTTTCAACGGTTCTATTGGGAGCAAAATTTTGAGCGTTTGGTTCACAGAAAATTTGCTTTAAATTGAAATACTTAAAATAAAATGGAATCGACATCCTTAACCACTCCCATCCAAATCCTTTCCCGCGAAACTCCTCATCCCAAATATGAAGATGCACAAAAGCTTCTTCTCCAAAAATGATTGGACTAATATTAGAATGTCCGACCGCTTTTCCATCGTAAAACCAAATCATAGCAAATGATTTTTCTCTGGAAAAGGAGTTTTTAACTGGGATTCAATCATAGCTGTGAAATCTTCGGGAGATGGTAATTTAGAAAGATCAACACCCATATGAATCAAAAATCATCGGGAGAGTTCATCCAATAATTTACGAGTGATGGAATATCCTCCATACTAATTTCACGAACCGACAAGTTGCTTTTTGACATCATCACAAATTTAATAGATATTTTATTTAACTATGAAGCTCCCCATTTAAACTATTGCTTATTTGCTTTACAAGTAGCTCAGCCACCAATAATTTTTTCGCTGCTTCAAATCACTAAACCATTTACACAATGGATACAACGCCAAGACCATCAGGATCCAAATTAAATATACATACCTCAATGTTAACCCCTCACCTGCAATGACGAATTTAAATGGAATTCCAAATATCAAAGAAGTCTCTTCATTTAAGTTATGTCCGTTAAGCATAAAAATGAAAATTGCGATTAAATGCAAAATGTAAAAATGCAATACATAATAAAAGAAAGGAACTCGACCGTAGACGCTCACTATCTTACTCCACTTATTATTCAAATTCTCGAAATAGGCAAGAAACAATAATGCAGGACCGATAGTCATACACAAATAAAGGAGAGAAGGTGGATACTTATGTAGATTCAGAAAAGACATTACGGTAAATATTGGATCCATTTGAACAGACCATAAAAATGGATTACCATAAAGGTTAGTCCCTCTTAACAGCACAAAAAACACAAGGGTGCTCCAACCCAGTCTACTTAACAACTTCTTTCTTTTAATAGGATCATATCCTTGTTTATAAATTGCACCCAAACAATAACCCAACGACATGACGCCAAGCCAAGGAAGGATGGGATAAATAAACGCCATTTGATGCCCCGGGGTAAGTGTATGAAATGCAAAATTTCCATTTCGGAAAAAGTCCCAAAACAAACCCTTGTGTGTACTTGGAAAATAATCCAAAACATTATGACCGAATACCAATAAAATTCCAATCAAAAAAACCAACTTCCATGGCAATCGAATCAGCATTGACATCCCTATCATACTGATTCCGATGGCCCAAATTACTCCTAAGACGAACACTGAGAAACCACTATCGAAAGTCCAAGCATAGGTTATAATAACTACTTCAACGAACACTAACCACAAGCCGCGCTTCCATAAAAAACGGACAACTCGCCCTTGCTCTTTCGTGCTTCTTGTAAAAAACGGAGATGCCTGCTAGAAACACAAAGACTGGAGCACAAAAATGAGTAATCCATCGCGTAAAAACAAAATGGGACCTGTCGATTTTAAATCCAAGGGATCATGAATAAAGGCATCAAAATGCACAAAATCGCGAGTGTGATCGAGAGCCATGATGATCATTACGAATCCACGAAGAAAATCGAGGGAATAAATTCTTTTCTTAACGAGTGGGTCCATTATAAGAATTAAGAATTAAGAATTAGGAATTAAGAATTAGGAATTAGGAATTAGGAATAAGGAATAAGGAATAAGGAATAAGGAATTAATAACAACCAAAGTTAATTAAATAAATGAAAAATCATGCCTAGGGAGGTTAACCTTCTAATTTCTCCAAACCAACTTAGCTGCGGAGATTGTATCCAATTCCAATCGAACTCCCTCTTGAATTACAAAACCATTTTTTAAATAAAACTGCAATGGAGAAACGTAGGGCGAACCATCCGACTTCAAATCCTGATCATGATCCACTACCCATGCGGAAATCATTTCTTTATTCTCTGTTAATTCTTCCAGCAGAATAGACCCATAACCTTTTCCTTGCATTGAAGTAGGCATGAGCATGGCTAGCCATAACTCTCCATCGCGAATAAATCGAAAAGAAAAAGCAATCGCTGGGATCGAAGAATCGATCAGCAGAAAATATTCTACGTGTTGCAATCCATCAAAATAGGAATTTAGTTTTGATAGATCTTCGAACTTTACATTTACTGGATAGACGTCATTCCAGCATTTCAACAATTCTAGTTGTTGTTGTTGATTTAAGACTTGAGTATGTATGATCATCTTTACTTTCCAATAAAAACTAAATTAATGTGACACATCAAAGATACTCTATCGGGAACAACCTGTGCTGTACAATGTACGAAAATAAAAAAGCCTCGTCTGATTCATGAAAATCGGATGAGGCTACCTTACTACTTCGCGGCCCCCAAAGGCCGGCCGCGGGGCCCCCCGCGGCGGGGGGGGGGGCCCCCCGCGGCGGGGGGGCCCCCCCCCCCCCCCCCCCGGCCCCGCCCGGGGGGCCCCCCCGCGCCGGCGCCGCCCCCGGGGCCCCCGGCGCGCCCCGGGGCCCCCCCCCCCGGCCCCCGGCGGCCCGCCCCCCCCCCGGGGGCGCGGCGCGGGGCCGCCCCCCCCCGCCGCCGGCCCCCCCCCCCCGGGGGGGCGCCCGCCCCCCCCCCCGCCCCGCGGGGGGGGGCGGGGGCCCGGGCCCCGGCGGCGGGGGGGGGGGCGGCCCGGGGGTGGGGGGGGTCGGCGGGGGGGGGCGGGGGGGCGGCGGGGGGGGCGGGGGGCCCCGGGGGGGGGCCCCTATAAACCTTAGAAATTAATTTGTGCTTGCAAACGTAGAAGTGATCCTTCTTGATAATTATCTCTCAGTGCGGCATCTTCAAACTTTCTTTTTGAGATCGTATACATAGCAACAAACTCAAATTGTGGAACGGGCTGCCACTCCAATCCTATTTCTGTTTCTTCCACTTCATACGAGCGAGCATCCAATTCGTGTTTTTTTCCACCGTTGTAATATTGATAGCGTACAAATGGAATTAAGATATGATTTCCAACTTTTGTCAGGTAAGACAAAATCACATACCCTCCATACAAATCTTTACTCTCAATAGAATCAGTAGCCTTGTTAAACTCGGGACCTTCGCCGATATTATACTCGGCTTGTATACCAAATGGCTTTGGATAAAGAATAAATGATCCAGCTACGCGTTGATCGGTATAAATTTTATCCTTGGTTGTCTTGACACCAGCAGAAATTTGATCTTTAGCTAACACAAATTTTCCGGTATACCCTTGCACACTTGCTTCCATAATTTGATTTCCCAATTCAATAGGATAACTTAAACGACCGACCATGTGCAATTCATTATTTAGATCAGGCTTATTTGCTGTTTGACCATTGAAAACACCAAAAGCAAATACACCATAATCACCAGATCCTTTCAATCCTGCTTTTACAAGATTCGCTAATAATTTTCTTTTCTTCGTTGGAGCCCAATAAAAAAACGCACCCATATCACGTTCATTCGAAAATGCAGAATTGAGCGCATCATCACGATCTAAGGGTAAACGATTCTGACTCGATTGCAAATTCGCAAATCCAAATGGAACCTTACTTTGACCCACACGAATTCTAAATTCATTTTCTTTATCAATCCCTAAATCCATGTAGGCATCACGAAGTTGAGTAAAATTTAAACTTGTTGATGAAACCGAACTCGCGAAATCTGGCTGCACATAAAAATAAACTTGCTTCGAAATTTGTCCTGAAAAAATAATTCGAGCGCGTCGAATAAAAATACCACCATTTTCGCCCCAACTTTTATCACATTGCTCACACTTCAAGTCTTCGTTGGTTTCTAACAATCGATTGTAACGAATTTGCAAGTACCCACGAATCTTAAAAGTATCGTACCATTTTTCTTCAACTGCTGGTTTTGGTGCTGCTGGCTCAGCGGTAGCTTGCGCTAACAAAGAGTGGTTGCTTAATACAAGTATGACCATTACTAAAAACACACTTTTCATTCCAATTATCCGATTTAGATAATAACTTGATAACCTTTTTTTCATTTTAATTTTAGATTAGTTCCTTCGGGGGCAAAAATAATTTTAATTCTGCCCTAAATGACGCCTTCAGAAGCCTCCAACGTTAACAAATTATTAAGATCACATGCAATGTTAAGGCTATATTAACTCAATGTTAAGATAACCTTTTGTTCACATCAAAAAGGAGAATTAAATCAATAAAAAGAGGGTTAAACGATGGACTTATTAGCCAGTTGTCCGCAAGCGGCGTCAATATCCTTCCCTCTGCTGCGACGCAGATTGACCACATGACCATGCTTCCAAAGCTCATTCATAAAAGCATTGATTTTCGGTTCGGTCGTTTTTTGAAACTCGCCACCGTCAATGGGATTGTATTCAATTAAATTAATTTTGCTCACGACACGTCGTGCAAAAGCGGCCAATTCACGGGCATCATCGAGGCTATCATTAAAATTATTAAAAACGATATATTCTAAAGTAACTCTAGTCCCTGTCTTCTCATAAAAATAATTCAAAGACTCCTCCAACACATCTAACTTATTACTTTCATTAATAGGCATGATACGATCGCGCTTTTGATCATTTGCAGCATGAAGTGATAAAGCAAGATTAAACTTTACTTCGTCATCACCTAATTTCTTAATCATTTTCGCAATGCCCGCTGTGCTCACCGTAATTCGACGTGGCGCCATATTCAGTCCTTGTTGCGAAGTAATATGCTCAATACTTTTTAAAACATTAGCATAATTTAAAAGCGGTTCACCCATGCCCATGTACACTACATTACTTAATGCAATATCATAATTTGATTGTGCTTGCTCACGAATCATGGCTACTTGATCATAGATTTCATCAAAATGCAAATTGCGCACGCGATCCATCTTCCCTGTACCACAAAATTTACATGTTAAACTACATCCTACTTGTGAACTAACGCATGCTGTCATGCGGGTATCGGTAGGAATCAAAACCCCTTCCACTATATTTCCATCGTGCAGCTTAAAGGCATTTTTAATGGTACGATCGCGGCTCACCTGTGAAGTCTCAATGGTGATGGGATTAATGGTAAAATTCTCTTCGAGTAAAGTCCGTGTCTCCTTCGACAAATTCGTCATTTCATCAAAAGATCGGGCCGATTTATTCCAAAGCCAATCACTTACCTGCTTGGCACGAAAGGCTTTATCCCCTTTGGACACAAAAACTTCCTTGAGTTCATCAAGACTTAAATGACGTATATTTTGCTTTAATGACATGTGGTGCAAAGATACGTGTTAGATGGGAGATTGGGATCCTCGAGGGAGATTAGGGGGGGCTGCGACGGATTAGGATGCGAAGCTTCGGAGATGGGAGATTGGAGGATGTGCGATGGCAGACATTAGTCTCGAGGCTTCTCGATTAGAGGTTAATCGCGAGGCATTGCGATTAGTTGCTAGAACTTTGGATGTAAGGTGTTTATCGTTCCGGGCTTAAAGAAGTGGTGGTTTAGAAGCAAGAAATGGCTACCTATCACTACTGGTTATTTGAACCACAAAAGTTTAATAAACCACATCCCCGCCATTTCTTTTAAGCCCTTGTTATGCCTTCGTGCTACAGATGACTAGAATTTCACAAGTTTGATGTTCGCAGTTCTATTTTCTTTTAAGTAGTTAAGCAAATAAAAGCCGGGGTGTAAACCATTTGTTTTAAATATTGTTTTACCATCAATAGTTTTTTGCCGCATAATTTCTTTTCCCTTTATATCATATAATGTAGCATCTCCTTTTTCTTCAGTTCCATTTATGATAAATTCATTTGTAAAAGGATTAGGATAAATATGTAATGAAATAGCAGTGGAGATTTCATTTACGCTGGTATTAAAACAAAGTGGAGTAAACGGAAAACCTCTGCTTGTAATGGTAGAAGGAGAGGTTACTAAGCAACCCGAAGAAAAAGAAAAGCCTGTACTTCCGGTAATGGTTGCTGCGGTATCTGAAATAGTTGTCGGATTTCCCAGGTTGCATCCGCTGTTTCCATTGGCATCTGTTTTTATTAAATAAATATCAAAATCACCTGCATTGAAGCTTGCAGAAAAACCATTAATAATATAACCACCATCAGTGGTCTGTTGAATGGAACGTGCAGCATCCCAATCACTGCCACCATATGTTTTTGACCACATAAGCGTTCCATTTGAATCGGTTTTGAGCAAATAAACATCAATGCTGCCTGCACCAAAACTCTCCGTTTCGCCAGCAATAATAAATCCTCCGTCATTGGTCTGCTCAACATCATAGGCGCGGTCATCATTTGTACCTCCAAATGTTTTTGACCACAAAACATTTCCAATCGAGTCTGTCCTTATTAAGTACACGTCATCACTACCCACACCAAAACTGGCAAATGTTTTACCCGCAATTATATATCCACCATCGTTTGTCTGTTTAACAGAGCGACCTTGTTCAGAACTTATTCCTCCATATGTCCTTGTCCATAAAGAATCTCCAAAAGCATTTATCTTTAATAAATAATAATCAGTTCCTGTTGTTGAACCTTGTGCATACCCATTTATAATATAACCTCCATCATTCGTTTGCTGAACAGAATATGCTCTGCAAGAACCAGTACCTCCATACACTCTTGTCCACAAAGTATCTCCATTCGAATCCGTTTCCAATTGCATTTGTCTTAATTAGAAAAGCATCACTATTGCCAGCTCCAAAATTTGCTATGGAACCAGTAATAATATATCCACCGTCATTTGTCTGTTGCACACCAGTTCCGGCATCCGAACCTGTTCCACCAAAAGTTTTTTGAAAAGTGATTTGCGCAGAGGAAATTTCAGCAAAGAGAATCATCTCTATCAACAGAACGATAATTAAGTACTTTGTTTTCATAGCATTTTATGTTTGTTAATTGTTACTTAAATTGTCATACCATTTCAAAGTTAATTTCTTGCAGGTCATTTTAAGTCGCTCTGTCGACCAAGCAAGACGAATATCGCCAGGCTTTGTGACTAGGTGTAGAATTTCAATGTTTCTACCCAAATAGCAATTCAAAAACTTCTTCTACTTTTCCAACAGGAATCACTTTGATGGTCGCATTATCCTTCAATTTATCCGTTCCAGCATTATAACTCGAGACAAATATTTTTTTGAAGCCTAATCGAGCGGCTTCGTTGATTCTTGCTTCAATGCGATTGACGGGTCTGATTTCACCGGTTAGACCTACTTCACCGGCAAAGCAATAAGAGGGATCGATGGATAAATCTTCGGAAGAAGAAAGAATTGCACAGATGATGGCCAGATCGATAGCAGGATCTTCAACACGAATTCCACCAGCGATATTTAAAAACACATCTTTAGCACCTAATTTAAATCCGCATCGTTTTTCGAGCACTGCTAAAATCATATGCAATCGGCGTAAATCATAGCCGGTCGTTGTGCGCTGCGGTGTACCATACACTGCAGAACTCACCAAGGCTTGCGTTTCAATTAAGAATGGACGGACACCTTCCATCGTACAGGCAACGGCGGTTCCACTTAAACTTGCATCGCGTTGTGATAAAAGCAATGCAGATGGATTGGCCACTTCAATCAATCCTGCTCCTTGCATTTCATAAATTCCGAGCTCGGCAGTGGACCCAAATCGATTTTTAATGGCGCGTAGAATTCGATACACATGATGACGATCGCCTTCAAACTGCAAAACGGTATCCACCATATGTTCTAAAACTTTTGGTCCCGCTATTGAACCTTCCTTTGTGATATGTCCGATGAGTAAAACAGGAGTTGCGGTTTCCTTTGCAAAACGCAACAACTCACCAGCACAACCTCGTATTTGCGAAACAGTTCCGGGTGCAGATTCATAAACATTAGAATATAATGTTTGAATAGAATCAACAATGACTAGATCGGGTTGTAGAATTTCTACTTGATGAAAAATTTGTTGCGTAGTTGTTTCCGTCAAGATGTAACATTCACTTTGCAGTTTACCAATTCGCTCGGCACGCATCCGTACTTGATGTTCACTTTCCTCACCTGAAATGTATAAAATTTTCTTGCCTTTTAAATTTATCGCGAGCTGCAAGAGCAATGTCGACTTTCCGATGCCAGGTTCACCACCCAATAAAATTAAAGACCCCGGAACAATGCCTCCACCGAGTACACGCATCAATTCTGCATCTGGAATTGCAATTCGCGGACTTGATTCTAACGCAATTTCAGAAATTAAACGCGGCTTATTGGCTTTAGATTCTTTAAGAGGAGATGTCCTCCATTGGTTCTCCTTAGCCGTAGGTTGAATGACTTCTTCAGAATAAGTATTCCATTCGTTGCACGACGGACATTTACCAATCCACTTCACGGAATTAGCTCCACAATTTTGACAATAAAATACTGTTTTCGTTTTCGCCATTTTACTTTCCTTCTACTAAAAAAATTTCCTTTACTATATCCAACAAAAAATCTAATACACTTTTTGCAACATATGTACATCATGATATGCACCAAACTTTACTCCTACTTCACGCAATGTTCCAATTACCGTAAAGCCTAACCGTTCGTGCAGATAAACACTTTGTTCATTTCCATGCGTAATTCTGGCGATCAACGAATGCAATCCCAACTGCGCCCCTTCCAGAACCAATACCTCCAGCAATTGCTTACCCACTCCTTGCTTGCGAAAATCTCTATCGACATACAAACTTGTTTCGGCCGTAGAATCATAGGCTGCGCGTTCACTCCATCTACTTAAAGAAGCATATCCAATTACATTTCCATTCAATTCTGCTACTAACACGGGATGAATGGATTTATGCGCTCTAAACCAATCCACACGATCTTCTAAACTTTTCTCTTCGGTATCGAATGTTGCAACGGTAGTAAGAATTGCTTCATTATAAATTTCGGTAATACGTGTTACATCTTTCTCTACTGCTGGTCGAATGGTTATCATCCTTCAAAATTAGCGAAATTATAATTGCATCTTAAAAATCAAAACGAATGTTCAATACTCATCCTCAAGGATTAAAAAAATTCTTATCCTTCAGTTCAGCACCAATTCCCGGCAAAGGAGAAAGAAGCAAAGAACCTTTATCGTAAACTGCACCAGTAAAAGGGTCATTACTAATCAATCGAGGCCCATCCAAATCAACCCAATCGGCCCAGGGACTCAGTTGTGCTGCCGCCATGGCTCCGCAGGTACTTTCCGACATACACCCAACCAATACTTTCAATCCAAGCTTATTTGCTTGACGAACGAGGGATTGGGCGGGCTCTATTCCACCGCATTTTAACAATTTTACATTGATTCCATGACAAACCGAACTCAGTCTTTCTAAATCAGAAATTCCCTGTATAGATTCATCTAAAATGATTGGTAATGGTGATGCTTGATACAAACGACTATATTCACTTTCCAACTTCACGGGAAGAGGTTGCTCCACAAACAAACAATTTCTTTCCTTCAGCCAATGCATCCACTCCAAACTTTCAGTGACACTATTCCAGGCTTGATTTGCATCAACACAAAATGGGGATGAAGAATTATTCAAAAATGCTTCTATTCTTTCCTTGTCATTTTCTCCGCCCAATTTAATTTTGAATAACGAAAAATCAGTTGTTTCATTCAACTTCTGAACAAGTTCATCTACCGAACTAATACCTAATGTAAATGAACATTTCACTTTCTCTGTATCCTGAATACCAAAAATATTTCGAACCGTTTGTTGAGTAAGACGTGCATAAAGATCATACATCGCGATATCAACTGCTGTTTTAAGAGGTTTTGGAATGGTAGAATTCCCTGCTGCCAATTTAGCAATGGTTGATCGAATGGCATCACTTCCCTTCATCTCAGCTGGAAAATGAAGATAAAAATTTTCCACCAAAGCAGGTACATCGTACCCCAAGTAAGGCGGAACGGCAGCTTCCCCGTAGCCTTCAATGCCCATAAACGAAGCTTTTACATAAATGGCTTCGGTACTATTTCTTGTACCATGTGCTATTCCAAAAGGATTCTTAAACAACAATTGAAAATACCGGACACTTAAATGTAAACTTTCTCCCATATCGACAAAGTTATAAAAAGGAAGTGTCGAAATTTTATCTACCTTTAAAGATTCTAAAATATATAATTATGAGAATCGCTTTGATCTTATGCTGCTTACTCTTTTCATCTGCAAATGCACAAACTCCGTTGCGTTTAAAATTAACAGAGATTGCTAGAGGATACACTTCTCCAATTGGGTTATTTTCCCCAACCGATGAAACAGATCGATTGTTTGTGATGGAGCAAGGTGGGAAAATTAAAATTATACAAAACGGCAATAAAATTGAAAATCCATTTATCAATATTTCTTCACAACTGGATGGATTGAATATCGCCTATTCAGAAAAAGGATTGTTAGGAATGGCCTTTCATCCCAACTACAAAACGAACGGGTTATTCTATCTATATTATTCTGCGAAAACACAAATCCAAGAAATGGATCATGAAAGTCGAGTATCAGAATTCAAAGTTTCATCCAATCCCAACCTTGCAGACGTAAAAAGTGAAAGAGTAATACTCACAATTCCGCAACCCGAAAGCAATCACAACGGCGGACAAATGGTATTTGGTGCAGATGGATTTTTGTATATTGGTTTGGGAGATGGCGGCGGCGGTGGAGACCAGCATGGCGTAAGTGGAAATGGACAAAACTTAAATACACTTTTAGGTAAAATAATTCGAATCGATGTAAATACTACCAAAGGCTATAAAATACCATCAGACAACCCTTATGCAAAAAGTGAAACCATCCGACCAGAAATATGGGCGAGTGGATTACGAAATCCGTGGCGATTTTCTTTTGATCGTGCTACACAAAAACTTTTTTGTGCCGATGTAGGTCAAAACAAATATGAAGAAGTAAACATTATTGAAAAAGCAAAAAATTATGGCTGGCGTTTAATGGAAGGCAACCATTGCTTTGATCCTCCCGAAGGATGTGATCCAACGAAATATACTGCACCAATAGCAGAATACGATCACTCTGAAGGGATCAGTGTAATTGGTGGCTATGTTTATCGAGGAAGAGAATTCCCATCACTACACGGATATTATATTTTTGGAGATTGGAATGGCGTATTGTGGTATTTACATCAAAATGAAAAAACACAATTGTGGGATCGCGGCCCGATCTTTACAGAAAAAGAAAACAACGAAATTAACGGCAAAATAAATAGCTTTGGGGAAGATGAAAGGGGAAACATTTATATTGTCACACAAAAACTCTTTGGCCCGAAAAGTCCAACAGGAGTAATTTACAAAATAGGATACTAATGCGATTTATCGATTTTTTTAAAAAAGAATATGTCTTATGGATATTGCTAATATCCACCCAACTTTTTTTCTTTACCTATGCTCAGCTCAATCAACATACCAAGACGGCTGATTCAGATGAATACATTTATCAAGCTAAAAATTTAATTGATTACGGTACTACGTATAGCGGTGATTATACGGCATCGAATTTAGATGTTTCACTCTATGACAGAAGGACACCCGGATACCCCATTTATTTAATACTCACCAAAATTATATTTCATTCAGATTTCCTTCCTTTGTTTTTTCAATGTATACTTTCTATATTAAATATATTTATTGGGTATAAAATTTTAAAACAAATTAGTCCGGACACAAAGAAAACATATTTATATCTTTTCTTCTTTTTATTCTTTCCAAGCCAATTTATTTACGCTACAGTATTCATGTCAGAAATACTTTTTCAAACTTCAATTTTACTTTGCTTATACTCCTTATTACAATTTGAAAAAAGTGAGAAATTCAAGTATTTCTATCTTCTTCAGCTCCTGCTTGCCATTGCTTACCTTATTAAACCTATAGCACTTTTTCTATGGTTAGGATATAGTCTTTATAGTATCATCGTGCATAATAAGCGAGGAATTGCAGTTCGACAACTAGTGGCTGCATTATTCCATGTACTTTTATTGGGAAGCTTTTTCCTAAAAAACTATCATCAAACCGGAATTGCGGAATACTCAGGAATTGGCAGAAAACTGATGATCAACTATAACATGCCTGCTTTACTTACTTTTTATGAAAATGAAACATATGCTAAGAATAAAATTGATTCATTACAATATAATTTAAAAAACGAATCCTACGCATCTCAATGCGCGAACATTGACTTATTTCTTCGACAAGAGGTTTCCGAACATCCTATCCACTTTCTTTTACTACAAGGATATGGTTCTATTAAATTACTTACAGAAACTGGACGATGGGATCTTGAACTTTGGCGAGTTGGATATGAAAATGTTGAAAAAGCACCCTCTTTTAAAAATATATTTTCAACGAATGGGATACCCGGAGTTTTTCATGCGTTAAATTTATGGCCCGTTCCCTATTTAATATATTACTGCTTAGTTATACTCGTAACCATTGCCCTGTTTCTTCTGTTCATTAAAAGTTTACTTAACAAATCACTAATTCGCCGACATAAACTTTTGCTTCTTGCAACCATCCTTTACTTCGCTGTGCTCACGGGACCCTCTGCCTCTGCAAGATTTAGACTTCCCATTTTCCCTATTCTCGTAATTCTTGCTTTGAGCAGTTTTAATAAAAACGAAAATCCATCCTACTCCACTTTCTCACAAGAAAATGAGGGGAATTTTTAGGTAAGAAACAAATTAATTCAAAAAATTAAAATATCCAATTAAATTTGCAGTTCATGAATATTAGGGACACTCCAATCCATAAAATAATTTTAGCCTTCACTACTGCTATTTTATTTTTAGTAGCATGGCCTGCCGGTGGATTTGCGCCCTTACTCTTTTTTGCATTAATCCCGCTACTCTTGCTTGAGAATTTGGTGTATCAATCGAAAATCAACCAATCTAAATCTCGACTTTTCCCATACTCCTATTTAACATTTTTCTTATTCAACATTTTCAATACTTGGTGGATTTGGTATGCGAGTCCATTTGGAATGTTTGGAGCAGTGGCAGCAAATGCACTATTAATGACAATCACCTTCCAATTTTTTCACCTAACACGTTTGAAATTTGGAAATGGAATTGGTTATACTTCCTTACCGATTTACTGGGTAGCCTTCGAGTATTTCCACCTCGATTGGGATCTAAGCTGGACATGGCTCAACTTCGGAAACGGATTTGCTTCATGGGTAAATATGGTGCAGTGGTATGAATACACAGGAGTACTTGGTGGAACTTTCTGGATCATTCTAATCAATATTTTTATTTATCATTTCATATTGGCTGGGAAAAAATCCAGAACAAAAATTGCATTAACACTGTTTTTTCTCATCAGTATTCCCATTGGAATATCCTATTTTATTCTCAGCAATTATCAAGAAAAGTCAGCTCCCATTGAAGTCGTTTTAGTTCAACCAAACATTGATCCTTATCACGAAAAGTTTAGTGGAAATAGCGATCAACAACTTACTAAAATTCTGCAACTAGCCATTGGTCAACTGAGTAATAAAACTCAACTATTAGTATTACCAGAAACTGCTTTACCCGATGGAATTTGGAATTCAGATTTAGAAATACATCCACAAATTGAACGATTAAATGAGTTTGTTAAAAATTATCCGAATCTTAAAATACTTACTGGACTTTCCTACTATCGCTATTTTGCTCCCGATGAAAAATAAGTTCAACAGCTCGTAAATTTTTAGATGGCCCCGGTTATTATGATGCATACAATGCAGCTATACAAATTAGCAACAGCCCTAAAATGCCATTACATTTCAAATCGAAATTGGTACCTGGAGTCGAGAAAATGCCATTCCCTAGTATCTTTGGTTATTTAGATGATTTTGCCATTGATTTAGGTGGAACAACAGGAAGCTTAGGTTATCAGGAATCACCAAGCGTTTTTAAAAGCGAAAAAATTACGGCAGCTCCTGTGATTTGTTACGAATCAGTGTATGGCGATTATGTTGGTGATTATATTCGTAAAGGCGCTAACGTTATTTGTATCATGACCAATGATGGATGGTGGGATGACACTCCTGGATATAGACAACATTGTCAGTATGCACGGTTAAGAGCAATAGAACACCGAAGAAGCATAGCCAGATCTGCAAATACAGGCATTTCTTGCTTTATTAACCAGAAAGGCGAGATTTCTCAACCAACCGAATGGTGGGTTTCCGCGTGTATCAAGCAAGAAATCAATCTCAACAATGAGCTCACCTTTTATACTCAACAAGGTGATCTATTAGGCCGTTGCTCATTTATTGGTGCTGCATTCTTCTTGGTAATCACTTTTTTAGGTCAGCTATTCAAGCGTAAAAAATAAATAGCCGACTTCCCCTTTTTAGGACTAATTTTGTAGTCTTAAAATATAATACAATGTCAGTGTACGATGCTATTGTGATTGGATCTGGTCCTGGTGGATATGTTGCCGCCATCCGACTTGCTCAACTCGGAAAAAAAACAGCCTTAATTGAAAAATACAGTGCTTTAGGAGGAACTTGTTTAAATGTGGGTTGCATTCCTTCCAAAGCTTTACTTGATTCTTCTGAACATTTTCATCAAGCCAAACATCAGTTCACGGCACACGGAATTGAGATCAAGGAATTGAAATTAGATTTTAAAAAGATGGTGCAACGAAAAGCAGATGTTGTTTCACAAACCGTAGATGGCATTCGTTTTTTAATGAAGAAAAATAAAATTACTGTCTACCAAGGTCAGGGTAGTTTTAAGGACGCAAAAAATATTATTATTACAAAAGATGATGGCAGCACTGAAATAATTTCAGGCGATAAAATAATTATTGCTACAGGATCAAAACCATCTACCTTGAAAGGAGTTGTCATTGACAAAAAAAGGATTCTTACCTCTACAGAAGCTTTGAAACTAGAAGAAGTCCCGAAACATTTATTGATTATTGGCGGAGGAGTGATCGGTCTTGAATTGGGATCTGTTTACGCACGATTAGGATCGAAAGTAAGTGTAATCGAATATGCGGAGGGAATCATTCCTTCCATGGATCGATCGTTGGGAAAAGAATTACAAAAAATTTTACAAAAACAAGGATTCGACTTTTATTTAAATCACGGTGTAACTTCTGTGACATCAAAAAACAATCAAGTTACATTAAAAGCAACATCCAATAAAGAAGGTAAAGAAATTGAACTTAGTGGTGACTATTGTTTAGTTTCTACAGGGAGATCTCCGTACACTGCAAATCTTGGTTTAGAAAATATTGGAATTACATTGGATGAGAGAGGAAGAATTCCAGTAAATGAATATTTAGAAACAAGTACCGCGGGCATTTATGCCATTGGTGATGTGGTGAAAGGCGCTATGCTCGCTCATAAAGCTGAAGAAGAAGGAGTTTTTGTAGCTGAGAAAATTGCGGGACAAAAACCACATATCAACTATTTATTAATTCCAGGTGTAGTTTATACGTGGCCTGAAGTAGCATCTGTTGGATATACCGAAGAAGAATTAAAAAATAAATCGGTAAAATATAAATCAGGTAGTTTTCCATTCAAAGCCAGCGGGCGCGCACGCGCAAGCATGGATTTAGATGGATTTATTAAAGTCTTGAGTGATTCTACTACAGATGAAATATTAGGTGTGCACATGATTGGTCCGAGAGCAGCTGATATGATAGCCGAGGCAGTTGTTGCCATGGAATTTATAGCATCTGCTGAAGATATTGCTCGAATCAGTCATGCCCATCCCACCTATTCAGAATCTTTCAAAGAAGCATGTTTAGCCGCTACCGACAATAGAGCATTGCATGTTTAATCAAACCATCGAAACAATATAAGTTAGCTTTTACTCAAAATGCTGTCTGAGAAAACTCATCCTTCGGAATTAAGAACTACTGATTAGCAACAATTTAGGTGTATTACTACGATCTTACTTTAGTATTACCTTTTCTAGCCCTATTTTAGTGGAGTTAAATAAAAACAACAGTTAAATGAAAAAAATATTAATGGTAATTACTGGTCTAATTATCACGTTTAATGCAACTTCACAAACTTGGTCTTGGTCTGCTGCTTTAGGCGGAAGGTCGAATACTGATGGATCAATAGGTATGGACCGTGATGCTACGGGCAACATTTATGTATGTGGAGATTTTGAAGGCACTCGAAATTTTGGAGGAACTTCATTAACTGCAGTAGCATTCTCTGATTTCTATTTTTCAAAATACAATTCAACAGGAACCCATCAATGGACTATTCAACTGAGTGGAACAGGAACTACCACTATTATTGCAAACGGTGTTGCAGTTGACCCTTCTGGAAATATTCTAGTTACTGGATATTTCAGTTATAATGTTACTATTGGCGGAACTACTTACATTAATCCAGGTGGTAATGGAGATAGTTTTATTGCGAAATACAGTCCAACAGGAACTTTGATTTGGTCAAAAGTATTGTCTGGAAACGGAAACGAATTTATCACAAGCATCAAAACTTTAGGTACTGACATTTATATTAGTGGTGGCTATTCACAAGCGTTAACATTTGGTACTATTAGTTTAGCTGCTCCAGCCGGTGGTTTTGATGACGCGTTTGTAATGAAGTTAGATGCACAAGGCGATGGAGTTTGGGGAGTAAAAGGGGGAGGAAATAATGATGATCGCGCACTATGCTTAAGTGTAAGTAATAACTCAATTTATTGGGCAGGGTTTTGTAATTCGGTAGCATCCTTTGGTGGTGTAAACTTAAATCCATTAGGAACTTTAGCAGATATTTTCATTTGTAAACTAGATGGTAACGGCACTCAATCATGGGTAAAACGTTATGGTGGAAACTTTGGTCAACAAATAAATGGAATGAGCCAAGATCCTTGGGGAAACCCCATCTGCACAGGTAATTTTTATGGAACATGTAGTTTTGGAGCAGGGTTCTCCATTACCGAAAACTACGCCATGTTTCCTGCAGGAAATGGAGATGGGTTTGTCACTAAATTAAACGCTGTAGATGGAACGTGTTCATGGGTTCGTCAAATTAAATGCATCAATGGTGATAATAATGAAGTAAGCAACGGGGCCGTAACAGATCCAGGCGGAAGCACTTATGTTACCGGACATTTTAATGCCACTACCGTATTTGCTTCCAGCTCAAATCAAACAGGGCCTTCACTCGTTTCAACAAACGGAAAAGATGCATTCATTGCTAAATATTCTCAAACAGGTACATTGTTATGGGTTCAAAAAATTGGCGGAAGTAGTAATGACCAAGGGAAAGCCGTTGTATATGATGCAAATGGTATTTGTACCGTAGCAGGTAATTTCGGAGGTACGCTAACGTTAGGCACTACGGCTCCTATTACTGCTAGTCCAGGAGCAGCAAGTGTATTCATTGCCAAGTATGATGGTTTAAGTGCTGGAGTTGATGAGCCAGTAAACACATTGAAATTTGAAGCGCATCCAAATCCTGCCGATCATTTTATCACAGTTACCTCTGAACTTACCGAACCTATTGAACTTATCGAAATTTACACGGTTACGGGTGTTCGCGTTCTTGAAACCAAACTTGATGTTCATACGAACAACTATCAAATTGACCTTTCTGAATTAAGCTCTGGAATGTATTTTTTACAAATTACGGCTGGAGAAAACAAAGGAGTAAAGAAAATTCAAATTAAGTAATCATTCTTTCGATAAAAAAAGAGTCGCATCTTATGCGACTCTTTTTTTATCCAAGCTTTTGCATATTCGACTCATTCCAACTTTTAATGGATGTTTTTTCATTAATTCAATCAATCGATCTCGGCATATTAAATACTCATCATGCATAGGACATGGATTTTTGCATTACACTTGAGCCGACCCATTAAGCAAGAATTTACAATATGGTCGCCATCCACTGCATTCAACAATTCATAAATTGTAATATCGCTTCTATTTTTATCCAACCAAAAGCCACCACCTGGACCTTTTGCCGAATTCAAAAATCCTTTTCGAACTAGCTCTTGCATAATTTTTCCTAAATAATGAGGAGATAGCTGAATGGAGGTGGCCAACTCTTCTAAGCTCACCTTTTGATCTTCATTACTTTCTTGAGCAATGAAAGTCATAGCCCTCAGTGCATATGCAAAGGTTCTTGAAAACATAAGTCACAAATTAATAACATCCTAAATCAATAAGAGGTGATATTCATCATAATCAAAACTAAGTTTTGTACTGTTTACAACTTCAGAAGGGTTAAATAAGTTTTTGAAAATGAAAAAAATTTGCGTTTTACTTGGAGAACAAAAACTCATAAATGGTAAATAGTAAATAGCCATGAATTCCAACATGTTCATATCAAATAATTCCAATATGATATAAGTTAAAGTATCAAAATAGCAGCCTTCAGCTATTTGGTTTTGCAGTCAGCATTGAAAAGCAATACTTCTATTCAGAAAGTTATCTCTTAGGTAATCAAGTGTATAAGATTGAAAATCAACATTTAGAACCTCAAGTGGTGAATAGTCGATGAAGAATCAGTAGCTTTCCAAGACTTAAGTCATAAAACCAACTAACTTTGATCCTTTTCAGCGCAACTAACGATCAGTACGTTTGCGTTGTAATAAAAGACATTGTACTCTTTATTTTAATAACCCAAAAAAACAACCACTATGAAATTGAAAATTTTGATGGCAAGCATTCTGAGCATATCTCTTTTTGCTTGCACCTCTAAACAAGAAGCTGAAGATGCTGCTAAGAACTCACCTTCGCCCGTTGAAGCTGCAGCTGAACAGCCGGAAGTACATGGAGTAGAGATAAAAGATCTTGCACTTACCAATCCACTCAATCAGGAATGGGTGACAAATGGTGAAAAAATTTACGACAGCAAATGTTTGTCATGTCACAAGCTAACGGATGAAAAAGTAGTTGGTCCAGGTTGGAAAGGAATTACTCAACGAAGAAAACCGATTTGGATCATGAACATGATTCTAAATGTAGAAATCATGTTGGATGAAGATCCAGAGGCGCAGCTTTTGCTTGAGCAATGTTTGATTCGTATGCCCAATCAAAACTTAACTCACGATGAAGCTCGACAAGTAGTTGAATTCATGCGTCACAATGACGGAGAAAAATAAATACAAATCATCTAATGACAACTATACATATGAAAATCTATCATTTAATTACAGCCACTGCAGTTCCGCTTTTGCTGCTCGCATTAACGGGATGTGCTCCAAAAAATCCGACCCAAGCCATCACTGGCGATGCAGCTGAAAAAGTTTATGTTGCACCCGGAAAACACGATGCTTATTACAACTTTGTTTCTGGTGGATTTAGCGGACAAGTATCGGTTTATGGAATTCCATCTGGAAGGCTATTCCGTGTCATTCCGGTTTTCTCTCAGGACCCACAAACCGGTTGGGGTTATTCAGAAGAGTCAAAACCAATGTTGAACACATCACATGGTTTTACTCCGTGGGACGACAGCCATCATATTGCATTGTCAACCACCAATGGTGAGCACGATGGAAAATGGGTTTTTATTAATGGAAATAACACACCTCGTATAGCACGCATCAGTTTAAAAACATTTCGCACCGAAGAAATCATTGAAATTCCAAATGCATCGGGAAATCACTCATCCCCTTTCCTAACTGAAAATTCAGAGTATGCTGTTGCCGGCACCCGTTTTTCATTCCCACTTGATTATGCTGGAGAAACAGTTGATGTTCCGATTAATTCTTATAAAAAGAATTTTAAAGGCACCGTATCTTTTGTGAGCATTAATAAAGAAAGTGGGAACATGGCTGTAGCCTTCCAACTGTTGTTACCTGGAATCAATTTCGATTTGTCAAGAGGTGGACGCGGTCCATCGAAAGATTGGTTCTTCTTTAGTTGCTATAACACAGAATTAGCAAATACTTTATTAGAGGTAAATGCATCTCAAAAGGACAAAGATTTTATAATGGCTGTAAACTGGAAAAAAGCAGAACAATATATTGCGGCTGGAAAAGGAAAGAAGTTAAACGTAAACTATGCACATAATGTCTATAGCGATGAAACACACACTTCCACTTCTACCATGTTAAAAGAAGTACTTGCACTCGATCCTATAGAGTTAAAAGACATCGTTTATTTTATGCCTTGTCCTAAATCTCCACATGGTTGCGACGTAGATCCTAGTGGTAAGTATATTGTGGGATCTGGCAAGTTAGCAGCATTGATTCCTGTTTTCTCCTTTGATAAAATGATCGCCGCCATAGCAGCGAAAAATTTCGAAGGGGAGTTCGAAGGCATTCCTGTATTAAAATATGAATCTGTGCTGCACGGTGAAGTGAAGAAGCCCGGCTTAGGTCCTCTACATACAGAATTTGATGGAAAAGGATTTGCGTATACTTCGATGTTTGTTTCCTCTGAAATTGTAAAATGGAATATTGAAAATTTAACGGTCGTGGATCGAGTTCCTACATACTATTCTATTGGACATCTAAGTATACCAGGAGGTCCAACGGCTAAACCCCATGGACAATATGTTATAGCTTACAATAAAATAACAAAAGATCGCTACTTACCTACTGGTCCTGAATTGACGCAATCGGCACAGATCTATGATATCTCTGGTGAGAAAATGAAATTACTACTAGACTTCCCAACCATTGGAGAACCACACTATGCAGAAGCAATTCCTGCAAAATTAGTTGAGCCTAACAGTACCAAATTCTTTAAGATAGAAGACAATAAACATCCTTACGTTACCAAAAGTGAAAAAGATGCGAAAGTTGTTCGTCAAGGGAATCAAGTACATGTTTATATGACATGCATTCGATCACATTTTGTTCCCGATAATATTGAAGGAATTAAAATGGGAGATGTGCTTTACTTCCACATAACCAATCTTGAGCAGGATTGGGATGTGCCACATGGGTTTGCCATTAAAGGTGCAAACAATGCAGAATTATTAATCATGCCAGGTGAAACAGCTACTTTAAAATGGAGCCCAGATCGCGTTGGAGTGAGTGCAATGTACTGCACCGATTTTTGCTCGGCTTTGCATCAAGAAATGCAAGGTTATATAAGAGTGTCACCGGCTGGATCATCAACTCCGTTGAAATGGGGAACTGGAGAAACACCAGAAGCAGGTCTAGCGGCTGAAGTAAAATAAATAATTCTCAATGGGACTCTTTGTTTAACCAAAGAGTCCCGTTAAGAAATGAAATTAAAAACCATGAAACCTATATCGAGAATATTAATTGCACTTTCTTCTTTGTCCATGTTAGCCACATTTTATCTTCCACTTTGGCAGATTCAACTATGGGCACCTCAATATCCAGAGGGATTAAACATGAAAATTTGGCACAATCACTTAAGTGGAGCCTTCGATATCATCAATGGATTGAATCATTACATTGGCATGCGTTTGATTAAGGAAGAAATGTTTCCGGAATTGAAGTACATTGGTATTCTAATAGGAATATATATTGCAATTGGTTTATTCACCGCGATAACAAATAAATTATCAATACTTAAAATTTACACCCTTACTGGGATCACTTACGGTGTTGCAGCGTTATACGATTTTTATCGCTGGGGTTATGATTACGGCCATAACTTGGATCCTCATGCAGCCATTCAAGTGCCTGGAATGAGTTATCAACCCCCTGTTATTGGATATAAAAATCTACTCAACTTCACTGCTTATTCTGGTCCAGATAAAGGTGGATGGATTATAGTAATCGCTAGCGTAGTCGCTTTTTGTGTTTTAGTTTATACAATCTGGTCCAATAAAAAAGCAATAAAAAATAATTCCATTTCATCTAAGGCTGGAATGAGTGTTGCATCACTGCTTTCTATATTTTTATTTAGTGCTTGCAACTCAGCAGAACCTGCACCCATTCGTTTAGGAAAAGATGAATGTACAAATTGCAAAATGATCATCACGGATCCAAGATTTGGAGCCGAAATCATTACAAAAACAAACAAGCTATTTAAATTCGATGATGTTAACTGCTTAAATAACTACATCAAAAACAACGAAAAAATACAGTCGCAAATTAACCATATCTACTTTGTTGACTATGGAATTGAATCCGGATTTGTATTAGCCAATCAAGCATTTTATCTTCAATCAGAAGAAATAAAAAGTCCTATGGGAAGTGCTGTGGCTGCCTTTAGTAACCAACAACAACTAACTGAAACCGCCTCCAAGCTCACACAGAGCCAAGCAATTACCTGGAAGGAAGCAAGTAAAGTTTATTAAGTCGATGAGGTACCCATACAGCATACTTGTTATTATTCTGTTTGTATCTTTCAAACTGAACGCTGCTGTACTTACTTGCGGAAATAAAACAAATTATCCATCCATTCAAAATGCCATAAATGCCGCTGTCCCTTATGACACCATTGAAGTTCAACCTGGACATTACAAACAGGGAAATCTACTCATCACCAAACCGATTTCAATGTTTGCAAAAGGCTTAGTTATTCTTGACGGTGATTTTAAATGCGAAATTATTACTATTAAAAGTAATCATGTTTTAATTCGCGGATTCTCTATAAAAAATAGCTCTAATTTAAGTAGTATCGATATTGCCGGAATCAAAGTACTAGCTTGCAAAGATGTTACCATTGAAAACAACAATGTAGAAAAATGTTCTTTTGGAATTTACTTATCAAACACCAATCATTGCAAAGTGAAAAACAATTTAATTTCTGGAAATGTATTAGCAGAAACTAATATTGGAAATGGTATACACTGTTGGAAAGCCGATAGCAATTCCATTGAAAACAATGAAGTGACGAATCATCGTGACGGAATCTACTTTGAATTTGTAACGAACAGTAAAATCAACAAAAATATTTCTCATCAAAACTTACGTTATGGATTGCACTTTATGTTTTCACATACCAATATTTATACAAACAACAAATTTTCAAACAATGGAGCTGGTGTGGCTGTGATGTACTCTCACCATGTTACCATGAAGAATAATCTATTCGATTATAATTGGGGTGCTAGTGCCTATGGTTTATTATTAAAGGAAATAAACGACAGTGAAATCTCTGGGAACATCTTTACTTACAACTCCGCAGCAATATACATGGAAGGAAGTAATCGTGTAAATATGACCAGCAATGTATTCAGCAATAATGGCTGGGCATTACGAATTCAATCCAGTTGTGTTGATAATGTAATCGAACGGAATAATTTTATAGGAAACACTTTTGATGTCTCGACCAATGGGGAAACACAACTCAGCAATTTCAATTCAAACTATTGGGATAAATACGAAGGCTACGATTTGAATCGAGATGGGCAAGGAGACGTTCCCTATCGTCCAGTGAGCCTCTTCTCGGTAATTGTCGAACAACTTCCCCCTTCTCTTTTATTATTAAGAAGCTTTATGGTTTACTTACTGGATAAATCTGAGAAAATAATTCCTTCTCTGACCCCTGAATATCTAATTGATCATAAACCAGTCATTAAAATGATTGCATTAGAAAACTTACCACTTGCCAATAGCAATACAAACAAAAAGTAAACTAACCACTATTAACTAATATCAAAATGAAAAAAAACATTGCTTCAATTTTCGTCATGGGACTCGCTATGGGATCCTTGATGATCATCAACAGTTGCGGTTCAAAGACTGAAGAAAACACTTCGGCACCCAGCACAGAAGAATCCACAGAGTTAGGTGGCCAATCCGCTGTAAAGGATGATGACTCACAACAAGACATTGTTAAAGTTGCTTCTGGAAGTAAAGATCATACTACCTTAGTTGCAGCGATAAAAGCAGCAGAATATGTAGATGTCCTAAGTAATGCAGGTCCTTTCACCGTATTTGCACCTACGAATGATGCCTTTAACAAACTGCCAGAAGGAACCGTTGAAACATTAGTAAAACCTGAAAACAAAGATAAACTTCGTGATATTTTAGAATATCATGTAGCGGTAGCCGTTTATAAAACAGACATGTTTAAAGACGGACAAATCATAAACATGGCCAATCTAGGAAACGTAAAAATCTCCATTAAGAATGGAGAAATATTTATCAATGAAACAGCAAAAATCATTGGCACGGTTCCTTCTTCAAATGGAATTATACATGTTATTGACAATGTACTTCTTGAAAAAAAATAGTTGTGATCGAATTTAACAACATTAGTAAATCGTTTGGCAAACTAAAAATTCTAGACCAACTAAATCTAGCGTTTTTTAAAGGGCAATCGATTGCGCTTATAGGTCCCAATGGCTCTGGAAAAACAACTTTAATTAAATGCTTGTTAGGTTTGGTTGTTCCTACATCTGGCGAAATTAAAATTGATGGAGTAAATGCAATAGGATCTTGGATGCATCGCAGTAATATAGGATACATGCCTCAAATTGGAAGGTATCCTGATAACATTACTGTGATGCAGCTTTTTGAAATGATTAAAGAAATTCGAAAAGGCACATTCGTTAAGCTGGATGAAGAATTACTTCATTCATTTGAAATTTTCAAATTTGAAAACAAAACCATGAGCTCCTTGAGCGGTGGAATGCGACAAAAAGTGAGTGCGTGTTTAGCATTTATGTTTGATCCAGAAATATTAATTCTGGACGAACCCACAGCAGGACTGGATCCCATCTCCTCAGAAATACTGAAAGAGAAACTAAAAAAGGAATTAACGAAAGGGAAACTTATTCTCATTACTTCACATATTTTAAATGATCTTGAAGACCTAACTAATGAAATTATTTACCTCAATGAAGGTAAAATAGTTTTTTTCAAGAAAGTAGAAGAACTAAAATCTGAAACTGGGTCCATAAATTTATCAAAAGCAATTGCTCGAATAATGGAGTTGCAAAACAACCTTTCTTAAAAGATCAATGATGAAAATGCGTAAATTTGATAATAAGTTGGGGAATCGACATAGGAATCAGATAGAAGGTTCAGGAACTTTCGCATCCGCAATTTTATTAAAACATGATGATCCGTCTACCATTAAAATGAGAACTTCAACCAAGAAATATTTACTTCTTCGTTTACTAAAATATGTTTTGCTCGATATTTTAAAGAATAGAATGGTTCTTTTTTATACCCTCTTTCTATTAGCTACTTCCTTTGGATTATTTAGCATGAGCGGAGATCCCACTAAAGGAATTGCAAGCCTACTCAATATAGTTCTCCTCGTTAGTCCGTTATTAAGTTTAATTTTTTCTACGATCTACTTTTACAATTCTTATGAGTTCATCGAGCTATTATCAGCTCAACCCATCCAAAGAAAAACTATTCTATACAGTCAATACTGGGGGCTTTGCATTTCACTAATTGTAGCGCTGGTTATTGGACTTGGAATTCCACTCTTACTTTTTGCTCCAGGGAAGGCTGCCCTTTCACTCCTTATCGTATCTTGCGGACTCACGATGGCATTTGTTTCCTTGGCCTTACTCGCGGCGCTACTCACAAGAGATAAAGCAAGAGGTATTGGATTATCGCTACTACTTTGGTTTTATTTTACGTTCATCTACGATGCTTTGATGTTGATGATCATGTTTGCCTACATTGATTATCCGATGGAAACACTAACCCTTACAATGATCTCTTTAAACCCAATTGATCTTGCAAGAGTAATAGTATTATTGCAACTGGATGTATCCGCATTGATGGGATACACTGGAGCAATGCTTCAAGATCTTTTTAGCAGTGGTAAAGGAGTACTTTTAGCAAGCGGAGTGATGTTAATTTGGATATTAGCTCCTCTTAGATTAGCCATTAAACTTTTTAATAAAAGAGATTTATAAAAAATCCCTGAAGATGATAAGCATCTTCAGGGATTCTATTTTATCTATCAAAAACAATTTTTATTGAATTGATATTTCAAGATTTACTATCGCCCTTTAAATCTACACTTCCCTTCCTCTAAATACTTTTTGTAAGTATCTGCATCGGGTGTATAGCCAACGGGCTTAGCCAATAATTTTCCTTGATGGTCGAGGAGTACATAATAAGGTTGAGAATTCGTTTGATAAATTCTACTCTGCATTTCACTCCATTTATTTCCGGTAGACTTCACTTTTTTACCGGTTGAAGTACTCACAAACTGTTTCGATTCCGGAAGTGGTGTTTTGTCATCTACGTAAAGTGAAATTAATACATAGTCTTCTGAAATTATTTTTAATACTGCGGGTTGTGACCACACATTATCTTCCATCTTACGGCAATTCACACAACTCCAACCTGTGAAATCAATCATCACGGGCTTCCCTACTTGTTGTGCATAAGCCATTCCTTCCTCGTAATCGTGAAAGCAATTTAAATTATGCGGACATGTTTCAGAATGACTTGCACCAGCACTTCCACCAGAGTTGGTGTTGGTCCACTCCTTGTAAAAATCGGGAGGCGGAAATCCACTGATCGCTCTTAAGGGTGCACCCCATAATCCTGGAATAAGATAGACAGTGAATGACAATGTAATGATGGCAACAATTAATCGACCTGTACCTAAATGATGCATGTCGCTATCGTGCGAAAATTTTAGTTTTCCTAAAAGATACAATCCCATCAACCCAAAAATGACAATCCATATCGCAATGAACACTTCTCGTTTTAATAATCCCCAATGGTAGGCTAAATCAACATTCGATAAAAATTTCATTGCTAATGCTAACTCTAAAAAGCCCAATACTACTTTCACCGAATTCAACCATCCTCCTGATTTAGGAAGTGTATTTAGCCAACCTGGAAAGGCAGCAAACAATCCGAAGGGTAATGCTAGTGCCAATGCAAAACCTGTCATTCCCATGATGGGTCCGAGGTAAGATGATCCGCGAGCAGCTTCCACTAACAAAGTGCCGATGATAGGTCCGGTACAGGAGAAGGAGACCAGACTTAATGTAAATGCCATAAAGAAAATTCCAACCAATCCGCCTTTGTCCGACGCTTGATCCGCTTTATTTACCCATGACGATGGTAATGTGATTTCGAAAGCTCCAAAAAACGACAATGCAAAAATGAAAAAGATGACAAAGAATAACATATTAAAAAATACATTACTTGCCATTGCATTCAGCGCATCAGATCCTAATGTTACCGTGACTAAAAATCCAAGGATCACATAAATTAAAATAATTGAAGTTGAATAAATAATTGCGTTCGCAATTCCTTTCTGACGTGTTGGACTTCGTTTTGTAAAAAAACTTACCGTTAGTGGAATCATTGGAAACACACAAGGCGTTAACAAGGCTAATAATCCACCCAGCATTCCAGCGAGGAAAATTCCCCAGTAGGACTTGTCTTCTTCTACTATAATTCCATCTCCACAACCTGCTTCCAAGTGTGAAGCATCGCCACTTGGTTCAGGGATTCGACCATTCGTACCATTTTGTTCGACAGGAATGGTTGTTGTTACTTCTTGAGCTGTAGTATCAACAGAAGAATTCTCAACCACAGCTACATCAGGAACAACTTCTTCTACTTTATTTCCTTTAATGGCTATTGAAAAAGAAGTATCCGAATAAACACATCCTTTATCGTCACAAATTTGATATTCAATAGAGCCTTCAACTTTGAAACTATTTTTAGTGCTTAGTTTTATTTTCTGTGTGAAAATTGGACTCCCATCAAAAGACCATACATCAACTTCAAAAATATCATCAAACGCAACATGGGGTTTACCTTCGGTGGTTTTACCCACCAAAGTATAATTCTTACTTTTTTCGAAATTAATTAACGTGGGTGTGGGTCCACCAGGAGGCGTATTTTGCGAATAGATGTGATACCCTTTAGCAATAGTTGCTTTAAAAGTGATTACCGCTTCTTCACCTTTTTGATCGATCGAAAAATTCCACTTAACATTATTCTGAAGTTGTGCATCAACCGTTAAAAAAGAAACAAGAAATAAGAGGAAGGTAAGGGGTGAATATAATTTAATTCTTTTCATACTGTTCAATAAATCGATAGGACTCTCAAAGATAAGGAAAGGAGTTAAACGGAAAAGATCGTTTTTATTGCCCTAAAAGGTTCATTTTGAAGTATCTTTAATATAGAAATAAGATACTTTCCCCTCCACATCATCAAATGTAACGGGGTCTTTCTCCCAAAAGGTGTAGAAATAACTAATGAGTGCAAAGTCGCCAGAACAGCCACCGGTATGCATAAAAAGTGCACCCATCCAAATAAAATATTGAGAAGCGGGGGCTAAAAAAATGACAAGAATTAACAAGGAATTGATAACCACAAATGGTGCTAATGCTATATAAACGAAAGGAACCTTATACGTAACAAATTTATCGGCCATCGCATAAAAAACTAACTTTTTCCATTCCGCTTTATAGCTCACCTTTTGTGCCCCGGCTCTTCGATACATAAATCCATGGATTAACTCATGAATGGGAACTAATAAAAAAAAGAAAGCAATACCCAACGAGAACTCTGAAAGATGATCAAGAAAAGCGCCCGATTTAATTAAACTATACACTGAAATGACAAGTAATAAAATTGAAAAAATTCCATAGAAGATCATCACTGGATTTCGCTTAAAAAAATAAGGCATAATGAAGTTACCTATTTCGCTATGAGTGAGGGTAGATTGAAGGGTATAGCCTTCGGACTCCAAATTTTTAACTAATAAATCCGTCATATTTTAAAACATAGAAGGATCAAAATTACATTTTTATAATTTTTCTTTTGCTGATTCCAAAGTGAGTTTGAACTTCTAAAATGTAAGTTGCTACTGGCAAATTTTCTATTGAAATTTCAAATGATTTATCATTAATATCGCCTACTCTAATGGTGTTTCCATTCAAATCATATAATTGAAAGTTAATCATTGTTTCACTTGATACAATGTTTAAAATTGAACTTAAAGGATTTGGATAACAAAACAAATTTATTGGAGCATCTAATTCAGTGTTTCCAGTGACACCAGAAACGACAGTAATATTTATAATTACAGAATTTGAATTAAGTCTGTATAGATAAGAAGAATCACAAAAAGTATCTACACATCCGCTAGCATCAGTTACAGTTTGACAAATGGTATATAATCCAGTAGTGGCATAAGTATGTGTAGGCGTTGGACCTACTGAAGTATTTCCATCACCCCAATCCCATGAATAACTTAATGGCGCAATTCCTGTAGCCAAATTTCCTACAAAATAATTGTGAGGGATAGTGTCAGCGAAAATAATGTAATTTGCTGCACAACTAATGTTAATTGTATCGGGGATATATTCTCGCAATGTTGTTGTGGAAAAAGGGGCAATATATCCGGCAACAGCAAAGCAACGATTATTAATCGACCAATTTACTCCCGCATAATAATTAGGACCTATAGGTAAAATGGGCGCTCTAAAACGCCAAGAGTTAGTTGACGGATTATATTCATACATATTATTAAGGTTTCCGATTGGCCAATTAAGATAAAAAAGATATCCACCACCAATAAAACCTTTCCCAAAAGCAGTAAATGCAACCGCATATGCGCTACCTGAATCCGGGTAGTTTGCTAGTTGGGTCCACGAATCTAATAAGGAATTATACTTCCAAAAATCTTTATAATTTTCATTATCAAGATGATTAACACCTAACCCGACAAATGCGTCATTTCCGATCACAAAAGCAGCGAGACCACTTCGAACACTAGAGGGAAAAGCGCTTTTCAAGGACCACGAATCATTTAAAGGATCATATTGCCAAAGAGAATTTGTATGATCAAAGTTTGAGTCCACTCCACAAACTACATATCCAAAATTACCTACTGAAAAACCTGTAGCTTCATAAAACTTCCCGCCACCAAAATCCACCTTCTGTACCCATGTATTTAGAGAAGGGTCGTATTCAAAAAAATCATTTTTTGCGTCATAAATACTATCTCTACCACAACCATAATAACCCTTATTGTTTATTGAAAAACAAAATGCTGAAAATATAGGATAAGGAAGATTCGCCTTTTGCGTCCAAACATTCGCAACGGTATTGTACTCCCAAAAAGCTTGGTGAGTACCTAATGAATCAGGATCATATCCACCACCGACGTACCCGTTTGTGCCAATAGAAAATCCTATTGCATTTGATCGTGGTGAAGATGGAAGTGAGTCAAGTATAATCCAATTATTCTGCGCTTTAATTGGAGAAATCTGAAAACAAAATAAAAGAAACAAAATAGCCCGCCATTTTTTTGAATAAAACATATTTTCAAAGAGAACAACTAGATTTTTCATAAATTGAATTTTTAAATTTAAACTATCAATACAGTATTGAAGTATATTCGATGACATTAAATATCACAATAATAGTTGCACTAAAGGTATATAAAAAGTAGACAATTTCACTAATTCAATCAGTTTTTAAATAGAAAATTTTTGCAATGCAAAATTAGGTAGTTTTATACTTAATTTAGTATTAAACTTCCTGTAATCAATGTCAAACGAAGACCTCCGCTACCCTATCGGCAAATACCTACCTCCAGCAGACTTTACAAAAGAAGTTATGGAAAACTGGCTTGCCATCATTGCTGCATTGCCCACCCAATTGGAATTGGCTGTAAAAAATCTCAATGATGATCAATTGGACACTCCCTATCGTGATGGTGGTTGGACTGTTCGACAAGTGGTTCATCACGTTGCCGATAGTCATATGAACGCTTATATTCGTTTTAAACTCGCCTTAACAGAAGAGAATCCAACTATTAAACCTTATCTTGAAGAACGTTGGGCAGAACTCGCCGATTCAAAATACGGAACCCTTGAAGATACGTTGGTGTTGTTAAAAGTACTACATAGTAAATGGAGTCATGTACTGCAAAATATGTCGGATGATGAATGGGATCGTACTTTTTCGCATCCTCAATATAATCGCACAACGAGCTTGAAATTCAATCTCGGACTCTACGCTTGGCATAGTCAACATCATACGGCGCATATTACGCATTTGCGGAGTCGGAAGGGATGGTAGTTGCGTTGATAGTGTTTGTTGAAGGATATTGTTTTTTGCTTCGGATGGTTTAAGCTTCTGGCTGCTAGCTTCTGGCTGCTAGCTGCTTGTACAATCTGTTTAGTGCTCTGGTTATTTGTGAAAAACTTGGTATTCTCTTTGCGCCTTTGCGCCTTCGCGAGAAAATTTTCCTCCGTCTAAAATTAATGCACGAATGAAAACAGATGATAGTCAAATTAATGTTCAAGCCTCTCCTCTCGAGGCGCGACATCTCCATCCTCTCCAGAGGCGAGGATAAAAGAGAAGAGGGAGTAAAAAAAATGAAATAATATTTGGATTAAATCCCATAAATCTAGGAGAGAATTTAGCAACGGGAAAACTTTATGACCTTTAAAAGGATGAATTAGTATTCAAAAATTATTCTTTCGATTTGATATTTAGTAATGCCAAATAAAGTTCATAAAATTCTTCGCAAAGATTTCTTTGATTAATTTCAAATTATATTTACTAATTAATATATCCATTCCCCCCCCTCGCCTCTGGAGAGGGGTCGCGAAGCCTCGCGAAGGGGGAGAGGCTTGAACTATAGGCTTTCTAAAATCAAATTAAATTCGAATATATCTTTTCTCTTTGCCAATTTCTCTCAGCTAAAGTTGCTCGCAAAGGCGCAGAGTCGCAAAGGAACACGAGTGTTGTACTAAAATTTAGCGAAGTAAAAACTATTTTAGTCACGTCCTACACATAACGTAATCGATGAATCAAATAAATTAAAGTAGCGAATAAGAAAAAAGCAAACACTTGATGCAATACACCCAATACAATAGGAACATTGAATAGCAATGTAAAAATTCCAAGTATCACTTGACTAAAAACCCCAATCAACAAAATAGTAGTAGCCGATTTTTGTGATGAATGCAAGTTGGGTAGTTTGAAAATTTTGAACGCGAACACAAGAGTAAACAAAGTAACTAGGTAAGCTAATCCACGATGAATAAACTGCATACTTGCCAAATTGTTTATTAGAGAAGAAATTCCATCCTTTTGAAATGAATATCCAATTGCTTCGGGCAACCAATCATCGTACATTTTAGGCCATGTATTGTAAATGAGTCCGGCCTTTGAACCCGCAACAAAGGCGCCGTAGATAATTTGTAAAGTGAGTAATCCCAATAAAATTTTAGCTGCCTTTCTGAACTTCGTTACTTCGCTACCGTTACTGGTTTCTCGATCGAAGAGTTGACTGAGCGCCACCCAAAAAATATAACCGAACGTAATGAATGCGAAGGTTAGATGTATCGCCAATCGAATATGACTCACCCGAACATTTTGTGTAAGTCCGCTCGACACCATATACCATCCTAAAAAACCTTGAATGCCCCCAAGAACGAACATGAATAATAATTTAAGCAACAACTCCACTGAAATCGCCTTCTTTATTAAAAAGTAAATCAATCCAAGCAAGAACACGACTCCAATGAGTCGACCAAATAAGCGATGAATAAACTCCCAGAAATAAATAAACTTAAAATCCGCTAATTCGAAATGGGAATTTTGCTGTTGATATTGTGGAATCTGTTTATACTTTTCAAAAGCTTCCAACCATTGTGCTTCGTTTAACGGTGGAATACTTCCGCTTATCACCTTCCATTCAGTAATCGACAATCCCGAACCGGTGAGGCGGGTGATCCCGCCTACTACCACCATGCCGAATACTAAAAAACATCCGGTGAAAAGCCACAGCAACACTTGACTTTTATACTTTTCTGAATGAATGCTATTTAATACTTCCACAACGTATCAATTTAGGATGCAACAATTTCTTTCATGACCAATTGCGCGGTGGTTCGACTTCGTTGTTCCAATAAGATTTCACGCCCTTGCGATAAATTTTCGATGGTAGATGGATAATAATAACGAATGGTGTATAACTGCAACCCTTCATTATATCGAACCCAATAATCCTTCTTTAACAATTCAATCAACTTAAAAGTTTTGTATTTATCATCATCAAAACAAACTGAGAAGGAGATAGCAGAATTTTGCATCAAATTCATCTTCACTCCACAGGCTGCAAACGTTGCAAAAATGGAACTTAAGTTATCCTCGGCTATGAATGCGAAATCCTTTGCGGCTAACGAAACTAACACTTGATCACTCTTAAAAATAAATGAAGGTACTTGCGGCTTTGTTGTTAAATCTTTTCCTACCACGGTTCCTTTCCCTTGTGGTTGCAAAAACGACTTTACGTAGAGCGGAATATTTTTATTCTCGAGCGGCTTAATGGTTTTCGGATGAATTACCGAAGCGCCATAGTATGCCAATTCAATGGCATCATGATAACTCAATTGCTCCAACTTTTGCGCATCGTTAAAATATTTTGGATCGGCGTTAAGCACTCCAGGCACATCTTTCCAAATGGTTACCGATTCTCCATCCAACAAATGCGCGAGAATTGCTGCGGTATAGTCAGATCCTTCACGACCTAATGTGGTGGTGAAATTTTCGCTGGTCGCACCAATAAATCCTTGTGTTACTACAATGGGATTACGATCATTGATTAACGATGGAATAATTTGTTTCACTCGCTTTTCACTTTCCACCCAATCTACTTTTCCTTCACGGTAGGTATTATCGGTATGAATACAATCACGAACATCTAACCACTTACTGGCTATTCCTTGTTCATCCAAATAAGATTGTACAATCGTTGTTGAAATTAACTCCCCGACAGAAACAATCTGATCATACACAAAATCAAAAGAGCGTGGTTCCTCTTCTAATACCCAATCAATCTCTACAAAAAAATTATTTACTTTACCATAAACTGGTGCATTAGAATCAGGAAATAAATTTTCAAGAATCGTATCGTGATAGGCTCTTACTTCTTGCAAGAACGAAGTGGCTTCGCCCGTCTTATTGCAATAAGCCTTTACTACTTTCTCCAATCCATTTGTAGTTTTTCCCATGGCAGATATAACGACCACCAAGGGTTCGCCAGGAAAAAGTCGAATAATGGCAGCTACATTTTTTACTGACTCAGCATCCTTTACCGATGCTCCTCCAAATTTAAATATTTTCATTTCTTAATAGCTGATTCAATCATTAAAAATTATTAATCTGTTGTTGGGTCAATTTGCAATTAATCCATTCTCCATCCATATTCGCATTGTACTTTTTATAAAACTGGATAGCGGGTTCATTCCAATCCAACACTTGCCAATGCAATTGCTTTGCATTTAACCTTTGTGCATCTTTCATTACCGCATCAAAAAGTTTACTGCCAATTTTCTTTCCACGCATACTTTCCGTCACTACAATATCATCTAAATAAACACCTCGACCTTTCCAGGTAGAATATTTCAAGTGATAAATAGCGGTTCCAACAATTTTATCATCCACTTCGGCGACAAGGCAAAAAAAGATAGGTTGATCTCCAAATCCATCCACCAACATATCCTCCACGGTATTCGTTACTTCGTTAGGAGCTTTCTCATACACCGCCAATTCATAAATAAATCCATGCACGGATGGCATGTCGTCTTTCGTACCTTTGCGAATCGAAATATTCATGGCTGCAAAAGTATATCATTCTAGCCCTTAATCGAACATAAAATGAAACTACATTATAGAATTATTGGTGAAGGAAATCCAGTTCTCCTTCTACATGGATTATTTGGCATGAGTGATAATTTACAAAGCTTTGGTCGTCAACTTGCTGAAAAAATCACAAGGTGATTATTGTAGACCTTAGAAACCATGGACAATCGCCGCACGATTCAGCACATTCTTACCAACTCATGGCAGATGACATCGTGGAATTGCTTCAAGAATTAAACTTGAGTAAAGTAGACATTATTGGGCATAGCATGGGCGGAAAAGTAGTATTGAAACTTTTAAACGCGCACGCTGATAAAATAAATAAAGCGGTAGTCATCGATATTGCGCCTTGGTTTTATCCTATACATCATCGTGAAATTCTAGATGCATTACTGGCGATCGACTTAACTGTAATCCGAACGCGTAAAGATGCAGAAAGAGCATTAGCGGAAAACATCAAAGACCAAGGAACCCTCTTCTTCTTACTTAAAAATTTATATTGGGCAGAACCGGATCAATTAGCATGGCGATTTAATTTACAAGTGCTCAATCAACACATTGAATTGATAGGTGAAGAAACATGGCCTTCAAAAATTATTTCTACTCCCATCCTTTTTGTCAGAGGAGAAAAATCAAATTACATTGATCCGTATCGCATGAATGAAATTTTAAAATGGTTTCCGAATGCTGAATTGGCCGAAATTAAAAATTCGGGACATTGGGTACATGCGGAGCAGCCTGCGGCATTGCTGGAGGTGGTGGATGGGTATATTTCCCAACGTGGGGTTCCACAACGTGGGGTTTAAACCCCACGTTGTGGGGGAGATTATTTCCATTCCAACGATTTCAATAAATGAATAACATCTTCTCGCAAATAATTTTGAACGGGCGCCAATGAATCGGCGTTGGGGAGGACGTTGAAATAGATCGCTCCTCTTAAAAAATGATTGACGCTATCAGTCACAAAAAATTGCGTTGCGGATGCGGCATCTCCACCGAGAGTATAGATCACGCCACTCACTCCTGGTTTAAACTGAATTACTTGTTCATCAATAGAACTTGCTCGTGCTGTGTGTTTATAAACCAAGGTGTGAGTATCGTCTAAATATTTATCTACATCACCATGCAAGGGTTTGTAGGTTAAATACAGTTGCGCATTTAAGGTAGGCATGATCAAATAATACCAGCAAGGTTCTGAAAGGGAATTCGTATCCTTAATGGGAATAGCATAATCCGGAATTTCAAATTTATACGGACATCCTTCTGGATTAAACATTTCATAGGTTCGCTCAGGCAAATCAATTCTAAAAAATCCGCGAGGCTTTGGATGCGTTTCTTCTTCGCCGCAGGAAGAAATTAACACATTACTATGAATACGATTAGGATTTTTATTTTCATGGAGATGCAAAGATGGGTGATTTTAATTCAGAATTCAGAATTAAGAATTAAGAATTGTGTTCCGATAGCTATCGGGATGTGAATTGTGAATCGAGTCGCGAGGCTTCGCGATAAGTATTCTGATCGCGAAGCCTCGCGACTGAATTCTGAATTCTGCATTCTGAATTCTGAATTCTTAAAACGGAAGATCTCCGCCTAAATCCGTGTGTGGGGGGGTTGGATCGGTGGTTCCTAGGTCATTCGGACCGTTTTGTGCGTCGCGTTTACTTAACATGGTCATATTTTCTGCTATGATTTCAGTCGCATAACGCTTGATACCATCTTTCTCCCAACTACGCGTTCGCAATTTACCTTCAATAAAACCATATGCCCTTTTCGCAGGTGTAACTTCTCGGCTGCCTCTGCTAATCCGCGCCATAAAACGATATTATGCCATTCCGTTTGATCCTGACGATTCCCGTCTTTATTCTTAAAGTACTCCGTGGTGGCTAATGGAAACTTTGCTACCATAATTCCGCCTTCCATGTGACGAAACTCGGGATCCTTACCTAAATTACCAATCAGAAATACTTTGTTTACGCCAGACATAAGAGATAGATTTTAGTTTAACGGGATAAGACTATTCGAGTAATGCTTAGGTCAAAGTTAGCCGTTATTCGATAATAGAAAAATTCTATTATCGAATTGATGCACCCATGATGCAAAATCGCCCAAAAGGGGATTACGCATGGCAGACACCATTCGATGCAGAAATCGCCCAAAAAGGCGATTACGCATCAGGGAAGCACGCGATTCGATGCAGAAATCGCCCAAAGGTGATTACGCATCAGGGCAGACCGTTATTCGATGCAGAAATCGTAATAATCGTTTAGCTAATCCTTCTTTCAAAGACCTTCTTGCTCAAAATAATTCACAATCAGTTGCGGAAAACCAAAGGTAGAAAGGTCGCTTAATTTCACTCTTAAAAACCCATCTTTAGGAGGCAAACATTTTACAATATTTACTTTCCAAAAGCAGGCGTGTAACTCCTGATGCGATAAAATATGCTTTCTTTTGATGGGCTGTTTGCTCAATATAGGTTGATGGATTTTCGCCATTTCGGGAAGGGCCGGTGGAAAATCTGAGAGTTCAAAAAGCTCAACCATCGGAAGCTCAAACAAGCCTTGCCAGATATCTTTTTCATTTCTTCGCTTGATGTAGGTGGAGATTCCATCCGTAACCAGAAAATAATGAAAATACCTTTTTTTAGAGGGCAGCTTTTTCCCTTTCACTGGGTAATCCGACACCTTATTATATAGATAGGCATGGCAAGCCATAGCGAAAGGGCATTCATCACAATTGGGGGAGATGGGCTTACAAACCAAGGATCCAATTTCCATCATGGCTTGATTATGTTCAGCGGCATGTTGCGCATCCATCAACTCCAGAGCAAGATCACTAAAGGCTTTTTTTCCTTGAGATGAATCGATGGGGATATCCATTCCAAAGAAGCGAGATAAAAAACGGTAGACATTTCCATCCACCACAGGGTGTGGTAAATCGAAGGCAAAACTGGCTATGGCCGAAGCGGTATAATCACCAATTCCTTTAATCGATCGAAGCTTTTCGAAGTCGGGCGGAAACTCCCCATTAAAATCCCTTAGCACTTGTTTAGCAGCAGCATGAAGATTTCGGGCTCTTGAATAATACCCCAATCCTTGCCAAAGCCTCAAAATTTGGTCTTCGGAGGCGGCTGCTAACTGCTTGATGGATGGGAAATTTTCAAGAAATTTATTGTAGTACGGAAGTCCTTGATTTACACGCGTTTGCTGAAGAATGATTTCCGAAAGCCATATTTTATAGGCTTCTTTTGTAGCTCTCCACGGCAATTTTCGACCGTTTTTTCGGTACCATTGCCTCAAATTCTTAGAAAATTCCTGATCCATATTAAATAATTAGGGCAAAAATAGGAAGTAATATTTTGTATTTCAGCAAGAAAGCATATCTTTGCAGCCCCTTAAAAGGAATTTATAATCAATAGTAAAGATGACAAAAGCAGAATTAGTAAACGAGATCTCCACAAAGACTGGGATCGAAAAGGTAGCAGTTCAGCAAACCGTTGAATCCATGATGAAAGTGGTTCGCAACTCGCTGATCAATAACGAAAACGTTTATTTACGTGGATTCGGTAGTTTTATCGTGAAGAAGCGTGCAAAGAAAACGGGACGTATTATCACCAAAAACGCTACGATCATTATTCCGGAACATTATATCCCAGCTTTCAAGCCAGCGAAAACTTTCACTGAGCGTGTGAAATCTGCACATAAGAGTAAAGCCACAACCGCTGAATAATCCTGAATGAAAAGTGCACAACTGAGGATCATCCTCATTGCCGGCACAATTCTACTTTCGGCAGCTCTTTATTTTGCGCCCTCTCAGTTAAACAAGAAAGGAGCAGAACCCAAGGCCGCAGCTGAAAATACAGAGGACGAATTCAACCCGGAAGCCTTATTGCGATCGGCAAAAGCTTCTCTCGACACCAACGCTCTTCAACAGCTTGAGATCATTGAGAAAGCCTCCGCCCAAGCAAACAATCAAGATACTGCCTTACTAGACAGCATCGGCAAAATCTGGGATAAAAACGGAATACCGGCTGCTTCCGCCATTTGGTTTGAGCGAAAAGCACAAATAGTAAAGAGTGAAACATCATACCTTGATGCAGCTTATCGCTATTTTGATTCTTTTCGAAATGGCCAATGACAGTATGATTCAGTCGTTATTAGTTGGTAAAGCCATCACCAACTATCAAAAGGTTTTAGAATTAAATCCGAACAACCTGAATGCAAAAACAGACCTTGGTGCCTGTTATGCCGATGGAACTTCGGAGCCTATGAAAGGGATTATGTTATTGCGTGATGTAGTAGCAGCCGATCCCAATCATGAAATGGCCCAATACAATTTGGGAATGCTATCGGTGAAATCAGGGCAACTTGATAAAGCGATCGAACGATTCCAAAAAGTACCAGAAATAAATCCTCAAGAAGCGAAATGAACTTTACCTCGGTCAAGTTCATCTTCAAAAAGGAGATACGGCAGCGGCCATACAGTCGTACGAAACGTTCATCAAGAATGCGAAGTATGATGTATCCGATGTCATTAAAATGGTTCAAGCACTCAAGAAGAAAACTTCTTGAAAAAGAAAATAGTTAAAAACATTTAAAAATTTAAGTTATGCCATCAGGTAAAAAGCGCAAACGTCATAAAATGGCGACCCACAAACGTAAGAAGCGTCTAAGAAAAAATCGTCATAAGAAGAAGAAATAAGCCATTTTAGGTTAAGAGTAGCCATTCTGCATAAAATTATACGGAATGGCTGCTCATATTTGCTATTTTTTATACAGGTAGTCCGTGGACTATATTGATTTAAGGAATTTTGTAATCCTCCCATGCAAAATTATTAGGCTTCAAGATTTGAACAGCGAACTCATTATTGATTCGTCGACTTCCGAGGTGCAAATTGCCCTTGTTGAAGACAAGCAGCTCGTAGAGTTAAATACAGAAAAAAAAGAAAAAGGATTTTCTGTTGGTGACGTCTACTTGGGCCGCGTGAAGAAACTTATGCCTTCACTCAACGCCGCTTTTGTAGATATCGGTTATGAAAAAGATGCTTTTCTCCATTACCTCGATTTAGGTACCCAGGTACAATCCCTCATCAAGTACATGAAGAATACACAAGCCGGCACACAAACCGATGGCTTGTTGAATAACTTCGAACTGGAAGCAGACATCCACAAAGCCGGCAAAATCGGACAAGTGGTAAACACCAACCTAAACATCATGGTGCAGGTGGCCAAGGAACCCATCAGCAGCAAAGGTCCGCGCATCACCGCCGAACTTTCCTTTGCTGGGCGATTTGTAGTTTTGGTTCCCTTTTCAGATGTTGTTTCCGTATCTCAAAAAATTAAGAGCAGTGCCGAGCGACTTCGCCTAAAACGTTTAGCGACGAGTATCAAGCCCCGAAACTTCGGAATCATTGTTCGCACTGTTGCTGAAGGAAAAAAAGTTGCCGACCTCGACAGAGATGTGCAAGATTTAACTTCGAAGTGGACGGCTTTGCACGAACAATTAAAATCGGCCACACCACCTGCAAAACTCTTGGGTGAAATTGATCGCGCTTCCACCATCTTAAGAGATTTATTGAATGCAAACTTCAATGCCATTCATGTCAATGATGTTCGGGTTGCAGAAGAAATAAAAACGTATTTGAGAGGGATTTCTCCCGATCAAGTCGACATTGTAAAGTTGTACAAAGGCAAGTTACCCATTTTCGAAAACTTTGGTATCGACAAACAAATAAAATCTCTTTTTGGAAAAACAGTGAACATGGCTGGGGGTTCCTACCTCATCATTGAGCATACCGAAGCCATGCATGTGATTGATGTGAATAGTGGCGGCCGAAACAAAGGGGCATCCGACTCACAAGAAAACAATGCGCTGCAAACAAACTTAATGGCGGCAAAAGAGATTGCCCGTCAATTTAGCATGCGCGATATGGGTGGAATCATCGTCATTGATTTCATCGACATGAAAAACACGGTGAATCGCAAAGCCTCCAACAAAATTTGGTCTTGTTCAAATCACACGGGAGCGTGTACGACCGGTTACCGATATCATTACCGTAGAGAAATGTCCGGCCTGTGATGGAACGGGAGAAATTAAAGCCTCCTCCTTTTAATCGACGACATTGAAAATAATTTACGTTACCTCTGCGAAGAGCAAAACGAAAAAGGGTTAACCTTACAAACGCATCCTTTCGTAGCTGCCTTTTTAAATAAAGATTTTTGGAAATTCAAATCTTTCCAATGGAAATGGCGCAAGAAATATAAAAGCTGGGTAAAGATTGAACCCATCTCCTCCTTCCATTTAATGGAATTCCATTTTATGAATAAGCAAGGGGAAGTGATAAAGCTTTAAGTGCTTTTTTTCTTGGAAGCTTCCGCTTTCTACAATACCTATTTCTTGATCTTTAACTGCTATTCTTCGATGGATGGGGAGTTAGTACGTACTTGTACTTAGTGGGAACTTTTTGGTGGGGGTAGATGGGTGTTTGGTTGGTTTAAAAAGTATATTTGAGGAAAGCTAAGCATGAGTAAAGCCTCTGTCTAGGGATGAGGCTTTACTTAATAATCGCGAGGTAATAATATGTTACCTGCAATTTTTAGCGACAGTCCTAACTTGATACTTTAAGCAATGAATAAAAACCGAATAGCAAATTTCTTAGGATTTCTGACAACTGCGACTATCACAGGAGTTGGACTTTCCATGACATCCAATCAGTTTGTTGGTGGAGCAATCATTGGGCTTGGTATTGAATTGGGTTCAGGTTTCATTGAGTCAGTTTGCTCAAAACTCAAAAAGAATTGGACTAAAGAAAATTATGGACTTTTAAATCATGACATTCAAAAGTCATTACAACGAAGTATTGTGGCGGCTCTGAATGATATGCAGACAGAATGCCTTACAATGCCATTTGCACCTGACGAAAGAGAACCCATCAAAAACTTTTATGACAGTTTGATTAAGGAATCAAAAGAAGATTTCTTCCACAAGTATTTAGAAGATAAGAATGACAACATACTAAAAGATCTTATAAACAAAAACTCTTCAACCTTTGAGAAAGACATTACTGATGGAATCTACAACGAAGAATTACTTTCAACTTTCAGTTTGTCTTTTAAGCATTACTTCAAAGAAACTTTAGTAAAGAAATTACGGTTTTGGTTTACAGAAGATTTGAAGGGTGAAGGCGATGAAAATAAAAGAGCAAGAGTAGCGTATGAAAAAATTCTGTTGGAGAGCATTGAAAACACATTACAAGAGCAGTGCAATAAAATAACATCTCTTCAAACCCAAGTGGGTTTGATTTTTGAAAATTCAATTAGAGCAATCAATGAAGGAAAACAATTCAAGAAACACTTCAAAAACTCTTTCCACAATTTCCTTCTTTTTCTTTAGTAACAATTCCGCAAGAGGAAAGTAACAACGCAGATAAATTCTATGACGGTTTCCCCCCGCAACTTGAAGATTTAAAAGCAAATTTTGATTTTCCAAGAAATCTTTATTTAAAAGATAGTGGAGTTAAGTCAAGAATAAACGAACTAACATCATCTGATGCACACTTTGTAAAATTCATTCTGATAAAAGGAGTTGGGGGTAGTGGAAAATCTACATTGCTCAAAAGAATTTCGTTTGACCAAACAATAATTGGCAAGAATGTTTTTACCTAAACAAAGATTGGTTTGAGGACAAACAAATCAACAAACTTCAAACTCAAATAAAACGACTTGCCGAATCTTATCCCGATTGTGTAATAGTACTTGATGACATTGCTGATTGTATTTTAAGAGAAGAAATAAATTTTCCCGAACTCATTAATTCACTAAGTTCAAAAAGGATTTTGTTTGTTCTTGCTGACCAACCTGACAGATGGAACAGAGTAACTCCCAAGGTGAGGGAGCTAAATACAGCAGGACAACTTCTCTCATTCGACTTACACCAACTTGACGAAATTGAATGCGAAGATTTAGCGGATAAAATGATTGAACTTGAATCTGAGGAAAAACTTTCAATCAGACACCTTGAATTGACAAAGGAAGAACGAGTAAAACTTTGTAAGGAAAATTCTAAAAGACACTTTGTAGTCGCAATGCTGCAAATCCGATATGGTAAAAGGTTCAGCGATATTATAATTGAAGAATTTGAAAAAATACCATCAGAGAAAGGTAAAGAAGCATATCTGATGGTTTGCTTTTGCAATCATTTAGGACTTTCAATTCCTGAATCCATTGTTATCAGTGCTTTGCACTTAACATCTTCTCTTAGCATAAATGAATTTCATTCCTACACGGAAGGAATCGTTATTTTCAGTAAGTATGGTTTATCTTCAAGACACCCAATAATAGCCCGTGAAATTATCCGCAACTTTGTCAAAACAAAATTGAATTTCATTTCAACCTAAAACAAATATTCTCCTCATTAGGTGAAAACAAAATAGAAGTTTCAGATTTCTTAGACAGCTTCTTATCAAAGGAAAATATTCACAAAACCTTAGCAAAGATATTAGAAAAGGACATTGTTTTAATTGAGGATATTATTCAGATAATAGAAAGCAAGAAACATCTTTTAGAAAAAGATTTGCTTATCAAGTTGATGAGTTTTTATGGAATGACTGAACGATTGATTGGAAATGACGAGAAGGCGTTAGAAATTTTCAAACAGATTATTAGTGAGATCGACAAGGGGTATTCTTTTTGCGTATCGGCAAATCGGCTGGATAGAACACGACAATCAGAACTATGATGAAGCTGCAAATTATGCGATTCAATCCTATCAGTATTCAAATGAAAATCCCGAACACATTATTCAGATTGCAAAGCTTTTGGCTCTTAATACAGTTAAGAATTTTAGAGAAGCAAAAAAATATTATGTAGCAGCACTTGAAAAAAGTAACAAGGACAAGTATTACCAAGAAGAACTTGAAAAATATACTGATGCAGAAAATGCACTGAACTACTTTTCGCAGTTATACGATGATGACTTCATTCCAGACGATATTATCAAAGCGCTAAGACCAGGACTTAACTTTTTCAGAATCTATTTTCACACTAATTCAAAAGAGTTTAAAAATAAACTCATCAATGTTCTTCATGGAATGGAAGGCGATACCAAGGGAAGCATTGAAGACCTTGACGCAGTTGTTGAAGGTTTCAACATCAAGAAAGACAAGTTAGTAAGTAGTAAATACTACGGCAATCTTGCACGAATTATGTATTTGGAGTGGTATAAAAATGAAAAAAATAATTGACCCTACTAAGATACTTGAGGTTTTCCAAACCAGTTTAACTTTAAATTCAAATGACCCATTTACTCATTGTTGGTTAGGAACATTCTATAAAGAAGTTTTGAAAGATTTTGTAACAGCAGAAGCCGAATACAAAAAAGCAATTGCCCTTTCAAAGAATTCTAAATACGAACATGACAAAGACCACCCACTCTTTTCAAATAATCTTGCTCTCTTGATTATGGATGAAGTGGTTGCTGACAAACTTCCAAAAGAAAAATTATTTGAGGCAAAATCTCTTTTAGATTTTTCTGTAAAAGTTAATACCGAAAAACAATCAAGTTTTTATTGGGCAGAACATAATCTCTCAAAGTGTTTGGACTTAATTGACAGATATAAATTGACTTCGTAACCTTGAATAAAATGACGAACACAACTCCGAACTTTCATCTTTGTGGCGAGAGTAAAACTGCAGGTAACATGGGGTTTTCGATAGTGGGTGTTTCGTGCTCCGCAGACACATTTGTACAAGGTGGAATCCTGCCTGCCGGCATGCAGGTTCAGTTCCCCGCATGAGGATTAGAGTTAAGACTCATCATCATCGAACCTATTACAGAACCAATTGTTTTACTGTTACAGACTTACAAAATGGACAGAGCAAATCGAAAAAAGCCCAACTCTCCAAACCAAGCCCTTCGTTGCTTCCATTTTGAAAACTGATTTTGGAAATTCAAATCTTTTCAATTGAAATGGTTCAAGAAATATAAAAGCTGCGTGAAGATTGAACCCATCTCCTCCTACCATTTAATGGAATTTCATTTTTTGAATAAGCAGGGGGAAGAGATAAAGCTTTAAGCGCTTTTTTTTCTTGGAAGTTTACGACTTCTACAATACCTATTTCTTATTTCTTAATTGCTATTTGTCGCCTGTGGCTATTTAGTACGTATTTGTACTTAGTGAAAACTTTTTGGTGGGGCTAAATGGGTGTTGGGTTGGTTTAAAAAGTATATTTGGGAAAGGGAAATGTGAGTTAAGCCTACAGACTAGGTAAGGGCAGGATAAACGAAATAGAAGTTCGGCATTAATACTTTAGATAATATTATAAAAAACCACAACCTGAAAGAAACGAATGCATATTTCAAAGTTTACAGCATTTAATTTTAGAAGTCTTAGACAAGTTGTTTCTTTACGATTTGAAGGTGGGAGAAATGTCATTGTTGGTAAAAACAATTCGGGTAAGTCGAATATTATTAAAGGGATTGAAATTCTAATTGGCGAAAAATTTCCAACCTATATCAATTTCACAGACAACGATTTTTATACTTACGAGGCAGTTGATGAAGACACAGGAGAATTTCGAGAAGTTGTTTCAGACAATCTTTATTTAGAGGTTGAATTAGCAGGAAGAGATTTTGATGAAACTTTACTAAATACAATTAAAAAACAAACCGCATTTTCAAGAGTAGAAAATTCCGCTTCTCTTTATCATAAACTAGAAAATGGAGAATTCAAAGCAAATTATGACTTCTTTCAAAGTCTTGACGACATTGAGAGTAGGCCTGAAGTAATCGTTTGCGGCGAAAATCTAGGTGGAAGACAAAAGAAAACGGAATGGAAAAAACCTGAAAACCTCATTGCTTTTTTTAAAATCAGCAAGGACAATCAAACTCTTTTTTTTGTAAATCCCGAACGGATGATGAAAAGTCAGGTTTCGGTTTGATTTGCGTTGATTCAAATGGATTAATTTGGGTATCACATTTCTTATCAAAAAAATTAAGAGATTCTTTAATTACAACAACTGTAATAAGTGCACTTCGTAGTCAAAAAGAAGATTTGAGATTGGTTCATTATACATGGTTTGGAAAACTAATAAAAGGCTTATGGGAGGACAATAAAGCAAGCACTCATCCAACCGAACAAAAATCTTATGAGGAACTTATCAAATCAAAATCAATAGATATAAAGCGTTTCGTTGATGAGGTTTTTCGTAAGGATACTACTGAAATAAGAAAACTTTTAGAAGGTGCAATAGCTCATAAAGAAATTTCATTCCGTTTTATGAATGATACAACAAATGAGTTATACAAAAATATTCAACTTTTTGTTAATGATGGAATAGATAGGCCCCTTTACGAAAAAGGAACAGGGATTCAAAGTGCAATAATAATTTCTTTGTTTTCTCTGTATTGTAACGAGTATCATAATAATAGTTCTCTTTTAATTGCAGAAGAACCAGAGTTGTTCTTACATCCACAAGCAAGAAGAGTTATATCGGCCGAATTGGATAAGTTTTTAAATGGTTCTCAAGAACAACAACGCCAACTTATTATTAGTACACACTCTGTGGAGTATCTGAAAAATGTTGACCCCTTTAATATAATTCGTGTATATAAGGATAGTATCAATAATTGTTCGATAGTTAAACAACTTGACCAAGCAACATCTCAACAAATCACAACAGAACTTAAGAGATTTCTTTGGTCGAACAATACGGAACTCTTTTTGCTGACAAGGTTGTCTTAGTTGAAGGAGGTGAAGTTTATTTAATTCCATCAATAGTTGACAAATTAAAAGGTTTTAAACAATTATTAGACTATCAAAACATTACGGTTTCAAGAGTAAATGGTAAAGGAAGCTTTTTGACATATGTTAAAATGTTACAATGCTTTGATATTGAATTTATTATACTAGGAGATTTAGATTGTTTTAAGGACGAAGTACCTAAACTAATTAAGCATTTAAAAATTAATGCAATAATAGAAAATGCAGGGAAAATTAAAACTGCGATTTCTTCATTGCCAATTAGTTATGAAGCTATTGATGAACGAGTAAAGGGAGTTGATAGAAACTATGATTCACAAACTCTACAAAGCCTTTTTGAAAAATTTGCAAGTGGAGAAATCGAAAAAGACAATGAAGATCTTCTTGCAATTATTCAATTTATGCAATTACGTTACACTAAAGGAGATAAAGAAGAAGTGATTATTGAATCGGTTGGAGAAGAAGAATTTAACACTGTACTTTCAACTCTCAGAGACAATAACATTTTCATTTGGTCAAAGGGTGATCTTGAATGTTACTATTCAGACAAATCAAAAGCATTAAACGGAAGTAAAGACATCAAAGCACTTGAATTATCATATCTATTACAGGTTGAAACAGAAAATATAGAAGATTTAATTCTACATCTTGACGAAGTAAAACAACTTATCGAAACGATATTGAAAAAAGAATAACATCAGCTAACAGCCGTTTAGCAAAAAAGGGGGGTTAGTGCTTGAATGTGTGCTACTAGACATTTAGTGCTTCGAAATCCGCTTCTTCGCCAAGCACCAAACCGTTATTTGTTATTATAGCAACCGCTGAACATATCTAACTTAGAAACAAAATTAAATTAAAATGTATGTCTGTAGATACAAAAGAAATTGAGAAATTATTAGTAAAATCATACAATGAAGGTTTCTCAAATTTAAATTTTAGCTATTTTGATTTAAGAGAAATTCCATTCTTTATTTTAGAACGCCCTTTATTATTAAATCAAAAGCGTAAAGATGGTTCAGATTCTGAAGAATATGAAAATTTGAATTTGGAGAAAGTACGAGAATTAAATTTATCTAATAACTATCTTACTCAAATAGACACAAAAATATCATGTTTTAAAGGACTTCAAACCTTAGATATTTCAAATAATAAACTAGAACAGCTTCCACGACAAATATGTGAACTTGGAAACTTAAAAGAAGTAATTGTCAATAACAATCCTCTAATTAATTTACCTCAAAAGTTTGCATCATTTCAAAAGCTTGAAATTCTTGATCTATCCAATACAGCGATTTATGAAATACCAAACTATATTCAATATCTGTATAATTTAAAAGAACTAAATTTAGCTAATTGTAAATTAAGTGTACTACCTAAAAGAATTATACTACCTTCCAAATCTTAAGATTCTTAACATTACAGGTAATCCACTCATTGACCCTCCTATTGAAATAGCCTCAAAGGGTATAGATTACGTAAAATATTATTATGACGAAATTGACTCTTCAATAGAAAAAGATTTCTTGTATGAAGTAAAACTTCTACTAATCGGTGAAGAAAGAGCAGGAAAATCAACCATTGCCGAATCACTATCAAATCCAAATTATGAGTTTGATTTATACAAAAACAGCACACAAGGTATAGACATCAAAAAATGGACAATAAATCAAGATAAATTAAATATTGAAAAGGATTTTCAAGTCAATATTTGGGACTTTGGTGGTCAGGAAATTTATCATGCAACCCATCAGTTTTTTTTTCACAAAACGTTCGTTGTATTTTCTAGTAACAGAGGCTCGAAAAGATTTAAGGCACGATGACTTATTTTATTGGTTGAATCTAATTGAGATTTTAGGAAACAATAGTCCCGTAACGATTTTAATAAATAAAAGCGACCAACCATATACGTTCTTTGCAACAGATGCCTACCGAGAAAAATTTCCTAATATTTTAGGAACAAAAAACATTAGTTGCTTGCCCGAATACAAAAATACAATTGAAGAATTAAGAGAAGTAGTCTATTCAATATTGTCTAATAAAGATTTAATGCCTGATATTGGAGTTGAACTACCTAAGGTTTGGATAGATATTCGGAACGAATTAAATAGTATTAAAGATGCTGGAGTTTTTTATATTAAAACTAGTAGATACTTTTCAATTTGTAAAAAATTTGGAATGAATGAAGAAAGATCTCTTTTTTTAAGTGACTACTTTCATGACCTTGGAGTATTTCTCCATTTCCAAAATGATTTAGTTTTAAAAGATACTGTTTTTTAAATTTTGAGTGGGTTACGAATGCGGTTTACTGCATACTCGATAATCCTAGAATAGTTTCTAATCATGGCTTCTTTAATGATACTGATTTAGAGATTATTTGGAAGAAAAACTATTATTTTGATAAAAGGTTGGAATTGTTGACCCTAATGAAAAATGAGAAATTTGAAGTTTGTTTTGAGATTGAGAATGGAATGTATTTAGCTCCTCAATTACTCCATCCAGACAAAGTTCCATTCAACTTTGTTAAAGAAGAGAAATTATCATCAATTGAATATAGATATGAATTTATGCCAAAGGGTATAATATCTCGCTTTATTGTTAAACAACATGAGATGATCTACAATAAAATGTACTGGAAGCATGGGGTAATACTAGCCTATAAATCGACTATGGCAATTGTTGAAGAAAAGTACTTTGAAAGTCCAAAAAAGATATTGATTAGAACACAGGGCCAAGAATCAAAGGAAATGTTTTCACTTATAAGAAAGTCGATCGAAGAAATCAATAACAGTTTTAGTAATATTAATGTACAAGAGATGGTGCAATGTAACTGCTTAAATTGCAATGAAAGTATCAGTCCTAATTTCTATAATTTGAAAGACTTACAGAATCGCCTTAAAAATAAAAGATATTTAATAGAATGCAATAATCCCCCTTATGCAAGAATTAGTATCCCAACATTAATCAACGAAATTATCTCTGACATAAATTTTTCGGATATAGTGTTTTTACCAGATGATTATGAGGACTATGAGAAAAATAAAATCAGTAAAGAGCTTTTAAAAACACAAGATGACTTGATTTCATTAAAAACTGCATTTGCTAAGGAAAAGGAACATTTGGATTTACTGAAAAAACTAACAAAAGAAATTGATTCATGTAAAATGGAATTAAAAAGATTGAAAGAGATTAAAGACGAAATTGATGGTTTAGCAATGAGAAAAGCTAAAAATGTAAGTTGGTACTTTTACTTTATCATTACTTTTGTTACAATAGTTTGGACTACACTTATATATCTATTTACTTGGGATAGAATGGAGCAATTTACTTATATTTTCGGTCTTTTGTTTTTAGCCTTTAACGGATATTACTTCTATAAAAGGGGGTACAATATCAATCATGAAGAGATATGGAAAGCAAAAATTGAGCATGAGACAAAAATTTTATACAGGAAACATAAATTTAACTTAACTGAATATACGAACTTACAAGTCCATTATAATCAATTAATCAATAAGCACAAGAGCTTAGTGAAGTAATAACAGCACTTAAAAGCACCTACAAGAAATTGGCGGTTCAGTGGTTAAATGAAGATTTGTGCTTAGTATCAAGTTCATTGGTGGTAAACATTTTAGTGCTTCGAAAACCACTTCTTCGCCAAGCGCCAAAACGGTATAAGCCATTTTAGGACGACACACAACACATAGGACAATAGACGAATATGGACATACTATTAATTCAAATTCTTTTAGGCATCGGACTTTTTTTTCTAATCAATTGGATTGGGAAACATTCCTATTCAATTGGTTATTTGGAAATATCAATTTTCGTTAAGTCAGAAGAAGCGCCAGCATTAAACTTTCTTATTCGTGTTTTGACACCAATAGTCTACATCATCATTATCTCAACAATTTTTTACTATTTCGGACTTGACAAATATGTTTGGAATATCTTTCTTGTAAATGTTTACTACATAGTTTTCCGACTTCTTTTCAACCTACTGACAAATCGAGGGTTATTATTAAATTGGTATAGACAATTTCTATATTGGGAGCTATAGTTGTAATTTCCTATTTTACATATGACAAAATAATTAAGGTAAAGACTAACGTTCTGACTGACTTTACAACGGTTGCAAATGAATTATGGATTATTATTCTAATTTTTGTATTCCAAGTAACAAACACGAAGTAAGTAACGATTATTATGAATGGTCAGCAATGAGCCACATTATTGGGGACTATAATACTGGGACAAGTTATGGTTATGAAGTAACCGAATTGGCACAGACAATAAAAGAGGAATTTTACAAAGAAACTAATGATACACTTGACAGAAAGAAAAACGGCTTATAACAGTAAATTTGCGTTAGGCAGGGTCTCGTGCAACGCAGACAGTTTTGTGATTGCCGCAAGTTTTGTGCTCCCCATCAACTTTAGTGGTAAAAATCCCGTCCGCAAATGTGCAAAACGTTACCTACAATCTTAAAAAAAAAGACGAACATTGAAAAAACTTTATACGACATCAGAACATAAAGAGCAAAATTTAAGACGAGCAAGACGTTCTTTTAGAAGACGTTTGGTGTTTAAAGAATATAAAACAAAAAAAAATAGAGCCGACCAAGGAATAAGTCGTCCACAAAGAGAGTACAAAAGAAAATTTGAAGAACCATTTAGAAATTACAAAAGAATTCATGCACCCGAAATACTATCATTTATTGATAATCCCGTTGGCGTTGTTGAATTTATTGCTGAATTAAAAAAACACTATGACGAAAAGAAAAAAGTTTTTGTTGTCCTTAATGATGTAAAGACAATTACTTATGATGCAATTGTAGTCTTATTGTCTATTATGGTAAAATTTAAGGCAAATAGAATTGATTTTAATGGTGATTTTCCAGTAAATCAAAATGCCAGGGAAATATTAACGGAATCCAAATTCCTAAAGTATTTGTATCAACATTTTAAAGAGGAAGAAAGATACGAGTTAGGACAAAAAAGTTCAATACATACTCATGCTTGGAAGGATGTTGATGCAGAATTAGGTAACGAACTAATTAAAAATGCAAGTAAAACTGTTTGGGGTAACGAAAGAAGATGTCAAGGAGTTCAAAGGACTTTAATTGAACTAATGTTAAATACAAATAATCATGCAGACGACAGCAAAAAGGGAGAAAAACATTGGTGGCTATCTGTACATCACGATAAAATTAATGGACGAGTTAGTTTTGCTTTTATAGACTTTGGAGTAGGTGTATTTACAAGTTTAAGCAACAAAAGACATGGTAGTAAATTTTTTGGTATTCTCGACAAACTTAAAGAAAAAGTAAAGTATGGAAATAATGCAGAATTACTTAGACTAATCATGGATGGTACTTTACATAGGACAGCAACAGGTAAGCCGTATCACGGCAAAGGGTTGCCCGGAATAAATAAAGTCAGAGAACGAAACCAAATTAATAACTTAAATATCATTACAAATAATGTTCATGCAAATTTGAATTCGAATGAATATAACGTACTCCCAAAATCATTTAGCGGGACATTCGTATATTGGGAATTAAATAATCAAAATGTAAATTGTTATGGAGAAAATTGAAATAAACGTACTAAAACACTTTAGCCCAACTCCTGGACCAAGGTATATTCATGAAGGTAAGTTTTCAGGAGAACTTTTTAGACAGACTGTCCTTTATCCGAAAGTGTCAGAAGCAATTGAAAACAACATTCCTTTTGAGGTAAATTTAGACCAGACAGCTGGATATGGAACTTCTTTTCTTGAAGAGTCCTTTGGTGGATTAATCAGAATTCACAATTTATCTTATGATAAAATTATGAGTTTGATGACTTTAATTTCTAACGAAGAAGATTATTTAATTGATGATGTTAATGAGTACTTAAAAGATGCCGATGAAGAATCTAAAAATAAACTGATACAACTCGGTATTTATGTAATACTAATTGCTTTTGGTTATGCCATTGCCAGATTCGTGAATTTACCTTATTTTGAAGTATCAAAAACAATTGATATTTCAAACGTAATAACTTTAATAGTTACAGCTTGGCTAGCTATTTTGATTACGACTGTATTTGAAAAACAGAATAATGACTATCAGTAGAAAAAGATTTGATAATTATTAGAGTTGGAAATGTTTTTGATATAGCAGCATCGTTGCAGTTAGAATCAAATACTGGAAAAATACATTTAACAGAAGCCTCTTCTTCAATCAAGCGAATTAACTCCTCATTAGTTTCAATTTACAAAATAGTTGACAAATGCCATTTCTCTATTTCTGACGAAATAAAAGAAAGAATTAAAAATAATATTTCAGACCTACGGAATATTTTAACTAATACTCCAGTAATTTCTGACGAAGAGTTGACTTCCACAGATTTGCCAATTAAAATCAAAGACAGCATTGTACATTACAACAAGGACAGAGTTTCTCAAATAGAAGTAAAATTTGACGGATTGAAAGACTTATTGCTTGAATTACAAATAGAAATAAATAAAAAGTGAAAAAGCCAGTAGGTAACAGCACATTTGCAATAGGCGAGGTTTTGTGCACAACAATGAGTTTTACAAATTCAAAATTCTTAAACCAAGTAATATGAAAAAAACTATTCTATTACCCATTATACTAAGTTTCCTTACTTCATGTAGCGACCTACTCTATTTCCAAGAGTTTAAAGTTGCAAGTGTTGGAGGAAAAGAGAATTCAGATGGAATTTATTTTGAAGATGCCAATTGTGAAGTAAAGTATAACTTCTGGAGCGACGGAGGAAATGCTGGTTTTGAAATTTATAATAAGACAGAGTCAAATTTAGTAATTGACCTCAATAAGTGCTTCTTCATAAGAAATGGATATTCATATCAATATTTTCAGAATAGAACCTTTGCAAATTCCAGTGCCACTTCTGTCGAAGCGACAAATGCGGTAAGCAACTATGTTATGAAAACAAGTATTAGTTCTAGAACCAAAGCGGCAGTTTATAAAAGCAATAGTACAGAATACTTAGAGAAAGAATTTGTCACTATTCCTCCAAAAGCAAGAGTGTCAATTGTTGAATTTAATATTCAAAATGATCGATATACAAATTGTGATTTGAAGAAGTATCCTTCGTCCAAGGAAGTTAAACCCCTGATTTTTATGCAGAATGGTACACCAGTTATTTTTAAGAATATTATTGTTTATTCAATTGCTAACACTCCAGTTTCGATTGAACATAATTTTTATGTGACGGAGATAAAAAATTGTTCTGAAAAGGTATACATGGAAACAAGAACGAAAGATGGCTGTGGTAGATCCTATGTTACGCCTAAAAAAGTATTTAAGAATGAAGAGGCAAGTCGATTTTATTTAAGTTATGAATAATAAAGATTGTTTATTTTGCACGATAACACATCAATTGAAAAGGCTCTTGTAATGTAATTTTAATCTCTCAAATAAATAGAATAATTCTAGCGATCGCAAAACATCGCGACCGGTATGTAAGTCCTCCTTTAGGGGGTCTACATGAAGCGGGACGGGGCATGTTGATCCAGAATCTCCACTTTATTTAAGCAACAAGTTCCAATTGCTTTTCTGTTTCCAGAAAGTAGCTATCTTAACGATTGCCCCAATGCCGATTATCAAACCAGTTGCGTTTAAATAAGCATCTAGTTTTTGGTTAAGTGTGTGGTCTTCTTTGTTGCGTATAGTTTTCACAGCAAGAAAAATTGCAATTCAACATCGCTTATTTTTTTGTCTTTGTTGCAGTAAGTAAGCAAATGGTGAAGATCAGCCCTTCTGTTTTTTAGAAAAGTTATAAATCCATTATCCTTTTTGTAATAATCTTCCAAAAGGTTTTCCATTACCACTGCCAAATCCTCAATAGCATTTTCAGTTTGATTTATTTCAATCAATTGAATTGCTTTCGCAATTTTTACAGTTACATCAGGTTCAATGGCTTCAAATTGTTTTGCCAGTAAATCCAGTTCATGCTTAATAGCATCGGTAAAACCTTTTTGTCTTCTGATGCTATCCATTATCAAGCGAACATTTTTTTGTTCAGCTTCTTTTCGTTTATTTCTTTCTTGCTGTAAGGTTTCGTTCAACCCACAAAGACCTAATCCCATTAGCATAATGACAATGATGAGGATGATGACTGTATTCTTATTCATGTAAAAATATATTCAATAGTTTATAATTTTAAATGATTATTTATTGTCTGAAATGGCACTGAATAATAAAAAGACAAGCGAACCAAGCACCAAGCCATCCACCCACTTTTCAGCATCTGGACTTTTGCGTTGATTATAGCAAGCCGTGTTTGTATATGTTTGGCAGTTGTATGAAATGGGTTTATAGCTTTCGCCTCTCAAAATTTCATTCAATCCAATTTCAATCACTTTCAAAGGGGTATTTGAACATTTTTCATTGTATAGATACAAAGGCATTCCTTTTACAAATTCACTTTGAGTAGTGATGTGTGCTTTTCCATAGTGATAATGGTTGTGTAGAAAATATCCGCTACCGTTTATATCAACACCGAGAAAGATCCCTGCATGTTTCACTTGTGAGATAGTTCCAATTTTGTAGCGGAAATAAACTTTGCCGCTATTTTCGTTGAAGTAAATTGTAAAAATGCTTCCGTCATTTATTACAATTTCAACTTTGTTGTTGTGTAATTTGTATGTCCTCATTTTCCCAATTTTTTAAATGTATTTTCAAGGTCTTTGAAAGACTTGTTTATATCCTTAATTGATTTTTTTGTTCCGTTGCTATCTTGAAGTTGAATTCCTTGACCGCAAGAACATTTTACCAATGCGTCATTGGCAACTTGTTTAATCGTTACACTAATAGAGCGCTTACATTCAGGACAGTCAATTTTTACTGATTGTTTACTAATATCTATCATAGCTTAATGTTTATTATCCTTTGATGGTAAAGGGTCGTTTCCGAAACTGCTTTTATTTTGAATTTTACCATCTTTACCCAATATGGTTAATTCAGATTGCTGATTTTTAGCAATCTCTTTTCCGATTTTTAAAGCATCTGCTTTGGTCTCTGTTTTTGCGGTCAATTTACTGTTTCCTTGACCTTTTACGCCCCAACCCTCTTTGGTCGGCACAACGTATTGATTTTGCCTTTAGCCATAGTTTGTCTATTTGAAATTATCCTTTATTCTTTTCTTGTCTTCATTTTCTTTGTCGCATTTGTGATACAATTCAATGAATGTAATTTTTGTTCATTAAGAAAGTAAGCATATATCAATCTCAATCCTGAGTTTACACCTTTTCCTTTTAATGCTTTGCATGCTATTTTCTTTACCTTGATGACACAGGTTTCTAAACCCAAATTATCAATTCTAAAACTAAATGGTGGACTTTCATCAGGTGAAACTTCTAACACTCGTTTTACCACGTCTAAATCATCATTTAACGTTCCAAATCTTTTTAAAAGGTTCTTCAAGTCCCTTTTAAATTCGGTTAATTCATCAAAGGTCATTGTTGTTCAATTTCATCTCCATAGTTTCTTACAGAGAAAGGAGCATCTCTATAAAAAGCTAATTCATAATTTATTTCTTCTCCTTCTTTTGAAGCTAACCAAGGCATATCTTTATGAGAATAATTACTGATTGCCGCAGCAGACCAGTCACTCATTTGTTCAATAACTCTATCAATTGTTTCCTTTTCACTTGCCCTTAGCTCTGTTAAATTAGCCTTCTCTAAAGGTAAATAACGAGTTTGAGGATAGCCGTGATATTCGGTCTTTACTCTTTGCAACTGACCTTTTTCGATCATTTGACCAATGATTGCATCTAATTTTTGCGGTACTGGTCCATAAGGCAATTTGCGATATTTAGCACCCGTTAACTGCTCTTCATACAATTCATAATAATTGAAGTCTGAGAAATAAAGCAACTTATACAGAACGGTTTCTCCCACATTTGGCTTACCTGCACAGCGTTCCAGGATATACAACAAAATATTTTTAAACTTATTGACTTGTAACGTTGGCACAGAAATACGTTCTTCTTCTTTCTTTGTCTTTTTCTCATCTTTGCCTTCAACCATCTCTTGACTTGCAGAGAAATCCTTAGACATAAAATTGTCCAATGAAAATTCTAAAATCAAAGACAATTTTTGTAGTTCAAGAATATCAACGCTTCTGTTCCCCAACTCAATTTGAGCCAAAGAAGATCTGGAAATTTTGACACTTTTAGCCAAATCTTCTTGAGACAACCCTTTCATTTTACGAAGCTCTGTTATCCGTTGACCAATTTGCTTTTGAGAAAGTTTTACGTTCATGCCAATTTATTTATATCAGTTTAACGGAGCAAAATTACTGGTTGTTTTGTTTTAAAACAAATTATTGTTCAATAATCAGACAATAATACACCAAACTATTGATAACCAAATACTAATAATAAATTAATTCCTAAAAAAATACCTAATACCCATACCAAAACCAAAGAGTTAAAGAACGTTTTCTCTTTGCATTGGAGAAAAATTATTACCGCAATTCCTTAAATAAATAATTTGTTCTTTCCCGTTGCAACAACTTGTTTCAAACTTGCTACGACAGTGCTTCTAACAAAATTTGCTTAACGTATTGGTTTCTTTCCAATATCAGTCATTTACAACTTCGTACGAAGAAGCAAAGTAGCGATCAACATAAGATTGGCCTTAAGCACATGTTCTTTAAAATCATATTTAATTAGTAAATTCAATCTCAAAAATAAATAACAATCCAAATACATTCCCGAAACTTGAAAGCTCATTGCTAAATTGAGCAAAGCTCCGCAACGTTTTATACATAATTTTAGAGTCCAAGAACCTACAAAACACAAACTAAATCTTTAAATCCGATAGCTATGAAAATGACTCGGCTATTTCTTTGCGCATGGTTTGTCTTAATGACTAACATTAATATGTTTGCTCAGAAAATCGATGTAGAACAAAAATTAGAAGGGCTGGATGGTACCATCCACGAAATTTTAAAAGATTGGAATGTGACTGGGTGCGGAGTGGGGATCGTAGTAAAAGATAAACTGGTTTTCGCAAAAGGATTCGGTTATCGTGACCTGGAAAATAAATTACCCATTACTCCTAATACCCTTTTTCAGATTGCTTCTAACACTAAACTTTTCACAGCTACAGCTGTCGGATTTCTAGTAGAAGAGGGCACCTAACACTATATTAATTAAGAAATAAACACTACTTTGGTGGACAATTTTATGAAGTATTTCTTACCTATCATCCTCTTTTTGGTTACAACCCATGCATGCTTCGCGCAACAGCAATATACTTTTACTAATTACACTCAGGAACAAGGGCGCCCTCAGGAACTATTCGTGGCATTTATAAAGATACAACTGGCTACCTCTGGTTTACAAGCGAAGGAAGCATTGCACGGTTTGACGGTTATTCCTATAAAACTTACCGTCACAACCCAGATATTCCTACCAGTCTGCCCGACAATATTGTTTGGGAGGGAGTGTTTCCGAAATTCGGAGATATTTATTTTGGAACGAAGCAAACAAATTACTCATTCAACCCGGCAACAGAATCGTTTAGTATTCCTTTTGGAGATTCGGCTGTTTTATTTTCCATTGAGGAAGCAAAAGATGTTAAAGACTGTTATTGGTTAAGAAGCAAAGATGCCATTTACAGAATCAGCAAAACTGGCCCTGAACGTTTCGTGCTTCCTTATACCATGTCTCTAGGGTGGTACATGAGACCTTCGCCCGACAACAATTGTATGCTTTTCAATAATAATTTAAAAGGGGTACAATTCTTCGACTATAAAACGAAACAATTTTCGAAACCAAAAATTCTGGATCGCTGGGGAATTGAAGACAGTTCATCTGTTGCGGAAGTGATTTTTACCGGCAACAATTTTTATCTCTTCACCGCTCGAAGTCTATATCGTTTTGATTCCACCGCAAAATCTTTCGTTTGGCATCTTGACTTAAAGCACACCGGAAAATTTGACTATAGTTTAGGAGGCTATCTTCCTTTTAACGATACGCTGGTGGTGATTCGCTCGCAATCCGGTTTTATCAACATACTCAACATCCGTACAGGGGAAGAAAAACTGGTTTACGTCAACAAAAAAATTCCTGAAACGGAATTGAATGACAGGTTCATCTTATCAACGGTACGGGATCATAATGGCGGAGTTTGGATGGGGACCAATAACATGGGCTTGATCTACTACAATGTATTTACAGGTGAACTGGATCAACATATTCACGAACCGACGAATCCGATGGCTATCGGATCCAACAGCCTTCCGGGGAATTTTGTTTATTGTGTTTTGCCTGGCGATAACGGAGTGGTATGGGCTTCGTGCTTTGGGCATGGCATCGTAAAAATGGAGCCCGTAATTGCGCTTTTCAAAACGGTCATTCCCGCTGTTACGAAAAAACCTGGCGCTCCAGTGAAAGGGGGCGCTTGGAGCGAAAAAATCCGTGGCTTTGTGGAAACGGATGATGGTTATTGGATTGCCACCTTGAATGGATTATTCAGCTATTCAAATCAAACCCGAGAGTTTAGCAATCTGAATGATCTCTGCCCGATAAGCGACACCACCAACAGTGTTTATACTACGGAATTTACGAAGTCATTTCCTATTGGTTCACTTGCTAAAGACCACTCGGGTAATTTATGGATAGGAACCTGGTTTGGTGAATTAGTTTTGTACAATACGAAACTGAACCGGGCATTTCCAATTCGCAGACCAATGCCGATGAAGGAACGTGAGCGGGATGGCGTATTCAGAAACCTCTTTTGTGACAGTAAAAACAGGATGTGGATCTCCACTCAACGGGCAGGTATTTCTATAGTTGATTGCAATGCATTGAACTTTGAAAATATAAACGACATAAAGTTTGAGTACAATTTTCATGATGCGAAAGATTCAACTTCACTTCCACAGGGAATTGCATTTGCTGTTTCAGAAGATGCTGATGGAAATATCTGGGCAGCTACTGAAAACGGATTGTGCAAGTACAACGAACAAACAAAAAAATGGAAACGGTATTACAATATTTCCGGTAATGAAAAGAGCATTCACCATAACAACGCTAGGAGCTTGTGCCTTGATAAAAGGTACGCTTTGGATTGGAACAAATGGTGGCGGGTTGAACAGGTACAACAGGAGAAGGATAATTTCACACATTTCACCATAGAAAACGGTGCCTGATGATCAAATCTATTCTTTGGTTTGTGACAATAACGGGCTGTTGTGGATGGGCACCAACCACGGCTTGTGCAGGTTCAATCCTTCGGATTATTCCTGTAAAAATTTTACAGTGAAAGATGGCATACAGAATTACGAATACAACACAGGAGCCGCCTTGAAGTTAAAAGACGGCACACTTCTTTTTGGAGGGGTTTCAGGATTTAATATCATTGACCCAAACAAGATTGAAAATAAAAAGTCGACCCCTCCAGTGGTGGTCATCACTTCGTTTAAAATTTTTGGTAAGGAAACACCAATAGGTAATAATAACATCATACTGAGTTACAAGGAAAATAACCTTGCTTTTGAATTTGCAGCGCTGAGTTATTACCGTAACCAGGAAAATCATTATGCCTACATGCTCGAAGGATTTGACCAAGACTGGTTTTTCAGCGACACACGCAGGTATGTCACCTATTCAAAGCTTGAGCCGGTAAATATACTTTCAAAGTAAAAGCATGCAACAGCGATGGGGTATGGAATGAAACGGGCACTCCGCTTCAGATTACCATTACATCGCCTTGGTGGCGCGAACATGGTTTATACTTTTATGTTTCCTTGTGACTATCGCAATCATATACTTCCTCATCAGGTATGAGCGGAACCGGAAAAAGCAGCTAGAAGCAATAAGGGCGCGCATCAGTCGCGATTTACATGATGATATGGGCAGCACCTTGCAGAGCATTTCAGTAATGAGTGAGATTGCACGCATGAAATCAACATCGGGAGGAAGTCAGGAATCCATTCCGTTTATCGAAAAAAATTGGAAGCGCTTCACGAGAGATGGTGGAAAAAATGAATGATATTGTTTGGGCCGTGAATCCGCAGAATGATCATTTCGAAAACATCATACTCCACATGCGTGCCTTTGGCGGTGAGCTGCTTGCCGGAAAAGATATTGCATTGCATTTTAAATCGGATGGTGGGTTAAACAGCATCAAACTTAGTATGGAAGATCGGAAATCATTTTTCTTAGTTTATAAAGAAGCATTGAACAATGCCTATAAATATTCTGGTGCAAAAAATGTGAATGTGGACATTTCAAAAACCAATCATTTATTAAAATTAGTTGTTGAAGATGATGGTGTAGGATTCGACATTCATGAAGATCGCTTAAAAACAGGTGGCAACGGATTAAAAAATATGAACACAAGAGCTGCTGAATTGAATGGCATCATTTCAATTACATCATCGCCAGGACAAGGAACAACGATTAGTCTCACCGTAAATCTCAAATAAAAAAGGAGGACTACTCAAGGTAGGTAGTAACTTCTTAATACAATGTAATACTTTTACCCTCATGATAAATATCAAAGTCGCCATTTTTGAAGATAATCCGCTGTTGCGAGACAGCTTGTTCCAGCTCATAAATGGCAGTGAAGGTTTTATCTGCACGGGTGCATTTGGCGACTGTTCTGACCTGATGCGAAAGTTGAATCGGCCTCATCCTGATGTTATCCTCATGGACATTGACCTTCCGGGGATGAACGGCATTGAGGCAGTAGGAAAAATCAACCAAACGCATCCCGAAATCATGGTCATCATGCAAACGGTTTTCAATGACAATGAAAGAATATTTCAATCCATTACGGCCGGGGCATCGGGTTATCTATTAAAAAACACTACGCCTGTGCGCATCCTTGAATCCATCCGCGAAGCATACCGGTGGAGCGCCCATGACTCCCAGCATTGCGCATAAAATTCTCGAGGTGCTTGAACTAAAAAACCAGCAACACCCACTAAAGACCACTCACAACTCAACGAGGCAACAGGAAATTCTCGATTGCATATTTAATGGTATGAGCTATAAGTTGATTGCCGAAAAACTTTCATCTCCGTTGATACTGTGCGCTATCATGTAAAAACATTTATGAAATCTTGCATGTTCATTCGCGGGATGAACTGATTTCAAGAGGCAAAGGGACATCTCATTAGTGTTTTTAAGCTCCTGATTAAATTTCTCAATAGCAGTCTTGGTCAAGGGTTCGCCTCCAATGGGGTCGAACATAAATCCTAATACTCATTTAACTTTCCGGAGGTAAGCAGGTCCTTTTACAAATCTGTCCCGTTTATTCGAGATGGTACTGTCTCCCGTTATCACTTAAACTGAGCTTGCAAAGCAAAACTACCCATTATGGGTAGTACGACCAACAGCGGTACATTGTACATTTGACGATATAATTATTGAGCGATTTAAATTATTCAACATCTAAAAAGAAGATAATACATAAAAACAAATCAAAATGAAACTACTACTACAAACAAAGCTATCAACTTTCATAATTATGACAATGCTATTTTCAGCAAGTGCAAATGCACAGATTGTTTATACGGATATCAATCCTGATACTTCAATTATCCGGACTAGACTTAATCAAAGAGGTCACTATAGCATTGAACAAAGTAGGGATTTTAACAATGATGGCATACCCGATTTGAAGTTTACTTTGATTACAAGTGATTATCCAGGGAGGATTTCCCCACAAAATACTGGTTATACAGCTGGAACAATTAGGGCAACCCCTCTTAAACGGTAGTGCCATCCTAACAGGTGGTTAGGATTTCCAGCTAAGATGAATCTAAATGCCATTATAAGTGCTAATGCCAATTGGAGTACTGTAACCAACCAACTACTCTTTGAAAAAATTACTAATGGTAATACTACTAACTCAGGAAACTGGAATACTGGCACAGATGGATTTTTGGGTCTTAAAATTATTGCAGGAGGGCAAACCCGCTATTGTTGGATTCAATTGAACGCTGCAGCTTTTACCAGCGGAGCAAATGCTGCCATTTTAACAATTAAGGACTATGCTTACAATTCAGTTCTCAACCAACCCATCCTTGCAGGAGAAACCAGTTGCACAACGCCAACCGTTTACCTTACTCAAAGCGGTTCTCTATCATTTTGCAATGGCGATAGTGTAACACTCACTGCAAACGGAACGGGTTATCAATACCAATGGAAAAAGAATAATGTAAACATTGCAGGAGCAACTGCAAAAACTTATGCTGCTAAAACAGCCGGAGTGTATAAATGCAAAGTCACTAACAGCTGCGGAAGTAAAGGATCCGGAACAAGAACGGTGACTGTTCCTTGTAGAATGACCAATGAAAACATGGTGGAAAAATTAGAACAGCTATCGGTTTATCCAAATCCTGCCGCGAATGATAACTATAAAACTCCTTTCCAATGAAGCCGGAGAGATACAAGTTGTAAATCTTTTCGGGCAAATAGTTTATGCTGGAAATGTAAATACGCTGGAAACGCAGATGGATGTGAGCAACTTTGCAGATGGAATGTATGTAATCAGATGGAGCAGCGGCGAAAATGTTGAAACGAAAACTTTTTCGGTAACTAAATAACATCAATCAAATTAAACTGTTTTAAAAACATTAAAAAATAACCAAATGAAAAAACACCTTCTAAAAAAACTTTATGGTTTAACCATTGCGGCAATGCTGTTTTCAGCAAGTGCAAATGCACAGATTATTTACACGGATGTGAATCCTGATTCGACTGTTACCTGTATAGGCAGTGCATGCACCAAATCATATAATGTTGATTTAAATAATGATGGTGTCAGCGATTTTACAATTTCGAGCATTCGTAATGGTAACATTTGTCAACATGGTGGTTTGGTTTACAGAAGTTCTGTTTCGGTTTCTGCTCTTAACACAAATGCTGTAATTGCGGTTACAAACACAACTTATCCGCTTGCAATGAATTTAAATAATGTCATTTCATCAGGACTGAGTTTATCCGCCTCCGGATTAGTGTTTAATACATATTGGGGTAATTGCGGTACTGGCTCCCTTAATTTGTGGCCAAACTCAGTGGATCGTTACTTGGGTCTAAAATTAATTGTTGGGACAAATACCTACTACGGATGGGCAAGAATGCAGGTTATTTTGGAACTCAACCAACTTTCATAATCAAAGACTACGCTTACAACACAATCCCAAACCAACCCATCCGTGCTGGAGAAACCAGTTGCGCCACTCCAACAGTTTATCTAACTCAAAGCGGTTCTTTAACTTTTTGCAATGGCGATAGTGTAACACTCACTGCTAACGGAACAGGTTATCAATATCAATGGAGAAAGAATAATGTTAATATTGCAGGAGCAACAGCGAAAACTTATGTTGCAAAACAGCCGGAGTATATAAATGTAAGGTCACTAATAGCTGTGAAGTAAAGGATCTGGAACAAGAAC
>JADJMG010000006.1 GCA_016709725.1 Bacteroidota bacterium
ATACATTTCTGCAATATTTCTAACTGATTTTTTTGCATTTCAATTTTAGTTAGAAGATTTTGTTCAATGTTATCGGTTTGAAGATTAAAAGGCTTTGAAGAATACCAATCTTTCGTTTCTACCTTGAAAATTCTTTGTGGGTTTTCTATGGAATTTATCGAGGTCTTTTTATTGAAATATTTTATTGAAACAGAAGTAGCATGAAATTTTTTACATGTTCTTTTTTCTGCAAACAGTAATATAGTATCAACTATCGCACCTGAAAAAACACTTGAAGGTAAACTGACAATTTCTTCCAAAGTAGAATTGCACAAAAGGTAGTCACGAATTGTTTGAGTAAAATCCTAAATTCAATAGTGTATCTGGAATAATGAAACCTAATGAACCATTTTTTAATAAAGATTTATACCTTTTTCAATAAATAATAAATAACTTTCCCACGATAAATTGTTGTTTTATATTTGACTTTAAAATAATTCAACTCACTTTCATTGAATGATGCTCACGTAAGGTGGATTTCCAATTACACAATCAAACCCACCTTTTTTAAACACTTCGGGAAATCCTTTTTGCCAATTAAATGGTTTTACTTTCTTTTCTTCTCCAAAATCAAATTCCTCAGCGTAAAGTCAATATCTACCAAGCTGTTTCCATCTTTAATATTACTATCAATTGTGTAGGCAAAACTCTTTCGTTAAAGAGTTTCATTTGAGAAGTTATGCTTGCTTCGGTTTCGCCTTCCATGCATTTTAGAAGTAGACTTAATTTAGTTACTTCTACAGCATTCACATCAATATCAACTCCAAATATATTGTTAAGTAAAATTCTTTTTTTCTCTGATGTAGTTAGATTGCCTTCTGGAGTAAGCGGATTTGATTTGCTGCCTTTAGGAAATTTTTCCGTCGTCGGTATAATAATTTTATGCCAGTCTAACAAGAATTGATAAGCACCAATGAGAAAACTGCCACTGCCACAAGCAGGGTCAACAATTTTAATTTTGCTAATATCATTTGGCGTTTTGTTTTCAATGAGTTTGCCAACTGTGTTTTTTACAATGTATTCGACAATGTATTGGGGTGTATAGTAAACGCCTCCTGCTTTTCTTACTTCAGGCTTTTCTTCAATATGGGCGCGATGTGCTTTATCTATTCGAATTACTTTCCTAAAAACTGTTCGTAAGCACTTCCTAAAATCTCCACCGATAGAACCGAAAATTCATAAGGACTTTCGGGATAATAAGTTCATTAATTATTGTTTTTAAAACTTTATTATCAAGAGAAAGTGATTTACTGATTTTGTCTTTCTTAAAATCAAAAAGTCCGGAATTGTATTTATCATCCGCTTGTTGAAATTGAAGGAATAGATTTTGATAAAAATTTCCTTGTTGAATGGAAAGCTGCAAATTTCCGTAAGGCTCAATACTTCTGTCCTCTGCAATCCTTAAAAAAATTATTCTGTCAATGGTTTGTTGTACAACAAAATTTATTTCATCTTCATTAAGTTCTTTGTTACTACTGCTAATGGAAGTGGCTAATACAGTTCTCCAACTATCTAACGATAGTAAAAATTCTTTATCTACTGTTGCAGTTCCTTTTTGTGTTGGTTTCCTTGGACAAATTTATCAAAACTGCCTTTGAGTACTCTTTCTTTACTGAAAGTATCCCACAAAAATTCAAATTCATTTAGGTAATCTTTAAAGGTTAAGTACTTAATTCTTGCTACCGAAGTTTTGTCTGTAGGTTGAGGTTTCTTTGTACAATCGTAAATTGCAAATTCTTCAAAATCGGTAATAATACTTACCGGTAATTTTGCACTCCAACCATATCTTCGTACTTGATAAGCAGGTTGTATTTCGTCTTTAACAAAAACATTTGGCTTTTTGGCTTCAACGAAAAAGAGTCGTTTTCCACCAACCAAACGAAACGAATAGTCGGGAGCTTTAGTCGCCTTGCCTACTTTTACTTTGTCTTCATGAATTACTTCTCGATAAGCTTCTGCATATCCATTTGAGTTGTCAACATCCCAACCAAGCGCTTTGAAAAACGGGTCAATAAAGTCCCGTCTTGTCATCGTTTCATTGTATCCACTTTTCTTATAGCTATCAAATTGATCCGAAAATCGTTCTACCAACTTTGCGATTTCATCGTAAGCTTTATCTTTTTCAGTCATATGTTTTAAAAATAGCTTTTTTGATTTAAGAATTTCAAAGATAGATTTGTTTACATCTAGATTTGGAAATTATTAATCAATATTGATTGAATTTTTTTACCCATTGATTCAGTTATTAAGTAATCCTTAATAAATGAATTTTCTTGTTCTTTCCATGAATTTTCATCTGAAGCAGTTGTCAAGTAATCCTTTACAACTGAATTTTGATCTAATATATTCATTTCCAATATAATTGTGACATTCAGACTACTATTTTGTTTGGAGGTGCTAAAAAAGTTCAGGCGGCTGGTTTTGAAAATTAAAAATTCGCCATTTTCCCATTTTGGGAAGCTCCTTTTTTTGAAAATGGGAAGAAATTGCCCAAACTTCCCTCGATTTTTATTCACCCTAAATATAATTAATTCGCTGAATATCAATATAGTTATCTTGATAGTAGGGTAAGGGCTTGGGTGAATCATCATTTAATTTCTCTTAATTTGCGCCTCGATATACAAATCCCCTTAACAATAATATTACCCGAATGGCAGATAATTTAGTGATTGTGGAGTCCCCCGCGAAGGCGAAAACGATAGAAGGTTTTCTTGGAAAGGACTTTATTGTGAAGTCAAGTTTTGGTCACGTGCGCGACCTGGTGAAGAACGATAAAGCGATTGATGTGAATAATAATTTCACTCCTTTATATGAGGTGAGTGAGGATAAATCGAAAGTTGTGGATGAACTCCGCCGACTTGCTAAGAAAGCCAAAATGGTTTGGCTAGCAACGGATGAGGACCGCGAGGGAGAAGCCATCTCTTGGCATCTATACGAAGCTCTCGAACTGAAGAAATCAAATACAAAACGTATCGTTTTTCATGAGATTACGAAGAAAGCAATTTTGGATGCCGTAGCGAATCCTCGCTTTATAGATATGCATATGGTGGATGCCCAGCAAGCTCGTCGTATCCTCGACCGCTTAGTGGGTTTTGAATTGTCGCCCATCTTGTGGAAAAAGTAAAGCCAAGTTTGTCAGCCGGACGTGTTCAATCCGTTTCGGTGAAGTTGATTGTAGAGCGTGAACGTGAAGTAGAAGCTTTCGATAGTAAATCAGCATTCCGTGTCATCGCATTGTTTAATGTCAAGGATAAAAACGGAAATTCATCTACCTTGAAAGCAGAATTGCCACAACGTTTTGCGAAGAAAGGCGATGCTGAAGATTTTCTAAAGAAGCTTTCAAACGCCACGCACAAAATTGATAACCTAGAAGTAAAACCTGGAAAGAAAAGTCCATCTGCCCCCTTTACCACATCAACCTTACAACAAGAAGCTTCTCGTAAATTAGGTTTTAGTGTATCGCAAACGATGGTGGTAGCACAAAAGCTTTACGAGAGTGGAAAGATTACGTATATGAGAACGGATTCGGTGAATCTTTCTCAAACCGCCATTGATGGAGCGAAGGAAGCTGTACTTAAAATGTACGGCAAAGAATATTCGAATCCGCGTCAGTATAAGAATAAGAATGCAAGTGCTCAAGAGGCCCATGAAGCCATTCGTCCAACCGATTTTCACAATACGTCCATCGACGGAGAAAATTCGGAAAAGCGTTTGTATGATTTGATTTGGAAGCGTTCGATTTCGAGTCAGATGAGTGAAGCCGTTTTAGAAAAGACAGTAGTGAGTATCGGAAATAATAAAACGAAAGATATTTTTAATGCAACCGGTGAAGTAGTTCGTTTCGACGGATTTTTACGCGTGTACATGGAAGGTACCGACGATGAGAATGAAGAGAACGAAAAAGTAGAAACGGGTTTATTGCCTCCATTAAAAGTGGGTCAAGAGCTCGATTTGGATGTGATGACCGCTACCGAAAAGTTTTCGTTACCGCCTGCCCGTTATACGGAAGCAAGTTTGGTAAAGAAGTTGGAAGAGTTAGGCATCGGTCGACCTTCTACTTACGCACCGACCATCTCCACGATACAAAAACGTGGCTATGTGATTAAAGAAGATCGCATGGGTAAGGAGCGAAAGTTTGAAGTGTATACCTTGAAGAATGGAAAAGTTTCGGGCGAAGTGAAAACGGAAACGTATGGCAACGAGAAGTCGAAAATGTTTCCTTCGGATATAGGTACCGTAGTGACCGATTTCTTGAGTCAGCATTTCCCAGTAATCATGGATTATAACTTCACGGCTACTGTAGAAAAAGATTTTGACGAAATATCAGATGGAAATTTGGTGTGGACAAAAATGATCAAGAAGTTTTATGGTCCTTTCCATAAATCAGTAGAAGATACAGAGCAAAATAGTGAGCGTGCTACAGGAGAACGTGAATTGGGTACCGATCCTAAGACGGGAAGAAAAGTGATTGCGCGTATTGGAAGATTTGGTCCCTTGGTGCAGATTAACGCAGAAACCGAAGAGGACAAACCACAGTATGCACGTTTGCGTACTGGTCAACGTTTGGAGACCATCACCATTGAAGAAGCATTAGATTTGTTTAAGATGCCTCGTAACTTGGGGCAATATGAAAATGTTGATATCACCATTGGCATCGGACGTTTTGGTCCGTATGCTAAGATGGATGGATTGTTTGCATCACTCGGAAAAGAAGATGATCCATATACCATCGATTTAAATCGTGCTATTGAACTCATCGAACTCAAAAGAAAAATTGAACGTGAGCGTGTCATCAAAATTTTCAAGGAGCGTGAAGATGTGCAAGTGTTGAAAGGAAGATGGGGACCTTATTTGGTAGTTGATGGTAACAATTACCGTTTACCGAAGGAAGCAGTAGCTGAAAAACTAACTTTAGAAGAATGTTTAGACATTGCAGCGAATACAAAACCGAGTCCGGGCAAGAAAAAATTTGCTAAGAAAGGGGCTGCCGTAAAAACAGCTGCGAAAAAAACATCGGCTAAGAAAGCTCCAGCGAAACAAGCTCCCCTGAAACAAGCTGCCGCCGCTAAACCAGCTGCTAAGAAAGCAGCCAAAAAAAAAGTAGCGCCTAAAGAGGTTGTTGTTGCGAAAGCACCGGCAAAGAAATCGCCAGCGAAAAAATCTCCTGTGAAGAAAGCAGTTGTGAGTAAAGCGCCTGCAAAAAAAGTAGCCGCGAAAAAAAGTCCAGCGAAAAAAGTAGTGGCTAAAAAAGCTGTGAAATCTCCTGCGAAGAAGGCGCCCGTGAAGAAAGCTCCTGCAAAGAAAGTGGCAGCGAAAAAGACCGTAAAGAAAAAGCGATAAAACGATAAGAACGAGTAGATGATAGAAGGGTATTTTGAACCAATACGTCCAGAAATATTATTAGGTCAGCAATTGGCCCTCTCATCCGATTGCCTTGGGAATTTTGTAAACGCCTTCACCGATGAGCGTTCATTCCCTTCATTCGAAGGAGCTAAAATTGCACTGATTGGAGTAGGGGAGTCGAGAGGTAGTTTAGTGAACAAAGGCTGCTCCACAGGTCCCGATCGCATTCGTGAAAAATTTTATCGACTTAAGCGACACCAATATCCCTTACCCATTATCGACCTCGGTAATTTACGGGTGGGTCATTCCATCAATGATACTTATTCAGCCATTGCAACTGTAGTATGTGAGTTGCTGGGTGCGCGCATCATTCCCATCATTTTGGGAGGAGTCAGGATTTAACGTATGGACATGATTCGGGATACAAATTAGCCGAGCAAATTATCAATATTGTTGCGCTCGATTCTAAATTTGATTTAGGCATCCCAGAAGATACCATCACCAGTGATACCTACCTTGGAAAAATAATTTTAGAGCAACCCAATTACCTCTTTAATTTCAGTAATCTTGGGTACCAGAGTTATTTTACGGGAGTTGAAAACGTAGCCCTCATGAAAAAGCTACATTTTGAAACCTACCGATTAGGGCAGGTCAGAACAGATATTCAGGAAACTGAGCCAGTAGTGAGAAATGCAGATTTACTCTCGGTAGATCTTTCCGTAGTTCGACAAAGTGATGCACCCGGCAATGCCAATGCAACTCCCAATGGATTATATGGGGAAGAGTTTTGTCAGATTTTGATGTATGCCGGATTGAGTGATAAACTAAGCGGATTAGGCTTGTACGAATACAATCCCGACTTCGACAGCAATGGGCAGTCGGCCGATTTATACGCTCAGGGAATTTGGTATTTCTTAGAGGGAATTGGAATGCGGAAGATGGATTTACCCTTAGCCAATCCCAATAACTATACAACTTACCGAGTTACCATGGAGGAAATTGAGCAGGAGATCACCTTCATCAAAAGCATGAAAACCGAGCGTTGGTGGATAAAATTACCGACTGACAATACCAAAAATCGATATGTGAGTCAGCATTTATTGCCATGCTCTTATAAAGATTATCAGCAGGCTTGCAACAACGAAGTTCCGGAGCGTTGGTGGAATGCGGTGCATAAAATGGTTTAAAAAATTATTTATTTTCTCCTAGAAGACCATTTTATTTTTTTAAATATCCACAATTTTCTTCAGGAAATCGAGCATTTGATTTCCTTAATCCTTCTGAAAATTTGATGTTTTCACATATACATGACAAGAATTAGGTAGGCTATCGTACTTAAAGCGCTAATAATCAATATATTTTAATAATTTTAAATTATTCACAGTTATTATCAAATCGCTATTTTAGTCCCATCTCAAAGAGCCCGAAGGAAGCGTTAAAAAAAAGTAAGCGTCCTTGTACTTTTTGGGTATGTTGAGAATATTTATTTACTTTATCCCCCCAAACCAACTCGAAATCTATATCATCTGTATGAAGAAACTTTTAGCTGTAGTATTAGCAAGTACACTATCCACGATAGCCTTGGCGCAACAAGATCCACAATTCAGCCAAAACATGTTTAACAGATTATGGGTAAATCCAGCCTCTGCAGGAAGTAGCGAAGCTATTTGTGCTAGTTTGCTTTATCGTGCTCAGTGGGTAAGTTTTGATGGAGCTCCTAAGTCGGGAGTTTTAGGCATTGATGCCCCTCTTTTCAACAATAAAATGGGTGTTGGTTTAAGCATTAACACAGATGAAATTGGATTTGAAAAGGGGTTGACCGCTAAATTAGCTGCAGCCTATCGTTTTGACTTAGGTAGTGGAAAATTAGCGATTGGTGTTGATGGATCATTAGTTCAAAACACAATTGATGGAAAGTTTACGGCACCTGATGGAACGGCAAATGATCCAGCGATTCCACAAAGTTCGGTGAGCGGAACGGCTTTCGACTTGGGTGGAGGTCTTTATTTCAATTCAGAAAAGTTGTATGTAGGAATTTCTTCGACACATTTGATGGAAAGTTCTGTGGACTTAGATAAATTCTCAAAAGAATACAAGCGTCACTACTACGGAATGATTGGATACACGATTGAGTTAACGCCAAGCGTTGCCTTGAAGCCCATGATCTTCGTTAAAAACGTGACTGATAATACTACGATTGATGTTAACTTAAATGCGCATTTCAATAATCGTTTCTGGGCGGGGATATCCTGGAGAAATGAAGATGCCTTTGTGGGAATGATTGGTTTAACCCTAATCGAAAATCTCCGCCTTGGATATGCGTATGACTTCACCACTTCAGAATTGAAGAATTATAGCGATGGTTCTCATGAAGTAATGTTGGGGTATTGCTTCAATGTGAAGAAAAAAATCCCGGTTTCTATCCGAAATGTAAGGTTCCTATAAAAATTAGGAAATTAACTTCCCATTAGAAACTATCTTTGAAAAGAAACGTATCATCGTATTGGAAATGTTCCGTATAATATTAACAACTATTGTACGTTCGATGCATAACGTCAAAACATTTCCGAAACCCAAAAGCGAACAAAGTATGAAAAACCTGATGATTGCCTTTAGCATGCTGCTACTACTTAGTAGCTGTGGAGGCGGTAACCGTGGTCAACTAGTAGGAGTTCAAGGGCGTGAAAAATGGTACCAAGCCGATCCTTATGGCATGGTGTTCATTCCTCAAGGCTCTTTCAACATGGGTCCTAGCGACCAAGATGTACCCTACGCGCAGAATGCAGTGTCGAAAACAGTTTCGATGCACGCTTTCTACATGGACAACACGGAAATCACTAACAATGAGTACCGTCAATTCGTGTACTGGGTGCGAGATTCCATGGCACACAGACTACTTGGCGGCGACCACTTAATTGAAGAAGGCGAATACGGTGAACGTATCGAATGGAGTGAGCGTATTAAATGGGATGACGAAGAGAATGTCGAAACCCTAAGCGAACTCTATCTTCCAGAAAGTGAGCGTTATTACCGTCGTAAGGAAATTGATTCTCGAAAACTCAACTTTGAGTACTATTGGATCGATCTTCTGGCTGCAGCCCAAAAAGATTATAGCCGCGACCGTGATCCAGCATCCGGAAGTTTGGCAAATCGTCCGCAGGGTCGAACCGATCGTTCGGTTTATATCAAGAAAGAAATTATCAATGTGTATCCAGATACGTTAAGCTGGATTCATGATTATACGTATTCCTTTAACGATCCCATTACAAAAGCTTATTTCTGGCATCCAGCTTATGATGATTATCCAGTGGTGGGTGTCAACTGGCTTCAGTCAAAAGGCTTCTGCGTTTGGAGAACTCAGTTATTGAATAGTTATTTGGAGTCGAACGAAGAAACTTACGTTCAAGATTTCCGATTGCCAACAGAGAGTGAGTGGGAGTACGCTGCCCGTGGTGGATTAGCAAACAACCCTTATCCTTGGGGAGGTCCTTATACGCGTAATAGCAGAGGTTGCTTCTTAGCAAACTTTAAACCTTTACGTGGTAATTATATTGACGATGGTGGTTTCTATACTGTAAAAGCGACGGCCTACTGGCCAAACGATTATGGTTTGTATTGTATGGCGGGTAATGTTGCCGAGTGGACAACCAATGCTTATGATGAGTCGGCGTATAGCTTCATTCATGACTTAAATCCTGACTATACTTATGATGCAAAGGATACCGATCCTCCCGCATCAAAGAGAAAAGTAATCCGTGGTGGATCTTGGAAAGATATAGCTTACTATATGCAAACAGGAACACGTTCCTATGAGTATCAAGATACAGCGAAGGCCTACATTGGCTTCCGTTGTGTAATGGACTTCTTAGGAAGAGACAAAGTAGATTTTTAATTAGATTTGTACATCGAGCCGGATGATTCAACCCCATCCGGCTGGAACAAAATATTCAACAAAACACACAATCATTCTAACCAAAACCATTAAAAACACTAGAAAATCATGGGATTAGCTCAATTGACCCAAGGGAAAGGGTTCAAACAGCTCATGTCGAAACTTTACGGTTTCGGTGCGGCAATTGTAATCGTAGGTGCACTCTTTAAAATTCAACACTGGGAAGGTGCGGGTATCATGCTTACTATCGGTCTCTTGACCGAAGCAGTTATCTTCTTTTTCTCAGCATTTGAACCACCACACGAAGAAGTAGATTGGTCATTAGTTTATCCAGAGCTAGCAGGAATGCATGAGCCAGGATCAGATCGTAAGAAAGTGAAGGCTGGTGATCCAGTAGCTCAACATCTCGACAAATTATTAGCAGATGCTAAGATTGGTCCAGAATTAATTACAAGTTTAGGTAACGGATTGAAATCGTTAAGCGAGAACACAGCTAAAATGGCTACTGTTTCTAATGCTGCCGTTGCAACAGAAGAGTATTCTAAAAATGTAGCAGCTGCTTCTAAGCAAGTAACTACGTTAACTGCATCGTATGAGAAGGCTGCTACTGCTATGAATAGCATGAGTGCTGCTCACGATGATGTAAGAGGATATACGGAGCAGATGAAGTCAGCTGGAAAAAACATGGCGGCATTAAATGCTGTTTATGAACTTCAGTTGCAAGAAGCGAGTACTCGTATGAAAGACACTAAGAAGTTCTATGATGGAATTCAGGATCTTCTTGCTAACCTTAACAACACTGTAGAAGATACAAAACGCTACAAGGATGAGGTTGGTAAATTAGCTAAGAACCTTAACTCATTGAATACGATTTATGGCAATATGTTATCAGCCATGAATCCAGGAGCCAATAAATAATACTTTCCTTTTTTTGAATTCTTATTAATCCAACCAAAAACCAAAAGGAAAAGAAATGGCAGGTCAAAAATTATCACCGAGGCAGAAAATGATCGGGATGATGTATCTGGTGTTAACAGCTCTGTTAGCCCTGAACGTCTCCAAAGAAATCATTAATGCTTTCGTAACGATCAATGATAGCTTGGAGGTTACTGTAAAGAACCTTTCAGGAAAAAATGCGCAAGCTTACTCAGCATTTGATGAGCAAATGCGCAACGATAGAACGAAAACTGAACCTTACTTTAATAAGGCTCAAGTTGTAAAAAAGCAATGTGAAGATCTTGACAAATACGTAGCAGCTCTGAAAGTAGAGTTGATTCGTGTTACAGACAAGATGGAACCCACTGATAAAATGGTTGCTTTGAATGAAATGAAAGCAAAGGACGATTATGATAATCCTACACGTATTATGTGTGGTGATAAACAAGATGGTCGCGGACATAAAGCAACAGACTTAAAAAATAAAATTATTGCATTTAAGAAAAACGTAATTGCTGCATTAGATCAAAAAGATCGTGCACAATTTACCAAGCGTTTGGATGAATTGTTTAATACCAATGATCCAAAGCCAGGAGCGTTAGAAGATGGAAAGAAGACCTGGGAAATGGCGAATTTCTATCATAACCCTGTTGTAGCAACGGTAGCGTTACTTTGTAAAGTGCAATCGGATGTGAAAAATGCAGAGTCAGAAATCGTAGGTCACTTATTATCGTCGATCAACGCATCTGACTTTAAATTTGACAAATTAGCTCCTAAAGTAATTGCACCTACAAGTTATGTGATCGAAGGTCAAGAATATTCTGCTGAGATTTTCTTAGCAGCGATGAGTTCTACTTCAGATCCAGAAATTACAGTAGGTGGAAGTGCATTAACAGTAGAAGGTGGAGTAGGTACTTATAAAGTGCGTGGTTCAGGTGTTGGTGAGAAAAAGTATGCTGGTGTGATCCGTGTGAAAAAACCAGATAATACTTTCGACGCGCATCCATTTGAAAGTTCTTACATCGTTGCGAAGCCTAGTGCTTCAGTAGCAGCAGATAAGATGAACGTAATTTATATCGGAGTTCCTAATCCAATTACAGTTTCTGTACCTGGGGTTCCTGATGAAAAAGTAAGAGCAACTCCTTCCGGATTTACATTAACTCCAGATCCTAAATCAGGAAAAGGTCACTTTATTGCAGAAGCAAAGGACAACCTGGTCCAGGAAAAGTTGTGGTTTCAGCGGAGTTTAATGGAAAGCCAATGCAAATGGGAGAGTTTCCTTTCCGTTTGAAACGTATTCCTGATCCGGTAGCTAAAATTGGTGGTAAGAAAGATGGTAATATCCCTAAAAGTGCACTCGCTGCTCAACAAGGTATTATCCCTACCATGGAAGGATTTGACTTCGACTTATACCCTCGAGTAATAAGTTTCAAGATGAGTCGTTATGGTAAAGGTCGTGACCCGATTGAGAAAAGTCAAGACGGTGGCGGATCATTATCTGGAGATATGAAATCCATCATCGATCAAAGCCGACCAGGTGATAAAATTCTCTTTGAATACATCAAAGTAAGTATGCCTGACGGAACAACGAGAACAGTAAACTCTATTCCATTAACAGTTCAGTAAGGAATTGAGATTATTTGCAACTACAAAGCGTTCCTGACGTTTAAATTAACAGATTACGTTATAAACCTATGAAAAAACTGCTCCTGGTACTCATGATTCTGGCAATAGCTGGATCATCAGTAAAAGCACAAAACGTCCTTGACGGAGTGTATGTAAAGGAAAATAACCCGGCTCGCCGCGTGATTCCTTATACTTACTTACGTGAGGCGGATGTGATGTGGGCGAAACGCATCTGGCGCCATATTGATCTGAACGAAAAGATCAATGCTCCTTTACGTTATCCAAAAACAAATGAAACCAAGGATCGCAAGAACCTGATCAATGTGTTTATGGATGCTGTGAAAGAAGGCAGTCTTACCGCTTTCGATCCGCAGGATGATGAGTTCACACTTCCCATGACCATGGATGAGTTTGGTAAGGTGGGTGGAGCTGATTCTCTTCAAATCCGTGTTACCAGTGCTGAACCTCCTTACGATGAGTATGACTCCACAGTATACCGTGCATTCAATCCGGATGATGTGGTTCAGTATCGTATGAAGGAAGAGTGGTTCTTCGATAAACAACGTTCTGAATTGAAGTGTAGAATTATTGGAATTTGTCCAATGATTTTAGCACGCGATCAAGAAGGAAACTTAATTGAAGGTGGACAAAAGAAACTTCTATTCTGGGTGTACTATCAAGAAGCAAGAAGAATTTTAGCCAATACAGAAGTTGGAAATCGTTTTAACACAGCACAACGTATGAGCTTTGAAGACATCTTCCAAAAACGGATGTTCAATAGCTATATCATCAAAGAAGATAACGTATACAATCGGCGTGTGGATGATTATAAAGTAAATCCATTAGATGCTCTATTGGAGTCGGAACGTATCAAACAAGATATGATCAACTTCGAGATTGATTTGTGGGAATATTAATCTTCAAATAAATTATTTGAAACAGCCTAGGGTTTAAACCCTAGGCTGTTTTGGTTTAATTCAAATCTGTTTTTGTTTGATTATTGATTTTTGTCAATCATACAATCAACATCTAAAAAATCGTTCTGTTAAAATGAATCAGAAAGGTAAACTCGTGAAAAGAACATTATTTTTTTACATCTTGTTTACGATCTCTTTTTTTTCCACGCTAGCACAAACTCCATTTCACAGACAATCTCCATTTCAAGCTTCTAATCCATCCACTAGTAATGATTCCATTTGTTATTTGAAGGGCACATTACACAAACCTAAATTTGGGCAGTTTGTAATGCCATTAGCGTTGTTTGGATCCGGATTTATGGTGAGTAGTGAAACACATCTCCTCAATAAATATGAATTCAGAGAAGAGCGCAATGAACGCTTCAATACTTTTCATACGAAAGTAGACGACTACCTTCAGTTTGCACCTTTAACTGCGGGATATGGGATGATTGCCATGAATGGAAAGGGAAATGCTTGGCATTACACACGTCAAATTATTCTCACCGAGTTTATCCTTGGTGTTAGCGTTACAGGTATAAAAACTTGGACGAAAGTGCTGAGGCCCGATGGGGGATCTAAAAATTCATTTCCCAGTGGACATACTGCCCAAGCATTTGCTTCCGCTACCTTGTTTGCTGACTATTTTGCTGCAGATAATCCTTGGTTGAAAGCCGCAGCCTATTTAACCGCAACCAGCGTTGGCGTACTGCGTGTGATGAATAATCGTCATTGGGTTCCTGATGTAATAGCTGGGGCTGGGGTGGGTATTCTCTCTGCCAAGCTCAGTTCATTTGTATTTGAAAAGAAGTGTAAAAAGCAACATCAAGTGTTTTTAGATGGCTTTTAAGTAAAGGAAGAAAACTTCATTTATAGAGGTATTTAGTTTGGATGCTACTTATTAAAGGTTAAATTTGTAATGAAATTGAAACCATGAGAAAGTTTTGCATTGTCCTTCTTTTAGTTTCCTATATGGTTCCGGCCGTAGGAGTAGGTGTAAATTTGCATTGGTGTGGGCATATTTTGTTTGCGGTTTCTTTGGACTCCGATGCTCATCAAAATTGTTTGTGTGCACAGTTCAATGATGATGGAGATGATACTAAGTCTGAATGCTGTAAAGACGACTATGTTTATTATAAACTTTCACAACAGCATACTGCAAGTTCTATTTTTAGTTTAGATCATTTTGAAAAATCTCCAGTAAAATGTTTTATGACTAGTTTTCCAATGAGATCACTTTTATTTTTTGAAAGTCGAATGGAAACTTATTTTTTCTCAGACTACATGCGCGAAGAAAGTCCTCCTGACATTTTGAGGTTAGGTGGTTTACGAGTTTGATATTGTTTCACGTTATTTTAAACGTGAAATCGCCATTTCTTCTTTTTTTTAAGAATTACTAATCATCTTCAATATTAATTTAATGGACTTTATTGAATTATATAATTTACCCGGCATGGTCGGGCGACCTAAAGGGTTGGTCAAATTAATAAATCTGGTTACCCGTCGGATGGGGTTTAATTATGAACTCACCAAAATTCCGGATGGTAAATTACATATGCATACGGTTGAACAGCGAATGAATTTCGCAACGCTAGCTTCGTGTAATTTGGCTTTTCATGTTCCTGGAGAATGGGCAGAGTTCGGTTGTTATAATGGTCAGTCAGCAATGGTTTTTCAAAAATGTTAGATAAATATCGACCTGGCGAAAAAATTAAATTGTATGATAGTTTTACTGCTAAATATGAATTGCAGCAGGATATTAAGGAAAGTTTATTGCAAAATTTTAAACAAAATGGATTAGGAACTCCAGATCTTATTGAAGGGGATTTTTTTGAAACGGTGCCCGATAAATTGGCTTCCCAATATGCTTTCGTTCATATTGACTGCGGCGTTGGTGGTAATTCTATTTTGCATCAAAAGATAATTATTCATTTGTTGAACCATGTTTATCCTCGTTTGTCGAAGGGCGCCATCATGTTATTTATGGATTATCATGATCATGAAAAAACACTAAGAGGACAACCCATTAATATTGGTGTGAAAGCAGCATGCGATCAATTCTTCAAAGACAAAGCAGAAAAAGTAATCACATTATATGGAAATCATTATTCTCATGGTTATATTCTTAAAACGTAATTAAAAATGAAAAGTAGTTCACTCATAAAATTATTCGTAGCTGTTATCCTGGTATATAGTATTTACTCCTGCGGTAACAAGCATGTTAGTGTGCGAAGTTCGGCGGGTCCTGATGTCGCTTACTTCTGTCCAATGGATACGATGGTCAATGAAAATAGTAGCGGAAAATGTACAGTGTGCGGTATGAATTTAATTAAAAATCCGAATTATACAGGAGTAGAAATAAGTACAGTGGTCGTAACATCCACCGGTGACACATTAGCAGAATGATAAAAAAGGAAAGAGCGAAGTAATTTACTTCGCTCTTTCCTTTAACAGTATTTTGTTATTTATTTTTTTACTTCAACTACCATCATTTCTGTACGACGGTTTAGTTGATGTAATTCTTCAGAACATGGAGACTCATCACCGCAATCATTCACCAAAACAGATTCTCCTGACCACGATACTTTAGCCAATTGTTTTGCATAAACACCTTTGTCGATCAAGTACTGACGAGCAGATTTGGAACGATTGTGTGAAAGTTTTTCATTGTACTCTGCCGTAGCACGACTATCAGTACTTGATGAAAGTGAAATTTTAACGTTCCGGTTCTCAATTAAAAAGGCTGCTACTTCATCTAGTACTTTTGTCGCATCTTCACGAACACTGTATTTATCTAAATCATAGTAAATAATTTTAAACCAGTTTTCGAAAGGAGTGAGGTCACTTGCTTTGGTTAACTCAACAACGTATTCATGATTCTTAGGAGCTTCACCATTTTGTCCTTGTAACATAAGCATCTTTGGACGATAGCCGGCCATCGAGATCAATAATTGCTCATCTTTCTGAGGGACGATGGGTTGTGTATAGCGACCTGCTAAATCAGTAGATCCAATGTCTTTTTTAGCTTCGTCGTCTCTGATCATAGAGCCCGGAAGCGGTTGCTTTGTTTCTGCATCTATCACAAGAATAGATAAAGCAAATTCAGCAGATTTTTTTCCGAGTTCAATTCTTACAAAAGGATCACCGGGATATGTTCCTGAGGTTTGTAAAAACACCGTCGAATCACCTAAGTCGGTAGCGCTTCCTTTTAAAACATATTCCAAGTCGAAATCAGCAGGAAAATCGAATCGTCCATTCTCCATGGTTGTGAAATTTTGTGCTTTATCACCTGTTTTTAATTCAACATGTGCTTGGTTGATGGGTGTACCGTCTTCCTTACGTACTACAATACCTTTAATGCGTAGACTCTTCTTTTTGAAAGTGTATAAGTCATCATCAAATCCTTTGTTTGCACGATTCGAGCTCAAATATCCAATTTTATTTTTCAAATCGTACACCATGTTAAAGTCGTCATCATAGGTGTTGATAGGATACCCCACATTTACCGGAACGGTAAAACGATTTCCTAAATCACGTGTAAAGAAAATATCTAATCCACCTAAACCTGGTAAACCATCAGATGAATAATAAATTGTTCCATCATCCATCACAGCAGGGAATAATTCATTCCCACGTGTGTTTACAGTATCACCTAAGTTAACTGGATTACTCCATCCATTGCCTTGTTTCGTACACATGAAGATATCCATTCCACCTTTGCTGCCAGGCATATCAGATGAAAAGTAAAGACGTTGTCCATCTGGACTTAATGCAGCATGTGCACAACTATAATTGTCGCTATTGTATTCAAAGGATTCTAATTTTCCCCATTCATTTCCACCTTTGTTGGATGATTTGAATAGTTTTAGTTTAACGATTTTGTCTGAGCTCTTATGAACTTTTGTTCCAACAATATTGTTTCTTGTTACCCAAAGTTCATCACCTTTTTTATTGAATGCCACAGGTCCATCATTTAATTTTGTTTGGATTTCTGCAGCAAACATTTCGGGTGCACGAAATTTGTTTTCTTGTCCGCGACTATAGTATAAATCAAGGAAAGGTTGGTTTGTCCAGGCGTGTTTACGCTCTATCATTTCTGTTTTAGGACGCGACGATGCAAATACAATTCCTTCCTGATACAATGCAGCACCAAAATCGGCATTATTTGTATTGATATCTAATTTTGTAATGGCATAGTTAGATGAGTCGATAAAGAAATTTTGATAGGTGTCAATGGCTTTAACAAAAGCCTGACCTCTTCCATCTGCATTATTATCGATAACAAAATCAGTCATCCATTTTTTTGCTTGTGCAAATTTTCCGTTGTTCATTAAGGCTTGACCATAATAGAACTTGTGTATGGGTAAAACGGCGGACATCTTTACTGCCTTCGCATACCATTCTTCGGCCATTGCGCGATTGTTGGTAAGTCGGTAACAATCGGCTAATTTGAAAACAGCATCCTGATAGGTACTGTCTTTTTTTACAGCTTTCAAATAAAAGGGTATCGCTTTTGGATACGCCATGGCTTTGAAATGAATGTCGCCTTTTCTCGTCTGCGATTTTTGCGCGTGAGCTGAGAGTACTCCAATGAGTAGAAAGTATAAAAGAATATATTTTTTCATGTTGCTGGTTGGATAATGTTGGGTTTAGAAATAACGAGGGGTAACTACCTTCTTTTTGTCAAATGAGAAGTCATAACCAAATGTGATTTCATGGGTTCCAGAATTAAATTGATTGAGATCTGTTAATGTATAATCATAAGAGTAACCGATTCGCATTTGCTTGTTCATTTGGATCGCCATAATTGCGGACCAAGAGTCAGAAGTTCGGTAAGAAGCACCTAGCCATAAAACTTCATTCATAAGAATGTGTAATCCTAAATCAGCTATAACGGGTGCGCCACTCACTGCTTTTACCATAGCAGTTGGTTTAAGTTTAAATGACTCATCCAAGTCAATAACATATCCGCCCATCAAATAGTAATGCCAGTATTCAAATTCTACTTTATTAGTTGCTTTTGTGGTTACTGCATCTACCGAATTATGTAACATACGTGGGATTGATAATCCAACATAAAATTTTCGAGTGTTGTAGTAAGTACCAAAGCCCATATTCGGAACCGTTAGTTTTGGAGTTCCCATAAATGAGTTATCTCCTTGGTCTTGAATTTTTACTTCCAATAGTTTTTCCTGATGATGAATTACACCGCCTGTAACTGCCATTGAAAAAGCTCCTGTTTGCGTCGGAATACGATAGGCATAGGATGCAAAGGCTGAGAAATCTTGTGTAACTCCAATCTCTTCGTGAAGAATGGAAAGGCCTATGCCAATTTTCTCATTTCTAAGCGGAGTGTGTCCGCTGAACGTTTGAGTTTTTGGTGCACCTTCCATCCCAACCCATTGGTTGCGATAAACACCGGTCATCGACATGTGTCCACGTGATCCTGCATACGCAGGGTTAATGAACATCTCGTTAAACATGTATTGAGTGAACTGTGGCTCAAACTGGGCTTGCGCCTGGAAACTGAGCAAGGACACTAATCCAAGCAAAAAGAGATTTTTTCTTACATTCTTATTCAACATTTTCATGATTGTTGGCTATTATTAAACTGGTAATTTTATAAGTATTATGTTCCTCTAAATTCTAGCGTCGTATGACAACGTAGCTGTTAAGCGGTTTTTCATCAATGTTTAAATCTAGTATATAATAGTAGGTGCCGTTGGGCAATTCTTCACCAAACATTACACCGTTCACATTCGATCTTCCATTCCAATCGTTTGCATATTCTTTCTTTTTGTATACTAAATTTCCCCAGCGATTGTAGATATAAAGAATATTTCCTGGATATCCATCAATTCCATCAATTACAAAGGTGTCATTGGTTCCATCTTCATTGGGTGAGAATCCATTCGGAATATCAAGAGTATCGCAGATTACAGATACCGTAACGGAAGCCGTAGCCGTACACCCATATTGATCTTTTATAGTTACTACGTATTCAGTGGTAACAGTTGGTGATGCAATTGGATTTGGAACGGTTGGATCACTTAATCCAACGGTTGGCGACCAACTGTACTCCATACCACCACCAGCATTGAGTGGAGTCGTTTCTCCTGTACAAATGATGACACTGTTCGTAATACTTACATTGCTCAATACGCGAGTAGTTATTTCAATTGGATTCGAAGTGTAAACTCCACAAGGAGTAGTTGCCATCACGGTATAGATTCCAGCTACGGGTGTAGTGAATACATGGGAGGTAGCTCCTTGAAGTGCAACTCCATTGTAATACCATTGTAGCGTTCCATTTGGTACCGAGTCGGTGGAAAGATGAGCCATATCGCCCATACAAATTTGTGGATCTCCTGTTGATGTTAATTGTAAATTTGAAATATCGTTGATGATAAAGTTTTGCGTAGTCTCGCAACCGTTAGCATCGGTAGCGGTTGCTGTGTAGGTACCTGGAATTTGATTGGAAATAGAATTTGTCATTGCACCGTTGCTCCATAAAATAGAGTAGGGAACAGTTCCACCACTAGGCGTTGCGTTTATACTTCCTAGTTGACCACTAATACAATTTGCATCCGATGTAGTTGCTGTTATGGATAGTGAACTGATAGGTTCTATGATTTGTGTAGTATATAGATTTGTACATCCATTTGCGTCCGTAACGGTTACTGTGTAAACACCAGCTCCAAGAGATGAAATACTAGATTGTGTTGAACCTGTATTCCACAAGTAGGTATAGGGCAACGTGCCACCATTTACTACCGATTGAACGGCTCCGTTTTGTAAACCAGTGCAACTTACGGGTGTTGTCGTGCCGCTTACTAAGGGGAATGCAGCGGGTTGAGTAATGGTTGTGGTCATGATGGAATTACATCCGTTTTGATCTGTAACACTTACAGTATATGTGCCCGCGGTAAGTTGAGATGGATCTTCAGTCGTTCCACCGGTGTTCCATAGGTAAGTATAAGTTCCTGTTCCGCCTTGTACATTTAAATCAATCCATCCTGTAGGTTGACCATGACATGATAAATGCCCAATAGAAATTCCGAGCTGTAAAGCTGAATCAGGTTCTGAAACTTGCATCGTACGATTGACAACACATCCATTCATATCGGTAATGGTCACCGAATAATTTCCAGTTGTTATACCTGTTGGACTTTGTCCTGTTCCTCCTGTATTCCATAAGTAGCTGTAAGGAGCAGTCCCTCCGTTAACCGTTAAGTTAATTGCTCCAGTACTATCACCTGTACAAAGTACGTCGGTAATTAAGTCGGATGCATTTAAAGGAGCAATTGGTTCTGATATAAGTATTGTTTCAGAAGAAGTGCAATTGTTAGAGTCTGTAATTAAAACAGTATAGGTCCCAGCGTGAATTGCTGTTAAGTCTTCATTGTTACTTCCGTTATTCCAAGTATAAGAATATGGTGCTGTTCCGCCTGTGGCAGTGATGTCAATACTTGCTGTACTATCTCCAAAACATAATACTTGTATTGAAGTGCTCGTTGAGGCTAATGCTGCTGCTGGTTGTGAGATGGTGTACGTATCGTTAAAGGTACATCCATGATCATCGGTGATAAGTACACTGTATGATCCAGCAATGAGTGAATCAATGGATGAATTACTTCCGCCATTGCTCCAGTTAAAAATGTAGGGCGCTGTTCCACCTAATGTAGTAAGTTGGATGCTTGCATCTGAACCATTAAAGCAATTTACTTGACTGATAGCTGGACTTGAAGAAAGCGCAGCCGTTGGTTCTTGAATTGTAAATGTTTGTGTTGAGAAACAATTGTTGTTGTCGGTTACAGTGACTGTGTAAGTTCCCGCTACCAAATTGCTTTTGTCTTCGTTGCTGGTACCATCATTCTATAAGTATGTATATCCTGGTGTTCCACCAAAAGTACTCAGGTCAATAGCTCCTGTATTATTTCCAACACATAATACTTGTGTTATCGTTGGAGTTACGGTCAATGAATTGGCAGGTTGTGTGATGGTAATGCTATCTACCAGCGTACATCCATTCGAGTCAGTGACTTGATAGGAATATGTTCCCGATGGAATACCACTGATAGTACCTTGTGTATTTCCATTACTCCAAGTAAATGTATAAGGTGATGTTCCTCCCGCAGTATGTAGATCGGCTGATCCACTACCATTTCCGTTGCAATCAATATTAACTTGAGTAGGTTGTGTTGAAAGTGGTGCTGCAGGTTCTGCGATGGTAACATATTGCGTTAATACACATCCATGATCATCGGTAATCTGAAGGGAGTAGGTTCCTGCAATAAGTCCTGAGTTGTTTGCAGTATTTACAAGATTATCCCATTGGTAAGTGTACGGATTCGTTCCCCCATTGATGGATGTTTGTATCCCACCGGTATTGTTTCCAAAGCAAGCAACATCGGTAACTATAAAATTGGAATTTAATGCAGCCGCAGGTTGAATAATATCAATCGTATCTTGCAGCGTGCAACCATTGGCATCCGTAACCAGTACGGTATACGTTCCAGCGGTGAGTTGTTGAATGTCTTCTAATGTACTTCCATTCGACCATTGATACGAGTATGTTTGCGTACCTCCGTTAACGTTATAGTCAATCACGCCACTTGCATCACCAAAACATAAGACGGAATTGAATGTTGAAGTTGAGCTCAATGGTGCAGCAGGTTGTGAAATCACTTGCGTTAATACTGTGGTACAACCATTCGCGTCAGTAATAGTTACTGAGTAAGTTCCTGCTGTTAATTGACTAATGTCTTGCGTTGCTTCGTTGTTACTCCACTTATATAAGTAGGGACTTGTTCCACCCGTATGACTTAAGTCTATAGATCCTGTAGCATCTCCAAAACAAGGAACGGAAGAATTCGTAGCGGTAGATAAAAATATAGGCGCTGTGTAATTCAAATTATAGTTTTGTGATGCAGTGCATCCATTTGCATCAGTAACAGTCACTGTATAATTTCCAGTTGACAAGTTTGTTAATGCAGTACCGTTCGATCCAGTACTCCATGTGTAGGTGTATCCTGATGTTCCTCCAGTCACTGTAGTTTGCACTTCTCCATCTTGTATGTCGTGACAATCTAAATGGGTAGTAGTTGCAGTAATTACTAAAGCTTCTGCCGGTTCAGTTACTGTAGATTGTGCATTGGTCGTACAACCATTCGCATCGGTTACGGTAACGCTGTAGGTTCCTGCTACCACTGCTGATAAATTCTGATTTGTACTTCCAGTATTCCATGAGTACGTGTAAGCGGATGTTCCACCATTCACAGTTAATGTTGTTGTGCCTGTTGAATTTCCAAAGCAATCAACAGCGGTGTTTGTAATAGATGCACTCAACGGTGCGTTGGGTTGAGTGACGAAGATGCTATTTGTTAATGAGCATCCATTGTTATCGGTGACAGTCACTGTATAGCTTCCTGCCGATAAACTAGTTAAATCTTCACTGCTACTTCCTGTATTCCATGCGTAAGTGTAAGGAGGCGTTCCGGCCGTTGCGTTTACATTGATGGATCCGTTTCCGTCTCCATAGCATAATAAATTCACCACCGTACTGGTTACATTGAGTGAACCTGCTGGTTGCGTAACGGCTCTACTTAAAATAGCAGTACATCCATTTGCATCGGTTACTGTAACGGTATATGTATTGGCAGATAAGTTGGTAATGTTTTGTTGATTGGAACCATTACTCCATTGGTAAGTGTATGGAGTTGTTCCACCCGTTGGTGTTACATTCACACTACCAATTGAATTTCCTGTGCAATTAATATCATTGCTAGTTGCCGAAAGTGATAAGGGTGCTGCAGGTTGGTTGATGGTTGAAATAGAACTAGCAGTACATCCTTTTGCATCGGTTACAGTAACTGTATAAGTGCCCGAAGCCAAATTGGTAATTCCAGCAGTCGTACTTCCATTACTCCATAAGTAAGTGTAAGGTGTTGTTCCACCACTAGGTGTAATTACTGAGCTACCACTGCTATTTCCAAAACAAGCAACGTGCGTGTTGTTTGAAGATAAACTCAATGCCGCAACAGGTTGCGATATGTTTATAGAGTTTGAAGTGGTACAACCGTTTGCATCGGTAACCGTAGCTGTATAATTTCCAGTTGTAATTCCAGCTAATGAATTGCTAGTAGATCCAGTATTCCATAAATAAGTATATGGACTTGTTCCTCCATTAGGATTAATAATGGTCGTACCATCATTTCCACCAAAGCAAGATACTGTGGTTCCAGCAATGGTGGTTGATAATGCAGCGGAAGGTTGAGTTACCGTGTAGTTGCCAATGGTTGTGCAACCTAATGCATCTGTAATTGTCACTGTATAACTTCCTGCCGATAAATTAGTAATTGACGTACCTGCACCACCGTTATTCCATTGGTAGACATAAGGTGATGTCCCACCCGTGGTCGTCGTTGATATAGATCCTGTTGGTACATTAAAGCATGATACTGCGGTAGGAGTACCACTTACACCTAAAGGAGCTGCTGGTTGTGTGATAATTACTGGAGTACTGGTTGTACATCCATTCGCATCAGTTACAGTAACGGTATAAGTTCCTGCAATTAAATTGTTATTGATAGCTGTATTTACGCCGTTACTCCATGCATAGGTGTAAGGAGATGTGCCACCGTTTCCAGCTGCTGTAATAAGTCCTGTATTATTTCCAAAGCAACGTACATTGGTTTTCGTTGTACTTACACTTACAGATGATGAAGGTTGTGTAATGGAAACTGAAGTAGAAAAAGTACAGCTTTTTGAATCTGTAATTATTACTGTATAGGTGCCAGCAGCAAGTGTATTTATATTTTGTGTTGTTGATCCATTACTCCATACATATTGGTAAGGACTCGTCCCGCCACTTGGAGTTAAATTAATGGATGCAGTAGAAGTTCCAAAGCAATTTACAGGGGTGTTTGTAGTTGTTGCCGAAAGTGCAGCACTAGGTTGTGTGATAATGATTGGAGTAACAATAGCAGTACATCCATTTGCATCGGTTACAGTAACGGTGTAAGATCCATTCGTTAGTCCCGATAAATTTTGTGTAGTTGCTCCAGTATTCCATTGAAAGGTATATGCGGTAACTCCTCCCGAAACATTCAAATTAATGCTTCCAGAGTTTCCACCAAAGCAACCCACATTATTTGTACTTGCTACAGATGCGATTAAACGCGCTGTTGGTTGGTTGATGGTGTTCGTGGTTGTTTGAATACAGCCTTTCGAATCGGTAACGGTAAGTGTATACGTTCCTGTTGGAAGTCCACTGAGGTTGGGTGTTGTAGCACCTGTACTCCAAGAATAAGTGTATGGAGAAGTACCACCCGTTACAGTCGTAGTAATAACCCCTGTGCTTTGATTAAAGCAATTAATATGTGTTAAGCTATTGGTTACTGATAAAGCAGCAAGTGGTTGGTTGATTGTAACAACTCTTGTGCTTGTACATCCTTTCGCATCGGTAATCGTTGCCGTATAAGTACCCGCTGCAATGGCATTTAAAGTGGAAGTGGTATTTCCATTATTCCATAAGTATGTGTATGGCGATGTTCCCCCTGATGGAATTACTGTTATGGATCCAGTAGACTGGCCAAAGCAATTTACATCCGTTTTAGTTGAACTAGAACTTAATGCAGCACTCGGTTGCGTTACGGTTGTACTTGAGGTAGCAGTACATCCGTTTGCATCCGTTACAGTAACGGTATAGGTTCCTGCGATTAGATTGGATGCGGTTGCTGTATTTGCCCCGTTGCTCCAAGCATAAGTGTAAGGAGTAACCCCACCAGCAGGTGTAGCAAGTGCAATTCCGTTGTTTCCACCAAAGCAACTCACCGTATTTGTATTACTACTGGTGACCGATGTAGCGTAAGTAGCGTTTAAAGTGTTTGTTGCTGTACGAGTACATCCATTGGCATCGGTAACTGTAACCGTATAAGTTCCCGCAGGTATATTACTTAAATTTTGACTAGTAGATCCATTGCTCCAAGAGTAAGAGTAAGGAGCATTTCCTCCTGCTATCCCTAATGCAATATTTCCATTAGAAACTCCTAAGCAAGAAGGATGGGTGGGTGTTGATGTTAAGTTCATTCCACTTGGCTCAGTAAGCGTGATGGTTTGACTAGACGTACAGCCCGATGCAGCATCGGTAGCAGTAACTACGTAGGTGCCTGCCGTTAGTCCACTGATGGCTGCGGTAGTGGCACCGTTGCTCCACGCATAACTATATACGCCTGAATAAACCGGACTTGCTACTGCTGTTCCCGTGGATGCACCATTGCAACTTATGTTAGTTCCAAATAAACTAAAGTAAGGACTTGGTACATAGACGTTGAATGAATAGGTTTGAATACCATTATTCGGACATGCATTGTCACGAACAGTAACGGTAAATGTTTTTGGAAGCAAATTGATGTCGGCATTCGTTGGCGTCCAGCAAAAAGTAAGTGTAGGACGTGAACCGCCGCTGATCGTATAGCTTGCATTCTGAATACCATTGTTGGTAGTCATGGTTACAATTTGAGATGCGTCTATATCTGCAGAACTTACCGTAAAGCAAATTTGTTGTCCGGGACATGCATTGATGCTGTAGTTTGTAGTTCCATTAATTCCTGAAGATGTTGGTAAATTATTTGTGCAAGCTTGTGTGTAAACTTGCATGTCACGAATTACCGAACCAATAAGTACACCATTACGATATTCTCTCACTAATATGGCCATGATTCCAATTTGAATTTGGCTCGGAGTAAAGTTGATATCACCTGTTCCTGCATTTATTCCAAATGGAGTAGAGGAAGCAATTGGAGTTGTAATTGATGCCGGTGCAATAAAAGTGACGTTGGAAGTAGCCGTTATTTTAGGAGCTATTAATGAATAGGAAAGTGAATCACCATCGGGATCAATTACACCATGATTGTAATTGAAGTTTTGTCCAATACATACAAAGGCAATCGGGATATTAGAAAATGTAGGTGAACTGTTACAAGGTGCTGTTAAATTATTCAATTTAGCTTCCACGTAAAGTGTGGAGTTAGAGGCACACGGATTAGAAATGGTGGTGATACTGCAATTTCTACAACATACACTATAACTAAATACCCAATCCGTTTGTGCTGATGGTAAAGTAACCACTGCAATGTATCTCCATTTTCGAATACCGGTGGATGAACCTCCATTACAACTCGAACTAGAAGTAGCGCATGGAACCGTAATTTCAATACCGTTTGATGAACCTGCTACTTTGTTTGCAGTTACATTGAGGTTATGATTCCCATTCACACTTTTATAGTTGATGGTTATGTTTCCTGGTTCTGCAACTCCGCCACAGTCACGATAGAAGGTAACTTCAATTTCATATTGGTTACCACCTAAACAGCGATACTTAATGTCGGATCCAGCTGCGTGTGTCGCAAATACTTGATTTTGCAAACCTGCTAAGAGGAGAATGCTGACCAGAAGGTAGCTGAATTTTAAAATAAAATTCTTTGCGAAGTGGGAGTGTCTCATTGTTGATGAAGAGTTTTAGCCTTTTTTGCTCCTTCATTATTCGTAAAGCAGGGTGACTTCGTTTCGTTTCTTGTCTTTATTTTATAAAAATCTTACATCTTGAAACTTTTATTCTTTTTCTTCGTTTGAACCCCGTTTTGTTGATTTTGACTTTTTTTCTTCATTGATTAAAGTCCGATTTCTCGAATTTTTTCTTTTCTATTTATCATTTTAGCTTGTATGCATTTTTTTTCTACTCTTTTGCGTTTGTATTTTAAAGGTTGATAATTATTTTGTTTTTAGATGCGTTTCGATGCTCTTTTAAAGCTTTTTTTACTCTCAAAAGCTTAATTTTGCGCCAAGTTCTCTGTCCTTAAATTATAAATCAAGGTTAAGGCAGACTAAAAATCTGATTATGATATTGTTAAGTTCTCCAATCGATTATCTTCCTATCGCAATGATGTTCGTTGTGGCTATTGGATTCGTGCTTTTCACGATGTTCGTAACGCACTTATTAGGTCCGAAGCGTCTTTCAAAAGTGAAATTGGAAGCTTTTGAATGTGGAATTGAATCACAAGGAAACTCAAGATTGCCCTTTTCCATTAAATATTTCCTCATCGCTATCCTTTTTGTACTGTTTGATGTTGAGGTTATATTCATGTACCCATGGGCTGTGAATTTTGCCGAGTGGAGTAAAGTGAGTATGGCCGCATTTTATGAAATGTTTGTCTTTCTTGCTTTCTTAACGGTTGGATTAATTTACATTATTAGAAAAGGTGCCCTCAAATGGGAATAGTTTAAATCATTTAAAGTTAACTACATATATAAATTAATATGGCAAAAGAAGGTGATCGTTTAGAAGGTTTTGAAGGACCAGGCTTTCTTGCAACCTCTTTAGACAAAGCAGTAGGGATGGCACGGAAGAATTCAATATGGCCCTTGCCATTTGCTACTTCTTGTTGTGGGATTGAGTTTATGGCGACAATGGCATCTACCTATGATTTAGGTCGATTTGGTGCAGAGCGGTTGAGTTTTTCTCCACGACAAGCCGATTTGTTAATGGTGATGGGAACAATAGCTAAAAAAATGGGTCCCGTTTTACGTCAAGTGTATGAGCAGATGGCTGAACCTAAGTGGGTTATTGCAGTTGGTGCTTGCGCTTCCACCGGTGGAATTTTCGATACATACAGTGTCCTTCAAGGCATTGATCGCATCATTCCCGTGGATGTTTATGTTCCCGGATGTCCGCCTCGCCCCGAACAAATTTTAGATGGAGTAATGAAAATACAAGACCTGATTCAAAATGAATCCTTGCGTCGACGAAATTCTGCTGAATACCAAGATCTCTTAGCTTCATACGGAATCGAATAATATGCCTACCCTAAATATTGAGTTATTAGAAAGTAAGTTGAAAGAAAATTTCAACGAAAAAATCTTATCCACTGACAAGGATGCCGATATGTTTTCCATCGTTGTTACCAAAGAGGCGCTGCATGATGTCGTTCAATTTTTAAAAGAAGATGCTTATTTCAATTTCCATTACCTCACTACGCTGGGTGGTTTGCATTATCCAGATAGCCCATTTCCTTTTGGTTTGATGGTTCAATTGCATAATATGCCAGAGAATTCAAGAATTAGAATAAAAGCATTCACCGGTGATCATGAACCTACCTTTCAAACTCTAACGAACCTTTGGCCTGCCGCAAATTGGATGGAGCGCGAGGCGTATGATTTTTTTGGATTTAGGTTTACAGGTCACCACGACTTACGACGAATTCTGAATATGGACTCGCTCGAAGGATGGCCACTCAGAAAAGAATATCCGCTGGAAGATCCTTTCCGAAAAGATAAGGACGATAAAATGTTTGGACGTTAATAACGGCAAGGGCTAGCCGAATATTTAGTACTGCGAACAATGACGAAGAATCAACAAGTAACAAATCCGACAAATACTGCCCTGCAGGAGAAGGATTATACGATCCTAAATTTAGGACCTACCCATCCCGCTACACACGGTATTTTTCAGAATGTAATGAAAATGGACGGCGAGCTTATTGTTTCTGCTGAGCCTACCATTGGATATATCCATCGTGCGTTTGAGAAATTGGCGGAGCGTCGACCATTTTATCAAATTACTCCCATCACCGATCGCATGAATTATTGCTCATCTCCAATCAATAACATGGGGTGGCATATGACCGTAGAGAAATTAGCCGGAATTGAAATTCCAAAACGCGTTCAGTATTTACGCGTGATCATCATGGAATTGGCCCGGATCTCCGATCATATCATTTGTAATTCCGTGATTGGTGTAGATAGCGGTGCCATGACCGGTTTCTTGTATATTTTTCAATGGCGTGAATTCATCTACGAAATTTACGAAGAGTTATGCGGTGCACGATTAACTACAAACATTGGTCGTATCGGCGGACTCGAGCGCGATTTTAATGAGAAGGCTTGGGAGAAAATTCATTATTTCTTGAAGGAATTTCCTGCTGGATTAAAAGAGTTTGAAAATTTATTAGTGCGCAATCGCATTTTTATGGATCGTACCATTAAATGCGGACCAATCTCTGCTGAACGTGCTTTAGCCTATAGCTTTTCAGGCCCCAATTTAAGAGCTGCCGGAGTGGATTATGATGTACGTGTGATGAATCCATATTCTTCATACGAAGAATTTTCTTTCACCATTCCCATCGGCACCAATGGCGATACTTACGATCGTTTTATGGTACGTCAACGTGAAATGTGGGAATCGTTGAGCATCATTCAACAAGCCATTGATAAAGTAAATGCATTAGAAGATAAAACAAGTTTTCATGGTAATGTACCCGAGTTTTTCTTGCCTCCCAAAGAGGAAGTGTACAATAGCATGGAAGCATTAATATGGCATTTCAAAATTGTGATGGGCGAAACAACCATCCCCAAAGGAGAAGTGTATCATTGTGTAGAAGGTGGTAACGGGGAGTTAGGATTCTACCTCGTGAGCGATGGTGGAAGAACACCGTATCGTTTGCATTTCCGCCGACCCTGTTATATCTATTATCAAGCCTATCCCGAAAATGGTGAAAGGTTCTATGTTGAGTGATGCCATCTTGACCATGAGCTCCATGAATGTTATTGCTGGTGAGTTGGACGCATAAAATTAGTATTGAAAAATATTCTGAATCGATTGGATTATGAGTGAAAATAAAGAAATAAAATTTAGCGAGGATGCATTAGCCTTGGTGAGTAGAATCATCAATCGTTATCCAGAAGGAAGGCAAAAGTCTGCACTTCTTCCGGTGTTACATATTGCACAAGCGGAGTTTGATGGATGGTTGAGTCCTGCGGTGATGGATTACGTAGCTTCACTTTTAAATATTCAATCAATTGAAGTGTATGAAGTAGCTTCTTTTTATTCAATGTTTAATTTGAAGCCCGTTGGTAAATGTGTGGTGGAAGTTTGTCGTACCGGTCCTTGCTGGTTGATGGGCGCTGAAGATATTGTAAAGTACATGGAGAAAAAGTTAGGTGTGAAGGAAGGTGGAACGAGTGCCGATGGAATGTTCACCTTGAAAACAGTGGAGTGTTTAGCCTCTTGTGGCACAGCACCCATGATGCAAATTGGTGAAACGTATCATGAGAATTTAACCTTGCAAAAAATAGATGATATTCTAGACGGTTGCAGAAATAATGTGACGGAACCCATCGCGCATTGGAGAAAAAATAAAATTAAAGCTTGATCTTTTATTGATCCATTAAACAATCTAAAAAAGAAATTATGGGAAGAAAACTTCTCACTGAACATATAAACGTACCGGGTATTCGAAATTTGGATACGTATCGGAAGCATGGTGGATATGAAACCTTGAAGAAAGCCCTTGGCATGAAGCCAGAGGATATCGTAGAGGAAGTAAAGAAGTCGGGCTTGCGTGGTCGTGGTGGTGCTGGATTCCCTACTGGAATGAAATGGGGATTTTTAGCAAAACCAGAAGGTGTTCCGCGTTATCTCGTATGTAATGCCGACGAAAGCGAACCCGGAACTTTTAAGGATCGTTACATGATGGAATTTCTTCCTCATCTTTTGATTGAAGGAATGGCGATTGGAAGTTTTGCATTGGGATGTCGCACTTCGTACATCTACATTCGCGGTGAGTTAATGTATGTGTTTCATATTTTGCAAGAAGCTATTGATGAAGCCTACGCTGCCGGATTATTAGGAAAAAATATTTTAGGTACTGGATTCGATTTTGATTTGAATGTGCATTGTGGTGGTGGAGCGTATATCTGCGGGGAAGAAACTGCTTTGATTGAATCTTTAGAAGGCAAACGTGGTAATCCTAGAATTAAACCTCCATTCCCTGCCATCAAAGGAGTATGGGGTTGTCCAACCGTAGTGAATAATGTAGAAAGTATTATGGCGGTCGTTCCCATCATCAGAGACGGTGGCGATGAGTATGCTAAAATTGGAATTGGAAAAAGTACGGGAACAAAATTGATTTCTGCATGTGGACATTTGAAAAAACCAGGTGTGTATGAAATTGATTTAGGATTGCCTGTCGAAGAATTTATTTATTCTGATGAGTATTGCGGTGGAATTCGTAACGATAAGAAATTGAAAGCAGTTGTAGCAGGAGGATCATCCGTGCCCATACTTCCAGCTGAGTTAATTTTGAAAACTGCTGCGGGTGAACCACGCTTAATGAGTTACGAATCTTTATCTGACGGCGGATTTGCATCCGGCACCATGTTAGGCTCGGGCGGATTTATTGCGATGGATGAAGATACCAGCATCGTGAAAAATTTATATACGTTCACGCGTTTCTATCATCACGAAAGTTGCGGACAATGCAGTCCATGTCGTGAAGGAACGGGTTGGATGGAAAAACTTCTCCATAAAATATTAGATGGTCACGGTACGCTTCAAGATGTAGATTTACTCTGGGAAATTCAATCTAAAATAGAAGGTAAAACAATTTGTCCTTTAGGCGATGCCGCAGCTTGGCCTGTCGCATCTGCTATTCGACATTTCAAAAGTGAGTTCGAAGAGTATGTTCGTAACCCGCAAAACATCCAAAAGGATCGTCATTATTACAGGGTTAATAATATTAATCCGGAATTAGTTTAAGAAAGCAACTATGCCGAAAGTAACAATCGATGGACATACAATTGAGGTAGCGGAAGGAACCACTATTCTCGAAGCAGCACGTATGATTGGTGGAGAAGTGGCGCCGCCTGCCATGTGTTTTTATTCGAAATTGAAAACGAGTGGTGGATATTGTCGTACTTGCATCGTGAAGGTGACCAAAGGTTCTGAAAAGGACCCGCGCCCTATGCCGAAACCGGTAGCCTCTTGCCGTACCCCTGTAATGGATGGAATGGAAGTGCAAAATAAGACAGCGCCCGATTTAGTGGATGCGCGCGCCGGTGTGGTTGAGTTTTTATTGATTAATCATCCGCTCGACTGTCCCATCTGTGATCAAGCCGGAGAGTGTCATCTGCAAGACTTAAGTTATGAGCACGGACTCTCAAAATCACGTTACGATTTTAAACGCCGTGAGTTTGATAAGATAGATATCGGTCCCAATATTAAATTACACATGACGCGTTGCATCCTTTGCTATCGTTGTGTGAAAGTAGCCGAGCAAGTTTGTGATAGTCGTGTTCATGGAGTGTTGAATCGTGGTGATGTTTCTGAAATTTCTACGCATATTGAAAAAGCATTGGACAGCGACTTCAGTGGAAATGTCATTGATGTTTGTCCAGTAGGTGCATTAACGGATCGTACTTTCCGATTTAAAAGTCGAGTATGGTTTACGAAACCCGTCGACGCACATCGCGATTGCAAAAAATGTTGCGGCAGATCAGTATTATTTATGAGTGGGCAAGAAGTATTGCGCGTTTCAGTACGCAAAGATACTTGGGGGGAAGTGGAAAATACACCAGAAGGAAATCCAGGATGGCTCTGTAACGAATGTCGCTTCGAAAAGAAAAGTGCAAGCGACTGGACCATCGAAGGCGTTCGAAATATTGATCGTCACTCGGTGATCTCACAAAATAAATACTTAGAAGTAAAAAATCTGAAGATTGATGTTTCCAACCAAAAGTTGATTGGAGAAAAAGCACATAATTAATATTCCGTAACAAGAATTAATTCGTTACTCAACTATATGGAATTTATCATAGTAAAATTTGTACTCGTAGTTGTTGTGTTCCTGGTATCACTGGGAATAGCAGCATACAGTACGTACGCCGAACGAAAGATTGCAGCCTTTTTGCAAGATCGTGTAGGTCCCGATCGCGCAGGTCCATTCGGAATCTTGCAACCCTTAGCCGATGGCGTGAAGATGTTCATGAAGGAAGAAATTATTCCGACACATGCCGATAAAGGATTGTTTATTCTCGGTCCTTCCATCATGATGATGACTGCATGCATGACGGGCGTTGTAATTCCATGGGGAAATACATTAATCATTAACGGCACTGAGTATCCTGTACAAATTACCGATATCAACATTGGAATTCTTTACATCTTCGGCGTCGTGAGTATCGGCGTGTATGGAATTATGATTGGTGGATGGGCTTCTAATAATAAGTACTCATTGATGGGTGCCATTCGCGCATCTTCCCAAATGATCTCCTATGAACTAGCCATGGGAATGTCCATCATTGCCTTAGTGATGATGACGGGTACGTTGAGTATTGGTGAAATTGTGAAACAACAAGAGGGAATGCATTGGAATGTTTTTGTGCAACCCTTAGGATTTATTTTATTTATTGTTTGTGCATTTGCAGAATGTAATCGTACGCCATTCGATTTACCTGAATGTGAAACCGAATTAGTAGGAGGGTACCACACCGAATACAGTTCTATGAAACTAGGATTTTATCTTTTTGCGGAATACATCAACATGTTTATCTCATCTGCTATTATCGCATCTTTATATTTTGGCGGATACAATTTTCCATTCATTGCTCAACTTGGATTACCACATAATATACTTACGCTTCTCGGAACGCTTATCTTTTTCGGGAAAGTATTCTTCTTTATCTTCTTCTTCATGTGGGTGCGTTGGACATTACCGCGCTTCCGTTATGATCAGTTGATGCATGTAGGATGGAGAGTCATGATTCCATTAGCATTATTCAACATTCTCTTAACAGCTGTCATCGTGCTATGGCAAAATGGACAGTTTAATTAATTAAATTCTGAAACTAATGCAACTTACCAATAGATCAGAAGTAGTCGTGAATAAGGTGATGACTTTCAAGGAGAGATTGTATTTCCCTGCCATCATAAGCGGATTAGTCATTACGGTGAAGCATCTGTTTAAGAAACGAGCTACTGTAAAATATCCAGAAGAAATTCGTCCGGTGGCACCCATTTACCGCGGACTCCATGTATTAAAACGTGATGAACAAGGTCGTGAGAATTGTACCGCTTGCGGACTTTGTGCGGTAGCTTGTCCTGCCGAAGCCATCACCATGACCGCTGCTGAGCGTAAAAAGGGCGAAGAACATTTATATCGCGAAGAAAAATATGCAGCCGTCTATGAGATCAATATGCTTCGTTGTATCTTCTGTGGACTGTGCGAAGAAGCTTGTCCGAAAGAAGCCATCTTCCTGACTGACAGGATGCTGCCTTCAGATATGAATAGAGCAAATTTCATATTCGGAAAAGATAAATTAGTAGAGGGAGTGAGTAACGACTCCAGAATCGATATCAGTAAAAGAACTAATGCACACAGGAAAGACTAAGATTCTTTTCTGATGCCTAAGAAAGTATTAATTTCGCCACCCGTTCAATAACATACATGTTGAATCAAAATTTACCCTTCATGATTCTTGCAACCCTATCCGTGTTTAGCGCGCTGATGGTGGTTTTATCGAGAAAGCCGGTACACAGTGTCTTGTATCTTATCTTTTGCTTCTTTACCATTGGAGGTCATTATTTATTACTGAATGCGCAATTTCTTTTTGCAGTGCATATTATTGTTTACGCAGGTGCTATCATGGTGCTCTTCTTATTTACATTGATGTTTATCAATTTAAATAAAGAGTTAGAACCGCATAAAACGAATTTAGTGAAAGCCGCCGCTACCATTGTCGCCGGAACTTTATTGTTGGTCATGGTAAGTACCGTTACTGATACAGGAAATATCTTACCTGCTCAAGTTTCACAAAACGAAGTAGGAACTGTTGCTGTGTTAGGAAAAAAATTATACGGCGATTACGTATTGCCATTTGAGTTAACGTCCATCTTATTACTTGCCGCAATGGTAGGTGCTGTAATGATTGGAAAAAAGAAAACTGAATCATAAAAATTACGACATGAATTCAATACTTAGTGTTGTTCCGATAGAGTACTACCTTGGCTTATCAGTCATCCTCTTCACCATTGGTGTGATGGGCGTACTTTTTCGTCGCAATGCCATCATTGTATTTATGTGCATTGAATTAATGTTGAATGCAGTGAATTTATTGTTGACGGCTTTCTCTACACTTCATGGAGAAGCGGGCGGACAAGTAATGGTATTCTTCATCATGGCGGTTGCAGCGGCGGAAGTTGCTGTTGGACTTGCCATCTTAGTAATGATCTATAACCATCTGCGTACAGTAGATATTAAAGAAATGAATAAATTGAAGTGGTAGTACTCACCACATCACTAATATAAACGATGCATCAATTTATCTGGCTTATTCCAATTCTTCCTCTTGTAGGATTTATCCTCATCGGGATTCTGAACAAGCGTTTACCCATTCAATGGAGTGGAGGTATCGCGAGTGCAGCAGTATTTCTGTCTTTCCTAATTTCATTAGGTGTATTTAGAAGTACAAATGGATAATTTTGTTCCAGAAAGAATTGTGTACTTTAATTGGATCGCTGCCGGAAATCTAACAATTGATTTTGCATTTTTAATTGATCAGCTTTCTGCCATCATGTTATTGGTGGTTACGGGTGTTGGATTTTTAATTCATATTTATTCGATCGGGTACATGCATCATGAAACCGATCATCCTCGCTTCTTCTCTTACTTGAACTTGTTTATCTTCTTCATGCTTTTATTGGTGATGGGATCAAATTACATTGTGATGTTTGCTGGATGGGAGGGTGTAGGATTATGTTCTTATTTGTTGATTGGATTTTGGTTTAAGAATACAGAGTATAACAACGCTGCGAAAAAAGCTTTTATCATGAATCGTATTGGTGATTTAGGATTTTTGCTCGGTGTATTTTTAATTTTCATGACATTCGGATCCGTTAGTTTCAAAGAAGTGTTTGAAGGTGCGAAGCAATTTAGTAGCAACGATCCCACCATTACGGCCATTTGTATTTTGTTGTTCATTGGTGCGATCGGTAAAAGTGCACAGCTTCCGTTGTATACTTGGTTGCCGGATGCCATGGCCGGACCCACTCCGGTTTCGGCATTGATCCATGCCGCCACCATGGTAACGGCTGGTATTTATATGGTAGTACGTTCAAATGTATTGTTTGCACTTTCTCCGTATGCTTCGGAAATTATTGCCATTGTTGGATTAGCTACCGCGTTTTTTGCAGCCACCATCGGACTCAAACAAAATGATATTAAGAAAGTGTTGGCTTACTCAACCGTGAGTCAGCTAGGATATATGTTTGTAGCTTTGGGAGTAGGAGCGTATGATACTGCTTTATTTCATGTTATCACACATGCCTTCTTTAAAGCACTTCTTTTCTTAGGAGCCGGATCGGTAATTCATGCCATGAGTGGTGAACAAGATATTCGCCGCATGGGTGCGTTGAAAGGAAAACTTCCAATCACACATTTTACTTTCTTGATTGGTACTTTAGCCATTGCCGGGATTCCGCCTTTAGCTGGATTCTTTTCTAAAGATGAAATTTTAGCAGTAGCTCATGGACATTCATTGCCCATTTTTACATTGCTCTCGATTACTTCCGTACTAACGGCCGTGTATATGTTCCGTTTGTATTGGTTGGTGTTTTATGGAAATTTCAGAGGCACAGAACATCAAAGAACACATTTGCATGAGTCGCCGTATAGCATGACAATTCCATTGATGGTATTAGCCGTACTATCAACCTTTGGTGGATTCATTGGAATGCCAGAAATATTTCATGCACCCCATCTCTTAAAAGAATTTTTGCAACCCATCATTTGGAAGTCGGCAACCCATCATCCATCACATTCTTTCGAGTACACGATGATTGCTGTTTCAATCGTCGCATTAATGATCATCATCTATGCTACTTACCATACGTATGTGAAACGTGGACAATTGCCCGAAGAGGATAAAGATCTTCCTGCAGGCATTCCCACCCTTTTAACCAACAAATATTATGTAGATGAAATTTACAATACATTAATCACACGTCCTCTTGATTATATGTCGGGTTTCTTTAGTACCTATATTGAAAAAGGATTCATCGATAAAATCGTAAACGGAACCGGTCCGGCCTTGCAAGGATTAAGCGGAGTACTGCGCTTTGCACAAACTGGAAATATCGGCGGCTATGTATTTAGCATGGTGGTGGGTATCATTGCAATTCTATTATTAACTCTGATTGTATACTAAGGAGTATGTTAACACTGGTATTAATCTTCTTTCCATTCCTCGCCGCATTAGGAACATTAATTTTGCCGCGCGACAATGCGAAAATGTATTCGTTCGTCTCTTCGCTTATTCAGTTGGGATTAACTGCATATGCATTCACTTTGTTTTTAACACAAGGTGCCGATGTGCTTGCTGCCAATTATGAATGGGTTCCTAACTTGGGAATTTCATTGCAAGTGGGGTTAGATGGAATCAGCATTTTATTAGTAGCGCTCACCAATATTTTGGTGCCATTAATTATTCTTTCTTCTTTCCGAAATAATTATTCCAATCCGTCTGCATTCTATGGATTAATTCTCTTGATGCAATTTGCATTAATTGGTGTATTCGCCGCTATGGATGGATTTCTATTTTATGTGTTTTGGGAGTTAGCCTTGTTGCCCATTTGGTTTATTTGTTTGATGTGGGGTGGCGAAGAACGCATTCGCATCACCTTAAAGTTCTTTATCTATACCTTGTCCGGATCCTTGCTCATGTTGCTCGGATTGATTTTCGTGTATTTACAAACGCCCGCACCACATAGTTTTTCTATTGATGCATTGTACCAAGCTTCCTTAACAGCCGAAATGCAAGGGTATATTTTCTGGTGTTTCTTCTTGGCATTCGCGATAAAAATTCCAGTGTTTCCTTTTCATACATGGCAACCCGATACCTATACCGATGCACCGGCTCAAGGGTCGATGTTGTTGTCGGGAATTATGTTGAAGATGGGTGTCTATGGAATCATTCGTTGGATGCTTCCCATCTTAGCCTTAGGAATTGCAGAGTGGGGAAATTTCGTTATGATACTTTGTGCTATTAGTATTGTGTATGCATCGGTCATTGCCATCTATCAAAAAGATTTTAAGCGTTTAATCGCCTATTCGTCCATTGCACACGTTGGATTAATTACTGCCGGGGTATTCTCGTTAAGTATGCAAGGCTTACAAGGAAGCATGGTGCAAATGTTGGCGCATGGTATTAATGTAGTAGGATTGTTTTTTATTGCCGACATCATTCAACGTCGGATGAAAACCCGACAAATGGATAGCTTAGGTGGATTAGCAAACAACTCCCCGTTGTTCTCTATTTTATTCATCATTGTATTGTTGGGATCTGTAGCATTACCACTTACCAATGGATTTGTTGGTGAATTTTTATTGTTGTTAGGAGTTTATTCTTACAACACGTGGTTAGCGGCCATCTGCGGACTCACTGTAATTTTAGGTGCGGTGTATATGTTTAGAGCTTATCAAAAAGTAATGCTGGGTGAGGTACATGAACGAAGTGTAGAGTTTACAGGCTTAGCGAAAAGTGAAAAAGTTGCATTGATTATAATTGCAGCGTTGATTATTGTTTGTGGAGTTTATCCAAAACCAATTTTATCCATAGCTCAACCTGCACTCGAAGAAATAGTATTGAATTTGCAAGGAGTCAATTAAATATGAAGGCATTAATTATTATATCTATACTTGGTGTTATCGCAATGATGGCCGAAGTGCTTCGTTATAAGAAGTTACTCGTTCCTATTATTGTTGCCGGACTGTTCATTGCACTTGCAACTGTGGTTATGGATTGGAATACCGACATTCGATATTTTAATGACATGGCTTATTTCAATAATTATGCTTTAGCATTTACGGGAGCCATCATCTTTATTACCTTGCTTTGGATGTTGCTTGGGCAAGAATATTTTAAAGATACCCATACAAAAGGTGAGCACGCTGCTCTCATTTTATTTTGTTTGGCTGGTGCTATAGCGATGATTTCTTTCTCTGATTTGACATTATTTTTTATTGGACTCGAAATTTTATCCATCTCCTTATATGTTCTGGCGGCTTCAAACAAAAATGATTTACGTTCGAATGAAGCAGGTTTAAAATATTTCCTGATGGGTGCATTTGCTACTGGATTTTTGTTGTTTGGTATTGCATTGATTTATGGAGCAACGGCTACTTTTAATTTGCAAGGAATCCAAGCTGCATTGGCAAAAGGTGCTATTTCTCCTTTGATGGTTAAAACCGGAGTTTTATTAATTTTAGTGGGATTACTGTTTAAAGTTTCAGCGGCGCCGTTTCATTTCTGGGCACCTGATGTTTACGAAGGGGCGCCAACGTTAGTAACTATGTTTATGGCTACGGTGGTAAAAACAGCTGCATTTGCCGCTTTTTATCGATTATTTTCAACTTGCTTTATTTCATTAGCAGATACCTGGATTCCCGTAGTTGCTGTATTATCAGCCATTACAATGCTTTTGGGAAATATTATGGCAGTATTTCAATCGAGCTTCAAACGAATGCTGGCTTATTCTTCCATTGCCCATGCGGGGTATATGATGATGGCCATTGCTGCAATGAATGAAGTTTCTGCTGGATCGATATTTCTTTATGCAATTGCTTATAGTATTGGAAGTTTAGGAGCTTTTGCGTGTTTGCATGCCATGAGTTCGAATGGTGATGAAAGTATTTCTGGATTAAATGGTTTGGGAAATAGACAACCCAAAGTAGCCATTTTTCTAAGTTTAATCATGTTTTCTCTCGCTGGAATTCCGCCTGTTGCTGGATTTTTTGCGAAGTATTACCTATTCTATGGTGCCCTGATGGGAGGTTATACTTGGCTGGTTCTCATAGCAGTTCTGTCTTCTTTAATTGGCGTTTATTATTATTTTAGAGTGATTTTCGCTCTGTTTAAGACTAGTCCCGTCTCCCCTGAAGAACTTCCTAAATTATTGCCGAAGCATTATATTTTACTCGTTTTATCGGCAATTATTTCTTTAGGAATAGGTTTGTCACCCGCTTGGTTGCAAAGCTTAATTTCATAGAGGTTTTTCCCTTTCTTTTCCTTACTTTTGTATCTTATAATCTTACTTAAATTAGAATTACTTTCTATTGCTGATGAAGCAAAATAATTACGGATTTGTCCTAAAAGTTTGGCTCTTGGTCGTTTTGTGTACGACCTTGACCACAGTATCTCTTTTCGCGAATGTGCTTACTCCTAAAAAAGTAAATGCATCAACAGGAAAACCAGAGAATCCATTGGTGTTGATTTTGAATTTTACATTATCGAACTACAATGGATTTAATGTAAGCTGTGATGGTAGTACAGATGGTACCATTGACTTAACTGTCTCTAATGGAACTGGACCTTATGTTTTTGTTTGGTCAACAGGCGCTGTTAGTGAAGATTTATCTGGATTAGGGGCAGGAACGTATACGGTTACTGTTGTTGACTTACTAGGTGATATTCAAGTAGGGTCAGTAACACTTACTCAACCTGCACCATTAAATATTGTTCAAGATAGTATCCATGTTGATAGTTGTGGTGGAGTTGCCGATGGTGGCGTATTCATATCTGTAACGGGTGGCGTTTTAAATTATTCGTATGCTTGGTCGAATGGAAGTGTAACGGAAGATATTGATGGTGTTGTTGCCGGGAATTATACAGTGACTGTGACCGATGCAAATTTTTGTACCGTTTCCAATTCCTATACAGTCAACGAAGTTCCTTCCTTGCAATTATCCAGCACAGTAGTAGATGTACTCTGTAATGGAGATGCAACAGGTAGTATTAATTTGATTGTGTTGGGTGGTACTCCCGTCCATACCTATGCTTGGTCGAATGGAGGAGTAACACAAGATCTATCCGGATTAATTGCTGGGACGTATACGGTTACCGTTAGTGATGGTAGTGGATGTACCGAAACAACTAGTGCAGTGATTGCTGAACCAGCAGCGCCTCTCGGACTTTCTACAACAGTAACTCCAGTAGCATGCTTTGGTGGAAACACCGGATCCATCAACCTAACGGTAACTGGAGGAACAGGAGGTTATTCTTATAATTGGAGCAATGGATTTTCAGGAGAAGATCCGACAGGATTAATTGCGGGAACGTATACAGTTACCGTTAGTGATGCAAATCTTTGTTCTGAAATTACATCAGCCATAGTTACTCAACCTGCAGCCGCTATTGGACTTTCCATAACAACCACTTCAGTAGCATGCTTCGGTGGAAACACAGGATCCATCAACCTCACCGTAACAGGTGGAACAGCAAACTACACCTACCTTTGGAGTAACGGATTTACTGGAGAAGATCCATCGGCATTAATCGCAGGAACGTATACCGTTACCGTTACCGATGCCAATCTTTGCACGGCAACAACATCTGCAATAGTTACTCAACCTGCAGCTGCCCTCGGACTTTCTACTTCAACAACACCAGTTGCGTGTTTTGGTGGAAACAACGGATCCATCAACCTATCGGTAACAGGAGGAACAGCAGGCTATACGTATAATTGGAGTAATGGATTTATCGGAGAAGATCCTTCGGGGTTAATAGCCGGGACGTATACGGTGACCGTTAGCGATGCGAATTTATGCACCGCAACCACGTCGGCATCCATTACACAACCTGCAGCACCCATTGGACTTTCTACCTCAACAACAGCAGTAGCATGTTTTGGAGGTAACACCGGATCCATCAATCTCACCGTAACAGGAGGAACATCTGGCTATACTTACAATTGGAGCAATGGATTCATCGGAGAAGATCCTACGGGTTTAATAGCGGGAACGTATACGGTTACCGTTAGTGATGCGAATCTTTGCACTGCAACTACATCGGCCACCATTACACAACCTGCTGCTGCTATTTCACTTTCTACTTCAACCACTTCGATTACCTGCTTTGGTGGAAACAATGGATCCATCAACCTAACAGTATCAGGTGGAACGGGCGGATATACTTATAATTGGAGCAATGGATTTGCAGGAGAAGATCCAAGCGGACTGATCGCAGGAACGTATACGGTTACCGTTAGTGATGCGAATCTTTGCACAGCAACAACTTCAGCAACGGTTACTCAACCTGCTGCAACCATTGCACTTTCTACATCAACAACATCAGTTTCCTGTTTTGGTGGAAGCAATGGATCCATCAACCTAACCGTAACAGGTGGAACAGCGAGCTATACTTACAATTGGAGTAATGGATTTACAGGAGAAGATCCTAGTGGACTGATCGCCGGAACTTATACCGTTACCGTTACCGATGCAAATACTTGCACGGCCACTACAAGTGCTATTGTTAACCAAGCATCGATCATCACCACTACTTTTTTTCCAGTCAATGGAACTTGTAATGCTGCGAATGGATCCGTAACTGTTATTGCTGCTGGCGGAACACCTGGATATACTTATTTGTGGAATACAGGTGCGACATCGCAAGTAATTTCTGGGTTAGCTGCCGGAACCTATACAGTCACTGTAACTGATCAAGCTTCTTGTACACAATCTTTCTCAGTGGCCATTGGAAATTCAGGGGCGCCGCAATCCTCCATAGTAACCAACACTCCCGTTTCATGTTTCGGAGGTAACAATGGAAGTTTAGACATTACCGTTACGGGTGGAACACCTACCTATACGTATGCATGGAGCAATGGTGCAAACACACAAGATATTAGTGGTTTGATTGCCGGAACCTATACCGTTACCGTTACCGACCAGAATTTTTGTGTGAATACAAATTCATTTGTCGTAACACAACCAACCATTATTACCTTATCAGCAACATCAACTAGTGTTTTATGTAATGGTGGAGCAACAGGGAGTATAGACCTCACCGTTAGTGGAGGTACGCCTACCTACACGTATTTATGGAGTAATGGTGCAACCAATCAAGATCCCACTGGATTAATTGCAGGAACGTATACGGTTACCGTTACTGATTTAAATAGTTGTACACGCTCTCAAAGTTTTGTCGTTTCACAACCTACAATTCTTTCTGCTTCTACTTCTACAACACAATCAGGTTGTGGTGTAAGTACAGGTTCAGCCACAGTAACACCAGTAGGAGGAACGCCCCTCTATACGTATCTGTGGAATACAGGAGCTATTACCCAAAGCATTACTTCCATTCCTGCGGGAACGTATACGGTTACCGTTAGTGATGCGAATGGTTGTACTGTCATTCAGAATGCCATCGTTACTTCCACCAATGCACCCATCATCAGTAATGTGGTGAATACTCCTGTTTCTTGTTTTGGCGGAAATAATGGTAGTCTCGATATTACCATCAGCGGCGGAACTCCAACCTTTACTTACGCTTGGAGCAATGGAGGTAGTAGTGAGGATATTTCTACATTAATAGCGGGCGTTTATACCGTGACTGTAACTGACATTAACAGTTGTAGTGTTTCGGCGAGCTATACCGTTACGCAGGCTACTCAAGTGTCAGGCACGGCTACTACAACATCACCAAATTGTAATGGCGGAGCGGATGGAACAATTGATTTAACTCCCTCGGGTGGAAACGCAGTTTATACTTATTTGTGGAGTAATGCTGCAACTACACAAGATGTTGTAGGTTTAATTGCAGGAACCTATACCGTAACGATAACTGACGGTAATTTATGTACAGGCACAGCTTCATTTACGTTAACACAACCTAATTTAATTTCAACCAGTGCAAACGTTACTGACCCATTGTGTAATGGTGGAAATGATGGAAGCATCGACCTCACTGTTTTTGGTGGCACTCCAACGTACACATATCTCTGGAGTAATGGTTCTACCGCACAAGATCCTATAGGATTAATTGCTGGTACTTACACGGTCACCATTACAGATCTTAATTCTTGCACACGTCAACGTGCAGTAGTAGTAGGTCAACCCATCGCCATTTCATCTTCTGTCTCGACAACAGCCGCTAATTGTGGTTTGTCAAATGGAAGCGCAACGGTTTCGGCTTCTGGTGGAACTGGGACGCTCACTTATTTATGGAATACAGGTGCTTCTGCAACTACGATTACAAACCTTGCTTCGGGTTCGTATACAGTTACTGTTACCGATGCAAATAGTTGCACGAGTCAATCGAGTGGTTTTGTAACTTCAGGTTCATTGCCTATCATAAGTAGTTCGGTGGTTGACAGCGTTACTTGCCATGGTGGTGCTGATGGTGCCATCACCATTACGGTTACAGGAGGAACTCCCACCTATTCTTTTTTATGGAGTAATGGAGCCCTCGTACAAAACATTAGTTCATTAATTGCCGGAACCTATACAGTTACCGTTACCGATCAAAATGCCTGTACAACTTCAGGAGCATTTACGGTGAATGAACCTACCGTGCTTCAAGCTTCCTTTACAAATGTGGATGCTAGTTGTGGAATAGCAAATGGTTCTTCTCAAGTGAATCCAACAGGTGGTATACCTGGTTACAGTTATTTATGGTCGAATGGTATAACAACAAATACAATTTCATCAATTTCATCAGGCACGTACACGGTAACCGTTACTGATTTCAATTTTTGTACTAGTGTTTTTCCACTGTAATAGCGGCATCTTCTGCTCCTGTTATCGATAGTGCGCAAGTCACAAACGTATTGTGTAACGGCGACAGTAATGGGGTCATTACTGTTTTTGCAAGTGGAGGAACACCTACGTTAACCTATTTATGGTCGAACGGCGGAACTACTTCTTCCATCAGTAATTTAAAAATCGGAACCTTTACCGTTACGATTACGGATGCAGCTGCATGTACCGTTTCACAATCATACACAATAACACAACCTACTTTCTTAGCCACTCCGGTTACTATACAACCTTCGTTTTGTGGACAAGCAAATGGTCAAATAACCGTAAATCCAAGTGGAGGTACTAGCCCTTATACTTTTCTTTGGAGTAATGGTCAAACTACACAAACTATCATCAATCTTACTGCCGGAACATATTCAGTAACCGTTACTGATTTTCATGGATGTACCAGAAGAAGGAATGCAATAGTTACGCAAGCAAATGGTCCTGTGATCACATTAGTGAATCAAACAGATGTCCTTTGTCATGGCGATGCTTCCGGAAGTTTGGATATTAGTGTAGCGGGTGGCTCTTTACCGTATACCTATAACTGGTCGAATGGAGGTACTACTCAAGACATCTCTGGATTAGTAGCAGGACCCTATACGGTGATCGTTACAGATAGTGCACTTTGTTCTGACTCCCTTGATTTTTTAATTATCGAATCCGATGAATTTACGATTTCTCCTGTGATCACGAATGCTTCTTGCGGTATCGCGAATGGTAGTATTGTGGTAACGGTTGGTGGCGGTACACCCGGTTATAGTTATTTATGGAATACCGGGGTTACCAGTGATACGCTTTCAAACGTGTTGCCAGGAAATTATACAATTACTATTTCCGATGCGAATTTATGTGATACAGTTTTAACCTTTACCATTGGCTCACTGGCTGGACCGGACATTCAATTGGATTCCTTACGTCATGTGCGATGTTTCGGTGGGAATACAGGAAGAATTTTTACTACAATCAGTGGGGGAACAACACCATATACCATCTTATGGAATGATGGAAATACCAATCAAGATCGATTTAATTTAGTGGCTGGAACCTATACAGTAACCGTTACTGATGTTGGAGGTTGTACCGATCTTTTAACTGTTACGATCAATCAAAATCCTGCAATAATTGCAAACTTTACCACTCAACAAGCTACTTGTAATCAACCAAACGGAAGTGCAACAATAACTCCAAGTGGAGGTGTTTCTCCTTACACATTATTGTGGGAAACAGGTGCAACAACAACTACCATTACGAATTTGTTAGCAGGAAATTATTCAGTTACGATTACAGATAGTTTGAATTGTTCCAAAGTTGATTCTGTAATTGTTTCCAATTCCGGTGCACCTATTATCCAATTGCAAAATCAAGTATTGCCCAAATGCTTTGGTGGTAATGATGGAAGTTTAACCATTTCAATTACCTCTGGACAAGCTCCCTATACAATTTTGTGGTCGAATGGAGATACTGGATTAACTGCAGATACACTTACTGCTGGGACGTATACGGTTACCGTTAGTGATGGGCTTGGTTGTCCTACAACCCAATCTTTTGTTCTCGGACAACCCACGCAGATTGATTTGCAGCTGTCTTCAACTCCATCTTACTGTGGACAAGTAAATGGTTCTGCTACTGTACTAGGAAGTGGAGGTACAGGAACTTTAAGTTATTTATGGTCGAATGCAGCTACTACATCTACTATAACATCACTCGCATCTGGAACGTATACAGTAACTGCCACGGATCAAAATTTCTGTACCAGTTCATCTTCTGTGAATGTAGTTTCCGAAGCAGCACCTAGTGTTACCACGAATCAAGTAACCAATGTAAATTGCTTTGGTGGATCAACTGGTGCAATTACGGTGAATATTTCTGGTGGTACTGGAGGATTATCCTTTGCATGGTCATCTGGTCAAACTACTCAAGATATTTCAGGTGTCATTTCAGGAACCTATTCACTTATAGTAACTGATAGTGCAGGATGTAAAGATACATTAGGAGTGTTCGTGAATGAGCCTTCTCAACTTGTCGTAGTGCCAAGCGTAGTTGATGCAAGTTGTGGAAGTACGAATGATTCTATTTTGGTGGTGGTGAACGGCGGTTCACCCGGTTATCAATATTTATGGTCAACCGGTGCTACTATTGATTCTATTCAAAATCTTGCCGCTGGTTCGTATACGGTAACCGTTACTGATTTTAATCTTTGTACACTGCAACAAACCATCATTGTAAATAATCAAAATGGTCCTGTTGTTGATTTAGTAAGTATGACACCCGTTTCCTGTTCAAGCAGTAGCAATGGAAGTATTGATATTGACGTGTTATTTGGAAGTTTCCCATTTGATTATTTATGGAGTGATGGAACTACAAATCAAGATTTGACAAATGCTCCTTCGGGAATTTATACGCTTACCGTAACCGATGATAATAATTGTATTACTACATTCATAGATACCATCACTCAGCCTGATTTGATTCAAGTGGCATTTACAGTAACTGAACCTAGTTGTGATGTTGCAAATGGAATTATAACGGCTCTTGCATCAGGAGGTACGCCAAACTTTTCTTATTTGTGGTCGAATGGAAATGGATCTTCCAGTATTTCATCAATAAATACAGGTACCTATACAGTCACCGTAACCGATGCCGCTTTATGTACTTTTGATACCAGTATTTCAATTACCAATACAGGAATTCCAGTTATAGCATTGCTTTCTATTGACAGTGTCGATTGTAATGGTGGAGCCAATGGTGTTATTGATTTAGATGTTTCAGGTGGAGTTTCCCCTTATTTGTACACGTGGATTAATACCAGTCAAACCACCCAAGATGTGGATTCTTTGGTTGCTGGTTCTTATACAGTCATTGTCACAGATGATAGAGGTTGTACCTCAACTCAAACGTATACGGTTAGTCAACCAAGTCCTTTGCAGTTGTCATTCCCTGTATTGCAAAATGCAGCTTGTGGACAATCTAATGGATTTGTTTCCGTAGCTGCTAGCGGTGGTGTACCAGGCTATAATTATTTATGGTCGAATGCCAGCGTTGCCGATACCATTTTTAATTTGGTAGCGGGAAGTTATACAGTAACCGTTACTGATTTTAAAGGTTGTACGACCAGTTCAATTGCAAATATTAGCAATCTAACGGGTCCGACTATACTAAGTATTAATTCTGTGAATGTTACCTGCAATGGAGGTTCCGATGGATCCATCAGTGTAGTGGCTTCCGGCGTTTCTTTACCATTAACGTATGCATGGAGTAATTTGCCCGATACCATTCCTGATTTAACAGGATTAGCCGTAGGTTCGTATACACTTACCGTTACCGATGCCGCAGGTTGTGTGGTGATTAGTACAATTACCATTACTGAGCCTGCACCATTTGTGGTGAATGCTGTGATTCCGCAGAACAATCCTCCCAATAATATTAGTTGTTTTGGATTGGCGGATGGTGAGTTATTCTTAAGTGTTACAGGCGGTACAGCTCCTTACTCTTTTGTGTGGAGCAATGGTGCGATCACTCAAAATTTATTGAATCTTTCTGCTAGTGTGTATACCGTCTTTATCACAGATGCATTAAATTGTACAACCAACAAAACTTATACTCTTACTCAACCTCCGCAGTTGATTGCTGATGCAGGTCCTGATTTGATTGTTTGTGGACAAAGTATAACTTCTCTAGCCGCAAATAATCCGATCATCGGTGTTGGATTTTGGCAAGTGGTTTCATCGGATAGTTTAATTGTTTTTTCTGATTCTGCATCGGCTACCTCTACGGTTTCTAATTTAGGTGTAGGTGATAATATCTTGTCATGGACCATTACGGATGGACTCTGCTCTAGTACCAGTGAAGTGATTGTTACAAGCACTACAGCCATTCAAGCCATTGGTGGCATTGATCGTAAAGTTTGTGGTGACGAAGTGAATTTAAATGCGACGCGTCCTGAGTTTGGGTTTGGATATTGGACCGCCTTGAGTCCGGGAACTTTGGTTGCAGACACTTCAAAAGCATCAACACTAGTGACTGGTTTGAGTTATGGGCTCAACACGTTCCTTTGGACAGTTGTGAATGGATCTTGTAGGGATTCAGTGGTAGTGACCATTACGCGAAGAGATACGTTGGATTGTTTGCCTCGCATCGAATTGCCTACTGCTTTTTCTCCAAACGCCGATGGTAATAATGATTACCTCGTGATTAAAGGATTGGAAGAGTATCCCGACAATGAAATCATTATTTATAATCGTTGGGGTCAAGTAGTCTTTAGTCAAAAAAGTTATCGTAACGATTGGATTGGCGTCAATGACAACGGTGAGCCTTTAGTGGATGGTACGTATTTCGTGATTGTAAAAGCGAAATATATCAATCGAATATTTAATTCTTATTTGGACTTAAGACGATGAAGAAGGTAATTTTATTTTGTATAGCATCCTTCGTTTGCATCCAACTTTATGGACAGCAAAGTCCGTTGATGAGTCATTATATGTTTAATGGTTTGTTGCTGAATCCTGCTTATGCGGGAAGTAAAGAATATGTAAGTACTACATTGCTTTATCGTAAGCAGTGGGTGGGGATGGAAGGTGCACCCGTAACCTACAGCGGTTCTGTGCATGGTTTGTTGAAGAAAAAGAAATTAGGGCTGGGTGCTTTGTTGCAACAAGATAAAATTGGTGTGACAAAACAAACCGATTTATACAGTATGCTTTCGTATCACGTTCCTATGGGAATGGGTAAGTTAAGTGTTGGGTTGCAAGCGGGCGTCAGTAATTTTAGTTCCGAAGTGGTGAAGTTGACTTATTGGGATCCGGGTGATAAGGTTTTTGAATTTAATACATTTAGCAATCTTCTTCCCAATGCAGGGTTAGGTGCTTACTATTATCGTGAGTTATTCTATGCAGGACTATCCGCTCCATTTCTTGTAAGTTATAATCCAAATGAAAGTGCATCTCTTGAATCAAGCGTGCCCGTGCATAAACAATCGCGACGTTATTTTGCTACCGTAGGCGGGGTGATTGAAACAGAAGGTGAAATTAAATTTAAACCTTCCGCATTGATCCGTTACGAAGCAAATGCTCCCGTGCAGTTTGATGTAAATTTGAATATGTTGATCAATGATATATTTTGGATCGGTGCATCTTATCGATCTCAAGAAGCAATTGTTGTTTTACTAGAGTATCAAATTAGTCGAAAATTCGGATTTGGATATTCTTATGATTATACGCTTGGAGAGTTAGGAAATTATAATTCGGGTTCACATGAAATCATGATTGGTTATGATTTTGGCTTTGCAGTTACTAAAATGAAATCACCGCGGTACTTCTAATGAGACATACGAAGGTCTTCTATACTGTTTTTATATTGGCATGCATCGCTGCACTGCAAGGTTGTGTGAGTGTGCATCTGAGAACAGCTAATGAATATTACGAGCAATTTGCATACGCTTCTGCGGCTAAGGAATATGAATATGTACTTGGTAAAAAAACGGATCGTGATGCCATCATCAATATTGCCGATTGTTATCGCCAAATGGGGAATCCCGTGAAGACAGAATTTTGGTACCAACGTGCATTGAAACTTCCCAACCCAAAAGTAGAGTGGGGACTCTTCATTGCAGAAGCCATGATGAAGAATGGAAATTATGAGGGCGCAAAGCAAAGTTTAATTAATTATATTAATTTAAATAAAACCGATTTTCGTGCACAGCGCATGCTGGAATCCTGTGATAGCATCTCTGAATTTTATAAGGATACTACACTGTACACCATTGCCGTATTGAAGTTTAATACCCCTAGCGATAATTTTTTCAGTCCTGCATTTTATCGTCAAGGTATCGTCTTTCTTTCCGATCGCATGGAGAAAGGCTTGAGTAAAACAACTTCGGATGGAACGGGAAAACGATTTTTGGATTTGTTTTATATCAAGAAAACAGATCGAGGGAATTGGATGGAACCCGAACCTTTGCGAGGAGAAGTGAATGGAAAATTTAATGAAGGTCCTGTTGTTTTTTCGAAGGATTTTACGACCATGTATTTCACTCGAAATAATTATGTGAGTAACCGCGCTGAGAAGAATAGTAAGAATGTAAATGTCCTAAAAATTTTCCGCGCCGATGCAAAGGATGGAGAATGGATCGTGAAAGGCCCTATGTATTTTAATAGCGATGAATATTCGATAGGACATCCTGCATTAAATTCCTCCGGTACGTCTATGATTTTTTCTTCGGATATGCCTTGGGGTTATGGTGGATCCGATTTGTATATGGTAAATTGGGAAGGCGGCGAACGATGGAGTAATCCCATTAACTTAGGTCCAAAGGTGAATACAGAAGGGAATGAGTTGTTTCCATTTATGTTTTCTGATTCTATTCTTTATTTTTCATCTGATGGACATACAGGAGTTGGTGGACTCGATATCTATGAATCAAATTACTTGGATGGAGGATGGGATGTTCCCGTGAATTTAGGCGCTCCGATCAATTCATCGCATGACGATTTTAGTTTTATTATGGATTCTACCGGAGTGAATGGATATTTCTCTTCTTCTCGAAATGGATTGGTAGATAAAATTTACAGTTTTGAAAAACATCCTCCGCAATTGATTCTTGCCATGAAGGTGACGGATAGTAAATCGAAAGCGCCGATTGCAAATGCAGAAGTAAAAGTATTTTCAAAAGGAAAATTATTAAAGGCATACACCACGAATTCAGTGGGTGGACTAAAACTGGAATTACATCCCGAAAGGAGTTACAAGTTTACCATTGATCATCCCGATTATTTTTTAATCAATTCTGAAGTCAGTACGGTGGGAATTAAATTTTCCGAAGTGCTGGATCATCCCATCGAACTCCGTAAAATTATTTTAGATAAACCAACCATTTGGCAAGGAATCAGTTTTAAGAAGAAAACATTTGAACTGAAGTTGACCTCGGGTGAAGCCATGCAACGTTTGTTAACATTCTTGAACGATAATCCAAGAGTGAGTGTGGAGATCGGCGCTTTTACAGATTCAAGAGGAAGCGATGGTGATAATATTTATTTGACACAACAACGCGCAGAGTTAGTGGTATCCTATTTAGTAAGTCAAGGTATAAAAGCATCTCGACTTACCGCGAAAGGGTATGGTGAAACGAAATTGTTGAATCGATGCGTGAATGGGCTTTTGTGTATCGAAGAAGATCACGAGACCAATAATCGTGTTGAGTTTACCATTAAGGGCATTGCCAAAGACAGCAGTCTTCCATGATGAAGGATGCGATACCTCTCGCCGAACGCATGCGTCCCATCACCATCAATGATGTTGTTGGACAAAAACATTTAACAGGAGATGATGGTGTTTTGAAACGACTATCAGCACACGGAAATTTGCCATCTATTATTTTTTGGGGTCCTCCAGGCACCGGTAAAACAACCTTGGCGTCCATCTTAGCAAAAGATTTAGGCTTACCCATGTTTTCCTTGAGTGCTATCAATGCAGGCGTGAAAGATATTCGCGATGTAATTGCGAGTGCAAAGGAAAAAGGAAAATCAGTTTTGTTCATTGATGAGATTCATCGCTTCAATAAATCGCAGCAAGATTCTTTATTAGCCGCCGTAGAGCAAGGGATCATTACATTGATTGGTGCGACTACCGAAAATCCATCCTTTGAAGTAATAAGACCTTTATTATCGCGAAGTCAAGTGTATATTTTAGAGACCTTGCGCGAAGAAGATTTGGATTTGTTGGTGGAACGCGCTTTGAGCCAAGATGAATTTTTAAAAAAGAGAAAAGTTGAAATCAAGGAGAAAACCGCTTTGTACGGACTCTCGGGTGGCGATGCTCGGAAAACTGTTAAATTTATTAGAACTCGTTATCAATTTCACGAGTGGAGATCCTGTCATCATCAACGATGAAATGGTGATGCGCATCGCACAACAACGCATCGCTGCCTACGACAAAGGTGGGGAACAACATTACGATATTATTTCTGCATTCATTAAATCCATTCGCGGCTCCGATCCCAATGCGGCGTTGTATTGGTTAGCGCGTATGGTGGAAGGTGGTGAAGATCCTAAATTTATTGCGAGAAGAATGGTGGTGTTGGCTTCTGAGGATATTGGAAATGCCAACCCCAATGCCTTGCTCATTGCGTTGGCTTGTTTTCAGGCGGTGGAAATGATTGGATATCCCGAATGTACCATCAACTTAGCTCATGCCGTTACGTATTTAGCATCATCCGCAAAAAGTAATGCCAGCTACATGGCATTAAAGAGTGCGCAGAAGGCTGTAAAGGAGTATGGCGATGCTCCTGTTCCCTTGCACTTGAGAAATGCACCTACAAAGCTCATGAAAGACTTAGATTACGGTAGTGGATACCGTTATGCCCACGATTTCGAAATGAATTTTTCGAAACAAGAGTATTTGCCCGATCGATTGAAAGGAATGAAGTTTTACGAGCCAAGTGATAATGCACGTGAAAAGGAAATTCGCAACTTTTTGAAGTTGCGTTGGGAGGATAAGTATAATTATTAATGTTGAATTTTGTTCGATAACTATTGCAATTGTGATTCCACCTACCATGATTAAAAAGAAAATATTCTCTCCAGCCTTACAATACATTTTGCAATTGATGTAAGTGCCGATCGCTTGTTCACCATTGAAACGGTGGATGAACTTCGTGAAGTGCTAAGCGATGAATCATTGAAGAAGGAAGCGAAGTTAATTCTAGGAGGAGGAAGTAATATTTTATTCACAAAATCGGTGAAAGGTATTGTATTGTTGAATCGATTAAAGGGAATTGAAATAAAAAAAGAAGACGACGAACATGTTTATGTTCAAGTGGGTGCTGGTGAAGTATGGCATCAATTTGTGATGTGGGCGGTGGATAAAGGATTTGGCGGAATCGAAAATTTAAGCTTGATTCCAGGTAGTGTAGGAGCAGGACCCATGCAAATATTGGAGCGTATGGGGTAGGAGTTGAAAGATTCATTTTATGAATTAGAAGCGATGAATTTGGCTACATTGGAAATTCAAAAGTTCTCGGCTGCCGATTGCAAATTCGGATATCGTGAAAGCGTTTTTAAAAATGAATTAAAGAATCAATACTTTATTACTTCCGTTTCATTCCGACTCACAAAGCATCCCCAATTAAACACAAGTTACGGAGCCATCTCGCAAGAATTAGCCGCGCGTGGTGTGGTTTCTCCCACCGTAAAAGATATAAGCAACGCTGTCATCAGCATTCGACAAAGTAAATTACCCGACCCTAAAATTTTAGGCAACTCTGGAAGTTTCTTCAAAAATCCAGAGATCACAAAAGAGCAATTCGAAAATTTACAACAGCAGCATCCTAACGTTGTCGCCTATCCGACATCCACCGGTAACATGAAATTGGCTGCAGGTTGGATGATTGAGCAATGTGGATGGAAGGGAAAAGTAGTAGGGCACACGGGTTCACACAAAGACCAAGCGTTAGTCTTAGTCAACTACGGCGGAGCAACGGGATCAGAAGTTTACCAATTAGCACTCGACATCAAAAAAAGTGTTTTCGAAAAGTTTGGTGTGGAGATTAATCCGGAGGTGAATATTTATTGATTCGCACGAGATAGAAGAAGCAAAGAAATTATTGAACGTAACGAATTTTAAAGCTTCTGGCTTCTGGCTTCTGGCTTCTAGTTTCTAGTTTCCCTGAGCGTAGTCGAAGGCGAACCCGAGCATAATCGAAGGGTGATTTTGAGCAAAGTCGAAGAGAAACCCCAGCGGGGTTCAACCTCATTAGCAAAGCGAAAATATAATAATAATCCAACCCCAGCGGGGTTGAACAGCCTGCAATATATTGCGTAATTTAATGGGAAACGGTAGGTTAGTTATTTCAAGCAGTTAATTATCCTTCAAACATTTCATTTTTTTTAATTCTTTAAAAAATAGATTTTTGAAGTCACATTTGCAACCAATTTAAAATCCATTTCCCTAAGTATTCAATGGAAAAGAGTTCCATATTTGCCAAATTCAAATTAAATACTCACCTTTATATTAATGTTAACAAAGCGATATACAATGACTTGGAGTGTCACGAAAGGTGAAGGATTTGCATTACGCTTCGGTTTTAATGGACAAGAAAAGGTTGACGAGATATCTGGATTAGGAAATCATAACACAGCTTTGTTTTGGGAGTATGATACACGCTTAGGGAGGAGATGGAATACAGACCCAAAACCCAATCCTTCAATTTCTAATTATGCTTGTTTTGGCAATAACCCTATTATTAATATAGATATTTTAGGAGATACAACATATAGGTTTAATCAGTCCAATGGAAAATATATAGGTATGTATGACACAGATGCAGTAGGTCAAATTGGTTCGTATGGTGCAAGTAAAACTATTGGAAAAGGTAAAGATAAACAAGAAGTTTGGGAAGGAAAAAGATTTGAATTTGCAGACCCTGCAACAGATGCCACACAAATTAGAGACGGTATTATTAATCAACTTATATTCGTAAGTAATGATGATATGAAAGGAATACTAACAGAGCAAGGTGCTTTCAATTACGATGACAAGAATAATCCTCTTGCTTTTTACAATAATAGTACTGGAGGTCAAAATTTTGATTATTCAATAGCAGTTATACCAGGTAAATATGGAGCACTGGGTGCTAGTTCAACACCATTAGATCCTTTAACGCCTTCAAGTGTATTGTTTTTACCAGAAGGAGATTTCACAGCACACAATCATATGAATTTCGGTAATTATTTATGGGGTGCTTCAGGTTATACTTTAGGTTTTAATTATTTTTTGCTTCAAATCGGAGCGCATATAAACAGTTTAAAGAATCCTGTCTCAAATGGCTATCCAAGGCAATGGGATTCTAAAGACGACCAAAACTCAATCACTAAAGGAGCATTTCACGCCAGACAATTTAAGTATAGAACAATTTTAGAGATGCGACCACATAAATAAAAAAGCAAATGGAATTAATACGCCTTACAATACTAATTTTTGCCCTAATGGGTATATCTTCTTGCACTAACACAGAGGTTAAAAACAATGAAATTGATAAATTCATATCAAAATATCGAAATGAACCCTTTTCAAAATTTTATGGTGTGAGCATTACATTTAGGGATAGGGATTTGGGAAGTGATATTTATATGGTTTCAAAACTAGGAGGCAAATATCCACCCTACATAATTCATTTCAACAAAAGACAAAACGTAGTTACGAGTATTGATAATAAACTTTTAAAACAGAGAAACTTTAGTAACTATTTTGATGAAAATAGAATAAAAGATTTGATGAAAGAGTTTATAAAATATGATTTCAAAAATTTAAGTGTTGATAGTATTGGAAACATATTTATTAGTCCATTTTATGGAAAACATTCCCCAAATTTGCTACGTCTAAGCTCCACAAAAAATGAAAAGATTGTGAAAAAAGGGTCTGTTTATGAATTGTATAAAGATAATTGGTATATAAACAAAGGGGAATAAAAACTGAGAGGAAAAGAATTATCAAAGCCGCCAAATTTGGTGACTTTTTTCTCTCGGTGGAGTACATATTGTTTGAAAAATTGTATTAATTTTTCTTCGCGGTTATTGAAAATACTATATTAGATTACAAGTATCACATTAAACTTGGGTAAAGCATTGAAATATCAATAGTAGAATATTGCAGTTATGATAAATACTTTTAGAACTGCATCCAATTAAACAACATTTGTTTCTTAGATTTTAACAAAATACATGATTATTAATTTACATCTCAAAAAAATCAATAGAGCGAGCTTGTTTTATTTTAAAAAAATGTATTTTTAATCTTGTGAATGGATTTTCAAAAATATCGCTAACGGATTTTCCGGTAACTTGTACAATGGGTTACCGTTTCGCCTTTAATGGGATGGAGAAGGATGATGAAGTGAAGGGAGTAGGTAATAGTTTAGATTATTCAGCTCGAATATATGATCCACGACTAGGAAGATGGCTTTCTGGTGATCCAGATCAAGCAAAGTATACATCATTAAGTCCCTATTGTGCTTTTAATAATTCGCCAATCTTAATGGTTGACCCTACAGGCAAGGGTGCTAAAGTTGTTAAAGTTTATGAAAACGGTAAGGTAGTGGCTTTAAAAGTAGTCGCAACAATATATGTATATTCAACTGTAAGTTCAATTCAGAATGATATTTCAAATCACGCTTCAAATATTCAAGAAGAAATAAATACTGCATACAATGTTAATGCAACTGGTACCGTTACAGTTGGTGATAAAACGATCCAAGTTCCAGTAGTATTCGAAATAACTGTTTTGCCCGTTGGAGGAGAAAATGGACCATCTGATGCAGAAAAGCTTGCATATAAAAATACAGACGCAAGTGTCAATTATGTTCATTTAAATGATAATGCTCCTGGGCCTGATCACACTTCAGATACTAAAGGAAATACTGGTGATTGGTCAATAAATCCATCTACGGGTTCAAAAACAAGGGCACATGAATTCGCCCATTTTCTCGGATGGTCAATTAAGTTAAAAAATGGGACCTATTTTGATCACCCAACTGATGGCGGCTATGACGATTCAGTAGTCAAGACTACAGAAAATAATTTGTCACCTGGAGATTTAGGCAAATTTAATTACGGTGGAGGATTAGATGGAACACCTCAGTCATATGTTTTAAAATCAGATTACTTTAAGAAAGATAATGGAATTGTTGATAATTATGACGAAAGAACAGGCAATGACAACAAAAGAGAAGTCTCAAAATTCATTGGGCCAGCGATAACAAATGAAATAAATAAATAATATGAAAAATAGATGCATTTTATTCTTAATATTATTTGAACTTTTAATTTTTAAAAATGCATCATCTCAATATGCTAGAATTGAACTTTGGAGTGACACATCAAAATTGAAAACTTCCGATGAAATCAACTTGGTCAAATCTGTAGAGATTTATGAAATTTCAGCCAATGAAGGAGATGTCTTTTCAGAAGAATATTTTAGTGAATTGCTTTATGGAAAATTTGTCAGCTTTACTTTTTTTAAGATGAAAGTTGACGAAAAATTGCTTTCGTATATTAAAAACATCCAATCTGAACATTTAATTTTTAATGATTGTGTTTTTAATGATTCGATATTAAATTTTAATAATAAGCACATTCTTTATTTGGAATTAAATAGTTGTAATATTAAAAGAATAGGTACATCAATACGAAGGATAAAGCAATTAAAAGCTTTGTCAATTCGAAGTTCAAATATCGAGCTGTTACCAAATTGGATTTTCAAATTAAAAAAATTAAATTTATTGGATCTTACAGAGAACCCAATTAGTAATTTAGATAAAGTCTTGAGAAAAAATTCTCAATTAAAACACCTTAAATTGCAGAGTAACGATCTTGAATACGAAGATGTAAGTAGGATTCCTTGTATGTTAACTGGATTAGTTTCATTACAAATTAGAAGTAATAATTTTAATTGTGATGAATTCAAAAGAAGACACGATACATCTAAATATGAATTTTCTGTTTGTGATTAATGATCTTTTGATATACCATTAGGTTCAAGGTGGAGTTATGTTAGTAGCTTTTAGTATTTCAACAAATGAGACAACTATAGTTTCTTTGTTTTGTAACAAATTAATTGTTTATTAATTTGTATCTCAAAAAAATCAAGAGAACGAACTTGACTTAATAAAAAAATTGTATTTTTATTCTGTGAATGGATTTTCAAAATATCGCTAACGGATTTTCCGGTAACTTGTACAATGGGTTACCGTTTCGGATTCAACGGTAAAGAAAACGATAATGAAGTGAAAGGAGTTGGAAACAGTTTAGATTTTGGAGCGAGAATTTATGATTCACGTTTAGGGAGATGGTTGATTGTGGATCCTTTAACAAAAAAATATCCTGACATTAGTCCATATGCTTACGCTGCTAATAATCCAATATTCTTTATAGACCCTGACGGAGAAAAAGTAAAAGCGTTTTCAGTTGCTTCTCAAACATTAGTTCTAAAGACTTTAAATTATGCATTCGGTAAAGATCATGGATTCAACTTTGAAAACAACACTCTAATTCATAATGGAGAAACACCTAAGAATATGACCCCACAGCAAACTTTAATGTTCAACTATTTACAAGAAACATTAGTGAAATCGCAAACAATTACAACAGTTATTGCCAATCAAAATATTTCTGTAAGCCAAAATAGTGATGGTGAAATAGTATCAGGGGGAGCTGTTCAAGATGGTAATGCAACTACTTTCTTCTATGGTGCAACAAGAACTTACAAAGACAATGGTACTTTCATGGCTCCTACAATAACTTCTTCAACACAAGATAATAATGAAATTCTTGTTACTTCAGGTTTAATACAGAATGGAATAAATCTTACAATAGAAGGGGGCGATAAAGTTTTTGGTGTAGAACACGCAACTTTACATGAACTTGCTCATGGTATGATGAATGTGATAATGAATGAAATGAAAGGAGAATATAATGGAGTAAATTTCAATGACATGACAGAGACCCAACGAAGTGATTGGGCTATTAGATTCACTAACACATTACTTCAATCTCAAAATCAATCCTTAGAAACAGGTCAAGGACAACATGGAAGGGAATCAGGAACTGCACCCAATAAAAATGATGTAGCACCGTTATCAGAATAGTAGAATATGGAAAAGCTATTTATATACCTCGTTCTAGCAGTTTTTTGTAGCTGCAATGCAATTGCTCAAAAAAGCGACAAACTCGTTTTGCAATCATTAGAATATCTAAATCAAAAGTTTCATTTGAATCTTGAAAAAGAAAATGTTGTAATCTTAATCAAGATGGACAGTTCAGAAAAATATATCTGTTATAAGTACTTCAAAAACTCTGATTTACCTGAATTGGCAAGAATAAAATGGCAATATGAAATAGAAGTTCTCGGCAAAGACAGCTATGAGTTTACTTTGAAAAGCTCTTCCGAATATAAAGGAACTTTTGAAGTATTAGAAAAAGAACAAGACTACACTTTCACGAATTTGCGATACGTTAAAAGAAATGACTAATCAAAATCCCAAGTTTATGCCCTGTACGCACTAAGCTGACGGGCTGCCTTGCGGGTTAGGGGTTTAGTGTGTTTTAAATTTATACGCTAGACAAAACGGCTTGGCGTTTTTAATTTATCCAATTTGTTGAAACAGATCTTTAAACTTTTTTTTGAGAGTGCTAAATCGAGCACTTGTAAAATCATATTTTTTTCTTGTTCGGGCAGTTTAGTTCAAATTGCAGTTATGATTGTAGATGTTAGTATTTCAGGCAATAAAACACTGTTAGTTAAGTAGTATTCACATATTTCAGAATCTCAACGACAAAGAATCAAACAAACGAACTTGTCATATTCGAAAAAAATGTATTTTTAATTCTGTGAATGGATTTTCTAATATATCGCTAACGGATTTTCCGATAACTTGTACAACGGGTTACCGTTTCGGTTTTAACGGGAAGGAAAATGATAATGAAGTGAAAGGAACAGGAAATAGTTTAGACTTTGAAGCTAGGATTTATGATCCAAGGCTGGGGCGATGGTTGAGTTTAGATCCTGAAACCAGATTAATGCCATGGATATCTCCTTACAATTATGTTAGTAATAGCCCAATTTTAAAAATGATCCTGATGGAAAAGTCGATTACACTTATACTTTAAGAGATGTTAAAAATAAAGATGGTTCTTTAACAAGAATTGTAGATATAAATGTGGTTTACAAAGTTGTTAATCAATCATCGAGAGCAGTAACTCAAGCTCATTTTGCCGGTGCACAGAATGAAGCTGTTGGGTTATTTAATTATTCTGTTCCTGAGGATGCTAAATACTTAAAAAACGTTTCAAATATAATTGTTAATGTGAACATAAGTTTTAAAATGGAAAATGATATTAACAATGTAAAGGCTGGCGAAAATATTTTATTAGTGGTTGATAAACTTAAAAATCAAGAAGGAGAAAAAGATGTTGCAGGACTCGCTTATATATCTGGAAATGTTGCTGCCGTGGAAGCCAGTTATTTAAACGATGGCAATTTCCCAGCATTAGTTTTGCATGAGGTGGGACATAATTTTAACCTTGAACATAATAATGGTTCTGGAAGTTTAATGAATGATCATTTAGAAAATTCAGGCACAGGGAGAGGTGGATTTAATTTGACGAAAAACGAGATAAAAACACAATTTGAGGGAGCATATCTAAATTCGTTGAAATCAGAGAATGGCACTCATTGCGATGGCGATGTAAAATCTAATGCAAAAAAATTCCGAAATGAATATGTTACAAAATAGTATACTTGTTACTGCAATATTAATATTGTTCAGTTGCAATTCCTTTAAGAAATTTATTATTGGACCTCTTACTTTTGAAATACCAAACAACTGGATTATAGTTCCCACTAATGGAATTGATAGTCAAACTGGCTACTTAATTATGGGAAATAAAGATACTTTGTATTACGATCTGGGATATTATAGTAATTCTTTAACAGAGCCTAAGAACTTAAAGCTTATTCCAAAGAAATTTTCAAATAAAATTGATAGCTCTTTTGTAGATATGACTAATATTATTTTTGTTGAAGACAATAAATTGGATTACGATTTATACTATAAACAGAATGTAACTTTTAAAAACATTGGAAAATATCAACTAAAATTAGTCTTTCCTAGAAGACCTGGAATCGGAATAACAGGATTACATATTGATAGTTTATCCAATTCTTTAATAGGTAGAATGAAATTTACGATTTATGCAAACAATTTACCACTAGAGTTTCAGAATCAAGCTTTAGAAATATTTGAAAAAGTTCAAATTAATAAATCTCATAATTAAAAATTCTATATTAAATAGTTTTAAAGTAGTACTGTCAAACATTTAATTTATTGGTATTGAAAAACGCAGTGAAAGAATAAGATCTAAAGTATTGAATTAGTGCTAAAACTTCAAATTTATAAGAACTTAGACTGTAATCACCCTCGAAATTTGGAGATTTTATTAAAAACAGAAATATCTCCAACTTTGGTTCAAGATGGAATTATGTTAATAGCTGTTAGTTTTTACGCCAATGAAATAACAGCAGTTTATTAATTTTCACAAATACTACTTATCTATCAATTTGCGTCTCAAAAAAACCAAGAGAATGAACTTGACTTTAATAAAAAAATTGTATTTTTATTCTGTGAATGGATTTTCAAAAATATCGCTAACGGATTTTCCGGTAACTTGTACAATGAGTTACCGCTTCGCCTTTAACGGGAAGGAAAAGGATGACGAAGTAAAAGGTCTAGGAAACAGTTTGGATTTTGGTGCGAGGATTTATGATAGCAGATTAGGAAGGTGGCTAAGTACTGACCCGCTTGCGAGTAAATATCCTTTTGCAAGTCCTTATAATTTTGTTCTTAATAATCCTATTACTTCCATTGACCCTGATGGTAAACTGGTGGTCTTTGTTAATGGTTATCGTCCTGGAAAAACGGTTGGAGATATACATATGAATAAAAAAGAAGTATTTAAAACAGATAAATACGGTTATTGGGGCAATATGGATGATAAGTTTATGAAAAGGATGGGCGATTACAATGCTGTATATGCAGATGCATCAGGAATGACGCTTGGACCAAAATCAAAAGCTTCTTTCAGATATGAAAATGGCAAACAATCGGGCCAGGACCTAATTAGTAAAATAAATAGTGGAGAGGTAGTTTTACAAAAAAATGATGCTGGAGAAATAATTGAAACTATTAAAATTGTTGCTCATAGTCAAGGAAGTGCCGAGGCAGCGGGGCAGGCAGATGTTCTTACAAAAGCAGGATATAAAGTTGAAGTGATCTATAATATAGCACCAAAACAACCAGAAGATATAAAAACACCGAATGGAGTAGAAAGGATTGTACAATATGGTAGCGATAAGGATATAGTTGCTCCTCAATCTCCTATGCCAGGTGATGTTGAACAAGGTGGTGGACCAGAAACAGATGAAAAATTAAGGGCCATTTTCTTGAAAGTTATAAGAACATTTTCAATATCAAAAAAGGCCAAGATGGTTATGTTGCACCTAGAAAAGACCAACCTAAAAATGAGTAATATGTTTATTCAAATAGTGCTGATTTTTGCTTTAATTAATGGTTGCAGTAATAATACTGTCAATCGAAAAGATTGTTTGGAAAAGGTAATTACTGAAAATAAACAAGACAAAGCTTATGAAGCTATAAAAATTTGTATCGCTGATAGTATTGAAACCTGGACGAAGAAAGGTCTTCAGAATACCTCAAGTTTTCTGCCTCAAAATTCTATATGGAAAGTAGATGAGTATTTATTTAATGAGGATAAGACGAAAATTTTTGGTTGGATATTAAAGGTAGATAAAGAGGAGGTAGCAGATATAGCCAAAGATAGCGACAGAGATGATATACTTGATTATGTAGAATATTTTGCTGGTGAAAAGAGAAATGGAAACTGGGTATTTTATATTCATCATATGCCAAGAATTTGGTTTGCACGGAAAAGTAATAACAGCAATCCATATTCTTTTGAATATTTATCAGAAAGAGCCAAAGAAAAAGTTATAGAAGGAGGTTTTATTAAAAATGCAAACTGCGGTATAAATTACAAATATATTAATGAATGGATTGACCGTGAAGGCAGGGATTTTTCAAATTGGCACAAAACCTTTCTTGTCAGCGGTAAATAATAAATAACACCAAAACGCCAGGCACTTAGCTTGGCGTTTTATTTTTTATACGCTTTGCTTGTTCTGTAATCTCTCAGGTAAGCATCCATCACGTTAAAGAGTTCAGTTTGCTTTGCTGTTGGGAGTTTAGAAATATCTTCTAAACGTTCGAGCATATCAACATCCTTGACCAGCAAAGAAGATTTACCGACAAGGAAATATTTTGATTGTTAATTTGCATCTCAAAAAAAATCAAGAGAATGAACTTGTCTTTATTAAAAAAATTGTATTTTTAATCTTGTGAATGGATTTTCTAAAATATCGCCAACGGATTTTCCGATAACTTGTACAAGGGGATACCGCTTCGCCTTTAATGGACAAGAAAAGGTAGACGAGATATCCGGAGCAGGAAATCACAACACGGCAGAGTTTTGGGAGTATGATACAAGGCTGGGTAGAAGGTGGAATTTAGACCCTGTAATGAAATCTTGGGAAAGTGGCTATGCAACTTTTGCAAATAATCCAGTGCTTTATATTGATCCGAATGGAGCTGACACCTTAGATATTAATAAAAATGATGAGGGCAAATGGGCCATATCTAATAGCCAAATAGTAAAAGGAGATGACGTATACCGAGTGAAAATTGGAGATGAAATCAAAACTTACACTTTTTCAGAGGGGGAGTACGGAAATCGGCTTAATATTCTAAACATTGAGAATACCGATAATTACACTTTGGGAATTTATCATTTATCAGGCAGTGAAGAAGAGGGTGCTACAGGTTATGTGGTAACTCCAGGTGGTACACCGAGTACAAAAGTTAGTTCTGGAAAAAGATTGCCAGATGATACATATACACTTACTGGCACAGGAAGCGGAAAGGATCAATCAGCTTATAAATGGGTACAGCCTCTATTGTTTTTAGGTGAGAATGGCGGTTACGTGGGAGGCAGAGGAGTTAAAATCCATCCTGCACCTTCAGCTGCAGCAGAAACGAAAGTAAGTCAATGGACAGATGGGTGTTATGTTGTTAGTACAGACTATTCATTGAAAAATGGAGAAATTTATTTTAAATCAACCCTAAGTATAAAAACCTCCAAACAAATAAATACAATGTTGGGAGCAACTAAACATTATGATTCAATAGGGAAAAAGAGTAGACCTGGTTCTGATTTTGACAGCAAAATAAAGTATAAATTAATCCAAAAAACAGGATTTTAATTAATTTGATATGATAAAAATAAATCAAATTTTGAAAGCAACTTACATTTTAATCTTCATTACATCCTGCAATAATGTAAATGGGTATAGAAAATCTAATCTTAACAAAATAGATACTTTAAAGATTGGATATTTAGATACAATTTTAATTGGAAAACAACTGTATCCAACCTCAATGGATTCTATCAAATTAAAGATTTAACCGATACAAAAGTTTTGTTATCTTTTGAATCTGGGAATTATTATTACTTGTTTTATAATAAGAAAAACAAACTTGAGATTTTATCAAGTACATATTGGGATCAACAAATGCCAAAGTATATAAATTTTAAAATTGAAGATGGTTTACTTAGCTATACACGGTTTATAAAGGTTGATTATTATGACCCTTTTTTAACTGGATTCTACAATTCAAAAGATTCAATAATTGTTCAACTGTCAAATTTAAGAGATATTGATTTAGAAAATAAAGACCAATTATTTGTGAATTATTTTTCCACCACCGATACGTTAATAAAATTAAATAAAAATATTTCTGTTGGGCATAGTTTAGAAGACATGCTTTTTAAATTGCAAATTGCAAATTACTTTAATCGAAAAAAGGACGTTGAACTTGTTTTAATGGAGACAACAACACAAGTTGACAATGCGTGGTACAAAAAATACCCTGATAATTGTTCTGAATTCTCGATTTCCGTTGTTCTATCTATTAAAAACAATAAACTGACTAGGATTCAATATTTCAATTTAGAATATATTGATTATGTTTTTAAGCAGAAAAATGTCCTAACAAAAGATATTCATTATCACTAATAATAAATGAAGAATTTCAGCTAAAGGAACAACAGTAGCTGTTTTGCTTTCAAATTAATTACTAATAATAAATTTACATTTAAAATAACAAGTGACAGCACTTGTTATATTCAAAAGAAATGTATCTTTAAACTTGTGAATGGATTTTCAAAAATATCGCTAACGGATTTTCCGGTAACTTGTACAACGGGTTGCCGCTTCTACTTCAATGGAAAGCACTTATCAATCTCAGAGCGCAATTCGTTCAAATCCTCTTGAACATATCGTTCCGTTGTACTTGGATAATGATGACCAGCGAACAACTGGACTTCAATTAAACTTAAACCATCCATGAGTAGGTTAACAATGACGCTTTGCCTTACGGTTTTTGGATTTAACTTTTTATTTGGAAATAATTTTCGTTGAGACTCTATCAGATAATGAAAACCATCTGGAGTTTCTGGTTGGCCCAATTTACCAATAAATAATTGCTCAGATTTGCATTTTATTAATGTAGGTCTGTCAAATGTTATATACCGTTTGTAAGCCATAATTTGATTGGGATTTAATTTCAAAATACGGGAGCAATTGCGACTGTCCATGATAAAAACTACTTCTTTTTCGAGACTGACATCATAAATTGTTAACGATGCAATTTCACCTGTAGTTAATCCTTGGTAGATGTAAAAGGATATAGCTAAGTAGTCGCGCCATTTAAGGAGCTCATATCTGTTTTTCTTGCTTAGTAAAAGAGATAGCTCTTCTTTAGTGAAGAGATCCTGAAACTGAATGCTTCTATTGCTTAGGTCACTTAGCTTTATATTATCAGTTGGGTCATCAACTCTAATTTTGTTATGGAGCAACCACTTGTAATAATTTCTTATCCCGTAAAATTCAGTTTGCAAATAATCATTCTTAAACCCTTTTTGTCGCAGAGAATATAAATAGGAAATAATATCAATGTATCGAGCGTGAATAGCATTGCTCTCACCAAGGAAAGCACAGAGTTTTTCTATTGCAAAAAGATATCTCTTTGTGCTACTTGCAGTGAATTTGTTATATAAATATTGCTCAAGTTCTATCATGCTTAAAAAATTTATTGGATCTATGGAGATGATTTCTTTGATTCCATTTCCAATGATTACCCATTCCATTTAAATAATGCTGTGTGGTATCCACTGAATTATGGCCTAGAAATTTTCGGACTAAATCTATTTGCATTCCATTTAACAATAAATGTGTCGCAATCGAATGCCGAAGCAGGTGAAGATTTATCTCTTCGTGGTTCAAATTTGCCTTTGTGGCAATATGTTTTATGATTTGGTACGCTTTGTTACCATCAATTGGAATTTTATTCTCGTCTATTAAAAAAGGTGTTTTATCATTTGCCATGTACGAAGCTTGATGATAAGAGGCTACATAATTTATAAAATGTTTATGTAAATTTTTTCCGATTGGGACTTCTCTCCTCTTACTGAACTTTCCCTTCCGTACAATTACTTTCCATATTAAACAATCGACATCTGTTAAAAGTAACGATTGAGCTTCACTCCTCCTTAAGCCGCAGCCATAAAAAATGGATAACAAGATTCGATCTAAGTCGGTTTCACAGGCACAGAATAATTTTTGTATCGAAGAAACAGAAATGGCTTCCACTTTACTAGAAAAGTACTTTGGAAATTTTAAATCTACAATCGGATTAAACGAAATGGCTCCTGAGTTAAATAACCAACCAAAGAACACTCTTAAGGCATAAACATGATGATTTGGAGTTGACCCTTGAATAACATCATTGGATTTGCCTATTGGGCGACTAGTTACATATTGAAAGTAACTTAAAAGTATTTTAGACGAACATTGATTGGGAAATTCAATATTATTTTTGTGAGCAAACAAAATAAATTCAGACATACACGCTATTAGATCCTGACGCGTTGTCGACTTTAAACCTTTGGCTACTATAAATTCAGTGAAGCCATTTAGTATCGCTTGCCAACGTTCTGAAATTAGGATGGAATCCATTTGAATTCTTTCCGTACAAAACGCAATGTATTATAGTGAATTGTTTGCGCTAAAATTTTAGACAATTGGGTGACAAAGTAATCTCCTTTTTTTACTGTTCAGTCTCCTCTGGTGCCCCTCGCATTTTCTAAATTGAATCAACAGAAGGGTATCAAAAAGAGCCACAAATGGCTTAATTTCCTGCCTAGTACTCCAGTAGAACAAGAGTTATTCTGGGTAAAGGTATATAGTGATATGATTAAACTAGGAGAGATAGTGAAACAAATAGAAAACGATCAGAACAGGAGTCCATAGAAACCTAAATTCTACCTTATCAATTATCTTTTTAAATCTTTATGAATCACAAATTATGTTATACAAACAACAAAATGAAAGAATTGAGACTCGCAAAAAATCTCACGCAAAATCAAGTAGCAACACTGCTTGGTTTACATACCAATGAAAGAATATCTAAATGGGAGAGGGGGACAAAAGTGCCAAGTCTTTCAAACTTTCTATTGCTATCTATGATTTACGAGGTTCATCCCAACGACTTGTATCCCGACCTTCTTCCTTCGCTGTTTCGTCTATTACAAGATCAGCAAGTATTCCATCAAGATAATAAAGGTTAAGCTTCTTCACTTTCCTATTCGAATATAACAATCTCTTCCAGTTTGTTTAATCGAAAATTGGATATAACTCTGTTTCCGGCTTGATCTAATTAATTTGTGTAAAAAAATTAGTTCATTGAATCAGAATACATGATAATGTATAAAAAAATAAAAACCCCCATTCATTAAATTCTCGAGTAATTCAATGAATGGGGGTTAATTTAAGAGGATGTGATCTTCACCCTCTTTTTTTCATCTGGAAATCTAACGAAAAGTACCGCTTTAAGTTTCCGCAACCGCATAATACAAGAACGAACCGTTTAATTGAAAAGTCATTCTTTGAAAGTTCCCAAGCTTTCATTTTTTGTTTCTCCGAGAGAAATGCAGGGTAATCATGTCAAGTACTTTAATAATAACGCGCTCTGTCGCGCCCAAGAGTTTAATGTGAAATAGGTGAGTTAAAACTATTGAAATAACTCCGAATAATAAAGGGATGGTATAATCCATTATTATTTATGTGTTTTTTTGCGGGCACAAACCGTTTAATTTCTATATAATCATTGAACATAATCTTTAAGGTTCTATTATTTATTAATCGCAATTTATGATTTTTTTTGAAACTTGCAAGTAATTTGTTGACAAATTTATTTATTTATGATACTATGGTGTTTATCAATCTAATGGATTGCATTTAGGTGGGTATACACCAAATGAGTCATAGATTTCTTAAAGGTGGGTATACACTGGAAGGATAGTGCCTCGAGTGCACTAGGTAACCGTAGAATCTCATTATGAGATCTCTGCGGTTTTTCTATTCAATTTAAACCTTACTTCTTAGCAAAGGTCTAGAGTGTGTTTTTTATAAAAAAATCCCAACGAATGAGCACACATTTACTGTTTGGATATATTTTGACAAAAATCAAGAACATAGTGAAAACTTAAAATCAAAAATATACCTCCCGTATATAGATATTTTTGAGAAAATGAATACTATGTTATTTGTAACATATGGTGCCCCACCAATTTCAAAAGTTGAATCAACAGAAGGGTATTAAAAATAGCCATAAATGGCTTAATTACCTCTCTCGTGGAGAAATTGATAAGAATGTATTCTGGAATAAGGTCTATGACGAAATAATTGAATTGGCTGAATTGTTAAAAGACAAAATGGTCGAGGATACATAGCTCTATTCCTATTTTTCAATTACTATTATTTAAAATCTAAAATTATGAAAACACAAAACAATAATTTAAAAGAATATCGAATGAAGTTGCAATACTTTTGGGTTTCTATAACAATGAAAGAATTTCTAAATGGGAAAATGGAATGAAAATACTAAGTGTGATTAATTTGTCTCTTCTGGCGAAACTGAATAAGGTTACTCCTCTTTGTCTATACTCTGAGCCTTTTTAATATCCAGCACCAATAAAGAAACTAGGATACATCAAAGCCCAAAAGGATCATGCAGGGTATTTATAAAATAAACTATTCTATTTAAATCTGTTGGTCAATCGCTTAAAATTCCTTTTCTGAACATCTAAGATAATAGCTGAACATCTAAGGGTTTTCTATATCTGGTCTTTAATTGCGTCAGGCGGGCATTTTGCTACATAGAATTTAATTGGTAATTTTAATATCTCAAATAAATAGAAATCACGCTCCGTGTCCCGCCCGAACGCAAATCCCTGGAACATTATATGATATACAATATGAAAACCGTAATATTATTACTAGCTCTTTTAATGCCTATTACCTCAAACGGTCAAACTCTGAAAGAAGTAAAAAAAGCATTAAAGAAAATAAATAGCCTTGAACAAATTGACGAGTTAAAGAAACAATACCCCAATTGGACTATTTACGATGACAAAACGATGCTATCTGACAGCAGTAAATTTCCCGATATTATTAAAGCTAAAGTTGGTGATATAATTCTAAAACAATACAATTCTCAAGCACCGACTTTTGTGATTAAAATATTAGCAGAACGAGATGAAGAGCTTTGCAAACTAAAATATATTTACCTTGACGGCAGCAAACTCTCAAACTCTCAAATCGACTCAATAAGAACTGTAATATTTAGTAGGTACAATAGTGGTGAGAGCTTCGAGACATTGGTTAAAGCCTATACCATGGATGGTAATCCAACCGGTGATTTGGATTGGTTTAGCAAAGGAATGATGAATGCGGAGTTTGATATTGCAGTTCGTAACAGACAAAAAGACGAAATATTTTCTGTGGACGTTAATAAAAATAAATGGTATTATGTAGTTTTTAAGACTCACAACAATAAAGTTGAAAAAGCCAAGATTGCTGTTATGATCAAGTACATCATATAACAGGTCCTTTGCGTCAGGCGGGCATTTTGTTACTTAGAAATTAATTGGTCATTTCAAACTCAGCATCACTGATATCGATATTCTGATTTACTATGTCGCGATACACGTCATAGATAAAAACAAAAATATAACTCTCAAAAATCAAGAGTATCAAAACAAACTCATCGAACTTAAAGATATAAAGTCTAAACTAATTTTTAAAAACGTAGCTGAAATTATCAATGATAGTGACCTTAAAGAGCAAATTGAAAAAATTGATAAGTCAATTTTTGAGGTGGAAGAAATGATGGTGGTATCTCCTGAACGAAATAAAGAAACATTTTTGAAGGCATTAGCCACAGTAAAATCATATTTAATGTCGCCTGGAGATGTTTGGTTGAAATCCCCTTACGAAATAAGGGTAAAATTGCAATGGTTCAACTTTCCACAAGGAATCATCTTTGATGGAAAAATTTGTCGAACCGAAGAAATAGCCAGTATATACAAGGTTAAATCTCCTTTTTTTTAATGTGCAGTCTCCTATGGTGCCCCTCGCATTTTCTCAGTTGAATCAACAGGATGGTATCAAAAAGAGCCACAAATGGCTCTTTCTCCTACCTAGTACTCCTGTAGAACAAGAGTTATTCTGGGAGAGAGTATATAGGGACATGATTAAATTGTCTGAAATACTAAAACCAACTAACATAATTCCACCTTGAAAATAAAGAGATATTATCAAACTAATTTTTAAATGAAATTATGAAAACCAATCATCAATAAAAAACAATAAACTAAAAGAAATAAGAATTTCTAAGAATCTAACTCAAAATGAAGTTGCCAAACTTTTGGGTTTCCATACGAATGAAAGAATATCAAAATGGGAAAATGGAATGAAAATGCCAAGCGTGGTTAACTTGTTTCTTCTTGCGAAGCTGTATCAGGTTTCTCCTCTTGATCTATACCCCGAGATCTTGCAATGTCCACCAATAATAAAGAAAGATACATTAACTCCAACTCCTTAACTTTTCTCTTGTATGAAAACTTTGCAAACTTATCTTTACCATTTTTCCTTATCAACAACCCTAAAGCTTTTCAACCTTTCCTGAGGAAGTTATTTTAAACCGTTCTATTTGCGAGCTTTTTTCCTTATAATCATCAGTTTCGCAATCACTAACCAAAAGAGTAGATTTCGTAACAATATTTAAATCAAGGCTTATTTCGCCTGTCTTAACTTGTAAGCGAGAACAATCTCCTATCTCTTTTGCAAAATCAAACTTATCAGTTTGCTCTCCTGAACGGTTGTATATAATTAAACTAAACACCATTTCTACACCACCTGCTCCACCTGATTGTAAAACAAATACTCCTTTTAAATTATCATTAAAAGTAAATTGAGCATATGGGTAAAACTTATAAATATCTAAAAGAGTAATATCGTCCCCAAAGCTTTTGTTTGCTTGAATAAAGTTTACAACATCGGAAGAGTCAAGTGCAGTTAACTGATCTGGCAGTGTCGAATCTAATACAGAACGAGAAATTAAAAATGGTAGTTCAATAGGTTTAAATTTTTCTATATAATGTTCAAAATTGTCATTTTCTCCTGTGGTTGACATGCCATAACCATTGTTATGCATAAGATTGCAATATTATTTATTAGTATCATTGTTGTTGAGTTTTTGGTTGAGGAGTAGCTGATTCTCCAACTACCTGAACTGGAAGCACATAATCCGTAGTTCTAAATGTATGACCGTAAGTCCAATTAGCACCCGCTGTTCTCCATTCAGTTACAACTTCTCTACCAGTTTCAGGGGCATGGGTGACTTGTATTTGAGTTTTGCCATCTTTTGTCCGTATTTGACCTGTAGCAACCATCACATGAGTTGCCGGACCATTATAAACTAAGTCGCCTTGGCTCACATATGTAAAGTCGGTACCTAAGTAACCAGTATTATTTTTTTCCGCATTAACAAATGCGTGTCTTTGTGCCTTTGCATTATGATTGTATAAATTAAAGTCCCCCATCAATTTTTGTTCATCAGCATTAAATGAGGTGCCTGATAAGCCTGAACAATCAATTCCACAAGAAGTTGCGCCCCCTGTTAAATACTGATTAAGATTTACTTCATTTGTGTAGTTTGGATTTTGTATCTACTGCCATTATTACTACTAGGCCAACCTACATTGTCCAAATACCATTGTTCAGTCATCCCTTCAGGTAAACCATTTTCGAAGGCTGGATCTTTACCTCCAAACTCATATGGTGTTCCTTCGTAACTATCTGCTGTTTCAGTGACCCTTTCTGGCTGTAGACCTTCTTGTTCTATCGCATCAATTACTCTATTGCCACTAAAAGCATAAGGACTATAATAAGGATATTTCTTAAATAAAGGATCAATAGCGAAGAAACGGCCGATTCTCGGATCATCCATCCTGTACTTGTAGTTGATGGAGTTTCCTTCCCCTTTAATTTCATCATCCTTCTCTTGACCCTGAAAGCCGAAACGGTAACCCGTTGCACAAGTTATCTGGAAATCCGCTGGCGATATTCTTGAAAATCCATTCACAAGTTTAAAGATACATTTCTTTTATTATGACAGGTTTGGACTCTTCATTTTCTACATTGAATCAACAGGCGGGTATCAAAAAGAGCCACAAATGGCTCTTTCTCCTGCCTAGAAATGAAATCGATGTTTCGTTATTCTGGGAGAGGGGATATAAGGACATTATTAAGTTGTCTGAAATAATAAAACCAACTAACACTATTCCACCTTGAAACTATAGTTATAGATCTTTATTTTCTTAATTATTGGCTGGATTTCTATGGTATTTACCTGCCTACTTCATTCTTCTTCTATAATTATTCCTTTTTGTTTAAATTCTTCTATTTGCTTTTGAGAAAACTCACCTTTAGTAGACTTCATTTTTAATGGAGACCCTTTTAAAGATAATTTTTCAGGAATGTGTTTATCTATAACATAGTTTAATTGTGAATTGTTTTCATAATATGAAGTTGCAATTTTTATGACCTAGATTTACCATTTGGTACTGCTGGAGCTCCTAATTCAATACTAAATATACTTTTGTCAGATAAAATAAAATCTAAAACCATTCTGACATCAATTAATTTATATTTAGAAGTATCTTTAAAATTATAAATATTTAGAGCTTGATCAAACTCTTGAATTGATGAATCATTGATTGTATCGATAAATTGCGCCATACAACTTATATCCACAAATAAGAATATAATACAAATTACTAATTTTTTCATTATTTATCGTCTCCTATTTCAGTTTCAGTTGAACCCTCTAAAGATCTAATATCTTTTGCTCTGTATACTTCTTTGTAAGAATGTGCTTTTCTTGTTCCTTCGCCTTCTTTTCTTGCGTAGTCATTTTCAGGGTTTTCAATAATCCAATAGTCTTCTACATTGTCATAGCCTTTTGATTCAGCAAAATCTTTCCATTTGCTTTCCCACTTGGAATATGCAGCTGGATCTGTATAAAAGTCAGGCATTTCAGCATACATACCCATTGGGTCATATTCTTGAAAGTAATAATGTCCCAATTCATGTAACAAGGTATTTGCTGGGCTTTGTCTACCTCCTTCATTTGTTACAACCCTTGCTCCGGACTCCATGGAGTGCTTCCTGTGACAGGTTTGTCTTTATCAAATTTAAAAGTAATACTTGAACCTCTGTCTTTCCAATTCCCTTCTTTAATTCCAATATTAGATTTATCATTTGCAAAGGTTTCTACAATTTTATAAGTATCAGACCCGGAAGAATGAATATAATTTAATGCAGCGATTGCTTGTTGTTGAAATTTATCTCCAATTTCTTTCATCCCAGGTTGATATAGTATAGGCTTTTGTTCTACATTGCTTGAATAAATAAAAATTTCTCTTCCGTCTTTATCAATTAATAAAAGGGGATTATTACTTACAAAGTTGTATGGACTTAAACTAGGATACTTCATTTGCAAAGGATCCACACTTAACCATCTCCCCAATCGTGAATCATATATCCTCGCACCAAAGTCTAAACTATTCCCAACACCTTTTACTTCATCATCTTTCTCTTTTCCATTAAAGGCGAAACGGTAACCACCAGCTTCATTATTCCTTCCCGGCATAAGCATTCCAAAAGGATAATAGTCTTGCGCGGTACTAAGATTAGCTATTGAGTAATCCCAATAATTAGGTTGGCCGCTACCTATGGTATCAACAAAGTTTTTAAATCGCTTACTACGGCTATTACATTACCCAAATGATTTGTTAGTTCATAACTGCGCTGTGTTCCTTTGTTATTGGATAATGGCTCAGTCCAGGTAGGCGGTCCATAATTACTCGACTTCCATAAAGCATTATCAAATACTTGAGCTAAACCAAGTCGGGCAGATCCATATACGCTCCAATCAAGCAATGAATACATTTCGCCTTCAGCAGATATTTCTCTTTTGTAGGTTGCCATCACATTTCCTTGAGCATCTCTAACGTAATAGGTAATTACAATATTGTCAGGATCACCATCGGGAAAATAGCGTTTTTCGATTCGATTACCTGCTGGATCATATGAAAATCCTAATGCCCACCGATTATTTTTTTCTTTAATGCTATCTACTTTCCCAAAATTATTCCAAATAATATCTATGTTTTCTTTAGTGTCAGACGTTAAATTCCCATCATCATCATAAGTATAATTATTTTGATTTTGAGACTCTAAATCTCCATCAAATATAGTTGCAATATTGTCTGATACATAATTTAATTGGTTATTAATTTCATTGGGGTCTAAAAAGTACTCAAGATCATCCATAATACTACCGGTTTCATCTTTCCTTGTATAATTTTTAATGTTTCCATTTTTATCATAATTAATTCCACTTTCTTCATATGCCATATTTTCATTTGAATTCTCATCCCATTTCCATATCGATAAATTAGGTTCAAAAATAGTATGAGTTCCTTTTTATGCGGTTTAATTGATCGTATTTATAAGCTATACCTAGTATGCTATTATCAATATTTTGAATGTCGTTAGTCATACTTCGGATATTTCCATTATAGAGATTTCCGGAGAAAGGAGTAATCCAGTCATTTAGAGAATAACCTATTTCAGGATGCCAGCCCATTCCACCTACAGGTACGTAGTCGTTTTCGAAATAATTTAAAGTAAAGGAAAAGGCATCGCGTCCGACTTCTCTATTTGGATTTGCGTATTGATCATTAAGGAATCCATCCATCTCTCCCCATATCTTTCCAAGCTAATCTCGCGCCGCTATTAACACCTTTCAACCAACCCCATGGTGTAAGCATAATCAAGACCTTGTACTTTTCTTTCACCAAGAAGTGTGCGTGCCAGCGGCCCATGTAAGTAATAAGAATAATTAGCATCGGTCACAAATAAATCATCATTCATGCTAGTAGAAACTTTTTTCAATAAATTGTCAGCATCATATTCGTATTGATGAATAAATTGATCTGGATTAATTTCTTCAGGGGTAGAATGTTGATAATATACCTTATTTACTTTTCCACTAACTAAGTCAAACACATAATCTATTCTTTTCATTTGATGGCCAGGAAACTGAATTAGTATTTTCCTGATACACTGTTTTAACATTACCAGAGAGATCATATGAATAATGGGTCGCATAATTATAAATTAATGGATCTAAAGAATATTCATCTGAATAGGTAGTTGTCGCCACTCTTTTTAATAAATTATCTTGACTCAATGAGGTTAGCAATTGCTCATCGTAGAAAGTTCTGACCACCTCTGTTTTCAAAGTAGTGTTAGAATTGATGAGCAATTTAAAGGAATCATACATGCATTGATTGGCCACACAAGAAGGTGCTTGTGCTACATCGAGCATCATTTTCCCGACTTCTGAAATGCGTCCCAAGTCATCATACAAAGTATATGAATAATAAGTGTAATCTACACCGCTAATTGTAACGGGTATACTCTTCTGTTGACTCTGACTGAGAATAATGCGACCTAGTTCATCATACCAAAAAGTAGTTTCTCCTGCATCAGGCGTTTTCTGTTTAATAACTTTATTGTATGCATTATATTTATACCAGGTTACATATTCATGTAAAGGATAATTCGTTGTTGCCGTTCCGTTTTCAATTAAATCTTGTACTTCCGTATTAGAAAGAAATTTTACTCCTTGAGGAGGGATTGTTTTAAACAAGTTGCCAGCTCGATCATAATAGTAGAGGGTATAATGATATTCCTTTGGATCGAATGTCATATTAAATTGCTCTTTCAATTGATTGATGCATGTGCTAGTATATAAACTGTTAAATGTTTCCTCTAAGGCTAGCAAATAAGTTTCCCATGCATTTTGTGCATTCGCAGCAGCAAATGACATCAACATATCATAACAATTATCATCATTTGCAACATCTTCAACCATTAATTCTTTATAGCACAACTTACATTGTTGACTCGAATTACAAAATCTTAACCAATTAGAATAAGATTCATCAGTGTAATTCCATTCGTTTTGTGTATTTGCAAACTCAAAAATGGAATTGGTTCATCCAGATCCATCGCTAGCCAATCATTGTATAGGTTGTTGATGTCATTACATGACACTTGAGGATCATATAGACCACAAAAGCGCAGGATATTCCGAGCATAGGTTAATGTCATATCTGGAAAAATATTTACAAAAGCAGATTGTGCCAACGAATCGCTTGCATAGATAACTGGAGGTTGAGCCGAATTGATCAAGTTCGCCATGGTTTGCAAAGAAGTACACAAATCAGGATTGTGTAACTTTAGCCTATTGGGGAAATCGCAACTAATAAAATTACCACCAAACACTCCTTGATCTAAATATGACCAATACTGGCTATGAAATAAAGATATAATATCTGGATAAAAGTTGGTTACATTTGGTATGTCTTTATGGTTAATGTAGTTGATTATCGCTTCTTCCAACATTTCACAACTGGGATAGTCAGTTGGAGTTGCTAATTCAACTGAAATATCCAAACTATTACAACTCTCATTAAAATATTGAAGCCATTCCGCATTAGTTAAATGGGTACCTACATTAATGTTTAAATACAATGCTAATGGATAGTCTTGTTCATCATCATGATTACTGACCCAAAGTTGATAAAAAGCTAAAGCATCTGTACAATCATCAATAGGTGCACATGATTCGCAAGTTTTGAGAAAATCTGCATAATCCTGCCAAAAATAATTGAAGCCAAATTCTCGATTAAGATACGTCGATAAATATGAATTTTTATTTAAAGAAGTGTTTAATGCTGCAAGATTCGGATCCGTTTCAAACGCACTAATAGCAGATCGAACATCTTCACAGTTAATACAAACTTTACAACTTAACACATCTGGCAGGTAAATAGGATGACTCAATAAATTACAATTACTATTATTACACACTTCAATTAAATTTTGAATTTCATCAGCCGTCAATTTGCTATTGTACTTTCTTTTCATAAACTCTGCTAATTCGTTTTTAAGAGAAGCAGAATATGGAGTTAAGCCAGTTGGATCCAAAACTAGAAGAAACTCTGGAATAACATCATCAGTTAATGCCTCACAAACACATGCAGGAATACTACTTAAACTATTATTAAAATAAACGATTGGAGAGACAACTGCTATCTGATTATAGGCGGGAGGCATTGTAATTACTAAAGAATTACAGGGAGTAGAGGATGGTGGAAATGCATCTAATACGTCTTGAAATGTCTGATACACTAAAGGTGGAACTTGTGTATTTGGATTATCCGAAGCTCCCATCGGGTGTGTTGGATCGACTGCTGTACTGCATATTACTACGAAATTATCTAATACCGAATTTAAGTTAGATGAACCTAATGTATAACCACACTCTTTAACAAGGATCGTTTCCCATGAGGACTTGTAAGATTCGCACAAATCAAGTTTGTTGTCATTTATTTGGGTTCCCACTGTTGATGTTACTGCTGATCCGGTTTGAAGTAATGTATTATTATATGGATAAGGAGTTACCAAAAGAAAACGAGGAATTCCATTCCCAATCGAATTTGGGCTTCCACATACCAAGCCATTGGATGTAAACCCATTTTGAAAATAACCATCTACAGCACAACCTAATCCACTGCCACAATTTGTCGGCCGCTTTGCTCTATAAGCTATTAATTTTTGTTCTAAATAAACCGACTTTAAAAACTCCCATACATAATTTTTTTCTCCTTCACATAATGTACTAAAACTATTTGGAGTACCTGGAGGCGTGACTGTAAGTGTAACAGGATCCACTTGGTTTTTAGCAAGGAACATGGCATACTCAAGCGCGGAAAAGCCGGTTTGGGCATAATTATCAAGCTTTCCCTGAATAGTGTTTTTTAAAGCAGATGCATCATTACTGCTGCTGTAAAAATCAGAGTGCCATTTCCAATTATAAAGATTGGATCATGATACACAGATGGAGGAGTCGTAGCGAGATCAATAAAATAGCCATATTGATCTATTATACCTTCATCTATTGCACCTCGAAAGGAATTTATTTCAGATAATTCAAAGTCATACTTCATGGTTTTGGTTAATTTACTACAAAAATCAACGAGACAATATTCAAGATGCTTTTTACTAAAGTATTCGCCCATTCAGATTGAAAATGTTGAATAAACTCCGCCAGAGTCAATTCATTTGGCTTTTTCATTATTCCTCCATCTGTTTCAACTAAAATCGGAATACCATCTTCATCCACATAAAGTAAATCGGTGGCTTCATAGGGTGCTTCCCCGTTTACAACACTTGGACATACTACAGAAAAAATAGTTGGAGATGCAGGACAACTTGGAATAAGCGTTAGTGGATCTTCATCAAATGTAAAATATTGCCCACCAAGGGAAACATCAACCTTCATCTGATCCATAAATTGATTGCATATAGAATTACCAAGTTCTCCACACAAATCATCACATTTGCTTCTCAATTCTTTATAAAGTGAAACCGCAATATCATACTCAGGTGATGACTCCCAAGCTTCTGGATCCCCACCGTTTTCTGTATATTCATTATAAGCTTCTATTAAATATTCAGATTCTGTACCAACATTAGCTAAACATTCTTCACAAGTCATATCACAATCATCAAAACTAATTTCAGCTATCGCTTCCTAATAAAAAGTCATTATACGTTTTACAACTAGCTTTACTTAAATAATCTTGGAGGTAAATTTCTCTCATATCATTATTTAATGTTAAAGTTTTTGTAATTGAATACATACCAGCTTTCGGAAAATTATAAGTGAAAGGTGGTACTGCCATATTTTCATTTGTTACCCCACAAATAGAACTCCAAGAATTTAGATTAAAATTATCTTTAGTCACTGTATGAAGATCACCACACTCATCACTTAAAACGATGCTCAAATCATATTTGCAGTGATAACAAAGATCGTCCAGATTGCAATCTTCAAACATGGCTATTGGATTCTCGACAATATCGTAATCAAAATCATAAGTACCAGGAGACGTAACCAAGAAAAAATAAGTCATCTTAATATTATTTGGAGAAACGACTTGATTGTTCAATGAAAATTCAGAACGAATCATACTAACGGTAAGATTTTCCTGATATTCATCTTCGTAGTTTAGTGGAACCAAAGATGGAGGGGCTTCTCCTCCTAATGCAGAAGCAATAATTCGATCCTTACCATCCTTATAGGTAACTGAAAATTGTCCGTTTGGGTCGATAACACCCTCTTTATTATAGTACTTTTCATTTCCTACATCCAATCCAAAAACTCGATACAATTCTTCTTGTGATGCTTTTGCGTAAAAATATTTTGTTGCGTGTTCACCGCTAATTGCAAGTTCATCTCCTGCATTTCCTTGTATTGCAACTCTACCCGTATTATCATTGGTATAAATGGATTCAGAAAAAGGAAAACCTTCAGCATCCGGAGTAAATCGATGATAATCATCTAGGAAATCGCTTTGATTTGAGTAGTATTTTCCAGCGCCACTAGAAGTAGACATAGGAGCTGAACCTGGACTACATACATCTGTAGAAACATCTTGATGATTGTATTCTTGATTATTTATGTCTTTATTGAAATTAGGGAAATAGTAAAGTTGCCTACCATTTTCTTCTCCGAATTTGTATGGAGCTGGCAAAGATGTAATTACTTTAAGCCCGTCAATATTATAATAATTATTAGATATCAAGCCACTGAGGTAAGATTCATTGATCGAATTTAACTGCCTACTTCTACCTATACCATCAAAATAATTAATCAAGGTATTTCTTTTCCCCTCTTCAGCAAACGAGGCTTGAAATGTCCAATTCTTATCAATTTCTAAACCATCACATGTATAATAATTTGATAAATGGTTTGTCCATGGTCCGGTAACAATAATGTAAGGATCATGTATTTGAATAGCTCTAACTCTGTACAATAAATATCCTTCAGGATACCCAAGCTTAATAACGTATGAATTCTGATCAAGAGTTACTCTTGTACAGTTATTCTTGAATAGGTTTTCACGTTGTAAATCAGAAAAGTTCCATATAGTATATAGTCAGGAGAATATTTATCAATAAAAGTCCACTCTAAATCATATTTAACACCATCTATTGGTTGCCAATTTAAAATTAATTCTTGATGATCGATGAAATCATCGGTATGCGAAAGATCAACAATTGGTTCAACACAGTCAAATTCCATTATTCGACTCGTATGAATTTCATTTCTCAATATTAAGGAATGGATCACCCAATCGTAGTCTATATCTAGTGATAATACTTGTGAGCTGATCAGATAACCACTTTCACATTCATAGATTGCTCTGAGCCTTTGATTAGACTCGAGTGTATCATACTCAACTTCCAATGAAATGACGGTACTTAAAGTATCACCTAAACTATCTAAAAATGTTAAATTTAGCCCTAAAAGAGCTGTAAATGGGGCTTGAATTCTGGTACTATCATTAATTATAATTTCAAATATGATAAAGTCTCTCACAAAGAAAGTTTGACCAATTTCTTCTAATAATGTGTTGGTAGCTGTTAAGTGATCATCTCTGACGATTAATACACTATCTACAGCAAGACTAGTCGTCCGCAACTCATTCATATAGATACTTCGTCCTATTGACTCGAGTAATTCAATAGATGGTTCTTGTGCATTAGCATTGAATGTAAACGCCATGCAAATAAGAACTGCAAAAATTTTCAACTTTCCCATACTTAATTAGTTTGAAATTTCATAAGAACTATATTTACCTTTAGCAGTCCAACCTTGTTCAGTTTTAACAATGTATGAACTCATATTGAGTGAAGGATGTGTACTACTTTTGGACTTATTATACTTAACATATTCTATCTCTAAAAAAGCTCCTGCTGTCAATCCAATTGCAGGGACAAAATCCAACTTATAGTATAAACATATTTTGCTAATTAAAAAAGTTTGTGCGTTGTACAATATATCCAATGAATCAATCTCAGCACTTGGGTTGTAAACTCTACAAATAGCTTTTTCTTTTCCATGGAGTAGTTTATACGCCCCCTTTTTGATTAATTAAATAAGACAAGTTAGCTAGCGAAACAAGTCTATCATCATTTTTCTTACCTTCTGCAAGAGCTATTGATTGAGTGGAATTAAGTATAACAATGGTAAGACCATCAAACGATACTATTTCTTCTCCTTCATAGTTCGTATAAATTGCTTTAGTTGATTCAATATAATTTATACTCATAGAATCTAACAAAATCCGTTTCTTGAAATTGTTATAATAAGAATATTTTAATTTGGTTTCTAAGACACCAGAGCCTGGTGAATATTTAGCCGCAATTTTACCAAGAGGATTCACTTCTTTTGTGCAAAAAGCGAAACTCTACAACAAACAGCATTATAAAGAGTATGAATATTATTTTTCTAGACATGATTTTCAATCTAAGGAGTTACATCAGCTTTAATATTTTTCTGTGCTCTTTTTTACAGTCATTATGCCTCGTTCCGTTTTTTTTTTCACTCTTATTAGATTTCCTTCATCGTCTATTCGTAAAAAAGTTGCATAATGATTATCATCTAGATTCGCCATCAATTTAAGTGTTAACGGATCGTAAACGTAACAAGTAGATGCAGCCTTGAGTGGTACAAGTCTAAAATCATCTATATACATTGGAGTAGGACTCTCGAAGGTTACATTAAATTCAACAAATGTATTTGCAGGTGGAACTTATAAATGCTTCATACAATTGCCATCCATCTATTATAACTTCCGGTGTTTTTGGATAAAAATGGTTTGGAATTGGAACATTGATTCCATCACTAAAACCGAATACTTCCTACATTATAATCAAGATTTCCATATGAATTAATATCGCATTCACCATCTTTTTTACCCATACACTAGCCAAGTATTTTTTTTCCGGATGTTAGAAATAATTTAGGTATAACATTGTACTTTGGATGATATTTATAAATGTTATTTTCTACTTGCATATTGCAATCATCAACAACATCCAAAATGGGCAGCAAACTTTTGAAACAAACTCTATGATTTGGACTAGCTAAATAAATTGATCTTTTTCCAGTGTGAGCATTGCTACTAACAATTGAATATGTATAATCGAAATCTACTGGATCAGCTGCAATAGACCATTTAATACTACGGCATGCTTCATTTCCTCTACCGGTCCAGTATTGTAAATCTTCAAAACTACTGAAGTAAGTTTCATGATACTTCGCATTTTTAAAGACGCCAACAGTTACTTCACCATTGTACCCATCCAAGGAAGAAGAAGGTATTTGTAGAGCATCAAAGGCTTCAATTTCTTTCCCCTGCTTGTTTACTTTAATAGTTTGGTTTGTGTTTATCCATCTAGTATTTTGGATATCTAAATTGGAAATCCATGAACCTGGTTGAAAAGGTAAGTCGTCACTTATATACGAATATCCACCTGAATTATTCGCTATCAAGTTAGCATCCATTTCTCTTTCTTGATTAAATATCCAAGATCTGTTGGGAATCCATCTATTAATAGTTCCTTCTTTTAGGGCATTAAATTCGTCATTAAAAACATATTCTTGACATTCATTTTCACATAGAGTACACCACATAAATGCGATATATTCATAATTTTCACCAGGTCTTGCTAGGCCAATTTGTGGAGAATTAGCAATAGGTGTCACAACCGAATAATACTTTAAATCATCTAAATGAAACGGGGTATTTTCTACTTTTCGAATCCCCATATAACAGTCTGGACCCATTTTAGCATAATAAGTTGAGTGAAATGCTTGACCTGGCGACACTGGTGAAAAGTAAATTTTGTCCACGGGATAATTTCCTAACGTTAAGCCTGTAGTGGTACTACAACTTGTAGTATTTTGACCTTGATTTAAAATATAGTCAATACTTAGTGCTTCATTTAGTGGATGATATAAAACATTTAAAGAGGAAGAATTTAGCGTAAGCTTTAACGTCTGGATTAACCCATCAACAAATTCTTGGAAATAGGCCAATCATTTTCAAACGTAGTTGTACAATTTCTTTGCAAATGATATGATGATGCCATTTTCCAATTTTCATTATATTCTGTTGCCGACATATTAATCATTTTGTGGCCAGTAAGAATTAAGGTTGGTTAGTAGCTGTAGGTAAAACAGTACTTCCGTTGTTAGATGCAATATTGTAACTGGCCATGGTTGGCGCAAGCATGTTTCTTATTCCAGAAGTAACAACTTTAAAGGATACTATTTCATTCAAACCTCTTACATTTCCTGTTGCATTATATCCATACAATAATTTGCCTTCGTCATCCATTATTACTTTGCTATCGGCACCATTACCATGAGATGTACATTGGGGTTGAGAAATCCAATACCTATTACTATACCTGTGTCTATCATTATCTATATTGTAGTCAGATAAAACTTGTTCATCATGCGCTGTTAGAGGAAGCAGAATATCTCCATGTTTTAACAAACTTGCATAGGCTGGAGACATATTTAGATTAATTGTAAATGGATTTGTAGCTTGCGCGTGTAGCGCTGGATTAACCGAAAAATTTATCCCTGCAGAACGATACGCATTTCCCATATTCGAATATTTCCAATATGCAGGTTGGATTACGGAGTATTGCGTCCTGTTATACTCATCTTTCGTACTATTTACAATTGAGGCTCCTGATTCAATATCGTATGCCAAATTTTCCTGGACTGTAATAGCACCTTCTCTAAAAGATTCAATGCTCTGCAATATTCCTGATCGGTTTATCATTTTCAGAGAAACTGCTGTGCGAATTCCTACATACTCCAAAAATAAATTGGGTGAACCAGTAACAATAGGAGGAATTGGAACCCCTGGACCAGGTACAATGTCAATATTTCCTTGTCCTCCAATTCCTATCGTTAGTGAAAGATGATCTCTCATGTCTAATATTACATCTATATCTTCCCCTAAAGTAATATCATGCACTTTTTGGTCACTTGAAACTCCTTTAACATTACTTTTAATATGTCGAACACCGAGATCATTATACTCATCTATATACTTAAATCTCTTGCCACTGACTTCAACATCTTGTTTTGAATAAACCGCCTCGCTTTTTGGTTTACCGTGCATATCATTTAATTCAATATAATAGCCCTGTGCGGCAACAAGTGTTTCTACAATTGGCAACTTGAACAAATTGCTAATTAATCTTGTTCTTGGACTTGTCCTTGGATCAACTTTTGTACGTTGCATAATCGTTGGATAGTCTTTTGCTGTATAAAATGTACTTAAAGAATAACCACTATTCAATGGGGTTACGTTATCCGAGGGATCCATATTAATTACTTTTACTTCAGAATATCCAACACTTGCAGAAGGATAATAGCCCTCACAAATCGGCTCTTCCACATATCGATTGTCAACCGGAGTCAATGGATTATTTCTAAATGTATTTCTAAGCCTACGAAAAACATTTTCTTCACCACCAAGCATGGGTTCATAGGAAGCAACCGGAGCTAATCTCGTGAACAATTCCATTAATTTTAACTTCAGTTGTATAGATGTATTTTGTAATCTTTGAAAAGCTCGACTCATTGTTGTTTGTTAAATCCAACCAGTTATCAGTAGTAACAATACTTTTCACTCTAGAACCGCCACCCAATCTCTTGAAATTTGGGCTACTTAATTTAACCCAGAACTTATTAGTATCATAATTTTTCGCCCAATATTTATTCATTGAATTCTTCTCATATCCATTAATAAATGAGCCAATCTCAACAAGTGAACCCAATAATCCCTTTAATGCTTTTACTAAGTCATTCCCTGGATTATAGGAGTTGGGTCTTGCTAAGCGTTGTAAATCGTTTCTTAAAAGTTGCAAAGCTACTTTAGTTACAGGATTGATACCATCAACACCAGCTACTTTAATCCAAAAGATATTCGGGTTGCCGCTTACCGTACCATAATCAATAATATCTGCATAACCTTCTATAAACTCTTTTTTTCCATCTATCAAGTCGACATTAGCTTTGAAATAAAGGTGGGATAATGCAGCAATATATCTTGTCTTAATATCGGCTTTACTAGTAACGGGCACAGATGCATCAATGAACCAATAATTGGAAGAGTTTAGGCTATTATCATATAACACATCATTAGCATTTGAGTAATTGCTTGAATTACCAATTTTTTTTACATAGACCATTTCACATGCTCGCTTATCCTGAACATAAGAATAGTCGTCTGACTCATAATTAATTTCAATTCTTCCTCCTGTTGGCAAATCTATTTTGGTTAATGACCAAGCGGAAGCATCTTCATCGGCTTGTACTTTGTCATTTGATGCATAAGGAAAGAAATGATTCGTTAAAGTTGAATGATTATACGAAGAATTAGTCCTTTTATAATTTCCCCACCTATCAACTGCCATTGGATTATAATCCGGGTTAATATTAGAATAAGTGAATTTATATTGATTAAGAGATCCGCGAGTATTTTGCCGTAAGTAAAATAAATACCATTTAACGTTAACTTTCCATTCATTCCAACTGTATTCCCAATTTGATTATTAATTGAATTATCAACTCCCTTACACAAATTATAACCGAGTTGAGACAAATTGTTCTCATAGACAAAATGTACCGTTTTGATAGGAATCGCGTTTGCCAAACCCTTTAATAAAAATTCTGCCTTGGCGTATAATGAAATTTCTTTTAAACGCACCTGACCTTTGTTGAGGTTTGCATCTATTCCACCACTTTCGCCAACAACAGGAAGTCCGTCCTGTCTATCTTCTACAATAAAAATCGCTATGAAAGTTCTTGATTCAATACTGTGTACATTCCAAAGTTCTTTTTCACCATATATATATGATGCTTTATTATCCAACTCATCTGTATGCAGCCCTTCATTGTAATTTGCAGTCATCGCTTTAAAGGGTATTCGCCATTTATATGATGAGTTTCCTATTGAATAATTGAACTTAACCCATTTGCCAGGGTCGTCATTAGTTGGTCCATCATTTAAACGATCAACAAAATCAGGAGATGCAATCGAAGTCAAAAGAAAGGAATGTGCGTAAGCAGGAGTTGTTTGTGATGAATAATAATTATCAAGGCCTTTAGAATTAGACAAACTATTATCATTAGCACTATAATTTATTCTACCATCTGCTGGATACGTTTGTTCTTCAATTGCGAAAGAAACATCTTTTTGAATATTATTATAAACAGGTACACCGTATGTATATTAATCTAGCTTATCATTAGACCTCTTAAATTCTGCCTTAAATTTTAGCTTATTATTAATTTTCCATTTATTGCTAGTAGACTTTGAAAGCACTCCATTACAATTTGCACCTAAGTGCGCAATGGCCCCGCCAGCCAATTCTACACCACCAGATGCACTAATACTACCACTGGCAATCTTTTTATCATGCAAAATTCCGCATCACTCCGATATGCTCTAATTGCCCATTCATACCTTCACCGGAAATACTAAAAACATCATAGGCATGCGTAGGTACGGCTAACAATTGAGGATCGCGACTCAGTGGAGCATCTTTATCTCGACTCATATCTAAAAGTGCATTATCTTCAGTTTTAATATGTTCATTTAAATACCCATAAGCCTTAGAATTAATTCTATTTGATAGGGGTTGTGATAAATTGTACCAAGCATTAAAACCTGCAAATGGAACAACTCCAAAAATTGCAGTACCATAGCTAAAACTTAAAGTATAAGATTGCGAAAACATTGGAATTTGAATTGGTGGTGTGAAAATTGATTTTGAAAAAGAGATATTACCTGAACGGCTACTACGACTATTGCTATTAATTACAGAAACTAGTTCATTATTTTTATTTTTTGAGAGATAATTAACATTATCTGATTCCTTTTTTGTGAAATTAAAAGCTTTTAGACCATTACGAGTTGAAATCCCACCACCAAGTGTAGTAGTTGAAGTACTATTTAAATAATCACCTGTCGTACTCCCTTCGGTCCTTTGAATATTAACAGAAGGATTTATATCAGCACCTTCTTGTGAATTTAAATTAATGCCTAAATTGGCTGTAGTCCCAAACTTACCTGCGCCTCCAACCGCACGAGAAAATTGCCAGCCAAATGTTAAGCCCAATGCCTATAACTATTGTAAAAAATGCCTCCGCCAAATTTGCCGAGTGATTTTCCTTTTCCAAAACTTCAATACTTGGATATAATTCAATTCCATATGTTTTGTTTTCTTTTGTTTTGAATATTTTTTTCTACATTCTCACCACTAAAATCATCTGGCAATCCTCTCAAATTTCTACTAATACTTCCAGGTGATAAACTCCATCCCAGACCAACCCAACTAGCCTCTTGCTCCATAGATGGATTAGCAGCATAGGATAGCGTTATTGGATAACCACCAACATCCATTAAAGGAATAGTATAACCAAAATCGCCACTAAACAAATCCACTAAATTTGAATTATCCGCAGATGCGAATCCACTTGCTTCAGGTAAAGAAGGTCCATCAGTAAGTGCATAAGTTATAGAGGGCATTGTAATTTCTGTTACGAAAGTAACAAGTAAAAAACAGGCTATGAATTTTCTTTTATTTTCATAAATTCTCAGAATTAAAATTTAACAATTGCTCTTTCTTTAAGGAGGATAATTTAATATTATTTGTAGTGCCTGTGGCAATGTTTAGCAGAAGCTCCCAGCCACTTGCATTTATTATAGTGTCCATTTGAAAATATACTAAAGCGGTATTATTATAGTTATCTCGTTTTTCTCTTACTACATGAACTATAGGATTTGACAACGTATCATCATCAGTAACCACCTGTAATCTTTCACTTAAAAATGTTTCTAGACTTAGAGTAGGACTCGAACTTAACTCATTTAAAATTTCCCCAGAAGGAAAGTCGAAATAATCTGAAAGATACAAATTGTAGGAAATCATATTTTGATATTTATTTAATGCAGAATCATACTGACTTTGATTAAAATTCTCTAAACCAACTTCAAGAAGTGAACACAATTGAATTGGCTTATATTGACAAAGAACTTGGAATCTTTCATCATTTATTTTCGTCCACAGAATAGATTTTTGGTCCATGCATTTGTTAATATATGTCTTGTATTTTTCGGTTGAATTACAGCTGTAATGTGTAAATACCGAAACCACCAACACTGAAGCGTATAAAATTTTGTATCTTTTTTTCATTTTAAACGGTCTATAGAAAAAAGAATATTGTATTTGTCATTATTTAAATCTGTTATCTCAAGTCTATACATATTTCCATAATTTATCCCAGAAATACCTTTTGTTTCAATATCATAAACCCGATTCCAATTTTAAAGATGGAACATTCTTTAGTTTTTTACCATCGGTAAGATCAAGAATACTATATTTTAATTTGCGCTCATTATATCTATTTTGAAAAGAAAATTTTAAAACAGAACCATAAACATATTTACCATTATTTACTTTCGTATTTACAAGTCTATAATCATAAAGCATTGAATCTTTTTCCTCTTTTCCAATTTCAAAATTTACGATACTAGATCTACCTACTTCGATGCCAGTATTAAAATTTTTAATTTGCCAAAAGTATTTCGTGTTTTCCTTTAATTTAGGGGCATTTAAGGGGTACTCAGTACAAAATCCAATGGAATTAAATTCATAAAATGGTGGTTGTTCAATGGTATGGTTTGTTGACTGTAAATCTTGAGAATTTTCCCAAATGGTAATGGTAGTTGTTGCATTTGAATTTAAACTGGGGCCACCGAAGCAAAATAGGAGGGGAACTCCTTCCATTTGCTTTTCTAATGGAATCATCGGTATTAGCATAACAGGATCGATGGTAATATTCCATTCTGAACTGCTTAATACCTTATTGTTTTCTTCTCCATTTAGAATCACACATGAAAGAAGATAATTTCCAGGAAATAAACTTTTAGAAAGGGAATAAAAATTTTCTATACAGTTAAAAGCAGTGGATAAAGTAAGACCTGGATCAATCAACACTTGATTACAGCTTTGAGAATAGACTTCCATTTCAACGCTACGAATGTGTACTTCAATATTCACTTTTTGTGCGACGGAACTTCCATTTGTAATACTAAATAAATTGGTTTGGCTTAAATTCAAATCGCTATTAAATGATTGCAGCCCTCTGTGAATAGTAAATTGTGCGAATCCATTGTTTATAGTAAGTGCCATTATGATACTAAAACAGATTAATAAACGAAGGCAAGAAGTATATTTTTTCATTTTCAAGCTATTATATTGTTAGAGTACTACCTAGTTGAATTCTGTATCTGTGTTGAGTAAAATTATCGGTATAGTAATTTGTATAGTAAGAGAAATTAACATTCCAATTGTTTCTTACTTTCCATTGTATTCGAGAACTCAGCATATGAGTCCAGAGCATATTATTATAATAATTTTCAATGCCATATTCAGTAAGAATGGAAAATAATTTATTAGAGTAAGTTAAATTGCAACTATGCAATTGATGAATGATCTTCAAATTTTCAGAGGCATTTTGAATACTTATATCAGAATCGAACCCTACTGACCAAATTTGTTCTATTTGAATTTTATTTCCAAATCTGACTCTTAAATCATTTCTTGTACTCTGTACTCCTTCAATGGAAGTAGAGTTCTGCCCCCCTTTTAAATATAACTTGCTAATAAGCGTTAACACAGGAAATCGCTTTGTGTATTCTGCTCCTATACCAATTGCAGTAAACTTATTTATGCTGTATTGATACTTACTGGAAAAGTAAGATAAATCACTTAGTATTTTAAATGTTGCTGATGGAATCCACCCACCTTGTAAAAAGTACATTTGATTTGACTCCTGATTGGATTGTAATAGATCAACCGTGGAGGGGCTGCTCAAACTTATCATAGGAATAAGAAAATATTTTTGTTTACTAATTTGAATCATTGCATTTACTCTCTCTTTCCTGCTTGTAAGAATGGAGAATTTTGCGCAATAAACTGTTCACCAATTTCCTGGATACCAAAGCTAAACTGAACTCCAGTTTTAAGTAGATACTGATACTTCAAAGCAAATAAAATTGACTGTGAAATAGAACTTGAGTCATCTTGTTTTGTATTTGATTTTCCAATTTCGAAATCAATTTTTTGCCTTTCTCTGTCAAAATTTATTTGGGTGATTCCTGAAAATGTTAAAAGTATTTTTTGTCTACTGTTACTTCCGACTCCTTCAAGCTATAGTTTGCTATAGATTTTAGAACATTAATGAAAAATTAACTTTATTTTTCAATGATTTAAAACCAGCTATGATATACTGACTATCAAATTTGGGATCTAATTCCATACATTAGTATTCTGAATGTGCGATCCTTGATATTCAACAAATGAATGTCGGTTTCCTACACCGCATTGAACAAAGCCATTTTTCAATATAACTGTTTCAAACGAAACGCCGGTCATTCTTAAATCCGATAAAAAAAGAGAGCTCGTTCTGGGTACGAAAGTACCTATCTGCAGAAAAGTTAAATTACTTAACAGTCCTTTCTCAAACCATTTTTTTTCATGAACAAGACTTGCTATGGAGTCTCTTTTCTGATAAGTTCTTATTTTGTTGCCTGTTTAATAAAAAAAGTTACTAAAGTATCTTTTTAAATTCTGGAACAGTCAATTTAATTGAATCTAATTCTATATTCTTTTTGCTTTCTTTAAATTCTTCAATTGACTTTAAAGAATCCTGTGCATTAAATGGTATATCATATGTAATAGTACTTACAATAGAATCAGCATTCAACGTTGTGGTGTATTTCTCAATACTATTATCAATGGTTTTGTTTGAAAATTGCTGAATAGTTGAACTCACTTTTTTCTGATACTTTGTTCGTGCTTTATTCAAGTTTCCTCTTGCATTTGCTAAGTCAAGACCTAATGAAATTGCATTAAAGCGTCCATAGTAGTTAGGCTCTGTTTCTAAACTATAACTCAACCCAATTTCAAGAGGTAAGAAATTTAATACATTCGAAGAAATGCGAATTGAATTTAGCATTGTAGATTGACGAATATTATCTTGTTGAAGAAAAAATATTGCGTTGAAAACTAGTGCTGTAATTAAACAAATCATTATACTTCACACTTTGGGCCATACAAAAAATGGTGAAAAAGGCAAATACCAAAGAGGCAATAATATTTCACCATAAAAACCTACTTAATATTTTCAAATGTAACGGCTCCTAAAGCTGGAAAATAGAAATGTGTGAAACTATTTAGGATTTGGTTATTAATGACTTATGGTACTTTCTTTTTTGTTGGTATTTTTTTAAAAATTATATAAATAAGTCTTCATGTTTGATAAGAACAACATTTAAGTGATATGTAAATTGAGTAATAAGTGAAAAATGTCACACAAATAATTTTTTAAATGTTTAGTAATTTGATTTGCTATTGCTAAATCAAAGAGAATTCAATTTTCTAAGCTTGTCATTTTTAAATCTAATACGTATTTATACGTAGTAGTTTTCATAATGATTTTATAGAGTTTCTCTGTATCCGATTTTGAGTCTAACATTTTCGGCACTCATTCAGTAGTGCAGAATATTTTATTTATTTAAAGTGGAAGTCTTTTTTTCTTTTATTTCATCCTGTATTTATGATGACATGGTAGCAGTATACGGGTATTTGACACTTCGAATTCGGTAATGGAGTTTGAGTACCCACCCGAAAAAAAAGGTCAAAATCTTTTTACAAATTATATATATATCTGCTTTTCTGATTGCATCGTATTTATGTATGCTTCAGGAAAAATATCTTTACCCATACTTGTGACTCTCTCCGGCATAGCTTTGTTCGGCAAAATTTTTGTAAAATACGCATCAACGAAATGAGAAAATGGAATTTGCATTTCACAGTAATAATTGTCCAATCCATTTTCATCGCCTTTCAACGCTTCCACCATATTATCCTGCTCAGAAACTTTTGCTATATATTGATTTGCTAAAGAAAATATCAAATCCTTATCCTGTTTAAAATAATCTTCATATAAAATCAATGTATCAATGTCTAACACAATTACAGGCTTAACTCTGGAGACATTAATATCTTTCATTTCTCTTAACCTGTTGAGTTCTTCATCAAACCAACTTTGAATAAGTGTATTTAATCCCAAACAATTAAACATAGGATTATGAATTACAATCATGCAATATATATCAATTTCTAAAACATCATAGTCAGTGTCAGCAAATTTTTTGCGAAGCACAAACTCTATATTATTCACCAGTTGCTTAACAGCTTTCAGCTCTCCTGAATTCAATACATAAAACTTTTCTTTCAATATCGCTTCTAGTTCTGGGAAGTTACGATTATGCTTTGCTATCTCATTCAGCAACACATCTTTTGATTCAAATAGCATAACCATGTGTTTATTTCTGACATAGGAATCCGTAGCGCCACTGGTTACCAAATCCATCAGCTGGTCGCCATTTATATAAACATTCTTCCCATCATTAATATTTTCCAATAACTTATATAATAGGTATCGCTCACTAAAGTCACCGGAGATTTTTGTCCACAACGCTGATACTCTGTCTTTCTTCTTCAGAACTTTATTATTTACAGCATTTAGCATAAAATATAGTCCGGTATATATTTTCTGAATTACAAACAATGAAAAAGAAATTCGACAAGTATTATCATTAATTTTATAGAATGGAGCAGTTCTCAATTGTCAAAAATCATACTCATCCCATGTAGACCCTGGCTCCATAATCATTTTGTCAATAAACACCTTTGAAGCATCTGGAATGCCAACCTCTATTTTTCCTTCGTTATCTGCCATCAGTGTTGCAATCGGAAGAGGCAAATAAAACTTTATGTACTCTCTCCAATTTGGAGATTCATAAAACGATAAAAACCCATTTAACAGTGTTGAAAATCTTTTGTCCGATTCCAGAAACTGAAAAAATAATATTGCTTTTACTGTTTGCGTTTTGAAAGCATTATCTAAATCCACATTAACCAAGTCACTTGCGTATAAATTATCAATAATGTACTCAGCAGATTTTATTAGTTTACGAGGTGTTGGCTCTGTTAGATAAACTGACTTTGAACCACCAAAAATCATTATGTGATTTATGGTAGTGAAAACATCAAACATATTTTTCTCTAAATCGCCATTTGACATCTTTGGAATATCTGTCTCTGGCAGTTTAAATGCTTCTGAAAAAGCCATTAGTGCAGTGACAACATTGATAAGTTCAAAATGTTTCCCGTTCTTACTTTCAATCTCTGCTATTTTATTATAAATTTCATTTGCATACTCTTGGTTCCCCGAACTAAAGAAATACTCAAAGCACAATGTTTTTGCATTCATTGGCTTATGGTCTCTCAATTTGTTTTCGCAATAATGGTTTGTTATTTCTAATAGTTCATCCTTTCTAACTTTTGACAATAAATCTGTCAGAAACGGAAGTTCCTATCAGGGAATATCAGTTTAAAGTTAATAAATGTGAATAGTCAATCATCATAATCTCTAGGCAGGATGTAAAGATTGTAATTCTACGTTATAGATTTCAAACTTTGGCTTTCAAACAGATTTTATTATTGTGAGCCAATTAGATATGAATAATCTTTTTTAATTGAGAAGACTAGTAAATCCTATTAAAGACACTGTCCTATACCAATCGAACCTTGTGTTTGAAATTTGGAAACAACGTGTCCTTTTTTTCTGAAAGGTCTCATGTGAACTTCGGAAAAAGTATTGAACGAAAGGGCGGTTTGCTGTCCTTTTTTCAGGAACAGGACAACAGACCTTTGTTAGGATGGCGACTAAAAAGAGTCAAAGCAATTGAGAAAAAAACCTTCCAATTTTGGAAGGAAAGGTAAGCTTTGCCTTTTACATAATTACGTCATTAGTTGGTTTATCAACATTTTACATTTTGATTTATAGCAGCTTTTTAAAGCCTGAGCAAAAGAACGAACCACCGCCCAATACAGCTATCCTAAATAACCACATAAACGTATATATCATTAATGAAACCGATTCGGGAATACGGATGTTACAAACCATAAAACAAGGCAGCGAGGAGGTGATTTCTAATTAAATTTTGAAACAGGATTTTTTAGCTTTTCTCAAAAAAAGTGTCCCCAAAAGTGTCCCCACCCTGTAAAGAGCAAAAAAAACCTACTGATTTACAGTAGGTTATAACTTTAATTGGTAGCGGGGATAGGACTCGAACCTATGTCCGCCTAGGCGGATATGAGCCCAACGAAAATTCAAAAGTTTTAAAATTTGTTTTTTAATTATTTCTCTTCCTTTTCCCGACTTGTAAAATTTCTCCTGAAGTGAAGCTTCTTGTACTGTTTTAAATGTTTCAAATAATAAAATTTCCCATGGCTGAAATCGTTTAGTATATCCTTTGTTGGATGGATGGTTATGTGCCGCAAGTCTTCCTTCCAAATTAGGAGTTCGGCCGACATATGTCTTTTTAAATATTCGACTGAATAAACAGTATACGAAATGCATTTTTTCTAAAATTAAAATCCTCGAAAAACTCGATGGATTGACATGAATGAGACATGGACTCGAACCTATGTCCGCCGCGGCGGATTTGAGCCCAAACAAAAAGCCGACACTTTCGCATCGGCTTTTCTTAGTAGCGGGGATAGTCGCGAAGCTTCGCGATCGAACCTATGTCCGCCTTGGCGGATATGAGCCCAACGAACATTCAATAGTTTCTGATATGCTCTTTAATTATTTCTCTTCCTTTTCCCGACTTGTAAAATTTCTCCATTAGTGAAGCTTCTTGTACCGTTTTAAATGATTCAAAAAATAAAATTTCCCATGGCTGATATCGTTTAGTATATCCTTTGTTAGATGGATGGTTATGTGCCGCAAGTCTTCCTTCCAAATTAGTAGTTCGGCCGACATATGTCTTTTTAAATATTCGACTGAATAAACAGTAAACGAAATGCATTTTTTCTAAAATTAAGATCCTCGAAAAACTCGATGGATTGATGTGAATTAGGTATGGACTCGAACCTATGTCCGCCTTGGCGGATATGAGCCCAACGAAAAAGCCGACACTTTCGCATCGGCTTTTCTTTAGTAGCGGGGATAGTCGCGAAGCTTCGCGATCGAACCTATGTCCGCCTTGGCGGATATGAGCCCAACGAACATTCAATAGTTTCTGATATGCTCTTTAATTATTTCTCTTCCTTTTCCCGACTTGTAAAATTTCTCCATTAGTGAAGCTTCTTGTACCGTTTTAAATGATTCAAAAAATAAAATTTCCATGGCTGATATCGTTTAGTATATCCTTTGTTAGATGGATGGTTATGTGCTCGAAGTCTTCCTTCCAAATTAGTAGTTCGGCCGACATATGTCTTTTTAAATATTCGACTGAATAAACAGTAAACGAAATGCATTTTTTTCTAAAATTAGATCCTCGAAAAACTCGATGGATTGATGTGAATTAGGTATGGACTCGAACCTATGTCCGCCTTGGCGGATATGAGCCCAACGAAAAAGCCGACACTTTCGCATCGGCTTTTCTTTAGTAGCGGGGATAGGACTCGAACCTATGACCTTTGGGTTATGAGCCCAACGAGCTACCTCTGCTCCACCCCGCAATATATTTTTTGTTTAAGAACAATCAATTTTCAAATTCCCCTTAGCGGGGGTGCAAAGTTAAGAAATCCACCTACAACTCCAAGTAGGATCTCTTTAATTTAGCATAATTCATTTGATGTCAATATTTTAATAAGTGAAATTTAATGAGTTATTTTAAAAAGAAAGGAATAAAGTTACTGTTTTTTGCATTTGCCATCTCCTAATCTACAATCCACCCCAGAAGTACAGTGCGTTGCACAGACTTCTGGGCGTAGCATCGCGAGGCTTCGCGATTACCAATTTGCCCCAGAAGTACAGAACTGCGTTCAGACTACTGGGCTCAGAAATATAACTATCGAAACTTTTGCGACACTCACCAATTTACTCCAACACGATCCGCTCCGTCTCTCTCCCTTCTCTCACTATTGATTTCTAAAAAATAAATTCCTTTCGGTAAATGGGAAAGATCAAGCGATGTTGTTGCGCTTGAATTGATTTTTATTTCTGAATCCATCAGTCTGCCCATCGTATCAAAAATTCGTACAGTAGCATCTGATAGTTTTCCCGATTGACGGATATTGATAATTCCATGCGATGGATTTGGCGAAATGCTGTAACGTTCTGTTGGAGGTTCATCAATTCCAGTCACAACACTAAATACAGCCGGACTCGTTTGCAACAACACTTGTGATTGATTGCTGAGTAATGCTAAGGTTCTGCTAAAATCAAATTGGATGTTTCCACTGGCACCTGAATTTACCGTGAATTCTAACACTGCAATTTCTCCAGCACCCAGCATATCTTGTTGGTCATAACGGGTAAGCACCCCCGCAATTTTTCCGAGTGCAATATCATTCCTTTCTATTCTTAACATCTCTGATGTGTCCGCTAACCAACAGGGCGCATAGGTTAATTTGACGCTGTTTGGGTCAATTTGGTTAATGTCGTAATTCACCGAGAATGCAATTCCGTATAACATATCACCAATGCCACCAGGAGTTCCATAATGAATAGGCAATGCGTAAGAAGCTCCCGGAGTGAGTACACTTCCTATGTTATCAAATGAAAGTGGAGCGCCAATTCCGGATTGTGGAAATTCAGGAAAATTTTCTCTTGCTAGTGATTGTAATGATGAAATAGTAGATTGTCTATTTGCATTCTGATCATCATGAATGGCAGGATGGGTGAGTCCATAATTTTGTGAAATAGCCAAGGTGTCATCCGTAAAAATAACACCATCTCCATTGCAATCGCCATGTTTCATGTTTACCAAATTCGCATACGTCGTTGTCCAATCTACGGACGGATGTCCGATATATAGAATTGAAATACTATCACGAATATCACCTGTGAAATTATTACCTGATCCAATCAAAAGTAAATCGATATTATCTACTATTAAATCATTGTTTACATCTCCCGGCCAAACATTGGTAATGGATGGAGAGCAAGAGGTGAAGATCCATCCCGAATTACCAGAAATGTCATTGGTAAAAACACCTGCATAATATACAGCTGACCCCACGGCATTCACATTTTTAAGTTCCATGAAATCCAGACAAACAGTGTCCATATTTACTTGTAAGGTAGAGCTCGTCGAATTGTTTACATAGATGAGATTCCCTGGTGAAGCTATTGTTGCCATGTAATTATTTACCATGACTGATGAAAACGTAAAGAAATTATTTGGATTTGCTAATATCAACGTGTCACAAGTAAGTGTTGAATTAAAATCTCCAGATAAAAAAATAGTAAGTTTTTGAATGGTATCAATGGCATTACTTTCAAAGTATCCTTTAATGATCATTTCTTCTACCTTTAATCTTGAACTAGCATACCCATTGGTGTAAGCTATGCTATCTATCGTAAGTTTTTTTGCTTTAATGGGAACAGTGAACGCACCGGATCCTGAGAAAATGATATGCGCACTGTCGGCAACAACATCTATAAATAAATCGGTTTGTATTTGAACAGTCGATTTTCCCATATCAACAAGCATGTAATTACCGGGTAGAAAATAAACAATTTGTCCGCACTCTAATGGGTAATCATTTGTTTTAAAAAGAACACTGTCACTTCCAAAGATGATGTAACCATAAACAGTTAATTCGCTTAACATCGTGATGGTACTTGGTCCTTGCAAATTAAAAGAAGCAAATGCAGTGAGTGGAGCATAAATGGTAGCAGAAGGTGACGAGGGTGCCATGATCATTTCAATTCCGCTAATACCTTGATTGGCAAAAAAGATGGAGCCACCTACAAATAAATCTCCTGTTACAATTAGTTGAGCATAAGTGATGGGAGGAAGTACATCAAAGAAAGTATAATTTAGATTGGGATCCATCCAGAAATGATGAACATAATTTTGATTATCAACGAAAAAAATAGTGTCGCTTGGTTGTAATGAATTTACATCAATAAAAACATCATCTAAAGAACTTGGAAAACTTGAATGAAAAGTTGTCCCGCCACTCGACGTTGCCCAATGATTCGCATAATCATCCCAGTTACCTGTTCCACCCACCCAATAATAATCAGCAGCTCGAGTTTGTGTTAAACTCAACGTAAAGAATAGAAAGAAGCTGATGCTTGTAAAGAATTTTTTCATGAGATGAAGTTTAACGTTTCGGTTATCAAATATAGAGTTTCATCCAACCGGAAAAACGCATTTCTAAAAATTTACATTTATTTGATATCGATGGACTAGTTCGATCAAATGGTAATGCTTCGAGATACCATCAAGATGCCATTAAAAAGTCCTTCGATACAATTCCACTCTTCAATACACCAATTGACTAATCCACCAATCCACCAATCCACCATCGCGAAGACTTGCGACACCCCAGAAGTACAGAACTTCCCAGAAGTATTTCGCTTCGCTTCAACTTGGTTCCGTTCAGACTTCTGGGCTTAGCCTAGCAATAATCCAGAGATACGGTGCGTTGCACAGGCTTCTTTGCGCAGCCCTACAGTATTCCGCGTTACTTCAACTGCAGGGCGAAGCAACTTACTAACTAAACCATTTGCCAAATAAACCATTTGCCAACTTACCAATTTACCAACTTACCAATTTCCCCCGAAAATATTTTTCATTCTTTTCCTTTGTTCTTAAACCAATAAACCTACTTTTGCCTCCCGGTACACACCCCGTGAGCTCATCATCCTCCCACAATAAAATCACCGCCGCAGGTTTATTAGTAACCCTCGGAATCATTTACGGTGATATCGGTACTTCGCCGCTTTATGTGATGAAGTCAATTGTGGGTCTAGGCGTTATCGATCAGTCCATTCCAACTATTCCTATCGTATTGGGGATCATTACAGGATTATTTATGATCCAGCGTTTTGGAACCAATTTAGTAGGTAAATTTTTTGGTCCAATAATGTTGATTTGGTTTTCGATGCTTGGAATTCTTGGAGTTATTAGCATTAGTCATGATTGGACCATCTTTCGCGCCATCAATCCTGTTTATGGATATGATTTACTAGTTCTCCATCCTGGTGGATTCTGGCTCTTAGGTGCCGTCTTTCTTTGTACCACAGGGGGTGAAGCATTGTATAGTGATTTAGGACATTGCGGAAAACACAATGTTAGGGTCTCTTGGGGCTTTGTTAAGCTTTGCCTATTGCTGAATTATTTTGGTCAAGGTGCCTATCTGATACGTCACGATGGTGAAATGTTGAATGGTGCAAATCCTTTCTTTGAGTTGATGGCACCGTGGTTCCTGCCTATTGGTATTGGCATCGCTACTTTCGCTGCCATTATTGCTTCTCAAGCGATGATAAGCGGATCATTTACCTTCATTAATGAAGCCATTCGTTTTAATTTCTGGCCAAAAGTAAAAGTGATTTATCCAAGTGATGTTCGCGGTCAATTATACATTCCTTCTATCAATTGGCTTTTATACGTGGGTTGTGTTATTGTAGTATTGTATTTTGGTGAGTCTTCGAGGATGGAAGCCGCATATGGATTGGCCATCGTTACCACTTTTATTATGACCACTATTTTGTTGACGAATTATTTGTTGATATACAATTATCCAAAATGGATGGCCTATCTTCTTTTGCCATTCTATTTAACGATTGAAATTGCTTTCCTCATCGCTAATTTAGATAAGTTTACGCACGGTGGATGGGTAACACTGTTAATTGCAAGTATTTTAATTACGGTGATGATTGTCTTGTACTATTCAAGAAAAATCAGAAATAGTTTAGTGGAATTTGTGAAAGTAGATGAGTTTCTTCCGCTACTTGAAAAGTTAAGTGATGATACTTCTATTCCTAAATATTCAACCCATCTCGTTTATTTAACAAGCGCCAATTATGCAAATGAGATTGAAGAGAAAGTTGTGTATTCCATCTTATATAAACAACCGAAGCGTGCCGATATTTATTGGTTTGTGCACGTAGATGTGTTGGATGAACCGTATACCCTCGAGTATAAAGTAACCCAAATCATGAAAGGTAAATTGATTCGTGTGGATTTTAGAATTGGTTTCCGCATCGATCCTCGTATCAATATCATGTTCCGTCATGTGGTAGAAGAACTTGTTCGAAATAAGGAAGTGGATATTGTTAGTCGTTATCCTTCTCTCGGAAATAGAGGCCTCACGGGCGACTTTAGATTTGTGGTGATGGAGAAATTCTTAAGTGTAGACAATGAACTTCCATGGATGCAAAAGATCATCATGGACATGTATTTCTTGCTTAAACGCGGCGCCTTACCCGAAGAAAAAGCTTTTGGACTGGATACTTCATCCGTTTCCGTTGAAAAAGTTCCCCTCATCGTAAATCCCGTTACCGACCTCAAGATTCATAGAATTCAGTAACGCTTTCAATTCGGCAGTATTCCAATTACTATATTTTTTTAGCCGCTGATTTGTTATGATCTTTTATGATTTTTTATGATCCCGCAGTGCTGCGGGACAAGTTTTATTAAGATTTCCGTTCCAACTATTTGGCGCAGCCTCGCGGCACCCTCCAGAAGTACATTAATTCATACAGACTTCTAGGCACTACAATTTACCAACTTGCCAATTTGCTAACTTGCCAATTCCCCTCATTATCGCGTGCAAAAGGCAATAAAAACCAATAATTTCCTGCGTACCCCCTATAAAAACAGGGGTCTTGTTGAAAAAAACTATATTTTTCTTGCCTCACCCCCCTAATTTCACATACCTTTGCGCTCGTTCGGGTGTTTTGGAGGAATAATCTCTGAAAAATCGAAACAAAAACAGAAATAAACAGTATAACACAAAAATTTAATCATCACATGGCTATTCTTCGCTTCCGCGCTCTGGAAAACAGCAGCAATCGTAAACCCATCGTCGTTATCGCACCTTCGAGTAAGGTGAGTGACTTTTATGGTATTAATGTATTTGACAAAGAGAAAATGCATAAATACTTAAGTAAAGAAGTATTTAGACAATTGCAGGAAGCAACGCATATCGGTAATCGCATCGATCGTAAAGTGGCGGAGTTAGTAGCTGCCGCGATGAAGAACTGGGCGGTAAGCTTAGGAGCTACCCATTATACACACTGGTTTCAACCGTTAACTGGAAGTACAGCTGAAAAGCATGATTCATTTTTTGAATTGAGTGATGAAGGTCGCGCCATTGAAGCTTTTAGTTCGAGTGCACTCGTTCAACAAGAGCCGGATGCATCTTCGTTTCCAAATGGAGGAATTCGTAATACGTTTGAAGCACGTGGATATACAGCATGGGATCCAAGTTCTCCTGCATTTATTATGGAGAGCCCTTCTGGAAAAACGTTGTGCATTCCAACTATTTTCGTTTCGTATACTGGTGAAACCCTCGACTTTAAAGCACCACTTCTTAAAAGCATTACATGCATTGAATAATGCAGCGGTACCTGTTTGTCAATACTTCGATAAGAATGTATCTTCTGTGAATGCTACCTTAGGTATCGAGCAAGAATATTTTTTAGTGGATATTGATATGTACAATGCTCGTCCCGATTTAGAAATGACAGGTCGTACCTTGTTTGGTGCTGAAGCTGCGAAAGGACAACAATTGGATGATCATTATTTCGGAACCATTCCTGATCGTGTGAATTCTTTCATGGTGGATATGGAAATTGAATCCATGAAGTTGGGCATTCCATTAAAGACACGTCATAATGAAGTAGCACCGTCTCAATTTGAATGTGCTCCAGTATTTGAAGATATCAATTTAGCAGTAGATCACAATCAACTGTTGATGGATGTAATGGATAAGGTAGCCCGTCGTCATCACTTCAAAGTGTTGTTGCACGAAAAACCTTATGCTGGAATGAATGGTTCGGGTAAGCATAATAACTGGAGTTTAAGTACGAACACAGGTAAGAATTTATTATCGCCCGGAAATTCTCCAAAAAGTAATTTGATGTTTTTAACATTTTTCATCAATACGATTCGTGCAGTATTTGAACACGCCGATTTGCTTCGTGCTTCCATCACGAGTGCAAGTAACGATCATCGCCTAGGTGCAAATGAAGCGCCTCCTGCTATTATGTCTATCTTCTTAGGCGAGCAGTTAACGAAGGTGATGGATGAGATTGAGAAGTCGGTGAAGGATAAAAAGATGACACCCGAGGAGAAAACAGCCTTGAAATTAAACATCGGAAAAATCCCAGAAATTTTATTGGACAACACCGACCGTAACCGGACCTCTCCGTTTGCATTTACAGGAAACAAGTTTGAGTTTCGCGCAGTGGGATCATCTGCAAACAGCTCGCATCCGATGACGATTTTAAATACCATCGTAGCGGATCAATTAGTTAAATTTCATACCGAAGTAGAAAGTATTGCGAAGAAAGGAATTAAATCGGACGAAGCCATTTTAAAAGTATTGCGCAAGTACATCGTAGAATCAAAAGCCATCCGCTTCGAAGGAAATGGGTATGGAGATGAGTGGAAGAAAGAAGCAAAGAAACGTGGATTGAGTAACGTAACGACAACACCGCCTGCATTAGATGCATTTGTTACTAAGCAATCAATTAGTCTTTTTGAGCGTAACGGAATTTTTAGTCATCGAGAGGTGGAAGCGCGTCACGAAATTATGTTGGAGACCTATATCAAAAAGATTCAAATCGAATCTCGCGTGATGGGTAGCATAGCAGTCAATCATATCATTCCTGCAGCCATTAAATATCAAAATTTATTGGTGCAAAATGTAGAAGGCATGAAAGATATCGGTTTGCCGAAGGAAGTATTCTCAACACAGGTCGAACTAATCAAAGAAATTTCAACGCACATTACTGTCATCAAGAAAAAAGTAGATGAGATGGTAGAAGCGAGAAAGAAGGCAAATGCCATTTCCGATGCGCGTGCTCATGCCATTGCTTATTGCGATAAAGTGAAAGTGTACTTCAGCGAAATTCGCTATCATGTTGATAAATTGGAATTAATTGTGGACGATGAAAGCTGGCCTCTGCCAAAGTACCGTGAGATGGTAACGATTCGTTAATTTAAAAATAAATAATTTAAAAGAGCCTTGAGAAATCGAGGCTCTTTTGTTTTAGTTGAGTAAATATTGGTTGGTATTTAAATTATATTTCTATTATAATCAGGTTCGAAACAAAGAAGGAAATTTTCTCGCAAAGGCGCAAAGGCGCAAAGTCGTCATCCCAAGAGCTATCGGGACCCAAAGAGATTATAGCGTTTTTCAAACGAGGTCACAAAGTTTGTTAGTTGTACAACTAACAAACTTTTATAATAATTACTCTGTGTAAATCTTTGTGCTCTTTGTACCGGTGAATGAAAGTTTGATTGAGCTACAATAGTTTGATAAATTTACTTCATATAAACTTAGCGCCTTTGCGCCTTTGCGAGAAAACTTAGCGAAGAGAAAAGCAACCTAATAACTTAGCGCCTGCGCCTTTTTAACCTGAGCTTGCCGAGGGTTGCGAGAAAAATTTGCTTTTATCTAAATTATTCTAGATAAAACTTTCATGTAAAGCAATGTTTGTAAAACTGCTGTTAAACCCAGTATCCATAAACACAAAATAATTTCCTGCTGTGTAAGAAACCAATATCCTAAAATTGTTTGTAGCGTAACACACAGTGCAAAAATTCTCAGAATATTTTTATCTTCTTTTACTTTTAATAAAGCATGCAACAAAGGAAGTTGAATAGAGGTGAAAAGTAAGAGTATGAATACAGGAATGATCCACCAAAGGGAAATACTATTCATTTGAAATTTATTCATGAAAACCAAACAAATTCCCACCCAAGTTAAACCCATGACCGTTCCGCCAATAACCATTTTTAAAACAGATTCTTTTAACGCATCTCGATTCAAATCTGTAAAGTCTAAAATACCACTTGTGCCCAAAAGATGAATGATGGTACAGCCTGTATACGTCCAAAGTAAAATCATATGAAATGAACTCATCGATATAGATCCTAAAAGAATCGCCCCAAGGAGAAACGGAGTTTTGTTGTTTAATAATACGATCGAACTACGTAAAAAATACATGCCTGACTTTTTCAATTGAGTGAAATCAGTGCGCGGTAAGTAGGGTAGTGGATACGTTGAGTAAAAATAGGTGCACAGAAGTGCTAATCGCATTCCTTGTGTGACCACTAATACGATGAGTAATTCCTGGAATGAAAGTTGAGTTTTGGAGAAGAGAATCCATCCAATAGTCACGATTAAACTAAGCCAACTTATCAAATTCCAAGAATTAATTTTATCCTCCAATTTCGCAATTACTTTGTACGATTCATTGTAGATCTGTAGAATTAAATAGCAAGTTGCTAGGAGGAGTAAGGTTAACGGAATTTTAAATAGTGCGAGGATTGCGATCAATAAATAGGCAATGCTGAGTCGAACACGGATAGCATCCTTCCAAATAGAAGTTGTTGCCGCTGGATTATCGAGAATAGAATGTTGGCAAAATGTTTCGAAGGAGAATAATGCAATGTATTGAAGAACCAACAGTGATAAATAGTAAACGCTGATCTGTCCCCACGAAAGATTTCCAAATTTTAGCAAAATAACTAAGGTTAATGCGAGAAAGGAAATACTTTTGAATGAATTTAATAAAAACATTTTGCCCATCGAAAGGATGAGCTCAATTTCTACATTGGATTCAGTCAGCAATTTTTGCATGCTGTTTTACGAAAAAATTAGGGATTAGTTACTTAAATTATACTTGAAATTGGTCTAATTCAGTTTGTATATAGTGTGTAGTCCAATTATCTAAACATGAATAGATTCAAAATTCAATCAATAAATTTTAATAAACAATAATATCGTTCGGAAGAGCGCGGAGGACGTCCAGGCAACAGCGCGAACCGATTTTTGCTGAACCGATGAAGTAAGGATATAGCACAAAAGATTGTTCAGTGGTTGCAAAAGAAAATAGAAAGCAGAAACCGCAAAAATGGGTTGGTGTTGGGTGGCGTGCTTTCTTTGGTTACTTTCTTTTCACGTAAAAGAAAGTAACAAGTAAAATAGAACTAGAATCTTAAATTAAAACTAAAATTTATTTGACAAATATCAGAAGAACTAAATCCTCCAAAATTATGTAATATAAATTCAGAACTATTCAGTGTTAGTGCAAGACTTGTTAAGATTATAATTATTTGGACTATTTAAAACTTATAAATGGTATTATTTTCACTTTAGCAATATTTTCTGAATTATTGTTTCAAAATTAATCGTCAGTCCATAAGGCAAAAAAGTCTAATGACTTTTTTCGGATTATTGTTTCGCTCTATAAAGCTCCCATCCATTGGGATATACCGCAATACGTACCATTTTCTTCTGTAGCATCAATTGATTGAAAATTTTGACTGGTTCGGATTCCTTGTATAAGGTTGTAAATCGACTTGGATTAAATAATATTAAATCTCTGTTGTTGTATAGCGGAAAGGTAGTTCCCCACATGTTTACTATGTCATGAGGCACATCATATGTTCTTAATGCTCCATCAATGGCAAAAGTGTTTAATGTTGTACTGGGTATTTTTTTTAAAGCATTGGCGATGATCAGTTCTTCTTGTTGATAATTGTAGATGGGATAAATCACTTTAAAACTCAATGCAAGTTGTATAACAATAGCAAATATATAAACAAGCACCCGTAAATTTCTTGTCTTAAATTGGAAGATCAATAACTCATACGCTGGATAAAGTGCCAGTAAAACGATGGGAAAAGCTGGCATTAATAATCGTAATTCTTGTGTAGGGAATCCCGCAATGAATATCAAAAAGAGCGCAAGGCAAATCAACCAAAGTTTTGGAAGTTGAATTCCTGAACGCAAACTGAAAACAATAAATACAAGTCCAATAATACAAAACCCTGGATGTAATACTACGCTTAATGCATAGAGTATATTCGGTAAACTGTATTGAGAAATATCGGATCCAATGGTAAAACTATTTTTAAAAAGGTTTAATAGCGACCAGTTCTCAATCCACGGATGAAATATAAAATCAAAACTCTCTTGTCCTTTTAAGAAAATGGTTGGTGTGAACGACATTAAAATCGCAAAAACGGTAATTAGAAATAGGCTGAATCGCATCCTCGCCGTTTTCCAAATCATAGGAAGAATTGGAATGAGTAAAAGTGCAACTGAATAACGCGTTTGAATTGCTAGTATCGCCATGCAAACGGAAATGATCATCGACTGACTACTATTATTTTTCTGCCATTTATAATATTCTAACAACGACCAAACCAGAAAAGCCATAGAGAGCATATCTGGCAAAGCCACCAATGAAGAACGAAAGAAAAATGGAGAAAGAAATAAAACCAGAAATGCGTAACGTTGTCGTTGGGTGCCTTCAGGATAGAGTGCATTAAGCAGTTTGCAAAAGCTGATGTAACAAACACCAGCAGCCATTAAACTTACAAATTGCAAACAGTATAGATCCGGTATAACAACCGAAAAGATGGAACCAATTAAGGGGTAAAGTGCAGGACTCGATTGACTAATAGGAGCCGTGCCACCCAATAAAAAGCCAAATACCGATTGCATGTATCGAAATAAATCATGCGGTTCCTGACCGTAAAGTCCATTAAATTGTTTCCAAATGCAAATCCCAAAGGTGATTGGCAATAGCAACACAATGACCAACCAATTAAATTGGATGTTATTGTTTTTACCGATGCGCACCTCGTTATCCATGGTAAGTAGTAAAGATAATTAAATTACTTAAACACTAAAATGTCATACTAACTCCCAGCGAAGGTAAGAAAGGTAATTGATTTACACGTTGGTAACGAACTCTGTCGAAATAGAAAATGTTTTCTCGGTCATAAATATTGATTGCGCTTGCCGTAATATCAAGATTGGAATTTTTACCGAGAACAAATTCTTTTTTCAAACTAAGATCCATTCGATGGTAAGGAGGAAGACGTTTACCATTCAGCGGGCCATAAATAATTCCTAAAGTTCCATTAGTGCTATTGGGATCGGTGTATAATCCATCCGAGAAGTTTTGATATTCGTAAAAGCCTTGTGTTCCACTAAAAGGAAATCCAGATCCAAAATTCCATCTTGCATTTAATTCCCAATCGAGTTTTTACCAAACGTATAAGAACCTACTAAATTCACATTGTGTCTACGATCAAAATGAGGGCGGTATTCACGTATGCCATCGTTACGAGTTACGTACGTTAAAGAGTATACAGCCCATAAATAAACACGCTTGTATTCGTACTTCACCACCATATCGGCACCATAGGAACTTCCTTTTTCAATGATAAAATCTTTGGTCAAGTAATCAGGTTGATCTTGGTAAAAACCATTATCTGGATAAACTTTGTCGCGGTTGATATTAGAAAGTTGTGTGAAATCTTTGTAGAATGTTTCTATGTTCACGCTTAAATGTTTGGTGATGTCAATTTCTGCTCCTACGATGATGTCTCTTGCTTTTTGTAGTCGTGAATTAACTTCTTTTCCATTAAAGTTATCAGGCAAGCTCTCCGGACCAGAAAGAAATCCATAAAATAAATTCACTACATCTCGATCTGAAACAGCACTAATTAAATTCTGTGCATAAATGCCACCCGCCATTTTAAAACGTAAACCTTCCATAGCATTTACTTTGATTCCGATACGTGGCTCCGGGGAGAATTCACTGAGTGAAGCAAAATACTGAAGTCGAATGCTAGGTTCAATTACAATTTTATCTCTGGAGATGCGATAACGGAAAAAGGAACCAAATTCTGTGGTATTTTCAATTTGCTCATAGGTTAAGCCTGTGATGGTATTCGTGAATAATTCTGTTCTAAATCCTAAAACTTCCACGCCTATCTTCAATTCATCTTTATTGAAAAAGCTAGTTAAGTTAAAGCCAAAATTAAATCCATTGATGGCACTGCTACGCGGAGCTTCATTTGCTTCTTTTTGATTGATGTTGTATTTAGAAAATGCAAATACTCCATCAATTAATGTATTCGAACCTTTAGGAACTAAGATAAAGTTAGCACCGAATCCATTCGATTTCCAATTGATGTCAGTAACGTTTTTAAATTTCGCATTGTCACTAAAGTCAAATCCGAAAAGATTTAATTGCGAACCATTTTCTCCGTTCAACGAAACTTTACCATAGAAATCCTGAAAGCTAAAGGGAAGACCATCTTTGTCAATATAGTCGTAAAGTTCTTTTGAGGATTGATCGAGATAAGAATTTTTGTAGCTAATTAAAAACGAACTGCTGCCGCCTCCATCTTCTTTTTGTTTTTTGATGGGACCTTCAAACAATAATTTACTCGAGAATGTTGAAGCACTTAACTTTCCACCGTAGCGTCGTTTGTTTCCACCGCGTGTGGTGATGTCCATCACTGAGGAAATGCGATCTCCATAATCTGCTGGAAAGCCACCGGTGTATACATCCGCATTGCGTAAAATGTCGGTATCGAAAACAGAAAATAATCCGATGGAGTGAAATGGATTGTAAACGATCATACCATCTAACAAAACTTTATTCATAATGGGTGTACCACCACGAATATAAAGTTGACCGCCTTGATCACCACTAAAAACTACACCTGGCAACACTTGTAAATATTGCGCTAAATCTGGCTCTCCACCAATCGAGGGAACAGATTTTATTTCACGTGGCGTAATTTTATTTACCGAAGCCCTTACTTCCGTTTTTCTTGCTTCTTTTTCTGCCGAAACTTCTACCGTTTTTAAATTTACTGATCCTTTATTGATGTAAATCTGTTTGTCCGTGACTTTATCTTCGTAAACAATAATTTCCACTAAAGAACTATCATAACCGATGGCAGCAATCGTTAAAACATAAGAGCCGGGGGGAACATTGGTAATACTATAAAATCCATTCACGTCGGTGATGCTTCCAAATTGCGTCCCTTTAATGAATACGGGAGTGTAGAGTACAGGCTCTCCGTTTTCTTTGTCGTAAAGGAATCCACGTACACTTCCGGTTTTTTGTGCAAATGAAACCGCTGTACTAAAAAGTAAGACGAGAAATACGATTTGTCTAAGTAGATTTTTATTCAAGGGATTTTTTTATTAACGGGTGATTTTGGCTGCTAGCTGCTGGCTTTAAGCTTTTGGCTTTTAGCTGCTGGCTTCTGGTATTTAGCTTTTAACTTTTATCTTTTTCTTTTAATTTCTTGCTTTTAATCGTGAAGCTACGTGATTAGCTTTTAGCAATGAGTCGCATCTTGTTAACTACGAACAGCCAGCAGCTAGCAGCTAGCTTCCCATGGCCAGAATAACATCAAATTCTTCAGGAAGAATAGATACCACGGAGAGTCGATTTAATCGCAACATCTGTATGTCTTTTAATCGTGGCTCCGCTTTGATATCGGCAAGCGTTACTGGTTTTTTTAATTTTTTAAATGGTTTTAAATCCACCGACACCCAATTTTCATCGGTAGTCGTCGGATCTTGATACCCTTCTTTTTTTACTTTGGCAATTCCTACAATGGCTAATCCTTCATTGCTGTGATAGAATAAAACCATGTCGCCTTTTTTCATGCTTCTTAGGTTATTTCTAGCTTGGTAATTACGTACCCCATCCCAGCAAGCGAATCCATCTTTTACGAATTGATCCCATGAATACTTGAAGGGTTCTGACTTAACGAGCCAGTAGTTCATAATTACTTTTTTAAAGGGACTCCGAAAATACAGAATGCAATCGAATCATTATGTTTACTTTTCACAGAATTGTTATTTTTACAAATAAAATACTCGCTATGAAACGTTTGCTCCTGACTTTCACTCTATTGACTCTGTTCTCGCTCTCTGAAGGATGGGCACAATCTTCTTGTTGTGATGTTTCTGCCGGAGATGCCCTATCATTTGCTGATTTTGCGAATGATGAAAAGTTCAAAGCCAATCATCTGCCTCCAGTTCCTCTCGATTTTACTCCTAAAATTGGAAAGATGGTTAGTATCAAAGTGGAAGGGGGTAAGGAGGCCGCTATTTTTGAAGTGAAATCGGGCAAAGCAAATGGAGCGCTCATTTTAATGTTTCATGAATGGTGGGGATTGAACGAATATATTTTACGTGAAGCTGAAAAAATTCATATGGCTACGGGTGCTACCGTTTTAGCCATTGATTTATACGATCGTCAAGTAGCCACAAACGCCGAAGAAGCCGCAACCCTCATGCAAGGATTGAAAACAGAAAGGGTTGAAGCCATTATTAAATCATGTTTAGAGTACGGAGGAAAATTCGCAAGAGTGCAAACCATTGGCTGGTGCATGGGCGGTGGATGGAGTTTGCAAGCTGCCATTTTAGCGGGTCAGCAAGGCTATGGTTGTGTGGTTTATTATGGAATGCCTGAAATGGAAAAGGAGAAGTTGGCAAAATTGGACGGACCCGTTCTCGGAATTTATGCGAGTAAAGACGCTTGGATTACCCCTCAATTGGTCGATGAGTTTGATGAAAATATGAAAATCGTTCAAAAGAAATTTACCCACTATTCTTATGATGCCGATCACGCTTTTGCGAATCCAAGTAATCCAAAATACGATAAGGTCGCCACGGCAAAAGCCAACGACCTCGTGATAAAGTTTTTGAAGGAAAATTTTAATACTCCGCTAAAGAAACCAATGCTCGAGAAAAAGTAACTTGTTGTAATTCCGTTGGTTGCTTTGTATATTTAGTCTGTGTTTAATTCTCTGTTAGGGTAGATGGGCGCGACGCTTCGGATTCGTCGCGAGACTTCGCGATTAAATGTAATATTTCCAATTTTTCTCAAATTTTTTAACCGCGAAATTTAGTATCTTCGCACTCTGAAATGGATGTTAGTCGCGAGGTTTCGCGATTAGATGTAAGACGTTAGATTTGGCAAGGTTTGATTTGACAATCACGTTTTATTTAAAATTAACTTTATCATTTCACAATGCGAGACGACAAATCGCGAAGCCGATGAAAATCCAATCGCGAAGCAATCAAGAAAATCAATCAGTATCGCGCCAATATTTAAAATCCAACATCTAACCTCCAATTCTTAATTCTTAATTCTAAATTCTTAATTAAAAAAATGGTATTCGACCTCGACATGATCCAAAAAGTGTATGCTGGCTTTCCAAGCAAAGTAGCAGCTGCACGCGCCCTTACTGGTGCACCTTTAACACTCGCTGAAAAAATTCTGTATTCCCATCTTTCTGAGGGACTGCCACAAAAAGCATTTGTACGAGGCAAGGATTATGTAGATTTTAATCCAGATCGCGTAGCCATGCAAGATGCAACGGCACAAATGGCGCTTCTGCAATTTATGCAAGCTGGTCGACCAAAAGTGGCTGTACCATCAACCGTGCATTGCGATCACTTGATCCAAGCTGAAGAAGGCGCTACAGCAGATTTAACAAAAGCATTGGATAAGAATAAAGAAGTTTTTGGATTTCTTTCTTCTGTTTCAAATAAATATGGAATTGGTTTTTGGAAACCAGGTGCCGGAATTATTCATCAAGTAATTCTAGAAAATTATGCCTTTCCAGGTGCGATGATGATTGGTACCGATAGTCACACAGTGAATGCTGGCGGACTCGGTATGGTTGCCATTGGAGTAGGTGGTGCCGATGCTTGTGATGTGATGGCTGGTCTACCTTGGGAGCTTAAATTTCCAAAGTTGATTGGTGTGAAGTTGACTGGGAAAATGAGTGGTTGGACATCTGCAAAAGATGTCATTTTAAAAGTGGCTGGTATCTTAACCGTAAAAGGTGGTACCGATGCGATTGTAGAATATTTTGGTCCGGGTGCCGATAGTATTTCATGTACAGGAAAAGGAACCATTTGTAATATGGGAGCTGAAATTGGTGCAACGACTTCCATCTTCTGTTACGATGAAAAGATGGCTGATTACCTTCGTGGTACAAGCCGTAAAGCTGTAGCTGATTTAGCCGATGGCATCAAAGAACATTTACGTGGTGATGATGAAGTGTATTCAAATCCCGAAAAATATTTTGATCAAGTTATTGAAATTAATTTGGATGAGTTGGAGCCGCATATCAACGGACCTTTCACTCCCGATTTAGCATGGCCCTTGAGTAAATTTGCTGCTGCGGTGAAAGAAAACGGATGGCCAGCAACGTTAGAAGTAGGGTTGATTGGTTCGTGTACCAATTCCTCTTATGAAGATATTAGTCGCGCTGCTTCGTTAGCTGAGCAAGCTGTCAAAAGTGGATTGAAAGCCAAAAGTGAATTTACGATCACTCCAGGATCTGAACTCGTACGTTACACGATTGAGCGTGATGGATTCTTGTCTACGTTCGATAAGATGGGTGGAGTCGTGTTAGCAAATGCTTGTGGTCCTTGTATTGGACAATGGGCTCGACATACTTCCGATCCAAATCGCAAAAATTCAATCATCACTTCTTTCAATCGCAATTTTGCAAAGCGTAATGATGGAAATCCTAATACACATGCATTCGTTGCATCACCAGAAATTGTAACAGCATTGGCCATTGCAGGTGATCTTACTTTTAATCCGATGACGGATTTTTTAACGAATGATAAGGGTGAGAAAATTAAGTTAGCAGAACCAAAAGGTCCTGAAATGCCACCGCAAGGTTTCGCAGTAGAAGATGCAGGTTATCAAGCACCAGCTACTGATGGATCATCCGTAAAAATTGAAGTGAGTCCAACCAGCGATCGCCTTCAATTACTCGATCCATTTGCTGCATGGGAAGGAATTGATTTGAAAGGATTGAAGCTGCTCATCAAAGCAAAAGGAAAATGTACTACCGATCATATCTCCATGGCTGGTCCCTGGTTAAAGTATCGCGGACATCTCGATAATATCAGCAACAACATGTTGATAGGCGCCATGAATTTCTTTAATGAAAAAACGGATAACGTAAAAAACCAATTGACGGGTGAATACGGTTCAGTGCCTGCAGTACAAAGAGCGTACAAGGCGCAAAACATCGGTTCTATCGTAGTGGGTGATGAAAACTATGGAGAAGGTTCTTCTCGAGAGCATGCTGCCATGGAGCCTCGTCACTTAGGCGTTCGTGCTATCTTGGTGAAATCATTTGCACGTATTCATGAAACGAATTTGAAAAAACAAGGAATGTTAGGTCTAACGTTTGCAAATAAAGAAGATTACAATAAAATTCAAGAAGACGATGTAATCGATATTTTAGGTTTAACCACTTTCACTCCAGGAAAACAACTTACCATACAGTTAAATCATAAAGACGGATCAACAGAAACCATCTTAGTGAATCATACTTACAACGAAAACCAAATTGAGTGGTTTAAAGCAGGTGGAGCCTTAAACATCATCCGCTCTCAAGTAGGTGCTTAATTCGTGAGAGTTTACAAAGATTAAATTAATCAATTATGGCTGCTCAGTAGTATATTCTACTGGGCAGTTTTTTTTGTCTAAACAAGAAACTTTAGCATATCGCAGTCTTCTGGAACTTAGCGAACTTAGAATAGCGTAGCCTTAGCGCCTTTGCGAGAAAATTTAGCATAGCGCAGCCCCATTGCAGAGTGAAAAGGAGTGTGAGAGCGTAGAAACTTTACGTCCCGATAACAATAGGGATCGCACCTTTAAAAAGAGAATTTAATTCTTCTAACAACTATTTTACGTAATTTTTATAATTGCATGAAAATAATTTTATATTTTTATTGAATGAAAATTCGTCCACTTCTCTATATTAGTTTTTTATTTGTAATCGCAGCCTGTAAAAAAGATAAAGAGTCAGATTCAGCTCCTAGTATCAGTTTTACACAAACGAGTGGATATTCTCAAACACTTCCAGTAAATATTGTATTCACTGCAAGCGCCCCCACTGCTGATAATGTAACTTGGGACTTTGGAGATGGAACTACAGGACAAGGTCTAACTGTAAATCATTCGTACTCTTCTTTCGGAGGGTATAAAGTAAAGGCAACAGCAACTAAATCTGGATTAAGTTCATCTAACTCGAAAGATATTCCGGTTACTTTTTATCGTCGAGCTGTCATTAAGAAAATTGATGTTTTGCAAACACCAACGCTCAAACCTGGAGGTCTCGACTGGGATCCGGGTAATTTGCCTGATTTAAACTATAGCATTGTTTTTCCAGGTGACACTACATATGTTAGCGGAACGGTATTAAACAATGCAGAGACAGGCTCATTCAATGTTGTTCCTTCTCAAGGTACTTTTATCCTAAACGAAGATATTAAATTTAATATCTATGATAAGGATGTTGGCAATGTTCCCGATAAAGAATTAATGGGAACCGTTCGTTTCAAATTCACGAGCGTAATACCAGACACCACCGTATATGTGGACAGTGTGCAAGTTAATTCTGGTGCATTGAGGTTAATACTGAAGTTTGAGTTTCAGCAGTAGTCAAACAAACCACTATCCCAATGCAAGCCATAGAAAACAATTATAATTTTCTCAAATTATTAGTTGAGAATTTTTTCAAGTCTGTTTTGATAACAATGTTTTTTGTATTCATCTCGCCATTCACTTTGTTTTCTCAAGGATGCTGGACACAATTAACAGATATGCCACAAGCGCGATACAATCTTGTTTCTTTCGCAATAGGTGATACCGGATATGTGGTCACAGGACAATCGGCAGGTGGAACATTCCGAAATGAATTCTTCAAGTATGATCCGAACTTAAATACTTGGACACAACTTGCGAATTTCCCCGGCACTGCGCGTACCGGCTCGGTTGGATTTAGTATTGGTAGTAAAGGATATGTTGGGACAGGCAGAGATAATAACGGTAACACGGATCTGTTTTGGGAATACGATCCTCTCTTAAACAGCTGGACACAAAAAGCTAGTTTTCCACCTGGCAATCGTGAAAGTGCAACAGGTTTTTCCATCGGAAGCAAAGGATATGTTGGGATGGGTTTGAATGGAACCACCAAAACAGATTTTTATGAGTACGATCCACTCACAAATACATGGACACAAAAAGCAAATTTTCCAGTGGCCATTGGTCGCTATGCCGCAGTGGGATTTTCTATTGGCAGTAAAGGATATGTAGGTACCGGATACCACAGTGGATTTACAAGAAACAACGATTTCTGGGAATATAACCCTGCAACAGATAGTTGGTTGCAATTAGCTAATGTACCTGGTCCAGCAAGAGCGGATGCAGTGGGTTTTTCTACTTCAGGCCTTGGCTATGTAGGAACCGGAAATCAATACATGGATTTTTATAGCTATGATGTAGGTAGCAATTCATGGACGCAAATTACAGATTATGGTCCGGGCAATCGAGAGAAAGCTACGGCTTTTGTTGTAAACGATATTGCCTATGTTGGAAGTGGTTATTACCTCTCCATCAAATCCGATTGGTGGAAATTGGATCCTGCTTCGTTCTTGACTAATGCACCATTAATGGGCTGTGATAGTTTGTTGATTGATTCCATTTATTACGCTGCAGACACCTCACTAATCACGACTGTACCTGGTGTTACTGCTAACGGTTGTGACAGTATATACATTCAGCCTATCATTATCAATAATTCAACCTCGATAGTTCTTCCGCCCATCACCGAATGCGATAGTGCACTGATTGGTGGAATTTATTACAACAATGATACTACGGTAATTCAAAATCTTTCGAGTGTAGTAACGGGTTGCGATTCGCTGGTAACAGTCGATCTCACCATAAATTTTGCAGATGCAACAGTAACCACTTTTCAAAACACCATCACGGCCAACGCAACCGGTGCGATCTATCAATGGCTCGATTGCGATAACAACTTTGCTTTAATTGCGGGTGAAACTTCTCAGTCGTTTACAGCTACATCCAATGGAAATTATGCGGTCATGGTGACTGAGAATAATTGCACCGATACTTCTAGCTGTGTAAACATTACCGGAATTGGAATCAACGAATGGACGAGTGCTATCAACATGGCCATTTCTCCGAATCCGAACGCAGGTAGTTTCTTTGTTTCTTCGGGTAAAGAAGGCCAGTTTAAAACCATCGAAATATTGAACTTTTTGGGTGAAGTAGTTAAAGTAATATCAACAATTGATTCTATTACAAAGTTTGATATGAATGATCGTAAAGGAGTATTTTTGGTTCGATGTAGTGGAGATGGATTTACAGCGATCGGACGAGTGGTACTGCTTTAGCATAAAATTTTCGCTTGATAAAGCTGGTTAAATCCTTATCGCTAGTTCCCTTTTCACAATGAAATTGAACGGTTTCGCCGCGATTTTCAAGGGTGTTGTCTCTAGTTCAATCCATTTACTTATTTTCGAATCGATTTACAATGAAACCATACTCATTAGGGAATAAAAAAGTGGTCCGCGCCTGGACCTTTTACGATTGGGCCAACTCGGCCTATTCACTCGTTATTAGTTCTGCACTTTTTCCCATTTACTTTAGCGCCATCGCACATTCTAATGGTGCGAATGAAGTTCGTTTTTTAGGAAGGACTTATAATCCGGAGTCCTTGCAATCGTATGCCATCTCTTTTGCTTTTTTAGTGATTGCTTTAATTTCTCCGATGTTATCTTCCATCGCTGATTACAGCGGACAAAAGAAAAAGTTTATGTACTTCTTCTCCACCTTAGGAGCGATTTCTTGTTCTTTACTTTGGTTCTTTGAAGGTGCTGATACCTTGTGGGTGGGAATATCATGCTCTTTGTTTGCTGCCATTGGATATGCAGGCAGTATAGTATTCTATAATGCCTACCTCCCCGAAATTGCGGTGGCTGCTGATCAAGATCGAATCAGTGCACGTGGGTTTTCGATGGGATATATTGGTTCATCACTACTCTTGATTTTTAATCTCACCATGATCATGTTTCCGCAATGGTATGGAAACATCAGCAGTGGATTCGCGATGCGTTTCTCGTTTTTATTAGTGGGTATTTGGTGGTTTTTATTTGCTCAATATTCCTTCCAAGGCTTGCCTAAAGATCCTGCCAACTCGCCCATCAAAAGAGATATTCTTAAAAAAGGTTACCGCGAATTAAGAATGGTGTGGAATCAATTAAATGAAACTCCTTATTTGAAAGCATTTTTAATTGCCTTTTTCTTTTACAATATGGCCGTGCAAACCATCATGTATTTGGCTACCTTGTTTGGCGTGCAAGAAATTGCTTGGGCCGACGAAGAAAGTAAACAGAGCGGATTAATCATATGCATTTTATTAATTCAATTTGTAGCCATTGGTGGTGCATATCTGTTTTCGTTCCTCAGTAGTAAACTGGGAAATATAAAAGCACTTATTATTTCCTTATCGATATGGATGTTGATTTGCTTAGGCGTTTATTTCCTGGTGTATCTTCCCCTTGACTTTTACATCACTGCAGCTTTAGTTGGATTGGTGATGGGTGGAATTCAATCACTCAGTCGTTCTACCTATTCGAAAATGTTACCTCCCACAAAAGATCACGCCTCTTATTTCAGTTTTTATGATGTTTGCGACAAGGTTGGAACTGTTTTAGGTACTTTTGTGTTCGGTTACGTGAATGAAGTAACGGGCAGCATGCGGAATTCGATTGTTGCACTGGTTGTATTCTTCGTGATGGGTATTATCCTCTTGCGTCGCGTAAATAAGTTAGATTGGAATTCTTTAAACTTGAATAAATAATTGTGATTGTAGATTTATATATACCTTGTTATGTCGATCAATATCAACCTGAGATCGCTCGCAATACATTAAAATTATTGCAGAAAGTGGGTTGTGGTGTGAATTATAATATTGAACAAACTTGTTGTGGTCAACCAGCTTTTGAAGATGGTTTCCGCGATGCATGCAAGGAAGTAGGTGAGAAGTTGATTCGCGAATTCCAAGATGAGCGTTACATCGTTTGTCCGGGACCAGGTTGTGTAAAAACTATTCGAAATTATTATCCTGCACTTTTTCACAACTCTGCTATGCATAATGAATACAAACTGGTACAAAAGAATTTTTTTGAGCTAAGCGATTTTTTAGTGTCGGTAATGAATGCAAGCGATATTGGCGCTGTATACAAAGCGAAAGCTGTAGTTCACGACTCTTGTACACTTCCTGGTGATCAAGCAAAAGAAAGTGCTCAACTCACCTTACTGCGCAAAGTAAAAGATTTGGAAATAGTCGAACCTTTGGATGCATGGCCTGGCTGCGGCATGGGTGGCGGACTCGATCGTAAAAACGAAGCTTTAACGGTTGGTATGGCTGAAGAATTTTTTAAAAGCATTTCTACCTCAGGTGCCGATACTATCATCACCAACGATCCTTTGTGTTTAATGCACTTGCAAGGTGTCATCAACAAAAAGAATCTTTCTTTAAAAGTCATTCACGTGGCTGAGGTTTTAGCGTCAGGTTGGGAATGAAATTTAAGTTAACTATTTTTTAAAACAGTAAAGTACAATCGAAGGTTTAGAAATTTAGGTTCTAAAATTAATGATCGTTTAAACGCAGCGATCGCAACGGTTACGCAGCGTTCGCGGGGTCTAAATAATACTTTTCGAAAAAAAAATTAATTTACAGCGAAAAAAAACTTGAAGCGTGTAGCTTGAAGCTTGCAGCAAGCAGCTACTCCCGAATAAACTTTCCACTTCGCTTTCCAGCCTCATCCGAGAAATGAATAATATACATTCCCGCCGCCAATCCACTTACATCCAACTGATGAATGTCGAATTGAGAATCATTATTTTCAAAAACAATTTTTCCATTCATATCCGTAATATTTATTCGGAAATTACCGGTAGTTTCAAATGATCCAAGATTAATAAATTGAGAAGATGGTACTGGACTGATGTGCAAAAGATAATTTTCTTCTAATGCCTCTCTACAATTTACACTGATGTCAATTTGATTGGAATAGCTGATGCACCCTCCCGCACTGGTTGATTTCACACGGTAAAGTCCGCTCTGCATGGCAGCATATTGAGCTGATGTAGCGCCGGGAATATTAACATTGTTAAGTTGCCACTGACGAGCCACCGTGTTAGGTGTTAGATTTTGTAGAACAGAACTATCTCCCGTACAAATTACGACCGGACCTGTTGCTTCAATAGTTGAACGATAAATATTGATCTTGCTTATGGGTGAGGTTGCTGAGCATCCTTCGGGTGAGGTAACAAGTACTTTGTAATTTCCATTTTTAGAAACTCCAATAGCCACCGTGTTTTGTAGAAGTAATTGCCCATTGCGATACCATTCGAATGTGTTGGACGTATGACTTCCAGAGCTCATCACAATCGTATCTTTATTACAGATTTCAGTAATTCCAGATGGTTGTAAGTTTACCGTAGGTAGTTTATTCACAGTAACCGATATTTCATTGGTAATTGCCGTACATCCACTATTATTTGTAACCATGCATTTGTACTTTCCAGTTGTGGTTGGCTTAATAATATTATTTGTTGCCCACGATAATGGATTGCCATTTTTTAACCATTGATAAGTCCATCCTGATTGTACGGAAGTATTAGAAAAACGCATGACTTCAATGCTTCCCGATTTAGCACAGAAAATGGTATCAGGGGCATTTAGGGATGCATAGGTATCGAGGTATTCGAGATTGCATAGTCCACTTACGAACGACAAATTTTCACATCCATATTGATTGGTGACAATGGCGGTAACGGTTCCAACCACCATGGCACATCCCACTCCTTGGAAAGCATAAAGAGGAGAGTTGCTTTCACAAACGATTGGGTTGGTACCGAAATCAGGTTGCCAACAATGGGAGAGTACTTGATTAGGGTCATTTAGCAAAGGGGTGCTAAGATACATGGCCACACATCCTACATGATCAACATTGATATTATAATCTGGACGTGGATAAACATACACAGAAGTTCTTCTGTAATCCTTGCATCCCGTTGCCGTATCGGTAAACACACATCGGTATTGCCCGTTGTCGGCTGTAGTAAAATCAGGTTTGTCGATAAATTCTGTTCCTTGTCCGAGCCAGGAAGCGGAGATAGGTTGCCATGTGCCATTCACCGTATCGCTACGGAATTGCCATTCTAAAGTGCCGGTGCGAATATTATTTCGTTGAGCGGTAAGAGTAGCAAAATTGAAATAAGACGAGGTGCTGAATAAAGCTTCGCAAGGGGAATCCAGTTGCTTAGAAATACTAACAAGTTCGTTGGGACTGCAGGGTTGCTGAGCTTGTAAAGCGGAGAACAAAAGCAGCAGCATGATGGTGATGAAAGAGTGCTTCATAATTGAAATCATATTTAGATCGAAAAGTACATAGAAAATCACTTAAGTGCTATATTTAATTGCATTTATTTAAAAAGTTTTAACCTCAATTGTGGATTATGTATAATGTTTCGCTGGTTAGGGAAAAAGATAAAATTCAAGGAAAAATTTTGAAATATTATCACATTTAGTACTGACTGATTAACCGAGGGGGACGCAACGTCCCGAAGCATCGGGAGCGCGACGGTCGCAGGGGCCTGAGTTAATACTTTTCGAAGATAACATTAATTCGCACCTAAAAACACTCCTGAAGCTTGAGGCTTGTAGCTAACTTTCGTTTCGAGGCTAAATTCAATTCACACCTAAAAACACTTTTGAAGCAACAAATGTTGATTTTAAGTTATTTTTTAACCCCACCCCTTGTTTTTCCAAAAATCTTTTTTACATTCGCTTAACCAATCCTCATTTTTATGGCAAACTATCTTAGTGCATTAACAAGATGTTTAGTTCTTCTGCTTTTTATTCTTACAGGGAATCCGCTGCAAGCGCAGTCTAATTTTGATGCTTATGTTACCACTTCCGCACCGGTGAATGATGTGGTGACAGGCACCATGTTTATCACGTTGACCGACACCAATCAAATTGATTTGGTCGAGGTGAAAGTAGGAAGTAAGGAAGGACATGCTGACTTGGCCAACCACCAGTTTACTTATGATCAAACTTCAGGTTTACCTGCAGGCATGACATGGCAACGGACAGGATACCGAATTACAATTTCTATAGGCAGCTTTGCTTACAGCGATCTTCAATTTGGGTATGTGCGATTGAAAAATAGCAGTGGTGTGTGGAGTGACACTTTTGCTTTTGTGACGAATTAGAAAAATTTGAAAATTGGACGATTTGAAAATTTGAAGATGGATTCTAACAAGTTTCATTTCTTATTTTCAATTTAACTTAATAGTCAGTATCATATTTAGTGTATTATTTTATTAATGTAATTCCTCATTTTATGAAAAAAAGTCTCCGACTCTCCTCGCGAAACTTCGCGATCTCCGACTCTCCGTCTCTCATTAAGTTATTTGGGTTCGTGTTTTCCTTACTGACTGCAACCGCTAACGCCGGGAACTACACTTGGAACGGTGCTACCAGTACAAACTGGTCTACAACGAGCAATTGGAGTCCGGCTGGTATTCCTAGCACGAATGATACGGTAACATTAAGCAACGGTGGAGTTAATTCTATTTTACTGGATGGCAATAGAACCATTACAAGGCTCATCATTTCAGCCAACACCATTAATTTAAATACGTACGAACTCCATATTTCTGGAAGAAGCTCATTAAACGGTGGTGCTATTAATAACGGAAATTTAAAAATCAGAGGGACTTATGCCTATTTCCAAGGAACTAATTTTAATTGTACCTTAGACGTAATCGCTGGACAAATCAAATTCAGTGGTGGAACTTTTGATAAGACAGGAAGCTTTGAGCAAAACGGTTCAGCAAGTGGTTGGGGTGAAGGGGGATGTACTTTTAATGATGATGTAACCATCAAAAACACGGGCACCGTTTATTTAAGAATGGGGCAAGACGCAGGAGATATTTATAACGGAAAAGTGTATTTGTATAGCAGCGGTGGCTATTCCATTCAAATGGCATATGGTGATACTAGTTATTTTAATGATACCATTTATGTAAATAGTACAGGCAATGGCGGAATCTCCTTTGCAAACGGTACTTACGGTGCATCAATACTTGGTGACAGCGCTTGTTTAGTTACGGGTAGTACTGGAATTAGTGCAGGCACTATTCAGTTTAAAAATATAACGCAGTCGGCCACCAGTAAAAATAGCATTACGGCTAGTGGTAGTGTACTGTTTAATGTATATTCAAATTCCTTTGGAGGAAAAGTAAATTTTACAGCACCTAACTTAGTGGTTAAATCAACAACCTTTGGTGATAGTACTTCGCTCACCAAAACAGGATCCACTTTAAACAATACATGGGATGGGGCAAATGTTTACAACGGTGTAGTTACCATTACCAATGGAAATACATCCACCGCTTATGTAAAATTAGCAAGCCAAAATGCCGACACTTACAATGATGATGTTTATTTCAACGCAGGAACGGGCGCCATCCAAGCAGCAAATGCAGGAACCAATATTTACAATGGAAATGTCAGTGTAAATGGAAACAATGTTACTTTTAATACGAGTGGAGGAACCTTAAAATTTGCAGGCGAACAAAACCAGGAATTTGGTGGCGGGTCGAATACTTTAACCTTTAATAAACTCATCGTAGACAAAGCGGGTGGAAGTGTCACCCTTAACCAACCCATCACTATCGATAGTTTATTACAACTCATCAGTGGCATCATTTACACTGACACTATTATTACATTAAAAGCAACTGCTACAACTGCAGGTGCCAGCAACCAAAGTTTTGTAGATGGTACAGTAAAGAAAATTGGGAATACCGCTTTTGTTTTTCCTGTGGGGGATGAAGGGCATCATTACCCTTTAGAAATATCAGCACCATCGAATAGTACTGATGCATTTAGTGTCAATTATAAAAATGAATTTCATAACGAAAGTGATAGTGCTGACACTTCATTGACGTATATTTCTAGATGCCAATTTTGGAATATAAAGCGATTAACGGGTAGCTCTAATGTGAGCGTTAAACTTTACTGGGACAGTTTGGGGTGTGGTGTTTATGACACTAGTGGTCTAGTATTGACGAGTTGGAACGGAACCAAATGGATCGATAATGGTTGCACATCAATTAGCGGCAATGCAAAATTTGGATCCTTATGGAGCTCGTCTACATTAACTTCTTTTTTAAAAGTTACTTTAGCGAGTAAGCAACCCGCTGTTCCAACCCAACCAACAAGAGTTACTGCTTTAGAAAGGACGATTCCTGAAGATATTTTTGGGTATAATGGTAGTAATACTTTTGCCTCTGATGTTGCTGGTAATCCACTACAATCATGGGAGATACTAAATAGTTTGGATAATAATATTTCTAATGACAAGAAATTTTTTAGTGATAAACACGTTACTTTAATGCGTATTCCAGCTGGAACATTGTCCAATTTTTCCGATTGGAGAACCAATTACCCTCTCATTGAACGTGATTTGCCTTTCAATTGGTTTTATGACAAAAACGCTTATAAACTTCCAATGAATAGACAAGGTAATAGTTATGATCACTTAAAATTAAATTTAGAAAAAGTAGCTTGCCGACCCATTATTGCTATGAATATGCTTACTTCCAAATACTTTCAAGAGTTAGCAGCTTTTTATAGTCTTAATGAGAATAACTTGCCATTGAGTTATATTGAACTTGGGAATGAATTTTACTTAAATGATGAATATTACAAAGAAATTTTCCCCTCTGTAAACGATTATATGGATATGGCTCAACAATGGGCAAGTGACATAAAAGATATTCCGAATTTTCAAAATACTGAAATTGCAATTGTTGGTGCAATTTCAAAAGATAATAACCATGGAAGACAACGTAGTTGGTTGGATCAAGTTCTAGAAAGACTTAAAGTTGCCAATGATGTAGATGCAATTACATTGCATGATTATATCAATGAAGGAAAAGCTAGTGATCCTTGTGGTGGTGATTTAATGGCAAGTGGTATCGAGCACTTTTTACTGCAGCCATTTGAACATATATCAGAATTGCAAGCAAAGGAGTTATTAAAAATTCAGCAGTTTAATGCATCTTTCTCACCCAAGGAAATTTGGATTACCGAGTTTAATTTAGACGACGACAATGACAACCGAACTGGAACATGGGCACATGGGCTATTGGGTGCTGCACTTGCCTTAAAATATCTAGAGACGCCCGAGATCACAAAAATTATTTCGCATACCATGCTTTCGGGTGCTAAATTCGGAAACATATTTGAATCTGATATTGCATTTGACGAAGTAGGTTGCCATGGTGATCTCAATGGAAATCTTACTCGCATTGCAGAAAAAACAGCATTGGGTACTGCACTTGATGGAGTAGCTTACGTAATGCGTCATGCTGTAGATGCAACACCCTTGGATTTTCCTGGAGCTCAAGATTTAGATGGAAATGCAAATTATGCTGAAATTTATGGTTGGACTTTTGAAGATGCAAACGGCTTTTTAAAAACAATCATACTTAATTTATCGAGTAATCGATATGAAGTTGATGTACAAGGTATATATACTGGACTTACCTCGGCTAATTTAAACGCTGTTGTCGTGAACATGACCGATGATGAAAACAACTATGTTATCATTGGTGATGGTGCTGAGCTGCCTACTACTCATGAGTTGTTTATTAATAATAATCCATGGAAATTTAATAGTGTAAATATCGTTGAAATGCCGCTTCTTTCGATGCTTATAAGTGCTCAAAACATTGATGGATATTCTATTCGAAATGTTCGATTAACGGACAATGAAATTTGCAGCGGAAGTTCTACTACACTTGTAATTGAAAGTAATGAATCATTGACTGGTGAATTACCCACTTGTAGCACTTGCCCTTTAACTTTTACTTTAGTAGAAAATATTGGCAATCGGTGGATATATTCAGCTGTAGCAGGAAATGTTTCATCCACTCAATTATATAACATAGACCCTTGTTCAGCTTGCACTCCAATTGATATTATTGTTCATCAGGATATTTCTAATTTAGTATTGAATGCTTCATCTACTGTTTTTTGTCCCACAACAACTCCTTTAACTGCAATCACACTTACCGCAAGTTTTGATGAAGGAGCAGGTGGAGATAACACATTAGGTTATTCTTTTCTTTGGACTCCCGATTCTGGAATTGTATCTAATCTTTGTTCTAGCTCTCCCTCACCTATGTGTTGGAGTATCGATGTTGAACCAAAACGTACCACCACTTATGGAGTTTATGTTACTGATGGGCAGTGTTGGAGTCATGAGGAAGTGGAAATAGTGGTTCCCGTTCATCCTTTTACTTTAGGGGATGACATTACAGTTTGTACTAATACTACCATTAATTTGACTCCAAATTATAGTCCCTTAGATGCCAATACTAGTACAGTTGCTACTTATCTTTGGTCAGATAATTCTACCACTGAAAACATGCAAATTATACCCTCAACAGCTGGGACTTTTGAATACATTCTAACAATTACTGATGATAATTGTACTAGAGAAGATACGATAATTGTAAATGTAATTTCATGTTGTAGTTCGGCCCCTAGTGTTCATATTAAGCCAATCGAAATGTTTATTCCGAATACCAATCAAATACGAAACGAGTATTACAATCATGTTGGAAATTTGCCGGCAGCAATTAATATGACGAGTTGTTCGAGTTGTGCAGTTTCTTTTTTGGGAGGGGTAAACAATCGCAGGGTCCCTTACCATTGACGGAGCTGGAACTTCAACAATATTCATTGATGGAGAGTTTAGAATACCTTACGATATCAATACTGACGATACAAATCCACTTGAATTAGATGGAATGGATTTAACTTTAAGGAATTTAACATTAAGTATGGGCGAAAATGCTTGGATAAATGTTATGAGTGGACAAAGACTAGTATTGGAAAATTGCTCAATAACAACTTGCGGAAGTAATATGTGGCGAGGCATTGTCCTTGACAAAAGAGGAGATCGCAAATCACCAGAAATTGAGTTTATAAGTCCTAATTTTATTGAAAATGCAGAAACGGCAGTGTATTTAACAAGAGAATCAATTTTCAATATTGAAGGAGTTACCTTCAATAATTGTTTTGTAGATTTGGAAATCGTGAATCAAAAAGGAAATTCAAATACGAATACTATTTTTGGCTGTAATTTTACCAGTAGCGGCGCCGGACTCATCGCTCCACATTTAGGAGAAAGAAAATTTGCGGGTATCGTTTTAGATGATGTTGATTTAGTTAATATTGGAATAAATTCAACTGATGTTGACGATGCAAATACATTTGCAGAATCAATTTATGGAATAAAAAGTAAGAATAGCAGTATAAGATTGCTAAAAAGTAATTTCCATGATATTTGGGAGAATTCAACTTCAACTCGAGGTGTATGTTTATATTCTGAATCCGATTTTGATTTCACGGATCGCAGTATTCAAGTTGGGAATGGATCATCTGATGCACAAAATAATTTTTCAAGATCTATTTCTGGAATTGTAGGTTTTGGAGAAATGACCTATAGTATTAGAAATAATCAATTTGGAATTAATGATGTAGCAGAGGATAGATTAGTGCGCCAAGGAATTGCAATCTCTACCAATGGAAATAAGGATATTACAATAAGTAATGGAAACTCATTCAGGCAATATAACAACGGAATTCTTATTTCAAGACCTGGTGGTAAAGGAACTGTATTAATTGATAACAATGATTTTTTCAAGCATTTATTAATAGCAGTAATTTTACAGGAACCGCAATTAACTTTTTTACGGTTCATCCTACTAAAATGTTGGATGCTACAATTAGTAATAATACTATTGGTACGGAAGCTGGTACTGATCAAGCACGAATTGGAATTCGATTATCCATGCTCGATCGAGTAATTATTGAAAATAACCACATCCATTTTCATTTAGGTGCTGTACCTAGTGAAAACTACAGAGGCATTTGGTCCCAAGTTTGTAAAAACATTAAAATACAAAATGTTAATGAAGTGACTAATCAAAGTGGATTAGTTAGTAATATTACTAATTCGCTAATTGGAATTAGGATGGACATGTCATATGGTTCTTGTATAGAAGAAAATACACTTGAAAATCTTGGATATGGTATGTCTTTTTCTGGGAATTCTTTAGTATATTCCCTCTTTCAAAATCAGTTCATAAATTATAATGAAGGGATTCGTTTAGTTGTTGCCGATATCGGTGCAAAACAAGGATATGAATTTCCTGTTAATTCGGGTACTGGTAATTTTTTAAATAATACTTGGACCAGTACCGCAAATGATCTAAATAGAATTGAAGGAGATTTAATGTATTCAACTGGTATCGATTGGTACACCAATACGAGCAATAGTGTTGATGATGAATATCCGAGTTCAGTATTAAATCCATTAATAAAAGCCTTTGAACTAACCAGCCCAACTTCTAATAGCCAGTGCCCGGATTTTGAGGAAATAGATGTTCCACCAATTACTGCAAGAATAAGAAATGATTTGTTTGGTGGCATCGTGAATGATACAGCTCGTTATGAAGAAACTTACTATAATCAATTTCGCTATTTAGCAAGACAAGCGGTTTATCAAACATTAAAAGAATTTCCAGAACTATTGGAAATGGATGATGAAGCCGATGATGATTTTCAGGAATTTTATCAATCTCTCAATAGCAGTAATATCAATAAAATTGATTCTGTGGAAACCCTGTTTAGTGAAAACAAATTGGACGAGGCTGCTGCATTATTGTCAAACTTTGAAGACACTAATGACATTGAATCAAATTATAAATACGTTTATCTTGCCTATCTGAACTACATAGCTAATGGTGATTCTGTTTTAAGCCCCTCTGACTCTTCCATATTACTAGAAATTGCTAATTTAAATTCATTAACAGATGGAAAAGCAGTTTTTGTTGCCCGCAACATGCTCAATTTGGAAATAGAAGATGAATTGAGTTCCTCATTGCGAATGCAGCAAATTAAAAATAGTTCTAAAAAGGAGGAGCCAAGCAAATTGAAAGTATTTCCTAATCCGGCTTCTGTAAGTGTCCATGTTGAAATTTCTAATGGTGTTATACCTGAAAGAACAGATTTCTATGATCTTGCCGGACGTGTATGTTTCACTCATTTTGGGCCAGGTGATATTAATGTAAGCAAATTGCAAGCTGGATTTTACTTGCTAAAAGCAGAAGCAAATGGGATGTCGTATTTTGGAAATCTAATCTTGAAAAGATTATGAAATGCTTTAAATTGATATTTTACATTGTATTAATGTTCAATTGTAGTTTAAGCGCTCAATTCAATAGTAATGATTGGGTGTTTGGAGATAGTGCTGGTATACATTGGCAAGGTGCACCCAAAATACCAAGCAACTTTAAGTCAAGCGTTAAATCCACAGGTGGAGTTGCAAATATTAGTGATTCTTCTGGAATTTTGCTTTATTCAACATTGTTGAATAATATTTTACCAATTAATGGATATGTATGGAATAAATATCATCTGCCCATATCCGGCGCAAATTTAATTAAAGGCAATGTTTGGTATCATGCAGGGCTTTTTATTCCTGAGCCCAATAATGATTCAATTATTTATTTGTTTACAGCTGGGGTAACTTCCAGTAATCCTTTTGGTTTTTATTATTCTAAGATAAATTACAAAGCAAATAATGATTCGGGGCTGGTGATTCAAAAAAATGTTCAATTAAATAATTACCCTGCATTTGATGCATTGATGGCTGTGCAACATGGAAATGGGCTTGACTGGTGGTTGATATTCCAGCGCTGGTACACCAATTTAACACCTACCGATACATTTTATATTTATCAAATCAATCCACTAGGAATTTCAGGACCGGTAAAACAAAGTATTGGTTCTCCTCACAAAACAAATCTAGGTCATTTAGTGTTTTCTCCTGACGGGACAAAGTTTGCGAACGTTAGTATACAAGGGTTAATTGAAATATGTGAATTTGATCGCTGTAATGGTCAAATTATTTCTTGTACAACAATTGAAACAGAGCAAGTTTCAACAAGTATTAAATATTTTAGTGTCGCTTTTTCAAGTGATAATTCCAAATTATATGTACCGGGTTACTCGGTTTCAGGTGGCCCGCATTTTCTTTATCAATTTGATTTGAGCGCAACAAATATTCCCGCCAGTAAAACTATTATCTATTCTTTTCTAGATCCTAATATGGGCATTACAAATTTGAAATTGGCTCCCGACGGTAAGATCTATTTAGCTGCTGCCGATGGAAATTTTGCTTTTCCTTACCCAGATACCAGCACAGCTTATACTACCATAAATAATAATTTAAGTGTAATAAATTATCCGGATTCATTGGGGGCAGCCTGCGATTTTCAACCCTTCAGTTTTAATTTAGGTACAGGAAGATCTTATTTTGGTCTTCCCAACAATCCTGATTACGAACTCGGCGCATGGGTAGGCTCACCTTGCGATACGCTAACGGTAGGCGTAGCCGAAAATGATGAGGAAAATAATGTTTTCTTTCAAGCATGGTATAATCCCGAGTGGAATATGATTCATGTGAATGCGTCGAAGTTAAAAGGGAAGAACGGGGTGTTGCGGTTGTTTGATGTGGAGGGGAGAGTGGTGGTGGATAGGAAAGTGGAGATGATAGCGGGTGGGTATTTTACGGGGGAGATTGCGATGAATGGAATTGCAAGTGGGATGTATATTGTTTCTTTAACTACAGAAAAAGATAAAGTGCATTCAAAGGTTTTAAAATTCTAGGTGCATAATATCTACACTTAAACGCAACGGTTGCAACGTTCACGCAGCGGGAGCAGTGAAAAAAATATCCAAAGTAAAATTATTTCGCCCCTAAAAAAACTTGCAGCTTGCAGCTTGTAGCGTGCAGCTAGTCGCGAATAAACTTACCACTTCGAATACCAGCATCATCCGAGAAATGGATTATATACATTCCCGACACCAACCCACTTATATCCAATTGTTGAATGTCCAAATGAGAATTATTTTTTTCAAGAATAATTTTTCCATTCATATCTGTAATGTTAATTCGGAAGTTTCCAGAGGTTTCAAATGATCCGAGATTAATAAAGTGTGATGATGGTACTGGACTGATGTGAAGTAGATAATTTTCCTGCAATGCCTCTCTGCAATTTACACTGATGTCAATTTGATTGGAATAACTAACACAACCTCCAGCGCTAGTTGATTTCACACGATAGAGTCCGCTTTGCTTGGCTGCAAATTGCGATGACGTGGCACTGGGTATACTAACATTGTTAAATTGCCATTGACGAGCCACCGTGTTCGGTGTTAGATTTTGTAGCATAGTACTGTCTCCAGCACAAATTACGACCGGACCAGTAACTTCAATGGTTGAACGATAAATATTGATCTTGCTAGCAGCCGATGTTGCAGAACAACCTTGTGGTGATGTTGCTACCACTTTGTAATTCCCATTGCTAAAAACTCCGATGGATGAAGTAGTTTGTGGAAGAGGTATTCCATTTCGATACCAATTGAAGGTATTGGAAGAAGCGCTTCCCGAAGTTAATATAATGGTGTCTTTGTTGCAGATCTCGGTAATACCTGATGGTTGAATATTTACAGTGGGTAGTTTATTCACGATAACCGAGATTTCATTGGTAGTAGCCGTGCATCCATCACTATTGGTCACAATGCATTTGTATTTTCCAGATACAGTTGGCTTAATGATTTGACTGGTTGCCCACGATAATGATGTATTGTTTTTTAACCATTGAAAAGTCCATCCGGCTTGAATCGCAATACCCGAAAAACGCTTGACTTCCAAAATGCCCGTTTTAGCACAGAAAATAGTATCCGAAGTGTTTAAAGATGCATAAGTATCGAGATATTCGAGATTACAAAGTCCATTAATGTATGTTAAGTTTTCACACCCATATTGATTGGTAGCAATTACAGAAACACTACTAGCGACCGCCATACATCCAACACTGTTGAAAAGATACGAAGAGGCTGTGGTCTCACATGCAGGTGGATTCATTCCAAAATCAGGTTCCCAACAATGTGTAAGTATTTGCCCCGGGTCATTATTTAAGCTAGTACCTAAAAACATTCCTGAACAGTCGCTAGATTCAATAGTGATATTAAAGTTAGGACGAGGATGAACATAAAGAGCAGCAATCAAAGAGTCCTTACAACCCGTAACAGTATCCGTAAAAACACATAGGTATTGACCATTATCGGAAGTCATGAAATCTGGTTTGTCAATCGATTCACTTCCCTGACCTTGCCAAGACATGCTGAGGTTTTGCCAAGCAGTATTCGAATCAATTCGAAAATGCCACTGTAAAGTTCCCGTTCGAATATTATTCCTAATTACATAAATGGAAGTAAAATTGTAATAGGTATTGACATCGAAATTAGCCTCACAGGTAGATTCTTGATCATAGAATATGCTAGAAAGTTCATTTGGACTGCAAGGTTGCGCTTGAACAATGGTCTGGCAAAGTAGTAGCATGGTGATATTGAAAGAGTGCTTCATTTTGATAATAAAATTTAGATGGAAAGATATGAAGTGTAATGTACACAATACAAAGCATAATTTTATATGTTTTGGAAAGTTTTTAACCAGAATTGTTAATTTCGGGTTAAAAGAAAGGTTAATTTGAAATTATTAAAATATTAGTACTTATTACTAACTTAAACGCGGGGAGACGCAACGGCGCGGGGGAATCCTTAATCATTATCGGGCACTGCGGAAAAATAATCAGAAAGCTTAATATTAATTTGATTACGAACTAATAGGTTCCATCAAAAAATCAAAAGCTAACAACTAATATCGAACATCTAAAAATCTTTCACCACTCCAGTATAATTAAATGGTGTAATTTTTCGTAACTCTGTTTTCAATTTATCCGAAATATCCAACCCATCAATAAATTTGGAAATGGTATCGGGATTAATTTTCTCGCCTGTTCTGGTTAACGATTTCAACGCTTCATAGGGGTTTGGAAAAGCTTCCCTTCTTAAAATAGTTTGTATCGCCTCGGCAACTACCGCCCAGTTTTCAGAAAGGTCTTGCTGAATGATATCGGCATTCACACTGATTTTATTAAATCCTTTCAGTAATGATTTACATGCTATCAAGGTATGCGCATACGGAACTCCCACATTTCTTAATACGGTAGAATCTGTTAAATCTCTTTGCAATCTTGATACAGGTAATTTCGCAGCTAAGTGTTCAAACAAGGCATTGGCCATTCCTAAATTTCCTTCTGCATTTTCGAAGTCAATGGGATTTACTTTATGCGGCATCGCCGATGATCCCACTTCATTGGCAACCACTTTTTGTGTGAAGTAGTTCATGGAGATGTACGTCCACATGTCTCTCGATAAATCCACTAAAATGGTGTTGATGCGTTTCATCGAATCAAAGAGTGCAGCCATGTTATCATAGTGCTCAATTTGCGTGGTGTAAGTTGAACGTTGTAATCCCAACCGATGAATGAAGCGATCGCTAAATGCAATCCAATCAATTTCTGGATACGCAACAGCATGTGCATTGAAATTTCCCGTTGCGCCACCAAACTTCGCTGACGAAGTAATGCTGTTTAATAATTCCAGTTGCGCTTGTAAGCGATGATGGAAAATATAAATTTCTTTTCCTAATCGAGTAGGGGAGGCAGGCTGACCATGGGTACGCGCTAACATCGGAATGTCTTTCCAATCTTTCGCTACTAATTGAATTTTTTCGCTGATGGCTTTGATCGCCGGCAAATAAATTTGTGTGTTCGCCTCTAAAATACTCAACGGAATAGCCGTGTTGTTGATGTCCTGCGATGTCAGACCAAAGTGAATAAATTCTTTATGTTCTTGTAACCCTAATGAATCAAATTTTTCTTTCAAAAAATATTCTACGGCCTTTACATCGTGGTTCGTTGTTTTTTCAATACTCTTGATATGCAACCCGTCTTCATGTTTGAAGTCATTGTAGATGGAACGCAAGGCTTTGAATTTATTTTTGTCGAATTGTTTCAGTTGTGGTAACGGAAGTTCGCATAACTCAATAAAGTATTCCACTTCCACTAATACACGATAACGCATCAACGCTTCTTCCGAGAAGTAGAGCGCTAGTTCTTCGCAGCTATTTCTATATCTTCCGTCAATGGGTGAAATGGCATTTAGTGGGTGGAGATTCATGTGTTTTACTTGGAATAATAAATGATTACCTCGATGTATTTAATCGAGGTAAAAGAATAAATTTTTGAATTAAACGATTACGGCTTCTTTGTTGATTTTTTTCACCAGACCTTGCAATACTTTGCCCGGACCTACCTCTGTGAATGTGTTGGCTCCATCGGCTAACATATGCTCCACACTTTGTGTCCATTTTACTGGAGCCGTAAGTTGTGCTATTAAATTTTTGCGAATTTCTGCAACATCCGTTTGTGGAGTAGCTGTTGCATTTTGATAAATTGGGCAACGTGGAATGTTAAATGTTGTAGCTTCTATTGCGGCTGCCAATCGTTCACGTGCTGGCTCCATCAATGGACTGTGGAAGGCACCCCACTGGTAACAATAATGCTCTTCGTGCACCCGCAGCCGTTAGTTTCTCACAGGCTGCTTTTACAGCTTCTACTTCACCTGAAATTACCAGTTGTCCCGGGCAATTATAATTAGCAGCTACCACAATGCCGGGTGTCTGCTTACAAATCATTTCTACTTTCTCATCTTCTAAGGCAAGTACTGCAGCCATGGTGCCTGGAGTTAATTCACACGCTTTTTGCATGGCATTCGCACGCTCAATCACTAACTTTAATCCATCTTCAAAACTCAACGTTCGGTTAGCTACTAATGCAGAAAATTCGCCGAGTGAATGTCCAGCAACCATGTCTGGTTTAAAATCATCACCCATTACGCGAGCTTGAATAACCGAGTGAATAAAAATGGCAGGTTGCGTCACATTGGTTTGACGAAGTTCTTCATCGGTTCCCGAAAACATAATGTCTGAAATTCTAAATCCAATAATAATATTGGATTGTTCAAACATGGCTTTTGCCAAAGAAGAAGTTTCATAAAGTTCTTTTCCCATTCCAGAGAATTGTGAACCTTGTCCGGGGAAGATGTATGCTTTCATGTTTTTAAATTTTAGAGTTTGAATTTAAAATAGAATTAATGAAGTTTACTTTGAATGAGTGAAATGAATTCACTGCGGGTTCTGTCATTCTCAAATTCACCCGTAAAGGCGGAAGTGGTGGTGACGGAATTTTGTTTTTGTACACCACGCATCTGCATACACAGATGTTGTGCTTCGATGACCACAGCAACACCAAGAGGTTCCAAAGTGGATTGAATGCAATCGCGAATATCTGTAGTTAATCTTTCTTGAACTTGTAATCGTCGAGCGAATGCATCTACAATTCGAGGAATTTTGCTTAAGCCTACAATGTAATTATTGGGGATATAAGCAATATGTGCTTTTCCAAAAAATGGTAAAAGGTGATGTTCGCATAAGCTGTACAACTCAATATCTTTTACAATCACCATTTGTTTGTAGTCTTCTTTGAATTTTGCTGAATTCAAAATGGCTACAGGATCCAAATCGTAACCATGCATTAAAAACTGCATCGCCTTAGCAACGCGCTCTGGTGTTTTAAGAAGACCTTCGCGATCCACGTTTTCTCCTAATTTTTCAAGAATCGATTTGTACTGAATCGCTAATTGTTCAGTCAATTCAGTTGGATACGAATCGCTACGTACGTAGCCTTCCAGATCTTCTGCGTCGTTTATGTGATTGTGGTTTGTCAATTCGTTTTTTTTATCCAAAGTATTCAACGAAATTATTTTCTGTCTCGTATAATTTGATGCAATGCAAAGCGCATCCTTGTGCTGCAATCGCATCAGCCAACTGTTCCCAAATGGCTTGCGCTAATACTTCCGTAGAAGCCATCTTGCCTTCCATGAAGTCAACATCCAAATTCACGTTTTTGTGATCAATTTTATCCACCACTTTATCTTTAATTAAAGTGCTTAAATATTTTAAATCGATGACAAATCCAGTTTCGGGATTAATATCTCCTTTTACCGTAACAAAAAGATCATAATTATGTCCATGCCAATTCGGATTGGAACATTTCCCAAAAACTTCCATGTTCTTATCGTTGCTCCAGTCTTTCCGATGTAACTTGTGGGCAGCGTTAAATCGTTCTTTTCTCGTGATATACAGCATATTGCAAATTCCCTTTTATCAAGGATGTTATTTCAACAAAATTACGTCTTTTTTCTGATCTTTCACAACTATAATTAGCACAAAGACAGTGCATTGCAATAAACTTGATGTGAAAATCTCAAAATGCGATTACGCAATAGGTATAATCTTTCATTTGCAATAGCATTTGCATCAATACTGAAAGGATATTCTTCTATTGAATATTATGGGATTATCTTTGTTCCATGAATCTTCGTCCCAATCTTCTCTTTGTTTGCGCTACCCCATTGGAAGCAACCGCATTGAGTAAGGATGGATCGCTAAAAACGGGTTTTTATCCTGATCTCTTAGGGACTGGAAAATCGCTCTTGATTACAGGCGTTGGACTCACAGCTACGGCGTATCAATTGGGCAAAATCTTATCTACAACGTCATTTCATGGAGCCGTTAATTTTGGTGTGGCAGGTGCATTGGATTTGTCAATTCCCTTGGGGACTGCGGTAGAGGTAATCACCGATGAATTTGCCGATTTAGGAGCTGAAAACAATGACGATTTCATTTCTCTCTTTGAGATGAATTTACAGAATGAAAATGAAGTTCCTTTCTCTCATGGTAAGTTGGTGCCGATGGGCGAATGGAAAAACATTGGAAATTTACGGAAGGTTCATGGAGCAAGTGTAAATACAGTTCATGGCAATGTGCATAGTATTGCGAATTTTAAGAAGAGAAGTAATGCACAAATCGAATCGATGGAAGGAGCTGCATTTTTTATGCCTGTAAAATGGGAGGTGTTGATTCATTGCAAATTAGGGCCATCTCCAATTACGTTGAACCTCGAAATCGAGAGCATTGGAAGTTAGAGGAAGCGATACAGTCTTTATCGATTTTCTTGAAGCAGTATTTTTTTTAAAACAAATCATGCGATCAATTGTTTCTCTTTTGCATCCTCTAAGATAGTCACATTTAATTCTTAATAACTTTTTTAATGAGAAATGGAGTGCATCTCTTTAAATTTGAAATTTGTGAGTGAAGAGTGTGGTTCAAATGAAATGCAAAAATATTTTTAGAAAAATGTGGAAATTAATTTTCTTTTTAGCTTTTGGCTTCTTTTCATCTTTCGTTTTCGCAGAAGATGGTGGAACCAAGCAGTATTCAAATGGACAAAAACCATTGGATCTTGTTTTTTGTGTCGACCTCAGTGGAAGTACCAACGGACTTATCAATGATCTTCGTGATAATTTATGGCTCATCATCAATCAAGCCAATCACATGGAGCCCAAGCCCGATTTGCGTATTGGAGTGATTGGATTTTCTCGACCGAGTTTTGGTAAAGAAAATTCCTATGTAAAAATTTTAGCGCCACTCACCAATAATTTTGATTTGGTGGAGATGGAATTATACAAGCTTCGACCATCCATTGAGAAAGGAGATCAAATCGTAAGTGAAGCGATTCGCACTGCGGTGAACGGTATGAAATGGTCGGAACAAACTGATGCAGTGAAGATGATTTACCTCGTGGGAAATGGAATGGTAACTGCTAACGGTTACGAGTATGTGAAGTATTGTGAACAAGCGCGTGCTAAAAATATTCCGATTCATTCGCTATATGTAATGAAGTCGGCAAATTGGTTTAAAGAACTTCCTGGCTATCGTCGCATCGCCGGACTCACCAACGGCATGCAAACCGAAATCACCATCAACAAAGTAGAGGATGTGAAAGTATGGAATTCCGTCACTGCCAATTTAGAATCGCTCAATGCAAAGTTTAACGCAACCTATTACTGGACCAGCGACGATAGCAGCACCTGTAGAAAGTCGTTAACAGCTGCCGATTCCGGCGCATACGAAACATCAAGAGAAACTTTCTTGCATCGCATGTATTTTAAATCGTCAAACGATTTTCAATCCATCTATCGTAATTGCGATTATTTAAGTTCAAACATGTTGCAGCCTTCAGAAACCACTGCCGTAAATTCGGATGCATTTTTACTTCAAGTGAAAGAGTTGCATAAAGTACGGGAAGAAATCCAAAATCAAATCCATAAAGAATTTCCTAAAGTTGAACTAGACCATCTTCAAAAAGCCTACGTAGAAGGAAAAATGCCCGACAACAACATTTTTCATCGCTCGGTCATGAATATTTTGTACCGCTATTGGGGTTTGCGTTAATTCAGAATGCAGAATTCAGAATGCAGAATTTTTTTAATTATATGAGGGTCAAATTTAAACTCTATTTCAATTTCACCACCTGCCTGGATAATTAAGATTTCATTCATTTTGCATTGCTGTTAGTCACAAAATCATGCAAGAAGATGTTTTATTATATTATCAAAGCGCAAGCAATTCTGATTTCTGAATTCTGAATTCTGAATTCTGAATTCTGAATTACTCCGCGATCACCGTCACTCCACCCGTTGTTTTCTGGCCAATTTCTACATTGATTTTAGCATCTAATGGCAGATATAGATCTACTCGTGATCCAAATTTAATAAAGCCTAATTCCGATCCTTGTTTTACTTTATCATTTTCATGCGGGTAATACACAATACGTTTTGCTAAAGCTCCTGCAATTTGACGTACTAACACGGAGAAGCCAGTTTTTTCAATTACCATGGTTGTTCTTTCGTTTTCAGTACTTGCTTTGGGATGCCATGCAACCAAAAATTTCCCTTCGTGGTATCGTAAAAATTTTACAATGCCTGAAATCGGATACCAGTTAATATGTACATTTAATGGAGACATAAAAATTGAAACTTGTATGCGTTTGTCTTTGTAAAACTCCGTCTCAATAGTTTGTTCAATCACAACTACTTTGCCATCACAGGGAGCAATTACCAAACGATCACCGATACTTTGATCGCGTTTTGGAGATCGGAAAAATTGTAAAATCAAATAGAGAAATACTAAACTTAAGACACCAATAAATCCAAGTAGAAGATCTTGTTCCGGAAAGAAATAATGAAATCCTCCGTTTAGCAATCCTAAAAATATAATAGTTAATAGTATGCTGTTGAATCCTTCTTTATGTAGTGTCATTGGTGGTTATGTTTAAACATTTACGCAGAGATAAAGATGTATTTTAGTCTCTATCTCTGCGTAGATAATTTGTTTTTATTCTGTACTGCGAAGTTTGTGCGACATAAAATCATTATGTAACAAACGAAGCAGAATATTAATAACTACCACGAGCGCGAATAGCTTTCGCTACAATAGTTAATGCATGAACATAAGCTCCTAGACGCATCGGTACTTTATTCTCTACTGCTACAGCCCATACATTGTTGAATGCATTGATCATCCATTTGTCGGCACGCTTATTTACTTCTTCTTCACTGTGATAGTAGCCAGTGCGATTCTGTACCCACTCAAAATAAGATACCGTTACGCCACCACCGTTAGCAAGAATGTCCGGAATGATAATTACTCCTTTCTTATTCAAGATATCATCTGCATCTGCACTAGTAGGTCCATTCGCACCTTCAACAATAAGTTTAGCTTTTATTCTCGATGCATTTTTAGAAGTGATTTGATTTTCTAAAGCACAAGGTGCTAATAACTCAGCATCCAATTCAAGAAGTTCGGCGTGACCTATTTCTTTTGCATCTTTAAAGCCTTTCAACGTGCCGTTGTTTTTTGCACAATGTGCAATGGCTTTTTCTATACTGATTCCTTTCGGATTGTAAAAGGCACCTGTGTGATCAGAAATTCCAACTACGGTAATTCCATTCGCTTCAAAATGTTTTGCTGAAATGGATCCAACGTTTCCAAAACCTTGAACAACAGCTCTGGTTTTTTTCGGATTCATTTTCATCTTTTTCATGGCTTGCAATGCAGCTGTACAAACTCCTCTTCCAGTTGCTTCAACACGACCTTGTGATCCGCCAAGTAAAAGTGGTTTGCCTGTAACTACACCTGGAGTGAAGCTACCATTTACTTTACTGTATTCATCCATCAACCAAGCCATCTCGCGACTGCTTGTGTTTACGTCTGGAGCAGGAATATCCTTATCAACTCCAAAAATATCCGACATCGCTACGGTGTAGGCACGAGTTAGTCGCTCTAACTCACCAACACTCATCGTTTTTGGGTCACACGTTATACCGCCTTTTGCTCCGCCATAAGGAATCTCAGCAATGGCGCATTTAAATGTCATCCAAGCAGCTAAAGCTTTCACTTCATGCTCGTCCACTTGTGGATGATAACGAATTCCACCTTTCGATGGTCCGAGTGCAGTGGAATGAATTACTCGATATCCTCCAAATACTTTCACGCGGCCATTATCCATTTTGATGGGAAGGCTCACTTCAATTATTCGAGATGGAACTTTTACGACTTGGTAAACATCGTCTTCTAAATTCATGATTTTTGCAGCCTGATCAAGGCGTTGCATCATGGAATTAAAAGGATTTGAATTGTCGTGAATCAATAGGGGATGGGCTGGGTCAGCCTTCGTCTTTTTTGAAATCTTTGTAACGGCCATGTATTAGGTTTTGGCTGACGAAATTAGATAAAAAGCAAATAGCAAGGACTATTTATTAAGGATATATTTTTAAAAATTTGATATTTTTACGCTGTAAATCAACGAGTTGCGATCCTTTTCTGGTCTTTGATGAATTGATTTAAGTCATGTGCTGTTAAAATGGGGGTAAGATTGAATTCATTTTGCTGATTTCGGTATCGATAAAAGGACATAAAAAAGGTGTTATTTGGCAATGAGTCAAGTTTAAAATCAAATCGATATCGTTGCGGATGGTATAAAGGCAATTGATTGATCCCCGCCATGATTTCTGAGATTTTTTTATACTTAAGATGTAATTTTTCCACCCGATGAAGATGTGCAGGAAAGTGCAGATATAAACTATCTAAAGAGTGCACCGCCTGAATCATGTAATCTCCATACATTTTTTCGTCTCGTTGATATTGAAGGTAGTTCGTATAGGGAGTTCCGTTAGTTCCATATTTGTGTTTTAAATATTGAATAGCTCCTTGTTCACCTACGTAGGTGGCGAAGTTTTCATTGTAATCAACACTGCCTGGTAAATAAAGTGTAGTATGTGTAAGTTCATGGATGATGAGTTCCGCTAACTGTCCTTCGCTTCTTCTCAGCATATTACTTAAAATGGGATCTTCAAACCATCCCAACGTGCTCCAAGCAGCCGTTGGTCGATATTCTACATCGTAACCAAGATCTTCTATTCTTTTTAGTTCAACTTCTCCTCGTTCTTTTTCGAAATATCCTTTGTAAGATACATTCCCGAGAAAAGGAAAATTCCATTCATAGTCTTGCATGGAGAATGGCCTGCAAGCCGTGATTACCCATAATACAGGTTTTCCTTTTTGATCAAATACCTTGGTGTAGTTTTCAGAAACAATTAACCCAAGCGAATCGTGCGCAAACTTTTTTATTTCATGAATGAAGCGCAGTTTGGCTTTTAAACTATCTGGAAAATTGGAATCTGAAAGTTTTGTTTCGATGGGCTCAGCGTTATAAAGTATTTTTACTTGACCTTTTAATTGAGCAATACCATAATTGACAAGTTGAAAATTAAATAGGGCATACCCAATGATAATAATGAGTACTAAAATTAGTAGTTTTTTTAATGATTTAAGTAGTAATTTCATGAGGGGCGACGAAATAAGAATTTCATCTTCTTTTTCATTTGGTTTTGTTGACGTTTTACAATTCGATAATTGTTTTCCGCTAAACCTTCTCGTGTAGCATCGCCCAATTGTTTCCAATTCCCTCTTTGAAAATCCAGCGCAGCTTCTAAATCCACAAGCTTATCAGAGGCTGATGGATCCCATTGCGCATGATAATTTTGTAGCCAGCTGTGATTGAACTGTAAGAATTCATCATTGCCAATTCCAGTTCTGCTAGAGACATAACTGCCACTGATATGTGCTGTAGGAAAAACATTTTGCTGACTTAAAAAAACATAAGCTTTGGGATCCGCTACGAAGGCTAAATTATTTTTCGTGCAGTATAATTGTAGTTCTTTCACTACTTGCAAAAAAGCTTGCAGCAAGTCTTGTTGATCGAGTGTGCACCCGGTATTGTATATTTCTTCAGGATGGTATTTTTCTAAAAGCGAAATGTATCGATCATAAGCCGGTTTTACAGCAGCATAAACTTCGGGATTGTTTCTTCGGAATAAATCATAGTGCGTAAATTTTAAATCGTAATTTAATACACAAAGATCTTTTCGAAATCCCGTTTTAATGCGAGCATAGTTGTAATTAATGATATTGGTCCAGTCGGCAATTAAAACAACACTCCCTTTCTCAATGCTGTTGTCGAGATCGTTCATGAGCGATGTGCTTAGGTCGAAGGTGGTAAGGGTTGTTTTCGGATAATTAACTCCCACCTGTATCACCAGAAGTATCGGAAGAATTATTCTCGCCTGTTGATGCCATGTAGTCAGTCGAGCCATCCCTAATGCAGCGAAAAAACCCATCAAATAAAAGGGTGTGCATAAATACGCATCGGTATCAGCAGTTTGATCAATTCTTAATTGATAGATGAGCAGAAATAGATAGTAAAATGTGATTCCAAACCACAAACGGTGTTTCTTGGCAGAAATTAAATAGATAATGCCCAACAATATAAATATAAGGAAAATAAAGAATTGTTCGAAGCTAATTCTTAAGAAGTAGGGGAGACGCATCCCCACAATTCCTTTCACTTCAACTTGGGTGTTTTTAATCCATGCTCCACCAGATAGATGATAAATCAATCGATCAACGGTGTTCGGACTTCCAAATGCAAAGGGCAATTCTGCCGATGCTCGAACATACATCCAACCATAAAATAAAATGAAAATACCACTCGTAATGAGAAATAATATTTTTGAATTTTTTCCAAAAAGTTCATTCCAGTTTATTTTTTCTTTTTCGATTTTTTTCTTTGTCGAGGTTTTCTTCACCAACCATCCTTGTGGCCAAAGCAACATCATAATAGGTATAAAGAATATGATGGTTAAGTGATGATTGGCTAACCCGATCCCTAAGCCAAGTGCTGCTAGGTAAGTTCCAACCTTGTGGTCACCAATTTCTCTGCGCAGAAGGCCGTAAAAAATAAGTCCGATGCAAGCTACTTGTAGACTATATACTTCAACGGAATGTGACCAATGCCACAGCGTAGTGCCTGTTACAGGAGCTAAGGAAGCACACAAGGCAATTAGGTATAAGGTCGTTCTGTTGAGTTGAGAATACGTGTTCTTTAGCAAGATGATAACACTTAAAAATAAAAGTACCGATGCTAAGCTCATGCATAAACTGCTAAATAAAACCAGACTCGGTATATGAGCTAATCCGAAAACGGAAAATACCGTTGTGAAAATTTTACTGAAGAGTACATAAGCCGGAAATCCTGGCGCATGTGCAATTCCCGTTAACTCATTTACTAATGCAAATTCTGCCGCATCAGCGAATCCTAAGGCATTAAAGTTCGCATTCACTAGTGAGATCATTAGACTCACCAGAAATACCAGTAGACATCCTAGGCGTGAAATTGTTTTTTCAGACATGTATTTAGATGGAATAACGAAAATAATACTATTTGAATCATAGTTAAGTTAAATGCTGAAAATTTATTTTTTCACAGCATGAATGATAAGGTTGGCTCCATTAATTTTTTTCATGTAATTTACTTCGTGCCCACTCATTTGCAATTCTTCAGTTACATTTTTGATTTTATCAACATCTGTAAAAGCATTGAAAAGTATTCTACCGCCTTTATTCGTTTTTTGTGAAAGATGTTTCCAAAATTCACGTGAAAGTAATTTCCCTGGAATTTTATCATCAATAAAAACATCCACTAAGATTAAATCAAATTTTCGAGTTTTTTTGGTGACATATTCCGCCGCATCAATACATTCGATTTTTAAATCTTTGTTTGGGGTTATGTTAAATTCAAATCGAGCAATATCAATGATGACGGGATCAATTTCAACAGCCACTATTTTTCCAGTAAACTTAAACTTATCTCGAAGTAGTTCAATAGACGATCCACCACCCATTCCTAAAATAAGAATACGTTCAATACCACGAAAAGGGATTTGATCAAGCGTTAACTCCCAAACTTTCTGTAAATTTCCGTAACTATAGCTTGTATTTTTACTATCAAGCACCTTTTGCCCATCTACATAATTTATTTCCAAAATTCCACTGTATTTCGATCGGATGAGCTGGGTCATTACTAATTCTTTGTAAAAGCGAAAGTAAAGATTCTTTTGAAGTTCTTGAATTTTATTCCTTGCAAATCAAAGGAAAGTGCAATTTTGAAGATTAATTGCAACTCCTATAGGGATTAAATTTATATTTGTAGGAAACGCTAAAATTATGTCATCCGAAATTCGTCAATTACAACCTCAATCACTTTGGAACAATTTTGTCGATTTAAATGCCGTGCCTCGACCTTCTAAAAAGGAAGAAAGGGTGATTGAATTCATGAAGGACTTCGGTACTCAACTGGGACTTGAAACTTTTGAAGACGATATTCGAAATGTGATTATTCGCAAGCCGGCTACCAAAGGGATGGAGAATCGTAAAGCGATTGTATTGCAGAGTCATCTGGATATGGTGCATCAAAAAAATAATGATACCGTTTTTAATTTTGATGAAGAAGGTATCAATATGATTATTGATGGTGATTGGGTGCGTGCGAATGGAACTACGTTGGGTGCCGATAATGGAATAGGAGTAGCTACCATCATGGCGATTTTAGCAAGTAACGATATTCCTCACCCTGCCATTGATGCCTTGTTTACCATCGATGAGGAAACAGGGATGACAGGCGCTCTCAATTTGAAAGGTGGAATTTTAAAAGGTGAAATCTTATTGAATCTCGATACCGAACAGGATGATGAAATTGATATTGGTTGTGCTGGTGGAATAGACGTCACCGCAAAACGAACTTATCAAGAAGAAAGCATACCTGCAGACCATATTGGGTATACGCTTACCGTTAGTGGATTAAATGGCGGACACAGTGGCATGGATATTCATAAAGGTTTAGGCAACGCGAATAAGCTGATGAATCGAATTTTGTATGCTATATCACGGGAGTTAAATGCCAAAGTGGCGAGCATCAATGGTGGAAGTCTACGAAATGCGATTCCACGTGAAAGTGTTGCTGTGGTTACCATCGCCAAGGATAGCGAATCACAAATGGCAACTTTAGTTTCTTCACTTACTGAAGAAATCAAAGCAGAGTATGCAACCATGGAGCCTGGACTCATCATCACTATGGTTTCAGTTGCTACTCCACAAAGAGGAATGAAAGCCGACGATCAAACACGCATCCTCAATGCTATTTATGCTGCGAATAATGGAGTGTATAGAATGAGTGCTGATATTCCTGATTTAGTAGAAACAAGCAATAACGTAGCACGTGTTTTAATTGAAAACGGAGAATTGATGATTGGCTGTTTAACGCGATCTTCTGTGGAGTCATCAAAAATGGATTTAGCAAATGCACTACGGGCTGCTTTTGAATTAGCAGGCTGCGATGTCGTTTTTTCTGGCAGTTATCCCGGCTGGACACCCAATGTTCATTCTCCCATCTTAAAAACCATGGAAGAGATCTACGAAAAATTATTTAATGAAAAACCAAAAGTAGTAGCCTGTCACGCCGGATTAGAATGCGGCATTTTAGGCGCCAACTACCCTGGAATGGATATGATTTCCTTCGGTCCCACCATCCTCGGAGCCCATAGCCCCGACGAGCGTGTTTCTGTTTCCAGCGTACAAAAGTATTGGAAGTTTGTTTTAGAGATCTTGAAAGAAATTCCAGCAAAAAATTAAATTGAATTTGTTGCTAACTTTTGTGCACTTTGTGTTCTCTTGTGTCCTCGTATGTTTAAAATATTGAGATCTTCTCTCTTGAGAGATTATTGATCCTGACCATTTATTTTTAAATTCCCATTGTTTTTACTTATAATGTGGGAATTATGTAATTCTTTCATTAAATCTTGTAATAATTATTCATATTGATTGAATTAATTTTAGTGATAATTACTTGCGTCAGATCCTCACTAAAAAAAAGTATTTGAAATGAGACAATTAGCAATACACCAATGTATTAATACTTAAAATTAATTATTATGGAAGATTCAAAAACATCAATTCAACAGCTAGGGTAAGATGCGGTCTTGTAATTAGTGCATTTTATATCGGTTTTTTTTTATTGATGAGGACCATGGACTACGGACACATTTCAGAGTTGAGGTACTTTAATTTTCTGTTTTTAATCTTGGGTCTAGTATATATTTTTCGATACTTTAAAAGACCGGGACGTAAGATTTCATATCTTCCAGGAATTGGCTTGGGATTTATTACATCCATAGTTAGTCTAATTCCTTTCGCATTCTTTCTTTATGTTTATTTCACTTACATAGATCTGGATTTATTACTAAAAATAAAAAGTGGTTCATCATTAATGGGTTCTTATCTCACACCATTGGCTTCAGCAATAGGAGTAGCCATTGAGGGTGCAGCATATGGTGTTATTATTTCATTTGTAATAATGCAATACTACAAGTCTAGTTTAACGAATAGGGAGTTTGTTACAGGATCTTCAAAGGGAGTAAATTGACAACTTGCAAACGGTAACAGTAGATCGATTTAAGTTCAATTTTTTTAAGTTTAATCAACACCTGTGAATATTATAAGATTTTCACAGAATGATGTAATGCAAATGGCATAGTTTGAATTTAAATTTGTAATAATAATTTAATTCACACTTAAAAACGATCAATTATGAACAAGACTGAAATCAAAGGAAATTGGAATGAAATTAAAGGAAAACTTAAGCAAAAGTATGCGGATCTTACCGATGATGATTTAACATATGCGGAAGGTAAGAAAGACGAAATGTTAGGTAAAATTCAAAAAAAGATAGGTAAGTCGGAAGACGAGCTTAACAAAATTATTGATAGCCTTTAATTTTATTTAATCAGTACTGCAGGAACTATTTAGTATTGCAGTGCTGATTTTTTTTTCATTTCAAATAGCATTAAGCACTAATTGTGGTAAATTTTGAAAGTTATAATAATAAATCCGTGAACATCCTTTTTATCCGTGTTATCCGCGTTCTAATTTAAAGCATAATTGACGAATTTAGTTATTTGGAAACACCGGAAGTTATTAGCTACGATTCGACTTTAAAGCGCAGCAACTCATCCATGTATTATTCCACTACATTCCAGCTACAGGGTGAAGCAATCCACCATTCCACCTCCCGATAGCTATCGGGACAACCAATTATCAAAACGGATATTTATTCGCTTCAATCATCGCTTTTGCAATTCTTCTTCTCGTCGCTACTGTATTCACAGGTGCCATTTTACTAAAACGCTTTAAGCCCATCAACAACATACGTTGCTCATCACCTTCACACATGGCATTAATGGCATTTTTACCATTCACCTGTAATCGATCCACAGCATCATTCACATAAGTACTGGTCATGTCAATTTGCAATGCACATGCTTCAGCTCCTTTCATGGTTACTAATTTTTGTGTTCTCAACAAAATAGATTCCGCCATAAATGTGTCGATGGCCATATCAGCAATGCGCATGATTAGCTCTTGCTCTTTAGCCAAAGTCATCATGTATTTTTGAACTGCCGTTCCAGCAACCATCAAAATTGCTTTTTTCATGTTTGCAATTACTTTGGTTTCCTCATCAAAAAGTTGGTTGTTGTCATTGCCAAATTCAGGAATGCCAACCAATTCTTTTTGAATCGCCATGGCAGGACCCATCAAATCCAATGTTCCTTTCATCGCACGTTTCAAAATCATATCGACAGCAAGCAAGCGATTAATTTCATTGGTTCCTTCAAAAATTCTATTGATGCGAGAGTCACGGTAAGCGCGATCCATGGGGAAGTCGGCAGAATAACCGTAACCTCCATAAATTTGTACCCCTTCATCCACTACAAAATCTAATACTTCCGATCCTGCAACTTTTAAAATGGCACACTCCACAGCATATTCTTCTGCAGCCCCCAATAACGCACTTTCAAATGATTTCCCATTTGCCATCATTTCTTCTTCTTTATTTTCGATGAGTCCGCTTACTCGGTAAATGGCCGATTCAATTGCAAAAATTCGAATCGCTTGCTCTGCTAATTTATGTTTAATGGCTCCAAACTTGGCGATAGGCAATTTAAATTGTTCTCTTGTATTTGCATATTCCACCGACTGCGTACAAACTTGCTTTGATCCACCCAAAGCAGCAGCCGCTAATTTCGCTCTTCCAATATTTAAAATATTAAAAGCGATAAGATGTCCTTTACCAATTTCTCCTAAAACATTTTCAACGGGAACTTTACAATCCATAAAAAATACTTGACGTGTAGAAGATCCTTTGATTCCCATTTTATGTTCTTCTTCGCCGAGCGACAAGCCTGCGTAATCTTTCTCAACAATAAATCCGGTGAACTTATCACCATCCACTTGCGCGAAAACGGTGAACACATCTGCAAAGCCTGCATTGGTGATCCACATTTTTTGTCCGTTGAGGATATAATGTTTTCCATCCGAAGATAGGACCGCTTTCGTTTTTGCAGCTAATGCATCAGATCCAGATCCTGGCTCTGTTAAACAATACGATCCTTTCCATTCTCCTGTAGAAAGTTTAGGAAGGTATTTAGCTTTTTGTTCTTCAGTTCCAAAGTATAAAATAGGCAGTGTGCCAATTCCTGTATGTGCAGCCATGGCTACTGAGAAAGAATGTCCAGCACCCAACACTTCCGTCATCAACATACCCGTTAGGAAATCTTTTCCGAACCCTCCATATTGCTCAGGAATGGAAACGCCCAATAAACCTAATTCCCCAGCTTTGTCAACCATAGAAGCCATTAAACCGGGTTCCATAGCGTCAATACGATCGAGGTTTGGATAAATATTTTGTACTAAGAACTCATGCGCCATATCGGCCATCATGCGATGTTCTTCGTTGAATTCTTCGGGTGTAAAAACAGAATTAGGGTCGGTAGTTCGTATAATAAATTCGCCGCCTTTCAGTAAGGTCACTTCGCTATTTGTTTTTGTTTGGGTGGACATTTTCTTGAGTGATTTTAATAAGTATACGTAAGGTGGAAAGAAGGGTTTCAATCCCTATGGATTTCATTTTTGTTATATCGAAGGTAGGAATTTTGATTCACACATAATTCTGAACTTTTAATTTCTTTTTACTCTTCTGAACATGACCCTGTTTATAAGGGTGAAAGCATGTAATTATTGTGCTTGATGCTTTTATCTTAATTTTGTGCTGAGATGACAACGGAGATTGGGCGGCAAGTAGATAAGGCAATTTCATTGCTAGAAGCTGGAGAGCTAGTGAGTATTCCAACCGAAACGGTGTATGGATTAGCTGCAAATGCTTTAAATTCTACTGCCGTTTATTCTATTTTTAAAGTAAAGGAAAGGCCCTCTTTTGATCCGCTGATTGTACACATCCCAAGCGTGGATGTTTTGGATCATTATGCACATTCTATTCCTCGAATAGCTTATGATTTAGCGATGTCGTTTTGGCCGGGTCCATTAACTTTAATTCTTCCACGCAAATCTAATGTCCCTGATTTAGTGAGCTCGGGGTTGGATACGGTAGGATTGCGTCAGCCCTCACATCCCTTAACATTGGAATTACTCACTCAATTGGATTTTCCTTTGGCAGCACCGAGTGCAAATCCATTTGGTTATATTAGTCCAACTACTGCACAACATGTCTATGATCAACTGCAAGGAAAAATCCCTTATATTTTAGATGGTGGTCCCTGTAGAGTAGGCGTGGAGTCGACCATTGTTGGATTTGAAGAGGATGAAATATTTATTTATCGCTTAGGCGGACTAACGTTAGAGGATATACGAAAAGTGGCACCGCATTGTCAATTGAAATTAAATAATTCATCAAATCCAGTTGCGCCTGGCATGTTAAAAAGTCATTATGCACCGAAGCATCCTTTTTATTTGGGAGAGATAAATTCTTTGATCAAGCAATTTGCAGGCAGACGAATTGGGGTACTTTCTTTTGATAAAAAATATGCTGATGTCGAATTTGTCAAGGTGAATGAAATCTTATCTGCAGATGGAAACTTGGATGCCGCGGCAGTAAAATTGTTTTCCGCTATGCGTGTATTGGATGCTTCTTTGGTCGATGTAATCGTAGGTGAATATGTACCGGATTTGGGTATTGGAAGAGCGATCAACGATCGATTGAAACGAGCTGCGACTTGGTAACACCGCCATGAATGGCGGTGCTATGATTGGCTCCTCAACAATAAACAAATTGCTTTTCGATACACCGCCATGAATCGCGGTGCTAGGCTATACCTCTTCAAAAATAAACAAATTGCTTTTCGATACACCGCCATGAATGGCGGTGCTATGCTATACCTCCTTCACAATAAACAAATTGCTTTTCGTCACACCGCCATGAATGGCGGTGCTATGCTATCCCTCCTCAAAAATAAACAAATTGCTTTTCGATACACCGCCATGAATGGCGGTGCTATGCAATACCTCCTTCACAATAAACAAATTGCTTTTCGATACACGGCCATGAATGGCGGTGCTATGCAATACCTCCTTCACAATAAACAAATTGCTTTTCGATACACCGCCATGAATGGCGGTGCTATGCAATACCTCCTTCACAATAAACAAATTGCTTTTCGATACACCGCCATGAATGGCGGTGCTATGCAATACCTCCTTCACAATAAACAAATTGCTTTTCGATACGCCATGAATGGCGGTGCTGTTGCAATACCTCCACAACAATAAACAAATTGCTTTTCGTTACACCGCCATGAATGGCGGTGCTATGCTATACTTCCACCTTTTACATAGGGCTGGGGCTCATACAAACCGCAATGAATTGCGGTTTGTATGAGCCCCAGCCCTGTCTTATTTAATAATATTTTTATTCTACAATAATTCTAAAATAACTAGGTGATCCATCGTTTTTGCGAATGTCCACCAAATATGCACCGCTTTCGAGCGATGAAACGGGAATGCTTACGATGCGACGAAATGAATAGGTATCGCTAAGCATTTGTCGGCCTGTTAAATCATAAATGGATGCTGTGTAATCACCTTCCGTAGTGAGTTCTATATTGATTTTTTGATTCGCAGGAACTGGATAGATGCGTACATCTTCATTCGTCACTAAATCATTTAATCCAATGGTTGTAATGGTGTAACAAGATGATGTATCGTTGCAACCATTTTTAGTTACCGATAAAGCATATGAACCAGGAGTAGTTGGAATGAATTGTTTTGCATTCGCTCCAAAAATAGGAGCATAATTGTTATTGCAATCGAGCCATTGATAAGTAGCCGATACTTGAGAGGCTACCATGATGTGTTGGTTTACAGAAACACTCGTATCTACGGTTCCAACAAATAAAATTCCTACTCCAGAAGTGATACTTAAACCACAACTGGCACTGGATACACATCGGTAAAATAAATTGTTAAATGGAGCTGTCAATCCTGACAAGGTAAGTGTAGAAGTAGAAGATCCGGAATAGACTCCGCCGTCCGTAATATCATTCCATGTAGTTCCACCATTCGTTCCCTCTTGCCATTTCAAAGAAAGATTTAGACCAGTTACTCCGATATTGAATTGCGCAGAACCACCTAGACAAGTTCCTGCAGTTGAAGGTTGAGAAGAAATAACTGGATATTCACACTCTCCATATTTTGCAATTAATGCATCATTTGCTCCTGAATTTGGGAGTGAAATACTTAAGTTAAGTGGATCTAAATTTAATGTTCCTCCTGTCCAATATCCTGAAGCAACAATTTCATTGTTCGTCGGTTCAAAGTCTAACGATCTTATATAGTCTGTTCCAGCAGATCCTATTTTATGGCTCCATCTGTAAGCACCGTTGTTGTCATACTTTGCAATAAAGCCATCTCTACCAGCATAAGTTTTTATATAATTGGTGACATTACTTGGGTCGAAGTCTGCAGAGTCAATAAAGGATCCCGCAATGTAAACATCACCTGCAGCATTTGCAATGATGTAATTAGAATTGTCGGCACCTGTGCCACCAATTCCTCCAGCCCAATTGAGATTGCCACTGGTCGATAAAGAAATTACGAATACATCAGTGCTTCCTTTGCTTTGAATATTTAATGTATCTATTCCAGGATTAAAATCGACAACAGAATTAAATGTTCCTGTTGCATATATATTATTATTTGCTGTGGCTACCGAAAAAAGGTTTTCAGCTAAAGTTCCACCAAAATTAGTTGACCAATCATAAACTCCCGCTGATGAATAACGAGCGATGAAACAATCTGAAGAACCTAAAGCAGAAACGGTAGTTCCTCCTACGGGATCAACAATCATATTCGTAAAAAATAACCACCTACTAATACATTGTCATTCGCATCAACAGTCACTGATTTTAAATAATCACTTGACGTGCCTTGTAAATTAAAACCCCATTGAAAAGTGCCAGAAGTATCGTATTTCACAAGGAAAGGATCATAGGTAACTGTAGTATTTCCATTATTGACAAATAATGAATCTAAACTCGCATCTAAATCTAGAGTCTGACTACTAAATTCTCCTCCTACATAAAAATTTCCCGATGCATCTAAAGCAATGCATTCAGCAATTTCAGTATTTGTGCTTCCAATAGTATTTGCCCAAACTAAATTACCATTCGTGTTGTATTTAGCCATGAATACGTCCAAACCACCAGTCGTAGTAAAATTTAATAAGCCTGGACCTGGGTCAAAATCAACGGTGAAATTATAATTACCGACCGCATACACATTACCTGCGGCATCTACATCAATAGAAAAAACTCTGTCGGCTCCTGTACTGCCCATGGTGATTACCCATGTTAGCGCACCTAATGGACTGTATTTCGCGACATACCCGTCCGTTGATCCAGCGCTAGTTCGGGTAGTAGAATTGGTGCTTGGGTCAAAGTCACATGTGCCATCAAATCGTCCCGCTACATAAATATTTCCAGCCGCATCCGTTTTAATAAAGTCGCCGTAATCATTTCCTGATCCTGCTATTTTACCAGCCCATCTATAAACGGGAACTTGAGCATTGACAAGCAAAATGCTTGTCGTAAATGTTAATAAGAGTATGAGTTTTTTCATTTTCAACGTGGATTGTGGTTTAATCTACAAGTTTAAGTATTTTATTTGAGATGGAAGTGGTATTCAACCTGATGTTGAAGGTAAAGTAAAACAAAAATGGGTGAGGTGCATGTATATAAATTCAAATGCTTCTTAATATATAAACCACAGACTTTTAATACTTTATCTATAGTAATTTGGATGGTGTCAAAGGAGTAGAAATGAAAGTGTATGTTAATACATTCACAAATTAATTTTACGTATTTATTCCACTAACAAATGGAAACACTTTACTCAAGGAGTATAGTCAACAATTGAAACGAATATTTTTAAATCCGCTTAATTCAATCTTTCAAAAATGCCAGCAGCTCCTTGTCCAGTGCCCACACACATCGTTACCATTCCATATTTTTTCTTGCGAGCTTCCAGTTCATTCATAATTTGAACGGTTAATTTCCCGCCAGTGCATCCAAGAGGGTGTCCTAATGCAATAGCGCCGCCGTTAACATTAACTACATCTTCGTTCAAACCTAATGTTCGGATAATGGCTAAACTTTGTGATGCAAATGCTTCGTTCAATTCAATGAGATCAATATCATTTTGAGTTAATCCAGTTTGTTTTAAAACAGCAGGAATTGCTTTGATTGGTCCAATACCCATTACACGAGGTTCAACACCGGCAACAGCGTAACCTACAAATCGCATTCGAGGTTGTACATTGAGTTGCTTGAGCATCTTTTCGGAAACCACTAAAACGAATGCTGCACCATCGCTTGTTTGTGAACTATTCCCTGCGGTAACGGATCCTTTTGCGTCGAAGACAGGTTTAAGTTTTGCTAATTTTTCTATGGAAGTATCCATTCTGGCTCCTTCATCTGTATCAGCTATACTCGTTCGCGTTTGTTTTTTTTCAGCTGCATCTAAATAAGTTTCAGTAATAGAAAAGGGAACAATCTGATCTTTAAAAATACCACCTTGTATCGCTTTTACTGCTTTCTGATGAGAGTTAAATGAAAATAAATCTTGATCTTCTCTACTTACTTTATAATCGTTCGCAACGGCTTCTGCAGTTAATCCCATTCCCCAATAATAATCAGGATGCACTTTCGATACTTCATAGTTAGGAACAATTCTCCAGCCACCAAATGGTATTGGACTCATGCTTTCTGCTCCTCCAGCAATAATGCAATCCGCTAAACCCGCTTTGATTTTTGCTGCAGCAATGGCGATGGTTTCGAGGCCGGAAGCGCAATAACGATTTACCGTCATGCCTGGAACTTTATCAGTGTTTAAACCCATCAAGGAAATCATTCTTCCCATATTCAATCCTTGCTCCGCTTCAGGAGTAGCATTCCCTACAATCACATCATCAATCCACTCTTTGTCTAAGTTGGGAACGGCATTTACTAAATGTTGAATTACCGAAACGGCAATATCATCAGGGCGAGTAAAACGAAACATTCCCTTTGGTGCTTTTCCAACCGCACTTCGAAATCCAGTGATTATATAAGCTTCTGCCATGACTATATTTATTTTAAGCGAAGATAAAAATATTGAAGCTTTTTTTGATGATTTTATTGGAGTAGGAAACGAATTTATTCACAACAGTAGTTTGCGTACCAATAGCTATCCATCGGCCGCTAAAGGCTTGCCGACGGCGCTGCGGGATCGCGCCTTTTCAGAGAAATTTTCCTTCGTTTAAAAGTTAATGCTCGAATGAAAGCAGATTATAGACAAATTTAAGCTCAAGCCTCTCCCCTCGCGAGGCTTCGCGACCTCTCCTGGGGAGAGGGAGTTATAAAATAAAATTTAGATTCAACCATAGAAATCCTTTAGTGAGAAAATATAGTGAAGTGAACCTTTGCGGCTTTGCGGCTTTGCGGCTTTGCGAGAAATATTAGCATTGCGCAGCCATTGCAGCTAAGCGCCCTTTAGTTTGCTTTGGAAATTAAAAGACATTGAGGAATAATGAAATTATTACAATATCTTCCCAAATTTCGCAGTTCCAACTATCAGAGTCAAAACCTAGTGGACTAATTTATTTTTCTTTATTATTTTTTACAAGCAAGTAAACAGAGATTAGAAAGGTAATGATATATATTGTTGCTAATGCTGGTTCTTCGAATTTTAAATTTTCGCGATCGAATTGTTTAAAAATGGTCCCTCCTAATACTATTGCTATAATTAGTAATGGAAATGATAGTCCTTTTTTAGTGTTCATTTGAATTAATGTTTAATAAATATATCGATGGTATTTCCAATAATTATTGCGGACAATGCAGAAGTAATCATACCTAAAACGTATGCAAAAAAAGCTTTTACATAATTAAAGAATTTTCCCTTTTCAAAAAACTGTCCGATTGCCCAGGTTACATAAATGAACCCAACAATTCCTGCAATTTGCATTACATTGTAGTGTGTCATTCCTTGAATTATTCCGAAAACCGAATAAATCAGCATACCCATTCCCATCACGAAACAAAGTAGAATTAAAATTTCAAAGATGTTGAAATTATATTTTCTAAAAAACAATTTTGTCCATAAGGCAATAAATATTCCCATAATGATATTCGCATAACCATAATGTCCTTGGATCCATTTAAAAATTGTACTCGTGGTCGTTTTTTGATTGTCTAAATAGTTAACATACCCATCTTCAAAATGGAAAAAACTACTGCAAATAGAATAAATTAGCGAGGTAACTATTATAAAGATGATGGGTTTAACAAGTCGACTTCTATTTACTAAAAGGTAATTTCTAATATTTTCTCCTGGATTGGTGAAGAGTTCTTTTATCGTGAATAAAATCCCGCGTTCAAAATGCAAAATGTGTTGGATTTCATGAGCTATGTAATGCCCATCAATTCTTTTTAGTTGTTCGGGCTGTCCACAATTTGGACAAAATTTTGAAGTGAATTCGAGGTTACAGGTTCTACAATTTGTCATCTGTTTCAAATCTGTATGTTGGTTGTTCAAGTCGAGATATTGATAGCCGGTTTAGGTCTTAAAGAGATTTAATTAATCAAAGCAGCATTACTCTCTAAGATTAAATCTCTTGCTTTTTGTTTTAATGAATTAATTGGTGTCAGTTTGAACAATATTGACCAGAAAAGATCCTTGACTTGTCAAATAAAGATTGAACCAAGCATTTTTCAATCCTTGCAATAGAGTGGGTTGATCGTCTTCATCATTAATTGCAATTTGCAATTCCTTGAGAATTTTATCTCCAAGATACTTAATATCTTTCTTTTTCGATTTAATTTCTTCAAACCAAGCAATGGTGGACTCGTTTATATTTTTGGCGTCTACTTGAGAGCAGTAAATTCCACCTCTAAAGTAAACGATGAAAGTAAAAGTCAGAAGATTATTTTTTCTCATATTTAATAATCAATATAAGGTATTTAGAATTGAAATTGTGTTCGATACTATTACTTCTATTTAAAAAAAAATCCTGCTTTAGGCAGGATTTTTTTTTATAATATGTTGATTTTATTTCCGAACCTCTGTAGTGTCTTTTACTGGCTCCGTGGCTTTCATGGTAGAATCACCAGGTGCACCAGGCGCAGGATTTTTACCACCTTTTTCTTTAGCCTTTTTTGCTTCAGCTGCTTTTTTTGCTGCTTCTGCTTTTTTAGCTTCTTCTGCAGCCACTTTTAAATCAACTCCATCTTTGAAATTAGATACATTTATTAAATTGCCTTTTCGATTAAATGTTCTCCATTCACCATCCCGCTTATTTAATTTATAACTTCCTTCCGAAGCGATTTCTCCATCTTCATAATATTTCGTCCACTTGCCATTTTTCTTGTTGGTAATGTATTCACCCTCTTGCTTTATTTGGCCGCTATAAAAATATCTTTTGTATATACCTTCTTTAATTCCGTTTTGGTATTCAATTTCTTCCATCACTTTCCCATAAGGATAAAATCGTCTACTCACTCCGTGGCGTCTGTCATTGACATATTCCACTTCGTTCATAAGGTCTCCTAAGGAATTATAGGTACGCCACAAACCTTGTTTTTGGCCGAGTTCATCGGTTTTGTTCCGATGCTTTTCTCTACCAGGTGCGTACTTAGGCTTTTGTTCGTCTTGGGCTACAGCTAAAAGCGGTAACACAAACGCTATGATTAATAAGGTACTCCAACGTTTCATGTGGGACAGGATTACTTGGGCTAAATTAATTAAATTATTTAATTTCTGAGTGGCTTTCCTGAAGTCAATATCGATTGAATGCGTTCGAGTGTCTTTTTTTCTCCACATAAAGATAAAAATGCCTCTCTTTTCAGGTCCAGTAAATATTGTTCCGAAACTAAAGTAGGAGCACTTAGATCACCACCACACAGGATATAACCAAGCTTTTGTGAGATGAGTTGATCGTGTTCGCTTATATAATGTCCTGAATACATGGTGTTTGCCCCAACTTGTATAATACCTAGTCCGCTTTTTCCCATCACTCGAATATCTTTTCTCTTTTCTGGCATCGTATAACCAGTAGCATTCATTTCTAGAACTGCATTTTTTGCATCTGTTAATAACCTACTTCGGTTTAAAGTAATGGAATCTTTACCGTGACGCAAAATTCCCAAATCGAAGGCTTCTGCCGCTGAAGTGGAAACTTTAGCTTGCCCAATAGTTAAGAATCTCTCTCTCAATGCATTGATTTCAATGTCACCCTCAGACAAGCCGTCGGAGAGTCGAAGGGCAAATTCCTTACTTCCACCGCCCCCAGGAATTAATCCAACGCCAAATTCAACCATTCCAGTATATAATTCGGCATGTGCTTGAACTTTATCGGCATGAAGTGTCATTTCACAGCCACCACCTAAACTCAATCCGAAAGGAGCCACAACCACTGGAATGGTAGAATAGCGAACACGCATATTCATATTTTGAAAAGCTCGAATCGCAAAATCAATTTCTTCCCATTCTTGTTCTACAGCCATCATAAATACCATGGCCAAATTTGCACCTGCACTAAAGTTGGGACCTTCATTCCCAATAACTACACCTTTGTAGTTCTGTTCCGCTAGTTCAATGGCTTTGTTTACTCCTTGTACTACCTCACCACCAATGGTGTTCATCTTGGTGCGAAACTCACAGCAAATTACATCGTCTCCTATATCAATGATGCTACATCCCGAATTACTCCAAATGGTTTTCGTTTTTCGGATGGGTTGCAAGCGTGTGTATGCTTCTTGTCCAGGGATAGGTTCATAGCTTTTCGATTTGATGTTATAGAAAAGTTTTTTTCCGTTTTCATTTTTGTAAAAAGAAGCATTCCCATCTTTTAACATCTCATAAACCCATGGAGCAGGTTTCATCATTGCTTTTTCCATTTCTGCAACGAAAGAAGCAACGCCTAATACATCCCAGCTTTCAAACGGTCCGAGTTCCCATCCAAATCCCGCCTCCATGGCAGCGTCAATTTTATAAAGTTCATCCGCAATTTCTGGAACACGTTCTGAAACATATCTGAATAACCCAAAAAAGGATTGACGATAAAACTCTCCTGCTAGATCCTGACCACTTATCAAAACTTTCATGCGATCCTGTAGATCGTCGATTGTTTTAGTTTTTTCTAGGGTTGCAAATTTTGTTTTTTCTTGTTGACGATATTCTAAAGTTTTTAAGTCGAGTGCTAAAATTTCTGTTTTTCCAGCAGCGTTTTTCGTCTTTTTATAAAATCCTTGCTTCGTTTTGTCGCCTAGCCATTTATTTTCCATCATGCCAGCGATGTATTTCGGCAATTCAAAATATTCTTTTAAGCTATCATTTTTTAATCCCGCTTTTAATCCATTCGCAACATGAACCAATGTGTCTAAACCAACCACATCACAAGTTCTAAATGTAGCTGACTTCGGCCGCCCCAAGACTGGCCCCGTCAATTTATCTACATCTTCAACCGTGAGCCCTAGTTTTTCTACAAGATGAAACAAATAAAGAATTCCAAATACACCAATTCTATTCGCTATGAATGCAGGTGTGTCTTTGCAAATTACCGTTGTTTTTCCTAAAAATAAATCGCCATAGTTTTCAAGGAAACTAATCACTTCAGGCCTTGTTTGTGTTCCTGGAATAATTTCCATCAAGCGTAAATACCTCGGTGGATTGAAAAAGTGTACACCACAAAAATGTTTTTTGAAGTCTTCCGATCGTCCATCTTCCATCATAAAGATAGGAATACCTGATGTGTTTGTTGTGATGAGTGTTCCAGGCTTTCTATACTTCTCTACTTTCTCGAAAATTATTTTTTTAATGTCTAATCGTTCCACCACCACTTCTAAAATCCAATCACATATTGCAATTTCAGACATGTTGTCCTCGAAATTTCCAGTTTTGATTCTTGATAAGTATGATTTTTTGTAGAGAGCCGCCGGACTTGCTTTTACGGTAGTAGCTAATGCTGCATTCACAATTCGATTGCGAACTGCTGGGTGATCTAAGGTAGCTCCTTTTGCGATTTCTTCGGGGAGTAATTCTGTTGGACATATGTCTAATAAAAGAACATTCACACCAATATTTGCGAAATGACAAGCAATTCTTGACCCCATGATTCCGGAGCCTAATACGACAACATTTTTAATTTTATACATAGCCTTGAATAGAATTCGAAAGAAAACCCAAAATAAGCGGAAAAGTGTGATAAAATAGAGGATAGAGGTATTCTTTTATCAACAAGTTGAAGCAAGAAGATGTATTATGATTTATCGATGTAGTCCATCTTCAAAAGACAAAATAGTTTAAATTGAAAAAGGCCATCTCATCAAAGAGACAGCCTTTTAACAATCGTTAATAGCAATTCCTAAAATATACTAGGAGTTAGTATATTTCAAAACTTAATTTTTTATAGGTGTTGCACGGATCATAGGTGCATTTGCCTTTTTGTCTATCATGTGAGTCTTCAAAAATGTTTCCATCGCTTCATAAAACTCAAAACGATTTTCTTCGTTTCTAAAACCATGTCCTTCATTATCTTTTACCATGTATTGGACAGTCACATTATTTTTCTTTAATGCAGCCACTACTTGATCACTTTCGTCTTTATTTACACGCGGATCTTTAGCTCCTTGTGCAATGAAAAGTGGACATTTGATTTTGTCAACATGAAATACTGGCGAAAAATTATGCATCATCACGGAATCTTTTGGATCATTTGGATTTCCAACCATGGTGTACATCATTTCTAAATACGGTTTCCAGTATGGAGGAATTGTTTTCATAAATGAAAATAAGTTGGATACACCCACATAATCAATCGCACACGCATAGGTATCAGGAGTAAAAGTAATTCCTGCTAAGGTTGCATATCCGCCATACGATGCACCATAAATGGCTACTCGATTTTGATCTGCAATACCTTGTTTTCTCAACCAAGTTACTCCATCAGTAATATCGTTCTGCATATTTTGTCCCCACTGTTTAAAGGAAGCTTCCCAAAAAGATTTACCATAGCCTGTGCTCCCTCTAAAATTCATTTGTAAAACTGCATAACCTCTGTTTGCTAAAAATTGAACCTCAGGGTTCCATCCCCAGCTATCACGTGCCCATGGACCACCGTGTGGATTGATGATTACGGGTAAATTTTTCGCTTCTTTTACATTTTGAGGAAGCGTTAAGTATCCATGAATTGTTTTCCCATCTCTTGCTTCATATTGGATAGGTTGCATATAGGACATATCATTTTCATTTATCCACGGGCTTAAATCATGCAATTTGGTTAGTTTGTCAGTGGTTTTATCATAAAAATAATAAGCACCTAAACTGCGATCACTGTATGTGCGCACTAAAAATTTATCTTCGTTTTTATTGCTGTTGGTTATCGCTACTCTATATCCTTTAAGTTCATTGGCAAGACGATTATACATCAGCTCGGATTCCTTGTCTAAAAATACGTATTCATATTTATCTTTTTCTATTCCAATACTGGTAAGCACTTTTCGCTTATGCGAATAGCTTAAGTCAGAAACGTCAACTTCTTCATCTTCATAAAGAGTCTCAACTTCTTTTCCAGTTTTTATATCTAAGAGTACAATGGCCTGCTTGTCGCGTCCAATATTAGATGCTGCATAGAGTTGCTTATTATCAAAGGTAAAGAAAAGAGGATTTGCTGATTCTCTAAAATCAGTAGTGAGGATTGTGGTAAAAGGATCACTTTCTTTTTCTCTTACCATTAAGCCTGTTTGAACACCATCCGTTGTGGTAGCCGCTCTAATTTGACCATTGTGATCGGTAATCCATCCTGAAATGTTGCCCGGATTTTTGGCAACTAATTTCATGTCGCCCGTAGTAATATTCATTCGGTATACATCAAAAACCTCTGGATTATCTTTGTTCATTTCAATGAGCACCTCATTCGGAAAATCTTCAAGTTGATCAGTGATCGTTACACGTACATCTTTAAATGGAGTTAAATCTTTTTCTGTTTTTCCGTCTGTAGATGCTAAAAATAAATGGAAGTTTTCATCTCCACCAAAATCACGAACATAAATAATGCTTTTGTTATTTTTCCAAAAATAACCGCTGATGTCACGATCTGTTAAACTAGTGATTCGAACCGGAGTGGTTCCATTTATGGGAACTACGTGAATGTTCATGCGATTATTCCACGGAGCTAAGTAAGAAAGTTGATCCCCATCCGGTGAAATTTGAAATCGTGTTTTTTCCGCATTTTTGAAAAAATCCTTCACAGGATATGATTTCTGAGCGACTAGGGTGTTTGACATAATTAGGAGACAACTAAATCCTATTAATTTTTTGAACATATTTTAGGTGTTTTATAGAATTGCTAAATTAATGTTTTCCATGCAATGAGTTGCGTTTTCTGTTCTGAATCGTTGTAATCAATTGACGGAATGAGTAATCGGGATAATCGAACGGAAGGAGGATTATATTATTAAGATTGCTTATTTTTGCAGCCTAATTTAATTACATGAGTTTCGAAAAAATTATATCAATTCCAGGCATGAGTGGCCTTTTTAAGATGGTTGCTCAAATGAGAAATGGCGGATTCGTCGTTGAATCTTTACTTGATGGTCGTCGCCAACCAGTTTCTTCAATGCAGAGAATCACTATGTTAAAAGATATAGCGGTTTTTACTACGGATGAGGATATGCCACTTTATGAGGTGTTTAAAAAAATGAAAGAGCAAGATGCAGTTGCATCAAAAGTTCCGGCAAAAGCTGAACCTGCCGAGTTGAAAGCTTCGTTAAAGAAAATTTTACCCGATTTTGATGATGAGCGTGTTCATGCCTCTGATATTCGTAAAATGTTTTTGTGGTACAACTTAGTGAAGGAAGTGGTGGGAACAGAAGAGTCTGATGCTGCTATGAAAGCTGAAATTGATGGCGAAGTGCCAGAAGTGAACGCAAGTGTAGAGCAAGAAGTGGTTGTTGAAGAACCCGTGAAGAAGAAGGCCGTGAAGAAAAAGAAAGAAGAAGTTGTTGATGAAGTGGAAGCGACAGCACCTAAGAAAAAGGCTGCTAAAACCGCAAAAACTAAAGAATAATTTCGCAAAATAAATTTAGGAGCCGACCCTTGGTCGGCTTTTTTGATTTTCACGTTTTGCTGTTCAATTCTTTTTTTATTTTTCAGGAGTGAGGCCCTGCTAAGTTTATCTTCGTATAAATTTTAGAGAAAGATTATGTTGAATAATGATGCGCTTGTCCTTGAACGTGAATATCTGCCTGAAAAGCTAGAAGTGAGTGATTGGCAGGTAGTTGAATCTTACTTTCATGAACTTCTTAGTCGAAAGATGCTAGGTTTCGACGATCTGAAAAAATGGCTTCGAAATAGAAGTGAACTGGAATCATTTCTACAGGAAGAATTGGGTTGGCGTTATATTCGAATGAGTTGCGATACAGCGAATGAAGAGTATTCTGCAGCATTCAATTTTTTTGTAGGTGAAATTCAACCTAAAATTGCTCCTCTCAGTCATCAACTCGATCAGTTTTTATTGGGGAATGCATTTCTATCTGAATTAAAAGGTCGACCGTATGAAATTCTGTTACGTCAAGTGAAAAAAAGAGTGGAGATTTTTAGAGAAGCAAATGTTCTACTTTTTGCCGAATTACAGCAAAAGGAACAAGAGTTTTCAGCCATCTCCGGAGCCATGAGTATAGAGTGGGAAGGACAAGAAATTACATTGCAACAAGCCAATAATTTTTTGGAGCAAGATGATCGAAATAAACGAGAACAAGTTTATCAAAAGATTATGGCACGTAGAGCGATGGATGCAAATCGTCTTGATGATTTGATGAATGAATTACTTGTTAGTAGAAATGAAATTGCAGCCAATGCGGATTTTAAAGATTTTAGAGATTTCATGTTCGCGAGTCTCGGAAGGTTTGATTACACTGCAAATGATTGTATTCAATTTCATGAAGCCGTAGAAAAATTTCTAGTGCCCATCAATGAAAAAATTGATGCTCATCATCGAAAGGAATTACAACTTGATGTGTTAAAACCCTGGGATGTTTCGGCAGCTGTGAAAGGTAAAGTTCCGCTGCAACCTTTTTCATCTACAGAAGATGCCATGACGAAAACCATTGCTTGTTTCCACGAAATTGATCCTTTCTTGGGTTCATGCATGTCTCAAATGAAACAAGCAAATCGAATTGATCTGGATTCGAGAAAAGGAAAGGCGCCTGGAGGGTATAATTATCCTCTTTACGAGACCGGACTTCCATTCATCTTTATGAATTCCACCAATAGTCTTCGTGATATGGTGACTTTAGTGCATGAAGGTGGACATGCCGTACAATCCATCGTGGATCGCCCCCTTGAATTAGTCGATTTTAAAAATTTACCTAGTGAAATTGCTGAGTTGGCCTCCATGTCGATGGAATTAATTTCCATGGAACACTGGCATCATTTTTTTGAAAATAAACAAGAGTTGAAAATGGCCAAGAGGAAGCATTTGGAAGATGTGCTAAAGGGATTACCTTGGATCGCTTGCGTGGATGCTTTTCAACATTGGATCTATACAAATCCGAATCATACAGTCGAAGAAAGAAGCAATGCTTGGTTGAAAACATATGAACGATTTGCCAGCAAATCGGTGGATTGGTCAGGAGTAGAGTCTGTAAAAAAACTTCTTTGGCAAAAACAGCTGCATATCTATGAAGTGCCATTTTACTACATCGAGTACGGATTTGCTCAGTTAGGCGCCATTGCCATGTGGCGGAACTATAGACTAAATCCCGAGCAAACCATTAAGCAGTACCTAGATGCATTGAAAATGGGATACACTGCGTCCATTTCAGAAGTATATGAAAAAGCAGGTGTGCGTTTCGATTTTTCGGAAGATTATATCCGAGAATTAGCCGGATTTGTAAACGAAGAATGGGAAAAATTGATTGATTAATTACTCTTGACTTTAATCATCTTTTTTGATTTCTTTACCATGAATGGAAGGGCGAAATGGAGATGACTCTTTTAGACTAATTTATAAGTAGGAAATAGTAACTTTTTCGACTAAAAAGCGAATAAGTGGAGTTAGATAAAAAACAATGTTTGTACTAAACGCATTTACAGGAATTATGATTGGCTTGAGCATTGTGCTCATGCTGGTAATTCTGTATCTGTGGTTAGGCCGTAAAAAGAAGAAGCCCGTAGAAGATTCTTTCAGTGCACTCTTTGAACAACAGCCTGAGGCATGGCTCATCATAGATGGAATTTCTTTAAAAACCATTAAAGCCAATCAAAAGGCCATGAACATGTTTGGGATCTTTCGTCCTCAATTTTTGCATCAGCTCACATTTAGAAAGTTGTTTCAGGAAGATTTGTCGGAAGATGAAGCGATGCTCTTGGTAAATGCAGTTGACAATAATACGTTCGTAAATAAAGTGCTCGATTGTCGAAGCTTGCAAGGACGAATATTTAAAGTGAATGTGAGCATCAGTAGAGTTTACGAAGGAAATTTATTTTGTCGTTTTGCAGATCCGCTGGAAGTTGCTCTTCCTATGCAACTGCACGATGAGCCCATTGGAATAAATGAATCTGAACCGATAACACATCCCATTTCAACTCCTGACTCCTTAAAAGATGAGGTGCGTCCATCTGCAAAAACAGAAAACGAAAAAGGGTTAAGTACGCAAGAAGCATTTAATGAAGATATTTTTAAATCGACAAATGATGCCATCGCACTGATTGGAGAAAATCAAGAGTTTATAGAGGTAAATGAAGCTTTTGCCCAGCTTACAGGTTATAATATTGGGGAATTGAAAACGTTGAATTTTGATCAACTGATTCATCCCATCGACTCCAATGCCCATCAACAATGGTTTAGTGATCTATTAGCGGGGAGATTTAGAATTAATCGTACCGAAAGAAAAGTATTGAGAAAGGATGGGAAGCAATCGAGCCTGGAATTTTTAGGTGCTGTGTTACCGAAGAGAAATGCGGTGGTGATTTCTGCTCTTGATAATAGCGAAGTGCGTCAAAAGCAACATCTATTATTGCAGAATCGCGAAAATTTATTAGCACTTATCGAGAACACAGGAGAAGCTGTACTTTCTCTCGATGCGCTCGGACATATTACAGTGGTCAATAAACATTATCGATCACTTTTTTTCACTGCTACAGGACTTGAGTTGAATGAAGGAACTTTTTATGAAGAGCAGCTTCCCAAGGAAAAAAGAGCATCGTGGAAAGAGAATTTTCGTAAAGTTTTACAAGGAAAAACGGTAAGTTATAGAGAAGAGCTGAGAGATGAAGTCGGCGAATTGTTGATGTATGAAATTTTATTGTACCCCGTAAAAGATGAAACGGGATTAACCACCGGAGTTTCTTTTTCAGGACGTAACATCACCGATCGTATAAAACAAGAAGAAGCGCTTAAGGAAGCACGAGATAAAGCCGAAAAAGCGACCAGTGCAAAGTCGGAGTTTTTAGCTGTGATGAGTCATGAAATTCGAACCCCACTTAATGGTTTAATAGGGATGTCGGATTTATTGAACGCTACAAACTTAAATGGCGAGCAAAAAGAATTTGTTGATGTGATTCGTTTGAGTGGTGAAACTCTGTTGCAGTTGATAAGCGACATCCTCGATTTTTCTAAAATCGAAGCGAATAAAATGCAGCTTGAATACGCTCCTTTCAGAGTGGAAGAAGTGGTTTTCGAAGCCATTACCATTTTATCCGGTAAAGCAAAGGAGAAAAATTTAAGATTGATTCCAAATGTTCATCAGGATGTTCCTACCTATATAATTGGCGATAAAGCGCGTTTGCGTCAGGTATTGATGAACCTTATTGGCAATGCAATTAAATTTACAGAGGTAGGAAGCGTCACCGTTGAGATTAGAAAACAAAAAGAATTGCATGGCGAAGTTTCCCTCGAGTTTTCAGTGAGCGACACGGGCATTGGTATCGAAAAAGAATCAGCAGAAAAATTGTTTAATGCATTTACTCAGGCCGACAGTTCTACTTACCGAAAGTATGGTGGTACGGGATTGGGGCTCACCATTTGTAAGATGTTGGTTGATTTGATGGGCGGAAAGATATGGGTAGAGAGTAAAGTAGGTAAAGGAAGTACGTTCTATTTTTCATTCTTATCTCGTGTAGCCGATAGTAATGAAGTGTATCAGTCTTCTCAAGTAGAGTTAGAAGAAGTGGTCAAGCCATTTACTTCCGAGAAGAAAACGGAATTAATCGAGAAAAAGGAAATTAAAATATTGCTTGCTGAAGATAATGATATCAATCGTTTGTTAGCAGGTAAATTATTTGAAAGATTGGGGTATTCTATTCATGCGGTTACGAATGGAAAAGAAGCGTATCAAGAGGTGAAGGATCGCAATTATGATCTTGTTTTTATGGATGTGCAAATGCCTGAATGGGATGGTCTAGAAGCCACTCAAAGAATACGCGCTGAACTTCCAAGTCAACAGCAACCCATCATCATTGCCATGACGGCTTTTGCTGGTGATGATGATAAAGGACTGTGTGCAAAAGCGGGGATGGACGATTATTTATCGAAGCCCATCAGTTTAGATGATATTGAGAAAATGATTTTAAAATGGTCGAATGTAGATAAGAGTCAAACTTTTGAAAAAAACATGAAACGTAAAACAGATTTAAAGGAAGAAGAAACGCTTTTGATCAATCAAGCGGCCATTCAACGACTCATGGATATCGGCAAACAAACCGATCCCGGATTCTTACAACAGGTGCTCGATATGTTCATTAAGCAAGCTCCTGTGGATATTGAGAACATCGTGCAAGGATTTGAACGCGGCGATTTCGCCTTAATGTGGAAAACTGCCCATAAATTGAAAGGAACTTGTCTCAATATTGGAGCTCAACGTCTTTCTGAAACCTGTAAAGAGATCGAAAAGAAAGGTAGAAATTTGGAGAATTCTGGACTCTTGGGCTTGTGTATGCAGTTGGATAATGAGTATAAAGCAACCGTAGAAGAACTTAAGAATTTGTTCCATTACAATTAAATACTTGAAAATCAGTTATATATTATTGATATCAGCTCCAATGATGATTTATACATTGACATAATTTTAATTGATATTCTCTTGTTTTAAATCATTCCCTGTGTATCTTTGCAGTCCAATTAAAATTTGATCATGATCATAGTTCCGATTAAAGAAAACGAAACAATCGACAAAGCGCTTAAGAAGTACAAGAAGAAGTTTGAAAAAACGGGCACTGTTAAGCAATTACGCGCACGTCAAGCATTTGAGAAGCCTTCTATTACCCGTCGTACTGAAATCAAGAAAGCGGTGTATAAGAACTTGATGCATTCTAATATAGAAATTTAATTTCTTATTCCAGCCATTTATAATCCGGGTTCCAAAAGAGCTCGGATTTTTCGTTTTTTATATTTTGATAGTATTTGGAAATATGGGTGCATAACAATTCGTCCAAAAGAGGAACTAAACTTGTTTTTTTTTAATCTATAAAATGTGTAAAAACATTCCATATTAATTTCTTATTCGATTCATTCGTATGTATCTTTACTGTGTACTGCGTAGATTGTTCTACAAACTGAGTTCTATGGAGGTCAAGGCTTAAGTAGTAAAAATGAACTAAGCAGTATAGTATGATGCAACTTTTTTATTGTTTTTTGGTTATTACTGTGTACGACGTAGGTTATAACCTAAAACGTAATTTTTATTTTGCAGGAATAATCGCCGAAACAATATCATTTTAGGTTGCAGATGTTATGACTGAAGCAGTAATTAGGGAAGGATCTATATGAATAGCGAGTACGATACTTTTATCTCTTATTTGAAGCATGAAAAAAGATATTCGGCTCACACTGTATTAGCGTATGATACAGACATAAAACAGTTTTTAGATTTTTTGCAAGCCCAATATCAAATCACTTCTCCTTCTGAAGCGTCGCATTTTATTATTCGTTCCTGGATTGTTTCACTGATGGAAGAAAAGTTGGATCCTCGCTCTGTAAATCGTAAAATAACAACCTTACGAACTTTGTATAGATACTTGGTGCGACAAAGGATCATCCAAAGAAATCCAATGTTAAAAGTGCAAGCACCGAAAACGAAGAAAAAGTTGCCTGAGTATGTGGATGAGGAGAAAATGGAAAGGCTTCTTGATCCTAGTATGGAAGTAGATGGCGATTTTCAATCCGTAAGAAACTTTTTGATGGTTGATTTCTTCTATCGTACTGGTGTTCGTTTGTCGGAGTTGATCGGATTAAAAGTGAGCGATGTAAATTTGTTTAGTTTAACCGTAACTGTATTAGGTAAGCGGAATAAAGTGCGTCAAATTCCAATCACTAATTCATTCAAAATCATTTTGAAAAATTACCTGGAATTAAGAACCAAGTTTTTAGCCGAAGTAGGAGGGGATTCCCCGCATTTCTTCTTAGGCAATAACGGTAACCAAATGTATCCTGGATTCGTTTACCGTACTGTGAAAAGTAGTATTAGTCTCGTTTCTACAGGTAAAAAACGCAGTCCACATATTTTACGACATAGCTTTGCTACGGCTATGCTAAACCATGGAGCTGATATTAATGCAATTAAAGAAATTCTAGGTCATAGCAGTTTGGCGGCCACACAAGTCTATACCCACAATAGCATCGAAAAATTAAAGGAAGTGTATAAACAAGCTTTTCCAAAAGCATAATCATAAAAATATTAATTAATTTAAAAAATTAGGAATATGAAAGTTAAAATTCAATCTATCCATTTTGATGCAGATCAAAAATTGTTGAAGTTCGTCGAAGAGAAAGTTGAGAAATTAAATCAACTCTACGACGCTATTGTTGAATCAGAAGTTTTTCTGCGTTTAGATAAAGACAATGAGAAAGGAAACAAGATCGCTGAAATTAAGATCTCTACTCCTGGAAAAACATTATTTGCAAGTGAACAATGTAAATCGTTTGAAGAGGCTACTGACAGTGCTGTGGAAGCATTACGCAAGCAAATTACGAAGCATAAAGAAAAACTAAGAGGAGTTTAATCTTCTTGTTCTTGAGTAATAGAAGGAGTCTGCATTTGCAGACTCTTTTTTTTGATTAAACTTTTTGTAGATTGTAAACCGTAATTGTCACTATGGTTAGTGTTTTAGCAATATAACTGGGCGATTCAATTTTCCCTGACTTTTGACTTGATATCATTCTGTATACTCTTAATACTTGTATCTCAAGGTATCGAGACGATGCCTTCACAAGCTTCTTTTTTCATTCGTATTTTTCGATTTTTGTTCAACTTGTTATTTTATTTGCTTAATTAGCCTATCAATTTCTAATTAATCAATCATGAAATCACTACTACTCATCATCGCTTATACCTTATTCTTAAATGTGAATACGGGTTATTCCCAAAAAATGAATTCGGACCAGCGCCCAATTCAACCAATCAATCTTTCTGAAATAATTCCAGGTTTTTTTCCGGATGGTGGCTCCAGTACTCCGCCTTCTGCAGCAAGTTTATGGGATATCCAATTTATTTCGATGCTCGATTCTACGGTTTCAGGTTCCAGTGGATTTGCTGCTGTAGCTTGGACAGGTACGGAATGGTATGTAGCAAAGTGGAATAAGGATTCATTGTTTAAACTGACGGCTGCTGGTGCCGTAATTTCTGGTTTTAAAATTCCAGGAGTAGGAGCCCCAACATCTGGCGTGAGAAGTATTACTACGGATGGAACTTTTTTATACATGGCTGATAATACAACAACCATTAAAAAAGTGGATCCTACTGCGGATACACTTGTGAGTACTATAAGTTTAGCAGGAATAGGATTTAACGTAAGAAGTATTACATATAGTCCACTTACCAATAATGGTTTAGGTGGGTTTTGGATTAGTAATTTTGGATCTCCTTTAGTCGAAGTGGATTTAACAGGTACTGTACTAAACTCCATTCCACTGGCTACTCATACACTTGGAGGAATTTATGGAATCGCAATAGATAACCTTAGCTTTGGGGGACCTTATCTTTGGGCTTTCGACCAAGGGGGTGGCGTTTCATCTAACTTAGTTCGATTGAATTTACCATCGGGAGCTCCATCTTTTGTAATTCATAATGTGAATAGCGATGTAGGTTTAGCTACTCCTACCATTGGTATCGCTGGTGGTGTATTCATCACAGATTCATTCGTGCCAGGCAAATTCACCATCGCGGGTATTATGCAGGATACTGCTTCAGATGTATTATTTGCTTATGAATTAGATAGTATTTCTCAATTTTCGTACGATGCTTCATTGGATACTTTTAAATGGCAGCCAGCATATACCATGTTGCCCGATCAACAAGTTAGCCCATTTAGTTTCCCAGCTATTGTAACCAATGAAGGTGCGAATTCAATTCCCACTGTAAACTATAATGTGGAGGTCAAACTAGGAGTAAGTTCGGTTTTTTCAAGTTTGGGTTCGTATAGTAATTTATTGTCTGGAAGTAATACGTTGGTTAGTCCTCCCGGAAATTACACTCCCACGGTCATTGGTATTTATAAGGTAAGTGGAGTGCTTACTACATTGGGATTTGCCGATCAAAATCCAACGAACGATACCAATTCTTTTTCTTTTTCGGTAACGGATACCGTTATGGCGCGAGATAATGGTGTTATCAATAGCGCATTGGGAATTGGAGGTAACTTGACCGGCGTATTAGGGCAAATCTTTACGTTGCCAAACACCGACATCTTAACTTCTGTCACTTTTAGATGTAATGCTCCTTCAGATGGGGATACAACACGTGTAAATATTTATTCATTCAGTGGTGGTACTCCGGGAGTAATCATAGGGCAATCGGAATATTATTACTTCGCTGGGTCAGATACTAATGGTGTTTGGCTCACGCTTGAAGTAAAAAATCTAGCAGGTAATCCATTGCAGTTAACCGCCGGAACTTATTTTGTGGGGATAGAAGAACATTATGAAAATATTTCTTTAGCGACTTCAACTTTTAATTGGAGACCGAATCAAACCTTCATAACATATCCAGGGCAACCTTGGGCGCCCAATGAAGATTTTGGATTTAGACGGATTTTTGTGTTGAGAATCAATACAGGTTCAAGTGCGGTAGGAGTGGATGAACTTTCTCATGAATCAACATTAAATATTTATCCGAATCCTGCTGATGACAATATTTCCGTTTCATTTGAAGATGGATTTACTGCTATTTCTGTTGCCGATGCGCAAGGAAGGGTCGTGAAACAAGAAAATTTTAAACAAAAACGGACGCAGGAAAATATTTTTATTGGAAATTTGATGGCAGGTGTATATTTCTTGATGGTTTCTGATTCCCAAAGTTTGAAAGTTCAAACTCGATTCGTAAAATTATAAGTATTTGAAATTTAGTAATTAATGACTTTTTTTGATGGATGGGTAATGGGAAATTATCCATCCATCGAAAATGAAAAAAGGCTTTTTAGAATCTAGACGAATAAATAATTCAATCTTTCTAAGTTTTTTTTATTCGAACTCTTGTTTGAAATAAAGAATTCACTAAATTTGCAGTCCCTTTTTGGGGAGTGTGTCATAGTTCATTGAAAATCAAGCCGATGTAGCTCAGTTGGTCAGAGCTACTGATTTGTAATCAGTAGGTCGGGGGTTCGAATCCCTCCATCGGCTCTTGTGGGGATACAAAATCTTGTATCCAAAACAGGGGTACTTGAATCGTTCATTACCGCATTGGCTAAAACAATTCGGGGAGATAGCCAAGCGGCCAACGGCAACAGACTGTAAATCTGTCCTCATACGAGTTCGAAGGTTCGAATCCTTCTCTCCCCACCAGGTTCTTTGAATACTAGAAATTCGTCTTCCGTTCTTGAAATGACGGTACGCTCTACAAAGAAAGAAAGGGAGAATCTCCACTTCTTGCATAAAAGAGCCAAGATGGCATAAGCGGAAGTAGCTCATTTGGTAGAGCATCAGCCTTCCAAGCTGAGGGTAGCGAGTTCGAGCCTCGTCTTCCGCTCTATAAGTGCTTGAAAAAGCAAATTGGTGCTTGAAAGTAGTTGAAAATGGATTAGAATATTCAACGCAGCTAAAATTATTGATAATGAGTTGTATGATTCAATAATTTTCGTAATTTCACGCCCCCAATAAAGGACAATACCCGGCGGGTTCGGATTGACGAAAACAGCTAGTAAACTGGAATAGGCATCCGAATAAGAATAAAGTTCATTCTTATCCCGCCAATGTAGCTCAGTCGGTAGAGCACATCCATGGTAAGGATGAGGTCACCAGTTCGATCCTGGTCATTGGCTCAACAAATTAAATAGTAAAATTTAAACAATTACAATAACACTTATATAAAATGGCAAAAGAGAAATTTGATCGTTCCAAGCCTCACGTAAACATTGGAACTATTGGTCACGTTGACCATGGCAAGACCACTCTTACTGCTGCAATTACTAACGTTCTTGCTCAGTCTGGTTTGGCAGAAAAGAGGGATTTCTCCTCTATTGATAACGCTCCAGAAGAGAAAGAGCGTGGTATTACAATCAACACAGCTCACGTTGAGTACCAGACGTTAAATCGTCACTACGCTCACGTTGACTGTCCAGGCCATGCTGACTATGTGAAGAACATGGTTACAGGTGCCGCTCAAATGGACGGTGCTATTCTTGTGGTTGCAGCAACGGATGGTCCAATGCCTCAAACTCGTGAGCATATCTTGCTTGCGCGCCAGGTAGGTGTTCCAAAAATTGTTGTTTTCATGAATAAAGTGGATGCTGTGGATGATCCAGAACTTCTTGACTTAGTTGAGATGGAAATCCGTGAATTGCTTTCATTCTATAAGTATGATGGTGATAACACACCAATCATTCGTGGATCTGCATTAGGTGTTCTAAACCTTCATGCCACCTCGATGCCAAAAATCACTGAGTTAATGGAAGCTGTGGATTCTTACATTCCACTTCCTCCTCGCGAAGTTGACAAGCCTTTCCTTATGCCTGTAGAGGACGTTTTCTCGATCACTGGTCGTGGAACAGTTGCTACTGGTCGTATCGAGCGTGGTGTAATTAACTCAAATGATGTAGTAGATATCATCGGTATGCAATCTGAAAAACTTTCTTCTACTGTTACAGGTGTTGAAATGTTCCGTAAGATCCTTGACCGTGGTGAAGCTGGAGATAACGTAGGTTTATTGTTGCGTGGTATTGAGAAAAACGATATCCGTCGTGGTATGGTTATCGCAAAACCAGGTTCTGTTAAGCCTCATGCTAAATTCCAAGCTGAGATCTATGTATTGAAAAAAGAAGAAGGTGGTCGTCATACTCCATTCCATAACAAATACCGTCCTCAGTTTTACTTCCGTACAACGGACGTAACAGGTGAGATCACTCTTCCTGAAGGAACCGAAATGGTTATGCCTGGTGATAACGTAACTATTACTGTTGAATTGATTCAACCTATCGCTATGGATAAAGGACTTCGTTTCGCAATTCGTGAAGGTGGTCGTACCGTAGGTGCTGGTCAGGTTACTGAGATTCTCGAGTAATCTTATACATTCTAAGCACGTGATCGTCCCGGCCAATAGGTTGGGACGCACGTGTTTAATTGGAACATGTTTTTCATGTTAATTTTAGTGGAAAATCACCTCAAATTGGGGTTGATGATCAAACGAAAAATACCTCGTCATTAAAATTGTTATTGAAAATGTTGTTCTGAATTAAAATTGCGCTGCGAACCTAAGAGTAATCCAAAGTTCATTATTAAAAAAACAGCGTGGATTACGGGTGTAGCTCATCCCGATAACTATCGGTAGGTAGAGTAGCTACTACTGAAATTAAAGAGTAATAGGTGTAGCTCATCCCGATAGCTATCGGGAGGTAGAGTAGCTACTACTGAAATTAAAGAGTATACGGGTGTAGCTCAATTGGTAGAGTAGTGGTCTCCAAAACCATTGGCTGGGAGTTCGAGTCTCTCCACCCGTGCGAAAAGAAATAGTAAAAAATAATTGCCAAATAATTAAACGGAGTAGATCATGCAAAAGATTTCAGCCTACATACAGGATTCCTACAATGAACTCATGAATAAAGTTTCATGGCCTACATGGGCTGAGTTACAGAGCAGTGCTATCGTAGTCTTGGTTGCTACTTTGATTTTTGGTTGCGTAATCTTTTTAATAGATGTCGTTTTCCAAGGAGTCTTAAATGTTATTTATAACCTCTTCGCTTAATTGATCATGACTGAGACGACAACCGGTAAGAAGAAGTGGTATGTCATCCGTGCCATTAGCGGAAAAGAAAAGAAAGTAAAGCAATATATCGAAAGTGAAATTGCTCGTAACGGCTTGGAAGATTCTGTCGTGCAAGTGCTCATCCCCATGGAGAAGTATTACCAAATTAAAGATGGTAAGAAAATCAGCAAAGAACGCGCTCATCTACCAGGATATGTTTTGATCGAAGCTGAATTGACCGGTGAAATACCCCATATCATCCAAAACACAACAGGTGTTATTGGATTTTTAGGTGCTAAAGGAACTCCTCCAACACCACTTAGACAAAGTGAAGTAAATCGCATCCTCGGAATCGTTGATGATTTAGTAGATAGCGAAGAAGTAATAAATATACCTTTCGTAGTGGGTGAAACCGTAAAAGTAACTGATGGTCCTTTTAATAGTTTCTCTGGTGTGATTGAAGAAGTGAATGAAGAAAAGAAAAAGTTGAAAGTGATGGTGAAAATCTTCGGACGTAAAACACCGCTTGAATTAAGTTACATGCAAGTAGAAAAAGAATCGTAAATTATTCATTGGATTCATCTGCCGGTAAGCTTCCACTCCCGGCCGAAGAGTCATCTCTCCACAATGAAGGTTTCGAATCATTAATAAACAAGTAAAACAAACAATGGCAAAAGAAATAGGCGCACTCATCAAATTACAGGTGAAAGGCGGCTCTGCCAACCCGGCACCTCCTATCGGACCAGCACTTGGTGCGAAAGGGGTGAACATTATGGAGTTCTGCAAGCAGTTTAACGCACGTACGCAGGATAAAGCGGGTCAGGTATTGCCGGTAATTATCACTGTATACACGGATAAGTCATTTGACTTTATCATCAAAACCCCTCCAGCATTCATACAGCTGATGGAGGTGGCTAAAATTCAAAAAGGTTCGGCAGAGTCGAACCGTAAAAAAGTTGGAACAGTAACCTGGGATCAGGTCCGCAAAATTGCCGAAGGCAAAATGGTAGACATGAACTGCTTTACAATTGAATCAGCAATGAAAATGATTGCTGGATCAGCACGTAGCGCAGGTATCAATGTGGAAGGATCCGCACCCTGGGAAAACTAAGAAAACTGATTAAGGTATCGGGAATCGCTAGCTGCTTCCCGTGATCCGATACCGAAACATTAATAAACTCAGAATCAGAAAATGGCTAAGTTAACCAAGAATCAAAAAGTAGCTTATGCGAAAGTAGATGCTGATAAAGCCTACACGCTTGTTGAAGCTACCAAGCTGGTAAAAGAAACTTCTTATACCAAGTTTGATGCTTCTGTCGATCTGAGCATACGCCTCGGTGTTGATCCACGTAAAGCCAATCAAATGGTGCGTGGTATCGTTACACTTCCTCACGGAACTGGTAAAACAGTTCGTGTATTGGTGTTATGTACTCCCGACAAAGAACAGGAAGCCCGCGAAGCCGGAGCCGATCACGTAGGACTCGATGAATATATCCAGAAAATCGAAGGCGGTTGGACAGATGTAGATATCGTGATCACTATGCCCGGTGTTATGGCGAAAGTGGGTAAGTTAGGTAAAATTCTAGGGCCACGAAACCTCATGCCAAACCCTAAAACCGGTACCGTTACAAACGATGTCGGCAAAGCGGTTACAGACGTGAAAGGTGGTAAAATCGACTTCAAAGTAGACAAAACAGGTATCATCCATGCTTCCATTGGAAAAGTATCTTTCGACGCTACTAAGTTGTTAGAAAATGCTCAAGAATTACTGCAGACAATCGTAAAGCTTAAACCTACTGCTGCAAAAGGACAATACATGAAAAGTATTTCTGTTAGCAGCACGATGAGCCCAGGTATTCGCATAGAAGCGAAAAGTATCTAAGGCCAAAACAAATTAATACGAATTCGTCACATGACAAGAGAAGAAAAGAACCAAATCATAGATGAACTGGTAGTTACTTTAAGTCAATTCAATAATTTCTATATCACAGATTTTGAAACATTGAATTCAGAAAAGACCTCCAAGTTACGTCGTGCTTGCTTTACGAAGCAAGTGCAGTTGAAGGTGGCAAAAAATTCGTTGATTAAAAAGCACTGGAAAAAATCGAAGGAGATTTCTCTCTGATGATTCCAACTTTGAAAGGATCATCCGCTATCATGGCGTCTGAATCTTCAAGTCTTCCGGCTAAATTAATTAAGGATTTCCGCAGAGAAAGCGGTAAAAATGCTACTAAGCCTGGATTTAAGAGCGCTTATATCGACGGTGGAATTTACGTTGGAGAAGATCAGTTGGATGCGTTAGCAGCACTGAAATCGAAAAACGAACTCATCGGAGATGTTATCGGCTTACTTCAGTCTCCAGCTCAATCTGTTATTTCTGGCCTCAAAGGTCAGGGCGGCAAGATTGCTGGTATACTAAAAACCCTGGAAGAACGCGCAGCTTAAGCCAACGAGCTTAGTCACGATCGTGGGTATAATCCTTCCGTAAAAATCATTCACAAACAACAATTAAGTAACTAAAAAAAATTAAATACAATGGCAGATTTGAAAGCATTCGCTGAACAACTCGTGAACCTGACAGTTAAAGAAGTTCAGGAACTCGCAACAATTTTGAAAGATGAGTACGGTATCGAACCAGCTGCAGCAGCAGTTGCAGTAGCAGCACCAGGCGCAGGCGCAGGTGCAGCAGCTGAAGAGAAAACTTCTTTCGATGTAATCCTAAAAGCAGCAGGCCCTAATAAATTGGCTATCGTGAAGCTTGTTAAAGATTTAACAGGTCTTGGCTTGAAAGAAGCAAAAGATCTTGTTGACCAAGCTCCAAAGCCAGTGAAAGAAGGCGTAACTAAAGATGAAGCTAATGCACTTAACCAACAGCTTACAGAAGCGGGTGCAGAGGTTGAAGTTAAGTAATTAACTTTAAGTCTTTTAATAAAGCTGTTCCACCCGTTCGGTGGAACAGGTTTTTCCCATTTTCATTACCCCGGGTAAAACCGGATTCCGAACGGTTGATAGTTAACTAATTAAAACCCCTTCGCCTTGACTACGAAAACAAGTCTCTCCTCCGAGAAGTCAGTATCCAACCGAATTAATTTCAGTAAGAGTAAACATAGGATTGATTACCCTGATTTTCTCGAGATTCAGTTGAAGTCTTTCCAAGACTTCTTCCAACTTGAAACTACTGCTGATAACCGCGCCCAAGAGGGTCTTTATAAGGTTTTTAGTGAAAATTTCCCGATTACCGATTCAAGAAATAATTTCGTTCTTGAATTTATCGATTATTTCGTTGATCCTCCCCGTTATGCTCTCGATGAGTGTATTGAACGTGGATTAACGTACAGTGTTCCACTTAAAGCGAAATTAAAGCTTTATTGTACGGATCCTGAACACGAAGATTTTGAAACCATCGTGCAGGATGTGTATTTAGGAACCATCCCTTACATGACACCCAAAGGAACTTTTGTGATCAATGGCGCAGAACGCGTGGTTGTATCTCAATTGCATCGTTCCCCAGGGGTGTTCTTCGGTCAAAGCCGTCATGCTAATGGTACGAAGTTGTATTCCGCTCGTGTGATCCCGTTCAAAGGATCATGGATTGAGTTCGCAACGGATATCAATAGCGTCATGTATGCTTACATCGATCGTAAGAAAAAATTCCCGGTAACCACATTATTACGTGCTATCGGATACCAAACAGATAAAGATATTCTCGAATTGTTCGGACTCGCCGACGAAGTGAAGGTGAGTAAAGCTGGACTTAAGAAAGTTGTTGGGCGTAAGCTTGCTGCTAGAGTTCTTAAGAGCTGGTTAGAAGATTTCGTGGATGAAGATACCGGTGAAGTAGTTTCTATCGAGCGTAACGAAGTTATCCTCGAGCGTGAAACAATCATCGAAGATGATCATATCGATATGATCGTAGACGCAGGTGTGAAATCAGTAATCCTCCATAAGGAAGATGCAAACACCAACGATTACGCGATTATCTATAACACGTTACAAAAAGATACTTCAAACTCTGAGAAGGAAGCGGTAGAGCATATCTATCGTCAGTTGCGTAATGCTGAGCCACCCGATGAGGAGACAGCTCGTGGTATTATCGACAAGTTATTCTTCTCTGATAAACGTTATGATTTAGGTGAAGTAGGTCGTTTCCGTCTGAACCGTAAATTGAATTTGACAACTCCAGTAGAAACGAAGGTTCTTACGAAGGAAGATATTATTGCCATCATTAAGTATTTGATCATGTTGATCAATGCAAAAACGATTGTGGATGATATCGATCACTTAAGTAATCGTCGTGTTCGTACTGTGGGCGAGCAATTGTACTCTCAGTTCGGTGTCGGTTTAGCGCGTATGGCGCGTACCATCCGTGAGCGTATGAACGTTCGTGATAATGAAGTGTTCACGCCTGCTGATTTGATTAACGCGAAGACCTTGTCGAGTGTGATCAACTCGTTCTTCGGAACGAATCAGTTGAGCCAGTTCATGGATCAAACTAATCCACTCGCTGAAATAACACATAAACGACGCCTTTCTGCCCTTGGACCAGGTGGTCTTTCGAGAGAAAGAGCTGGTTTCGAGGTTCGTGACGTTCACTACACGCACTACGGACGTCTTTGTACGATTGAAACTCCAGAGGGACCAAACATTGGTTTGATTTCTTCGCTTTGTGTTTTCGCGAAAATTAATAACCTAGGATTTATCTCTACACCTTATCGTCACGTAAGTGAAGGTAAAGTGGATATCGGTGGAAGTATTACTTATCTTACCGCTGAAGAAGAAGATACTAAAGTAATTGCTCAGGCGAATGCTGCTGTTGACGAAGAAGGATTTTTCGCTAAGGAAAAAGTGAAAGCTCGTTTCGAAGGTGACTTCCCAATCGTTGAACCGAATGAAATTAGTTTGATCGACGTAGCACCTAATCAAATTGCATCGATTGCTGCATCATTGATTCCTTTCTTGGAGCATGATGATGCCAACCGTGCCCTGATGGGATCGAACATGCAACGTCAGGCAGTTCCTCTATTGCGCCCACAAGCGCCAATCGTAGGTACTGGTCTGGAAGGTGATGTTGTTCGTGATAGTCGCGTATTGATTAATGCTGATTATGCAGGTACTGTAGAATACGTTGACGCGAATGAAATTCACGTTCGTAATGTGCGTACCGACGAAGAGAAAATGGTAAGCTTTGAAGATGATGTTCGTATTTACAAACTCATCAAATTCCAAAAGACAAACCAAAATACTTGTATCAACCTTAAACCTATCGTTAAGAAAGGCGATAAGATTAAGAAAGGTCAAGTTCTTTGTCAAGGATATGCTACTGAAGCAGGTGAATTAGCGCTGGGTCGTAACTTGAAAGTGGCATTCATGCCGTGGAAAGGTTACAACTTTGAGGATGCTATTGTAATTTCGGAGCGTGTTGTCCGTGAAGATATTTTCACATCGATTCACGTGGATGAATACAGTCTTGAAGTGCGCGATACAAAACGCGGATTGGAAGAGTTAACGGCGGATATCCCGAACGTGAGTGAAGAAGCTACTCGTGAATTGGACGAACACGGATTAATTCGTGTGGGTGCTGAAGTAGGTGAAGGCGATATCCTCATTGGTAAAATCACTCCAAAAGGAGAGACGGATCCATCTCCAGAAGAAAAATTATTACGTGCTATCTTCGGTGACAAAGCCGGTGATGTGAAGGATGCATCTTTGAAAGTTCCACCATCTGTAAAAGGTGTTGTAATCGATAAGAAGTTATTCTCTCGTGCAATTAAAGATAAGCGTAGCCGTGATGATGAGAAAAATATAGTAGCTCGTTTTGACGGGGAACAAGACAAGGATATCGCTGAATTAAAAGTTCAGTTGGTAGAGAAATTGTTCTTCTTAGTTAGCGGTAAAACATCTCAAGGGGTGATGAACGCATACAAAGAAGTTGCGATTCCAAAAGGTTCGAAGTTCACTCAGAAAATGTTGGCGGATTTAGATTATAATAATATCAATCCTACCAAGTGGACGACAGATAAAGAAAAGAACGAACAAATCACTCGTCTTTTAACGAATTACATCGTGAAAGCGAATGAAATTATTGCCTCTTATAAGCGTAAGAAATTCCAGATTCAAATTGGTGATGAATTGCCAACTGGAATTATGCAATTAGCGAAAGTTTACATTGCTAAGAAACGTAAATTGAAAGTAGGTGATAAGATGGCCGGACGTCACGGAAACAAGGGTATCGTAGCACGTATTGTACGTGATGAAGATATGCCTTACCTCGAGGACGGAACGCCAGTTGATATCGTATTGAATCCATTGGGAGTACCTTACAGGATGAACTTGGGTCAGATTTATGAGACAGTACTTGCGTGGGCAGGTGAGAAGTTAGGTGTGAAGTTCGCAACGCCAATTTTTGATGGTGCAACTTTAGATGAAATTGATCACTATGTAACAAAAGCAGGTCTGCCTAAATTTGGTACTACTTATCTCTATGATGGAGGAACCGGTGATCGTTTCCATCAACCAGCAACCGTAGGAATTATCTACATGCTGAAATTAGGACATATGGTAGATGATAAGATGCATGCTCGTTCAATCGGACCTTATTCATTGATTACGCAACAACCATTGGGTGGTAAAGCTCAATTCGGAGGACAGCGTTTTGGTGAGATGGAGGTTTGGGCGATTGAAGCATTCGGAGCAGCTAATATCTTACAGGAATTGTTGACGGTTAAATCCGATGACGTATTGGGTCGTGCGAAAGCATACGAAGCCATCGTGAAAGGTGATAACATGCCACTACCCGGAATTCCGGAATCCTTTAACGTGTTATTGCACGAGTTACAAGGACTTTGTTTGAAGGTAACTTTAGACTAAGTAAAGGGGATCATCCCCACCAAAAATTATCATTGAAAACGTTCACGTTATACCGATAAAGAAAACATGGCCGCTAAAAAAGACCAAAAGCTGAAAAGCAATTTCACTAAAATAACCATCAGTCTCTCCAGTCCGGAGAACATCCTCGAGCAAAGTAGCGGCGAGGTGTTAAAGCCGGAAACTATCAACTACCGTACCTATAAGCCGGAACGTGATGGTCTTTTCTGTGAGCGAATTTTCGGTCCTGTTAAGGATTGGGAATGTCACTGTGGAAAGTATAAGCGCATCCGTTACAAAGGAATTGTTTGTGATCGTTGCGGAGTGGAAGTTACCGAGAAGAAAGTGCGTCGCGAACGTATGGGTCATATTACCCTTACGGTTCCTGTTGCGCATATCTGGTACTTCCGTTCATTGCCCAATAAAATAGGTTACTTGTTAGGACTTCCTACCAAGAAACTGGATTTAATTATTTACTACGAACGTTATGTAGTTATTCAAGCGGGAGTGAAAGCCGAAGATGGTGTGAATTACTTAGACTTCTTAACGGAAGAAGAGTATTTAGCCATGATGGAAACACTTCCAAAAGACAATCATCACTTAGACGATAAGGATCCTAATAAGTTCATCGCTAAAATGGGTGCTGATGCTTTATTTGATTTGCTTTCTCGTCTACAATTAGATGAGTTGAGCTTCAAATTACGTCACCAAGCGAATACAGAAACAAGTCAGCAACGTAAAAATGAAGCGTTAAAGCGTCTTCAAGTGGTTGAGTCATTCCGTATGGCAAATGGACATATTGAAAATCATCCTGAATGGATGATCGTAAAAGTGGTTCCTGTAATTCCACCAGATTTACGTCCGTTGGTTCCATTAGATGGTGGTCGTTTTGCAACGTCTGATTTGAATGATTTATATCGTCGTGTGATCATCAGAAATAATCGTCTAAAACGATTGATCGAAATCAAAGCGCCTGAAGTAATCCTTCGTAATGAGAAGCGAATGTTGCAGGAAGCTGTAGATTCTCTTTTTGATAATAGTCGTAAAGTGAATGCCGTTAAAACAGAAAGTAATCGTGCCTTGAAATCTCTTTCTGATTCATTGAAAGGAAAGCAAGGTCGTTTCCGTCAAAACCTTTTGGGAAAACGTGTGGATTATTCAGCTCGTTCCGTAATTGTTGTTGGACCAGAAATGAAATTGCATGAGTGCGGTTTGCCAAAAGATATGGCTGCTGAATTATTCAAGCCGTTCATCATTCGTAAAATGATTGAAAGAGGTGTAGTGAAGACAGTGAAGAGCGCGAAGAAAATTGTAGATCGTAAAGATGCTATCGTTTGGGATATCCTCGAGAATGTGTTGAAAGGACATCCTGTTATGTTGAATCGTGCCCCAACACTTCATAGATTGGGTATTCAAGCTTTCCAACCGAAATTGATCGAAGGAAAAGCGATTCAGTTACATCCTCTCGTGTGTACAGCCTTCAACGCTGACTTTGACGGTGACCAGATGGCGGTGCATTTGCCGTTAGGACATGCTGCCATCTTAGAAGCGCAAATGTTGATGCTTGCATCGCATAATATCTTGAACCCTGCCAATGGAGCTCCCGTAACTGTACCTTCTCAGGACATGGTACTAGGACTTTATTACATCACAAAAGGCAAGAAAACGACTGCAGATTTAAAAGTTCGTGGTGAAGGTTTAGCATTTTATTCTGCTGAAGAAGTTGTCATTGCTTACAATGAAGATCGTGTTGATTTGCATGCTTGGATTCGAGTGAAAGCAAACGTACGTGAAGACAATAAAATCGTTAATCGTTTAATTGAAACAACAGTTGGTCGTGTACTCTTCAATGAAGTGGTACCACCAGCAGCTGGATACATCAATGAATTATTAACTAAAAAATCATTGCGTGATATCATCGGAAATGTATTAAAGGAAACAGGTGTTGCCGTTACTGCGCGCTTCCTCGATGACATTAAAGATCTTGGTTTCCGTATGGCATTTAGAGGTGGACTATCGTTCAACTTGAATGATGTAATCATCCCAGTAGAGAAAGAAGTATTGGTTGGTAAAGCCAATGTTGAAGTAGAAGAGGTGATGAGTAATTACAACATGGGATTCATCACGAATAACGAGCGTTACAATCAGATTATTGATATTTGGTCTCGTACCAACTCTAAGATTACCGATACCTTAATGAATCAAATGAAGAATGATAAGCAGGGATTCAACTCTGTTTACATGATGCTTGATTCGGGTGCTCGTGGATCGAAAGAGCAGATTCGTCAGTTAGGTGGAATGAGAGGTTTGATGGCTAAGCCACAGAAATCAGGTTCAACAGGTGGTGAGATTATCGAGAATCCAATTCTTTCAAACTTTAAAGAAGGTCTTTCCATCCTTGAGTACTTTATCTCTACCCATGGAGCACGTAAAGGTCTTGCCGATACCGCACTTAAAACGGCGGATGCTGGTTACTTGACACGTCGTTTAGTTGACGTAGCTCAAGACGTTATCATCAGAGATCCAGATTGTGGAACCTTACGTGGTTTAGCAATGATGGCTTTAAAGAATCAAGAAGATATCGTAGAGAGTTTATATGATCGTATCCTTGGTCGTGTTTGTGTGAATGATGTAATTCATCCACAAACTGGAAAGATCATGGTGCAATCTGGAGAAGAAATTACAGAGGAAATTGCGGCAGCTATCCAAGATTCTCCTATCGAAATGGTAGAGATTCGTTCTGTATTAACCTGCGAGTCGAAGAAAGGTGTTTGCGGTCGTTGCTACGGTCGTAACTTATCTACGGGTCGTATGGTACAGAAAGGTGAAGCAGTTGGAGTTATTGCAGCGCAATCCATCGGTGAGCCAGGTACACAGCTTACACTTCGTACGTTCCACGTCGGTGGTGTGGCCGTGAAAGGTGCTACCGAGACTTCTATTGTTGCGAAGTTCGCAGGAATTGTAGAGTTTGAAGAGGTTCGTGTAATTCGTGTGGGTACTAAAGGAGAAGATGTGGATTTAGTAATTGGTCGTTCGGGTGAAATTCGAATCATTGATGTAAATACACGTGCTGTTCTTAACTCAGGTATCATTCCGTACGGAGGACACTTACATGTGAAGGAAGGCGATATGGTGGAAGTAGGTAAAGTGCTTTGCGAATGGGATCCGTTTAACGCGGTAATCATCTCTGAGTTCGCAGGTAAAATTGCTTTCGAACACATTGAAGAAGGTGTGACTTATAAGGAAGATTCCGATGAGCAAACTGGATTTACAGAGAAGATTGTAATTGATAGCCGTGATAAGACGAAGATTCCTGTAATCAAAATCATGAATGGCAAAGAGACCGTTAAGACGTATAACATTCCAGTAGGTGCACACATCGTAGTAAACGAAGGTGATAAAATCGAATTGGGTAAAATCTTGGTGAAGATCCCTCGTCAATTAGGACGTACGGGTGATATCACGGGAGGACTTCCACGTGTTACTGAATTGTTTGAAGCACGTAATCCGAGCAATCCTGCTGTGGTTTCTGAAATCGACGGTGTAGTAAGTTACGGTGGAGTGAAGCGTGGTAATCGTGAAGTAATTATTACTTCTCGCGATGGCGAAGTGAAGAAATATTTGGTTCCATTGAGTAAGCATATCCTTGTTCAAGATGGAGACTTTACTCGTGCTGGATTCCCGCTTTCTGATGGTGCTACTACGCCAAGTGATATCTTAGCAATCAAAGGGCCTACTGCAGTACAAGAGTATCTTGTGAATGAAATTCAAGAGGTATATCGTCTGCAAGGTGTGAAAATTAATGATAAGCATTTTGAAACGATCGTTCGTCAAATGATGCGTAAAGTAATCATTGAAGATCCAGGTGATACTCGCTTCCTCGAGAGAGAATCAGTGAACAAAATTGTTTTCATGGAAGAAAATGATTCGGTGATTGATAAGAAGGTGATTGTGGAGCCCGGTGATTCAACGCGTTTCAAAGCAGGTCAAATTGTTACCTTGCGTCAGTTGCGCGATGAGAATTCACAGTTGAAGCGTAAGGATTTGAAGATCGTGGAGGCGCGTGATGCTACTCCTGCAACTTCTTCTCCATTGCTTCAAGGAATCACACAAGCATCCTTACATACGAAGAGCTGGATTTCGGCTGCATCCTTCCAGGAAACAACGAAGGTGTTGAACGAAGCTGCTATTCGTGGTGCGGTGGATCATTTGAACGGATTAAAGGAAAACGTTATCGTAGGACATTTAATTCCTGCTGGTACTGGTCTCCGTGAATACGAGAAAATGATCGTTGGATCTCAAGAAGAATATGATCTTTTAATGGCTTCTAAAAAGGAAGTTGTAGAAGAAGCATAATTGCATAGAATTGTAAAGAAACGCTCTCGTCACTTCTGATGAGAGCGTTTTTGTTTTCGGTAGTTTTAGTCTTGAAATTTGGGACTTTATCGGTTAACATTCTATAGTCATTAAAAAAACAAAGGATTTAAGGAAACACTTCAAATCGATAATTCGTATCTTAGCCTCAGTATTAGTAAATCGTCAATTCAATTTTAGTAAATTATAAGTTTAATATCTGAAAAATGGAAAACAATAACAATAATCAAAATCAATTGAACATTGAGTTGTCGGAAGAGACAGCAGAAGGGATCTATTCAAATTTAGCCATCATTACACATTCCAACGCAGAATTTGTAGTGGATTTTGTAAAGGTGATGCCCGGTGTTCCAAAAGCCAAAGTAAAGTCTAGAATTGTATTAACACCGCAACATGCAAAACGCTTGTTAGGTGCTTTAGCCGACAATGTACAGAAGTATGAGGCCGTACATGGTACCATTAAACAAACAGAAAGCATTGGAATGCCGATGAACTTCGGTGGACCCACTGCCCAAGCCTAGTTACTAACGTGGAGGGATAGCCGAAAATTATCGTCTATCCCTTTCATTTTTTTGCTTCTTGAAAAAGAAATGATGAAACAAAAACCCTGGTACGAGAAAGGTTGGTGGTGGATTAAGCTATTGATTTTTGTAGTGTCATGCTGGTTTATTTATGTGCATATTAACACAGAGATCGATGAACTCGACTCTTATTTTTTACAGTATCAGCAGTTACTTTTTGAGGTAAATCCTTTCGTTCTCGTCGGATTTATATTCCTCGCCCTCTTAAATTGGAGTATCGAAGCGCTTAAGTGGAAATGGGTAATTAAGAAAGTGCAAGATGTATCTTTCTTAAGAAGTATAAGGGCTTTTTTTAATGGCGTCACCGTTAGTTTTTTTACACCTAATCGATCTGGTGAATTTGCGGGGCGTATCTTATATCTAAATCCTGAAAATCGTATTCGTGGTGCGCTCTTGACATTTCTGAGTAGTTCTGCTCAGTTGTTGGTGACGTTGCAACTAGGCTTGCTGTCGTTAATTTATTTTCTACCCGATTTCATCGAATTTTCGCATTGGGAAATTCAAGTGTTTAGATTGGTGCTTTTCTTGATTGCACTTGGCGTTACAGGCGCGTGGTTGCATTTGCCGGTTGTGGTGAGATGGGTGGATAAGCTCAAAATTAAATCTTCGTGGAAGGAGAAAATGCATATTTGGGAACGATGTTCTCGAGCTGATTTTTTTGTGTTGTGGTGTTTATCCTTACTTCGCTATTCGGTTTTTACATTTCAACAATTACTATTATTTGCGATCATTATGCCCGCCGTTTCTTTTCCTTTAATGATGGGATTGTCTGCTCTTTCGTTTTTTCTGATTACGATTATTCCGAGCATCGCCTTAGGCGAATTAGGCGTGCGTGGAGGAGTGAATATCGCTGTCTTTGGTTATGCCGGATGGATGAGTTCTGATGTGTTGATGGTGACTTTTGCTTTATGGTTTGTAAACTTGGTCATTCCTGCTTTGCTTGGCGCTTGCTCTATTTTATTTTTAAAGTTTAAAGGAACCACTGAGATAGACGAATGATTGTTATCCTCCTAAATACCGTCTATCTTTTGTTGCTATTATGGTATCGTCAACATTGGCAAATGGCTCGCACCTTTTTTTCTGAGTCTTTGCAAAAAGATGAATTGCCAAGTGTATCTGTAATTGTTCCTGTAAGAAATGAGGCGAAGAATTTGGTTGTGTTTTTAAATCAACTATCAAAACAAAATTATCCGAAAGAAAAAGTAGAATGGATTTTTGTGAACGATCAAAGTGAAGATGATTCCTTGGAAATATTGAATTCCTTTACATTCACATCCAAAGTAGTTCTTTCATTGCAACCTTCAGAAGGAAAAGGGAAAAAATTCGCTTTGAAGAAAGGGATTGAACATGCAAAAGGAAGCTGGATAATAACCACGGATGCCGATTGTACTTTTAATGAGCATTGGATTCTTTCACTGATCGAGACTGGAGTGGATAAAAATGCGGACATGGTTTGTGGAACGGTGCAAGTGAACACTGATAATTCTTTCATGCAAAATTTTCAAGCCATGGAAACTGGAATTTTGCAACTTTCCGGAATTGGTTCTTTGTATGCAGGATATCCCTTATTAAACACAGGAGCAAGTTTGGCTTTTAAAAAGGAAGCTTGGTTAAAAGTGCAAGGATATGTTTCGAATGAACATATTGCTTCAGGTGACGATACTTTCTTAATGTTGTCCATGCATCAGCAAAACGAGTTGAAAGTAATTGGCTGTCCAGCAAACAATGCCAATGTATCAACACATGCTGTGAATTCATGGCAAGAGATTATTGAACAACGCTTACGTTGGAATGGAAAAGTAAAATATTATCGTTTAGGATATATTCATGTTGTTGGTAGTATTGTTTTTTTATCGGCTTTATCGTGGGTGTTTTTACTTTTCGCAAGGTGTTGGAATGGGTATTCTACTGAATTATTATTTCTTGTTTTTGCAATGAGACTAACAGCAGAATTTACGCTGTTGAAAGAGTGGCAATCGTTCACCGAAAAAAAGTTTTCATGGATTCATATCCTTTTGATGTCGTTCTTTTATCCCTTATTTACCGTTTTTTCAATGGTTTTCAGACCTTTTATGAAGAACAGCTGGAAGGGAAGAAGTTGTGAATAATTAGTTCTTAGCCTCGAAAGTAAATTCAGTTATTTCTTTTACTTTGCAATAGATTAGATTACTATGAAAAAGTTTATCTCTCTCTTCATGATGTTGCTCTCCTTTTCAACAGGATTTGCACAGAAAAAACAGCCCGCTATAAAGGCGTATTCTAGCGATGAATTTAAACTAGCAAAAAAAGATGCTGAAGCATACTATAAAGAATTAAATTATTCAGCTGCTTTAAAAATTTATGAGCGACTCTTGGTGAACGAACCCAATAGCAGTGATTTTAATTATAAATTGGGTATGTGTTACATCAACACCAACGTAGCAAAACACAAGGCTATTCCATATTTGGAATTTGCTGCAAATGCGAATACAAAGGATAAGCCAAAGGACGTTACTTTTGATTTAGGAAAGGGTTATCTCTATGCTGGTCTCTATGACAAAGCCATTGAAACCTTGGAAGCATTTCGTTTGGAAAAAGGCGGATCAGTAGATTCGAAGTTGAAATATAATCAGTGGGTAGAGTGGTGTCATGCAGCGAAAAAATTGTCGAGCGCGCCTGTCACTTGCACTTTTGAAAATTTAGGTAAATCAGTGAATTCAAATCAAGCGGATTATCGTCCCATCATTGGAGCTGCTGATACCATTGTTTATTTTTGTTCAAAAAGAAAAGGTACGGTTGGCGGACTCACGGATGATTTTGGTGAATCACCTTCGGATGTTTATTTTTTTATGAATGGCGATTCAGCAATTTCAAAAGCAAAGAATGCAGGTATTAATTTGAATACTGAGTTTTATGAGGAAACTATGTATTTGAATATGGGTGGAGATGTGATGTTGATTTATAGAGAAGGTCCAGAGTCGAATGGAGATATTTATATGGCAAGCATGAAAGGGAAGTCGTGGGATAAACCGATATTGCTCTCGAGCGATTTTCAAACAAAAGTGTTAGAAACGGGTGCATCCCTGTCACCCGATGGATTGACTCTTTATTTTTCAGCCGAAGCAGTGGATGGTAAAACAGGAAAGGATATATGGATTTGCACACGATCAAATTCCACCAATTGGTCTAAACCAGAAAAATTGCAAGGACCCATCAACACGGACGGCGATGAAGACAATCCATTAATGTGGGTAGATGGAAAGACGCTTTTTTTCAGTTCTACCATGCATGGAAGTATGGGTGGATTAGATCTTTTTAAAGCATACCGAACAAGTCCAAGTGAAGGCTTTGGTGCTCCCGAAAATTTGGGTTATCCATTCAACAGTGTTTACGACGATTATAATATTGCACTTTCTTGTGATGGTAAAAACGGTTTTATTGCATCGGTTCGTGAAGGAGGGTTGGGTGATTATGACATTTACAAATTTGCTTTTGATAAACCCATTGTAAATACTCCAATGTGTTGGTTAAAAGGAAAAGGCATTACGAGTATTGGTACAGCAGCAAAGGGTGCCTTGGTTTTCGTTACTGAAGCCACTACAGGCGCTGCAGTTGCCGAAATTGAAGCGAATGAAGCAACAGGTCGTTTTGATGTTGCATTGGCTCCTGGCGATTATAAAATCCTATTGAAGCATCCAAAGGCGGGTCGAGTAGAGTCAAGTATAAAAGTTGAGGCTGGACAAAGTCGTCTCGATCTCGATTTAGTATTCCCATAAATTAATTTAAAATATTCAAAGATGATTACCCTACACAAACCATTGGCTTTTTTTGATTTGGAAACAACGGGCGTTACCGTAGGTGCAGATCGAATTGTTGAAATTAGTATTCTTAAATTAATGCCCGATGGATCACGTCCAATTTATACCCGACGTATCAATCCAGAAATGCCAATCCCCATTGGTGCATCTAAAGTGCATGGTATTTACGATGCAGACATCGCCAACGAACCAAATTTTCTAACACTCGCACCCGAGATCAATGCGTTTATTGGCAATGCCGATTTAGCAGGATACAATTCCAATAAGTTTGATATTCCCATGTTGGTCGATGAGTTTCTTCGTGTCGATTATCATTTCGAAATGAAAGGAAGACGTATGATTGACGTACAAAATATTTTTCATAAGATGGAGCAACGCACACTAGCTGCTGCGTACAAATTTTATTGCAATAAACAAATTGAAAACGCACATAGTGCTGAAGCGGATATCATCACCACCTACGAAGTATTTGTAGCGCAACTGGAACGTTATCCCGAACTCAATACCGACATCGATACCTTGCATCAGTTCACCAGCATGAACAAAAATGTGGACTTAGCCGGACGCATTATTTTCAATGAAAAGAATGAAGAAGTATTTAACTTCGGCAAACACAAAGGTCGCACGGTAAAAGATGTTTTCGAAAAAGAATCCAGTTATTACGATTGGATGCTCAAAGGTGATTTCCCTGCCGAAACAAAGCAGGTTTTGACTGCACTTCGGTTGAGAGGGATGTCGTCGAAATAGCTTCTGGCTTCTAGCTTCAGGCTTCAAGTGTCGAGCATCGAGTATCGAGCATCGAGTATCGAGTTTCGAGTATCGACACACAAAATCCGCTCATTCACCAAATTTTCTCCTATTATATTGGTTTTCCGCCAAATTTCCTTACTTTTAATCTCCTAACCTCAATCTAACCTTTATGGCCTTTCGTAAAAGAATTCTTCTTGCTATGCTATTTTCTTTTTGTTTTAATTTTTCAAAGGCGCAGTTCGTAACAATTCCGGATACTAATTTTGTGAACTGGTTAAATAATAATGGATATTCATCTTGTATGAATGGGAATCAACTTAATTCTTCTTGCCCAACAGTTCAAACCACCACTGGTTTGGATTGTTCAAATTCATTGATTTCTGATTTAACTGGTATTCATGCGTTCACCAATTTAACATTTTTAAATTTAGCGTTTAGTTCATGCAGTAATGAAGGTAATTTACCTGCCTCTTTAATTACTTTAGGAATTTATGGTTGTTATTTTACTTATTTAAATTCATTGCCACCAAATTTAGAACTTCTTGATTGTGGAAGTAATTACTTAACTCAATTGCCACCTTTGCCTGCTACTCTGAATACACTTTATTGTGAAGGTAATTTATTGACAACATTGCCAGCATTACCCAATTCTTTGGGAGCTTTATTTTGTAATAATAATTCACTGACTTCCTTGCCTTCTTTACCTAATTCTTTAGGGGTTTTAGTTTGTAGGGATAATTTTATTACCTCTTTGCCTAATATACCTAATTCTTTATTTAGTATAGATTGTTCGGATAATGCTCTGACCTTCTTGCCCACATTTTTGGGAAATTTATCTTATTTAAATTGTTCAGAAAATGATTTAATTTATATGCCTTTTTTACCAAATACTTTAATTCAAATTGACTGCTCTTCAAATCAATTACTTTATTTAAATAATTTACCTGATACTATTGGTACTCTTAGTATCAATAATAATCCAGGTCTAAAATGTTTACCATCAACTAACAGAATAGTTAATTTGAATTGGGCAAATACAGGAATTACTTGCTTGCCAGATAGTATTTCAATAGTCAATTCAACACCTTCAGTTCAAAATCTTCCACTATGTAATTGGAATAATGTAAATAATTGTGAAATTGGTAAAACAATTGAAGGATCAATTTTTAAAGATGATAATATGAATTGTAGTTTAGATACATTGGAAATAAAGTATCCCTCGATTAAAGTAAATTTAAAGAAAAATGGAACTTTGATTCAACAAACTTATACGAATCAACAAGGAGTTTTTTCTTTCGGAACGGATGGCGGAACTTTTGAAATTGCACCTGATACTACGTCTCCATTTTATCTAGTTAATTGCCCTGTAGTTCCCAATTATACGGTAACGATTGATTCATTAAATCCTTTGGAAAGCAATAAGGATTTTTCTATAAATTGTAAGTTGGGGTTTGATTTAGCTGCAACTCCAGTTGTAAGCGATTCAGGGGTGTTTCGACCTGGAGGTTTCGCTCGAGTAAGAGCCATTGCAGGTGCTAATAATTTAATAGCGAGTTTGAACTGTGCTGTTGGAGTAAGCGGAATGGTAAAGGTGTTACTTCAGGGTCCCATAAGTTTTATATCAGCTAGCCCAAGTGCAATTATTCCAACTATTTCTGGTGATACACTTTTATATAGTATAACAGATTTCGCAACAGTTAATGCCGCTACGTCTTTTTGTTTTGTTGTTCAAGTTGATACTGCTGCAACGGCTAATCAACAAGTTTGTATGAGTGTTTTGATAGATTCAATAATTGGTGATTTGAATTTTTCAAATAACAATCTTACATATTGTTTTGCTATTGTTAATAGTTATGATCCTAATGATAAGATGGTTTTTCCTTTTGGGCCAATTGATTCTACTCAGTATTGGTTAACTTATACTATCCGCTTTCAGAATACCGGTAACGCCCCAGCGCAACATATTTATATATTGGATACACTTGATCAGAACATCATCAAAAGTTCGTTCGAGCTTTTGGCTTATAGTCACGAGCCACAAATGCAAATTGTAGGAAAGCGTGTTCGTTTTAATTTTCCCAATATTAATTTGCCCGACAGCGTTAACAACGAACCTGAAAGTCATGGATTTGTTCAGTATCGAGTTAAGCGAAAAAATAATCTTCCCATCGGTACACAAATTCACAACACTGCCTATATTTATTTTGATTTTAATCCGCCTGTGCAAACGAATACTACTTTAAATGAAATTACAGTAACTTCTGGTGTTGGAGTAGGTGAGAACCAAAATCCAATTTCATTTTCCATCTTCCCAAATCCTATATCGAGCGGACAAATACTCAACTTCTATTTCAATTCATCTGAAAAGAAGAAAGCGGAATTGAGTGTGTATGATCTCAGTGGAAGAAAATTGTTTGCTCAGTTTGTGAATGCCTCTGAACAATCTCAATTAGTAACATTGCCTAGTTTTTCTCCTGGAGTTTATTTGATGGTTTTAAATGATGGTAAATATCAAGCACAGCAAAAATTGGTAGTGTTAAAATAGCATTGATCGTATAAATTTCAATATCAATAATGTTTTTTATGCCCTGCCTTCACTAACCGCGTGCGCTAAAGCTCTAGCGGTGGCGCAAGTTCCTTGTTTCGCCATAGCTAGGCAAGTCGGCAGGCAGGCGCAGATCCGATAGCTATCGGATTGCGTTGATTTGTTATGATTTATTATGATTCTTTTGAGAATGAAATCTTCTTGTGTCTTTGCGCCTCATCTAGAAAATTGAGTGAAGCGCAGCCTTAGCGCCTTTGCGTCTTTGCGAGAAAATTTTGCAAAGCGTAGCCTCAGCGAGAAAAAGGAGTTGATCCGAAGTATATATTTAATTAACTCGAAAGTTCTATTGTCGACCGAGTAAAAAAACATTCCCCATCACCAACTTCAAATCATTATATAACTTGAAATCTTTTGCGTAAAGCGCATTCAATCTTTCTCTCGTTGCTGCGTCATCTGTATTTTTCTTGGCTAACATCGCCGGAGAAAGCACCCGATTTTTAATCCTTTAAATATTTTATCTTTTTTTGGATCTCTTCCAACCCATGAAATTTTTCCGGAAAGAACGCGAAAGATGTTTTTGAAGAAGGAAAGTTTTTTTTCATGAATGGAATTGCTGCCAATGATGAATAAGCTTTCGGGTGGTGCAATTTTTATTTCGATTTCATCTTTTCCAATGCGCAGCATTTGCCCAATGATATCGGCTGAGGTGTGATTCTTTCCACAGAATATAATTTCATTGATTTCATAAATGGAAATTAAATCTGTCAACTCTTCTGGATGCCCTAAATAATGTGAATGGATTGGATTCTCTTTTTCTGAACTGCTTTTTTCGGCAACGTAACCAATGAAATTAGTTTTGCTTCCACTGAGCATGATCAACGATAACACCCGCTGACTTTCATCCGCATCGCCAACTATGAGGAGTCTTTTCTTGATGCTATCTGAAAAACGATATTTCTTGATTCCACTTACATGTAATAGTAATCGAGTAGCCGCAATGGATAAACTTGCCCAAGCCGTTCCGAAAAGAATTAATGCGCGCGAGAATCTTAAATCTTCAGGGAGCAAGGCATAGCCTACAAGTATTACAACAGTGCCCATTAACATCCCACGTATCATTCGAGAAATGCGAATCGGTGTGTCGTACCCACCATTTAGATAAGCGCTGAGGATCCATACACCAATGTATATAGGCACCACAACTTCCATAAAGAAGGGCGGGTATTTTGCCACTTGTGCATTGATGGACCAATAATTTTTGATGGCAATCATTCCACCATAAATGAAGAACCCATCTAACAAAGGCAACCAAACCCGTGAAAGAAAACGATGTGCAATGGAAATACCAGCTCTTAACCAAATTGCGATGTTAATAAGAAATGCAAATAATGCAGCACCCCCAGGAGCAAAATGTTTACGAGCAAAAATGACCATCGCTTTGTAAAAAACAAAAACATAATTCACGCTGCTTTTTTTAGTGCTCTCTCCTTTGTAATGAATGATGCGAGTATCAGCGAAGTAATAATTTTTATAACCAGCCTTGGTAATGCGGTAACTTAAATCAATGTCTTCGCCATACATGAAAAAATCTTCGTCGAGTAATCCCGTTTTGTCAAGCGTCGCTTTACGCATTAACATAAAAGCACCCGACAATACATCCACTTCGTTCGTTTTGTTTTTATCTAAATATCCTAAATGATATTTTCCAAATGTTTTGGAAGTAGGGAAGAGGGTAGCAAATCCAAAAATTTTATAAAAAGCCACGGCTGGTGTTGGAAGTCCACGTTTTGATTCGGGTAAAAAATTTCCTTTGCCGTCAATCATCTGCACACCTAATCCGCCTGCCTCAGGATGCGCATCCATAAATGCGCATACTTTCTTCAACGTTTCTTCTTCTACTACCGTATCGGGATTTAAAAGTAAAATGTATTCACCACTTGCTCGACGAATTCCTTGGTTGTTTGCTTTTGAGAACCCAACATTGTCTAGGTTCGCAATAATTTTTACCTGCGGAAAAAGTTGAGCCACCATGTCTACACTTCCATCGCTCGAGTGATTGTCGACAACAAATATTTCCGCTTCCAAACCTTGCATAGCAGGCTGTAAACTTTGCAAACATTGTTGCAAGAAATATCTTACGTTGTAGTTGACAATTATGATACTGAGCTTCATCGGCGATATAAGGCGGGTTACTTCACCAAATGATTTTCGTAGGGGATCCGATTGATAATGGAACGACCTAAGGTCACTTCATCGGCATATTCTAAAGCACCACCAATAGCAACACCGCGTGCAAGCGTACTAATTTTTATAGAATACGGTTTTAGTTTTTTGTATAAATAAAACAAAGTGGTGTCTCCTTCCATCGTTGTACTTAATGCAGAAATCACTTCGCCTACTTCGCCTTTTCCAATCTTCTCACATAAACTTTCAATGTTTAGTTGAGAAGGACCAATGCCATCCATCGGCGAAATTAATCCACCCAACACATGATAATGTCCTTTATAAGTAGAAGTATTCTCAATAGCGATCACGTCGCGAATATCTTCCACCACACAAACGGTCTGTGCATCACGATTGGGATCAGCACAAATGGCACAAAGGTTTTCAGCGGTGATATTATAACAGTTTTGGCAATAACGTAATTCTTTGCGTAATCGTATTAACACTTCTCCAAAATTATTTACATTCTCGGCAGATGTTTTTAAAAGGTGCAATACCATCCGCAGAGCACTTTTTTGACCAATACCCGGCAATTGGGCAAAGGCATCAATGGCTTCATCAAGGATTTTAGAGGGAATTTGCAAGGGATCTTATTTTGTACAAATTTATGAATAGTACTTGTTCAAAAAAATTGATTTGGGCTTTAATATGCACCGATTAACGAATTTACTTTGCACAGAACTAAAAGAATATGTCACCAGCCCTCGTTATCTTCCTCATAGCTGCCTATTTCCTAGTACTATTATGGATTTCTTGGTACACCTCTAGAGGGGCAGGGAATGAAGCATTTTTCCTCGGAAATAAGTCTTCGCCTTGGTATATAGTCGCTTTTGGAATGATTGGAACATCACTTTCTGGTGTCACCTTCGTATCGGTTCCAGGAACCATTGCCGCCTCCGGTATGTCGTATTTGATGGTGGTTTTCGGATATTTTATTGGATATATGGGCGTCGCATTTATTCTGTTACCCCTTTATTATCGCTTGCAACTTACATCCATTTATCATTATTTGGAACAACGTTTTGGTACCACTTCGTATAAAACAGGCGCTACTTTTTTCTTGGTGTCGAGAACCGTTGGTGCTACAGCCAGACTTTATCTCGTTGTGCGTGTCTTGCAAGAACTCGTGTTGAATCAGATGGGCATTCCATTCATCGTAACTTCGGTGGTTATTTTATTGTTGATTTTGGCATATACTTTTAAAGGTGGCGTGAAAACCATCGTTTGGACAGATACCTTGCAAACCACTTTTATGTTGGGTGGACTTATCGCCTGCGTGATCTATATCTTACAACATCTCGATCTTTCTTTTACACAAGCTTGGGCACAGATGGATGCATTGGATTATGATAAATTTTTGTTCACTGATATTAATTCTCCATCGCATTATATCAAACACTTATTAGGTGGAGCATTCATTGCACTGACCATGACGGGTCTCGATCAAGAGATGATGCAGAAAAATATTTCGGTGCGTACTTTAAAGGATTCACAAAAGAATGTAGTAACGCTAAGTATTATTTTAATTTTCGTGAATTTTCTATTCTTGTTTTTAGGTGGTGTACTGTATTTATACAGTAATCATTACAACCTTGGATTGAAAGGCGATGATTTGTTCCCAACACTAGCCATGCAATATTTCCCTCCCGTGATGGGCTTGGTATTTATTATTGGATTAATCTCTGCGCTATTTCCTTCCGCTGATGGAGCCATCACTGCTTTAACTTCAAGTTTTTGTATTGATATTGTCGGGATTCAACGAAATAAAAATATTTCAGAGGAGAAAAGAGTAAGTATTCGTCGAAAAGTACATCTTAGTTTTGCATTAGTGTTCTTGCTCTGTGTGCTTATTTTTCATTGGATCGATAACCGATCCATCATTGATCTCATCTTAAAACTTGCAGGCTATACCTACGGACCACTCCTTGGATTATTTGCTTTTGGTGTATTGATGAAATCAAAGCTGAAAGAAAAACTTGTTCCTGTAGTGTGTTTACTCGCACCTTGTTTGTCGTGGATCCTCGCCGAAAATGCTCCACTCTTATTGAACGGATTTAAGTTTGGCTACGAACTTTTATTGGTCAATGGATTTATTACTTTCTTAGGATTGTATTTTATTCGAGAAAGAGAATAATTATTTGATTGATTGTTTACACTGGTCGAACTATTAAATTTCCACCTAGGATATTTACTACTTCCACCTCAACATCCATCTCCACAAATCCACTTTCACAGCTCGCTGTATAAATATGATCGTTTATAATTACTTTTCCTGATGGACGAAGTAACGATGAAGTTCGTCCGCGAGTGCCAATTTCTGGAAGATTAATAGCCGACGAATAACCTGTTCCTGATGAGAGTTCAGTAGCTAAAACCATTTTCTTGAACACTGGACTACTTGCTAATAATTTACTTGAGAAAAGAAACAATACTAACGCTCCCGCCATACCTAAAAGTACAGTAGCAACGGAAGAAGAGAAGGCAAGTGAACTTACTCCACTAAAATCAAGTCCATCATTTCGAAGTAAACTACTGGTCAATCCAAAGAGGAGAAGAACTAATCCAGAAATACCTGCTATACCAAATCCAGGAATCACAAAGATCTCCGCGGCAATGAGTAAGATTCCAATAACTGAAAGGAGAATTTCCCAGTTCGCGGCCAGACCATCTAAATAAAGCGGTGCAAAATACATGACTGCAGCTAAGACTGCAATGATTAACGGAAATCCGATGCCTGGTTGTTGTAATTCGAAATATAATCCACCTAACATCAATAAAATTAATACTCCGGAAATAGCAGGATGCATTAACCATCCTATCATGCGATCAACGAGTGTGGGTGTATATAAAATGGTTTTGTAGTTCGTAATTCCAGCTAAGGCCAACGCTTCTTGTTCACTCTCTGCAATGCCATTACAATAATTTAATTTCAAGGCTTCGGTACTGGTTAGCGTTAGTACTTTGCCCGAATCATTTACTCCTTCAATTGCAATTCGAGGATCGACCATCGCTTCAGCAATGCGCGGATCACGACCGCGTGCTTCGGCTGTAGATCGCATCATGCTACGCATATAGCTTTGGTATTTATCAGGCAATGCTTCGGCCTTTTCAGTAACTACGGTGGCTGCTCCCATACTTGCTCCTTTACGCATATAAATTTTTTCACAAGCGATGGAAATAAGTGCTCCCGCCGACGCTGCATTATTGTCGATGAAGACAATCACTGGAATTTTACTGTTCAGAAATAAAGTCCGAATACTATCAGCTGCATCTAACAATCCCCCGTAGGTATTCATCCTTACCATCACCAGATCAGCCTGCTGGGCTTTGGCTTCGGTTAAGGCTTTGGAAACTTGCCTAGCTATGCCTGGACTAATTTCTTCCTTTATATCTATTTGATATACAATAGATTGTTTGATTGATTCATCAGATCCTAATACTCCATATACGTTGAATCCAAGTAGTAACGTTATAAGTGCGAGAATGAAATAGTTAGATGTTTTCATCGTGTTAATTAAAGTGTTGAAAAGAGAAATGAGAATCGAGAGTCATGCTGAAGGCTTAATCTTATACTTGTGTAAAGATATGAATGAAAAGCTGATAGGTCTAAACAAGGTGAAGATGAGGATTTTAATATTGTTATTGATTATAATGGGAGGGCAGGTACAAGCCAATAATCCCGATTCTTTGTTGACAAGGTGGATCAACGGAAAGAAATTTTTGATGCACAAAGTAAGTCCAAAGGAAACCTATTCGAGTTTGTCTCGACAATACCATGTTCCCGTTTCTGAAATCCAAGCCGCCAATCCTAAATCAATAAATTTAAAAATTGGTGAGGTGATACATATTCCTGTTTCCCCATCCACTCCAACTCCTACCAAGAGTGTGGCGGAACAACAGGAATCTCCTAAAGTAAAGGCAACCACGCCTTCGAGTCCATCTATAGAAGGAAATTCAAAGCAGACACATTCGGTTCAAAAAGGAGAAACTCTTTATGCGATTTCCAAAATGTATGGGATGACTGTTGATGATGTGAAAAAATTAAATGGGCTGACTTCAAACGCAGTGGCTGTTGGACAAAAAATAAAAGTAAATGCGGTTACTAAATCGGTAATTCCGGTGCAACAGGAAATCGTAAAAACAGCTACTGAAGTTAAAACGGTCAACGAAAATGAACCCAAAGAAATCGTTGTAAAATCAACACCAGCGGTTACACCCAAAGAAGAGGTAAAAGAATCAGTAAAAGAGCCAGTGAAGGAAGTAACATCAACCCCTGTTATTGTTGAATCCACTAAGTCAACCGATACAACCGAACTTCCGAAAGTGTATAATAATCCAGGCACCTCTCGTACCAGTGTGATTGAAAAAGATCCAAAGAGTGGAGTAGAAGTTGAAAAAGTGACGGAGATTGGTGTTGCAACCTGGTTGGTAGAAGGAGATTTGAATCAGAATAAATTTTATGCTTTACACCGAACTGCCCCGGTAGGTTCCATCATCAAAGTTACCAACCGAATGAATAATAACTCGGTCTTTGTGAAAGTTGTAGGCACATTACCCGACACTGGCGACAATAACGCAGCCATCATCAAAATTACCCAAGCAGCAGCACAACGCATTGGCGCCATCGATCAAAAATTTACAGCCGAGCTTAGCTACGGTATCACCCGATAATCAACCCTAGCAGGTTATGCCCGGCGCTCTTCTGAAAAGGAGGGCGCTATTTTCTTGATGAAATTTGCGAATCGTTTATGCTAATCCCTGAACTTCGACTTTTCTTCCCCTCTTTTTTACTTTTCTTTCATTCATTATTGAAGTACCTTTGACGAAATCGTATTTAAAATTTACTGCTCATTCAATTTGCTTATGAGTGCAGCTGTTAACCTACATGAAAGTCCTACTGACCACACTCAATGCAAAGTATATTCACCTGAATTTGGCGATACGACTATTGTATTCTTTAAATAAGCACCGCGAAGGCCTCGACTGGAAGGAGTTTACCATCAAGGAAAAACCAGAAGATATAGCGAATGTATGCAAGGACTATGATGTCATCGCCTTCAGTTGTTACATCTGGAACATCACGCCCACTTTAGCAGTAGCGCGGCTTTTGAAGCAATTGAATCCGGATATAAAAATATTGTTAGGAGGGCCAGAAGTAAGTTATGAATATGATGATTTCATTGCGAAGGATGAAGTGGATTATATCATCGTCGGCGAAGGAGAAATTCCGTTTTCATTATTCCTTGATCATTATCCAAACATCGATCAAGTACCGAATCTTGTACACAAATCGGAAGGTGTCGTAAAAATGTTTCCAAAAGATTTGACTTTTAATTTGGAGGATTATAGAGGAATCAATCCGTATGAGAATGATGATGCAAGCCAGTTGTATAACAAAGTATGTTATGTAGAAACATCGCGAGGCTGCCCGTATAAATGCGAATTTTGTTTGGCAAGTCTCGACAATAAAGTTCGGTATTTGCCCATTGAAGATATTAAAGCGAACTTATTGTATTTGATGGAACGTGGAAGAACCATTAAATTCCTCGATCGAACTTTTAATGTGAAGAAGGATTTTGCGATTGATATTTTTCAATTCATTCTCGATAATCATCGTCCTGGAAATGTGTTTCAATTTGAAATTACAGCGGATATTGTGCATCCCGATATTGTTGCCTTCATTCAAAAACACATTCCTAAAGATTTGTTCCGGTTTGAAATAGGAATTCAAACCGTGAATCAAAAAGCCAACCTACAAGTAAGCAGGAAGCAAAATTTTGATAAGACGAGTGCTATTATTAAGCAACTCGAAAATAAAATTGAAATGCACTTGGATCTCATCGTCGGATTACCACTCGATGAATGGGCGGATATTAAGATGAGTATTGAAGAAGTATTTAAGCTTCACCCTCCTGAATTGCAATTAGGATTCTTGAAATTTTTACGAGGGACACCACTCCGTGATAAACATCAACAACACGATTATGTTTTTGATCCTCTGCCACCGTATCAAATGATACAAAGCAAATATCTGAGTCAGGAAGAACTTTTTCGAATCACCTTATTGGAAGAAGCCTTGGAAATTTATTGGAATAAAAAACGTGCGGTGTTGACCTTGAAATATATTTCTCATCAGTATAGTATTTTTGATTTCCTCCTCGGACTTGGTGAATATTTTAAAAGTCGTCGGGATTTCCATCAACATACGTTGTACGATATTTATGATGTGCTGTATGAATTTGTTGAATTGAATTACAGCCAGCATGTACATCTAAAGCAAATGGTAGCCATCGACTATTACGCTCAATCAAAGGTGAAGCCTCAAGAGCGTTACATGATGGAATTACCCCAAAAGGAAAAGGTGGAATTTATTGAATCCAATAAATTGAATCATCATCAATATCGATTCATCGTGTTACCCATCACTTTCAATTACGTGAAGCTGATGGAAACGGGAATCATTTCTCCGTCTACACATCCGCTCATCCTCCAATACAATGGTACCACAAAGCCCATGTTGCTGCAAGGTGTTTCAGAGATGGTGTATAAATAGTAGATGAGTTTGTCTTGGATAAGATTTAAGAAATTATGATTAGCATAATTCCTTCGCTTTCTTTGCGTTCCGACATGGGATTGCCGAGCAAAAAATTTAATTAGAAACTCCTCCAAAAACTTCTGCCTTTGCGAGTTTCGCCTTAAATTTAGCGCAGCCTTCCGCCTGCAGACACTAGAGAAAAAGAAGTTCACTAGATATTAATTTGATTTTATAACTCCCTCTCCTCTGGAGAGGGCAGGGGAGAGGCTTGAACTCTAATGTTTCAATCAACTTTTTTCAATTCGAGAAATAAGAAACATGCTCAAGTATTCTCAAGTGCCTCTAGTGATAAAATTTGAATCTTATTGGTAAGATATGTGAATAGTAATCCTACATTTATCTCCCACTTAATCTAATAATTAAAACTTCGTTGGACAGTTTAAATTTTTGATTATTTTAGCAAAAGATTTATATCAAAGTAAAAGTGTTCCTCCATCTTAAATTGAAAAATCATGAGTGAAGAAAAAAAGGATATTAGCGGTTATGTTTTTGTTGGATGTATTCTGATAGGTGTTGCCATTGGGATGTATTTAGATAAAGTAGCCATGGGCTCCGTTTTAGGAGTTGGAGTAGGCTTTATTGCAAAGTATTTAGTGGCAAAAAAATAATAGTAATTAAAAGTATTTATTGTCGAAATTTTAAATTCTTTAAATTCTAAAGAAGAAAGTTCAAATAAATTATTCAAGTTCAATTCTTGGATATTTTATTTGCTGAACTATTTAATCGATTTTTCGAATACTTAGATGTTTTAAAAGTAAATAGAGTTAATATAAAAAGAGTAAATATTAAAAAAGCCTCCGTCGTTCGACAGAGGCTTTTTTAATATTTATTAAATGAATTCGTTTATTGTAAATTGATCTTCCGAGTGATCTTTTTATCTCCAGAAGAAATATTAATTAAATACAAGCCTTTGCTCAAATGACTCAAATCAATAGCTCTCTTGTGCTCACCAGCGAGAGAGATTAATGGGTATTCAAATACTTTTTTACCTAATGTATTTGTGATGGTAACCATATAATCTGCTTGAACTTTTGCATCGAAAGTTAAATTGAATTTACCATCATTTGGATTCGGGAAGATATCTAAAGTATTATTGCTAAATACATCTTCAATGCCAATCACTGCACAAGTATCTAATGCTACACAAGCTGTTCTTCCTGTGTTACAAGCAATCTCTTGGAATGTCCAGAAGTAGAAGAAATAATAATAACCAGGCGATCCCGCATTACTTCCTGTAATATTAACTGCAGTACTAAGGTATGGATATATAGCACCCGAAGAATTTCTGTAAAGATCTACTAATCCTCTGCACTTAATGAAATAATCATTGCCAGGATAGAGTGTGAAATTTACATTCACAGTCGTTGAATTGGTTCCACTTGCAGGAATGAAAATAGTAGTATCTGCATATGTGTTTCCTTGAGCATCGATGATTTCTATGGTTCTATTCCCTGCTGAACCTGAATAAACTTCTACAGATTGTAAAATTACAGGTGAGAGAACATCAAAGTATAAACCACGGATATCGTTTGCGGTAAACATAGCACCAGCACCAATACCAGTTGTCGATTCTCCAGTGTAATCAATCACCCCAAGTGGTAATTCTTCATCAACATAATAAGTTGTTGTTCCATTAATGTTAGGGGAGAAGTTAGTACCTGTGGCCACTAGGTTTCCTCCGCCTGCAGCATCCCACCAACGTAATGTTCCAGTTCCTGATCCACTAGCAGAAAGATTCACAGGTCCCGCTCCACAACGTACATCACCATTAGTACTTGGGTCGGGTTGAGAACTAGCAGCAATGTTGATGTAATTGTTTACTTGCTTGGTGTCGGTTCCGTTAGCATTTGTTGTAATTAATGTAACTGGATATATACCCGCAACATTATAATTCACCACTGGATTTTGTTGTGTTGATGTACTTGGATTTCCTCCTGGGAAACTCCAGTCCCAACTCGTAGGTTGTCCAGATGAAAAATCATTGAATTGTACCGCCGCTCCTGGACAAGTAATATTCGAAGAGGCTCCAAAGGCACTGATAGGAGGGTAAGATCCTGGTACATATAAACCAGACTCCCACATTCCTCTTCCATACGTAGAGGCGCGTATCATTCCTGTTGCATAATAAATATGCAATTCAGAAACGATTACATTCGGAAGTCCATTGTTGAAAGGCTGCCATACATTTAAAGAGGCGTTTTTATAAAAAGCACCTACATCCGTTCCAATATAAATCGCGTCATTGGAATTGTTTTCATAAACAATGCAATTCACTGGAATGTTTGGAATTGATCCAGAAAGATTGATCCATGTTGCACCTTGATCATTCGTTTGAAAAACTTTATTGTTGTTGTTGAATCCAGAGTAGGTAATCCATGCTTTGTTTGCATCGGTATTGCTACAAGCTATTGAAGTAATCGTGCCTGATGGTACATTGGAAATGGTAGTCCAGTTCGTACCGCCATTCGTCGTTAAATAGAATGAACCCGGTTTAGCAGCCCAAATAACTTGATTGTTTGCTGGAGAAACTGAAAAAGTGGTCATGGTAGTTGAACCACCAAAATTGCTGATTTTATTCCATGAAGATCCACCATTCGTACTCTTCCACATATTGATAAACCCAGAATAAATTGTTCCTGGAGCTACTGGATCTTGACTCCATGGTGTTACCCATGCACCCACTTCATTGATTCCTCCTGTAGCACCGCTCCAACTAGCACCACCATTCGTTGATCGGTTTAAAGATCCTTCGTATTGCGAGCCCCACATGTTTTGATCGTTGTTCCAATCAATAAATGCTAACATTCCATCACCACCCATAACTTCCTGCCATGTACCATTGAGGTAACGGTTAGTTCCATTATCCTGCCATCCTTGTAATAATAAGTTTGCATTCGTAGTGGATTGACCAAAACCATACATCTGTGCTATTTGTAATCCATTACTTAAGTCCGTCCAAGAAGCTCCGTTGTCGGTAGTTTTAAATAATCCTCCATCATTTGCAACATAAGCTGTTGTTCCATTTTCATAAACGAGATCATGGTTATCGGCATGCGTATAAGGAGCACCTGATCCTGTCCAATGACCATTTAAACTGAAACTGCTTCCACCATTGGTAGAACGCCAAAGATTTACACCGCCCGTTGTAATTTCATCCTTATTGGTTGGAGATACTGCGATGGTTAAGTCATACCATCCTTGTCCTCCTGAATCTCCACCGTTTGAATTCCATCCTAAAACATTTGCGGGTGAAGAGGTAGTTACTTTTGTATATGATGAACCACCATTTGTTGATCGATAGATTCCTTCGAATCCATAATCAGGTGCCGCTTTAGCTGATAAAATATAAACGTAGTTATTGTCATTTGGAGTAACTGCTAATGAAAGTCGACTTACATTAGCACTAGCAGGAAGTCCTGTTGTAATTTTGGTCCAATTTAATCCATTATTCGTAGAGCGATAAACCTCCGTACCGCAAGTGTAAACTGTATTAGGATCGCCTGGTTTAAATTCCATGTCTTTAAAGGAACCAACCTGCGTATTTGTAAATGTAGCTGCGCCATCTGTACTTCTAAAAATTCCTGCAGAAGAGGCAACAAGCAAGGTATTTGAATTGGTTGGATCAATTAATATCCTACTTATTTGACGCGTATTAGCCATGAAATAAGATAATCCAGTTGTGTTCCAAGTAGTACCTCCATCCGTGGTTTTTAAAATTCCAATGGTATAGGTATCGCCACCATCACCATCTCCTGTTGCTAAATACATAATGTCAGGATTAGATGGATCAATCGCTAAATCGGTACATCCAATTACTTGACTAATTTGATCCGTATTGGTTGACCAAGTTGAGCCTCCATCGGTAGATTTCCATAATCCGCCTGCAGGAGATCCAACAAAAAGAGTGTTGGAATTAGTTGGATGAATACGAACGAAATTTAAACGTCCGGCACCACCTCCAATCGGAATGGTTGATGTAGGTCCAATTAATGTCCAGTTCCCTGCATTCGCAGTTCCATCTGAGCTTTGTATTTTTGATTTTCACGGAATGGCAATGAAGGATCAAAACGCTCTCCTTTTGCACCAATGCGGGGAAGCATAAACCACTCCCAACGCTTATACTGAGCAAAACCCGGAACTTCAATTTCTTCTTGATGAACTCCTTCGCCAGCCTTTTTAGATTGACGCCTCTTCATGCGTTCTACTTGACGCTCTTTCTTTACATAATATTTGTTAAATGCCTTTTGAACATCGTAGAAATTTACCTCCGGATTCTTCATCATTTCCACCCAATTCTGAGCAAAAAGAGAAGACGACATGACCATTAAGGTCAATAGAGTAATTCGAAATAAATACTTTTTCATATAAGTGTTTTGGTTTGGTTTAGTGTCTGTATAATTTCCTTCAAATATAAACAATTATCATCCTCTGATAATATTCATATTTTTAATAATCTTGGACACTTTTAAGATTCTCTTGAGTTATACAAGTAAAACCCGTTGCAACATGAATTTAGCCCTCTAAAATTGAATACTTTTAAAGATCTTTCTTTGCTTCTTCAAGTAAAAAATTGGTGATCACTATACAGCTTTGCGACTTTTAAAAGAAAATTTGGATTTAACCATAGAAATCTCTGCGCCTTAGCGAGAAAATTTGGAATAGCGCAAAGATTGCGTCCCGATAGTAATCGGGATTGCACAGCGCAGCCTTAGCGCCTCTGCGCCTTGGCGAGAAAATTTAGCGACCGGAAAACTATGCGTCCAGAAAACTATCGGGATCGCAACTTTTCACCTTCAGATCCCTGAGCTCCCTGAGCTTGTCGAGGGGAGCTTGTCGAGGGTTAGCGCAGCCTTATTTACTAAGCTTTTTTCGTCGATTTTGCTCTGCCGTTAGCAATGAAAGTTCTCTGCTGGTTTGCCCAGCTATCGAAGTATTTTCTTGTGCTCTTCGCGTTAAATAGGGGAGAACATCTGCAACAGGACCATACGGAACATATTTGGCAACATTATATCCTGCATACGCTAAATTGAAACTGATATGGTCACTCATCCCCAATAATTGTGAAAAATAAATACGTTTATCGTCTGGCGCTAATGAATATTTATTCATGAGTTCGGTCAATAATAAACTGCTTTGTTCATTATGAGTTCCTGCACAAATAGCAATATGTTCTATATGCTCTAAGCAAAATCGCAGTGCTTCATCGTAATCTCTATCGCAATCCGATTTTTGTGCTTGAATAGGCGAAGGATACTGAAGTTCAATAGCGCGTTGACGCTCTTTTTCCATATATGCTCCACGAACTAATTTCAATCCTAATAAATAATTTCCAGCTCGAGCTCGTTGATAAGCATCCTTTAAAAATGAGAGACGGTCGTGGCGGTAAAGTTGTAGGGTATTGTAAACGATAAATTCTTGTGTATTGAATTTTTCCATCATCCCTTCTGCTAATCCATCAATCGCTGGCTGAATCCATGATTCTTCAGCATCAATGAAAACAGAGACGTGGAGCTTATATCCTTCTTCACAAATTTTCCGAACACGATCTTTTACTCTGGAAAATTCTGCAGCTTCCTCAGAGCTTAAGGATTCTCCTAAACTTACTTTTTCTAATAAGGAAAATCGTGCAAGCCCAGTCACTTTGAAAACACTAAACGGAATGTTTTTGTCGTGTTGCGCTCGCTGCACAGTTGCCACAATTTCAGCGCAGCTATGGTCGAATTCTACCTCGTCTTCCTTGCCCTCTACCGAATAGTCTAAGATGGAGCCTACTCCTAATTCACCTAATCGCGCAATGGTTTTTGAACAGTCGTTGATGTCTTCGCCACCACAAAAATGTTTGAAGATGGTTTTGCGAATGATTCCTTTAATCGGTAAATGGTATTTCAGCGAATTTTCTGCCATCCAGCTTCCTATCTTTACTACGGACGGAAAACTGATGGCCTTGAATAGCCAATAAGCTCTCTTTATTTCATAGTCGCTGCGGAAGGCAAAGGAATGCTCTAAGTTGTCGAAATTTATCTTGCTGGGTCGGTCCTTGATCACGCTCAAAGATAGCAAGAAGCCTAATTTGAAAAAGATGATCCTTATTAAAAAATAAAATTATTTGAATTCTATAATGTTGGATTTCAATGACTAAATTTGCATCGGAATATTCGACCTGATATCCTTCTTAAAATTCCGCTTTTCTGAAGATGGGTTTGGAGGAATAAGGAATCGTTTCCTAAGTTAAATAAATCGTAAAAAATATGAGTATTGAGTTCAGTTTTATGCAACAAGGATATCCAGTTTTTTCGGGAGAAAATGCATTGTCTCTTTTGGAAGAGTTGCTAAATGTGCCCAATGATTTTTCTAAAATGTTGGTGCTATGTGATGATAATACGTTTGAACATTGCTTGCCATCGCTAAAAAAGCACTTGCCTTCTTCTATTCCTTTTGATTTTTTTAAGATGAAATCTGGTGAATCATCTAAATCACTTTCGGTTTGTGAATCCATCTGGCAAAAGTTGACAGATATGAAGATGGGCAGAAATGATTTGCTGATCAACCTCGGCGGCGGAGTAGTGTGTGATGTGGGGGGATTTGTTGCCGCTACGTATTTACGCGGAATTTCTTTTCTTAATATTCCAACTTCGGTAATGGGAATGGTGGATGCCGGTTTGGGAGGAAAGAATGGAATTGATTTGCATCATCATAAAAATCGTATTGGCTCTTTTGCATTTCCAATTGCCACCGTTTGCGATCCTGTTTTCTTAAATACTTTGCCAGATGTAGAATGGAAGAATGGTTGTGCTGAAGTTTTTAAGCATGCACTGATTGGTGATGCAAAGTTGTTTGAAATGCTTTCTGTAGATGGATGTACGAGAGCTAATTTTAATTCATTGCTGCATTCAATTCAAGGGGTGAAATTAAAAGTGGTGGAGGATGATCCTTTTGAAGATGGATTTAGAAAGGTGTTGAATTTTGGACATACGGTCGGACACGCAATCGAAAGTGCGAGTTTAAAAAAAGATTCCACTCCGCTTTCTCATGGAGAAGCTGTTGCGATGGGAATGATAATAGAGAATGAAATTATGTTTCAGTTAGGTGGATTGAATGCATACAGTAATAGTAAGTGTCGAGAGGTATTGGAAAAGCATTTAACGAAAGTGAAAATCACTTCTTATTCAGAGGATGAATTGCTTGAATGGATGAAGTTCGACAAGAAAAATGCAAACAGCATTATTCGAATGAGTTTAATCACAAGTATTGGTTCCTGCTCGTGGAATGTAGAAGTTCCGCAAGATATAATTCGAACGGCGTTACAAAGTTTTAGGTAACCAAAGATGGAAACTAAAATTATATTTCCCGAAATTTTTACGGACTCTAAAATTGAATTGCCTACTTCAAAAAGTATAAGTAATCGCTTATTGCTTATTCATGAATTAGGAAAGTTTGGATTTGAAGGAATGAATTGGTCGCAGGCCGATGATACGCAAGTACTAAAAAATTTACTAGAAAATAAATATGACATAGAGGATTGCGAGGCCGGCGGAACTACCTTCCGTTTTTTATTGGCATTGCGTTGCTTACAAGGAAAAGAAACGATCTTAACAGGCTCCACGCGTTTGAAGGAGCGACCCATTCAACCTTTGGTGGAGGCATTGAATAATTTAGGTGCTAAGATTGAGTATTTGGAAAAAGAAGGATTTCCGCCTTTGAAATTAAATCCATGTTCACTGACTGGAAGTGAAATTGAGATTTCTTCTTCAATCAGTAGTCAATTTATTTCTGCTTTGTTGTTGATTGCCCCCTACCTTCCTAATGGATTAATTATTTCATGGAAAGATCAACCGGTTTCTTTTTCCTATGTGGAAATGACCATTCAATTGATGAAGCAGTATGGTGTAGATGTTATTCAGAGTGAATTTAGCTTGCAAGTTTCTAAAGGAGCATATCAAGTCAATAATTTTTCCATTCCTGCAGATTGGTCGGCAGCTGTTTTTTTCTTTGTGATGGCAGCTTTAAAAACCAATCAATCCATTCATCTAAAAAATATTAAATCAAATTCATTTCAAGGCGATGAAAAATTGTTAGCGTGGATGACGGATTGGGGTGTGGAAAGTAAAGAACTAGACGACGGATTGTTAATTGTAGGGAAGAGAATTCCTACTCGCGATTTTGAATACGATTTTACCAATACTCCCGATCTCGCTCAAGCATTTGCGGTAATGGCTGCCGTTAGTAATTGCAGATTATTACTCACCGGACTCTCCACTTTAATCGGCAAAGAAACGAATCGACTCCTCGCCCTAAAAACCGAACTCGAAAGCCGGAGCAGAAATTGCCATCACCCATCACTCACTGGAAGTAAGAAAAGGAATCCGCAAAGAATTTTTGATAAAACAATTTTTAATACTTACGACGATCACCGCATGGTAATGGCGTTAAGTTTATTGGGTTTATCAGGCACACCCGTTGTGTTGGATGACATCAGCCCAGTCTCAAAATCCTTTCCGAATTATTTTGGCGAGTTGGGAACGATAGGAGTGTTGGTTTTCTAATGACTTTGCATGATTTATCTTTGTTTCTTATTTTGATTCCATGGATCTTCACGTCTCGACCTTTAAGGGAAAAATTAGCGAGTAGCAAAGCGACAGTTTGGCTTAGCGCCTTTGCGCCTTTGCGAGAAAAATTAGCGAGTAGCAAAGCGACCGTTTGTCTTAGCGCCTTTGCGCCTTTGCGAGAAAAATTGGCGAAGAGATAAGCAACCGAATGGCTCTGCGTCTTTACGAGCCTGAGAGAAATTTTAACCTCGCATAACCTTTGCGTCCTGCGTCTCTGCGAGAAGTATTAGCATCGTACAGTCACTGCGAGAAAATTTAGCATAGTGGAGCATCTGCTAACTACGAGTTATTTCTTTATGATTCAAAATTAAAAACGCCTAAATTTATTAGAGCTTTCTATTTGATTTTTTTAAATTTAAGTTTGATTTAAATAAATGTTTAACTTCCGCCCAATTTTTTGATAGTATTCCTAATTCTTTCTTGTTGGTTTTCAGGAGCAATAGTCAGCGCAATTTTATAATTCTTTATGGCCTCTTTTTTATTTCCTGAATTTTCAAGTGCTTCGGCTAAACTGTCGTAAACGTTCCACGATTCAGGATATTTTTTTACATTGAGTTTGAAAATGTCAAGCGCCTCATTCATTTTTTTCTGTCCCATCAAAAGATATCCGTAAGTGTTCAATTGATTTTCGTCGGCAAGGGTTAGTGCTTCTTTTCTGAATATAGCTGCTTCACTCGCCTTCCCTTGTTTGTCAAGAAGGTTTGCTTTGGTGCTCAAATTTGTAAAGGTCTTTTGGATGGTGATGGATTTATCTATCCAAACAGAAGCTTGATCTAAATGAATATTGTTTTCGATGCAGTATGTCGCCGCCTGATTATGTCCTTGCCAAAAGAATCCAGCAACACCGTCTAACTCTTTATGCATATTTCCATAAACGATTTCATGTACATCTACTTCAATTTTAAAAGGGACTTCAATTTTTTCCCATTTTAAAATTGCGATCACAGAATTAGGTTGTGGATGGTTGAATGAATAACTTAACCAGTCTTGCAGGTTACCCGTATTCGGTTTAACCTTTGTACGTAATGCGTCCTCTTTTTCTTTATAGAAAAAACTTCCCCACGAGTAATTGTTTTTCGAAAAAATGATGGTCCATTCGTCAGCAGTTGGAATCATATGCAAACCATAGGTACCTGCTGCTAAATTTTACCTTCTACTTTTACATTCGTAGAAAATGAAATCGTAGTATTTTCATTGGCTCCAGCGCGCCAAACTTGGTCGTAAGGAACCAATTCACCCCAAATAGTCCTTCCCTGCGTGAGTGGACTGTGATAAGTAATTTTGATATCAGTCAATCCAATTCTTTGCTCAATAGCACAGCGTTGACTTGCTTCTGGTTTGGTTAAATTAGTTTGTGCTATAGAATGAAAACTACCTATCAAGAACGAGAATAATAGAATAATTTTTTTCATGTTTTTAGTTTTTAGATGGAACTCGAAAACGAAGGTATTAAATATGGTTTGCGTATAAACGAAAAAAACAGAATTTTACAATTCGATGAGGGGTAGGTGATAAGCAAGAACTTTTTCTCGACAAACGAACAGAATGTAACGTCGAAAGCATAGAAGAATTATTTAGAAAGATCTTCTCAAGTAGAAAATGAAAATTTTTTGACAGTGTTTTATTGTGAAAAAGTCATGATCTGTCGATTGTATTTAAAAAGTTATTCAATATTTACAGAGATTGCCTCTAATAATTTTGAGGTCCCAAGTTCATCTTGAGCCCGAATATATTCAATGAGAAATGTTTTTGTTTCAAGATTCAGCTGTTCACGAATACTCCTTGGAATTGTATTTCCTTTTACCTTAATTTCAGATGAACGATTATCCTTTTTTGAAAATAGAGTTAAAGTAAAACTCATTATCGTTAAGTTAGAGTCTGAAGTCTCAACTTTTAAATCACATTTGTTCAACTCATCCATGGTTAAGGAAATAACAGATGCTTTTCCTTGGCCCATTTTGTTGCAAAAAGTGATGGTATTAGGATTATTATCTTGTGCAATTACTGCTAAATAGAAAAGGTTTAAAACAAGTAGTATAGTGGTTTTTCTCATGTTACTTTTCGAAATTTATCAATAATTCAATTCGAATAAAAAATTATGCTAATTTATAATAAGAAATTTCCATTTGAGGGGTTTGGAAATACCGTGTATGAATTATTTATTGTTGTATCTATAGGATCGACAGGTAGGATGGGGATGAAACAAGTGTCCCAAGGGCACATACAATAGCTTAAATAGGCAGTAATTTTAAAATAACCTCCATTAGAGACTTTGGCATACCACATTAGAAAGGGGCCGCCAATAATAAAATCTACTGTTCCTCCACTTATGTAAAGTGAGTCTACATTGAGTGCGCCATGTTTGTGAAATCTAGCTCCTGAATAAACATATATGTTGTGATGTCCACAAAGGGCTCCGCCTAGGCTATCTATTTGCATAAAGGCTCCTGCGTTCAAAAATATATCTGTATCAAAATAGACAGTATCTCTAATCAAAATAGTGTCATTTGTAGAGTATGCCGGCATTACACCAGATAACCAAATTGAACTATCGGCCCAGTTTCCATTTTCTTTAGTAATCCATGTGGTTGATTTCGCTGAATGAAAAAATATCAAGAGAAATAGGATGATATAACAACTGCAGAGTTTCATTTAATTGAATTTAAGTGCCCAATTTATTTTGGGATTTGGCCTCGACCACTTTTATACTGAATTTATTTTATTGCATAATACCCTGTAATATTTAAACCTCCGCTCCAAAGGTAGGCTGTAACTGGCGTGTCAATGATTCTCAATAAGCCATAACGAAACGTCGGTTCAACTCTGAAATTTATTCTCTCACTTATTTTATAATCCATGCCTACACTAATCGTTGGGGTTAAATTAAGCGTCTTGAATTCATAGGGCTGATCGATCGTATTTCGTTTGATGTCGCCGTCTTCGTATTCAAAAACACTCGTCTGCGTCGCATTTATTAAAATATTAGTGGTTACTCCTAGGCTCGCAACAAAATGAATTCTCTTTTCGCCAAAAATAAAAATGGCTCTTATCGGAACATCTAAATAGTGATAATTGTAAACAAATTTAATCTTTTTTGGACCTACTGTGCCATTAGAAGTATAAACAAAACCGTAACGTGGATCAATCATGTCACCAAAAGTTAAATTCGAAGCCTTGAATGCGAAACCTTTGTTTGAATAGTGTACACCCGATTCTATTCCAAATTTTTTTGAAATGTTGTAGCAAAAATTAAATCCAGCGGTATAACCAATTTTGAATATTTCATCTTTGTCACGTAATTCAATGATTTCATTACTTATTGAACTTCCGTTAGTGCTCTCCAGCGTACGATAACAATAATCCGGTGAAATATTTATCCCGATCAAAAATCGCTTATATGATGGCGTTACATTTAACTTTTAAAGTGTCTTGCCCGAACGATAGAAGTGAAATCAACATCGCTAAAATTGTTATAAGTTGTTTCATCTAATTTCTGTTAAAATTCACAATCACTTTGAAGACACTGAGTCGGTTAATCTAAATATCCCCTAAATCTACAAATTTTCCAAATACCGTACACTTGCCTCCGCACATCTTTCCCCATCCATAGCAGCCGAAATAATCCCTCCTGCATATCCTGCCCCTTCAGCACAAGGAAAAAGTCCTTTGATTTGAGGATGCATGCAAGTTTCTTTGTCTCTGGGAATTCTAACGGGTGATGATGTTCTCGACTCCGTAGCGACTAACATGGCTTCATTGGAATAATATCCTTTCATCTTTTTTCCGAATTCGATCAGTCCTTTTTGCAAGGGTTTTAAAATGGAAGTAGGTAGTACATCTTTTAAATCGCTTGATTTTACACCAGGCAAATACGACGTAGAGTTAATACTTTTCGAAAATTTCCCTTCGCAAAAGTCAACCATTCGTTGTGCAGGTGCCACTAATCTTCCTCCTCCTGCATCAAAGCAAGCTCGCTCTACTGCCGACTGAAATTCCATCGCGGCTAACGGTCCATGCGCAGCAAATGCTTTCATGTCTTCCTGTTCTACACTCACCACCATTCCCGAATTCGCAAACGGATTATTTCGTTTTGAGGGCGACCATCCATTCACAACCACTTCGCCCGGCGCTGTAGAAGCAGGAGCAATAATTCCGCCCGGACACATGCAAAAACTATACACTCCCTTGCCTTCAAATTGTCCACTGAAACTGTAGGAAGCAGGAGGGAGGAACTCCGAGCGAGAATCACAATGGTACTGTACTTGATCAATAAGTTCTTGTGGATGTTCAATGCGAACGCCGAGGGCAAAATCTTTCGCTTCGATTAAAATATTTTGATGATGTAGAAGTTTGAAAAACATCCCGCGCCGAATGTCCTGTCGCTAGTATAATTGATTTTCCATCGATCGAATAATCCATTCCACCTTCCGACGGTGTCACCGTAATCCCTTGAACTTGTTGATCGGTAATTTTTATGGACATCAACAAAGTATTAAAATGGACTTCGCCACCACAGGCTTCAATGGCTTCACGCATCGCTGTTACAATGCCGGGGAGTTTATTGGTGCCAATGTGTGGGTGTGCATCAATGGTGATGTCATTCGTGGCTCCAAACTGTACAAAGGTGGCTAAGGCTCGTTTTACATTTCCTCTTTTATCAGAGCGTGTATATAGTTTACCGTCGGAGTAAGTTCCTGCACCACCTTCACCAAAACAATAGTTTGAATTTGGATTTACTTCTCCAAGTTTACTGATCAGCGCTAAATCTCTTCTGCGTTGTCGAACATCTTTACCGCGTTCTATGAGGATGGGTTTGTAACCAAGTTCAATGAGCTGTATGGAAGCGAAAAGTCCGGCAGGACCCGCGCCAATGACTAATACAGGTTTCTTATTTCTTACATCCTGTAATGTTCGAACTTCTTTTTCAAGGATAGGTAATTCTTCTTGAAGAGCTACATCAAAAAACAACCTGAATTTTACTTGTTTCGATCGCGCATCAATGGATCGTTTCACCAATCGAAAGTCACGAATATCTTTTTCGGAAATGCGAAGTTGTTTTGCTATTTTATTTTTGAACTCTTGCTCGTGGGTTGCCTCTTCGGGTAACAACACCAGCTCTATTCTTTGTAGCATGGGAATCTTTTTCTAGTAATCCAATGAAGCTTTATTCGAAAGTTAAGGAGAATGTAAATACTCTCGATTTCAAGGATGAGATGGTAGTAGTGTACACCGATGGATCGGTCGTTAAAACATTGGGGATTCCTTGAAACATTTTTATCTCAGGAGCAAATTTGAAAAGAGGTAAGTAAAGATCCATTCCTAATCCAATGGTATAACCGTAATCTTTACGTTCAAGCTTCACCAATTCATTTTCATTTTCAACTTTGGCTTGAGAAACTAAGTCAATCATGTACCTAAATCCACCTGTTACATAGAACCGGTAGTTGTTGACACGATTCGATTTGAATTTTAACTCTAATGGAAATTCAATGAATGTGGATTCCACTTTTTTAACCACCATATCAGTCGGTCCAATGGGAGTGGTCATTTTGTAATTCAAATTTCTTTGAGAAAAAGCTAAGTCTGGAACAAATCGTAAATCGAAATTATTCCCCAAGTGTAAATTGCAAATGATTCCTAAATTGAACCCAGATTTACCATCTGCTTCTACAACTAAAACACTATCCGATTTATAAAAATTATCTGCCTTTGTTAATCGGAAATCCGTAGTGTTCGTACCTAATAAAAATCCAAAGTGAATTTTTTGTTTGTCGTACTTTTCTAAATTTTTAACCTTCATGCGTTGTGCATAGCTAGGACTTCCTATCAAAACGATAAGACAAATGGTAAGTAAAGAAATATTCTTACTTAGGTTCATTTTATTCCTGTGTATATACTCGCAATACCAAACGTCAAGGATTGTGCTTTGGTATCTCGGTACCCCGTTTTTGTAAGAAGTGTAGTGAATTTTTTACCGTAAGGGAATGCCGCAACGGAAGCAGGAAGATATTCGTATGCTGATCTCTCCTTCGAGAGTAATTGTCCTACTCGAGGCATCACATAGTTCGAGTAGAAATTATAGAACTGCTTCACCGGAAATTGTGTAGGCTGCGAAAATTCCAAAATCACCACTTTGCCTCCTGGTTTTAATACACGGAACATCTCCGCTAGCCCTTTTTCTAAATGCTCGAAATTACGAACTCCAAAAGCAACGGTGATCGCATCAAAACGATTGTCAGGATAAGGAATGTTTTCTGAATCGGCTTGCTCTAAACGAATAATGCCTTGGTATCCTTTCTCCATAATTTTATGCCGACCAATGTCAAGCATTTTATTGGAAATGTCGATACCAATAATTTCTGTCGGCTTTAATTTCATCGACTCAATCGCTAAGTCTGCTGTTCCTGTAGCAATATCTAATATCGATTGAGGTTGAATTTCGATGAGTTTATTGATCGTCTTTCTTCTCCAGCTTTTGTCAATTCCTCCCGATAAAACTTTGTTCAATAAATCATAGCGAGTAGCAATGCTATCAAACATTTCTTCTACTCGCTCACGCTTCGAACTTCCTTTGTAATGTTGTGGAATAACGCTCATGATAACAAATGGATGGCTTCATCCTGCAGTTGTAATTTATCGATGGGAACAACCCCTACTTTTTCACAAACCAATCCGCCTGCTAAATTTGCTAATGCAGCAATGATGGAAGGTTTTAAATGTAATGCTAAACACAGAGAGGCGACACTAATTACAGTATCTCTGCTCCCGAAACATCGCTGATATTGCGAATATGAGCAGGAATAATCGCCGAATCATTTCCTTTGTTATAAAATACACCAGCTTCACTTAAAGTGACCATCAGCATTTCAATTTCTTGTTGCTCTTGAAATCCTTGGGTTACTTTTTTCAATTGGATACCATCCGTTTTGTCAATGTCAATCTTCAATCCTGACTTCAACTCCGCCAAATTCGGTTTGAATAAACTAACGCCATGGTAAGCTGTAAAGTTTTTCTTTTTCGGATCTACTGCAGTCGGAATGTTTTTCGATTTGCAAACCGTTACAATTTTTTTGATTAACGCTTCATTCAAAACACCTTTGTCATAGTCTTCAAAAACTACAACGTCTGGTTTCTGTTGATCAATCAGTAATTTTATTTTGTCAAGTAATAATTCTTGTTCTCTTAAATTGATGTCTGAAATTTCCTCATCGTCTACACGAAGCAATTGGTGATTGTTTCCAATAACACGTGTCTTCACAGTGGTCACGCGCTCGGTCGATGTAACCATACCATCTACATTCATCCCAAGCTCTTTCATCAGTTGTAATAACTCTTCTCCCGATCGATCTGCACCAATCACCGAACACAAAATCGGAGTAGCACCCATGGTTTGAACGTTGATGGCAACATTAGCGGCACCTCCTAATCGACTCTCCCTTTTCGAGATGGCAACGATTGGAACCGGAGCTTCTGGTGAAATTCGATCCACTTTACCCCATAAATAAGCATCCACCATCACATCGCCAATAACCATGACTTTCAATTGGTTAAAGGCCTCAAAAAGCTCTTTTACGGTGGTATATGTATGCGAATCGGTAAGCAAGCCGCAAAGGTAATGAATCGCAGGGAATTGCCTTCATTTCTCATAAAGCAATTTATTGTCTGATTAGTCAAATTTTACTGCTTTGTCTAACAGAAAAGACAACAAAAATTTTTATCAGAGCCATTCTAATAAATATCAACCCGAACTAAAGTTAATATTATGGAAAAAGCCTTATGCGAAGCTGCGGGCAGGCCATCCACGCAACAGAGCGAACCGAGATTTTGCCGATTTTAATTTGGTTCATGTTGAAAATAGATAGTGCATTTTGCATTAAAAGCATAGATAAATTTATAGGGCAAAAATCGGTTGGTGTTGGGTGGCGTATGCTTACTTTGGTTACTTCTTTTCACGTAAAAGAAAGTAACAAGCAATTTGAATCAGTAAATTAAATATTGTAGTATAATTTATAATGTAAAGAACCCAAACCAAAAAATCAATTTTTATTTGAGTTTAGCAAAACTCAATTTTATCCTCCTCATTGCTTCAATCAACAATTCATCCGAAGTAGCAAAACTTAATCGCACGCAATTCATGTCTCCAAATGCTTCTCCTGTAACCATGGAAACTTTTGCGTCTTTTAATAAATACATGCATAAGTCAGTAGCATTGTGAATGATGGATTCACCGTCGCTTTTTCCAAAGAAATAGGTGACGTCAGGAAACACATAGAAAGCACCCATTGGTTTATTGAATTTCCAACCCGGAATATCTTTCATTAATCCTAATACTAAATCTCTTCGGCGTAAGAATGAAAGACGCATAAAATCATAATTCGACCATTCAGTAGAAACCGCTTTCACTGCAGCTTTTTGTGCAATGGAATTTGCACCGCTCGTAAATTGTCCTTGTACTTTATCGCAAGCTTTCGAAATTTCTTTACATGCAGCAATGAATCCAATTCTCCATCCTGTCATAGCTTGTCCTTTCGAAACACCATTTACAATGATCACACGCTCTTTAATAAAATCAAATTGTGCAATGCTCTCGTGTTTAGCTTCGAAATGAATATGCTCATAAATTTCATCGGAAAGAATCCAGATTTTTGAATGTGGATGTAACGTTTCAGCAATAGCTTTAAGCTCCTCTTTGGTGTACATGGTTCCCGTAGGATTACATGGACTTGAAAAAATAAAGAGTTTTGTCTTTGCCGTAATTTTATCTTGTATTTGCTGAGTAGTTGGCTTGAAATCGGTATCAACGGTTGTCGGAATAAATACAGGAATACCACCCGCTAATTGAATAATTTGAGCATAACTTACCCAATACGGCGCCGGCACAATCACTTCATCACCTGGATCAATCACACTCAAAACTACATTGGCAATACTTTGTTTTGCACCAGTAGAAACAACAATTTGTTCTGAAGTATATTCTAAATTATTTTCTCTTTTAAATTTTTGAGCGATGGCTTTTCGCAAATCTGGAAATCCAGAAATGGGTGGATAATGCGTAAATCCTTCTTTTATTGCCTCTCTTGCTGCCTCACAAATATCGTCTGGAGTGGTGAAGTCAGGTTCACCTAAACTCAAACTGATTATATCGTGTCCTTGCTCTTGTAATTCGCGACTCAAACGAGCCATGGCAATAGTTGCCGATTCTTCTAATTTATTTACGCGTTGCGATAAGTTATTCATTTCGCTTTTCTGTCGGGATTAATAGAACGCAAAACTATTAAAAAAGGTTCTTTATCTAAGGTGTTGATAATTAAAATATTAACATATAATCAGATCGGTTTTTGGGTTGATTTTGACTTGTTATGTATAAAATTGATGGATTTGATTTTTTCAAGAGATTTAGGGAATTTAGTAAAATGACTTATAGTTGGCTCTTCATAACGAGTTAATTGGGGTAGAGTTCATTTTTTTCTACCCATTAAAATAATTTAAAACTAAGTTTTTGTAATGAAAATATGTCATTAGAAAAATTTCAATTTACTAAATATGAGGTATCGCAATTTGCGGTACCTCAAAAATGAAATTCCAATAGCATTGGAAAATTTTGAATAAAAGTTGTTTTAGTCTCGTAGCGCTGATTGAGAGTTGTAAATGATTTTTTAATGACTATCCTCACTTGAATAGTATTGCCATTTTATTGCGATATTTGCATCAAATTATAAATATGAACTTCCCACAAGGATTAATCGATTTCTTGGTATATCTCGCCCCTTCACTGATGGTTTTTTTCACCACCTGGTTTTTAGTGCGTCGCTTTCTGCAACGTGAAACCACTTTGAAAATGTTGGAGCTAAAAGCGATCCAACAAAAGGAAATGATGCCGCTTCGTTTGCAAGCGTATGAACGCTTGTCTATCTACCTAGAAAGAATTTCTCCAAATGTAATGTTGCTTAATCAGTATGAACCCGGAATGACGGTACTTGAATTTCAACAGGGAATGTTGACGATGATTCGTGATGAATTTGAACATAATTATGCTCAACAAATTTATATCACACCCCCGCTGTGGAATTTGATTCGTAATGCAAAGGAAGAAGTCGCCAGACAAGTTATCTCCGCTGCATCTTCTTTAGATGGAGAAGCTCCCGCGTATCAACTGAGTAAGAAAATTTTTGATGCCATCATCGATAAGGATGAGCATCCTACGCAACGGGCATTAAATATTTTGAAAGCAGAAGTAGCTCAATTATTATAAATTCAATCTGAATGTCGAAGGAAAAAGAACTGAGTAAGGAGCATGTTACAGATGCAGGTATAGAAATTAATCGTATCTACAAAGAACCACGTGAAATTAAAGAGGATGCTGGCGAGTTTCCTTACACACGAGGCGTGCAACCCGATATGTATCGTGGAAAATTGTGGACGATGCGTCAGTACGCGGGATTTTCTACTGCAGAAGAAAGTAATGAACGTTATCATTTTTTGTTGAAGCAAGGTACTACCGGACTCTCCGTCGCTTTTGATCTCCCAACACAAATTGGTTATGATTCTGATCACGTTCTTTCCGAAGGCGAAGTAGGTAAGGCAGGTGTTGCCATCGATTCTTTGGCCGATATGGAAGTTCTCTTTGATGGTATTGAATTGGAAAAGATCACTACTTCCATGACCATCAATTCTACGGCTTCCGTGTTGTTGTGTATGTACATGGCATTAGCCAAAAGACAAGGTGCGAATTTGAAGAATATTTCAGGGACAATACAAAATGATATTTTAAAGGAATACGCAGCAAGAGGAACGTATATTTATCCTCCAAAGCAAAGTATGCGCATCATCACCGATATTTTTGCATTTTGCGCCGAGGAACTTCCAAAGTGGAATACGATTTCGGTCTCGGGATATCATATTCGTGAAGCCGGCGCCAATGCTGTGCAAGAATTGGCGTTTACCTTGGCTGATGGGAAAGCCTATTTGTTAGCGGCACAACAAAAGAATTTGGACATTAATGTTTTTGCAAAACGAATGTCTTTTTTCTTTAATGCTCATAATAATTTGTTTGAAGAGGTTGCGAAATTCAGAGCTGCACGTCGAATGTGGGCGAAAATCACCACCGATTTAGGAGCTACTGATCCACGTGCACAGATGTTGCGCTTTCACACGCAAACCGGCGGATCTACTTTAACGGCACAGAAACACCATAATAATATTATTCGGGTGACGATTCAAGCATTAGCTGCTGGGATGGGCGGTACGCAAAGTTTGCATACCAATGGCTTTGATGAAGCACTTGCATTGCCTACCGAAGAAGCAGCTAGCATTGCATTGCGTACACAACAAATTGTTCTTATGAAAGTGGCGTGCCTCAAACTGTAGATCCGCTTGGTGGTAGTTATTTTGTAGAAGCATTAACAGATGAAGTGGAGAGCAAAGCTTGGGAATATATTCATCGTATCGATGAGATGGGAGGTGCCGTTGCCGCTATTGAACAAGGATTTATTCAAAAGGAAATTGCCGATTCCGCTTACCACTATCAGAAAGATATTGAATCATCCCAAAAATTATTGTTGGTGTAAATAAATTCACAACAAAGGATCAACATAAAGTTGATTTGATGACCATCAATGATAGTATCCGAAAAGTGCAGTCGGAGAAATTAGCAATGCTGAAAAAGAATCGGAATAATGAAAAAGTTCAGTCTTGTTTGAATGCATTAAAAGTGGCTGCCAAAGGAACCGATAATTTAATGCCATTTATCCTTGCTGCCGTAGAGGAGTACGCAACTTTAGGAGAAATATCAGACGTGTTGCGTGAGGTTTTTGGTGAATATACGGGTATGTAACAAAACTATATTTTTAATAGATCATCAATAGTTTTATTCTATTAACATGATTTTCTTCTCTAGTGAGGAGTCATAGACTTTCGCGAAGAAGGAGAGTCTAATATCATTAAGTTAAGAGATTTTGACCCAGAATGGGTCCAATGTTTATAGATAAAATGTAGTTTGTTGTTGTTCGACCCCGATGGGGTCGTATGTTTTTGCGTTCTTTTTTTCTATAATCATTTGATGCCTTCGGCATCTTGATGTTTAACTTAATGACATTGGAGGAGAAACTAGAATTAATAATAACTCTGGAGTTATTATTTTCAATTCAGCTAACTCCTCCTCTCCCTTGGAGAGGAGGTAGGGAGGAGAGGCTGGAATAATAAGTATACTAGAATTTAAATTTGATAAAGAACAAACTCCTCCTCTCCCTTGGAGAGGAGGTAGGGAGGAGAGGCTGGAATAATAAGTATACTAGAATTTAAATTTGATAAAAACAAACTCCTCCTCTCCCTTGGAGAGGAGGTAGGGAGGAGAGGCTGGAATAATAAGTGTACTAGAATTAAAATTTAGTAAAAACTAATTCTACTTCGCCCTTGGAGAGGAGTCGCGAAGCCTCGCGAAGGAGGAGAGGCTGGAACAATAATGTAAACTACAATTATACTCTTGTCCAATAAATATTGTTCAATATTTCAACCTATAAAAATTAACGTTTGTCGATTGGACTGTTTTAAAGGGGATGTTGATATTTATTTTTTACTTCCGAACTATCTCTAACAATTAAAAATACATCTTCATTATCACGTTTCATCAGATAATGCTCGCGTGCATATTTTTCTAAATGCTCGGGATCAGAAGTGAGTTCTTCCATGTCAATTTTGTTCTTCTCAATTTCAGCATAGTAATAGGCTTTGTCGTCTTGTAGTTTTTTTAACTCTTGACGATAGGAATATTGAGAGAAGATATCATTACGGTCAAAAAAGCCAACCCAAATTATAAAAGCAATAATCGTTAACGAGTATTTGTTTTTTAACCAAGACGGCACACGGTTCTGATAGAACTTTTTCATGGGTTAAAGGTAGGTGTCTAAGTTTTAAATGGGGGCTAGGGGTAATACTTTTTTTAACGAAGGCTTGTGAATTGTATTGTTTTCAATATTTTTAGAAAAAATGAATTTACAACCCTTTCCTGATGTGGAGAAATACTCAAACTGAGCTCGTTAAAATATTTGCAAAGCCCCGTAGCTATATCGGATTTATAGCTATTGCTATTATAGTCAGCTTAATACATGTGGCCATGTACGTGGATGGACTCAATTATATCAGTTTTATTACTGGCCCCTTAGAATCGGCATTTAACATCGAAGGCAAAATTCTGAATGGAAACTTGGTTTGTTTTATCATCCTTCAAACCCTCATCATCCAAATTCCCTTACTCGTTGCTTTGGTGACCGGAGATTTAATTTCAGGTGAAGCTGCCATGGGGACCATTCGTTTGCTCATGACGCGACCACTGTCTAGAACCTCAGTTTTATTCTCTAAATTTTTTGCAGGGGCGGTTTACGTTTTTATTCTATTAATATGGCTAGCACTCGTTTCTCTCGGAATAGGTCTGCTCATCTTCGGCCCCGGAGATTTAATTGTTCTGAAAAGTGAAACCATCACCATCATTCCTGCCGATGATACTTTGTGGCGATTTTTTGCTGGATTGGGGATAGCATTTATCAGTTTGCTGGTAGTAGCCAGCTTTTCGCTCTTGCTTTCGTGTTTTACCGATAATTCAATTGGACCGATTATCTCTACCATGGCCGTAATTATTTTATTTACCATTGTCGGTTCGATGGATATCCCGTTGTTCGAAAAAATCAAGCCCTTTCTTTTCACTACACACATGGTGATTTGGCGAAATATGTTCGATCAGGAACTGGATTATTCTTTAATATACAATTCGATAATGATGCTCTTCGGACATATTATTTTGTTTTTATTTATTGCTTGGTATTCATTTCGTAAAAAAGATATTTTAAGCTAATGAGAAAAGGATATATACTTTTTGCTTTTATGTGGATGTGCTTACATGCAAGTGGACAAAGTGCACCCGAAGCATTGAAGTTAATCAAAGAAGTAACTCAAAAATTTAATAAGGTTCGCGATTACCAAGTGGATGCAGAGATTGACGCGCGCATTTCTTTTCTAAAGATTTTGCCGCAGAAAGCAAAAGTATTTTACAAGTCACCCAGTAAGTTTCATGTGGAATCGAAGGGAATTGCCATCTTGCCAAAGCAAAATTTCGATCAAATTTTTAGTTTGCTGAATACGGAGAGTAATTTTATGGCATTTGTTTCTGGATCAGAAAACTTGAATGGCGCAGCAACTTCAATTGTGAATGTTGTTCCATTGGCCGACACTAGCGATTTGGTATTGGCGAAATTATGGATTGATGTAGCACAAGGTCTAATTGTTAAATCGCAATTAACGACCAAAACGAATGGTACGGTCCTCATCGAATATATTTATAAAACTTGGAATGCATTGGCATTGCCCGACAAAACCATCTTTACTGTCGATGTAAAACGTTTTAAGATTCCGAAAGCTATTTCTGCAGATATTAATTCTAAAGCTACTCAAGAAGATAAAAACAAGCCGCAAAAGCCCGGTAGAATTATTATTAGTTTTTCAAATTACAAAATCAACAAAGGGATCGACGATAAAGTTTTTGCAAAGTAGGAGGAGGCCATAAAAAACAAAGGCCTCCCGAACTTTGGGAGACCTTCTACCTAACCTAATTAACTTCTATGAAAAACTAAATGTTTACTGCGAAATTCATGAACACAGCTTTACTAGTACTGCATAGTTAAATGAATGATTAGAACTTGTGCTGTGTATTTTATTTAACGAGGCAGTATGTTTACTGCGAAGTTCGTGAACGAAGTTGAACTTGTGTTTCGTAGTTTATTTATCGATGCAATACTTGAACTACTTAATTTATTTAACGAAGCAGTTTGTGTATTGCTATTTATGGTTGAACCGCTTCAAAGGGTTCTCCTGCTTTTCCTTGGTAAGCCACAGGATTATTCGAACTGTTTAATTGAATTTTGTAACTATAGTTGTTTTCTCTTTTCCAAATCAGAACTACATCGGTTGTAATGTTTTTTTTCAACTCCATTTTCCATTTTGGTGATGGTCCATTTGCCGATTTGATAAATCATTTTCGAATTACCACCTAATTCTATAATTTCTGATTTCATTGATTTTATTTGCATCATGCTTAACCAATAGTCCGCAATTTCTTTTCTTCCTGTAATTTTTTTACCTCCTGGAATCATAATGGTTGCGTCATCTGAGTACAGATCAACAATGGAGGAGTAGTCTTTTTTAAGAACGGCTTTCTCAATGTCTTTGTTTAATTCTAATACTTGTGCTTTAACATCACTGCTGATGTCTGTGTTGCTTTTGCAAAACTGCTAGAGCTTGCAAAAAAGAAGTCCCATGGTAACCGCGATTGCGGCGAACGAGCGGCGGAATAAAGAATAGGCTGTTTTCATTTTTTTTAATTTAAAGTTTAATTTATTATTTGATTGCGTTTGTTTAGCTGTGATGATTGAACGAATTGTTTTGTTACAATGAATGCAATAAATATTTTTATTTCTTTTGATGGTACAAAGATGCATTACTATATAAGTATTGCCTAGCGAAAAATTACCAGGCGTCAATTGTAAGTACTGAAACATTAAAAGTGATTGATGTGATGTTTACCCTCTAATTAATTATTTTAATTGTTAAGGAATTGTTATAAAAGAAAAAGGATGCGACGATCGCATCCTTTTTCTTTTCTTTTTTTTCGCACAGTTAGGGCGCGAATTGTTAACGCTATGTTAACTATCTCTTCTCCTTCGCATCAATAACTACGCCATCTCCATCAATCTTAATCTTTACATCTTTATTATCCCAATTGATGGTATCTTCATGTGAATTAATATCGATGTTTTTTCCATTCACTCTCACTTTTACTTTTTCGTCGTGATCACTGCTGTAGTTGTAGTTGATGGAAGTAGATTCGTCTAAATTGCAATTCAAGCATTCTAATCCTCTTGCCGTCATAGTCCAAGTATGTCCTACCATATCATTGTCCCAAGTATTGGTTACATTTTTGATATCGTAAATTACATCTTCCATTTCTTGTCCGAGGAATACACTCTTGCCCTCTGGCACTTTAAGGATTAAGCGAATTTTTTGTCCTCTGTATTTAACTCCTTTTGGAATGATATAACTTTTCGCGAAATGTATAATAGAATCATTTTGTTGAATTGGATAAACAATTCTTCTTGAATTCAATTCTGCATTTTTGCGATTAGTACCTCGGCTCGTAGTTATTCTTACCAACTCGAATTCATTTCCTTCAGCGCGTTGTACAGTTAACTCCACATCGTCAAAACTTACTGAGTCTTCATCTGAATTAATACCCCATGAGTCAGAATTCCAACTGAAGTTGCTGTCATCATAGTCTTCCATGCGACTAAACGTTTCATCCATTGCCGCTAAATGTAAAGTATTAGTTTGTGGCTGAACGATTGGGATCATAATTCGATCGGTATTGCTATTTCTGAACTGAGATGAAATATTGATTCCAATCCATATAGTAAGTAACATACCAACAATAAATAGTATTCCTGTTGAATAATTGAACAACTTAGATTCAGATTTGAATTTGAATAAGGAGCGTGCAATTCTATATAGGATTACGATAATAGGAATTCCAATTACCAGTGCCAAGGCAAACATTCCTGTATTTACTTGCCACGATTCTAGGAAGAAATTGGTGAGGAATATCGGAAGTGAATCACCACCAATTACGCCCGACATTCCTAGAAGTGTAACGAACAACGCAAAGAGTAATGCGATAAGTACAATTGCTATTATTACACCGATAAAGCCAACGAAGAACTTAATAGCAGCTACGATGATAGCTCCGATGGCCTCAAAAAAATTTGCAATTCTACTGCTGCCTCCTCTTGAGCTACGTTTTCCAGAGATACGTGTCTTGATATCTTCTACTTCTTCTTCAATGGTCTTTTTTATGTTGTCAATGTTTATCGCTTGTCCTTTCATCTCTAATTTCTCAGAGGTAGTCTTCGCTTTTGGAACGATTACTAATAACAAGATATAAAGTAACAATCCTGTACCCATCACAAAGAATGCAATGGCAAAGATGAGGCGTAACCAAATCGGATCGATTCCGATGTAATGACTAATTCCACTACATACTCCACCGATCACTTTATCGTCTGGATCACGATAGAGTCTACGGTATCCACGTCCTTCTGAAGTTGATCCTGCAGTACCCGAAGAGGATTTGTTTTCAGAATTTTCTTCGTCTGTTCCAGCCACTTGTTCTGGTCGACCCATGGTATTAATCACATGTTCTACATCCGATGCAATAACTACTTGTCGATTGTTGCCAATACGCTCAGTAAACATTTCCGCAACGCGAGATTCAATGTCTTGTATGATTTCATCACGACCATCTGAGCTGGTAAAGTAACCACGAATCGCTTCGAGATATTTCTTTAACTGGTCGTAAGCTTGTTCTTCAATATGGAAGACCATGCCTCCAATATTTACAGTTACCGTCTTGTTCATGATATAGGGTTGTTAGAAGTTGTTTGATTAACCGCATCGACTAGCTCTTGCCAAGTGACACGAAGTTCGGAAGTAAATTGTTCGCCAATCGGCGTTAAGGTGTAATATTTTCGGGGCGGACCTGAAGAACTTTCTTTCCAGGTGTATGCTAATAGTCCTTGATTTTTTAATCGAGTTAGCAAAGGATATAATGTTCCTTCAACGACCATCACTTTTGCATCTTTAATCTTCCCTATTATATCCGAAGGATAAACTTCTCCTTGGCCGATGATGCTCAAGATGCAAAACTCTAATACGCCTCTCCGCATCTGGGCTTGTGTATTTTCGAGATTGCTCATTTTGTTGCTGGTTTTAAGCATGTGCTGTGATCATCAACCCATGCTGTTATTTAATGACTCTGCAAACTTAATATGTTTTAAGGTACTATGCAACACAAAGTACTATTTGACAATATAAATAATTGATATTCAATATTAATATTTTAAGTTGAGACTGCTCTAATCCAGAAATACCGATATTTTTAACTTAAAACGAATCTTCTGATTTAGTAAAATGATCGAGTTTCGACGTTATTATTGTAGGTTTTGATGGACAGAATTGTTGATTTCTTCTAATTGCACAAAATTTTTAATTGTACATACTCATCGCTTTTTTTATATTTGTTAGAGGAAATATATATGCCAGCATCGGTTTTTCAGTTTAAGAAATTTACGGTTCAACAAGAACGTTGCGCTATGAAAGTAGGCACCGATGGCGTTTTATTGGGTGCTTGGGTCTCCGTTCCTAAAGAAGGAAAAATATTAGATATCGGAACAGGTACAGGCCTCATTGCACTCATGATTGCACAAAGAACAGAGGCTTTTATTGATGCAATCGACATTGATGTTTCTGCTTTTGAACAAGCTTCTGAAAATGTTAAAGCCTCGCCATGGAAAGAGCATATTAAAGTGATGCATTCATCATTGAATGATTTTAGACCAGGTTACCGGTATGATCTTATTGTAAGTAATCCTCCTTATTTTATGGATAGTTTCGCTGCAAGTGATGAAGCTAGAAATTTAGCAAGGTCTGCTAATGCTTCTTTGACCTACGAAGATTTACTTTTTGGTGTGGGTCGATTGTTATCGAATACAGGAAAGTTCTACGCAATTTTACCTTTTAAAGAAGGTCAATTTTTTCGTGAGTTGGCAGAGCAAAGCGGACTTATCTGTGTTAAATTGTCGAAGGTTAAAACGGGAAGAGAAAAACCTTTTAAGCGAGTATTGATGGAGTTTTCCAGACGAGAAGAAAATATTCAAGAGGAAGAACTCGTGATCCATTTTGATAACCGAGAATTTACTGAAGAATATAAAAAGCTAACGAGTGATTATTATTTAGCTTTCTAAATTTTATTTTTGTTGCTCTATAAAACGAATTCCCATTGCTTCTAATTCTTTTAAAATAGGCGTGAATATTTCTTCGTGTACCGGTATTTGAACTCCTTTTGTTTTTATTTTTCCGGCTAGAATTTGTAATGCCGCAATCGCTAGAGGTAGTCCCACCGTTTTTGCCATGGCTGTTTGATGGATGTCGTCACCTTTAACTTGTAAGGAGGAAGTTAATTGTTTTTTGTCGCCATCTAATTCATATTCGAATTCATGCAACATCACAATCATGTCCTTGTCATTCGGCTTTAATACCCACTTGCTTTCTAATAGCTGCTGTAGAATTTGTGCGGGACTTGCGTTTTTTATTCCGATGGGTTTATTTTCTAAAATGCCTGTAGAAATAATTCGTTGCATGGCTGGACCATCAAAATCTACTTCACAATACTTAGCAATTTTTTCTTCAAGGGTATCACCACGCTGAGAAGGGGGAATAAATGCATTTACCCATTCGCGATAGGTCATGTTTTCACTGTTTTCAATTTGAAAACTATCATCCGTCAATCCTAACGCAATGAAAACCTGCCAAGCACTGCAAAATCCTTCATGACGCAATGTTCCTCTGATCAGTGTGGGAATATTTTCAATTCCATAATGGTGTCTATAGGCTAACGAATCACGATTAGCATAGCCATCATAACTAGTGTCCGCATCTAATTTAATTCGTACAGCCTCTTTGAAAAGTCGATGGTAGGGGATGTAGTGATACAATCCATCTTTTATGTATTTAGCAGTTCCTTGTCCTGCTAAAATTACATTCCTTGGATTCCAAGTGAATTTATATCCCCATAAATTATCAATGGATTCAGGAGCAATTAATCCACCCGTATAGGATTTAAATGATAATAATTTAGCTCCTTGTTTTTTTAATTTTAAAATGATTTCCATCGCTGACATATGATCCAATCCTGGATCCAACCCGCATTCATTTAAAAATAAAATCCCTTTTTCTTTGGCTGCTTCATCCAACGCTAAAATTTCTTTCGAAACATAGCTTGCGGTCACCAAATTCTTTCCATGCTCCAAACAATCTTGAGCTACCAAAAAGTGTAATGAAGGAGGAAGCAATGAAATAACTAAATCTGCGTTTTTAATAACATCACCGCGCTGACTTGCATCTTCAACGTTAAATAAAAATGCGGATCCATGTTTATGGCCGTTCAGTTTTTGAGAAGCAAGTTGAACGTCAATATCCCCAATTTTTAATGAAAATCCTTGAGAATCTGTATGATCTAATAAATATTGTATCAAAGCTCCAGAAGATCTGCCGGCGCCTAATAATAAGATCTGTTTCATAATTTTAGAAATGCAAAGGTATAAATTTGGGAGGTAATCAAATCTTGACTTAACTTAGCCCCATTATAAAAATTGGTATATTAAACATGAAAAAACTCATTATTCTATCCTTCTTATCGCTGATGTTCGCACAGGGAAATGCGCAACTATCGAATGTTATTTTGTTTACTGAAAATGGTGAACGTTTTACAGCTATTTTAAATGGCGTGCGTCAAAATAATGAACCAGAAACCAATATTAAAATTACAGGTTTAAATGCGGAGTTTTATAAATTAAAGGTTATTTTTGAAAGCAGTGCACTTGGAGAGAAGAATTTTAATCTTGCCATTGAGTTAGGAATGGAAAGTACTTATGTGATTAAGAAGAATAATAAAGGAGAATTTGTTTTGCGCTTTATGAGTTCAGTAGTTATGGCTCAAGCTCCTAGAAATGTTCCTGAACAAGCTGTCGTGGCATATCATGTAAATCCTGTAGCTACTCCTACTCAAACTTCTCAGACAATTTCAACAACCACAACTACAACAAGTCAAGGTAGTAATGTTGATCCAGGTAGTGTTAATATGAATATGGGAGTGAATGTTGATGGAATGGGAGGTGGCATTAGTATTAATGTTTCAGGCATGGATGAAGGAATGGGTAACTCTAGCTCTACTGTGCACACACAAACTACGACTACAACCACTACTACTGTTTCGGGTGGACATACCCCAACACCAACTCCTCCACCAACACAGGTCGTTTATTTGCCAGGATATTCTGGTCAGGTAGGATGTCCGGTACCTATGTCGAAGCAAGATTTCAGTGATTTGAATGCCACCATTTCTTCAAAAACTTTTGAAGAAACGAAGTTCACAATCGCTAAACAAGTTTTGAATGATCGTTGTTTGTTTGTCTCTCAAGTAAAAGAAATTATTTTGCAATTTACATTCGAACAAACTCGTCTCGATTTTGCAAAATATGCATATGATCGTACTTATGATGTTGGTAATTATTTCAAGGTGAACGACACGTTTACATTTGAAAGTTCAACCGAAGAATTAAATGATTATATTGATTCGAGGAGATAAATTTTCATGAATTATAAATATCTAGGCGCTGGTGCTCTATTCGCCGCTTTTTCAGTGATGTTCGGCGCCTTTGGTGCTCATCAACTAAAGGAAATAGTTGAAACCAACGATTTGGTGACCTGGGAAACCGCTTGTCGCTATCAAATGGTGCATGCATTGGCTCTGCTGCTGATCTCACAAATAGGTGTTGGAAATAAGCATATCAAGTGGGCGGGCATTTATTTTATAATTGGAATCTTTTTATTCTCGGGTTCGCTGTATTTGATTGCTTTGAAAGATGTTTTTTCAATGAACTTGAAATTCATCGGACCTTTAACTCCAATTGGAGGTCTGTTCTTTATCGTTGGTTGGATAAAGGTATTTATGTTTTCGATTTCGAATAAGGAAAAGAAATAAACTGCGTTATTCATTAAAAATGATATTTTTGAATATGCGAACTACTAACATAATTGCATTTACCGTGCTTGCTATCTCCTTAAGCGCTTGTAAATCAAGTAAATATTCAAGTGAAAATGCAGATAAATCGGAAACTGAAATTGTTGAACCCACTCCATCAAACCCAACTAAACCTTTAGTTTCTATGGAAGTTTGGACACGTGAGCAAGCTAAACTAGGTCCTGATTCCTTCCGTTTGGTTGTGAGTTTTATCAGTATTGGTGCAGGAACAGATCCTGAGGCAAAGGCAATTTTGGAGGCTTATGTATATGATTATAAGCTTAAAAACAATAAAGTAGTCTCTTATTATATGATTCCATGGGGACGCGAAGGTGAGGTGGACTGTTGTTTTCCTTTAGATGAGCTAAATGCCTCAGAACAAAATAATTTCATCGATGGATTGAACAAAGTGATCCAAGGAAAGGAACTGATCCAGATCAATGAAAATATGAAAAGCCGGTTTAAATAGTGATATAACTAAGTCGATTTGACTTGCTATACCACTAGAATTTACCGTAAATTTGTGCGATCGAAATAAATATGAACGAATACGGATTGAAGAACCCCAATGCATCTGTAGCAGATCTGGGACTTAAGAACGTTGCGACGGCTTATTGGAATTTATCACCCGCTGAATTAGTGGAAGATACCATCCTGCAAGGAATGGGAGAACTCACCGATACCGGTGCTTTAGCCATTGATACCGGTGAATTTACAGGCCGCTCGCCAAAAGATAAGTTTACTGTATTAGATGCAGAAACGGAAAAGACTGTGATGTGGGGTGATATTAATATTAAATATGATCCTGCAAAGTTTGATCAAATTTTTACACGCATGCAAGCGTATTTAACGAATCGGGAAGTGTATGTGCGCGATGCATATGCATGCGCCGATCAACGTTATCGTTTGAATGTTCGTGTTGTGACTGAATATCCTTGGCAAAATTTATTTGCGAACAATTTATTCTTGCGTCCAACCAACAAAGAAATTGAAACGATTCAACCAGATTGGGTGATCGTAAATGCTCCTGGATTTATGGCGGATCCCGCTATTGATGGAACACGTCAGCATAATTTTGCGATGATCAATTTCACTAAGAAAATGATTTTGATTGGTGGAACAGGTTATACCGGCGAAATCAAAAAAGGAATTTTTACTGTGTTGAATTATGTGCTTCCTCAACACAAAGGTGTACTGAGTATGCATTGTTCTGCGAATATCGGCGAGAAAGGTGATACAGCATTGTTCTTCGGATTATCAGGTACAGGAAAAACTACATTAAGTGCCGATCCAAATCGTGGATTGATCGGTGATGATGAACATGGATGGAGCGACGATTCAGTTTTCAATTTTGAAGGTGGATGTTATGCAAAGTGTGTGAATCTTTCTGCAGAGAAAGAGCCGCAAATCTTTAAAGCAATTCGTTTCGGTTCTTTATTGGAGAATATCGAGTTTATTCCGGGCACAACAAGTCCAGATTATGATAATGTAAGCAAAACAGAAAATACTCGTGTCGCCTATCCAATCAATTTTATTGATAATGCAGTAGAACCTTCGGTAGCTACTCCGCCTAAAAATATTTTCTTTTTAACATGCGATGCATTTGGTGTATTGCCTCCTATTAGCCGATTATCAAACGAGCAAGCCATGTATCATTTCATCTCCGGTTATACGGCGAAAGTAGCAGGTACAGAGATGGGAATTACAGAGCCTACTACTACTTTCTCTGCATGTTTTGGAAAAGCATTCTTACCATTGCATCCTGCAAAGTATGCGGAGTTATTAGGTAAAAAATTAAAAGATAATCCAGACATTAAAGTTTGGTTGGTGAATACAGGATGGAGTGGTGGATCGTTTGGTGTGGGTTCAAGAATGAAGTTGAGCTACACACGCTCCATGATTTCTGCTGCACTGAATGGTGAATTCGACAAAGTGAAATTTGAAGAAATGCCCATCTTCCGCCTTCAAATCCCAACTACTTGTACCAATGTTCCGGATGATATCTTGAATCCACGTAAAACATGGAAAGATACCGCGGCCTTTGATCAAACTGCTAGTGATCTAGCATCGAAGTTTGTTAAAAATTTCACTCAGTACGCCGATGGTTGCAGCGCCGAAATTCTTTCCGCCGCTCCATCTGTACATGAAGTAGCATAAATATTTTTTCCTTCTCTAGGAATAAAATACTCTAGTGTTCTCTAGTGCCCTCTAGTGCCTTTAGTGTTAAAGAAAAGTTTCTTTAACACCAATTAGCACTAAAGGGCACTAAGTTTTTTATAGGTATTATCCGCCTCTGTTCTAGCAGCAGGGAGAACTAACTTACCAACTTACCAACTTACCAATTTACCAATTCACTACTTTCGCTACATGCACCTCTTCTTCTCTCCCGATTTATCATCTTCTGAATTTTACCTGCCCGAAGAGGAAACCCACCACTTCATTCACGTGCTTCGATTTTCTCAAGGGAAACAAATTGAAGTAACCGATGGAATGGGTACTCGCGCTCTGTGTGAAGCTATCCAAGTTTCAAAAAACAAGTGTTATTGAATGTGTTGGAGAAAGAAATTTTTCCTGCACCTCAACGTAGCTTGCATGTTGCCATTGCACCCACAAAAAACATCGATCGCTTTGAATGGTTTGTAGAAAAAGCAACAGAGCTAGGCATCGCTGAAATTACCCCGCTCATTTGTCGTCACTCCGAACGCAAAACGTTGAAGTTAGAGCGGATTCAAAAGTTGGTGGTCTCGGCAGCTCGGCAATCCCAACATTATTTTTTCCCTGTGGTGAATTCAGAAGTTTCTTTCGAAAAGTTTTTAGAGTCGATGAATGAAAATAGTGATTCTACTTTTATTGCCCATTGTGAAGAATCCGAAAAGCATGAGGCAAGAGAGTTAGCATCTATAACAAATGCTGTCGTTCTGATTGGCCCGGAAGGTGATTTCTCCCAGGATGAGATTGAAAATGCGTTGAAAAAGGGATTTAAGGCATTGTCGTTGGGAAATTCACGCCTCCGTACCGAGACTGCTGGATTAAAAGCCGTAGCTGCCTTCAATCTTTAAAATTCCTCATCCAAAAATGACTCACATTTCTTAGTTTTGTAAGATGATGAAGAAAGTATTGGTTCTATTCGCGGTGATTTTTTTCTCTTCTTTCTCACCAGCTGGATCGAGTATGAAAATCGCACTGTTAAAATACAGCGGTGGTGGCGATTGGTATGCAAACCTAGACACGTCTTTAAAAAATTTAATTGATTTCTGTAATCGCAATTTGGGAACCACCATCAGTGAAGAACAAGGCATTGTGGAAGTGGGGAGTCCCGAATTGTTTAATTATCCATTCATACACATGACAGGACATGGTAACGTGGTTTTTAATACCCAAGAAACCCAAAACTTAAGAAATTATTTAATGGCGGGTGGATTCTTGCACATCTCCGATAATTATGGAATGGATAAATTCATTCGACCACAAATGAAAAAAGTTTTTCCAGAATTGGATTTTGTGGAAGTTCCTTTTAACCATCCCATCTATCATCAAAAGTTTGATTTCCCCAACGGACTACCGAAAGTACATGAACACGATGGTACAGCTCCGCAAGGTTTTGGTTTGTTTTATGATGGACGTCTGGTATGTTTTTATGATTTCGAATGTGATTTGGGCGACGGTTGGGAAGATCCCGAAGTGCACAAAGATTCTCCCGATGCTCGTCAAAAAGCGTTGCGAATGGGTGCAAATATGATTCAATATGTGTTCAATAATTAGATCGTAGAATTTAAGTTGATCTCAACAAAAAAAATAGCGTCCTGTTTATTTCTACTGCTTTTCTTGCAGGTGCTTATTCCTGCATCCTTATGGCATTCCCTCTGTGAACATGATGATTCAATCGATTGTCATGTTAATTCTGAAGTGACCAGTGTTGCTGAACAACATCAACATTGTTTGGTTCTTGAACTATCATTGCCTGCTATTTTTCATCAAGAGAATGATTGTAATTTAAATCCTGTTGCATTTAATTTTTCTCAATTAATTTTTTTTGAAGTCAATAAGATTCAACATCCGTTTTTTGAAAGTGATGGTCGCGGACCTCCATACCTAGTTTAAGATTGTTTTTTTTATGCTGATGGTATTAGCGTAAAATTCTCTTATTTCTAGTTTTCTTATTTAAATGGTTAAGTATGCATAAAATGATATGCTTGCTTTTATTATTCATTACCATGAATAGTAAAGCACAAATGAATTGTAATTATCAAATTTCAGGTAAAGTCATCGACGCGAAGTTGAATGAATCTTTGCCTTTTGCCAAAGTGGAATTGCTACCATTAGGCAAAGCTCTTGTATGTAATGATAAAGGCGAATTTATATTCGATGGATTATGTACGGGTACTGTTGTATTGAAAACGTATTATATCGGATTTGATACACTGATTCAATCCATCTCACTTGAAAAAAATATTGAATTAAAATTGAGATTGAATCCATCTGCAAAAGAATTGAAGCAAACGGAAATCGTCGCCAAGCAAATTGAAGGAAAAACAACGCAACTAAAAGATTCGGTTTCACAATTGGAAATGCGAAAAAGCGCCGGACTCAATTTAACTTCGTATTTGAAGAACGTAACAGGAGTTACTGGAATGTCTACCGGATCTTCCATTATAAAGCCCGTTATCCATGGAATGCACAGTCAGCGTGTAATCATTATGAATGCAGGCATTCGACAAGAAGGTCAGCAATGGGGAACAGAGCATGCACCCGAAATTGATCCTTATGTTGCCAATAAACTACAAGTAATTAAAGGGGTTTCCTCCATTCGATATGGGGCGGATGCAATCGCGGGAGTAATCATCGTTGAGCCTCGCAAACTTCTTCATGAGCCCGGTATTCATGCTGAATTAAATTTGGCTGGATTTTCTAACGGCAGACAAGGTGTAGTTTCTGGATTAGTAGAACAACATCTTGGAAAATTTTTCGATCTCTGTTGGCGCTTGCAAGGAACATTAAAGAAATCGGGAAATGTGAATTCGCCCGATGTGTATTTGGAAAACACGGGTTTTGAAGAAGTGAACTGGAGCGCGAGTTTGGGATTGGAAAGAAAACGATTCGGAGTTGAAACTTTCTTTAGCCAATTCAAAACCACCATTGGGATTTTTAGAGGGGCTCATATTGGAAATGTAAGTGATCTCACCCGAATTATTCAGTCGGGTGAAACAATTACAGATGATCGCTTTACTTATAAAATTTCAAATCCACGACAAGAAATCTTGCACTATTTGTTTTCTGCAAAAGCATGGTGGACCATCACCAATGTTGGCAAGTTGAATTTGTTATATGGATATCAATATAACCAACGGGTAGAATACGACCGCTTTCGACCATTGAATGATTCCATAGCAGCATTGAATCGCCCAGAGTTGCAATTGGATTTGTTTACACATACTGCAGATTTAAATTTGGAGACAAGGTATTATAAAGGATTTACTGCAAATATTGGTTTGTCAGGAATGATTCAAGATAATCAATATAGTGGTCTGCGTTATTTTGTACCGAATTATCAATTGTATAACGGTGGTGCCTATGGGCTCGTGAAATGGAAGAAGAATAAAGTAGAAGTAGAATCTGGATTACGTTATGATCGAAAACGGAATCCGTTTATCGTAACATCAATAGCGAAGTAGTTCAAAACGATTATCGATTTAATACACTCGGTTGGTCGGCAGGAATTTTATTTAAACAAGATTCTATTTTTTCATGGAGATTGAATTCGGGCAGAACCCAACGCACCCCCAGTATAAACGAATGGTTCAGCAATGGACTCCATCATGGTGCGGCAAGTTTTGAAGTGGGTGATACTTCGTTGGGAATGGAAAGTGCTTGGAATATCAATGGTGTAATGAATATTCAAACAAAACGATTGGCCATGGAAGTGAATATATTTTACATGTATATTCAAGATTATATTTATTTGGTACCTACCACTGAATCTGTATTAACTGTGAATGGAGCCTTTCCATCTTACGTCTATCAACATGTGGATGCAGGGTTTAAAGGAATTGATTTTTCGTTTAATTGGCAATGCAGTCCTCGATTCAATTTCACCTCTAAAAATAGTCTGGTTTATGCTTGGAATTTTACTGCAAAGCGATATTTGGAATTGGTTCCACCACCTCAATTCGATCAGTTATTGAGCTATCAATTTAGAGATACCGATCACAGAAAGGAGCAAACAGTTGGTGTTTCAGTATTGCATGTGTTAAAGCAATTTCGTTTTGTAGATGGAAGTGATTTTATTCCACCTCCAAAAGCATATACCTTAATTGGATTTGAAGCTGCCGCCACTTTCATGCTAAATCATCAGCCATTCATTGTTGGATTATCAGTGAGTAATTTGTTGAATGTAAAGTATCGCGATTACCTCAGTCGATTTCGATATTATACGGATGAAATGGGAAGAAATATTTCAGTGAAAATAAAAATTCCATTATCTTTTAAGACAGCTGCACATTCACATGAACATCCAGAAATCGAAAAAAATTAAACTAATTTATAAAATAATATTCAATATGAATACTAAATCATTATGCAGAATTATAATTTCATTAATCCTAGTATCTTTAATTTATTCATGTAAAAAGGATAAAACCAACGAGCCAATTCCAATCAATCAGTCTGAATTAATTACTAAAGTGCATTTGATTTTTAAAGATTCAATCACAAATAGTATCGTTCATACAGCTACTTCTTCTGATTTGGATGGTCCAGGTGGGAATGTAGCTACTATAGATTCCATTTTTCTATCAAGCAACACGACCTATTACATGGATGTCGTAGTCTTAGACGAATCCAAAACTCCTGTGGATACCATTTCCAATGAAGTATTGGATGAAGGAGAAGTTCACTTATTTGTCTTTTCTCCAAATCCCACTTCAAACTTTCTTGAAACGAACTTGTTAGATTTAGATAGCAATTTTAAACCAATTGGTCTTTCATCCATCTTAAGAACTTCTGCGACGGGAGTTGGAACCTATTCAGTTGAATTGCGACATTTCTCTTCAGCTAAAGCAAAGGCAGATAATTTAGTTTATGATACCGATATTTCAATATTATTTAATGTTCGGTTGCAATAAATTATTATGATATAATTAATTTAGTAAAATAATTGAATCGATTAAAATGATAAAGCGAATTGTAATACTAATTCTACTGCTAATTCCATCTGTTGGAAAAGCACAATCCATGTATTTCCCGCCACTCCTCGGAAATACATGGGATACACTTTCGCCAGCTTCTTTAGGATGGTGTGAGCCCAAAATCGATTCATTACTCGATTATTTAGAAGCTAAAAATTCAAAAGCATTTATTTTATTGAAGGATGGAAAGATTGTGATCGAAAAATATTTCGGGACTTTTACCATAGATAGTGTTTGGTATTGGGCATCGGCTGGTAAAACGTTAACTGGATTTACTGTGGGAATAGCGCAGCAAGAAGGATTCCTTTCTATTCAAGATACTACATCCAATTATTTAGGAAATGGCTGGACCGTTTGTCCACCATTGAAGGAAGAAAAAATTACTATTCGCCATCAACTCACCATGAGTTCTGGACTCGATGATGGTGTTCCTGATCATTACTGCACCCTCGATACTTGTTTGCAATACTTAGCCGATGCAGGTACACGTTGGGCTTATCATAATGGTCCTTATACTTTATTGGATAGTGTCATCGAATCGGCCACGGGGCAATCATTGAATAGTTATATCACACAGAAAATAAAAAATCCTACTGGAATGACCGGCGCATTTATTCCGAGCGGATACAATAATGTGTTTTTCAGTAAACCGAGAAGCATGGCACGATTTGGATTACTGATGTTGAATCAAGGGAATTGGAATGGCAATCAAATTTTAACCGATACCAATTATTTTCAGCAAATGGTGAATAGTTCGCAAACATTAAATCCTTCTTATGGTTATTTAACTTGGCTTAATGGGAAATCGTCCTTCAAAGTTCCGGGATTGCAGTTTAATTTTCCGGGTTCCTTCAGTCCAAATGCGCCAAATGATATGATTGCTGCACTTGGAAAGGATGGACAAATCATCAATATTGTGCCTTCGCAAAATTTGGTTTATATTCGAATGGGTAATGCTCCTGGAGCCGGCGAGGTACCTATTACATTTAATGATACGGTATGGATTAAATTGAATGAAGTAATGTGCAATACTACATCTCTCAACAGTTATACTCCTGAAGCTTCGTTTTCCGTTTCACCTAATCCATTTCAAGATGTAGTAACTATTCAAAACAGAACTCAAGATAGAGTAGAAGTAATCCTGATGGATGTAACCGGAAAGAGAATGTTTTCTAAGTTCTTTAGTGATGCAGATTTCAAATTGAATTTGAGTACTTTCTCAAATGGAATGTACCTAATGAAAGTAATTTCAAATGAGGGGAAATCATTAGTAAAACGTATTGTTAAGAATTGAGGTTTATTTGCCTAAGAATGAAGGATTCTTGATATGTATTCATTAATTAATGAATGTGGGTTAGTAGAGTGATTTATTTTGATGTTTGAATGGAACTTATTACTTTAGTAAAATTAATTTCAAACTTTATTTACACATTATGAAGAAATCCCTCTTATTTATTATTGGAATTTTGTTTTTTCATGTTCAAGTGGATGCGCAATGCAAGAAAATTTATTCTTTTGAAACCGATCAATACGGTGGACCTTCTCCTTCGGTTGAGTTCAATGGTAAATTAGTCTTTAGTGCTTTTGATCCTTTACATGGCCGCGAACTTTGGTGTACAGATGGTACAGAGAGTGGCACTTTTATGATTAAAGACATTTGGGCAGGTACAAGTAGTGGAATTGGTGAATATTTTACATAGTACTCGCTTTTGTACACAATAATATTCTTTATTTCAGAGGCGACAATGGTGTGCATGGAGTGGAGTTATGGAGAAGTGATGGAACCTCGATAGGAACCTATATGATTAGTGATATCGCTCCAGGGCCTACTAGCTCTGGTCCCGGTGAATTTGCTGGCGTCGATTCCATCATTTATTTTACTGCTAATACCGGCACCCAACTTTGGCGTAGCAATGGTACCGCATCAGGAACTTATTCATTGATGAGCTTTAATGTAGTTCGTGGACTTTATGGGTTTAATGGAAAATTATATTTTTCTGCCGATCAAAATAATACAGGTGAAGAATTATGGAGAAGCAATGGCACCGTTAATGGCACTTTTTTATTGAAAGACTTAAACGGAGTAGTAGGAGCATCGCTTCCTTGTAATTTTTATAAAACCAACAACAATCTTTTTTTTACGGCGGCCACCAACGATGGTTGGGAGCTATGGAAGACAGATGGAACCAACTCGGGAACGGTTATGGTGAAAGATATATTTCCAGGAGGTAACAGTGGAGTGATGGATACTTATTCTGAAAAATATTTTAGCCATATTGGCGACACACTTTATTTTGCAGCGAAAGATAATAACAGTGGTTACCAGCTCTGGCGATCGGATGGTACGGGAGCGGGTACAGTTGCAGTATCTAATGTACCGAATGGTATTTTATTAACCAGTCCATTCTCAATTGTGGAAGGTAATGTAGCTTTTTATAGTTTTTATTCAGATCGTTTTTGGATGTATTCGCCAAGTTTGGATTCGTCTTATATAACCAATTATCCTGCATTCTATGCGCTGAACTTATATCCTCAAAAATATTTGTTCTTTGGTTCGAATTTATACTATGCTACAAAAGATACATTGTACGGAGCTGAAGTATGGGCCTCGGATGGAATAAATCCCTCAAAACGTTTACAAGAATCCCATTTAGTTAATAATTGGTATCCAGGAATACCTCTTGGATTTAATTCGATATTAGGTACAGTAGGAAGTAAATTAATATTATCTCAAGCCCGGAATCCATATGATGTAAGAATTCCATTTTTCGTTTATGATACGTTAACAGCCAATACCTGTTTTCCGCCATCCGTTATTGTAGGTGTTCCCGTTACGAGTACTAACATGCATTTAGTTTGGAATAGAGTGGAAGAGACAACAACCTATCATATTCGATATAAGAAGTCGACCGACCTTACTTGGACGCTGGACTCTACTCAAAAAAGTTATTATTTTTTGAATAGTCTAGATAGTACAGCAATTTATAATTTTCAGTTAACGACGAATTGTTCAGGAGTAATTTCTGCATGGTCTGATACAATTTTATATCAACCTACATTTTTAGGAAACAATAATAATTATTTAAATCTATTGGCGGAAAGAGAAGAAGATTCTACCACGGTCCGACTCTATTGGTTAAAAACAAATCTAATTACTAAGGTTCAGTTTCGTTATCGTCCTTATGGCACCACTACATGGACTTATTCAACAAGCAACAATGGTTACAAACGATTAACCGGTCTTACGCCCAACACATTTTATGAATATACGTATCGTGAAGAAATCAATGGCATTTGGAACACTTGGTACAGTGGTTCTTTTTATTTTAATACTAGTGGCAGCATTACCACCTCTATCAGTGAACCCTCAACCGATTTAGGAATTTCAGTTTTCCCCAATCCCACATCCGACCTCCTTCACATCAAATTCTCCGATCAAAAAAATTATCAATTGAAATTATTGGATGTTACAGGTCGCATACTAAAAGTTTACGATAACCTAAACACCGCAACACAAATTTCAACAAGTAGTTTACGTAGTGGAATTTATCTTCTTCAATTTACTAACGATGATGGGCTTGTTTTTACGCAAAAGGTTTTAGTAAAATAATATACTTACACGCTCTTTTAAAAGCTACAAGCTACAAGCCTCAAGCCCCAAGCTTTTTTCGATTTTACTTTTCTTTCGAATTTCGCGTATTCGCATATTAGCGAATTCGTAATTCGTATATTCGTATCGATTCGTAATTCGTAACCTACTAAAATTTTAATACCTTCCCCTGAACTTGATCCTTCTCGGTCGTTAAAGAAACAATATAAACCCCACTAACAATTCCATTCATATTTATTTCCGATGTAAAATACCCCCCACTTATCATATCCACTTTCCTCTCCACCACCACTCTCCCCTCCACATCAAACAAACTTAACACCCCACTCTTCCCCTTCAACTTCGCCGCATTCACGTGAATCATATTCCACTCGGAATTGTACCAAGCTTGAAAGAACACATCATTCTTTTCATTTTCGGTTAGGCCTACCGTTAGTGTATCGCAGGGCGAGCCTACCCATGCACCCATCTCGTAATTGGGGTTATGAGGTAATCCTCTATACGTACGATGACCACCTAATGAAAATGAGAATAATTGAAAATCACTAGATGCACCAAGGCTATCCGGATAATTAATGACTGTTAAATTTGAATTAACCACATTATAATAGCCTTGTGTATAAGGATAACCACTACCTGGTAAATTTGCCCAGGCACCTATATATATTTTACCATCTGGAGCCAGTTTCATCATTGCCACTGAGGCACTATCCATAATAGCACCTATCTGAGTTTTAGATGCAGCGATATTGGGTGCCTGCAAGTCATATTGATATATATAGGCTTCGTCAATTGCTAAAATGCTTAGTACATATAAAAATCGATTATTAGGTGAAAAACATGCACTTGCATAATATTTAAACGGCCCAGTGGTACTCGGTAATTCTATATTCAACGGACTCGAAATCATTCCTGTGCAGCGATCAAAATCATAAAGTTCAATAAGATTGCCTAAATCTGAAACAGCTATTTTCGTCCCATCAGAATTAAAACTAATCTCACCACCATTAGAATTCCGCATAGTTCCAACGGTTTGAACCGGCATTGCACTAATGCCTAATGAATCTACTAAATATACATAAAATTCGTTGTTATAACTTTGACTTACATTGTCAAAGTGCCGTGTAACTAACCACCAGTTCTTGCCATTACCATGTTTGACAGCCATTAATCCATCATACATTGGGCTAGGATCAATTTGAATATTCTTTTGGGTTACCTCTCCTAAACCATTTTGTAATTTTAAATCAACTAAACTATAATACAATCCATAAGGAGGTCCCGAAACACCGGCAACAAAAACGTAGAAGGTACTATCCAAAACTGATTTTGGTACTATTAGAATATCGTGATACCAACCTCTGCAAAACAAAGAGTCTCCATTTACCATCTTAATGTGATTCCGATTTATCAGTTTACCTCGATTAGAATAAGAACTATTGTAAGCTGTGGCATTGGTGGATGATCCATAAAACAATAAATTGTTATTTAGATCCGCTATACTTATTGAAGCTGTTAAATAAGCTTCACTTATTGTAAAATAAGAAACAGGATTAGTAAAAATCACGCCCGTACTATCACCAAAACACCATACTTTGTTGGAGTATTGAGCCTCCATCTCCCCAAAACCAAAAAGGAAAAAAAACAAAAGGAGGAGGGGGTTTTTCATGAGATAAAGGTAGGGAGTTTTGTTCTAAAGAGATGGTGGGGCACTAAAAATTTTAATTCAGATTGGAAAGCTGCTAGCCCTGCAGTACTCCACTTTGTTCCGACAGCAGGGTAAACTTTTGGCCTCAAGCTTTTAGTTTTTTTTCGCAGTGAAATAATTTTGCAAAAATTTCGCATTTCGTGTTCATTCGCATTTCGTGTATTCGTGTATTCGTGTATTCGCGTATCAGCGAATTCGTAATTCGTACATTCGTATCGATTCGTAATTCGTAACCTAAATAATTATCAAATTCTCCCCAAACTCTCCCCCAAATATTCATACTGCTCCATCGAATTATAAGCTTGCACCGAAATTCTCAATAGTAATTTTGGATTATTTTTATCAAAGTAAAACACCGGAACTTGAATTTTATATTCGTCCATGAGTCTCTGTTTTAACGGCGTGATCATATTGAAAAATTTAACAGGTGCTTTTGCATCATACTGCACTGGAATACTTGCCAAATGTCCAATCATGCTTTCGGGAGTAGGGATTTCAATTTTAAGTTTTGCGCAAATTAATTTTCTGGCGGCTAAACAAAGTTCTCTGTTGTTTTTTCGAAGCGCTTCCCATGTTCCATAAATTGTTTCCATGAAATGTATACTATCCTTTAAGAGTAAATAAGAGCTATAGTCGTCCGTTCCAGGCCATGCAAACTGTGCACTCCAGTGCGCATCCGTTCCCTCGTATAAATCGTTGTAATGCGAAATTTGTAACGGACGAATTTTATGCTGTTTGACTTTTCGTACATGCATCAATGCTGAACCGCGCGGACTACAAATCCATTTGTGACCATTACCAATATAGTACCTGGCACCTAAACTTTCAATATTTAAATCAATCATTCCGGGAGCATGCACACCATCAATGAGTACTTCAATTCCTCGGGATTCTAACTCTTGTGTAAGTTTTTCAACAGGAAAAATTATGCCGGTGGCAGAGGTGATATGATCCAGCAAAACAAATTTAGTTTTACTCGTTACTTGATTTAAAATAGCATTCGTAATTTCATTTTCACTTGAAATGGGAAAAGGAATTTCAGCAATCACCAATTTGCATTTATGTTTTTCGGCATAATGTCTTAATACATTTACGCAAGCACCATAAGCATGACTATGGGTTAATATTTCATCTCCTGGTTCAAAGGTGAGTGAATTCAAAATGGTATTCGCTCCTGAAGTAGTATTTTTCATCAACACTAAGTCATTCGAATTACATCCAACAAATTGCGCTAGTGCATTTTTGTTTTCCATGTAACCTTTTTCAAAATCATTTACCAATTCCTTAATAGGATCTTTCTCTGTGCGGGTTTTAATTTCCGTTTGCAAATCAAGAATAGCCGTCGGACAAGATCCAAAGGAACCATGATTCAGAAAAACTATATTCTTATCGTGATTCCAATGTTTTTCATGAATGGAGTAGGGTGGAAGTGGGAGCATGTTTTTAGTAATTAAATCAAAGATAATTGGAATTCATTAATGATAATGAAACGTTGATTTCTTATGAACTATTAGCTCAATAGTATCATTAATAATATTTGATCTTAGACAGATTGATAAAATGGAACCTGCCTGCTGCAGGCAGGCGCTGATGACACGGAAAAATAGGATTTACACGGATTTTTTCATTGAATACGCTGCTGCCGTTGCTTGACGCTGTTATCGTTGCGTTTAAATTCGTTATCTTTGTCGACAATAAATACTCCCACCCCCTTGTCAGATCTCAACCTTGTCGTTTCCACCTATGCCGGACTCGAGGACATCCTCGCCGAAGAAATTCATGCTCTCGGTGGTCGTGAAATTGAAGTGCATACCCGTGCGGTTTCTTGTATTGGCGATAAAGGCTTTATGTACAAAGCAAATTTTTCTTTGCGCACGGCCTTAAAGGTGATGGTGAAGCTATCTTCTTTTCCAATCCATACTGTAGTGGATTTGTATGATGGTGTTGCAGCTGTTGATTGGACACAATTCATGAAGCTAGAGCAAACTTTTGCTGTGCGTTGTATTTTAAATTCTGATCTCTTCGACAATAATTTGTATCCAGCGCTTAAAGCAAAGGATGCTATCGCGGATCAGTTTAGAAAAAATCAAGGATCACGTCCCAACGTGGAAAAGAATGATCCCGACTTGGAAGTAGTGGTTTTTATTTCTGGTGAAAAATGTCAGTTGTTGATTAATTCATCTGGTACATCCTTGCATCAACGTGGCTATCGCAAAGAAGTAGATAAAGCACCGCTAAGTGAAGTGATGGCGGCTGGTATTATTATGCTGAGTGGTTGGGAACCTCATATTCCGCTAATAGATTTTATGTGTGGCTCCGGAACGATTCCCATTGAAGCAGCATTGATAGCCGCTAGAATCCCACCAGGAACTTTTCGTAAGTCTTTCGCTTTTGAAAAGTGGCTCGACTTCGACGAGGAATTGTTTAAACTCATTCGCGAAAAGCAATTGGAACGAATCGTAGAATCAGAAGTAAAAATTTATGCAAACGAATTAAATCGATATGTGTTTTTAAAGGCTATCGAAAATGTGGAGTCGGCAGGTGTAGAGGATATGGTGAAATTGTCGTGCGGCGATTTTCGTGATTTTGAACACGAAGAAAAGAGAGCATTCATTATCATCAATCCACCCTACGGAGAGAAATTGGAAGTGGATGATTTAGAAAAATTATATGCGGCCTTAGGCGAGCGTTTAAAACATCATTATGCGGGTTGTAAAGCATGGATCTTTACAGGGAGTCCCGAAGGTGCGAAAGCCATTGGATTACGGCCTAACCGTAAGATGAAGCTCTTCAACGGACCTCTTGAATGTCGTTTGCTCGGGTATGATTTGTTTGAGGGAAAAAAGAGTGAGCGCTATTTGAAAAATCAAGTGACAGAAGAGAAAGAAAAGAATCAAAATCAAGATTCAGAAGATATACAAAGTAAAGAAGAATAATTTAAATTGTTCCATAAAAAAAGAGGAGTCTTCAAAGCAATGCTTTAAAGACTCCTCTTTTTAATTTTTATCAGCTAACTATTAATCTTTGTCAAGAATATTGGCATCAACTAAAATTCTTCCGCAGTGTTCGCAAACAATTACTTTTTTGCGTTGACGAATATCCAATTGACGTTGTGGTGGAATTTTATTGAAACAACCTCCGCAAGCATCACGAGTGATAGATACTACACCTAAACCATTGATTGCATTTTCACGAATACGCTTGTAAGCCGATAATAAACGAGCTTCAATGATATCGGATGCTTTGTTGGATTCAGTAGATAATTCTAACTCTTCTTTCTCCGTCTCCGCAATGATGGAATCTAACTCACTTTTCTTGTTTGTTAAATCAATTTTGCGTCCTTCTAAAGTAGATTCAGAAGCATCTAAAATTTGCTTCTTAGCCGCTAAATCAGCAGTGTATTCTTTAATGCGCTTTTCACACAATTGAATTTCCAATTGCTGATATTCTAATTCTTTGTTTAAAGAATCAAATTCGCGATTGTTTTTAACTGCGTTTTGTTGCGTCTGGTATTTTTTAATTAACGCTTGTGAATCTTTAATCGAATTTTTCTTAGCCTTGATTTGGTCATCAATAGCTTTTACTTCTTCCGCATAATTGTTGATTCGCGTTTGTAAACCTGCAATCTCATCTTCCAAATCACTCACCTCCATCGGTAACTCACCGCGAGTGATGCGAATGCGATCAACCTGACTGTCGATTAATTGTAATTGATACAATGCACGAAGCTTGTCTTCGATGGTGTTATCACCTTTGTCAATGTGTCGAACTATGGGCGTAGGCTTTTTGGGAGCTTCAGCAACTGGTACTTCTTCTTTTATTTTTTTAGCAGCCATTTTTAGTGGTAGTAAATTGGATTGGTGTTTGTCTCCGTGAATAGGACGGCAAAGGTAGTGAATTTTTCCCTTAGGTAATCACCAATTAGGTTGATTGTAAATTGCTCAGTTTCAAAGTGTCCAATGTCTGCGATGATGATTTTGTCTTCAGCATCAAAGAACTGATGGTATTTGAAGTCGGCAGAGAGGAATAGATCCGCTTTGGCTTTTTTGGCTTCATTGAGCAAGAAACTCCCTGATCCTCCGCAAACTGCAACGGTTTTAATCTCTTTCTTGATAATGGCTGTATGTCGAATTACTTTAGCATTCATTCGGTCTTTGATTAAATCCAAAAAAGCTCCTGTTTGCATGGGTTTTTCCAGCTCGCCTACCATACCCGCACCGATGTGAGCATGTAGATTTGTCAAAGAGTAGATATCGTAGGCTACCTCTTCATACGGATGAGCCCCCTTCAAAGCCGAAATAATCTCCATTTCTTTCCAGCTTGGAAAAATGACTTCAATGCGTTCTTCTTTTTCCAAATGCCGCTCTCCTTTTTGACCAACATAAGGGGTACTTGCTGCATTACCCTTGAAACTTCCATCTCCCGATACACTAAAGCTACATTCACTGTAATTTCCAATTTGCCCAGCACCTGCATTGAAAATTGCATTTTTTATCGCTCTTGCCGAGGCTAATGGTGCAAAGGTGACCAGCTTTTTTAACTGATTTCCCATGGGTGCCAAGATGCGTGTTTTTTGTATGCCCAATTGCTCACAAATTTTAGCATTTACGCCTTGAGCTACATTATCCAAATTGGTGTGAATAGCGTAAATAGCGATGTTATTTTGTATGGCTTTGATGATGACACGCTCAATATAAGTGCTGCCCGTAATTTTTTTTAATCCTGAAAAAACAATGGGATGATGAGCAATTACCAAATTACATTTTCTTCGAATGGCTTCGTCAATGACCGATTCAGTAGAGTCTAAACAAATTAATGCAGCCTGAATTTGCATGGATGGATCTCCAGTAATCAATCCTGAATTATCGTACGATTCCTGCAAACGCAGTGGGGCTAAGCGCTCTAATTCTTGAATAATGTCTTTAAGTGGAAGCATTTTGGCTGTATAAGGAGTCAAATTTACACAATGAGTTGGGATTATGATTAATTTTGACCCATGCGAATGCTCTTGCTTCCCTTCAGTTGGATCTATGGAATGATCATTCGTATTCGTAACTGGGCTTTCGACGTTGGTTGTTTAAAATCTACCTCTTTTAACGTTCCCATTATCAATATTGGCAATTTATCGGTGGGTGGAACGGGTAAATCTCCGATGGGATTGTACCTCGCTAAATTACTTTCAAGTAAGTATAAAGTCGCCATTTTAAGTCGAGGTTATGGACGCGTTACTAAAGGTTTTATATGGGTTACTCCAAAGAGTACCGCTCGTGAAGTGGGCGACGAACCCTTGCAATATTTTCTTTCTGGACTTCCTTTGATGGTTGCTGTATGTGAAAAGAGAGTAGACGGTGTGAATGAATTACTGAAGAGTAAAAATCCACCCGAGGTAATTATTTTGGATGATGCTTTCCAACATCGATATATTAAACCCGGATTTAACATCCTTTTAAGCGACATGAGTCAACCTTTTTATGATGATTTTATGTTGCCAGCTGGAAATTTGCGAGAGCCAAAAAGTGGGAGTAGGAGGGCAGATGCTATTGTTTTTACCAAGTGTAATACATCACTAGGTAAAACAGCGCAAGACGATGTAGAAGCAAGAGTTAAATTGACTTCAACCCAAAGTCTACACTTTTCGTATATCCATTACCGTGAGGAGTTGTTAGGGATGGATGGATCTTCACTGCAGATTGAATCCATGAAATCAAAAAGCGTATTTCTCTTTTGTGGCATTGCAAACCCATCTCCCCTAAAACAGTTTGTAGAGGAAAATTGTGATCAATTAAAAACCAAGTTTTTCCCCGACCATCATGATTTTTCGGTAGCAGATGCCATTCAACTGAAAAGTGAATTTTTAAAGTTCGCAAAAACCGCTGACCAAGCCCATATTTTAGTCACTACACGTAAAGATCAAATGCGTTTAATGAATAAGGAAATTCAGTACCATCTAAAGGAATTACCTCTTTATGTCGTTGATATAGAAGTTCAGTTTTTGCCAACTACAAAAAGTAAATTTGATGAATTGGTCTTGAATTTTGTTTCAAAGACTTCTGAAAATAGAGATTCTAAACATTTGTAGTGTAATAAATCGAGAATTGTACATTCCAATGATTGAATTCATAGTTATTAATTTTATCTTAGCCTTCACATAACCAAAACCATGAAACAACTTATTACAAAAATTACCATTCTATTTATTATTGTACTTTCCTCTTCCATTGAGACGAAAGCTCAAGGACCTTACACCTCGCAAAACATTAATCTTCTTTCCGTTTGGGACAATTTAAGCGTTCCTGCAGAGCCAGGATATGGCATCCGCTATAACGGAATTTGGGGATGGGATGATGGTTTGGGTCATGAATATGCCCTTATCGGAGCTACTAATGGAGTTTATTTTATCGACATCACCAATCCTACTCTTCCAGTGGAAGTGGATTTTGTGCCCGGCCGACGTGATTCGTGCATTTGGAGAGAAATTAAGACTTACGATCACTATGCGTACCTGGTTTCTGACGATGGATCGCCCAATAGTTTTCAAATTGTGGATTTGCAATACCTTCCCGATTCTGTAGGTGTGGTCTATGATGGGACCTCCATCTTCGAAAGATCACATACTATTTTCGTGGATGGAGATAAACTGTATACAGGTACAGTGAAAGGTGGTCAGTTTTCAAGTACAGCTGCGTTGGCTGTATTCAGTTTGAGTAATCCGGTACAACCTACTTTGCTAAGGAAGTTAAATACCGATTTCCCAAGTCTTCTAAATAGCAATCAAGTACATGATATGTATGTGCAAAATGATACCGTTTATGCTTCTTGCGGTTATGATGGATTATTCCTTTTTAAATATAATACAGTGGCGAATAATTTTACCCTGTTAGGATCACTTACAACATACCCATCTCAAGGTTATAATCATAGCAGCGCATTGACAGAAGACGGATCTACGTTGGTGTTTATGGATGAAGTTCCGAATGGTCTACCTGTAAAAGTGTTGGATGTTTCTGATTTTTCTAACCTAACGATGAAATCTACATTCAGTAGTAATGTGGGTCCAACCCCTCACAATCCCTTTATGGTTGGCACGACTTGTTACATTGCTTACTATCAAGATGGATTGCAAGTGTACGATGTAAGTACACCTACCGCGCCAGTTCGTATTGGTTATTTCGATACTCATAATCAAACTGCCTTCGGTGGACCCTATCCATCACCTGCTTACCAAGGAGCATGGGGCGCTTATCCTTATTTTCCAAGCGGTCGTGTGATTGTTTCCGACATGCAAAATGGATTGTTTGTACTAGATCCAACACCCATGTTTACCGCTATTAATGAAATTAATAATACGAACTCATTCTCGCTATTTCCAAACCCATCTGCAGAAAATCAATTGGTAAATATTACATTAAATCAATCTCCAACCGAAAAAGTTAGACTTGAATTAACCGACCTTCATGGAAAAGTATTGATGACAGAATTAAAGGCAGACAAGAATTTTAGTTTTTCTACAAAAGGAATGTCTTCCGGTTTATATTTCGTTTCCATTATCGCTCAAGAAGGACGCAGCGTAAAAAAATTGGTGATTAATTAATCCAGATAAATAATATTTAAAATCAAAAGCCTAGGGTTGAAACCCTAGGCTTTTGATTTTCAACCCTAGGCTTTTTTATTGAAACCCTACGTTTTTTATTTAATGGAAATCCGTCTTATAGCTTCCAAATCTCCTGGTGCTATTTTTAAATTATTCGTCTCCTTTTCATCTATCCATACTACTTCGTCATGGTCGGTTAAAACCAATTTACCTCCATCAATTAAAGCGCGAAAAAAGTGATCTCAATAGTTTGATCATTTTCTTGATATTGATATTCGAAAAGGTAATGAATGTCTTTTAACTCGAGGTTTAATTCTTCTTTTATTTCTCTAGCAATAGCAGTAAGTCCATCTTCTTCCTCTTCTATTTTACCGCCAGGAAATTCCCAATAGCCAGCTAAGTTTTTACCCGCTTTTTTAAGAGCCATCAAGAATTTGTTTTCTTCATTGTAAATAATGGCAGCTACTACTTTGATGATTGAAGGCATATTAAATTATTGAATAAATGGGTAAGTTCATAAAAATAAGAAAGGCTCCTAAAAGGAGCCTTTCTTATGCAAGCAGTTTAAAGGTTTATACTATTAATTGGTTTTAACAATCTTTGATTGAGTAGTCTTGTTTCCTTGTTGAGCATTTACCATATAGATACCATTCGACAAATCTTGACCGAAAGTCATCATGCCAGCATGTGCATCATAAGTAAATGTATTCACAATACGACCAGCCATATCTGTAACATTTACATTGATAGTTTGGTCGTCTTCAAAACCACGTAACACTAAGTTAAATGACTCAGCAGAAGGATTAGGGAAAACAGAAGAGGTAATTCCATCAGCTAAACGAGTTGCATCAAATGCGCTAGGAGTATTTACTACACCAATAACACAAGGATCTCCATAGCAATAAGGAATACCATCCACGATAGCACGTACTCTAACTAAATAGAATTTGTTAGCTTGGATAGCTGGCGAAACGTCAGCTAAACGGCACCAACGACTGCTAGAAACATGACTAAAGGTAATACCAGGAGCAGTAGTTTCTTCAAATTCGAATTGATATTCAGGATCTGTTAAGTAAGAAAGAACCACTTCACTTTTTGATACTATCAGAAACAAGTAATCCTAAATTTCCACAAGCTGCAGCATTTAACTCAGGCTGACGAATAGAACGTAAAACCACACCTGGATTTGTGAATGAACATTGACCATTGTTGATACTTACCGTTAAGCTTACAGTTAATGTATCTAGAACAGCGCCTTGTTGTAAACCATCCATTAAAACACTAATGTTTTGAGAAGTAGCACCCGTTGACCAAGAATAAGTGCTAAATCCTGGATCAGTAGATAAATTTACAAATCCTGGATTGCAAACGGTAAGTGGGCTTAATGGAGTGATAACTGGTTGGAAACCTGCATCAAATACTTCAACATGGACAGTAGCACTAGTACCTGTACTGCAAGCACCAAAGCTATTTGTTACAGTTAAAGTGTAGTCGCCAGTTTGATTTACAGTGATGTTACGTGTAGTTGCACCAGTGCTCCACAAATAAGAACTGAAGAACTGTCCACCACTACCAAATAATGTAGCTGATTGTCCAGGACAAACATTTACAGGACTAGCTGGAAGAATACTTGCATTAGTTCCTGGGATTACTAAGAATGGTGTCCAAGCACTACGAACACGAATTTGTACTCCATTTACAAAACCCCATACAGATACTCTGTAAAATCCAGTTTGGTTAATGAAAATAGATGAAGTAGTTGCTCCACCATTCCATTGATAAGTTAGAGGGCCATTTAATCCAGTAACCACAGCATCTAGCTTGGTACCTGCGCATACAATCGGTCCGGAAGGGACAATGGTGACACTTTGTGCTTTCACATCAGCTGAAAGAATAGTCACTGCCAGAAACACGCCTAATACGTACTTCCATACACCTTGAGTAATTTGTGTTGTCATATTTTAATTTAATTGTTTAAATAAGTTTTGGTCTAACGAGTGGTTATGAGCAAATGTACAATCTTATTAGTATTCCTTGCAAATGTATTTACCATGTATTTTAATTTTTTTTCCAACATGCTCTTAAATCAAGCTAATGAACACTTTTAGAGGGTGAAACACGTTTATTTTCAGTGAAAATCTAATATTTATTATCGCAATTTGAGTAAGTAAAAGAAGAGATTCTCCTTTTTCATAACATTGCACGGCGAATTACGTAGAAAAACAACATTTTCTTACCAAAACCAGTGAAATTCAGAATCCAGCATATAATCCTTCTCATGTTATTCCTTTTTTCAGCTAAAAACGCTGATTGTCAAAGGTTTAACACCGTAAATTTTACGACTCAAGAAGGTCTTCCCGGAAATCACTTGAATTCAATTATTCAAGATAAAATTGGTCGTCTCTGGATTGGGACCATGAGTGGAGCCTGTCGCTTTGATGGTAAAACTTTTGTTCGATTTGATCAAGGAAATGTTTTGTTTAATAATCCAGTGAAGTCCATCATGGAAGACCAGAGTGGAAATATCTGGCTGGGCACTATTCGCAAAGGATTGGTGAAGTACAGTGGAACTACATTTTCAAATTTTTCGACGAATGATGGTTTGTTAAGCGATAATATAAATGCCCTCTGTCAAGACGAGAAAGGGAATATTTGGGTGGGGACATCTGAAGGAATTAGTCGATTTGATGGAAAATCTTTTTATAATATTACACAGGTAAAAGGTCTTGTTAACAATAATGTTTTTGATCTGCTATCAGATAGTAAAGGTCGTGTTTGGGTCACTACAATCGGTGGTGTAAGCATGTTTGATGGGGGGAAATTTACCAATTTGACTACTGAAAATGGATTGTTAAGCAATATTGTTTATTGTGTTAAGGAAGATAAGCTTGGCAATATTTGGTTGGGAACTTATGAAGGTGTAAGTGTATGGGATGGTAAAAAGTTTACAAATTATACAAAAGAACATGGACTTCCTAACGAGCGTGTAGAGAGTATCATGATTGATCATTACGGAAACGCATGGGTGGGAACTTATGGTGGAGGTATTGCTAAATTTGTAAAAGGACATTTTGAATCGGTGCAGATGAGCGAAGGAATCAATTCAAATATCGTTAAATCTTTATGGGAAGATTGGGAAGGAAATTATTGGCTGGGTACTCTCAATGGCTTGTATAAGTACAATGGAGATCGATTTGTTTCTTTTACAAATGCAGATGGTATTTCAAATAACAATGTACTATCTGTTTATCCTGATTCTAGCGGGGGAATTTGGTTTGGAACATTAGCTGGTGGGGTGAACTATTTTAAGAATAATCATTTTACAAATTTTTCTACGAAGGATGGATTAAAAAGCAATACGATCTGGAGTATAAATGGAGATAAAGAAGGATCTATTTGGTTTGGTACAACCAATGGACCAGCTCGATTCAATCGTGTATCAGGTCGTATCGATTTGATGTATCCTCAACTGCAGTCATTTATTATTTATGCTTTTTTACAAGATAAAAAACGAAATAATTATTTCGGTACTGATAAAGGGATTTATAAATTCACTCCCGATGGAAGATTGTTTCAGATTGGCGTAAACGAAGGATTGTCAAATGACAAAGTCCGCGTATTATATGAAGATATTCATGGAGTAGTTTGGGTGGGAACGCTAAAAGGACTTTTTTCATTGGATGAAAATCGTGCAAAAAGTTTTGATGAATCCAATCGTTTGCCAAAATCTCCAATCACCTCGATCATCAATGATAGTTATGGAAATTTGGTGGTGAGTACTTATGAGTTTGGTGTGATCCGATATAATTCAGGGAAACAGTCGAATCCGATTTCAATTTTGAACATGAAAAGCGGATTGAATAATGAAAAGATATTATTCAATTTCATCGACAGTAAAAATAAATTGTGGTTAGGAACATCGGAAGGGTTGGATGTGATTAATTGGAAGAAATATATTGAGGACGGAAATCTTAGTTTAAGTCACTATGATAAGAGTAATGGCTTCTTAGGAGTAGAAAGTAATGCAGCTTGTGAAGATAAAGCAGGAAATATTTGGTTTGCAACCGTGAATGGAGCGATCCGTTACAATCCAGAAGCAGGAGACCTACCCAGTGCTATGCCTTTTGTTTCGATTAGTAATGTTCAATTGTTTTTGGAAAACACAAATTGGAAGAAGAAAAAATTTAAAGTCAATCCCCAAAATGGACTTCCTGAAGAGTTAGTCTTACCACATAATAGTAATCACTTAAGTTTTGTTTGCAATGGAATTTATTTGACAGCACCTGAAGAAGTACGTTATCGCTATTTCTTAGAAGGAAGTGATGAGGGCTGGTCACCACCCACTAAAAATGTAATTTCTAGTTACTCGAATATTCCGCCTGGCTCCTATATTTTTAAAGTGCAAGCAAGTGCAAATGGAAAGGAGTGGAGTATACCCGTAACATACAGTTTTACGATCCTTCCACCCGTATGGAAAACACCATTCTTTTATTTGCTTTACGTTGTTGTTGGTGCAGGATCAGTGATGTTGGCTTATCGTGTGAGAACACGTTCGCTTCGTAAGAGTCAAGATTTGCTTAAACGTAAAGTAGAGTCGCGAACGCGTGAGTTACAAGCGAAGAATCTGGAGTTAGCAAAATTATCGCTGGTGGCCTCCGAAACCGATAATGCAGTTATGATTTTTGATGAACATATGGAATTGGAATGGGTGAATACCGGTTATACAAAAATGACAGGCTTTTTGTTAGACGAAACACGACGAATAAAGGGGGGTACATTAAAAGATTTAACCACCAATACGGATGTGCTTTTTCATTTGGATGATTGTATCCGATTAAGACGATCTTTTATTTATGAATCGGAAATCTCTCATAAGAACGGACAACTCCGTTGGGCTTCATCAACTCTAACTCCGATCTTGAATGATCGTGGTCAATTGAAGAATATTGTAGTTATCGATACTGATATCACTTTGCGTAAACACATGGAAGAGCAAATTCGTGCCGCCCTCGAGGAAAAAGGGTTATTGTTGCGTGAAATACATCATCGTGTAAAGAATAATTTGCAGATTATTATTAGCCTTTTCAACCTTCAAACAAGTTATGTTACTGATCACAATGCTTACAAAGCCCTGAAGGAAGGTCAAGATCGTATCAAAAGTATGGCTTTAATTCATGAGCGTTTTTATCAGTCTGATGGACTTTCAAAAATTGATTTCGATGATTATATCCGACGGCTGTCGGAAAATTTAATGCGCTCTTTTAAAATTTCTAATGAAAAGATTTCTTTGAATATTCATGCAGAGAAAATATCTTTGGATATCGACACCGCCGTCCCTTGCGGTTTAGTGATAAATGAAATCGTATCTAATTCATTGAAACATGCGTTTAACCAATCAACGCATGGAGAGATCAATATTGAACTCAATCAAACTGAAACCGATCGTTTTCGCCTAGTAATCAGCGATAACGGAGTAGGAATGGAGGAAGGGTTCTCAGTGGATTCTTCCGATTCTTTAGGGATCCAATTGATTCAAGCACTTACGGACCAGTTGGAAGGTAAAATGGAAATAGAAACGGCACCTGGACAAGGTGTGAAATATATTATTAATTTTAGACGCATTAGTTAACACCAAACACACGAATGAGCAAAACCCGAATTCTTGTCGTTGAAGACGAAAGTATTGTTGCCAAAGACATCCAAAGATCACTTGAAAAATTAGGTTATGAAGTTCCCGCAACAGCTTCTTCAGCCGCTTCGGCATACGAAAAGTTAGAAGAGATTCAACCTGATTTAGTATTTCTTGATATTAAATTGAAAGGGGATGAGGATGGAATTCATATCGCTGAACACATCAAGGATAAGTATAATATTCCTGTGATCTTTTTAACTTCTTACGTTGATCAAGCCACCCTTGATCGTGCTAAAGTTACAGAGCCGTATGGCTATTTGGTAAAACCATTTAATGAGTCGGACTTGAAAACAACAGTGGAAATGGCTTTATTTAAATTTTCTAGAGATAGAGAAGTTAGAGATAACCAACACCGCTTAGCAAATGCTTTAGCTCGAGTGGAAGAGTCTATTTGTTTGGTAGATACGGATGGACGCGTTTCATACCTAAACGATAAAGCCGAAAATATTTTTGGCTACTCTACGGCCACTGCTGTAGGTATGGATGCATTTCAAATGTTTAGTTTAGAAATTGAAGGCGGTATTTCCGTGAAGAAAGAGGAATTGTTAGCCGCGATGCGTAAGAATGAACCATGGGAAAATAAAGATTGTCATGTCATTGTGAAACGTGATAATTCTAGTTTGAATGTTTCGGTTTCTGCAGCACCTATACACGACGAAAAAAATCTATTTTTAGGCTGCGCAATTGTGATATCTGATAAAAACTCTTCTGCAGAGAAATCTGCTGAGTTGCCACAACAAGCAACTTTTCTCGATAATCAAATCATCAATAATTCTTTCTTTGTGAAGAAAGGGTCGATGTTAGTGAAAGTGTACCTGGATAATATTTCATGGATTCAAGCCATGGATAATTATGTGATCATTCAAACTACTTCCGATCAATTTGTGATTCATTCTACCATGAAGGATATTGAATTGAAATTGCCTACTAGCCGATTCTTACGCGTACATCGTAGCTATATTATTCCTCTTGACAAGATTAATGTACTGGATGAAAATACAGTGTTGATTGGAGATAAAACCATTCCTATTGGTAAGTCTTACAAGGAGACCTTTATGGCTCGACTAAACTTCTTATAGAGGTGGATATTATTCAGTACAATCAACAAGCTTGGAATGACGAAGTAAAAAAAGGGAATCGTTGGACGGTTCCTTTTTCGTTAGAACAAATTGAAGCAGCTAAAAGAGGAGAATTGAATATTGTTCTCACTCCGATGATCCCCGTTCCGCTTTCATGGTTTCCTGAATTGAAAGGCGCACAAGTATTGGCTTTAGCCTCGGGTGGTGGACAACAAGTTCCTGCGCTCGCTGCTGCGGGTGCACAGGTAACTGTTTTTGATTTGTCGGAGCAGCAATTAAAACAAGATGTTGATACTGCTGAGAAATTTAATTTAAAAGTAAAGGCCATTCAAGGGAATATGATGGATCTTTCCGCATTGCCTTCGAATACTTACGACTTAATTTTTCATCCCTGTTCTAATTGTTTTGTTCCCGATTTAAAACCCGTCTGGAGTCATTGCGCACGCATCTTAAAAAAAGGGGGTGTTTTGATGTGGGGCTTTACGAAAGCAGAAAGTATGCTGCTCTATAAAGATCCAAAAACTAATGTATTTACTCTTAAATATAAAATGCCTTACTCTGATACCGAATCACTCACGGATGAAGAGCGTTCCGTGTATACAGATCAAAATGAACCACTAATTTTTGGTCATTCTCTAGACGCACAAATTGGTGATCTTTTAAAGAATGGATTTGTTTTGACCGATATTTTTGAAGATAATTATGGAGGTACGGATCCCTTGGATCCATTTTTTAATGCCTTTGTCGCCGCCCGAGCGGTTGATTGACTTTAGACATTAGATGTTAGATATTAGATATCCAACATCTAACATCCAACATCTAACATCTAACATCTAACATCTAACATCTAACCCTGCAGTATTACACTGCGTTCCAACAGCAGGGCGAAGCATCGAACATCCAACATCTAATATCTAATTACTTCTCCTTCACTTCTTCAAAATCAACATCCGTTACATTGTCGGTTGCTGAGGCTGTTGGTTCCCCTTGATTGGCTTGTTGTCCATCAGGCGCACCTGCTTCTTGAGAAGCATTGTAAAGATCTTTTGATGCCGCTTCCCATGCTGAGTTCAAGGCTGTACTTGCTGTTTCAATAGCAGCCCAATCTTTTTGCTGATGTGCTTCTTTCAATTTTGCAAGTGCAGTTTCAATAGTTGCTTTTTTATCAGCTGGAATTTTCTCACCAAATTCTTTCAATTGCTTTTCAGTATTGAAAATTAAAGAATCGGCTTGATTGATTTTATCTACTTCTTCTTTTGCTTTACGATCACTCTCTGCATTAGCTTCGGCTTCACGTTTCATGCGCTGAATATCTTCTTCATTTAATCCAGAAGAAGCTTCGATACGGATGTTTTGTGATTTGCCACTTGCTTTGTCTTTTGCAGTTACATGCAAAATTCCGTTAGCGTCGATATCAAATGTTACTTCAATTTGAGGGATGCCGCGTGGAGCAGGAGGGAAGCCATCTAAATGGAATCGGCCGATGGTGCGATTGTCTTTTGCCATCGGACGTTCTCCTTGTAATACGTGAATTTCTACCGACGGTTGGTTGTCAGAAGCTGTAGAAAATATTTCTGATTTACGAGTAGGAATGGTAGTATTCGACTCAATCAATTTAGTCAATACTCCGCCCATCGTTTCAATACCTAGAGAAAGAGGTGTTACATCTAACAACAATACATCTTTAACTTCTCCGGTTAAAACAGCTCCTTGAATGGCTGCACCAATTGCAACTACTTCATCCGGATTAACACCTTTCGATGGTTTTTTCCGAAAAACTTTTCTACTAATTCCTGAATCGCAGGAATCCGTGTTGATCCACCTACTAAAATAACTTCATTGATGTCATTCGGTGTAAGTTTCGCATCAGCAAGAGCTTTTTTGCAAGGCTCTAAAGTGCGTTGAATTAATTTATCTGCTAATTGTTCAAACTTAGCTCGCGTTAATGTTTTTACAAGATGTTTTGGAATACCATCAACAGGCATAATGTATGGCAAGTTGATTTCGGTTTGCATAGAACTTGATAATTCAATCTTCGCTTTTTCCGCAGCTTCTTTCAGACGTTGCAAAGCCATTGGATCTTTTCTCAAGTCGATGCCTTCATCATTCTTAAATTCATCCGCCATCCAATCAATGATCACTTGGTCAAAATCATCTCCTCCTAAGTGTGTATCACCATTGGTCGACTTCACTTCAAATACACCATCCCCTAACTCAAGAATAGAGATATCAAAAGTTCCACCACCTAAATCGAATACAGCAATTTTATTGTCCGTATGCTTTTTGTCTAAACCATATGCTAAAGCAGCAGCAGTTGGTTCATTGATGATACGAAGTACTTTTAATCCTGCCACTTCACCAGCTTCTTTTGTTGCTTGACGTTGTGCATCGTTAAAATAAGCAGGAACTGTAATTACAGCTTCACTTACTTCATACCCTAAATAATCTTCTGCCGTCTTCTTCATTTTTTGAAGAACCATAGCAGAAATTTCTTGAGGTGTATATAATCGATCGTTAATTTTTACGCGGGGAGTGTTATTATCTCCTTTTACAACTTCGTAAGGAACTCTTGAAGTTTCCATAGAAACCTTGTCAAAAGATTCTCCCATAAAACGCTTAATGGAAGAAATGGTATGTGTTGGATTTGTGATGGCTTGACGTTTAGCAGGGTCACCCACTTTACGCTCTCCATCTTTAATAAATGCAACAATGGAAGGCGTAGTTCTGCGTCCTTCACTATTTGGTATCACCACTGGCTCATTACCTTCCATCACTGCAACGCAGGAGTTAGTTGTTCCAAGGTCAATTCCTATTACTTTTTTCATGATATTTTTATTTGAAATACACTAATCAATGAGTATGCCATCGGAAAATTCAAGTTACAATGACAGAAATAGAGCCACCACTCCTAAAATTAGGCTGACATAATGACACTATGGCAGTATTTATTGAAAGATATGACTAGTATACCTTCCGTTTAAAAGGGAGTCGTAGCTAGCATCATTAAAGGAAATATTGGGAATTACGGTATCCAATCGACAAGTGAATATCCCTTTTCCACCACTTAAGTTGGTAAACTCAGGGATGAAGTTCACCGTGTTATTTGGAGAATTAATTTGGATATAATTGTAAAAGTCATCAGTTGCTGATGTGAAAATAAAATCACTTTTAAAATCGATTAAGCGACGAGTTACGGTAGTATCCACTTTAATTCTGGAGCCCAAGAATTGATAAACTGAATTTCCATCCAATAAAAAGATAATTCTTGACCGCCGTTAAGGGTTAGACTTGTAATATAAGGGATTTTAAGGTCCTCATATTTCAATGTGATCGCTTGGGTTAACTTTTTGGTTTCGGTGTAGCGGATGCGCATAATAAGTCCATACATTTTTCCGTATTTAGAACTGTTAAATCGGATTTTGTAAGGATCATCATCGGCAATATTTACTCGTGTTGTTGGAGATAAAGTTTTTTGGTAGATGGGTTCAATAATTCTTGTTTTACCAATAATGATTAACCCAGATTCAATATTTTGAAAACGAAGTTGGTATTGAAAACTTGGATCCAGTCGGATGCCATCCAAGCGAAATACATAATGATCATTATCTGCAAATAATCCTTCATTCTTAAATTGAGTAAAATCTGGATGCATTTGGAAAGATTCAACTACCGCATTAAAATTTAACCTTTCTAAATATACCCGTACTTTTGAAGTATCATAATACAGACTGTCAGACTCTTGCGCCATCAATAAAGCATTTCCAGCACCTAAATAAGCTTTTTGAACACGAACATAATGAACAGTACTTGCAGGGTTAATTAAACTGTAAATGATAGGTATTTCTTTATATTCTTCTAAAATATCAAGATCGTTTTCGCAGGAAGAAAGAAGAATGTTTAGAGCAATAAAGACCCAAATTAATTTTCGCATAAGACCTCAAATGTACATAAACCGTTCAAATAATTAGACAAGAATTAGGAAGAATTTCTGCTCCATTGCGTATTTTACAATTTGCTGATGTTGATTCATTTCTCATAGGAATAATTTGAAAGAAATAGAACTTAATAGTTGTTTGTTTAGTTTAGCAAAATGTTGGAAGCTATCGTTTCTGGATTGACGCTGGGGTTGGTTTTGTCATTATTGGTTGGGCCTGTATTTTTTTTACTCATTGATACCAGTATAAAAAAGGGGTTTAAGAGAGGTGTTTATTTATCAGTTGGCGTTCTCTTAAGCGATCTATTTTATATTGCTATCACTTATTTCAGTAGTGTTGCATCAGGAGTTGTAAATAATTACCAATGGGAAATTGGATGGGCTGGTGGTGTTCTACTGATCGTGTTTGGGATAGTTACGATTCTGAAAAAACCACATATTAAGTCGGCCGATTTGGATTTAACGGATAAAGGTAGTTCCGTTTGGGTGGAGGTATTAAAAGGGTTTCTGATGAACCTTCTCAATCCATTCGTACTCATCTTCTGGTTGGGAGTTTCTGGATCAATATCGGCTGGAAAGAGTTTTACGTATATGCATACCGTTATATTCTTTATTTCTGTATTGTCTACTATCTTTTTAACGGATGTCATTAAAGCATGGTCTGCCTCTAAACTCCGAGCTTTCTTAAAACCCAATTTACTCATTTGGGTAAATCGAGTGAGTGGAACTGGGTTGCTTTTGTTCGGAATCAGAATGATCTATAAGATGATTTTCAGCTCATAAAAATGTAAGATTTTTTACAAATTTTCGAAACTGAATCAATTAAATATTTTATATAGTATATTGATTTATAGTTAATTGAATAAAATTATAGATGCAATCCAACTTAGAGTTGTGAACAATTGTATACTTTTTTAGCGTAAGACTTGACTCGTTATGTTTCATTTTGTAAGTTTACGTATATTCAGTTAAGGAGTTGACATAGCTCAAATTTTTACCCTTGAAATGGATCAGTTTACCCTCTGAACTTATCTACTTGCCGAATATGGACTTTGACAATTCGAAGTATATATTAACTTGTAGTAGTTCCGAAAAAAAGCCTATGAAAGAAGCATTATTAAAGGATATTCAGCCAGAAGTAAGAAATTTCCTTGGGAAGTATGTAGACCTAAAGTCTACCAAAACCAAGTTAATGATTACGACGACGACCTTTAATATTGAGAATATGGATGATTCATCTTCCCAAGCCATTATCAATTTAAAAAAGATTAATGACATTCGTTTTGTAAATAAATTTCAGGAGGCCATCAACGAAAAATTACCCATGGGAGGTACTTATATTGGTTTTGTGGAAACACAAGAACAAAGAAAGTATCGCTTGTTGAAGAAATTTATTCCAGGATTTGCCCACTTATATTTTGTCTTTGACTTTATTTTTAAAAGAGTGTTTCCTAAACTTCCCTTGTTTAAAAAAGTATATTTCTTTGTTACCAATGGACGAAATCGAGTAATGTCAAAAGCTGAAGCTTTAGGTAGATTGGCTTCTTGCGGTTTTAAAATTATTGAAGTTAAAGTTATTGGTAACTACACTTATTTTGTTGGAAAAAAGGAACGTCAACCTCATTTTGATTTATCACCTTCCTATGGACCCTTGTTTACGATGAATCGAATAGGGAAGGATGGAAATATAATTCAAGTTTATAAATTCCGGACGATGTATCCGTATGCTGAATATTTGCAAGAGTATATTTACTCTCAAAATAAATTAGCCGCAGGAGGGAAGTTTGCTGACGATTTCAGAATTACAAGTTGGGGGAAGTTTATGCGTCAAACTTGGTTGGATGAATTACCAATGCTCATTAATATTTTCAAAGGCGATATTAAAATTGTTGGAGTACGTCCATTAAGTAAGCATTATTTTGGACTTTATACAAAGGAACTTCAAGAGAAGAGAATTTATTCGAAGCCCGGTTTATTACCTCCTTTCTATGTAGATATGCCTAATACATTAGATGAGATTATTGAATCTGAATTAAAGTATTTAAGAGCGTATGAAAAAAGACCCTTCTTAACGGATATTAAATATTTCTTTTCAATTTGTACCAATATTATTTTTAGAAAAGCAAGAAGTAATTAATTCAATCTTTTAAATATTTGAAAATTACCAATGGTTGTGTCGGGTTCGTATTGAGTTAACGGAACGTCAATAAATACTTCAAGTAATTCTCCTTTTTTGGTAACTAAGTAAGGAATTTTTTTATTCTTTATTAAGGATTCAAATTCTTTAAAATGAAAAACTCCAATGGGCCGTGTAAAATAGAGGGCCACTTCGCGGCATGGAAATAATGCTCTATCTGAGAGTTGTAGATTTAATGTGTTTTCTTTATGAAAGTCGGTAAGCACCCATTCTCCTTTTTGTAGTTTCGGTTTGAGATAGTTTGCTACTTCTATACAATTTGAATAATTCTTTTTTGCTTTTTTCATCAACCCTATATCGCCCCAGCCTTTGTCGTTGGCAGCTGCAACCAAGAAAAATGGTGAAAGGATAAGTGCAAATAAGGTAATATGTGGATGTGTAAAGACCTTGCTCTTGATGAGCAGCGCTACACCTAAAATGCTAAAAATAATGTACTCTAAATAGTAGTTAGAGCCAGAACCTGCCTTGAATGCAGTTGCTGTAGCAGTTAAAAAGTACCATGCTATGCCCGCACCTACAAATACATATCCGGTATTTTTATAATTTTTCCATAGTAAAGCTGAAACAAAAATTCCTGTTGCTAGAATATAAGAATATTTCATAAAGAAATTTTTCAAAAGAACTTCAAAGAACCAATTTGCATTAATTCCATTTTTAACACCGTCAATTACGTTGAGTTTAACAAGATGAAGTGACTCAGGGAATAATAATAATAGGGATATCCCCAACGTAATAATTAAACCTCCTCCAAAAAAGAAGAATTGACGAAAAGATTTTAAGTAAAGCAATAAATAGATACTGCAGAAAACGGCTAAGAAAATTCCAGTTTGTTTTGTTAGAATGCAAAGCCCACACAGAATTCCTGCAATAAATAAATATTTTTTTTTGTCTTTTTCAGTGGTAGATTCATTAAGGGTAAATTTAATGAAGAAAACCAAGGTGGTCATAAAGAATAATAAGTACAAATTATCAACCCGTCCATAAATGATACTAGGAATAGAAAGAAAATAAATTAGAGCGAGGGGCCAAGCTATATTTTTTGATAAATTAAACGAGTGAATTAAAGTTTTGCCAAGCAGATAAACAGTAATTAAATCAATTAGCAAACAGAATAATCGGTTTAAAGCCATCATGTTATGAACGTCGTTGTTAATTCCAATGACCTTCGAAAGAAAGGCAACGATGTGAAAATGTAAAGGCATGTATTGAATGATAGGAAAAGGAGCGAACTCTGGATTCGTGTAAAGATCACTTCCAGAAACCAACCGAATGATGCCATAAAGCACGTTTATCGAAACCCCACCGATCTCTGGCAAATAAGAAAGAGATAAATTAATACGAAGAATGAATAAACTCAAACTCATCAAAACAATGATGAAAGTGAGTAGTGATCCGGGCGATATGGTAAAGGATTTTATTTTCATTCTTTTTGCCATATCCCAATGAGTGATTTACCCGTTGAAAATCCAATCAGTGGATCTATACATTTTGAAATGGGGACAATCATTTGATCCCAGAATTTAACTTGCTGTAGTGTTGGATAATCTTTCTTTAAAAACCATTTATTCATTAAGGAAGCAAATAGTCCTAAACAATCCAAGTAGAATATTTTTTCTTTTGAATCCCCACGGGGATCACTTCTTGTAATCTTTTTTTGTTATATCGTCTGAAATGACCAATGGCTTTATCAAATGGACTGTATAAATATTGATGAGCTGGAACCAGAATAATTAATTTACCACCTTTATTTAAAAGTGCTGAAGCTCTTTCGATTTCTTCTTTATCTTTTTCGATGTGTTCTATTACATCAATATAAATGATGGTGTCGTATTTATGAGAAATAGGTAAATCAAGTGTGGTTCCTACAAGCAGTTGACAAGCAGTTGGTAATTGTTTGTTTTTAATTTTTGTTTCAATTTTTTCTGCTAAAGAGGCATCGGGTTCCAAGCAAAGCCAATTTTCTACTTTTTCATTCAGTAGATGAGCTGTTGTTTCTCCAATACCAGCGCCCACTTCTAACACATTTCCTTGAATGAATGGTGCTAAATGTTTTCGATAGTATTCTTTCCAATGATGAGCATGACCAAAGAGCTCTAACTCATTTCCGATGTAATGGGTAGCTTCACTCATCCTGTTAAGCAATGAAATTTTTATATTCTAATGCCGGAATAAAATGGCGTTGTGTACGATAGTTTAAAACATTGAATAAAAGTAAGAGCGAAATTAGAAATGCTTGAAATATTAAGATCAAAAAACTTAATACTACAAATGAAGCCCATCCTGGAATAGCAAAGGGTGTGAAGAAACGAATTCCAGTAACCACTACGATTCCAATTAATGAAAGGGTGATTAACCCAAAAGTGGAAATAAGTATTCTCACGGCAAGCACATCTGTATACACCGCAATGGCGCTTAATCCATGTATTACTAATGAAAAGAAATTCATTTTCGATTTTCCATGGTATCGTGTTCCACGGTCAATGTCAACGGATGTATAAGCTAAGCGGGAACGAATAATTCCTCCTGAAAAATGATTCCAAATGTCAGATACAAAGACAAGGTTGTTCAATTTTTTAAATGGAATGGCGCAAAAATTTCCGAAGCTTATTTTCTTTCCCGTTAGTAATCGATAAATTTGTTTGTATAGGATGTAAAAAAATCGAAACCAAAATCCTTCATATCTTTTTTTGCGAGTACCAAATATAATTTTATCTTTTTCTTGGATTGCTTTTTCAAGAAGAGTTTTGATATCGATGGCTTTATCTTCACCATCACCATCCATGACTATTACATAGTCACTTGGAGCATTGTCATTGATATAACAGAGTCCAATAGCAATGGCACGTTGATGTCCTACGTTTCTGTTTAAATGGATTACATGAACATGGCTAGGGTAAACTGGGCTTTCATCAGTGGAACAATCGTTAACGATATAAAATTGAATTTGTAGGTCCTCATTCTCTCGAATTTCTTTTTCGATATCAGCCATTAATTGAGAGCATGACTCCCAATCATTGAATACCGGTATGAGAATGTTTAGATTCATTTTATAATGTATAGTCAACAGAATTTTGTTATACGTGCTATGTCCTTTTTTGTTCGTCAGCTTGTATTCCAAAAGCTTTAATAAAGGCAATGACTGCTAAAAAAATCAAAGGCGATAGAAATAAATCCTCTAAATAATGGGAGAGCCCTGTACTTAATCGGTAATCAACACCTAAATCGCCTAGTTTTAAAAGAAGAAAACTAAGAACCATGTATGCTAGGTAAAGCAAAGCAATCACTTTAGCAATAAACAAGGATTTAGAGTATAAAAAAAGAATTGAACTACCCATGATTAAGAAGAGCAAACTATATAGAACGGCAGACTGCATTTTGGCAGGAACCTTTATTCCAAAAGTACCTTTCATGACGGTTTTTTCAAATACACTTACATTTTTCTTAGGATATCGATTAATGAATGTGGGAATTCCCTTTTCTACAATCAACAATTTTTTTTCTCGTTTGAATCCAATATATACTAGTGATAAAGTGAAAAGTAAGATCAGAGTCCAGCGTAGGGGGGAAGGGATATTTGTCATTTTATCCTTCTTTATTAGCAGGCTGAGATAATTCTTGAAGTCGACTGTATCGATTGGTCCAAAACATCCAGAGAATGAAAATAATAGAATAAACTACAATGGTAAAGGTATAATGATGATTGAAATCGAGGTATTCAGGCGCTTTATATTGAATGAGAGATAAAGAAACCGTTCTAAGTACATTGATGATATGGATGACGACACTGCCCACTAAAATGAACCACCATTTATTTTTCCAATCACCGGGGAAGCAAATTATAAATCCTGCGAAAAGCACAAATAACTCCAGGCCATTACAGGGATTTCCTACGCCCACAACGGTTTGTTCTTGAATGCAGACTAACGTTTGTAAATTTCCGGGCCTCGTACTTCCTTCGTATCCTAAAAGATCCAAAACCATCCCTGCATCCGTGGCTACTCTGAAATTTAGATATTGATCTACTTTCTGATTGGGGGCGATGAAATAATCGTATGAAATAAACCAAAAAATATAAAGAAGAATAGCTTTTATGACAAAGAGCACCATTGCTTTTTGTTTAGGATCCTTGTTGATGGATTTTAACATGTGGCTAAATTAATAATGATGATCAGAAAACAAAATAAAAAAGGTCAGCATTATTTGCTGACCTTTAAATCTATTTACAAAAGGAGAGTTAATCTTCCTTTTTCTTCTTATAAATTTTCTTGATGCCATAACCTGCACCTGCAGCTAAAAGAAGGCTTAATCCACCATCAATTGGCACATTTGGGTTACTCTTTTGTGCCAGAAGCGGTAAAGCAAACATTACAATTACCACAAGTAGAGGTAACGCTTTTATGAATGTTTTTTTCATTTTAATTATTTTTTTTCTGGAGTTAATTAACAATTATGAGAGAATGAAAGTTTGAAGAAAGAAAGGGGGCATTGCTACCCCCTTTCTTAACTATTTATTCAACAATCATTTTAATTTGTTCAACTACATTGTTAGTTTCAATCACTACGAAGTAGATGCCAGCAGACATTTGGCTAACGTTTACTTCTCTTTGATTCAAACCATTAGTAGCTGTTCCACGCTCTGTCATGATAGTACGTCCAGAAACATCAACCATTTTAATGTTAAAGTCAGCACCTTCAGTACTAGTAAATACTACAGTAGCACGATCAGCAGCAGGATTTGGATATACATTCAATCCAGTAAGCTCTGCTTGATCACCAAAACGAGGTCCACAATGTGCGATACTGATTGATATACCATTCAATACACGGTTAGCACTTGTTCCGCAACCGTTAGATGCATTTACAGATAAATTCAATCCACTAGCTGGGTTAGTACCCCAAGTAGCCAAGATATCTTTAGTTCCTTGACCGCTAGTGATAGTAGTACCAACAGGTAATGACCAAGTGTAAGAAGAAGCACCAGCTACAGTAGCAACACCATAAGCAACACCACTTTGACCTGGGCAGATGGTAATATCTCCGCTAATAACTCCAGGAAGACCAGGAGCACCAGATACGTTCAAGTTGCGAGCAGAACCTACACCACAAGCATTTGTAGCACTTACAGATACATTTCCACCAGCATAAGCACCGTCAAAGTCAACAACAATTGATTGTGTTCCTTGACCAGAAGTGATTGTAGCACCCACTGGAACTGACCAGTTATAACCAGTAGCAGAAGCTACAGCAGCAGCAGTATAAACAACACCAGTTGATCCACAAACACCTGTAGCTTGTCCAGAAATAGAAGTAGATACAGAAGGAACGTTAAAATTAACGTTACGATCACGATTTGGACCGATACCGCAAGCATTTGCAGCTCTGACATGAAACTGATACCTCCTAAGTAAGCTGCATTTACATCTACAGTAATAACATTAGTTCCAGCACCAGATGTGATAACATTCCAACAGGAAGAGTCCATACATAGTTCGAAGCACGAGCTACAGGAAAAACAGAGTAAACTCCATTATCACCAGGGCAAAGCTTAGTAGGACCAGAGATAGAAGAAGGTTTAACTGGAATAATAGCACTGATATCAGTTCCTAAAGAACTAGGAATTCCAGCACCACAAGAGTTAGAAGGAGTAACAGTAATATCACCCACGATACCATCATGAACAGCCTGAGGAGCCCATGAAACGAAGATAGAATTAGTTCCTTGACCAGAAACGATGATCATACCATTTGGAAGTGTCCAAGAGTAAGAAGAAGCATCAAATACTGGAGAGATAGAGAAAGTAGCAGAACCTGTAACTACAGCCATACATTGTACAGAAGGACCAGAGATTGGACCAGCAACAAGTACGTTTTCGTCAACTAATCCATTACAATCATCATCAATTAAGTTACAAATTTCTGTGGCAGCTGGGTTAACAGCAGCATTGTTATCATCACAATCTGTTGAGTTACCAACATAACCTACTGGCGCACCATTACAAGTACTTACTGAACTAGAAGCATCACCATAAGAGTCACCATCAACATCAGCATAATAAGTAATGAAAGTTAAACCGTCATCAACTAATAAATTACAATCATCATCTACACCGTTACAAACTTAAGTTGCACCAGGATAAACAGTATTATCATTATCGTTACAGTCACCACCACAAGATGTGTAACCGTCATTATCAACGTCAAAACCTTCGTCAGTTAATCCATCACAATCATCATCAATTGAGTTACAAATTTCAGTAGCAGCAGGATTAATTGAAGGATTAGTATCATCACAATCAGTTGCATCAGCAGAATATCCAACTGGAGCAGCAGCTTCACAACTTAAAATACTTGATCCAGCGTTACCATAAGTATCGCCATCAACATCAGCATAATATGTGTAAGTTGGAGTTACAACTTCAACTGTTTGGTTTGAGCTATAACAAATATCTAAACCACCTAAAGTGTAAGTAATAGTATGGAAACCAGCAGCAGCAAGAGCAGGATCAAAAGAATTACCAGAAACACCAGTTCCTGAGAATGTTCCACCAGCAACAGCAGGAGTTAAAGTAACCAAACCAGCATTTTCACAAACAGTAGCACCAATTCCACCGAAAGAAGCATCAGCAGGACCAAAATCATCGATTCTTAAACCGAAACCTGAGTTAGTTGTGGTGCCGTATCCGTCAACTTGGATGTAATAAGTTTGACCAGGAGTTAAGCAATGTGCTCTTGCATAAGAATTATAAGGAGAACCTGAAGAGTCATCATTTGCAGCAACTAATACAGCAGCACCTGTTAACAGATCGCCACAAGCACTTGCTGAATAAATAGCAATTTGACTATCCCAGTTGCCTGGTTGGAATCCAATGCCATAACGACCTGAACCACCCATTGGCACAGTAAATGTGAACCAAACAGAATGACTGATACCAGCAACACACCATCCATCATTGGTATTACAACCAGTTGCTAGAGGTTGAGATTCGCCAACTTCAACAGTAGCGCCAACATTCGAATAAGGACCATTAACTCCGATATTTAAAGGAACAGCACTGCAAACGTTATCGTTTTGAAGTGTAACTACAGTAGTAACGATGTTTGAACTATCGTTTGTACATCCAGCAACCGAAGCTACCAAACGAACTTCCCAAGTTCCAAGTGATCCGAAATAAATATTTTGAGGATCATTTGTACCACCTGGTACAATTAACCAAGTTGTACTTGGTTGAAGACGGGCTATCCACTGTAAAGTTCCTGTAGAAGTTCCGCTACTGTATGAAGCAGCCTGACTAGCATAAGCAGACGCAGGTCCACTGATTGTTCCTGCAGCAGGTGGTGGAACAGCTTCAACAAATACAGAAGATGAAGGTACCGTAGAAGCTCCACAAGTTACGTTGCAACGGTAGTAATATGAAATTGCTACGCCGTTTTCTGTCCATGCAGCTGTTGTTGCACCAACGATGTCATAATAATCAACATCATCAAAAGAATATTGCCATTGGTAAGTTTGACCAGTTCCACCAGATGTACCAGTAAGAGAAAGGTTAAGGTTAACAGTAGTAGTATTACAGAATTGAGTAATGTTTGATTGAGCAGATCCAGCCGTAGGAGGATCAATACAAACTGGCTCAGGTTGCAAGTCTACAAGATAATCTTCTGTTTCACCATAAGAATAAGTTCCGCAAGCTGTAATAGCTGATGATTCTTTAATTATTACACGCATTCCTGTTAAACCAGAAGGACCTCCAGTAGGAATTGTAAAATTAAATAGAGGAACAGAGTTTAATGCTGTTGTAGTATTATAAGAAGCTACTCTTTCAGCAGGATCTTCATAAGTTCCACTTTGGTTTATATCAATAAATACAGCAACATAAGCACCATAATGGCTACCTGAACAAGAACCGTTGCGTACGCGCATACTTTGCGGTGTATTGAAATAAATTACAGGCGCAGGAACGGCTGTATTATTAGTATATGTTTCACATGCAGTTGCTGCAGTTCCAACATATAAAGTACCTAATTCAACAGAATCAATTTTTGTATCTGCAGAATTAGTTGCATTTGAAGCACAATAGCAATTTAGGAATGAATTTACACCAACAAGAACAGAATTAGATGTTCCTGGATTTGGATCGTAAAGACATGAAACTATGCAATGGAAATATTTAGGTGTGGCACCCATTGTGAAAGAAGCCGTAGAAGAATTCGTTCCGAAAGGTGTCCAGTTTAAATCGTCATCAGAATGTTCCCAAACGTAAGATACGTCAGAGCCTGATGTAACATTTTGTAGACTTAAACCAACAGAAGTTCCACTACATGCATTTGCAGTACTTGCAACTGTATTTCCAGGAGTAGGTTGTCCTGCACATGGAGATGCGCTAATAATATCTAATTGAATATTAGGACGAAGTGCGGAAGATGTACTTGATCCTAAATAACTTCCCGGAAGTGCAGCAGGATCAGGATTATAAGAATCATTGTACAATTGTCTTACTGTTGTGGTAGGAGAAGTGGTAGTGTAGCGCCAGCCTGCAGAGCAGGTATACGAAGCTGCATTCTCATCAATTGCAACTATCAGATTTCCGCCGGAGTAGTTAAAAGGAGTGGAAAGCGTAATTTCCATCCAGTTTCCTACAGCAGGGAAAGTGACAATACCAGAGAAACACTGGGTCATTGCAGATGTCGGTGTATAGTTGGCAGCTCCTGCTGTTAAAGCGGTAAGTGCAGTGTTGCCAAGATAAACCGTCCAGTTGTCGGACGTAGTTGTGGGGGAGAAAGAAGTTGCATAGTAAAATCTGATCTTACTAATTGTTCCCGAACCACTGTAACCTCCGGCAACGATCTCCGCTGAACTATATAACATCTGAGTATAAGAATACCCATAGCAGGAACGAATCGGGAAGGACGTTGTTGTTGTTGTACCAGCTCCGATTTGAACTGTTGTTTGTGCCTGTAAGTTGCCGGAAGCTAATCCAAGAAGGATCATGAAGCTGACCAGCCAACGAGACATGCTTTTCATTGTGTAACTGTTGTTTTCATTTTGTTTATATTTATTGTTAGATTTTTTAATTCAGCTCTATAGGTAAAAAGATTTATGAATGCATGTAAATGCATTTTACATAAAGTATTTTCTTCAGTAACATGTAAATTTGTTTTGTTATAACTAGTTCTAGATTTTGCTGGAATTTCCGGATACACAGCAAAAACAAATATATGACTTCTTATGACAATTGCAAGCATTTTTTTGATTATGTTAATTTCGTTTTGCAAGTAAGTATTCCCATTTTTTTACAATTGCTTGGTTTTCACAGATTCGAATTTACATTTGATTCCATTTATTTTATCAACTGTTTGGTGAATAGTTAAAAAGAATAGGTGAAAATGTGTAAGGTTCTTGGATCTTTATTAAAAAAGTGAAGTTTTTTCTTGACTTGTATAGGTTTAATGTAATATCTTGCATGGTTAAGTTACTTGCTTTCCAATCTTTCAAGTGCCAATTTTACACTCCCATCATTCAATTATTATCTAAATCAGCTTATGAAAGCAAAGCTATTATCAGTAAATTATGTATTATCAATTCTAAGTTTTTTGATGTTTTTTTTCAATGGATTTTCATTTGTCAATGCTCAAGAAAATAGAGTGTATTGGCAAACGATTCCTAAGTCTAGTTTAATTAATTTAAATAGCAGGTATGCACTCCCAGAAAAGTTTGTCACTTTGCAATGTAATACAAACTTAATTCGACAACAATTAAGTGTTGCTCCTATGGAGTTTACTTCGGGTGCGTTAAACTCAACTGTTACTTTTAAGATACACATGCCTGATGGTAATATTCTTTCTTTTAAGATGGTAGAATCGATGGTGATGGATCCTGTATTAGCAACCCAATTTCCATCCATAAAAACGTATTCAGGACAAGGCATCGAAGAAAGAGATGCTATTTTAAAAGTAAGCATAAGCCCAATTGGATTTCATGCTATGATTTTGTCTCCTAAAGGAAATGTTTTTATTGATCCATTGGAGCCCGGGAATACTAATGATTATATAGTATATTTTAGAAATGATTTTAAAGAATATCGTTCGTTTAATTGTGAGTTGGATAGTTTGCCAATTAATAAAAGTAGATCTTATCAGCAAATTGCAACCGGTCAAGCAAATAAAACACATGGTACCCAATTAAGAAATTATCGTTTAGCACTTGCTTGTACAGGTGAATATGCGGCCTATTATGGAGGTACTACATCGGGTGCTATGGCCGGTATGGTTGCTACAATGAATCGTGTAAACGGAATTTATGAATCAGAAGTGTCAGTTCGAATGACAATGGTTGCAAACAATAATTTATTGATCTATACAAATGCAAGCACAGATCCATTTACGAATACAAATGGTTCTACTATGCTTGGACAAAATATTACGAATTGTAATACCGTCATTGGAAGTGCAAATTATGATATTGGTCATGTTTTTAGTACCGGTGGAGGTGGAGTTGCTTATTTAGGTGTTCCATGTACTTCGAATAAGGCAGGTGGCGTAACAGGTTCTGGAAGCCCCGTAGGTGATGCTTTTGATGTGGATTATGTGGCACACGAAATGGGACATCAATTTGGAGGGAGCCATACTTTTAATGCGACAACAAGTTCTTGTGGTGGAGGTAATAGAAGTGCTTCAGCAGCTTATGAACCCGGAAGCGGAATTACTATTATGGCATATGCTGGAATTTGTGGTGCTACCAATAATTTGGCCCCAAATAGTATTGCGTATTTTCATACGCATAGCTTCGATCAAATTACTAATTATATCACAACTGGAAGTGGAAATACATGTCCAACAACAACCGCTACAGGGAATACGCCTCCAACTGTTACTCCAGATGGTTTAAATTATTATATACCTTATTTAACTCCGTTTTCGTTAAATGCAACAGGTTCGGATCCTAACGGTGATGCATTGACGTATTCATGGGAAGAATATGATTTGGGTGCAGCTGGGAATTGGAATGCACCCGTAGGCGATGCTCCCATTTTCCGTCCATTTCCTCCCACAAGTACTGGAACTCGTATTTTTCCAAAAATTTCGGATATCGTAAATAATGCTACAACGATTGGAGAAATTCTACCTAGCTACGCACGCGTATTAAAGTTTAAAGTAACCGCTCGTGATAATAGAGTAAATGGTGGAGGTGTGAATAGAATTGATGCAAATGTTTTAGTAAATGTCATCAATACAGGTGCTGCGTTCACAGTTACTGCACCTAATACTGCAGTTACTTGGGCTACGGGTGCAACGGCAAATGTGACGTGGAATGTATCATCAACAAATATTGCTCCCATCTCCTGTGCTAATGTGAATATTTTATTGTCTACAGATGGAGGATATACTTATCCGATAACTCTGCTATCAAATACACCAAATGACGGAAGTGAAAATATTACTGTTCCTGGAAATGTTACTTCTACCGCACGTGTGAAAGTGGAAGGTGCCGGAAATATCTTTTTTGATATTTCAAATGTAAATTTTAATATTATTGCAGGCGGTGGTGTTTTAACAACAATTTCTACCGATCCTATTAGTCCTTTAAATTTATGCCCTGGACAAGCTCTCACCGTTGGATTTGCGGGCAATGGAAATGCAAACGCAGGGAATGTTTATACAGCGCAATTATCTTCGTCCATAGGTTCGTTTGCAAGTCCAACTAATATTGGAACATTAAGTAGTACCTCCTCTAGTGGAAGTATTTCTTGCATAATTCCAGGAGGAAGTATTGCAGGTACTGCTTATCGAATTCGAGTTGTTTCTTCTCTCCCCTCTGTGGTGGGTTTGGATAATGGAGCTAATTTAATAATGATTGGAACCCTAGGAGCAACCGGAACAATTTCTGGTCCGTCTAGCGTTTGTCAAGGACAGAACGGTGTGGTTTATTCAACAACGGCGGTTTCAAATGCATCCAGTTATGCTTGGTCTTTGCCTATTGGATTTACCATCACATCAGGATCAGGAACGAATAGTATAACAGTAAGCATAGCCGCAAATGCATCTTCTGGTTCAATTTCAGTAACTCCTTCGAATATTTGTACTACGGGTTCTACTTCTAATGCCTATTCCGTTTCCGTTTCTCCACTTCCTTCTACAGCAGGAGTACTATCTGGCATTACCAGTGTATGTCAAGGTGATCAAAATATCATTTATTCTGTTCCTTCCATATTATTTGCTACAAGTTATTCGTGGAGTTTACCTGTTGGGTTTTCTATCGTTGGAACTCCTACAAATAGCATCACGGTTAATGTTGCTCCTGGAGCAGCTTCTGGAACGATATCAGTTTACGGGGTTAATTCATGCGGAAATGGTGGTCCTTCATCTCTAGCTATTGCGGTGAACTCTGCTCCAAGCGCTGCTATTCTATCAGCGGGTGGACCTCTTACAGTTTGTTCTCCTAATACGGTTTCAATGTCATTCTCTCCTTCTGTTGGGGTAGATTATCAGTGGAGATTAAATGGAATTGATTTGTCTGGCGAAACAGCTTCTTCCTATGTTGCCACACAAACTGGTAATTATGATGTGGTGTCGAATTTCGCCGCAGTTGGAAGCCAACAATTTTCTACTGCAGTTCCTGCTGTAATACCAGATAATAGTTGTACAGGTGTAGCAAGTCCTATTATTGTAAGCGGATACACGTCATCGATTCCTACATCAAGCATATATGTTCAATTGAATTTAACGCATACTTATGTTGGAGATTTGGATATATTTCTCGAAAGTTCATCAGGAGAAAGATTAGGACTTAGCGATCAAACTGGGAATGCCGGTAATGGTGGTGTTAATTTTATAAATACAGTTTTTGCAGATTCGGGAGCTACAATTCTGCCTACAACGGGTGCTCCTTATTCAGACTTATATAAACCATGGAACGCCATTTTTACAGTGAATTCATGTGCATTAACAACTACGCATACAAGCTTTGCTTCATTGGGGGGAGGTAGTTTAAATCCGAATGGAACTCGGCATTTGAAAGTGTACGATAGAGCAGGCGTCGATACAGGGAGAGTAGTGAATTGGTCTATTTATTTTCCTGGAGTGAGTGGCTCGTGTTCGTCTGTTTCAAATGTGCTTTCGGTGGATGTTATTTCACCTATTACGTTTACTTCCTTTAATCCAAGTAGTGGAAATGTTGGAAATGCGATTTCTTTAGTAGGAACTCAAATGAATACTTTAACAAGTGTTTTATTTAATGGTGTAAACGCAGCATTTGTAGTAGTTAGTAATACTGAATTATCAGCTACTGTTCCTGCTGGAGCAACTTCAGGTGTTATCACATTGGTAGGGCCTTGTAATTCGATGAATTCAAGTAGTTCGTTTACTGTAAATACAGGAAGCTCAAATTTAAATTTATATGTAGCAATAGAAGGATTTTATATCGGTGGTGGAAACATGATTGGAGTCATATCGTCATCAGTAAGCGATACCGTAACTGTTCAACTTAGAAATACATCATCGCCATATAGCGTTGCGTATACTACAACTGTTACTTTGAACGTGAATGGTCAAGCCTCTATCATTATTCCTGCTCCTTATAGTGGAAATTCGTATTATATTGCTGTAAAGCATCGTAACTCCCTCGAAACATGGAGTAAGTTTCCTGTGTTGATGTCGCCCGTTGTAAATTTCACGTTTAAGAATTAATTGTGAATTGTGAATTGTGAATGGTGAATCAGGATTTAATTCTTAATTCTTAATTCTTAATTCTTAATTAAATCAATCTTCCTTCATATTGTGAAAAACATTCTGCACATCATCATCTTCTTCCAATCTGTCCAATAAATTTTGCAAATCTTTTTGTTGGTCAGCGTTGAGTTCGGTAACTGTAGTTGGAATTCGATCAAGTTCTGCACTGATGATGGTGATTTTTTTCTCCTCCAATGCTTTTTGCATTTTGCCGTAATCCGTAAATGAAGTGGTCACGTAAATTCCATCTTCTCCCTCTTCTAATTCTTCGGCTCCGAAATCGATCAATTCAAATTCGAGTTCTTCAATATTTGATTTTCCTTTTTCAATGCAGAATATCCCTTTGCGATCGAATAGAAAATCTAAGGACCCCGTTTTCCCCATAGCCCCATTGCAGCGATTAAAATGCATGCGAATGTTTGCAACGGTTCTTGTATTATTATCGGTAGCAGCTTCTACTACTACGGCGATCCCATGCGGACCATAGCCTTCAAATACTACTTCTTCTAAAACTTTCTCGTCTTTGTGTGCCGCTCGTTGAATGGCAGCTTCTACGCGATCCTTAGGCATGTTTAATGCCTTGGAATTTTGTATAACCATTCGCAAACGAGGATTGCCATCAGGATGTGGTCCACCTAGTTTTACGGCAATGGCAATTTCTTTTCCAATTCTGGTAAAAGCTTTAGAAGCTTTTGCATTGTTTGCAAACATTTTGTGTTTGCGTTTTTCAAATGCACGTCCCATATTGAATAAACTATTTTTTTAGTGATGATTTGCTTTAATTAAACATTAAATCTAAAATGCATGATGTCTCCATCTTGCACTACATATTCTTTTCCTTCCACACTTAATTTTCCCACTTCTTTGCAGGCTTGTTCAGAACCGAGAGAAATAAAATCGTTGTATTGCATTACTTCAGCACGAATGAATCCTTTTTCAAAATCGGTGTGAATTACTCCAGCTGCCTGCGGTGCAGTCATACCTTGGTGGATAGTCCAAGCTCTCACTTCTTTAACACCAACCGTAAAATAGGTTTGTAATTGTAAAAGTTGGTATGCCGATTTAATTAATTTACTTACTCCCGATTCAGTCAATCCTAAATCAGAAAGAAAGGCAATGCGGTCTTCATAGCTCTCTAATTCTGCAATATCAGCTTCAATAGCAGCAGCGATTACAATGATTTCTGCATTTTCATTTTTAACTTTCTCGCGCACCATGTCAACGTATTTATTTCCGTTCACCACAGATCCTTCATCAACATTGCAAACATACATCACAGGCTTTGCTGTAAGTAACCATAAGTCTGAAACGATTTCCCAATCTGTTTCTGAAAGTGGTGCCGATCTCGCCGATTCCCCTTTTTCAAGATGCGCTTTTAATGTTTGATATATTTCAAAAGTTTTTTCGCGTCTTTATCGATTCCAATCTTAGCAACTTTTTCGATACGTTGCATTCTTTTTCGATGGTTTCGAGGTCTTTTAATTGCAATTCGAAGTCGATCGTTTCTTTGTCACGTACTGGATTTACACTTCCATCTACATGCACAACATTAGGATCATCAAAACATCGAAGCACGTAAAATTGCATCTGTTTCACGAATGTTTCCTAAAAAACTGATTACCTAATCCTTCCCCTTTGCTGGCACCTTTAACAAGTCCAGCTATATCTACTATTTCTACAATAGTGGGAACTACTTTTTGTGGATTTACTAATCCTTCTAAAATTTTTAATCTATCATCTGGTACCGTGATTACACCAATATTGGGTTCGATGGTACAAAATGGAAAATTGGCCGCTTGTGCTTTCGCATTGGAAAGACAATTAAATAATGTCGACTTCCCGACGTTTGGAAGTCCTACAATTCCACATTTTAATCCCATAATCGCTTTTCTGAATAAGGGGGCAAAGTTAATGCTTATACCGACGCTACAAATGAAATTGTTTGTTATTAAGCTTAAGTTAATGTAGGTCGGCATTATATAGTAGATTTATTGGTCTAGAATTAATAGTAATTGGTTATATTTTGTGCTTATAAGCTTTATACTTGTAGTGTTTTTTAATTAAAATTGCCCAAGGTAATGATCGAAAATAGAAGTAGTTTAAGTTTTTGGGAGCGTCAAACTTATTTTGAAGGTGTTGATTTGCTGATTGTTGGGGCTGGAATTGTAGGCTTAAACGCTGCAAGGGCTGCACAACAGTTAAAACCGCATTGGAAAATTTTAGTAGTAGATAGAGGTCGAATTTTGCCATATGGGGCCAGTACTAGAAATGCTGGCTTTGCTTGCTTTGGAAGTATGACTGAATTATTGGATGACTTAAAAAACACTTCTGAAAAGGAGGTGTTCGATCTGGTTCAGAAGAGATGGGAAGGTCTTCAAAAATTAAGAGCTGTCCTAGGTGACGATAATTTAGGTTATGAAGAATTAGGCGGTTATGAATTGTTCACTCCTCAAGAGGAAGAGATATGGAAGGATTGTTTAGATAAGATGGATGGATTTAATCAACATTAGCATCCATCAGCGGAATGAAAAAATACGTATCAAAAGCCTCTACTGAAATTGATAAATTCGGATTTGCAGGAGTAAAAAATCTAATCAAGAATTGCGGCGAAGGTCAAATTGATACAGGTAAAATGATGAAGAGTTTACTTTCGTTGGTTCGAATTAAAAATATTGAAGTGTTGAATGGTATTGAAATTAAAGGATGGTATCATAAAGAAGAATGTTTGTTAGTTGAAACAGGCAATGGATTTAGTATTCCTACGCAACAACTTTTAATTACGACCAATGCTTTCGCAAAACAGTTGTTGCCCGATGCATTGGTTGAGCCAGGGCGAGCGCAAGTGTTGATCACAAAGCCTATTCCTCATCTCAAAGTGAAAGGTACTTTTCATTATGAAAAAGGCTATTTCTATTTTAGAAATGTTGGCAATCGAATCTTGTTCGGAGGAGGAAGAAATCTTGATTTTAAGACGGAGAACACTTTTGAGTTTGGACTCACATCCACCGTGCAAAACCATCTTGAAAAACTTTTGTCGACAATGATATTGCCAAATCAACCCCTTGAAATTGATCAGCGCTGGAGTGGCATTATGGGATTAGGTCCTGTAAAATCTTCTATTATAAAAAGAGTAGAAGAACGGATATGCTGTGCCGTTAAAGGGAGAAGGAAAAGAAAAGATTATTATAGTTAGATATTTTTTCAAAGCCGTTAGGATGGGCGGGATGGGTGTTGCCATCGGAACTCAGGTAGGTGAAGATGCAGCACATCTTGTTTGTGATTAATTGAAAAGAAACAATTTTTTTATCTTAAGCTTCGTAGAACTTAATATTATGTTCTCGTAAAAAGTTTTTAATGATACCAACATGCACACATTGGCCTACATGTAAAAACGGAGTATTTGTCACTCTTTTTGAAGAGGGTCCATTCGGTATTTCATGATTTTCTAAATCGAATCCCAAATGTAAATGTCGGGTTGAACTTTGCATCCCATATACTATTCCGTCAGTATCAAATAAAGGTCCGCCACTTTGTCCTCTTAATCCAGGTGAACTCAATTCAATGCCCGCTATCAAACCATGTTGTTTAATCAATCGGGTAATAATTCCCTCAATAGGAAATGAAGGCGTTCTTGGATTTCCTTCTCTCGTCCATTCAATATCATCCTTTTGATAATTGTATGTGTAATTGCTGAACTCCGGAAATGGATAACCAAATCGACACATCATGCGACCAGGTTTAGCCATTTGGTCATCGGCTAAGAATCGGGCATGGTTGTGATAATAGTGCTGAGTAAACCCTTTGAATTTAATGATGGCTAAATCCACTAATGGGTGTATAAAACATTCATATCCAGATATTTTATCAAAACAGTCGGCAAAGAAACGTTTAGCTTGAATAACGGTTTCAGGGGTATATTTATTCGACAATTCCAATTCTTTCATATTGGATTCAAATTTCTCGTCTTTATTTAATCGAAATCGAGCTTGGGTAAAAAGTAAATATTGTTGATTTATTTTTTCTGATTGAAGGATTTGTTCGGCTACATGTCGGCACGTTATAGCTACACCTTCTTCATTGACAAAGGATAGAGTAGAAGCTCCTGGGAACACTTTACTCGATCCATAAGTACGCATAATCGTGTGGATAGGCCGAGTAAAACGGTTGATTTCTTCAATGGCTTTAACAAACATAAATTTGTTCTTTGTTCAGAAAGACTTTTCTTTGATGTAAAATTAAGCAACATAAACCATGAAAATTGCACTTAAGTACGCTTTAATATACAGCGGTATTAACATTGTTTGGGGTCTTTTAATGTTTGTTACCGACCTTACGCGCTCCGATATGAGTTGGGTTTTTAACATTTTAAGTATGGCAATTCCAGTGATCTGTATTGTATTTGCCACAAAGGAATATAAAGCGACCATTGGAAATGGCTGGATGAAGTTTTCGGATGTATTTAAGCAAGGGTTGTTAATATTCGTCATTGGTGGGATTATTACTGCGGCTTACACGGTTTTGTATGTGACTGTGATTGATCCGGAGTTCATGACATTTATTCAAGAAAAGCAAATGAATAAAATGTTGGAAATGGGAATGCCGGAGGAGCAGGTAGAACAACAACTCAATATGAGCGCAAAATTCCAAACTCCATTTTGGATGTTCACCTGGACACTTTTAGGAACACTCTTAATTGGTACGTTAATCTCTTTAATTATGGCTGCCGTTTTAAAGAAGCCCAATCCAGAAGAGATTGCTTAGTCAAAAATAAAAAAATAGTTTTTTTATAATCCTTCTATCGTTCTACGAATGATGGAACAACATTCTAATAATTGTTCTTCGTTGATGACAAGCGGTGGAGCAAATCGAATGATATCGCCATGCGTTGGTTTTGCTAGCAACCCGTTTTCTTTGAGTTTGAAGCAAACATCTAAAGCGCTAATTCCATCTTTCTCTTCAATGATAACGGCGTTAAATAATCCTTTTCCTCTGATGAGCTTGATGCGATCTGATTTTATTTTTCGCATTTCGCTACGGAATAATTCGCCCAGCACTTCTGCATTTTCTGCTAGTTTTTCATCCAACACCACATGCATAGCAGCCATAGCCACTTTACAAGCTAAAGGATTTCCACCGTAAGTTGAACCGTGTTCACCGGGATGTATCGTTAGCATGATTTCATCGTTTGCCAACACGGCTGAAACGGGCATCACGCCTCCGGATAACGCTTTTCCTAAAATTAAAATATCTGGTTTTACACCTTCATGATCACACGCCAACATTTTACCTGTACGTGCAATTCCAGTTTGTACTTCATCTGCTATGAACAAAACATTTTTCGCTTTACATAACGCACTTATTTTTTTCAAATACCCTTCATCCGGAACAACAACACCTGCTTCACCTTGGATGGGTTCAACCATAAATGCAACTACATTGGGATCTTCAAAAGCTTTTTCTAGCGCTGGAATATCATTGTAAGGAACAATTTCGAAACCCGGCATGTACGGACCAAATCCAGTATAACTGGTTGGATCAGTACTTGCTGAGATAGCAGATAATGTTCTACCCCAAAAATTTCCTTCTGCAAAAATTATTTTCGCTTCGTGCTTCTTTACTCCTTTCACATCATACCCCCAGCGACGTGCAAGTTTAAGCGCAGTCTCACCACCTTCTACACCTGTATTCATCGGCAAAAGTTTATCAAACCCAAAAAGTTGTGTCATGAATTCTTCGTATTCTCCTAAAACATCGTTGTGAAATGCCCTTGAAGTAAGCGTTAATTTAGAAGCTTGATCGATCAACGCTTGAATAATGCGAGGATGACAATGGCCTTGATTTACGGCGGAGTAGGCCGCTAAGAAATCATAATATCTTTTTCCTTCCACATCCCATAAAAACACACCTTCACCGCGGCTAATGACAACAGGTAGAGGGTGATAATTATGAGCTCCGTATTTATTTTCAAGTTCAATGGCTTGCTCGCTGGTCAAGATGTTAGATTCGAATCGCATGTTTTTCAGAATTAGTGCAAAGGTAAGAAATCAGGAGTAGTGAACCTATCAAAAAAGATAACAAAATCTAACGAAGAAGGGTCACAGTTCCCATTTTTTCGATGGGATCCCCAGAAGAAAAACCATAGAATTTTATCTTAAAAAGATAAACACCTTGTTGACACTCTACACCATTAAATTTTCCATCCCAAGTAGTGTTTAAGCTTGCCGAGGTAAAAACCTTTTGTCCCCATCTGTTGAAAACAGAAATTTCAAATGATTTAACAAATGAAAAGGCCGGACCCCAAGTATTATTTCCAGCATCATCGTTGGGAGAAAATGCGTTGGGTATATAGAGTAATGGCGGCTGTACTAATTCTACTTCATTCGAAAAGCTGATGGCATTGTTTCCGCCTTGGCCTTCGGTAGCTTGAATTTTATAATAGTATACTCCTCCTTGCAAGGGAATATTTTCATCTTCAAAAACTTGAAAGGTAGCCGGCAATTGAACATAAGGTATAAAAGTGCTTCCTAAATTATTCTCATCTTTTACTCGACCTAAATTATAATTCAATACACTTCCTTTCCACTGAATATATTCATTCCATTTTAACCGATTCGAAAATTGTGTGCTTTCACCTTGCAATAGAATAGTACAGGCTTCATTGCTGTATTCACTTTCGTTTTCACAAAAATTAATATTTTTCATTCGATAGCAATAGGAAAAATTGGAAGTAAATACATCATTATCTTCCCATGCGTAATTCGAATAGTTGTTGAGTCGAGCTATTTCTTGATAAACCGAATTAGGTTCGTTTATTCTCTTTTCAATGACATACGTGCCATACATTCCGTCAGGAAAATCTTCCCAATCTAAAGAAACGCGATTCTTAGCAGATACACTTACGCTTTCAATATAGTTTACGGTTTCGTTAACTTGTGTAATACTACAGAGGGTATCCGAATGAAAACTTTCTACACCACAACTGTTAGTAGCGATGATGTAGTAGCAATAATCGATAAGTAGTGGATTGCTTGCGTTCGAATCAACAAAGGTGAATTGGGAAGGGTCTTCAGCTGATTGAATAAATTGAAAGCTACTTCCATTCACACTTCGAAATAATTTGTAATTAGAAAAATAACGTGGAATAATTTCAGGTTGTGGATTCTTATTGACTTTAATTAATGTGTTTTGCAATTCTAAACAAAGTAGATTTGGTTTGTCAATCACAGGAACAGGCTTAACTAAAATAGTTATTTTTCCCAAAGAGGTAAGAGGAAGAGGGCATCCATTATCTGTAATTTCATATTGAACTTTGTAAGCAGAATCTCTGGCTTGATTGCATTGTGTGTTCCAACAAAATTGTACTCTCACCGAATCAATTCCACTCGTGTCAGAAGTAACTGCATATGGTGGAGGTAAGCCAGCAGCTGGAGAATGACTGAAAAGGTCTCCTTTGTAAATTAAGTACAATGAATCGCCATCTGGATCACGAGCAGTTACGTCAAAACACAAAGTATCGGTTGCATAAATTTCATAATCTGCATTTTTTACTGAGGCAGATAAGTTCGGTTGTGTATTTCCTTCACAGAGTAAAACGGTAAATTCAATTTCCCTTCTCACTACTCCAATAAGGACACCATTCCTATATTCATAAATAGTGGCCGCCATGGCATAAAAGCCTGGAACATCTGGCACCCCTTCCACGATTCCTGTAACTGGATCCATTACCAGTGGAACGGCGCTACCACATACATCAGAAATGCCATATCCGAAATCCCAGGTGGAATTAGCATAAGGACTAGGTTCGGGTATTAAATTTTGGCCTCCAGGCGAATTAAGGTAACTAAATGGGTTTGGACTCTGATTACTTGAATTTCCACCAGCCAAGGGAGTGCTCATTTCATAAACGAGGGAATCACCATCAAGATCGGTGGCATGAAAACTAAAGCGGAATAACTGTCCAACACAAGTATAGGGGAGCGGAGGACTATCGATAGTAGGACTTGAGTTTGCTAAAATGGGATCTGCCATTTCATGATAAAACGCCATTCCTGTTTGACTTGGACTTTGAAGATTAATAACCGCAATATTCCGACAACATCTTTCCCAAACCAAATAATAACCACCCGAACCTGCAGGGAGCTGTATATTTCTGACATAAGTACCCGCTTCCATACAAATAGCTGGAGGTTGAACACATCCAATTCCTGAATACTCAAGTGGTACCACACTGGCTAAATCGATATGAAATGAATCTTGCAGCACACTGCCATTTAGTGTATAAGCTGCAATAATGATGGTAGGATCAAAATAAGCAGCACTCTGATTCGAGCAATCCCTATAGAGCCTGAGTTTAATTTCAAAAGTATTTCCAAAAAGCCATTTTGACGTAAGATCTCCCCCTGCAATATGGAAGGCACTCACCCAATTTGCTGAAAAAAGAAAAATAAATACAAGTAGCTTTCGTTTCATTGACCTGAGACTCTTCAAAGTTATCTAAATTTGCAAACTAATTAGCTAAGAAATTGTATCTGTTTTGTTAAAGGACGGTTTTATAGCGGTAAACGTTGCATATTTTGAAAGGAAAAATTCTTACTGATTTAGAAGTAATTGAGATGGCCGATGAGGGCAAAGCGATTGCTAAGCACGAAGGTATGGTGGTTTTTATTGATAAAGCCGTACCGGGAGATATCGTTGATGTATACATAAAGAAGAAGAAAAAATCGTATATCGAGGCTGAAGTAACGGTAGTCAAGAAGCCTTCTTCACTAAGAAGAGAGCCTTTTTGTGAGCATTTTGGAACCTGCGGAGGATGTAAATGGCAGTATTTGGATTATGCGAGCCAGCTCACATTTAAGGAAAAGCAAGTAAAGGATGCCTTGGAACGAATTGGAAAATTTGAAAATGTAAATCTAATTCCTATTCTGGGTTCATCAATCACAAAGTATTATCGAAATAAATTGGATTATTCTTTTGCCGACAGAAAATGGCTTTCTTATGATGAGTTTTCTGCAACAAACGAAGTTTCAGGACCGGGCTTAGGATTTCATATCGCTGGTAAATTTGATAAAGTATTGGATATTGAAAATTGCTATTTGCAACCTGATCCTTCTAATGCTATTCGATTAGCGGTGCGTGCGTATTGTTTGACAAATGAAATGTCCTTCATGAATATTCGTCACAAGGAAGGAATGATGCGCGGACTCATCATTCGAAATACCTTGTCTGGCGGCTTGATGGTGATTGTGATGGTCTACCAAAATAATCGCGAAAAATTAGAAGGATTATTAAAACATCTCGAACAATCGTTTCCACAAATTACTTCTTTGTTGTATGTCATCAATCCAAAAGGTAACGATACGTTTCATGATTTGGTAGTGCATACATGGTCAGGATTGCCTTATATCACCGAAGAGATGGAAGGATTGCAATTTCGAATTGGTCCTAAATCATTTTTTCAAACGAATCCTACCCAAACATTAGCTTTATATCAATTAGCGCGTGAATTTGCAGCAATAAAAAATACAGATATTGTTTACGATTTGTATACCGGTACCGGAACCATCGCTTTATTCGTTGCTTCATTAGCAAAAAAAGTGGTGGGCATCGAATATGTTGAAGAATCCATTGATAATGCAAAGCTGAACGCTGAGTTAAATAACATTAAAAATTCCGTGTTTTTTTCGGGTGATATGAAAGATTTATTGAGCGATGAATTGTTTGATCAGGAAGGAAAACCCGATGTCATTATCACCGATCCTCCTCGTTCAGGAATGCATGAAGATGTGGTGGCGCAATTACTTAAAAGCAATTGTCCTCGTATTGTGTATGTGAGTTGTAATCCAGGAACACAAGCCCGCGATTTATTAATGCTCTCCGAAAAGTATAATTTGGTGAAAGTGCAAGCAGTGGATATGTTCCCTCATACTGCCCATGTGGAGAGTGTGGCATTGTTGGAGTTAAAATAGAGGAAATGCTTTTTTCTTGCTTGCTCTTAAAGAGGTATGCTTTGGTTGGAATTAAGATTTGTTTCGGTTTGTTAATTGTTTATTTAAGATGCTTTTTTTTACGATTCGGTGCAACATTAATATAGTTTACTGTGAATCGCTTTTCTTTGCATTACTAAAAACGATTTGAATTAAGTATAAGATTAAATGAAAAAAAGTATTTTGATTTTTTGCGTTCTAACGCATTTTGCATTCCATTCCAGTGCACAAATCCCCACCCAAATTATTCGTGGTGTCGTAGTAGATGAAATCACGCAAGCCACCTTGCCGGGAGCCACGGTAGTTGTAGCAGATTTGGATCCAGTCATGGGTGTAAACGCTGATATGAATGGAGCTTTTCGTTTGGACAAGGTCCCCGTTGGATATCATACAATCAAAGTGGTGATGATGGGGTATGAAGATTTAGTTCGGCCGAATGTCCTATTAAACTCTGGAAAGGAGTTGGTCTTAACCTTGTCTTTACGTGAGAAGTTAGTTCAGACGAAGGAAGTAACCATTACTGCTGAATTGGAAAAGCAAAAGGCCATCAATGAAATGTCCTTGGTGAGTACTCGAACCTTTTCAGTAGAAGAAACTCAAAAATTTGCGGCGGCAGTAAATGATCCTGCACGAATGGTGAGCTCCTTTGCTGGTGTGTTAAGCACCGATGATGGTAATAATAATGTTTCTATTCGTGGTAACTCTCCTAACGGACTTCAGTGGCGCATGGAAGGAGTGGAAATTCCCAGTCCCAATCATTATGCTTTTCCAGGTACGGCAGGTGGTGGAATTTCGATATTAAGTTCGCAGTTATTATTTAATTCTGATTTTTTAACAGGTGCCTTTACTGCGGAGTATGGAAATGCACTGAGTGGTGTATTCGATTTAAAGTTGAGAAAAGGAAATAATGAAAATAGAGAGTTTACTTTTCAATCGAGTTTTTTAGGACTTGATGTAGCCGCTGAGGGACCTTTTAGTAAAAAATACAATGGCTCGTATTTAATAAATTATCGATACAGTACACTAGCTGCCATTGGGAAGATTATTGATTTAGGAGATGCTGCGACTAACTTTCAAGATTTGTCCTTTAATATTTACTTACCCACAAATAAGTTCGGTCAATTTACCATTTTTGGATTTGGTGGACTAAGTAGTCAAGATTTTGAAGCGGAAACTGATTCATCTAAATGGGAGGAAGATTTTGATCGATACTCAAGTGATTTTATTTCAAATACAGGCGCAGTTGGTGCAACACACAGTATTACGCTCAGTAAAAAATTGTTCCTGAGAACGGCATTGGTCAGTTCTAAGTTTGAGAATAAATACCGAGCAAAGAGGTTGAACGATAGTTATGAATTTGAAAGCAGAGAAAACGCAAGAACAGTGAACGACAGGTACTTGTTTTCTTCTAATTTGAATTTTAAAATCAATGCACGAAATACCCTGAAATCTGGAATTGTTTTATCTAAGCTTAACTATTCCATCTTTCAAAATAGTTATAATACGGATGTGGATAGTATGATAAACTATTTGGATATTAAAAATGCTACCCAAACAATTCAATTTTATTCAACATGGATGAATCGAGTTACGGAAAGATGGACCTTGCAATTTGGAGTACATTACCTCGCACTTGCTTTGAATAATTCTTTTTCTTTTGAGCCTCGGGTTTCCTCTAGTTTTGCAATATCTGAGGGAAAGACATTGTCAGTAGGTTATGGATTACATAGTCAAATTCAAACACTCGGAGTTTATTTTGCAGAAGCTATCGATAGTTCAGGAAATATTTATCGTCCTAATGAAGAGTTGGATTTGACTAAATCGCATCATTTTGTTGTGGGGTATGATCACATGTTAAAACCTTGGTTGCATTTTAAAATTGAAGCTTATTACCAACATTTGTTTGATGTGCCCATCAGCGTCGATACAACGAATACATTTAGCGTCTTGAATTTACGCGATGGATATTATACAGAGCCACTCACTAATGATGGGCTAGGACGTAATTATGGAGTAGAATTAACGGTGGAACAATTTTTACATCATGATTTGTATTTTCTTTTTTCGTCTTCTATTTATGAATCAAAGTATCGTGCGAACGATGGTAAGTGGAGAAATACTTTATACAATGGAAATTATACTTTTACTTTTACAGGAGGTAAAGAAATCACAACGGGCAGCAAATTTAAAAATAGAATTATTGGACTTAATATTAAACTGATTTATGCTGGCGGATTGCGAACTACACCCATCGATGTAGAAAAATCGATGACTGAGGAAAGTACTTATTATTTTGAAAAGCATGCTTTCACTGGGCAAAATCCTGCATATTTTAGAACAGATATTCGAATCAGTATGAAACGAAATCGACCAAAGGCAACTCATATTCTCTCTTTAGACATCCAAAATGTTACGAGCAGAAAAAATGTTTATGGAGATTTTTTTGATGCGAAATCAGGGAAAGTGAAAACGTATTATCAAACCCCACTGATTCCTATTCTCGGCTATCGAATTGAGTTTTAGAATGAGTATTATTTTTGATATTAACGAATTTTCAAATTGGAAATTTCTCTTTTGTTTTGAGTTGATTTTTTTACCACAGAGGAGCGGAGGCACTGAGGAGCACTGAGTGTTATTGGTTGAAAAAGAAATTTGAGTTTTAATAATGTATACTTCACTATTTATAAGTGAAGGTTGATACTAGCCTTCCTCCGTGCCTCTCAGTGCCTCCGAGACTCTGTGGTTAATTTTGCAACTCTTAATCAAGAGATCATTTTTATTTGTAATGTTAGCACCTGAATTCGCTACTTATAAACACAAAAAAAGGGAGCGATTAGCTCCCTTCTAATTTTAATTGCAATATTTTTTTACATGTGAATCACTTCGCCATAGGCATCTGCAGCAGCTTCCATAATGGCTTCGCTCATCGTTGGATGAGGGTGAATCGATTTGATGATTTCGTGTCCTGTCGTTTCTAAATTACGAGCTACCACAACTTCTGCAATCAATTCCGTTACATTCATCCCAATCATGTGTGCACCTAACCACTCACCGTATTTCGCATCAAAAATAACTTTTACAAATCCATCGCTAGCACCCGCTGCTTTTGCTTTTCCACTAGCAGAGAAGGGGAATTTCCCAACTTTAATTTCAATACCCGCTTCTTTGGCTGCTTTTTCAGTCATTCCCACTGATGCAATTTCTGGAGAGCAATACGTACATCCTGGAATGTTTCCATAGTTAATTGGATGAACTGCTAGACCCGCAATTTTTTCTACACACAAAATTCCTTCTGCAGAAGCAACGTGTGCTAATGCCGGACCTTTACGATATCACCAATGGCATAAACGCCTGGAATGTTCGTTTGATAAAAATCATTTACCAAAACTTTGCCTTTGTCTGTGATGACACCTACATCTTCTAATCCAATATTTTCAATATTAGGAGTGATACCTACGGCAGATAAAACAATATCACATTCGATAATTTCTTCTCCCTTTTTAGTTTTTACTTTCACTTTGCATCCGCTACCATTTGTGTCAACACTTTCAACACTGGATTCGGTCATGATGCTTATTCCTGATTTCTTAAAAGAGCGCGCTAATTGTTTTGACACATCTTCGTCTTCAATCGGAACAATGTTCGACATAAATTCTACGATGGTCACTTTTGTACCCAAGCTATTATAGAAATAAGCAAACTCACATCCAATAGCTCCCGATCCAACAATTACCATGGATGTTGGTAGCGTTGGTAGCGTCATCGCTTCACGGTATCCAATTACTTTTTTACCGTCTTGCTCAAGTCCTGGCAATACTCTGCTTCGAGCACCCGTTGCTAAAATGATGTGCTGAGCTTCGTAAGTGGTGGCAGAACCATCAGCAGCGGTTACTTCAACTTTTTTTCCTTGCTTAATTTTTCCGTAGCCGTTGATGACATCAATTTTATTTTTCTTCAATAAAAATTGAATCCCTTTGCTCATTCCATCAGCAACATCTCTACTTCTCCCAATCACTTTATTAAAATCAGCATTGAATTCATTTACCGTGATACCATAATCGCCAGCATGTTTTAAATATTCAAAAACTTGAGCACTTTTTAACAAGGCTTTCGTTGGAATGCATCCCCAGTTCAGGCAAATGCCTCCTAATGATTCTTTTTCAATAACTGCAGTTTTTAATCCAAGCTGGCTAGCTCTAATCGCTGCTACATATCCACCAGGACCACTGCCCACTACTATCAAATCGTATTGCATATCAAGATATTCTTTTGAGAGGGCAAAGTTATATTATTTATCATTATTGATGAAAAGTAATTGATTTTCAGGTGTTACAAGCGCAGAATGATGAATTGTGCTGAATTATCGATCTGTTTTGTTGAAGAACTAGAATTAGATTAGGTTGTGTTATTAGGTTGTTAATAGGATGCTTCTGAAATCAGTTATATTAAATTTTTGGCGACTTAATTGTTTTAGATTTGTAGTGAAATACAGTTATGAAATACATTGTTAAAACCCCAGTTCCTCAATCTCGATTTGTATTCATTGAAGCACATAAAGAGGTGAAGGAGCATGGACCCATCGAGTTCCAACTGCCATCATGGCGCCCAGGTAGATATGAATTAGGAAATTTTGCTAAAAATTTAAGAGGACTCATTGCCACAACAGAAAGTGGAACGGAACTTCCCATTCATAAAATTAATAAGGATCGTTGGCGCATTGATGAAGCACCTGTTGGGAAAATTATTTTGCAGTATGAGTATTATGCAGCACAACCCGATGCAGGTGCATGTTGGCTCGATAATGATTTTCTTTATTTGAATCCTGTGCATTGTATTTTGTATGATCCCATCGAAGCGAATGAACCTTATTTTTTGCATTTGCAAATTCCTTCGGATTATCAAATCGCTTGTTCATTACCAGAGATTGAAAATAATATTTTACGCGCCGAAAATTTAGATGAATTATTAGATGCGCCCTTTTTGCTGCTAAATCTTTGCAACATCGCAGTTATTCGGTGAATGATTATCAGTTTCATATTTGGTTGTATGGAGAATGTCAGCCCGACTGGACAAAAATCATTTACGATTTCGAAGCATTCACTCGTGTTCAGTTGGATATGATGAAATCATTTCCAGTTGCTGAATACCATTTTTTAGTATTGTTATTGCCATATCGTTTTTATCACGGTGTGGAGCATAAAGCTAGCACTGTTTTAGCGTTAGGGCCAGGGTATCAATTGATGAATAAGGAGATGTATTCGGATTTGATGGGCGTGGCTTCCCACGAATTGTTTCATGCATGGAATGTGAAAACATTACGTCCGCACGATTTTGTAAAGTATGATTATACTAAAGAAAACTATAGTCGATTAGGATGGGTTTACGAAGGATTTACCACTTACTATGGTGATTTATTTTTAGCAAGAAGTAAATTCTTTAATACGCATGAGTTTTTTTCTGAGCTAAATCAGCGTATCCAAAAGCATAAAGATAATTATGGTCGTTTTCGTAGCTCCGTTGCAGAGAGTAGTTTCGATACCTGGTTGGATGGATATGTTCCCGGTGTTCCCAATCGCAAAACTTCGATCTATGATGAAGGCTGTATTGTAGCAATGATGTTAGATTTATACATTCGTCGATCGAGCAAAGGAAAAAATTCATTAGATGATTTGTACGTCCATCTCTTCAATGATTTTTCTACCCATGAAAATGGTTATCGCGAATCCGATATTTTAAGATTGGCAATTTCGCTGAGTGATAAAGGCATCGAAGAAATTTTTAATCAGGCAATTCATTCGCGAAAATCGTATGAAGAGATGTTGCAAGATTTATTGCCCACTGTTGGTTGTTGGTTATCGACCATCCCATCTAAAAAAAATCACGAACAATGGTACGGATTAAGAGTTATAGTGGAAGGTAACATTACGAAAGTGCTTAGTGTACTGCCTGGTTCTCCTGCAGAAATTGCTGGAATTGCCAAGGATGATGAAATAAGTTCATGCAATGGATGGAAAGTTGAAGGGAATTTGACTGAGCTCTGTGCACTGAAGGATGGTGGTACTAATCTTGCGATTTTCAGTCAGAAAAAAGAGAAACAAATAACGCTTATGAAATCTTCAACAACATGGTTTAATACCCTACAAATTGTAAAAATTGAAGATGCCGATCCTTTCGCTCGTGAGTTGTTCACCGCTTGGACGAATTTAGATTGGTAAAATCTATTTGCAATGGATAAAATTACACCATGGCAATCACCGTGATCTCTACATTCACAAATTTTGGCAACGCACTTACTTGAACGGTTTCACGTGCTGGAAAATCAGAGGTGAAATAGCCGCCATACACGCCGTTCACTTTTGCAAAGTCGTTCATGTCTTTTAAAAAATACTGGTCTTGATGATTTTGCTGTAATCAGTATTGGCTTCTTTTAAAATGGCGCCAATGTTTTTCATGACTTGATGCGTTTCTTCTTCAATGGTGTTTAACAAAAGTTCACCCGTAGCAGGTACAATGGCTATTTGTCCAGAAACATATAAAAGGTTGCCAACTTGTACGGCTTGCGAATAAGGTCCAATAGGTGCTGGAGCTTGCGAAGTTTCAATGATCTTTTTCATGGTGTAATTTGTCGACAAAGGTGATAAATTGATTGGAATATCGAAAGACTTTGCTTTAGATCCTTTTTAGATTTTATTTTCTGTTAATTTTGTCGAGGGAATCTGAGTTCCTCTCCATGATATTACTACTCGACAATTACGATTCATTTACTTATAATCTTCAGCAGTATCTTGCCGAACTGACCGATGAAGAGATCAAAGTTTATCGGAATGATGAAATTACGTTGGAAGAAGTAAGTCGTTTCGATCGAATTGTTTTGTCTCCTGGACCCGGATTGCCTGACGATGCAGGAATTTTAATTCCATTGATCAAGATGTATGCGCCTACAAAACCCATGTTGGGTGTTTGTTTAGGTCATCAAGCCATTGCTCAAGCTTTTGGGAGTGGATTGAAGCGGTTACAACAAGTGTTGCATGGAATTCCAAGGGAAGTAAATATTTTGAAGAAGGAAAATCCACTTTTAATTCTTTACCAGAAAGTTTTGTAGCAGGTCGTTACCACAGTTGGGTGCCCGATGAAAAAATTGGAGTTCAGAACTCGATGTACTTGCAGTAGACAATGATCAAAACATTATGATTTTAAAGCATATTATTTTTCCAGTCTATGGAATGCAGTTTCATCCTGAATCCATTCTTACTCCCTATGGAAAAGATTTAATCAAAAATTGGTTGGCTATTACTCAAGTGGATACTATGGTTTGATACCCAGTTTCTAGTTGAAATAGTTCAAATTCAAGGGGTAAATTCATTCACGAATAATTTTTAATTAGAAGGTAAGTCTTCAATTGATGCCCTATCTTTGCAGTGAAACAAACTGTCTTGTCGCTTCTCGATTAGGTCGAGGGGAGGAAAGTCCGGGCAGCAAAGGGCGCCACACTTCCTAACGGGAAGGTCCTTTTGAGGAAACTTGAGAGGAACAGAAAGTGCCACAGAAAATGATACCGCCCTCCATAGCTTTAGCGAAGGAGGGTAAGGGTGAAAATGTGAGGTAAGAGCTCACAGCTTGGCTAGCGATAGTCCATGCTGGAAAACCTTGTGGGCTGAAAAGCCAAATAGGTTGAGGAATTAGGCGGCTCGTCTATGCTTCTTTGCTTGCAAAGGGCACCTCAATGGGTAGGCTGATTCAGGTGATGCGTGAGTATCATCGCAGATAAATGACAAGAACCACGAAAGTGGGGACAGAACCCGGCTTATAGGTTTGTTTCATTTTTTCTTTTGACTTGGATAAAATCTGTTCTTCAATGAATGGAATGGAAGGGGCTGGATTCCCCTTGCTTTTTCTGGAATCTATTTAATAATTACTTTTGCAAAGAATGAATTTACGCAAGCTATTTATTGCCATTAGTAATAAGCACGACTTATACTATCGAATTGTACTGGTCACCGTATCAATTCTTGTCATCACTTCATTCCTTCCCCAGCAAGTTCGTTTTAAGTATGATTATCGTTTAGGTCAAACTTGGACCTATGAAGAATTAAGAGCACCTTTTTCTTATCCCGTTTATAAATCTTCGAATGAAATTGATGAAGAAAAAGAGGAGCTCATTCATAATGCACCACTTTTTTATTCTGTCGATACTGCCATTCATTCCATCGCCATAAAAGATTATCTTGGTAAGCTCGGCGAAGCAACACCTCAAGAAAAATCACTGGGTATTGAATTAATTCATTCGATTTATCAGAAAGGTGTTTTTTCGGGAGTGAATCATTCACTACCGAAGAAGGATCAGCATCTGCGAATTATTAAAAACGGATCTTGGAAACCGAGCGAAAGGAGTTTGCATTATTCGACTGCGGAAGCTCTTGACTTTTGCCAAACGGAGTTAGCTAGAAATGGTTTAAGCAAAGTCGATAAAGTGTTTTCTGCATTGGAAACTGCCATTCAACCCAATTTATTTTTTGAGGAGGAGATGACCAAGCAATTTACTAAAGATTATTTAAAATCGATGAGCGCGGTGAGAGGTGAGGTGTCCGAAGGAAGTTTAATCGTACGCCGCGGACAAGTAGTGGATGCAGATATTTTTGAAAAATTAAGCTCACTCAGAAAAGCATTTAAAGGGGAAGATGCCTTGGATTCTTCCTTACCTTGGCTTTATCTTGGTTATCTTTTATTGGTAATAACAGCAGTTGTTATTCTGCTAACATTTTTGTGGATGCTACGTCGGGATATTTTATTGGATAGCCGAAAAATCACATTGTTATTTCTTTTAATTGTTGCAACATGTGCTATTTACACCTTGTTGTTGGCGAGTAATAAGATTAGTATGTTGCTGGTCCCGCTTTGTATTTTACCGCTCGTGACACGAGCCTTTTTCGATACACGTACTGCGCTCTTCGTTCATGTGCTTTCCATGTTAATTCTTGGAACCATTGCACCCGGCGGATTCGATTTTGTGTTTATGCAAATTATTGCAGGGATGGTTTCAATTTTCAGTATTGTGAACATGAGAAAGCGTTCGCAGTTATTTATTGCCGTTACTTTAATCTTTGCAAGTTATGTGGTTTCTTATGTTGGACTTTCACTTCTGAATGAAGGAACAATTCTCGAGTTGAATCCCATGCATATCGCTTGGTTAATGGGAAATTGTTTACTGACTTTATTGAGTTATCCATTGATCTTCTTCATCGAAAAAACTTTCCGAGTTACTTCCGATTTTACATTGATGGAATTAACTGATTTCAACAGTGAACTGCTTCGCGATTTAAGTACTAAAGCACCTGGAACATTTCAGCATTCATTACAAGTAGCCAATCTTGCCGAATCTGCTATCTATAAAATAGGAGGGAACTCCTTGCTGGTTCGTGTTGGAGCCTTGTATCATGATATTGGCAAAATGGATATGCCAATGTACTTTATCGAAAATCAAAGTACGCAAATGAATCCACACGATGAACTTTCATTTGATGAAAGTGCTTCAATTATCATCAGTCATGTGATAAAAGGCATTGAGAAAGCGCGTAAGTTTAATTTGCCAGATGTGATCATCGATTTTATTCGAACCCATCATGGAAATATGCTAGTGCAGTATTTTTATATTAACTACGTGAAAAGTTTTCCAGATCAAATTCCCAATGAAGACGATTTTCGCTACCCCGGACCTCGACCTTTCTCAAAAGAAACTGCGGTGTTGATGATGGCCGATTCAGTGGAAGCTGCTGCGCATAGTCTTACCGTGCATGATCAGGATTCAATTGATGAGATTGTTGAGAAAATCATCAATAAGCAAATTGATTCCGGACAATTCGAAAATTGTGATATCACCTTTAGAGATATTACAAATATAAAGAAAATATTTAAGAAAATGCTAACGAGTATTTATCATATTCGTGTGGCTTATCCAACCTAGTTCAAAAATTTAAACCTGCCTGCAGACAGGCAGGCGCAGCGTTCGCAGCGGGATCGCAGCGGTCGCCGCGTTTAAATGTTGGCATTTTGAAGGCATAGCCTAGCTATTTTAACCAATAGGAATAGCTTTACATAAAATCTTAATTCATAAAATGCATGTTTTGACCTATTTAATTTTTGTATTAAGTGGGTTTGGGCAAGTCGGGTGTATTACCTTTGTGGGAGTTTATGGCTGATATTATTCGTTTATTATCTGATACCGTTGCCAACCAAATTGCAGCGGGTGAAGTGATCCAGCGCCCCTCTTCTGCAGTAAAGGAATTATTGGAGAATGCAGTGGATGCCGGTGCTTCTCGTGTGCAATTGGTTTTGTTGGATGCAGGGAAAACATTAATTCAAGTGATTGATAATGGCAATGGGATGAGCGATGCCGACGCGCGTATGTGTTTCGATCGTCATGCTACCTCCAAATTGCGAAATATTGATGATTTGTATACGCTGTTTACGATGGGATTTAGAGGGGAAGCTTTGGCATCCATAGCCTCAGTAGCTCAGGTGGAGTTGAAGTCGAAGCGACGTGAACAAGAAGTAGGAACGCGTGTGTTAATGGATGGTGGAAATTTTGTTTCTCAAGATGCATTCGCTTACCAAGAAGGAACTTCAATCTCGGTGAAGAATTTGTTTTATAACGTTCCCGCACGTCGCAATTTTCTAAAATCAAATCAAGTGGAAACACGTCATATTCAAGAGGAGTTTATTCGCATTGCGCTTTCAAATCCACATGTTCATTTCTCGTTGCACCATAACGAAGCTCAAGTTTTTGATTTGAGAGAAGGGAATTATAGTCAACGTATTTCGGCTTTGTTCGGAAATAATTATAAAGAGCGATTAGTACCTGTAGAGGAAGAAACAAGCATTGTAAATATCAGAGGATATATTGGCAAACCAGAATTCGCTCGTAAAAACAGAGGGGAACAATACTTTTTTGTAAACAGCCGATTCATCAAAGACAGCTATTTACATCATGCCGTTTCCGCTGCTTTCGAATCACTCATTCCGAGAGATGCATATCCTTCTTATTGGTTGAATTTAGATATTGATCCTGCTTTAATTGATGTGAATATTCATCCTACTAAAACAGAAATTAAATTTCAACACGATAAAGACGTTTATGCTATTTTAAGAGCTGCTGTGAAGAGAGCATTGGGTAAGTACAGTGTGGCTCCTTCGCTCGATTTTGATAAAGAGCCCGCCTTCGATTTACCTTTATCAAAGTTAGGCGATACTCCCGTTCAACCGCAAATTAAAGTAGATCCAAATTATAATCCCTTCCGCATCGAGCGTGAAAAATCATCCACTTCTTTTTCAAGTGGTGGATCACAGCAAATGCATTCTTTTCGACCTGCAAGTCCATCTTCTACAGATGTAAAAGCATGGTTGGAAAATCATCGCGAAGTGGCCGCTCAACAAGTGTTGATGCATGAAAAAATTGAAGATAGTCCGATCGTAGAGTTATTAAATGTTTTTGAATCGCTGGACGATTTTCGTTTTGTTCAAGTATCTCCTAAGTCAGCCATTGCCGCATTTAGTCGTGGATTGGTCTTATATGATATTTCTGCAGCGCGAGAAAGAATCGTTTATGAACGATATTTAAATGCATTTTCTCGTCAGCAACTCAATACACAACAGCAGCTGTTTCCACCTCAAATTGTATTAACACCGAATGATTTTTTATTGATTCGTGAGTTGATGGAAGAACTTCGAAAAATTGGTTTTGATATTTCGGAGTTCGGACAAAATACAATCGTATTGCAAGGTGTTCCTTCCGGACTCGATCCCGGATCAGAAGAAAGAACGCTTCAATTGTTGCTGGAAAATTACCGATTGAATAAAGATAAGCTTCAACTCACCATGCACGAGAATTTGGCGCGCTCCATGGCAAAAAGTATTATTGCACGAGAGCAAAGTTCGTATTCGTCACGCGAACTCCGGCAACTTGCTATCGATTTATTACATTGCGATCAACCTTTTTATGGTGTGAATGGGCAATCTGTCTTGCGTGTTCTTCGTTCTGATGAAATTGCAGATCTCATCCAAAATAAATCTTAAGTTAATTATATAATTTATGTCTGAACAACAGTTTCGTCCTATGAAGTGGCAAATTCTTCCTCCCGTTGTGAAGAATTTGTTAATCATTAATGGGATTATGTTTCTTGCCACAGTGGTGTTTGAGGATAAATTGGGATTGGAGTTGACTCAATACTTGGGATTGCATTTTGTGACCAGCCAGTATTTTGCTCCGCATCAGTTCATCACGCATTTGTTTATGCATGGAAATATGATGCATATCTTTTCAAATATGTTTGCCTTGTGGATGTTTGGAAACGTGCTTGAGAATGTATGGGGCGCAAAACGTTTTTTGATGTATTATATGATTACGGGTTTAGGTGCAGCACTTATTCATACCGGATTCACCTGGTATGATATTCATAATATGCAGGAAAGTGTCAATTTGTTTTTAAATAATGTGACACCCATGGATTTTAAAATGCTCGTCACCAAATATCAAGGGTATTTGCGACATGATGATATTTCTGTGCTGAATGAGTTTTTAGGTTCGTGGAGCAATTCGCCGAACGATCCGCAAATGATCCAAGAAGCGAAGTCGTTTGCGCAAGAGTTGGTTTCACGAAAAGCTGATATTCCTACCGTAGGAGCATCTGGAGCTGTTTTCGGCGTGTTGCTTGCCTTTGGGATGCTATTTCCAAATACAGTGCTTTATATCTATTTTGCATTTCCAATTAAAGCAAAGTGGTTTGTATTGCTTTATGGTTTGTTTGAATTGTATGGCGGAATCCAGAATAATCCAGGAGATAATGTAGCGCATTTCGCACATCTGGGTGGAATGTTATTCGGATATTTTTTGATTCGCCATTGGGGTAAAAATCGTTTTAAGAATATTGGTGATTATTGATAAAATAGATGAGGAGTAATTTAGATAATATCAAATCAAAGTTTGGCGCAGCAACCAGTTTGTATCGGTTGTTGGCCATTAACATCGGACTGTTTTTAGTGTTGATGATCTTACGTACTTTTTTATTTATTCTAGGCTCTGATTTTACGATCTTCGATTTTCTCGTTGAGAAGTTAAGTATGCCTGCTAGTTTTAGTCAATTGATCTACCAACCGTGGTCCGGTGGTGACGTATATGTTTTTACATGTCGACTTTATGCATATTCTTTTTAATATGCTAATTCTTTATTGGACAGGTTCACTTTTCGCAGAGTATTTGGGCAATGAAAAGCTCTGGACAACGTATGTACTTGGAGCCATCACAGGCGGACTCGCATACCTCATTATGTTTGATATTTCGCCTGCTTTTTCGCAACAAGTAAATCATAGTCATCTCATGGGTGCTTCAGCAGGTGTCATTGCGGTGATGGTGGGAATTGCTACCTTACTTCCTGATTATACTGTGCAGTTGCTTCTCATTGGTCCTGTAAAATTGAAGTACGTTGCTCTCGTATCTATCTTGATTTATTTTATTTCTATTCCTCTCGGCAATGCAGGCGGACAAATAGCCCATCTCGGTGGTGCTTTGTTTGGTTACATCATGATTAAGCAATTGAAAAAGGAAATGATATTACGAGTTGGTTAAGTAATCTATTTAAAAAACGAAGTAGTCGTAAATCAAAGATGACCGTCGTTCGATCTTCTAAACCCGTTCCCGATTCGGTTTATGTTGAAGCAGCCATTTCCAAACAAGAAGCCATCGACAAAGTGCTCGATAAAATCAATAAATCGGGGTTCGATAGTTTGAGTAAAGAGGAGAAAGAAGTCCTTTATAATGCCAGTGGTAAATCCAATAAATAGAGCGTTTTATTTCGGGATTTTATGTCCCAATATTGGAAAATTATGTCTTAATATTGGAAAAATTAGGTCTTGTTTCCCATCCCTAACTCATCCCTAATTAAACTTTATTGATTGATAACTAGGTAAATATGTAAAAAAAATTATGTTGGCATGTTGATCGCTTTCTGCTTTTTCAAAAAAAATCTAAAAACTTTAAAAAATGCGTGTAAAAATCTCATTCTTGCGTGACCAAATGTCTGCCAACACAATTCCTTTGCATCATCAAACTTTAATTGCAGAGAGCCTTTACCAACAAATTGAATCTTTTGGAGGTGATCGTAATCTTTTCAATTTTTCTAGTTTGAAAGGTACTTCTAAAATCCAAAACGGATTTATGCGTTTCTTAAGTTCTAAAGTGACGTTAGTTTTGTCTGCTAGAGACGGACAACAATTAGAGCAATTAGTTTCAAAAATTTTCGAAATGCCTTATTTGGCGGTTGGAAAAATGAACTTGATGCCGAGAAGTCACGAGATGATCGCAGATCCGGAATTCAATACGAAGATGCGTTATCTGTGCATCAGTCCTATGATTTTAGTGGATCCTGCAAAAGATCCAGAGAAAAGTCAAATCACTATTGATCCAACTTCACAAGAGTTTTCTGATATTCTTTACGAGCAAACATTAGATCGTATGGAGCGTGCTGGATTCTCTGAAAGCGATCTTAATAATTTCGCTGAGTTTGATGCACAACCTGATCATGAATATGTTCAGAAGTTGAATGAGACTGGAAAGAAATTCGCTCGTTACTATCGCGCTGCTGATGGAAGTACCATGATGGGTTATTTATTACCTTTCACTCTACATGCACATCCAGATGTACAAAAGTTCATATGGGAATCAGGTGTGGGTGCTTTGAGTGAGCAAGGATACGGAATGGTAGACTTGGTGAAAATCGCTGCTAACTAATAGTAATATGAAAATATTGAAAAGGCTTCTTTCTCGAAAGGAGCCTTTTTTTTATCTATGCTTAAAATTTTGAATTCTGATCAGACTGTATGTTCGATAGCTTTAGTATTTTCGTGAAATATCTATCTCGAAAAGCGAAATTATAGTGAGCAGGTCAAAGTCATGGATTCTCATTCTTATCATATCAGTTTTGTTACTGATTGCAACCGTACTTTTGTTGCGCCAACCGCTTCTTGATTTTGTAGTTCGAAAGGCAAAGGAAAATTTAAAGAAAAATTTGATGTTGATTTAAAAATTAAAGATGCTGGATTTACAGGCATCCGCGATCTTTATTTTAGTGACGTTTCCCTAGTGCCCGCAAATGGTGATACGTTGTTTACGGTGAAGAATGTGTATGCAAGAATTAATGTGGCTAAGTTACTTCGACTTAAAGTTGGATTTAGAGAGCTCGTGATTGATACTTCCCATTTAAGTTTAGTGAAGCGAGAAACTTCAGATAATTTTTCGTTCTTGAAGCAAAGAGAAAAAAATCCTGATGCCGATTCGATTCAACAGGAAAACACTGCCGATTACAGAGATCGATTTATGAGTGTACTGGAAAAAATCAATGACGTATTTAATGAGAAAATTACTTTTCGACAGTTCAAAGTAAGCTATCAACGTGGGAGCATGAACGAGTATGTAAATATTCCGGAATTGTTTTTTGATGGATCCATCTTTCAGTCGAGTGTGATTACGGCGTCGAAGGAAGGTGTAAACTTGTGGATTGTAAATGGTACTGCCGATGCTGCAAATAGCGCCTACGACTTCCATGTGAAGCGCACACGTGGTGAAAGTTTTGCTTTGCCATTTGTAGATTTGGTAGATGGGTTTAAAGTTTGTTTTGACTCGGCCAATGTGAAATTGAAAGCCATTGAGGTGAATGGCCGACTCGATGTAATTGGAAATTTTAGTATGCATTCGCTCTTAGTGAGTCATTGGCGGATCTCTCCTAAGGATGTGCACTTTCCTAAAATGGAATTTGCAATGAAAGCTTTTGTGGATAAGGACAGTTTAGGACTCGCTCCCGGAACATTATTTACATTGAACGAACTTCCGATTTCCATTTCAACATCCTATGCTCGGAAACCCATTCGAAAGTTTGCTATTCAATCTTCTTTTGAAACTAAGGATGCACAACAAGTTTTTGATGCGATGCCTGGAGGAATGTTTTATACGTTTGATGGATTTAAAGCGAAAGGAGAATTGAAGTATGATTTGAATTGTGTAATTCCTCTCGACGAACCATCTCAAATTGTTTTTAATTCTTCATTGCAAAAAAATAAGTTCCAAATTATAAGTTATGGCACTGAGAATTTCAGTAAGATTGGTTCACCTTTTAATTTTATCGCCATGGATGGTGATCGAGCCATCCGAAGTTTTTCCGTAGGACCCGAAAATCCATATTACACTCCATTTAATTTTATTTCACCTTATTTGATCAATTCTGTACTTACCGCAGAAGATCCCAGTTTTATGAATCACGGTGGATTTGTGATGGAATCATTTAGAGAATCGATTGCCACCAACATGAAAGAGAAACGATTTGCACGAGGTGGATCTACCATCAGCATGCAATTAGTGAAAAATGTTTTCTTGAGTCGTAATAAATCGGTGAGTCGGAAATTAGAAGAAGTAATGATTGTTTGGTTAATCGAACAACAACGACTGATATCTAAGGAAAGAATGTTGGAAGTGTATTTGAACATCATCGAGTGGGGACCCAATGTGTATGGTGTTGGTGAAGCTTCCCGATTTTATTTTGATAAGTCGCCCGATGAGTTAACGCTTTCGGAAAGTATTTTCTTAGCTAGTCTTATTCCAAGTCCTAAACAATATCGATATCGTTTTGATCCGCAAGGCAATTTAAAGCCTTATGTAGCGAACTTTATGAAGTTGGTGAGTAATCGCCTTGTGATACGAGAAAAGATTGCACAGCTCGAAGCAGACTGCCTTAAAGTGAATATTCAATTGACAGGTCCCGCTATGAATATATTCGTGGATCCCGATTCCACCGTGTTGGATTCTATTCCCAAGTTGCCAGTTATTAATTAGGATCTGCTGAAAATTTTTTAACGAATACAATCGTTGTAAACGCAAATTTCCATGTCTGTAGATGCGCATTTTAATGCGTATCTAAAATTAGATAACGACACCATGTTCATAGCTACGCATTTCAATGCGTAGCTACAATGATACACCCGCCATATCAGTAGCTACGCATTTCAATGCGTAGCTACAACGGATGCACGCTCCATGTTAGTAGCTACGCATTTCAATGCGTAGCTACAATAATACATCCCGCCATATCAGTAGTTACGCATTTCAATGCGTAGCTAAAATGATGCACCCGCCATATCATTAGCTACGCATTTCAATGAGTAGCAACAATGGATGCACCCGCCATGTTAGTAGCTATGCATTTCAATGCGCAGCTACAATGATACATCCCGTCATATCAGTACCTACGCATTTCAATGCGTAGGTACAATGATACATCCCGCCATATCAGTAGCTACGCATTTCAATGCGTAGCTAAAATGATACACCCCGCTAACCTAGCCTGTCTTGGCAAAAACTGAAAATATTTTCAGTTTTTGCCAAGACGGGCTAAAAAATTAATTTTTGTAGGGTGATTTATATGATACTGTGGAATTCAATAGACATTTTGGGATTCCATTTTGTGTTCGAATTGAAAATTCATCCGTTATTAATTAATTTTCCTAAATTTGAATCATGAAAAAAATTATTCTTTGTCTTGGAATCGTTGCCTTAGTAGTTGGACTCAACGCTTGTAAATCAGAAAAGGAAAAAGAAGCAGCTTGTGCGCCAACTTCTTTAAATCCGAACGGCGATAGTGAATTGGCCTTGTTAATGCGCGACATGGCAAAGCTGAGTGAAGCCAATGCCATCGCCCTCCGTGAAGGAAAGGAATTAGCTCCTTACAAAGGAGAATTTACTGCCATGAAAAAGGCCGAACGCACGATGCATGATTTTGACGAGCACTTTTTTCAATCGATGTCTGACAATTATTTAAATACACTCCAAAAATTATATGAAGCACATCCCGAAGATCGTGTGCAGTTACATAACAATATGATAGAGTCTTGCCAAGCTTGTCACAATCAAATTTGTCCAGGACCCCTGAAGAGAATTGATAAGATGTTGGTTAAGCTTTGATATCATTAATACTCAAAATGTGGTCTAATTATTTAAGCATAAATGGAGACATCTTTCGAGCAATATATTTTTAATTTAAAATGCTTTTGTTCGGTAGAGTGCGGAGGTCGTCCACGCAACAGCGCGAACCGATTTTTGCTTTACCGATGAAGTAAAGAGACAGCACAAAAGATTGTTCAGTGGTTGCTAAAGAAAGTAGAAAGCAGAAACCGCAAAAATTGGTTGGTGTTGGGTGGCGTGCTTTCTTTGGTTACTTTCTTTTCACGTAAAAGAAAGTAACAAGTAAAATATGACTATAATCTTAAATAAAAACCTAATTTTCTATTCTAGAAATACTGTGAACTAAATCTCTCTAATTTACATTATCGACAAGACAGTTTTGATTCAGAATCAGTATAATTATCTGGACTATTTAATATTTATAAATGGTAATAGATTAAGGCTCGAAATCCAGACTAATGGAATTCATGCAAAATCTTTTTCCAGTAGGAGGTGGACCATCGTCAAAAATATGTCCGAGATGGGAATCACATCTTCCACATAAAACTTCAGTGCGAATCATACCATAGGCTTTGTCCGTTTTGTAAATAACAGAAGTAGGTCGCACACTTTCGTAAAAGCTAGGCCATCCACAACTCGAAGCAAATTTTGAATCGGATTTGAACAGATGATTACCACACGCAGCGCAATAGTAATTTCCGATGCCTTCATAGTCCCAATACTTGCCCGTAAAAGCTCGCTCTGTGTTTGCATGTCGTGCAATTTCATAAACATCTTCAGGTAATATTTTTTTCCAAACTTCATCCGCTAAAACGAGTTTTGTGGTATCAGTTCTGGAATAGTATGGATGGTGTCCGGGAGTTGGATTCATAATGGTAGCTTGTTGTGTTTGGGGTGCCGTAACCGCTTTTTCAGTTTGACCAGCACATTGCGTAAAACTAATAGCAATTACCGTAAGTGGGAGAAGAAATGTTTTCATTTTCAAAATAACGAGTGAAGGTATCTTTTGTTATTTAGTAAAGTTAACGTATAGTTAAACTTACGACCAATTTAGAAAATTGGATTAAATAGGATTCAAACATGAATCCAATATTCGAACTAGATATTTGGTTCATCTTCATTTGTTAGTAAACTATAAATACATAATATCCTTGAAATCAATATGTAATATGACATGTCAATAAATTGCAGTTTTTATTCCAAATTTTGGAATGAGGTTTTTATTAACTATTTTGCAGGAAAGGAAGGGAATACAATCAACCCTGAAAATGATTAATACTTGATCTTTAATAGCTTCAAGAGAAATCATTTACTTTTTCACGGGTTATATGTTGATAAAGGAGGTCAAACTGCTTGATTTTATCAACCCCCTTGAAATAACTTTGAAATCGACGGTTGAATTTTCCGAATTTTGCACCCGTATTTGTAAAAGACAATAGAGAACTAAGAAATGGCGAAGAAGCAAGCAACATTAGATCACAATTACACAGAGGATAGTATTCAGTCGCTCGATTGGAAAGAACATATTCGGCTGCGTCCCGGTATGTATATCGGAAAGCTCGGTGATGGATCGAACAAAAGATGATGGAATTTATGTACTGATTAAGGAAGTTATCGATAATTGTATCGATGAACATGTAATGGGTTATGGAAAGACGATCGAAATTGAAGTGCGCGATGGAAAGGTAAGAGTGCGCGATTATGGTCGCGGAATTCCTCTAGGAAAGGTAGTAGAATGTGTGAGTAAAATTAATACCGGTGGTAAATACGATAGTCAGGCGTTTCAAAAATCAGTTGGATTGAATGGTGTAGGAACGAAAGCCGTGAATGCGCTATCCAGTTATTTCCGAGTGCAAAGTGTGCGAAATGGCAAAACAACATGGGCCGAGTTTGAACGTGGTAATTTATCTAAGGAAAAGAATAATCAGAGTACAGATTTGGAAGATGGAACGGAAGTAACTTTCCAACCCGACGGCGATATCTTTTTGGATTATGAATTCCGCTTGGATTTTATTGAGCCGATGATCAGAAACTATACCTACCTGAACGTAGGCTTGAAGATGATCGTGAATGGAGTAGAGTACATGAGCGAGAATGGATTGCTGGATTTGTTGAAAGCGAATGTCAGTGATGAAGCACTGTACAATGTCATTCACATTAAAGGCGATGATATTGAAGTGGCCTTTACCCATACCACCACTTACGGAGAAGATTATTATAGTTTCGTAAACGGTCAGCATACTACACAAGGTGGCACCCATCTCGCCGCATTCCGTGAAGCCATTGTAAAAACGGCACGCGATTTTTACGGAAAAGATTTTGATCCAAGTGATGTGCGTACTTCCATCACCGCTGCAGTAAGCATCCGCATTCAAGAACCCGTTTTTGAATCGCAAACGAAAACAAAATTAGGATCGCAAAACACGTATCCCGGTGGACCTTCTCTTCGTAACTGGATCAATGAATTTGTATCAAAATATTTAGATAATTTTTTACATAAGAATCCTGAAACTGCTGAAGCTTGGAAGAAAAAAATCTTACAAAGCGAAAGAGAAAGAAAGGAAATTGCTGGAATTAAAAAGTTAGCCAACGAACGTGCGAAGAAAGCAAATCTTCACAATAAAAAATTGCGCGATTGCCGAGTGCATTTTCCGGATTTGAAAAATCCACAACGATTGGATTCTACCTTGTTCATTACCGAGGGAGATTCGGCATCTGGATCCATCACCATCGCGCGCGATGTAAATACTCAAGCTGTATTTAGTTTGAAAGGAAAGCCGCTAAATTGTTTTGGCCTGACCAAGAAAATCGTTTATGAAAACGAAGAATTTAATCTCGTGCAAAATGCATTGGACATTGAAGATTCCATCGAGAATTTACGTTACAACCGAATCGTAATCGCTACCGATGCCGACGTGGATGGAATGCATATTCGTTTGTTGTTACTGACTTTCTTCTTGCAATTCTTCCCCGATTTGGTAAAGAATGGTCACGTTTATATTTTGCAAACACCTTTGTTCCGTGTGCGAAATAAAAAGGAAACGATTTATTGTTATTCTGATTTAGAAAGGCAAATTGCCATTCAAAAATTAGGAGCAAAGCCAGAGATCACACGATTCAAGGGACTAGGTGAAATTTCTCCAGATGAGTTTAAAGCATTTATCGGAAGAAAAATGCGTTTGGATCCTGTGACCTTAGCCGGCGAAACTTCTTTGCATGGATTATTGGATTATTACATGGGAAAAAATACGCCTGAGCGTCAAGATTTCATCATCAATAATTTGAAAGTTGAATTGGAATTGGAACCACAAGATGAAACTGAATCGCTAGTTGAAGTTCAACCTTCAGCAATTGCTGTTTAATTTTTTGAGATCGATTAATAAATAATTAGAGAAAGAAATTTAATGTCAGAGAAGATAATCCCCGTAAATGGAAACGGAAATGGTCCCGACAAACACCACGGAAAGGTGTCGACCATGTATGAGAGTTGGTTTTTAGAGTACGCGTCCTATGTAATTTTAGAACGTGCGGTGCCGTATTTGGACGATGGTTTAAAGCCCGTTCAACGTCGTGTATTGCATTCGATGTGGGAGTTGGAAGATGGTCGCTATAATAAGGTAGCTAACGTCATCGGACATACGATGAAATATCATCCACATGGCGATGTGAGTATTGGTGATGCGATGGTGCAAATGGGTCAGAAAAATTTACTGATCGATACGCAAGGAAACTGGGGTAATATTCACACAGGTGATAGCGCAGCCGCCTTTCGTTATATTGAAGCACGTTTAAGTAAGTTTGCATTAGAAGTCGTTTTTAATCCAAAGACGAGTATTTGGCAAAGCTCTTACGACGGAAGAAATAAAGAGCCCATTACCTTGCCCGTTAAATTTCCGTTGGTGTTGGCGCATGGAGTGGAAGGAATTGCCGTAGGACTTGCTTGTAAAATTTTACCGCATAACTTTTGTGAGTTAATCGAAGCTTCCATTGATGCCATCAAAGGAAAAAAAGTGGATTTAGTTCCTGATTTTGCATCGGGTGGTGTTGCCGATTTTTCAAAGTATAATGAAGGATTAAGAGGAGGAAGAATTCGTGTTCGTGCTGTGATTGAAAAGTCGAGTAAGAAATCGTTAGTGATTCGTGAAATTCCTTTTGGAACTACAACATCATCCGTAATTGATTCGATTCTTGCTGCAAACGATAAAGGGTAAAATCAAAGTTAAAAAGGTAGAAGATAATACATCAGCTACCGTTGAAATTGTCATTCATTTGCATCCTGATTCATCAGAAGATATTGATAAAACGATTGAAGCTTTGTATGCTTTCACGGCTTGCGAAGTTAGTATTTCGCCGAACTCTTGTGTGATTGTTGATGGAAAGCCCTTGTTTCTTTCGGTGAATGAGATGTTAAAGTTAAGTGCTTTAAATACTCAGGAACTTTTGCGTCGTGAGTTGCAAATTCGTCTCGCAGAATTAGAAGAAGATTGGCATTTTAGTTCCTTGGAAAAGATTTTCATTGAGAAGAGAATCTATCGCAACATTGAAGAGTGTGAGACGTGGGAAGAAGTAATTGATTCCATCCACAAAGGGTTAAAGCCTTACAAGAAAAAATTCTTCCGTGAAATTACGGACGAAGATGTAGCGCGACTCACCGAAATTAAAATCAAGAGAATTTCTAAATTCGATTCGTTTAAAGCGGATGAACATATTAAAGGTGTTGATGAAGAGATGTTATCGGTTCGTCACGATTTAGATAATATTAAAACCTATGCTGTAAATTATTTCAAAAATTTATTGAAGAAATACGGCAAAGGAAAAGAGCGAAGAACAAAAAATGATGAGTTCGAAGCGATTGTAGCCTCTAAAGTGGTTATCAATAATGCGAAGCTTTATGTGAATAGAGCCGAAGGATTTATTGGTAAAGGATTGAAGAAAGATGATTTCGTTTGTGATTGTTCAGATATCGATGATATCATTACCATCACGGCTGACGGTAAATTGATGGTATCACGCATATCAGAAAAGGCATTTGTTGGAAAAGATATTATTCAAGTGAATGTATTCCGAAAGGATGAAGAGGAAAATATCGTTTACAATTTGGTTTACTTGGATGGTCCGAAAGGTGCTGTAATGATGAAGCGATTTAAAGTGGGTGGTATTACGCGTGATAAAGCCTATGATTTAACCAAAGGAACACCAGGAAGTAAAGTGTTGTTCCTTGAGTTGAGTGGACCAGAGGAAGGCCCAACGGTAATTGTGAAGTTAAAACCAAAACCGAAGTTGAGAAATTTAGAGTCTGTGATTCATTTCGGGAGTCAATTGATTAAAGCGAGAGGTGCACAAGGAAATGTAATTACGAAATTCCCTATTTTGAAAGTGTTGCCAGCAACGTTAGATCAAGAAAAGTTATTGAGAAAGAAACAACCGGAATTGTTTGAGCCTGCTCCTAAACAGGATCGCTCACAAACTTCGTTAGAATTATAATAGTTAACTAAATTAATCAAAGAAGGGACCGATAGAAACTATCGGTCTTTTTTTACTACTATCATGGAAAAAATACATTCATACATTTACACATCATTGCAATTGGTGGAAGACTACCAAGGCGATGTTCCCTTCAGTATTTATTTAAAAAATCACTTTCGTCAACATAAAAAATTTGGATCTCGCGATCGTCGTTGGATCAAGAATATTTGTTTCGCTTGGTTTCGTTCGGGTGGATTGTTTTCTGATTTTAATACGATGAATCGTATGTTATGTTCCTTTTATTTGATCCAAACGGAATCTGATCCCAGAGCGAATGATATCATTTTATCAGGTGGCGATGTTTATAAGGACATTAATTATGAACTTTCTATTCCCCAAAAATTAGATTGGATTGATGCGAACATTGGAAAAGTGAATCGTGAGAATAGAATTCCGTTTAAAACGGAATTTACTTCTGCTCTTTCTGTTGAAGAATATTTAAGTGGATTGTGGCTCCAACCTAAAGTTTGGTTGAGAGTGCGGAGTCAAAAGATGGAACAAGTGCAAAATATTTTGATTAAAGAAGGAATCATTTTTCAAAAACATGATGAGTTACCAAACGCTTTGCAATTAGAGCAAGGAGTTTCCCTCGAAAAACTAAATTTTGTTGAAAAGGGATTTGCTCACGTGCAAGATTTGTCATCGCAAAAAACAATGGAATTAATTCCCGCAAAATCAGGCGAGCGTTGGTACGATGCTAACGCGGCTTCGGGTGGAAAGAGTTTGATGTTGATGGATGCAGTAGAAGGAGTACAACTCACTGTAAGTGATAATCGCGAATCCATCCTCGTCAATTTAAAGGAACGTTTTCGTCGGAATGGAATTCGTAATTATACTTCCTTCGTGACTGATTTAACGAATTGGAGCTCTGAACAACCCAATGCAAAATTGTATGATGGAATCATTGCGGATGTTCCCTGTAGTGGTTCGGGCACTTGGTCGAGATCACCAGAGCAAATGTGTTATTTCAACGAATTGAAATTGAAAAATTATATTTCTCTTCAGGATAAAATTACTGAACGATTGTGTGCATTATTAAAACCCGGAGGCAAACTCGTGTATATTACTTGCTCTGTTTTTAAATTAGAAAATGAGGATCGGGTGGAAGCATTGGAAAAAAATCAAGGATTGAAGTGCTTAGAATCTAAATTGTATCAAGGTACTGATGAAGGTGCCGATACATTATTTGTTGCGTTATTGGAGAAAAAGTAAAGGGCTACAATTGCAGCCCTTTACTTTCTATTTGTTTATCCTGATGGAGAAATCGTAAAAACGATTACCCTTATCTTAAAGTAAGTGAATTTACAGCCGATAAATATCCATCAATATAGATTTCGATCATATAAGTTCCCGATGTGAAAACACGATCTTCTTCGGTCCAGTCGATGCAAATGGATTCTTTTTCGTTTTTGTACTCGATGGTTTTTGAGGTAGTGAATAACAAATCTTCGTTGGTATCTGCTTTCTTGAAACTGTTGCTGCCTTCGGTTCTGTTCCCAACAATTTTTCCACCTGGTTCAATGATGCGCATGTACACGGTTTTTTCTCCGTTACGTGCAATTTTATTTTCTAAAACGGTAAAACAAGATTCGATTTTATTGGTTCGTTTCGCCATCGCTGTGGTGGTGAACTTATCGTTATTTCTTTTCTTGTAACTTGTAACAGTAAGGTATTCCGACTTTAAAACAGAAGCAGTCGAAACGGTGTTTTCCAAATTTTTAGTAAGCTCTTCTACCGTGCTAGTCAATTCATTTTTCTCCTTTTTCAAGGTCTCATTTTCCACTAACAATGCATCAATACGCTCCAAATATTCATCGCGCATTTTTTTCAATTCCTGCATTTCAACTTGCAATTGTTTGTTCAGTTTTGAAGAGTTCTTCTCACTCTTCATCAGCTTAGCAATTTTCGCCTTTTGCTCGTCAACTTTTGAATTTGCCTCTAATAATAAACTGTCGAGGTGAGAATTGATTCCTTTGTACTGATTTAACTCCGTATAAGTATCATTTAATTCTTTCTCAATGTCAAGATTCGCAGTGATCAGGCGTTCTTTTTCGACGCGATGACTTTCTGCCATATCTGTTTTACTCGAATACAACCAAGCGTTGAGTCCGAGAGAAGCAATTAATAATATTATTAAAAGCTTATTAGTATTGTTTCCTTTTGATGGTTGTTCGTTCATGATGTTGTGTTTTATAGGTTAAATGTATTCTTGATTTATAGAGTAAAATATTGTTAATCTGAATTTTTAGAACAATTAAATCATTTAATCAAAACGGAAATCTAGCCAAGGGTGTTATTTCTTGACTACAAAAATCATTATTTAGATATTTATAATAACCATACACCGCAATCATTCCTGCATTATCCGTGCAATATTCAAACGAAGGTATATGAATTTTCCAATTGTTTTGCATTCCTAATGCTAATAATGTTTCGCGAAGCGAGGAATTGGCAGATACACCGCCGGCTAAAGCGATTTCAGTAATTCCGGTTTGGTGGATAGCGGCTTGTAATTTTTCCATGAGGATGCTCACAATCGTAAATTGGACACTTGCACAAACATCTGCCATTTTATCCCCTGGAAAGTTGGGATCCTTTTGTTTCTCTTTTTGTAAGAAATACAAAACCGCTGTTTTTAGTCCACTAAAGCTAAAGTTGAGGTCAGGAGCATGGGGATGAGGGAATTTATAGGCTTTTGGATTTCCATTTCGGGCCATCTTATCGAGCATGGGTCCGCCTGGATATTCAAGACCCAGCATTTTTGCCACCTTGTCAAATGCCTCTCCAGCGGCATCATCAATAGTCTGACCCAAAATTTTCATTTCTAAAAAACCATCTACCTGAACCAATTGTGTATGCCCGCCCGATACCGTTAAACACAGGAACGGGAAGTTGGGTTTTTGCAATTCTTCACCCTCACCATGAGCAAAGTTGGCTATGATATGAGCCTGCATATGGTTCACTTCGATGAGGGGAATATGAAGGGATAATGCCATTGCCTTGGCAAAGGATGTCCCCACCAGCAAGGAACCAATCAGCCCCGGTCCACGCGTAAATGCGATGGCGCTAAGAGTAGATTTTGATATTTTTGCCTCTTGGATGGCGGCTTCAACCACAGGTATAATTTGCTGTTGATGCGCTCTCGAAGCCAGCTCTGGAACCACTCCGCCGTATTGAGCATGTACGATTTGCGTATGAACTACGTTGGATAAAATGACCCCATCTTTAGAAATAGATGCAGCCGTTTCATCACAAGAGGATTCAATCCCCAGTATATACACATTGTTATTGTTCATAATACATTCACAAAGATAAACTATCATTACCAATATGTTATAGTTTGGTACATTCGATAAAATACACCCCAAAATCAAGGAATTATCCGTCGCTTTAGAAACATACTCATTGTTGTACTTAGTCTTATCCTATTATTTTCTATAGGATTAAGGCTAATATTAAAAGTACCTAATGTTCAAACATGGTTGGTACAAAAGGCGGCTGCCTACCTCAGTGCGGAATTAAATGTGAGGGTGGAAGTGTCAAAAGTCGACATCCAACTTTTTAGAAAAGTCATATTAAAGGATGTTTTTATTCAGGATCAGCAACTCGATACATTGGTTTTTATCCCTTCTTTAGATGTGAGCATCGGTCGATTTCATTTTAAGGAAAAGCAATTTGTTTTGTCTGAATTGAGTTTGACCGGAGCACGAATAGGCATTAAGCATTACAAAGAGCCTCGTGAATACAACATGCAATTTTTAATTGATTACTTTTCTTCTGCAGAAAAGGATACTACGCAATCAGATCCTTGGAAAGTGAAAGCAAAAAAAATTATTCTTAACGATTGCTATTTGACTTATCAAGATTTGAAATACATCGATGTCGATCATGGCATTGATTGGGAAGACATCAGCCTTAAAAAATTAAATCTTGAAATTGAAGATCTGATTCCGGATGGCGATACACTTCATTTTGATTTGAGAAATATTTCTTTCATTGAGAAGAGTGGATTTAAAGTAAATCAATTTTCGACGCATGGTCGAATTCAACCCGGACAAATGGCATTTTCGAATTTAAAAGCGAAAACAGACAAAAGTGAATTGAATGCGAATGTTACTTTTGATTTTAATTCCCTGGACGATTTTGAAAATTTTATTTCGGATGTAAAATGGAATGGTGATTTTCAAAAGTCGAAAGTTGACTTTTATGATCTTTCTTTTTTTGCAAGGGAATTGATGCATATCAATCGCCATGTTGATATTCAAGGTGATTTTGCCGGGACGGTAGATCGTTTTAAAGGTAAGAATGTAGTGATGAGTTATGGGCAGGACACTTACTTAAAAGGGAAGGTGAATATGACGGGGTTGCCTGATTTTTTTGAAACCTATATTGAAGTGAATGTAGATGAATTAAGTTTTAGCAAACGGGATATAGAAACCATTCCACTCTATCCCTTTGATAGTTTAAAACTGGTAAGTATCCCTGATCAAATTGCAAGCCTTGGCAAAGTAAAATTCAAAGGTAGCTTTAATGGGTTTTATAATGATTTTGTAGCCTATGGGAACATCAATACCGACCTTGGATTTATAAGTTCCGATTTAAATCTCAAGCTAGGATCTGTTGACAAGCAAACGACTTACAAAGGAAATTTGCGTTTGAATGATTTTGATATTGGCAAATTTGCAGGAGTTTCGGATTTATTAGGGAAGGTAACACTGAAGAGTAAAGTTGAAGGTAGGGGTTTTGATTTGAAAAATATTAATGCCAATATAGAAGGTGAAATTTCGAGATTAGATTTTTACAACTACAATTATTCGAATATTGATTTGAATGGTCATTTCGAAAATAAATTATTTACAGGAGAGTTATTAGTGGAGGATCCCCATTTAAGTTTGGATTTCGAAGGGAGCATAGATTTTACAAAAGAGTTGCCCGCATTTAATTTTAATTCTTCGATTCGAAAGATGGACTTGACCACACTAAATTTATTGAAAAGAGATTTGCCTGCAAGTTTAAAGACAGAACTGAATATCAGTTTTGAGGGTAGTAACATTGATAATGCTCAAGGAACCATTGAGGCTCGGGACTTTGTTTATACCGAAGGAGATAAATCAATTCATGCCGATCAGGTTTTTTTTGAATCTAAATTGGGAGAGTGGCGTGAGTTTTCCTTGATTTCTGATTTTGCGGATGCTACCATTTCTGGAGATTATAGTTTTTCACTGTTACCACAAACGATTCGACATTTTGTATCTACTTATTTGCCGGCTTTGATGGAAGAAAATAGTGTTCGACCTGTTGCGCAAGCAATCAATTTTAAAGCGGTACTGAAAAAAACAGATGAGATCACACAATTGTTCATACCAGAATTAACGGTAGCTCCAGGAACCACGTTAGAAGGAATAATAAATTCGACGTTAAATCAAGTTTCATTAAAGGTGAAGTCTGAATCGTTTGACTTTGTTCCGCTCAAGTTCGATGATGTAACTGTAGAAGGAAAAACCAATGGATTAAATTTCGAATTTGAAAGTTCATTCGGTGAAATTTTCTTTAGTGATAGTGTAAAATTAAAGACCGTAGATTTTAACGGATTTACCAATAAAGATACTGCTAGTGTGCTGGTACGTTTTAGTGGACAAGATACACTGGCTAACAAAGCGTCCTGTTATATAAATGCAGGATTTTTAAAGACGGGTTACACCGTTATAAAACTAATTCCTGAACAACTATTATTGAACGGAAAGAGTTGGGCGTTGAATGAGTCAAATTACATCTTAGCGGATAGTACCGGATTTTTATTGAGTGATTTTAATTTTACAAGTGATAGTCAAAAAATTGCTTTAAATGGGATAGCTGGTATTGATACAACTGCAAAATTGATGTTGGACTTCACCAATTTCGAAGCAAGTCAAGCCAATGATTTTTTAAGTGTTTATGATGTCAATATTGGAGGTGTTATGAATGGCTCGGCTCAGGTAGTGGGTCTACTTGGCAAGCCAGCATTAAACTCCAATATGACCATCGATAATATGAGATGGTTTTCTGATACCTTAGGTAATGCAGAGTTTATTACAATATGGGATAGTCGTGAAAAATTAATTCGAGTAAATGGAGCCGTTACTCATGGAGGGGATAAGAATATCTTAATTGAAGGTACCTATGCTATCAAAGAAAAGGACGATGAGTTAGATTTTACGGCAAAGCTTAACAAGACGTATGTAAATTCATTTAGCCATTATCTAGATGGATTAGCTTCTAACATTAGTGGTGTTGCAAGCGGTGACATCTTTTTAAAAGGAACAGTAAAGAAACCTGAATTAACAGGTAAAGTTCATTTGCAAAAACTTGGATTTAAATTGGATTACTTAAATACAAACTATACTTTTTCTACCGAGGTAGATATTTTGAAAGATCGCTTTAACTTTAAGAATATTTCAATGTATGATGTGAAGGGAAATCAGTTGTTGGTGAATGGAATGATTCGTCATGAACACTTGAAAAACTTTTATTTCGATATCGACATTAAAGCCAATAAAGCACAAGTGTTAAATACGGGTCCTGCCAATAATGACTTGTATTATGGAACTGCTTATGCCAGTGGTAATGTAAGCATCAGCGGATATCTTGATTATATGATCATGGATATTGGTTTGAAAACAGAAAAGGGAACTAAAATTAATATTCCACTCAGTAATCCTGATGAATTAAGTAAAAGTGGATTCATCAATTTCATTAATAAAAGTGCAGATACCATTAAGCTGGAAAAAGAAGTAGATTTTTCAGGCATTGAGATGAATATGGTTTTTGATGTTACGCAAGATGCGGAGATGTTTTCAATTTTTGATTCTAAAATCGGAGATGTTATTCAAGGTAGGGGAGATGGAACCATCACCATGACATTAAGTCCATCCGAAGATTTAAAGATGTATGGTAATTATAAAATTGCGGAAGGGAAATATTTATTTACGATGCAAAATATCATTAACAAGCCCTTTTACATTTTAGAAGGAGGATTCATCGATTGGCAAGGTGATCCTTATGATGCTATAGTGGATATTGAAGCAAGTTATAAGCTTCGTGCAACATTATATGATTTGTTTCAGGATAGTAGTTTCAGAAAATTAGTGCCAGTTGAATTGAATCTTCATCTAACCGAAAAACTTTTTAATCCAAATATTACTTTTAATATTAAAGTACTGAACGTAGATCCTACCATCGAAAATCAGGTAAAACGATTAATCAATACCGAAGAAGAAAAGTATCGCCAAGCCGTTTCATTAATTGTGATGCGACGATTTACATCACCCAGTGAATTGTCGAATCGAGCTATTGTAAATACATCATCCGTCGTAGGTGTTAATGCTTACGAAATGTTAAGCAATCAACTCAGCAATTGGGCATCGCAAATAAGTAAACAGGTAAACGTTGGTGTGAATTATCGTCCAGGTGATGCATTGACGAGCGAAGAATTGGAAGTAGCCTTATCAACGAGTTTGTTTAATGACCGCGTTACCATTGATGGAAACGTGGGTGTAGCCAACTCCACTACTTCAACTGCGAATCAAAATACTTCGAATTTAGTGGGAGATTTTGCCGTGGAAGTAAAGGCAAATAAAGAAGGGAATGTGCGATTAAAAGCCTTTAATAGATCCAATAATAATTCATTGATCAATAACATCAATTCTCCTTATACACAAGGAGTCGGTGTTTTTTATAGTATTGAGTTTAACAATTTTTCAGAATTGTCGAAGAAGTTCCGAGATATGTTTCGACCAAAGTCGAAGAAAAAAATTAGTTCCGGAAAAGGAAATTGATACAACACCAGTTATTATCACTCCCTAATTTTGTAGCGTGGGGGAGATTCGAACTCCCGACCTCAGCATTATGAGTGCTGCGCTCTAACCGACTGAGCTACCACGCCATATCCTAAAAGCCAGTTTTTTAAAAGGCCTTAAGGGAGCGCAAAGGTATCAAAAAATGATATTTTGAGGCCTAAAATTGTAAAATTTGATATATCACTGATTTGCAGTGAATTAAATATATTAACAAATGTTGCATATTAGAAAAGTTCACCGTTACTTTGAGAATAGAAGAAAAAGATGCCCTTGCTCTCGCCCTAAATCATCAGTGCTTGACCAAGTTTTTTTTTGTAATCTGCTTGATTGTTGTATCTTAATCCTTGCAATCTTTGACGAGTTTAGACTGAAAAAATAAAATAGTTATGTATATAAAATTACCAAAACGACGTTACTCATTCCTAGTAATTTTTTTGTTGATGTGTTCACAGTTTTCAAATGCACAATTGAATTACTCTTTTCAACAAACTACTGAAGTATTTACTCCGATTACAGGAGGTACAATAGTGGCTACAGCTAGTGGAGTTCCTTTAGCAAATGATTCTGCCCTTGATAGTAGGGTTTATACGTTAACAGCGGGAACCATTCCCTTTTCTTTCTATTTTAATGGTTCCAGTTATAATGCATTATCCATTTCAAGTAATGGATTTTTAACATTAAGTGGTGCTCCGTCAACTACCAATGTTAATCCTATTGGTTCCACTGCAATAGGTGGCGGTTCCAATGGATATTTTGGGGCTATTGTTCCTTTTGGTCGTGATTTAATTGGTCATTTCAAAAATGTGGTTTCGGGTGATCCCGATACAATTGCTCAAATCCGTTATCAGGTTCTTGGCGTTGCCCCCAATAGAAAGTTTGTGGTTCAATGGAGGAACTTTCGTCCCAGTGGAACAAATTTGTTTCCTAATATGACCATTCAAGCTCGATTGTTGGAAGGCAGTGGAATTATAGAATATATCTATGGTGAATTTTCTGGTGCTACATGGACAAACAGTACCACGCAAGTAGGATTAAGAGGAGCAAATAATACCGCTTATACAAACAGATTATTGGCGAGTGGTCAGCCTTGGACGAGTACAAGTGCAGGAATTAGTAATGTTTCTGCCGTTGCATATACTTCCACTTTCCTTCCTGCAAGTGGTACGGTCTTTCGTTTCATTCCAGCTTGTCCTGCACCCTCTAGCTTATCGATTCTTGACTTAGTTGCCACTTCTGTTAAATTGAGATGGAATTCAGGTTCTGGTGCGGGTTCTTTCCCTGGATCAAATTATACTGTGGAGTGGGGATTGCAAGGTTTTACTCAAGGTACAGGTACGCTTGTGAATACGAATGATACTTTTCTAGTGCTATCAGGATTAAGTTCGGGTTTAAGTTATCAATATTATGTTAGAAGAAATTGTACGCCGAGTGGTAATGGGATTTCAACTTATGCAGGACCTAAAGCATTCACCACGGGTTTACCTGCTGAAGATTGCTCTTTAGCCCCAACGGTATCGGTCGCTGCAAATTTAGGAGTATGTACTTCTACACTTGTTTCAAGTGGGTCATCACAAAATGGTCCCAATGCAATTTGTTCTGATGCGCTAGGTGGTAATTTTCCTGACGACGATAAGTGGTACAAGTTCGTTGCTCCTGCAAACGGAAAGAAAATTGTAATAAATACTACTGCAGGTAGCGTGAATGATTGGGTAATGGAAGTGTGGAATAATTGTCCAAGTTCAGGTGGTTTATCGATAAAATGTAGCGATGATTTCAATGGAGGGATGCCTCAAATTACTTTGTGTCAAAATGAATATACTCCAGGTCAAACTTATTATATTAGAGCCTGGACCTATAGCTTAACCGCAAATGGAGATATGACTTTATGCGTTTATGAAGATGCTCCTTGTCCAATTCCCCCTTCTAACGATGAATGTGAAAGCGCAGGAGTATTTCCTATTAATGCAGTTCTATTATGCCCTGGAAATGAAATGACATTTTCTACTTTGTTTGCAACACCAACGGGCGTTGGTGGTACTTTTGGTGCAGCACCATCTTGTGATGGCACTTCTGGTGTAAATGATGTCTTTCTTTCGTTTAATACTGGTTCTACTGGAAATTTCAATTTAACATTTACCAAGATATCTGCAACTGATTTAAGAGCACAACTTTTGTTTGAGTGCGGAAGTGGTGGATTTGAAATTGCATGCTGGAGTCCAGCCGAAGGAACGCATTCAATTACAGGATTAAATCCATCGGCGAATTATGTGTTGCGTGTTTGGTCAGCCGTAGGTCAAAGTGGAACATTTAGTGTATGTGCTTCTGATGCTTGTGATGATCCAACTGCTACCATTTCCGGGTCTTCCACCATTTGCACAACCAGAGTCGCTCAGTTAAGAGTCGATCTTACAGGTGTACCCCCTTGGAATGTTGTCTATTCAGATGGTGTTACAAATTTCAATTTTACAACTTCAACAACACCTTACTTTATTTCTGTTTCTCCAATTATCACTACATTCTACAATTTAGTTTCAGTGAATAGCGCAATTTGTTCAGGAACGGTAGGCGGAGTGTCGAGTGTAAATGTGGTGCAACCTCCAACGGTAACATTAGCCTCTTTCCCAACCCCAGTTTGTTCAAATGTAATCTATACCTTAACAGGTGGATCACCAATAGGAGGGGTTTATTCAGGAATAGGCGTATCGGGAAGTCAGTTTAATGCTAGTATTGCAGGAGTAGGTTCTCATACTATAACTTATACTTATGGTATCGGAAATGGATGTCAGCGTTCTGCCTCAAAGCCCATCAGTGTAATTAGTAGTCCAGTAATTACTGCGCTTAATCCAACGGTTTCGCAGGTCGGTACCACCGTTACCATTACAGGGACTGGATTTTCAAATATTAACGATGTGAAGTTTAATACTACTTCTGCGGTCACCTACAATGTGGTAAATTCAACGACCATCACAGCGGTTATTCCCGTTGGCGCGACTACAGGGTTCATTACAGTTTATAAAACCAATGGATGCGCTGCACAAAGTCCAATGACATTTGGTGTTGGCAACCCTCCTGGACTAACATTGAATATTAGAGCGTATGTAGAAGGATATTATTTTGGTGGAGGTATCATGAATGCTGTGGTGGATCCAATTACATTACCCACGAAATCCGATACCATGAAATTAGAGTTACGCCAACCAACCTCTCCTTATGGTTTCGTGTTAACTCGAACTGCTCTGTCAAATACAGATGGAACATTCTCAGTATCAATACCTGGAGCTCAAGCTAATAGTTCATATTATTTGGTTGTTAAGGGAAGAAACAGCATTGAAACTTGGAGTAAAAACCCAGTTTTATTACTGTCAGGTAATAATCTGTATGATTTTTCACTTAGCAGTGGAGCTCTGTTAAGAGGGAATAATAGTGGAAATACAGGCACTTCAGACACACAAAATAATACAAATTCTACTAAGCCAGAACATCCAGAATAATAGACCTTTTACCAAAGATTTAATATAGTTCGCTTTATATATTCAAGATTTCACCGTACATTTATTGTATTCGGAGGGTTCTTTGGTATCTTTGAAAGAGGTGTCTAGTTTCTCTGAACACCTGCATTGACATACACAAAACAAACAAAACATAAACACAATGAAACAACGTTTTACATTCAAAAAGCAGCCAGTGATCTTACTTTGGCTACTCATTTCGTCTTTTATTGCAAATGCTCAGGTGAGCGTTTACAATTTTACTCAATCAACAGGAACGTATACTCCCATTACAGGTGGAGGAGTTATCGCGACAGCTACTGGAACAACGGGTGCAGCTTCCTTAGATGATGTAATTTATAATATTCCTGATGGAACCATCCCTTTTAATTTTAATTTTGATAATAATAATTATACAGGATGTAAAGTAAGTACGAATGGCTTTATTACTTTCGGAACTACTTTCCCATCTGCCACAGGAACAACGACTGGATATACACCCATCTCGGCCACTACCGCTTATTTGGGCGCAGCTTCTCCAATGGGTCGTAATTTGAATGCCTATTTCTTTTCAGGAGTACCTACACAAACAGGAGAAATTAGATATCAGACATTAGGATCTACTCCAAATAGAACATTTGTTATTCAATGGAAAAATTTTAAGACGTTTAATACGAGCGGTGCTACTTTTGGTCCCGTATTAAATTTCCAAGTACGTTTAAGCGAATCGACAAACGCAATTGAATTTGTGTATGATTGCAATGGTGCTTTTGCGAGTAGTACTTGTCAAGTTGGATTAAGAGGTGCGAATAATGGTTTCCCTACAAATATTAAAAATCGTGAAGTAATCAGTGGAACGAGTACTTGGATTTCATCTACCAATGGAACTTCTAACGCCTCTACGTGTACTTTCTCGGGTTCTTTGTTACCACCTGCAGGATTAACTTATCGTTTTGCTCCGGCTTTGTGTGCAGCTCCCCAAAATGCTTCTTATTCTTTTAGTACGCAAACTTCTTCAATCCTAAATTGGACTGTACCAGGTGGAGGAACTACTTTTAACGTTGAATATGGTGCAGTTGGTTTTACTCCTGGAACAGGAACTCAAATTAACGGTGTAAACTCTGGTGTTCAAATTAATGGTTTAACTGCGAATTCTTCATATCATTATTATGTTTATCAAACTTGTGGTGTCAATGGAAATAGCCCAGTTGTAGGACCTATTGTTTTTAAAACGGGAACTATAGGTGAAGACTGTAGTACTGCTCCATTAATAAGCGTTGCAAATAATTTAGGAGCTTGTAGTTATACTACGGTGACTTCTGGTGTATCATCAAATGGTCCCAATGCAATTTGTTCTGATATAAATGGTAACGGAGCCAATGATGATACATGGTTTAAGTTTGTTGCACCAACTGGTGGAAACAAGTTAGTCTTAACCACTACTGCAGGTACAGTGAATGATTGGGTAATGGAAGTATGGAACGGATGCCCAGGAGCAGGTATGATGTTGAAATGTGCCGATGATGTGAATGGTGCGATGCCTGAAATTACGCTTTGTCAAAATGAATATGTAGCGGGTCAAACTTATTATATCCGTATTTGGACATATAGTCCAACCTCAACAGGTACAGCCAACTTATGTGTATATAAAACCACGGCATGTCCATTGCCTCCAGTAAACGATGAGTGTATTACCGCTGTTCGTTTAACGGTTGGAGCACCTCTTTCATGTCCTGCGTCTGCTTTAACATTTTCAAATTCTAATGCCACACCAAGTGGTGATGGAGCAACCTGCGATACAGGAACAAAAAGAGATGTATGGTTTGTATTTAACACAGGCAATCTTGATAACATTGTAATGACAATATCAAAAGGTACTGCCACAACGCTAAAAGCACAATTGCTTTTTGAATGTGGAGGATTTGAGATTAATTGTTATTCTCCTGCCAATGGAACCTATGTGTTTAGTGGATTGAACCCACAAGCTGATTATATCATTCGTGTTTGGTCCGATACATTGACCGATGGAACTTTTAATATTTGCCTTGCGGATCAATGTGCAAATCCTACAGCAACATTTTCACCAAATCAAGCAATTTGTAGTGGAAATACTGCAACAGTCCCTGTGACTTTTACAGGAGTTGCTCCCTATACGTTTACGTATAAAAACAATACAACAAATGTAAATACTCCGATAACTACTTCTCAAAATCCTTATCAGTTGTTGTTGAATCCAACTACCACAACCTCTTATTCTTTGGTGAGTATGAGTGATGCAGCATGTAGTGGAACAGCAACTAACTCGGTAACAATAACCGTTGTAAACCAACAAACAGTTTCTTTAAATCCCTTTAGTGCTGTATGTGTTAATGCACCCAACCAAACATTAACGGGAGGTTCACCAGCTGGAGGAATTTACAGTGGAGTGGGAGTAAGTGCTGGACAATTTGACCCATCAGTTGGAACTCAGACTATAACCTATACGGTGACTTTTGCACCCGGTTGTGTGGGTTCGTCTTCAGAAGTATTTCAAGTGAATCAATTGCCTGTTGTAGTATTTAATGCCCTAGGAAATATTTGCCAAACCGCCGCTCCTATTACGTTGAATTCAGCTACACCTGCCGGTGGAGTTTATTCTGGACAAGGCGTGAGTAATAATATCTTTAATCCTGCGGCTGCTGGATTAGGAACAAAAATATTAACCTATACTTATACAAGTCCAGGTGGATGTGTGGTTTCAGATACAGCCTTAGTGAATGTAATTAATTGTTCGGGTTGTAGTACTCCACCCTTTGCAAATGCGGGCGCAAATATATCTACTTGTGTTGCTGGACCTGTGCAATTAAGTGGTTCTATTTCGGGTAGTGCAACCTCAGCGTTCTGGACTGGCAATGGTACGGGAACCTTTTCTCCAAATATGAATACATTAAATGCAAGTTATAATCCTACTGCTGCAGATATTGCAAGCGGTCAGGTGAGATTAATATTGACTACAAATGACCCTGATGGTGGTGGTCCATGTGTTGCTCATAAGGATACAATGTTTATTTTCTTTTCGAATTCAGTAATTCCACAAGTGATGACAGGTACTACAGGTGTTTGTCTTCCCACAAATGGTTTGGTCTATTCTGTTCCTTTCCAGGCAGGTGTAAATTATGCATGGACTGTTCCAAATAACGTAGTGATTGCAAATGGTCAAGGGACGAACAGTATTACGGTTAATTGGCCAAATTCAAGTTCTGCTGGAGATATTTGCGTATCAATTACGACAGGTTGTGATGCATTTCAAGTTTGTAAAAATGTTAGCATAAGAACAGCTGCTCCTGGATTCATTGGAAATATTAAAGGTGAGGTAACGGCTTGTAGAAATGAAACTTTTGCATATTCCATTAATATAATTCCTGGTGCTGATTATTATCTTTGGACTCCTCCTGTAGGTGCTACGATCAATGGATCAAGTGCTGTTTTTCAAACCACAAACAATTTTGTTACCGTTGTATTTAGTAATGCCTATAATGGAGATACTTTAAGTGTGAAAGGAGGAAATTGTGTTGGATTTAGTGCTGTTAAAAAATTAAGAATAGATAGAAGAACAACACCTCCAGGATTACCTAGTCCTATCCAAGGAAATAAATTAGGAGCTTGTGCAACAACTGAAGTTTATTATATTAAACCTACGCTTGGTGCCACTAGCTACCGATGGAAATGTTTACTTGCAGGAGTATTAATTAATGGACAGCCTTCACCCTATATCACTACAGATACCATTGTAACGATTACATGGCCTAGTTTCGCAACCTCTATTAATTTGTTTGTTGCTGCGAGAAATGGTTGTGGATCAGGATTAGAAAGGAGTTTAAATGTTAAATCAAAACCGGGCATAGCCCCTACTATTTTCGGTCCTGTAAGTGTATGTGTAGGTACTTCGGCTACGTATAATATTGACCCGTTATATGGTGCTACTAATTATTTTTGGAAATCTACAGGCAGTAGTGGTGTAGTATTTCAAAGTGGTCAAGGGACAACAGCTGTCAATGTAAAGTTTAACAATGTACAAACCGAGACGATTAAAGTAAGAGGAGAAAATGCCTGTTCTGTTGGATATAACCAAAAGATTATCGTAACTGTAACCAGTTGCCCTCGTTTTGGAGAAGCTACAGACATGAATGCACTAGGAATGGAAGCATATCCAAATCCGACCAGTAGTTTATTGAATGTTTCATTTACCGCTCCTAAAACCGAAAACTACAGAATGGTATTGGTTGATTTAATGGGAAGAACGATAAAGGATGAAAGCTTCGCTGCTGTTGAAGGATTAAATCAAATGAAATGGGATATGTCTCCTTATCTATCAGGAACCTATATTTTAATCGCTCAAAGCGAAAGTGGGAAAGCTCAATTGAGAGTTGTGGTTGAATAATATTATAGTAGTGATATCAACAAAAAATGCCTCAGGTTCCTGAGGCATTTTTTGTTTTACAAGACTTTTAATTTTGAATTACAACTTTAACGAAATTTCTTTAAAGTGTACACTTGTTCTGAATTTTACGACAGCCAATTGAGTATGTCTTTTCGTGATTCTATGTATTTTTCCATCCACCTCAAACTCATTGATGTTTTCAGGTACTCCATGTAAAACAATTTTGTAATGAGTATAAGTAGGTTCGAAGTTTCCGCTGATGGTTTGGAATATTTTGAAGTGACCACGTTTGTGTGTAACTACAAATTTCTTGATGTTAAACTGACCATTTCTATATCCATAATAATCTCCCGCATCTTCATACAGGTGACTTGTTTGCACCACCTTCGTAAAATAAATATGTAATGTTAATTCGGTAATTGGAATTTCACCTACGTATTGCATTTTTGGATAGTGCGCAATGACAGAGCCTTCTTTTACAAATAAAGGCATCTTGTCGAGCGGTGCATCTACTTCTATTTCTTTTCCTCCAATTTCTAAATCATCATTCCAGAAATTATACCATCTGCCTTTCGGTATATATACTAAACGTGTTTCAGCTCCTGGTAAATGTACTGGCGTTACCATGATTTTATCACCAAACATATATTGATCGGTGCGATATAATGCTTCGGGGTCTTCTTGTTCTGTCATCACAAGTGGACGAATCATGGGTGTACCATACTGCGAATTTTGCCAAAAAGTTGTATAGATATAGGGTAATAATTGATAACGTAAGTTGATGAATTTTTTGGCGATGAATTCAAATTTTTGTCCATATGACCAAGGTTCCTGCGGTTCAGCACCTGGATCATTTCCTGCAGAATGGGTTCTGCAGAAAGGATGAAATACTGCCATTTGTAACCATCTTACATAAAGTTCTCCATCCGGATTACCAATGAATCCACCTACATCAGATCCTGCAAATGAAATCCCCGACATGGCCAATCGTTGTATTTGCATGTTGGCAATCCACAAATGTTCCCACGTAGCAATATTATCTCCTGTCCAAACAGAACTGTAACGCTGTGCACCAGCATAACAGGAACGTGTAATTACAAAAGTCGATTAGGGTATAAAAATTTCTTTATTCCTTCTTGTGTTGCCCTTGTCATTTGCATGCCATAAACATTATGTGCTTTACGATGACTACATGGATCTCCATCGTAATCGTGTCGCACATCTTCTGGGAAAGTTCCGATTTCAAAAACAGCAGGCTCATTCATATCATTCCAAACACCGCGTACACCTTGACGAATTAATTCTTCAAATAATCCACTCCACCATCGGCGTACATCGGGATTGGTGTAGTCTGGGAAATTACAGGCACCTGGCCATACATCACCTACCATCAATTCTCCATCAGCACGCTTACAAAAAAATCCATTCTTAATTCCTTCTTGATATACCCAATAGTCAGGATCTATTTTTATTCCGGGATCAATAATTATAACCGTCTTAAATCCTTTCTCTGCTAAGTCACCTAATAATTTGGATGGTTTTGGAAATCCTTCTTTACTCCGTAAAACAACGAAATCCTTCCATATAATCAATGTCAAGATAAATAGCATCGCATGGAATTCCTCGATATCTAAACTCCTGTGCAATGTCTCTTACTTGCTTTTCTGGATAATAACTCCATTTACATTGATGATATCCTAACGCCCAAAGTGGAGGCATTTCAGGTGTCCCTGTAAGCCCAGCATATTGTTCAACTACATCTGTCAACTGTGGACCATAGATAAAATAATAATTCATTTCTCCGCCACGAGCCCAATAGCTGCAAACATCAAATTGTTCTTTTCCAAAATCGAAAATGGTTCGGAAGGTGTTGTCAAAGAAAATTCCATAGCCAATGTCATTATGTAATCCCATGTAAAATGGAATATTTTTGTAGATGGGATCTTGATCTTTTTTAAATCCGTAAGTATCGGCACCGTAATTTTCGATGCGTTTTCCTTTTAAATTTAATTCCATCGGCTTGTCGCCCATTCCAAAAAATACTTCACCATCTTGAATTTTCTTGGAGCAATAATTGATTTTGCCTCCCTTCTTGATGTAATGTTGCCAATGATATCCTAATTCATCCTCACATATTACATTGTACTTTCTATCAAGTATATTTATTTTTAAATTCTTTTTGTAAATCTGAATTACCAAACTATCTGTCATCAAATCAAATTTATGTCGGTCTTCATAAACAGAAAGATTTGCTTTTTGCATGGGTACATTTTCGACGAGAGCATACGAAAAGTCACGTTGAAATGTACCGTCTGGAGCATAACGGAACCGTACAATTTTATCAGAAAATATTTTCACCTCTAAAACAGTGTCGGTAGCATAAAAATAGAGGACTTGACCTTCTTGAGTAAAGTGACGTATGTCGGCTGGAAAGTATTTTGCTGAATACTTTTCTTTATTTATTTCTATCATAATTCTTTGGGGGAGTAATTAAGCAAAATTGCTTTACTTTCGTATTCATTTTCTTGGATTGAGTTCGATTTTTACACGCAGCTATGTTAATAGCTTTCAGTTTAAATAAATCGATCAATGCTTGTGAAATTCGGAATTTTATTTAACGTTTAACCTAGAAATAATGTCATTTTGATTTTTAAAACATAATTAACAATTCGATAGGTTTCAGAAGTAGAATGGTTGGTCACACGGATTAAATACAAGCCATCAGACCATCCGGAAACATTCAAGTCTACCTTGGTTTCATCTTTAGAAACTCTTGTTTCAATAAGCCTTCCTTCCATTGAAAAGAGTTGTATCTGAGGTCTCTTTTTCCGCAGAACTCTTGAAAGAAAGACTTGCTCTCACTGACTGGATTCGGAAAAATCAAAATATTAATTTTGCTAGGGTGGGCTTCATATAAATCTGTACAAGTGGAAAGTAGGATATTTCCGTTTGCTGATGCCGAACATCCATTCGGTGATACGTAATGGTAAAATAAATATATCATCCGCTATTGCGTGCTGTGGGATGGAAAGATTCCATTGTAAATTTCGTTCCCAAAGTAAATACCGCCATTCGGCAAACTACTATTTAGAGAATAAGGTAATTGATTCATGCAAACAATTAAATCGTCTGACGGTGACCTGCGGAACATGTAAGAAGATTTAAAGTTGCATTGTTACTGATTACACAATCACTCATGCGGCATCTGAATTGATGACTCTGCATGCCAGCATTAGTTGGATATATTTGAAGTGTAGAAGTATTCACTCCTGAATAGGGAGGTAAGTTGGGAATAGAAGTCCATCCGCTACCTGAATTGATTTCCCATTGATAATAAAGAAAGTTTCCGGTTCCCAATGATGTGAAAGAGACACTGTCTCCTTCACAAACACTACTATTTAAAGGTTGAACGAGTATAGTAGGTGATGGCGATAATAAAAGTTCTCCGTTATTGCTTACACTTGAAAAAGGGGAACAAAGTCCGGTAATTTGGCAGCGATATAAATAGTTATTATGAGATGCTGGGATATTCAACAATTGAAGTACAGGGACAGTTGCTCCAATATAGTTGGAACCATTTTACGATCGAAAAGCCACTTCCGTTATCTTCTTCCCATTGATAGCTGATTCCCGCCCGCAACTAAAGACGCTGAATTTTGCATTTCCGCCATCGCAAAATAGTTGTTGTGTAAGTAACCTGCGCAGTTATGGGTTCACCATTTACGTCTAAGGTTGCAGAATCCGTGAAAAGACAAGTTCCAATCTTGCATCGATAAATGTAACCGTTCATATTCGCAGAGGTGGAATTATACTAGAAGGTTGAAGTATTTACGCCAGAATATTGGCTTCCGTTATTAATATTTGAAAATACTCCAAAACCACTATTTACTTGCCATTGATAAATTAAACCAACTCCTGTTGCAGAAAGGGTGAAGCTGGTGGGTAGCCCATTGCATACCGTTGAAGGTATGGGTTGGTTTGTAATACTTGCAGTGATTGAATTAACGGTTAGCGTTCCATAATTAGAATAGTAATGCCACAGCTATTTGTTAAGCAGCACCGATACCTGTACCCATTCATACCAGGAGTTGGGTTTAGAATGAGGAGCAAAGCATTGTTGTATTTTGATAGTTGGAGTTATTAAATAGGTTCGTATAGAAACCAGATCCGTTTTGATCCACTTGCCATTGGTAGGTGAGCGAATCACCATTCGCACCTACATAAAATCCTGTTTCTTCCCCTTGACATGTATTTTGATTAGCGGGTTGTAAGTTAACTTTTGCCCTGAATTATGGTAAAGGGTACGTTCGTTGAGGAAGCCATTAAATAGGGAGAAGAGCTAACGATTCTTACATGGTATTGATTACTCGTAGGAAGGCTATCAGGAAGCAGGGCAGTGATCGTCACAGTAGATGCATTTCCGGATACTGAGTCGAGATTAATGGGATTAATAAATCTTCCGAATTGATCGGATAATTGCAAATAATATTTGTTGTTTGAATTTAGAGCAACTGCACAATTGGCAGAGATACTTATTGAACTATTGGTACAGACAATAGTAGGGGGAGTGGAAGTAAGTTTGATATCAGTTTCAATGGTTCTTTTCCAAGCTGAAAATTGTTGAGTTCCGGCGTAAAGTACATCTCCATCGGGAAATAAATTTTCTACTCCACCTAATTAATTCGGAAGTCCATCGTTCCATGGATGAAATTTTTTTCCAAGATTATCACTGAAATATACTCCATCATAAGTAGCAACGAAAATAAATCCATTCGTATACAACATATCGTAAATAACGGAGGTTGGAGTAGCGCGTCTCCATAAACTATCTTCAATCGTTCTTCTGAATATACCAAGATGAATTACTCATATGGAGGGTATTTTCTATGCTGAGTATGGAATTAATAAATCCATTGCGTTTAATACCTTGACTAGAAGTTTGTCCATGGTGCACCTGGATATTCCATCTTATAAACAGAATTATTCAAGCCTGCAAATGCACTTTGACCCATCACGCCCACCGAATTAACAGTTCCAGTAATAGGAATACCGGCACTATAATGGTTCCAAGTTTGCCCTAAATCATCACTATAAACTACTTGTATTGCCTGACGGAGCTATAAGGTAATTGCCATATTTTGTAATATCATAGTTAGGAATCGGTGCAACTACTGGACAGGTCAGGTTTGACCATCATCAGTAGAAGAATATATTGTGTATGAGGCTGGCATTAAAATAGTATTGTTAATTTTGATACCACCCTTATAAAGACCCTGTTGATTGTTGATGCTCGTATTGGTCCAAGTAGCTCCTCCGTCTTGGGTTCTTTTTATACCCGGATTAGCACCGGATCCAGCAAGTACAAAATTATCATCTGCCCACCCAATGGTTGTTCTTGCTCTTGTAATATTTCCGTCTTTTGATGTCCAGTTACCTCCGGGAATAGGACAACTGAAAATCCCTTCTATAGTTGCGGCATATAGTGTGGCTCCATCAAAGGTAAGCATCCATGGAAGACTATAATCGTAAAATCCAGTGCCGAAAACGCTCCAGTTGTTTTGACCGAGAGGTGAAGAATAGATACCGTAATTAAGCCGGCATAAACAGTTGAACCAATGATTTGCCAGCTTCTAGTATAAATTGGGTTCCCTAAGCCGGTGATTGTAATGAGATTCCACAATAGTCCGCCATTCGTTGTGTAATAAGTACCGTTGGATGTTCCGCAATAGGCGGTATCACCTTTTGCAACCAATGAATAGATTTCAGCACTAAATGGAATATTATTACTTGCCGAATTAAAAGTGGCTCCGCCATCTATTGATTTATAAACTCCTACACTAGTCGATGCCCATAAAGTGTTTCCACTCGAATATAAATGATTTAAGGAAATGGATGAACCCACGGAATATCCGGTATAGGTCCAGCTCTGTCCATTATTTCCTGTTTTAAACAAATCAGTGATTCCTGATCCATAATATACCGCCGCATAAAGTTCTCCTTAATGTACTACCATCTCGTAAACAGTTGTGTTTGCAGGAAGGGTGGTGTCGGCTGCCATCCAGGAAGCACCTTGATTATTGCTGGTATAAACACCCGTGTCGCTGACAACGAATATTTGATTACCCAATGCTTCTATGTCTCTGGCATAGGGCAGAGGTAACCCGGCAGAAACATCGACCCATGAAGTGCCACCATTTGTTGATTTAAAAATACCGGTTCCAGTGCTTCCGTTTACATTGGTTGAAACATATATTGCTCCCTGATGTTGCTTGATTATTTGAGAATTATTGTATCCGAATGGACCATTTAATGAGGTCCAAGGAATAGAAGCCACCGATGTAATAGATTGAAGAACCAATAGCATCGAGAAAAGAAGGAGTGATTTTTTTGTTTTCATAATATTTTTTTAAGACGGTGGCCACGGACAAGAGTCTTACCATAAATCATTGAATAAGTGAAATCTTAATGAATTCGAAATAATACTTATCCATCAAAAGTAAGTAGATAAGGCTTAATTCCAATCAAATTACCCGTATACATTTCCTATTTTTGCAGAATGTCACTCTCCGAAACGATTACTATGAAAGCAGGAATAAGTGCTGAATTGCTATTAAAAGCATATCGTTTGATGTGCACTGCGAAAGAAATGACTGTGCTATATGAAGAAAAAGTACAGATTACTTCAAAATATGTACATGCTACGTCACGCGGTCATGAAGCGATTCAATTGGCTGCTGGGTTGCTTCTAAAGGAACAAGATTATTTAAGTGCCTATTATCGTGATGATAGTATGTTACTTGGAATCGGCTTACGTCCTTATGAATTGATGTTACAATTGCTAGCAAAGCGCGATGATCCTTTTTCAGGCGGAAGAACTTATTATTGTCACCCTAGTTTAAATCGAAAAGGTTTTCCAAAAATTCCACATCAAAGTTCTGCTACCGGAATGCAAGCGATCCCATCTACCGGTGTCGCCATGGGGATTCAATATTTATTGAAGCAAGGGTTGTTGGAGAAGAATGATGATTTACCCATTGTGATTTGTTCGCTGGGAGATGCCTGTGTCACAGAAGGGGAAGTTGCAGAAGCATTTCAGATGGCTGCCTTAAAACAATTTCCGATTATTTACATTGTTCAAGATAATGGATGGGATATTTCTGCAACGGCAGCAGAAACTCGAGCCATGAATGCATATGAGTATGCAAAAGGATTTAAAGGCATTGAAGCAGTCTCCATTGATGGTACTGATTTTTTTCAATGCTATGAAACGTTGAATGGAATTATTTCTTCCATGCGAACAAATCCGCGACCCTATTTAGTGCATGCCGAAGTTCCACTCTTAAATCATCATACTTCCGGAGTTCGTAAGGAATGGTATCGTGACGATTTGGAAGAAGCTGCTAAACGTGACCCATTACCGAAGTTGCGCTTGGAGATGTTGCAGATGGGTATTTCTGTAGCTGATTTAGAAGAGATGGAAGCATTGGCATACACCACCGTGAGAGGTGATTTTGAAGAAGCAATGAAAGCGGAGAATCCTCGACCTGAAGATTTGTTCACGCATGAATTTGCACCTACACCAGTTCTTGAAGAGAAAGGGATACGAAGTCCAGCCGGAGCGGAACCAACAGTAATGGTCGATTGTGCCTTATTCGCAATACAAGAAATTATGAGCAAGCATCCCGAATGTTTGTTATACGGTCAAGATGTGGGTGGAAGATTGGGTGGAGTATTTAGAGAAGCGGCTACACTCGCACAAAAATTTGGTGATCATCGTGTGTTTAATACACCCATTCAAGAAGCATTTATTGTAGGAAGTACAGTGGGAATGAGTGTTTCAGGATGTAAGCCTATTGTCGAAGTTCAATTTGCAGATTATATATGGCCCGGACTCAATCAACTTTTCACCGAAGTGAGTCGATCATGTTACTTGACCAATGGAAAATGGCCGATCAGCTGTATCATAAGAGTTCCCATAGGCGCATATGGTAGTGGTGGACCCTTACCATTCATCGAGTGTGGAGAGCGTGTTGACAAATATTCGTGGTATAAAAATTTGCTATCCTTCCACAGGTGCCGATTTAAAAGGATTGATGAAAGCCGCTTATTATGATCCGAACCCAGTGGTGATGTTAGAACATAAAGGGTTGTATTGGTCAAAAATTAAGGGCACAGAAGAAGCCAGAACAGTAGAGCCTTCTGAAGATTATATTTTGCCTCTTGGTAAAGCACGCATCGTTCAGGAAGTGGAATCGAGTAATGAGAAATCAACCATCAGCGTAATTACTTATGGTATGGGTGTCTATTGGTCGAAGAATGCTGCGAAAGATTTCCCTGGTCAAATTGAAATTATTGACTTGCGAACATTAAATCCTATCGATACAGATACGATTTTTCATTCTGTACGAAAACATGGAAAGTGTATGGTAATAACGGAAGAACCTGTCTTTAATTCTTTCGCACAAGCCTTAGCAGGAAGAATTCAAGAAGCCTGTTTTCAATCATTGGATGCGTCAGTTCGTGTCATTGGTGCCGAAAATTTACCTGCCATTCCATTGAATTCAACGTTGGAAGCAACGATGCTTCCCAATGCTGATAAAGTAAAAGCAGCTTTTGAAAGTTTACTAAAGTATTAATTAGAAAAAATTATGTTTCGATTGAAATTGGCAACCGATCCTCGGTGGGTAAATATAGTGGAAGGGAATATTGAAGAGATATTGACGGATCATGCTTATTGCGAACAGAAAGCCGCTACGAATGCGATTACGATCGTCGTAAAGAATCCAGATAAAAGCGATTTAGTGAGTGCTGTTTTAGCAATTGCAGAAGAAGAGATCCAGCATTTTTAGGATGGTGCATGAAAAATTGTTGGAACGCGGATTTGTTTTAGGACGTGAACGAAAAGATGAGTATGTAAATCGACTCTATGATTTTATGCGAAAAGGTGGGAATAGAGAGCAGCAGTTGTTAGACCGTTTGTTTTTCTCAGCCATGATTGAAGCAAGAAGTTGTGAGCGTTTTAAAGTGCTTTCTGAAAATATCAATGACGAAGGTTTGAAGAAATTCTATCATGAGTTAATGATCAGCGAAGCCAATCATTACACGGTTTACTTAAGTTTTGCTCGACAATATGCAGGACAAGAAGATGCAGAAGCAAGATGGGAGGAATGGCTGGTGATGGAGGGAGAGATCATTAAAGATTTCGGAAAAAAAGAAACCGTTCACGGATAAAAAATCAATTCGATATTTCTTTGTCGAGTCGTTCGTATTCTGAATTCTTGCTCAAGAATTCGGGAACAATCTTTTTCATCTTAGTAACAATAGCTTCATTGTTCTGCGAATTGAATAAATCAATCAATTCATCAATTTCTCCCGACACAAAATCAAATGGATAAGATTTTACTTTCGCAATCATAATTTTTTTGTGATGTGTTGGTAAGGTGTTTTCTTCGTTGGCTAATAATTCTTCAAAGAGTTTTTCGCCCGGGCGAAGTCCAGTAAAATTAATTTGAATGTCTTTACCTAACTCCAATCCACTCAGCTGAATCATCTTCTTTGCTAAGTCAGCAATTTTAACCGGCGAGCCCATATCAAAAATAAATATTTCGCCGCCTTTACCCATTGAACCTGCCTCTAACACCAGTTGGCAAGCTTCGGAGATAGTCATGAAGTAGCGCGTGATGTCGGGGTGTGTAATCGTGAGCGGCTTTCCACTATCAATCTGTTTTTTAAATCGCGGTATCACGCTACCGTTAGATCCTAATACATTTCCAAATCGTGTGGTGATAAATTTAGTTTTACCGAAGCCATTCATCGATTGAGTATACATTTCAGCAATACGCTTGGTTGCACCCATAATGTTTGTTGGATTCACCGCTTTGTCAGTACTGATCATCACAAACTTACTCGCATTAAATTCCTTGGATAAATCTGCAATAATTTTAGTGCCTAAAACATTATTTAAAATGGACTCACTTGGATTTAATTCCATCATTGGAACATGTTTGTACGCGGCCGCATGAAAAATGATATCGGGATGAAAGGTATTGAATACATTTCGCATTCGTTCTTTATTTCGAATGTCGCCGATGATGGGTTCAATATTTTGAAAATTCGTAGAAGGGTTATCCTTTATTTCTAATTCTAAATCGTACAAAGGAGACTCTGCAATGTCTAATAATAAAAGAAGTTTAGGTTTAAATGGTAGTATTTGTCGAACCATTTCACTGCCGATGGAACCAGCAGCTCCCGTTACTAAAATAGTTTTTTGATAGATCTCTTCTTTGATTTTTCAAGTTGAAGTAATATTTGATCCCGTCCTAATAAATCTTCAATATTTACTTTTCGAATTTGTTTAAAACTCAACTCTCCATTAATCCAGCTTTGTACAGGAGGAACATTGAGCACATAAATTTTATGTGATATTCCGATTTCAACTATAAACTGTTTTCTCTCAGGTGAAATATTTTGTATGGCAATTATTAAATGCTTGATGTTTTTTTTCTTGATGAGTTTTGCAATGGCCGTTGCAGCATGAATTGATATACTCTCTAATTTTTTTCCAATCTTCTTGGGATCATCATCAATGAAAGCAACCACTTTGTATTTTGTTGCTTTGTCACGGTCTAACATTCTTTTAGTAGTTAGACCCGCTTCACCAGCACCATAGATGAGCACACCTGTTTTTTTTCGGGATGGATTTTTAAGCTCCATGTAAATTACCTTCACCACTAATCGTCCAGTAACCATGATAAATACCGAAAGCAAAAATTCAATAATGATAATAGAAAATGGAACTAGATATTTTTCGGTGATTTGATAACTGATTGGATTGCTAATGGCCATAATGATGGATCCAGCAAGTAATGTTAAAAGAATCCGAACGGTATCTCTTGTACTCGTATGTCGGATAATACCCTTGTAGGTTTTGTTAATTAAAAAGGATAGGATTCTTATTGACAAAACAAACGGAAATACCGTTGGGTAAGTGATTGTTTCTGTGCTTGGTACATTGAAGTTGAATCGGATTTGATAAGCAATAGCCAATGAAACTAAACATATTAATACATCAGTCAACAGCACAAGAAAGCTTGGAGCGTTTTTTTCTAGGACTCTCTTCATGGAGAATTTCCGATCATTTTAGGGTGCTAATTTATGCAATTATTTGCAATTGAAGGGCTTGGATTTATTTTAGGACGTCTATTCATTTGATTTATCTATTTTTGTCTTAATAAAATTCTTATGGCTGTTTCATTACTTACCGGTGGTGCTGGATTTATTGGAGCTCATGTGTGCAATGAGCTGATTGACAAAGGACACAAAGTAGTTGTGTTAGACGATTTGAGCGGAGGCTTCGAAGAAAATGTGAATCCTAAAGCTATTTTTATTCAAGGATCCATCACGGATCATGTACTGTTGGAGAAGATTTTCAACGAGCATCAATTCGACTATGTTTATCATCTAGCAGCCTATGCAGCAGAAGGACTTAGTCACTTTATTAAACGTTTTAATTACACGAATAATTTAATTGGCAGTGTTAATTTGATTAATGAGTCGGTGAAGCATAAAATAAAATGCTTTGTTTTCACTTCTTCAATTGCCGTTTATGGTCGAGGGCAATTGCCCATGCGAGAAGATATGCTTCCAACACCTGAAGATCCTTATGGTATTTCAAAGTTGGCTGTAGAGATGGATTTGAAGTCGACGCATGAAATGTTTGGATTAAATTATGTGGTGTTTCGTCCACACAATGTTTATGGAGAGTATCAAAAATTTGGGAGATAAGTATCGTAACGTAGTTGGTATTTTCATGAATCAATTAATGCAAGGTAAGCCGCTCACTATTTTTGGTGATGGGAAGCAAACAAGAGCGTTTAGTTATATTGGAGATGTAGCTCCTTACATTGCGAATTGTGTTGAAGTTCCAGCTGCATACAATCAAGTTTTAATATTGGAGCGGATCAGGAATTTACCGTGAATGAATTAGCGAATACAGTATGCGATGTGATGGGGATGAGCGGTCAAGTTCGACATCTTGATGCACGCAATGAAGTGATGCATGCGTATGCAGATCATGGTAAAGTGCAAAAAGTATTTTCTATTCAATCTGGCTATACACTAAAGCAAGGATTGCAGCTGATGGCCGATTGGGCAAAGACTGCTGGTAGCAAGGAAAGTGATAAGTTTAAAGGTATTGAAATCACAGAAAAATTACCTCCTATTTGGCAGGAAGATTAATTCGCGGAGTTGTGAAACAAGTTCTCATCATTACAGCACATCGTAAAGATCGTGCTCCCAATCAAAGATTCAGGTTCGAACAGTACCTAGATTTTTTGAAACAGAATGGATTTAATTGTCATATTTCTTATTTAATTTCAGAAGAAGATGATAAAATTCTGTATCAACCTGGAGAATATTTTTCAAAAGCAATGATTGGATTAAAAGCGACATTAACTCGAATGAATGATGTAATAAATCGAAATAAATACGATTTAATTTTTGTTTGTAGAGAAGGGTTTCTTACTGGCACCACTTTTTTTGAAGAATTATTGCATCGAGCTAAAGCACCAATGATTTATGATTTCGATGATGCCATTTGGCACTTTGATGTTTCAGACGCAAATAAAAGTTTTGGCTGGATGAAGAATCCTGGGAAAACTGCCCGACTCATCAGCATGTCGGATTTGATTTTTGCCGGGAATCAATATTTAATGGATTATGCAAAACATCACAATGATCATGTGGTAATAATTCCAACAACAATCGATACCGATGAATACAAACCAGTGCCTTTTCTTGAGAAAGAAGTGATTTGTATTGGTTGGAGTGGCTCCATCACCACCATACGTCATTTTGAAATGGCTATTCCAGTTTTAAAAATACTGAAGGAAAAGTATGGTCAACGTATTTCTTTTAAGGTGATAGGGGATCAAAATTATTTTAATGCCGACTTGGGTATTCAGGGTATTTCCTGGAAGAAGGATACGGAGTTAGAAGAATTAGGAAAAATAGATATTGGTATCATGCCTTTGCCTGACGATGAATGGGCGAAGGGAAAATGTGGACTGAAAGGCCTACAATATATGGCTATGAGTATTGCTACGGTGATGTCGCCTGTAGGAGTAAATACAGAAATTATTGAAGATGGTGTAAATGGAATGTTGGCGTCTACACCTGATGAATGGGTTCAGAAAATAAGTTTGTTAATTGAAAATGCGGATTTAAGGCAAAAATGTGCGGAGAATGGTCGTAAGACGGTAGAAAAGAATTACTCTGTAAAGGCCTTACAGCCTATTTACTTGCATTATTTTAAGTCGCTGACTGATCCCGAAAAATGATTAAATTTGCAACCTTAATAAATGTAAGCGAATGACAACTACTCCCGAAACTTTAAAACAAACTGCTTTAACTGAATTACACACTCGCTTAGGTGCGAAGATGGTTCCTTTTGCTGGTTATATGATGCCCGTACAATATGAAGGAATTAATGTTGAACATGAAAAAGTTCGTTCATCCGTCGGTGTTTTTGATGTTTCTCATATGGGAGAATTTATTTTGAAAGGAGATGGTGCGTTAGATTTAATTCAACGTGTAACTAGCAACGATGTTTCTAAATTGAGTCCGGGAAAAGCACAGTACTCTTGTTTCCCAAATGAAACAGGTGGAATTGTGGATGATCTCATCGTTTATGCATTGGAAGATGGACATTGGATGTTAGTGGTAAATGCATCGAACATCGAAAAAGATTGGAACTGGATTCAAAAATTCAATACCGGTAATGTGGAGATGCATGACATCTCGGATAAAACTTCGCTGTTAGCAGTTCAAGGTCCTCATGCTTTAGCGACCATTCAAAAATTAACGTCAGTTGATTTAGCAGCTATTCCCTATTACAATTTTACAAAGGGAGAAGTTGCAGGATGTAAAAATATTTTAATTTCGAATACGGGTTATACTGGTGCGGGTGGATTTGAATTGTATTTCGAAAACCAATATGCAGAAACGATTTGGAATGCATTAATGGAAGCGGGAAAAGAATTTGATATTAAACCTTGCGGATTAGGTTGTCGTGATACGTTGCGTTTGGAGATGGGTTTTGCTTGTATGGAAATGATATTAGCGATACTACATCACCGTTAGAAGCCGGATTAGGGTGGATTACAAAGTTTACAAAAGAATTCACCAATTCAACAGCTTTAAAAGCACAAAAAGAAGTTGGAGTAACTCGAAAACTTTCTGGATTTGAAATGGTGGAAAAAGGAATTCCTCGACACGACTATGAAATCGTGGATGCCCAAAATAAAGTGATTGGAATTGTTACTTCAGGAACTCAATCTCCCAGTTTGCAAAAAGCAATAGGAATGGGATATGTTGCTAAGGAACATGCCGCAGAAGGAAATGAGATCTTTATTAAAATTAGAGACAAAGCGATTAAAGCAGTAGTTGTAAAAACCCCTTTCTTAAAAAAATAATATAATTCTGTTGACCAAGAATAATTCTTCTTCTTCACGCACGCTAGAAGTTTGTTTCTCTCCCGCGTTAATTCATCTTCACGATATTTCGAATTCGATTGTGGTGGTAATTGATGTTTTGCGAGCTACCTCTTCTATCTGTGTAGCTTTTGCAAATGGAGTGAAGAGCATTGTGCCAGTGGCCTCCATTGAGGAAAGCTTTTCCTATAAAGCAAAAGGATACTTAGTAGGTGCAGAGCGAAATGGTGAAATGTTGGATGGATATGATTTAGGGAATTCTCCTTTTAGTTATTTGGATCCAAGAGTGAAAGATCGCGACATTGCATTAACGACCACAAATGGCACCCAGGCCATAGCAGCGGCTTCGGGTGCTTATCAAATCGTGATCGGTTCTTTTTTAAATCTTGATAGTATTTGTGATTGGTTGAAGATTCAAGATAAGAGTGTATTGTTGTTATGTTCGGGCTGGAAAAACTCTTTCAATTTGGAGGATACCATCCTGGCAGGAGCCATTGCTGAGCAATTGGAGCCCCATTATGATATGAATAGAATGTGTGATGCAGTGATTGCAGCCATGCATTTGTATAGTCTTGCAAAACCAGATTTAAATTCGTTTTTGGAAAAGAGCTCGCATCGCAAAAGATTAGAACGATTGCAAATTGATAAAGACATTGAATATTGTTTAACACCTAATCTAGCACCCGTAGTTCCCGTGATGGTGAATGGTGTATTAGTGAAGTTTGTTGCCTGATTTTTATTAGGCGTAATTAATTTTTAGTACCATGAATAAAAAACTATTGGGCAGCTGGATGCTGTCGTTGATTATCGTACCAGGTACGGTAGTCACCCTCTTCGCCTGGGGCTTCTGGGGCCATCAACAAATTAATCATGCTGCCATTTTTACCTTGCCTCCCGAAATGTTTGGGTTCTATAAGGAGCATGTGCGTTTTATCACCGAACATGCTGTGGATCCTGACAAACGGCGGTATGCAGATCCTAATGAAGCACCCCGACATTTTATTGACCTCGATCGTTATGGCGATCACCCCTTCGATAGCTTACCGACAAGATGGGATGAAGCGGTTGCAAAAATTGGTGAGGATACCTTGAAAGCGCATGGCATCGTTCCATGGCATATTCAAACGATGTTGTTCCGACTCACATCCGCTTTCAAAGCTCAAGATCGCGAGCGAATATTACGTAACTCTGCCGACATTGGACATTACATTGGTGATGCTCATGTGCCGCTACATTGTACTCGAAATTACAATGGGCAATTAACCGGGCAACATGGAATACATGGTTTTTGGGAATCAAGATTGCCTGAGTTGTACGGTGATAATTACAATCGAATCACAGGAACTGCAATGTATTTGGCGAATCCATCGGATGTAATTTGGCAAATATTAAGAGAGAGTTATGCAGCGCATGATTCTGTATTAAGCATTGAAAAAGCATTAAGTAAATCTTTTCCGGCAGATCAGAAATACAGTTACGAAGAGCGTGGTGGACAAATGATAAAAACTTTTTCAGTCGCTTACAGTAAAGCCTATCATGAAGCCTTAAATGGAATGGTGGAAAGGAGATTCAATAAAGCAGTGTTTTTGGTGGGTTGCTTTTGGTACACCGCTTGGGTCAATGCTGGAATGCCAACCATGCACTTTAACGGTGAATTCATCTTAAGTAAAGAAGCGAAAAGTGAAATGGATAGTTTAAATTCAAAGTTAAGCACTGGAAATTTTGATGAACATGATCATAAGGATTAATTGCTGAATAAAATAAAAGGGTAAACGTATTTGTGAATGCGTTTACCCTTTTTAAATGATTTAATTAAATGAAAGAATTAATTTATTTTTTTATTTTTCTTTCATCAATCCATTTTTGTAGAGATAACTAGCAGTTTGATAATAGGAAATACAAAGGTTTTTTAGCTGTTCGTTTTTTATATTATTGAATTTAACCATATGACTATTTTCCGCATCCCATGAATATTGGTAGGCTTTTTTTCGATCATTTATTTCAGAGAATATTTGATTTTTTAACATGCCAACTGTTCTGTAGTTTCCTAATAAAGAACGTTCTTCTCCTGGTTTAATATGGTTGATGTCTTTCCCAAATAATTCGGTGTCATAGGACCATCCTAAGTAACCAAATAATGTCGGCATTAAATCAATTTGAGAAGCTAATGTTGAAATTACGGTATCTTGTTGAGGTAAGTTGTAAATGAATGCTGGGATATGATGTTTATGAATATTCACTTCCCATTTTCCTGCGCTACTAGCGCAATGATCCGCAACAATTACAAATACGGTGTTGTTAAACCATGGTTTTTTCATGGCATCCTTTAAAAATTGTCCAATAGCAAAATCAGTATATTTCACTGCGCCATCCCGATTTCCCTGTGGTAAATCTATTTTATTCTCGGGGAAAGAATAAGGTTTGTGATTGGAAGTGGTCATAACAAATTGGAAAAATGGTTTGTTCTTTTTAGCGTTTTTATCTGCATCAATTAATGATTGACGATATAGATCTTCATCACAAATACCCCATGCATTTTCAAAAGTAACATCAGTATCCAAAATTGGAATACGAGTAGTTTGAATATCTTCTGACAATGGATTTCCTCTGTCTCTGTCAATGATGGTATATCCTTGACCACCAAAATAAGTATTCATATTGTCGAAATATCCATCACCACCATAAATAAAGCTTAATGCATATTCTTTTTTTCTTAAGATGGATGCAATCGAAAATAAATGATCATTGTTAGGTCTTCTTACAATGCTATTTCCTGGAGTAGGGGGGATGCATAAAGTAAGCGCTTCCATTCCTCTTACGGTTCTAGTTCCTGTTGCATACAGATTGGAGAGAAAAATACTACTTTGAGCCAGCGTATCAAAAGTAGGGGTGATGTTTTGATTGTTTCCAAATGCTCCTAAAAATTCAGCACTAAAACTTTCAATGCATATCAAAATAATATTGGGTCTAATTTCCTCACTTCCCACGACATGTCTTGATAGGTCAAAATCATTTTGTGTATTATATGTTTGATTCTCTTGAAGTATTTCTTTTTTTACAATAGCAAAAGCTTGTTTGTCATCTATGCGTGTGTAAAATGTGTTATAGTCTAGTTCATTGGATCGATAGGCTGCAAAGAATGAAAATACTCCATTCTTGCTTAATTCATTTTCGTAGATATTGGAACTCCATTCGGCTTGCTTATTGGTTGTAAAATTGCTAAAAAGTAAAAGAGCGCAAAGCGATAGGGCAAAAACGATAATTCGTTTTCCAAAGTGAGGTTTATTCGAAAATGTATATTCGTAAATATGTTGCTTTTTGAATAGGTAGATAATGGAAGCAATGACGCTAAATATAACGAGTAGGATGAGCGGAATAGAGTAGGATTGATTTATGTTTTCGATAACCTCATAGGTGTATATTAAATAGTCAACGGCAATAAAATTAAAGCGTGTGTTAAATTCTTCCCAAAAAGGAAATTCTGCAATAATGGAAAAAACGACTATGAAAAGAGAAATGGTGGTGATAACGTAAGTAAGCACTTTATCTAATTTACCACCTACCCAATTAACTGGTATAAATAAGATGTAAAGTGAGTAAAATGCGAATAGGAAGACTGCAGTTGCAAGATCAAAGTACAGCCCAATAGAAAATATCTTAATAACTGCTAAAATGGAAAAGTCCATTCCCGCATGTGCAAGGAAATAAAGTGTAAGTCGAACAACAAAGGAAAGACAAACATAAAGAAGCAATAAGGAAAGGTAAAGTGAATATCTTGATTTTAGTAAATTTTTCATGATTTAATTTAAATTTTGAATAATGTTTATAAAAAGTATTTAGTTGGAATTACAGTTGGTACGTCCATGCCACAATTCTCGAAACTTTATTTCCTGTTTCCATGGGAATGGTTTGGTGTTTGAGATTTGGTATTTTATCTAAAGCAGCATAAATACTTTTTAGATGCGTCGCTTTAGAAACCATCGTAGTAAACCATCTGCAAGAAGTTTTGAAAGACATACTCTCATCTATCATCTTCAATATAAATTTTTCTTCTCCACCATCACACCATATTTCAGAAGGTTGACCACCAAAGTTTAATAGCGGATGTTTGATTTGTCGTTTCTTTAGATTAGAAAGTTTCTTTATCGCTTCTTTTTTAGCCTCTGCAGCAGATGAATGAAACGGCGGATTACAAATAGTCAAATCAAATTTTTCATCCTTTTGAATGATGCCATGCAAAATAAATTTCCTTTTAGATTGATAACGAAGTTCCAGTTTGCCTTGAAGTCCTTCATTGTTGTCAATAATTTTTTGTGCTGCATCCAATGCCTCTTGATCCACGTCTGATCCAACAAATGTCCAGCCGTATGTATTTATTCCAATAATAGGATAAATACAATTTGCGCCAACTCCAATATCAAGACATCTTATATTTTCATGGACAGAAGAATCTTTCTTAGTATTATCATTTCCTTTTAGAAGTGCTGTTACCTGATGGATGTATTCTGCTCTCCCAGGAATGGGTGGACACAAATATCCATCTGGAATTTCCCAAAAATCGATATGATAAAACTTTTTAAGCAACGCTTTATTCAAAGCAATTACAGCGCGAGGATTAAAAAAATCGATGGATTCATCACCAAACTTATTTACACTCACAAACTCCGCTAATTTAGGGGAAGCCTTTATCAATGATGGAAAATCGTATCGATCACGATGCGGGTTGGAGGGATGGAAGGTGGATTTTGTTGTGGAATTCATATTTATTCAATTTAAGTTGGTCTAATGAAACTCCGACAAACTCTTTTTTTTGCTTGGTGAAGTGACTAGTGGACATCTTTCGGATTGGATATGAAAGCCCTTTCTAACCACTTTGTTATGTTTGCCCAGAGCAACTCTCATATATCCAATGGTTTGCTGCTTGACGAAGGTAGTATTTTCGCTACAAAATTTCAGTCTCACTGTAAATTTACATAAAACCATCATACGATTCACTGACTCACCCTTCTAATATTTTGTTGTTGCTATCTGTGGATTATTCTATTAAGGGTGAAAGTCATTGTATGTTTTTTTTACTCATCATTTTCCTTTTTGTGAATATTTTAATTTGTGTTGGCTGTCGAGGAGCGGCAAGTTTATAAATTTAGACTAAAGATGTGATCGGAAAATGTTTTTCTTCTACGGGTAGAATGAAAGCTTTTTCAAATGGTTGTAGAGTAGGTAAGATGATGCAAATTATAATTGAGTTACACCTTTTGGTTAGAATTTGTAATTGTAACCAAGTCTTATGACTTGAGTCTCGTAATAATCGGTGCTCGTGTATTTGAAACCTTGACCACGAATTTCTTTTTTGATAATCATTGTGTTTAAGAGATCACTTGCATTAAGAAAGACTTCGCCTTTCCCTTTTTGAATACTCTTTTTTATTCCAAGGTCTAATGTAAATCGTTGCGCATTTTTTCCTTGAGGAAGAATATCTGGCGCCAAATAATTTGCAGTTAACTGCGCGTCAAAATTTTTGGAAAAATGAAATGCATTGTTCAGTTTGATATTCCCTGAAATGATTTCTTGCTTATTCGCTGTAAATGTATTTGGAACGGGGTATTTATTTTCAACAGTAAAGGCATTGATTTGGTTGAGATAGCCATTTGTGTTAAGATTAAAAGAATACCATTTAGTCACTTCTTGTGACAATACAATTTCTAAACCTGTGTTATAACTTTTACCTCCGTTTTGAAATATAGCGTATATCAAATTACTGTTTGGAGCAATACTAGAAATTCGTGTAATAGTTCCGTCAGCAAAACGGTGATAAGCGGCAGAATATAAATATCCCTTGTTCCAACTAGTTTTAAAACCAAGTTCAATGGAATTGGTGAACTGTGGTCGTAAAGCTGGATTTCCAACTTTAATAATTTCTGCATCATCGTATTTTGGAAAAATTCTTATGTCCACTTCATTCGGTCTATCTACTCTTCGATTATAGAACAATGAAATTTTGTTGTGGTCATTGATTTTGTATGCGAATCTTCCATTAGGAAATGGTTGTGTGTAATTATATCCATCACTTTTATAGGTGTTGTGATTCGGATTTACTTCATATTGAATTTTGACATATTCTATCCTCAATCCTAATTCTGCTTCCCATTTTTTGTTTTCAAATACATAATTTCCATAGAGGGCAGGAATTATTTCTTTGTAATTTGCCCAGCCACCTGCATTGATGTCTAATACAGAATTTACACCAGGGATAAATTCCATATTAGTCGGAATATTTCTGCTGCGTAGTTTTATACCTGTTTCGATTCGTCCATATTTTAGCGGTTTTATATGATCAAGATTAAAATCATATACTTGTTCATCTGATAAAAGTTGAAAAGCATCAGTTCCATTTGATGTAGGCAAATAGTTATCATAAAAGTATTTTTCATCTTCTCTATGAAATGTATAGTTCAGCCCAATGTTCAATGAATGCCCTGCCTGTTTAAATTTATGTACGTAGGTGGCAGTTGCCATTATTGTTGTCTTTTGTTCATCCTCCAAAAATTGCCACAACCTAAGTCTTTCTGTATTGTCAACATTATAAAATGGTTGATCGCCTTTGTCAATTATTTTTTCACTTCCGAATAAGGCCGAAATGCTTAGTGTGTTGTTGTTAAAACTCCAATCGATACCAGTTTTTGATGTAAAGTAATTCGTATTCCGATTACGTTTTAATTGCTGTTGAATAATCGTTCCATCATCATAGGTTCGCGTTACAAATTCGTTTTTGTTGAGAGTTTGTGTATAAAGATTGTCTGCTTGAAAAAAAATGTTTATCTTTTTTTTCCTGTAATTCACTGATAAGGATGGATTTATTTTTGGCGTAAATTGATATTGAGGCCGTATCGAGGGTAAATTTTCTTGCCTAATCCACAAGGAGCCGATGCCTGTTGTAAAGCCAATTTTCCCATTAAAGCCCCCTTGTTTATTTTTCTTCATTACAATATTAATAATCCCAGCATTTCCATTGGCATCATACTTGGCCGAAGGATTATTTATAATTTCTATTTTTTCAATTGCCGAAGAAGGAATGTTGTCTAACCCCGATTGACTTCCAAATCCTGTTAACGCAGTTTGCTTTCCATCCATCAAAACAGTTACTTTATCATTCCCTCTTAATTGCACTTTTCCATCCTGAACGGTTACACCTGGTAAATTTTGCATGGTTTGCAAAACTGAACCTCCACTTTGGCTGATATTTTCTTCAACCGTAAATGTCTTTTTGTCCATTTTGCTTCCCACTTCATCTTGCTTAGCCGAAACAACAACTTCACTTAATGTTTTAGAGTCTTCTTCTAAATCTATATTAGCTACATCTAAATAATCGGAAAGACTTCCAACATAAATGGATTGCTTTTTAGTTATGTAGCCAATGAAAGAAATTTCAAAGTAATAGTTGTTCGGAATTACATTAGATAATGTAAAGCGACCTTCCTCGTTACTTACCGTTCCGGTGACAAAGGCACTATCTTTTTCGGTTTTCAATACTACATTTACATAGGACAAAGTGGTTTTATTCACTTTGTCCTTTATTATACCGGATATCGTAACGCCTTTGTTTTGGGCAAAGGAATGAGTAATAAAAAATGTTGTGAAGATGACTGTGGTAATGAATCTAACTCGCATTAACCGTTTCTGATTTTAGTTTTTAATTTCTTTAATAAATTTTCCATTACTTTCAAAAAGTAAGTCCATTCCTTTGATTTCTACTTCGAATGTTATTATGTTTTTGCCATCTGTGATTTTAGCGGCTTCCTTTATCAATTGATCTTTATAATTTGTTTTCATGTAATCTAAGACTTCATTGGGAAGTTGATTTGTTTCAATTTCTACTTCAGTTTCAAGTAGGTGGCCTTGTGCATCAAATACTGCAGAGTGATCAATTTTATTCATATGATAGCTGGCTTCAAAATTTTCTTCTTCTTTTTCCCATTTTACTTTCATTATGTTTGGAAATTGTTTGTGAAAAGCGTTTTTTACTTGACTAGGTACTGCTTCTTCCTGCATTTTTTGTGCGAAGGTGAGTGATGTAATCATCGCTCCAACCATCATTAGTGATAATTTTTTCATCTTTATTGTTTTTAGTGACTTGAAACTTACAAGGCAAAGGTGCATATTGATTTAGTAGAAATTTAGAGTTTTTGGAAAGAGACCGAAAAAGAATGAAGATTATCGGAAAAAGAATAGGAAATCGTCCAGTGGTTTAGATCTGCAATTTTCTTAATAATCGCCAAGCCCAACCCATTACCTTGTTCTGAAGGATTAGATTTAGAGAAACGATTAAATAAGTTATGTTCTACCAATGCTTGTATTTGTCCTGAGTTTGAAAATAGAAGTGATTGATTCGATAGTTTGATTAAAATTTGCCCATGGCTAATATTATGTCTTATTGCATTTAGAAATAAGTTGCTGATGAGTATCTCAGCTAAAACAGGGTTTGATTTTACATTTGTTATTTCACTTAACTCTAATTTAATAGTTAGGTTTTTCGCTTTTGCCTGTTCTAGAAAAAAGTCAAGATGCTTTTTGATAGTATCATTCAAGCAAATTGTTTCACTTTCACTGTAATTATCATTTTCGATTTTCGACAACAACAATAAATTTTTATTTAATCGATTTAGTCGAGATACGCTATCGTTTAATGAACTCAACATTTCATATTGTTCATTTGTGAATTCAGCGCTTTGGATGAAAGTGTCAATTTTTGCCTGAAACAAGGCCAATGGAGTTTGTAGTTCGTGGGCTGCATTTTCAACAAATTCTCTTTGACTATGGTAGATAGAGGTATTTTTTTCGATCAGTTTTTCAATACTTTTATTTAAACGATTAAATTCTTCGATATTTGTACTTGTTAGTTTTGGCTGAATGGATTTATCAATTTCAAACTTCTCAATTTGATTTAACGTTTCGTTAAAGGGTTTCCAAAGATGGATGGATAATTTTTTTGTGATTATGAATAAGCCAACCAGCAGAAGTATAATAATTGTTAAAAAAAGTAGGGCAATGCTCTCCTTTAAGTCTTCCGTTTCCACTAGGTTAATACGTGCTGAATAGGTATATGGATTTCCATCGATGATGATCGAAGCATTAAGTTCTCGATAGGGTTCGAGTTCAGCGTCTAGGGTGTCATAGTAGGCAGTATAAAATAGGGTGTCGCTACTTCCACTTTGAATGGGTTCAATCTTTATGTTTCTATTGTATTTATTCCAATTTTCAATTTCTGCGGTTGGTAAAGTGGGTGCTGTGAATTTTAAAAATTCATTCTTGTGAAGTACAAGCGTCTCGTCTGTTTCTTCGATGTATAATCTCGCTGTAATATAATAGAATAAAGGAGCGGATACGGTTAATAGTATCACAGAAAAAATCAAATAAACTTTCGATGTTTTATATAATAGTTTTTTAGTCATTCTTCCATTTGTAACCTAATCCATAAACAGTTTTTATGTATTCACTACAACTTGCATCTTTCAATTTGTTTTTCAAGTTTTTTATATGGGCATACACAAAATCATGGTTATCTAACATATCTGCCATATCGCCCGAAAGATGTTCTGCTATTGCACTTTTTGAAAGAACTTTATTTTCATTTCCAATTAAGTATAACAGTAAATCAATTTCTTTTTTTGTGATATCAATTGCGTTGCCGTTAACTTTTACTGTTTTTGAAAGACTATCGATCTCAATTTCGTGGTAGGTAATAAGGTTATTTCCTTTGAAGTTTTTCCTTCTTATAAGCGCTTGAATTCTTACCATCAGTTCGGATAAATGAAAAGGTTTTGTAATATAGTCATCTGCACCTAGATTAAATCCTTCAATTTTTGTTTCTAAAGTTTCTTTGGCAGATATAATTATAACGCCTTCGGTTTTCTTTTGCTTTTTTAGTTCTTTTAAAATTTCAAAACCGTTACCGTCAGGTAACATTAAGTCAAGTAAAATGCAGTCGTAGTCGTAGGTTGAGATTTTGTTTAGAGCCATTTTTCCATCTATTGCCATCTCACAAACAAAGTGGTGGCTTTTTAAATAACTTTGAATGCTATGCGCAAGCTCTTTTTCGTCCTCTATAATTAATAATTTCATTGTTACGAAGGTAAGTATTCAATTTAGAATAAATTTAGCATGTCGGATTGAGACCTGACAAATTAGGTGCTTTGCTTTTTTGCATTGGGTATTCCTGTTAGGATGGATCAACCTCAACCGTGCTATCGGGGTAACTAAATTTTTATAAAGGGTCAGGAGGGTTTTTTTTGTTCTTGGATGAACTTTAATGTTATAGAAACAGTCAAGCTGTGTGGAGCTGCAATAAAAATGTTGAGTGAGATGTATTCGTATGGAAAAGAGTTGAAAAGTCACCAGCGCATTCGTTATCTTATTCTATATATATCATCCAAATTTTCAGCCTCGATTTTACAATCTCCCCTCCCAAATTTGCATTTCTTCCGGTTGAAAAAGTGGTGGCTTTTGTTTAAAAAGTCCATAGACTGATGCCCCTGAACCACTCATGCTTGAATAGGTAGCACCTAATTCATACATGTTGCTTTTTATTTCGCCGATGATAGGATGACGTTGTATGGCATGAATTTCAAAATCATTTTTAAGTTGATCTTTCCATTGCTCAAGCGGTAAGGAAATGATTTCTCGAATTGATTTTTGCGGTTGAAGGGGAGTAATCCAACTGTATGCTTCAGCGGTTGAAATGGAAATGTGTGGCATTACAATAAGAATATACCATCCAGCTAGATCAACAGAAATTGGTTCTAAAATTTCACCTCTTCCTTTTACAAACGCTGGTTTTTCCATCAAAAAGAAAGGACAGTCACTTCCGAGTTGAAGGGCATAATCATGAAGTTTTTCAGCTGAAATTCCCAATTTTGCTATTTCATTAATCAGTTTGAGTGCATAAGCTCCATCCGATGATCCACCTCCCAAACCAGCTCCCATGGGAAGAATCTTATGTAAATGAAAGCTTAAGCCTGGGATTTCATAATCATTTTTTAATAATTGATACCCTTTGAAAATCAGGTTTTTAGATGGATCTCCAGTGATGGGCAATCCTGTCATTTTAAGATTAAATTCTTGATTTTCAGTAGTTATCACCTCAATTACATCCGTCCATCCAACAGGATAAAAAACAGATTCAATGTCGTGAAAGTTATCACCACGTTTAGCAATGATATTCAGTCCTAAATTGATTTTTACGGGTGGGAATGCGACCATGAAGGAACAAAGTTAATATACCCGACCGAGTTTTTTGATTTTCGGGTATCTTTGAACCCAATCTTAAACTCATGAGCGGAACATTATTGGACTTTGAAAAGCCATTGGAAGAGTTGAATGAACAACTGGAAAAGGCAAAGCAGATATCAGAGAAGGGAAAGGTGAACGTTGATGATGTAATTAAAGAAATTGAATCCAAAATTGAAAAGACGAAGCAGGAAATTTTTAGCAACCTCACTCCTTGGCAACGCGTTCAATTATCTCGTCATCCCGATCGACCTTATACATTAGATTATATTAACGCTATCACTGGTGGACAATTCATGGAATTATTCGGCGATCGTCAAGTGAAAGACGATAAAGCCATGATTGGTGGTTTTGGTGATGTGGATGGTCAAACTGTAATGTTTGTTGGACAACAAAAAGGTGCGAATACGAAGATGCGTCAGTTTCGCAATTTCGGTATGCCAAACCCTGAAGGATATCGCAAAGCGTTGCGTTTGTTTCGTCTTGCCGAAAAATTTAATAAGCCCATTGTTACATTAATCGATACACCTGGAGCTTACCCCGGACTCGAAGCTGAAGAGCGCGGACAAGGTGAAGCCATTGCTCGGAATTTGTATGAAATGACAATTCTGAAAGTACCTGTAATTTGCATTATTGTAGGTGAAGGTGCTAGCGGTGGCGCATTAGGAATTGGAATTGGCGATAAAGTATTTATGTTGGAAAACACTTGGTATTCCGTAATTTCACCTGAGTCATGTTCAAGTATTTTGTGGAGAAATTGGGACAACAAGGAAAGAGCAGCAGAAGCATTGAAGTTAACGTCCATCGATATGAATTCATCTCACTTAGTCGATGGAATTATACCAGAACCCATTGGCGGAGCACATTCTAATCCCTTGGAAATGTTTGTAACCGTGAAATCAGAAATATTAAAAAATTTAAAGTTGTTAAAAGCAATGTCCCCCGAAGAACGAATTCAAAAAAGAATTGATAAGTTCTGCTCGATGGGAGTGTATAACGAATAAAGAAACCGGAAGATCATTTAGAGCCGGTGCCTTGTCGCCGGCTTTCTTGTCTTATAGTGACTTGATTTATGGATGAAAAAAAATTCATTGTCAAAGTAAAATTAAATCTTACAATAAAAAATATTCCTCTCATCAATTATATTATATCCGAAACGGTATAACTTTTACGACTGAAACAAAGTAGTTTGAATTGATGTTAATAAAATCTTACCCCTTACCAAGCGCAGAGCTATTAAATTTGAAGTATGAGTACTGAGAAAACCACACGTAGAAAAACGGCAGGATCTAATATTGTTTTAACCGAAGCCATGCCTGGAAAATTACCTCCTCAGGCAGTAGATATGGAAGAAGCTGTTTTAGGAGCGATGATGTTGGATAAAAATGCGGTGGCCGAAGTAATTGATATTCTCAAACCTGAAGCATTTTACAACGAAGCGCACAATGCTATTTTTAAAGCCATTCAAGATCTTTTTCATGGTACCCAACCTGTCGATATTTTGACAGTAACACAACAATTAAGAAAAAATGGAACCATCGATTTAGCCGGTGGACCTTTTTACGTCACTCAGCTAACCAATAGAATTGCATCTGCAGCGAACATTGAATTTCATGCGCGTATTGTTTTGCAAAAATTTATTCAACGTGAATTAATTCGTATCTCTAGTGATACCATTCGTAATGCATTTGAAGATACATCCGATGTATTGGCGCTCTTAGACAAAGCCGAACAAAATCTTTTTGAAATTACCGATTCGAACATCAGAAGGAAGTATGAGTCCATGGCCGGATTAGTTTCTAAGGCGGTGAAGGGAATTGAAATTGCTTCGAATTTAGAGTCCGGAGTGACAGGAGTTCCTAGTGGATTTACCGAGTTAGATCGTGTTACTGTAGGATGGCAGAAAAGTGATTTAATTATTATCGCTGCTCGTCCAGGTATGGGTAAAACGGCTTTCGTTTTAAGCTTAGCTCGAAATTCTGCTGTGATGTTTAAGAAACCAGTCGCGTTCTTTAGTTTAGAGATGTCGAGTATTCAGTTGGTAAACCGTTTGGTGTCGAGCGAAACAGAATTGGATACGGAAAAATTAAGAAAAGGAAATTTAGATCCACACGAGTGGACACAACTTAATAAAAAAGTTTCTGCATTAACAGAAGCACCCATCTACATTGACGATACGCCGGCATTAAATGTTTTTGAATTGCGTGCAAGTGTCGACGATTAGTTTCTGAAAGAAAAATTGAAATGATCATCATCGATTATCTTCAGTTGATGCAAGGAGGTACGGATAATAAAAACGGAAATCGTGAACAGGAAATTTCGCATATCTCTCGATCGTTGAAAGGTCTTGCGAAGGAATTGAATGTTCCGGTGATTGCACTTTCGCAGTTAAGTCGTAACGTTGAGAAAAGCCAAACCAAGAAACCTCAATTGAGCGATCTTCGTGAATCAGGAGCGATTGAGCAGGATGCTGATATGGTAATGTTCATTTATCGTCCAGAATATTATGGGTTAACAGAAACAGAAGATGGCTCTCCCGTGAATGATTTGGCTGAAATCATCATTGCTAAAAATAGAAATGGTGCCTTGAAGTCTGTGCCGCTTCGATTCATCGGTCGCCTTACCAAGTTCACGGATTATGAAACTTATGATTTCATGGATCAAAGTGGATCCGATGATCAGCCGATGCAGATGGTACCCAATCCAAACGTGGATTCTAGTCGGATCACTCGTAATTCAAGGATGAATGATATGGAGGATCAGCCATTTTAAATGAAAATTCCATCTTATTAAATCGATTTTGAAATGGAAAAATAAGGGTTGTCTCGATGGATTTTTGCAGGGTAAAAGTTCTATTTTTTTACATTTCTGGAAGCAACATTTTGCATTTCTTTGCGTTTGACTATCATTGTAGATCATGATTAAAAAATTATTTATTTTATTCTTCTTTCTATTCTCCTTTAGCAGCTCGCTGAGGGCATCTTATATTTTGATTCCGATGGATGCTGCCCAAAAGAATCATTTGAAGGCTTACGGTGTTGCTTATTGGATTTTAACGAATAATTTGGAAGTAGATTGGCTGCTCAACTACCGAGGTGGAAGTTTTATGTTTAAACACCTTCCGGCTATCGAAAAGGAATGTAATATTCGTGGAGTTAGCTTCAGTGTGATTGCGGATGGACAAGCTGCCAATATCATTGATGAAATTGCGCGTCCAGAGGTAAACATGGATTTGGTGAAGCTGGAAAAAGCGCCAAAAATGGCAGTGTATTCTCCCAAAGATAAATTGCCATGGGATGATGCAGTGACATTAGTTTTAACCTATGCTGAAATTCCCTACGAAATTATTTACGACGAAGAAATCATGACGGGGAAACTTCCGTTATACGATTGGCTGCATATGCATCACGAAGATTTTACCGGGCAGTACGGGAAATTTTATGCGATGTATCACACGGCTGCTTGGTATCAAGAGCAAGTAAGAACCGATGAAGCTATGGCTAATAAACTTGGATTTTCGAAAGTGTCGCAGATGAAAGGAGCCGTTGCAGAAAGGATAAAAGAGTTTACTGCGGGTGGTGGATTTTTATTTTCGATGTGTTCAGGAACCGATTCGTATGATATTTCTTTATCGGCTCACGGTTTAGATATTTGCGAGAAGATGTATGATGGAGATGGAACCACGCCGAGTTATAACAGTAAATTGGATTACGAAAAAACTTTTGCCTTCAGAAATTTTAAGTTGAGCCAAAATCCACTCGAGTATGAGTTTTCGGATATCGATATGACCACGCAGCGTAAAATTCCGCGTAACGAAGATGTATTTGTACTCTTTGAATTTTCAGCGAAATGGGATCCTGTTCCCTCTATGCTTTGTCAAAATCACGAGCAGGTCATCAAAGGATTTATGGGTCAAACCACCTCATTCAAAAAGGAGTTGATTAAGCCTGAAGTGCTCATCATGGGTGAGAATAAAGCAGCAGGGGAAGGGCGTTATATCCATGGGGAAATAGGAAAGGGAACCTGGACATTCTACGGTGGCCACGATCCGGAAGATTATCAGCATATGGTGGGTGATCCGCCAACCGACCTCAGTTTACACCCAAATTCGCCCGGTTATCGATTGATTTTGAATAATGTATTATTCCCCGCCGCCAAGAAGAAGAAGCAGAAAACCTAGAATTTGTTTGTGTTTGGATTAAAGACATTAGTTTTTACATTTGTTCCAAACGTTACAAATGAACCAATTTCCTCGAGTTGCCATTTTATTTTTTTTTATTTTAAAAGCTCATCTTTCTTTTTGTCAAGAATTATCGCATTATCAGCCGATAAAAATAGATACCACAAATGTGGATGTTTTAAAATTTATTGATGCCAATTTTCAAATCAATAAAGACACTTTAACTTTAAAGGATACGACCATTCGAAGTATCATTATTCGCCAATGCTCTACAAGAGTCGATTTGGTTAAGGATTTTGTAAACGATGGCGATTTATATCATAATTCAATATTTGATTCTATTGTCAGAAAAGTTGCTTCTGTGATTATAGCTGCAAATCCAATTTTCAAAGATAAAATCATTGTCTTAACATCAAGAAGTTTAATACCGAATGCTTTTAATTTAGGAAATGGTGTTGTAGTTGTTAATATGGGATTGCTTTCACAAATTCAAACTGAAGATCAACTGGCTCTAATATTATGTCATGAAATGGCCCATGACTATTATCGACATGTGAATAATTCAATTTTTAGTTACGCCATGAAAAGAACGGACAAAGAGTTGAAGAGAAAAATAAAAAAGACTTTAAAAGAAAAATACAACGTAAATCAAAAGCTTGAAGCATTGCTCATACCTGGTATTTTAGAAGATATGAAATATAGTAGGATGGATGAATTAGCAGCGGATTCATTGGGTCTTGTTTTATTATCAAATACAAATTACAATCTTGCAAATGCAATAAAGGTTATTGATATTTTAGATGATATAGACGAAGAAGTGAGAAAGAACCTTTGGAGCTCGAAAAGTACTTTACCTGCCCGGAGGTACCCGCGCGTCCAACTTGGTTTGAGTATGAGGAAACATCTGCTTTAATGATACCCAGCGAGGAGGATACGAAAGGTATATTGGACGACTCATTGAAAACACATCCAGATTGTAGCCTCCGCAAAGCGAAGTTGTTGGATCAAGTAAAGGCGATGGGTAGATTGACTGAGAGTACTGAAGAAGACGCGATCCACTATTTATTGAAAGATAAAAAAATGGTTGATTTTGAAATAGCACAAACGCTCTATGATCAATTGAGAATTAGCTCTTGCATTTATTTTATCTTAGCTAAAATTGAAGATTATCCAGGAGATTATTATTTGAAATCGTTGCTTTCTTTATGTTTATCTACCTATTCGGAATATCAAAAAAGAAGAATGCAAGTTTTGTTATTGGTTATAATAATTCTGAGTATTCAACTAATTATAATAAAGTCATTACATTTTTAAACTCTATAAGTCCAGCGGAAAGTAGTGCATTATCTTATTGGATGATTCGTCCTGAACAATTAGCTATAAAGGGCAATGAGAGTTATCTTTCAGCATTATTACTTTCAAGTTATGCCTTTGAGAAAGAAGCTGAATATAAAGTGTTCTTGAGCGAGTATAATTCAAAATTCCCCGAGGGAAGATTAAAGAAGTATATTAATAAACTATCTAAATACTAAAAAAATATTATGAAAAAAATTGTTCTATTCCTATTTGTCCAATTAATATTAATTTCAAGTGCGAGCGCTCAAGAGTTTAAAAGCGAGGGTGTATATGAGTTTGAAAATAGAGGTTCAGGAAATATTATTGAAGATGAAAAAATGGTGGGTTATTATTTTTTCTATAAAGTTGATAAAACTGGTGAAGAAGATGATGCATATAAACTGACTTTAAAGACGAGAATTTAGCCACTGTAAAGGAAATAGAAATTTTCAAAAGGAAAGGTGAAGTTCTGAGGGAAGTTATTTATAATGGAAGTAATTTCGCTTGTTTATTTTATAATGAATCAACAAATATTCTGAATATTATTTCTTATGATAAAACGGGGACAAAAGTAGGAGGGTATCAAATTGATCCTATTCATCCCTTTGATCTTTTTAAATTTAAATTTTCTTCGGCATCTTTAAGTTTGAACTATTTTAAAACAATTTTTCCGAGGGGAAAGGATGGATTTATAGCTCAAGTTTCAAATAACGATGGCTATAAAGGTTTTTTAATTTCTGGTTTGGATAATAAAATGAATGAAGTATGGAGATATTCTACACCCACTGATCTCAAAGGATTAAATTATGCAACGGTCATGGATATGAATGATAAGTATGTCGTGCTACAGACAAGCCATCAAGGAAATTTACTTTCTGGTAAATCGGAGCAGGGTATTACGGTTTTGGATATTAAGACAGGGGCAAAAGTTGCCATTTTCGAATCTGAATTTTTAGGAAAAAAAACGTCCATCATGGATGCTTTAATTGATCCGAAAACAAATGAAGTAGTAGTTGTTGGTGATTATTTAGAGAACGCTGAGAAGTTTGGAAAGAATGCTTCTGATGGGATTTATTTTGCACGATATTCTGTTCAAGGAAAAGAAATTAAAGTTGTAAAAGTACCCTATAAAGGAAAGATCATTTCTTCCATGGATGTAGCCTATCAGAAGATGATCACAGATGGGTCAGCTCGCATTTTAATTCGTAAATCATTTTCCCCAGAAGATGGTAGCGTTGTTGTAATGGGTGAGTTAATAGAAAAAGCTAAAAAGAATCATAATGTTTGGAACGCGAATTCACGACCTATGACAAAAGGAAAGGATGATTATCTGAATTCACATCAGATCGTAAGTTTTGAATTAGGAGCAAAAGATGATTCGGTAAAAATTAAAACGTTTGAAAAGGCGATTAGTTCCTATTCAATTACTGAATTGATTAAAGATAAAAGTTTGTACATCTGCACTTACTTTGAACTTATGAATGGTGCATTTGATTATTTATTCAACTCCTATGATAGGAAGCATGATGTGATTTTAACTTATTTTCATGATCGAGGAGGATTAAATCTGAAAGGAGAAACATCTCCTCCCCAATTCAAAATTATTAGATATGAAAAGGGTGAATTTTCAACCACAAATTTTGAGTACAAGGGGGACTTTGATCAAACTGGAATTTTACCTGCGAAGTATGGTTTTTTAACCCTGCTGAATTATATAAGAAAAGAAAGAACGGTTTATTGGAAATTGGAAAAGGCAATTTATTAAATGAAATTCCATTGCATTTAGTTCAAATGGAATTTGAATGTTGCTTTAATTCAAACGAGGAGTTTTTAGTCATTTTAAGAATTATTTGAATATTGCAAGTAAAAAAAGGTTCGTTCGTTGAATGAATCTTTTTTACTTGCATTTTAATTTATTAATAATCAATTAATTATGATTTTGACTATTATTTTTTTTTATGTTGAAAGAACTGCGTATTTTTAGGCAATTGCTAGCAACATTTAGTAATTAGAAATCGTTAAAGAGTCAATGATTGAATTATTCTTCTTTCTAGTATTTCTTTCAGGTCTCGCAATGAAATTATTTCATATGCCAGGCCATACTATTGTTATGGGAGTAGGTTTATTGGCCATGATGATTTACTATGTGGTTTCTTTAGTTACCTCTACTTCTGGAAAGAAAAGAACAGGAAGTTGGTTGGGATTATCTACTGTTAGCTGGTTGATTTTCTTTTTGGCTGAAGTGAAATTTATGGGCGGTACCTTAATTTTAATGATGCTTGCTTTGTTTGTCTCGGTGCTTTCTTTGTTGATGACATTGCGCGAACCAGGGGCATTATCGCCAGGTAGAATATTTGTATTGTTAGTGGCTTTGTTTTTATCAGCATCCACCTCTTGGATGGAGTTGCATACTCGCTACTATGTATTCAATATTCATTTCAGCGAAACAGCTTGGAACGATTATGTAACTTTAGATAAATACAGTTGGTTTTTATATAAAGATCGTCAGTACGACGAAGCTTTGGTGATGAATTCAAAGGCTTACAATGCCGCAAAAGCAAATGGTGCTGTAGAGTACATTTCAACGGTTGAAGAGCACGAAGAAGCTATCATCAAGCGAAACTGGGGTTCTTTCGAGCAAGATTAAAAGCATTTGTTAATCATAGCGCCCTTTGCGCTGCTAGAAAAAATTAGCGAAGAGAAAACTTAGCGCCTTTGCGCCTTTGCGAGAAATTTTAGCGTAGCACTAACTTTAGCTTTTTTTTGAAAATTTAGCGTTTGTGAAATAATGCTCAATTGAAAACAGTTTGTGGCTAATTAAAGTTTAAGCCTCTCCCCAGCCCTCTCCAAAGGAGAGGGAGTAAATAAAATTTAGATTTAACCATTGAAATCTTTGTGAGATATTTAGCGTATTAAAAATTCGAAAAATAGTTATTCTTCAAATTTCTTTAGATGGATATTCACTCCGTCAAATTCAGCATACATAAAATGATTGATCCATTCTCCTAGGTTGATGTACCGACTTTTTTCATTGAGTTTTATATCCAACGGTAAATGACGATGTCCGAAGATGAAGTAATCAAAATGTTCTTTTTGCAATATTTCTTTGGAGTGAATCACCAACCATTCTTTATCGTCTCCTAAAAATTTTGCATCATCATTTCCAGTGGCGATTCTGCTTTTCTTGGAAAAATAACGCATCATGCTAATGCCTGCGTTGGGATGAATCCGTGCAAAGAGCCATTGTGAAGCACGATTGGCAAAAACTTTTTTGATGAATTTGTATCCATGATCGCCCGGACCTAATCCATCACCATGGCCCAAGAAGAATTTTTTATGATTGTATTCTCTTTGGATGGGTTCACGGTGCAATTGTAATCCTATTTCTTCTGGAAAATAATCGAAAACCCACATGTCGTGGTTGCCTGTGAAATAATGCATCTCCACACCACTATCACTGAGTTCGGCGAGCTTTCCTAAGAGACGAACGTAGCCTTTAGGTACCGCATGCTTGTATTCAAACCAATAGTCGAATACATCGCCCATCAAATATAAAATGGCTGCATCTTTCTTGATGACATCTAACCACCGCACAATTTTTTTCTCGCGTTCTAAACTGGTGGCCTTATCAGGCACGCCGAGATGGAAATCGCTGATGAAATAAATTTTTTTGCCTGCAGGTAGTTGCATTGGATTTAGGGGATGTGCAAATATAGCAATTGTCTATTGGAAGAACTGATTTCGGATGTTTAGCGGATTCAATTGATTTAAATTGAATACAAATCGAATCTGCTCTGCATATTTTGCATCGTTTGCTTCCAAGTATTTCTGTATTTCTTCTGACCGTATCAATGGAAAGTAGACTTCAACTGCATTTTTAATTAAACTCAAACAAATACCTGCGTCATAACTGAACGAAGAGTTGAGATCATATACATTTTTAATGTCTTTCTTGAAATCAGTAGCGGTCCCAATATCACCGTATATTTTTAGAGGTAAGGGAATCGGAAAATCGATGCTTATGTTTACAGCAGCAATCCAATCACGATAAGCACCAAAAGGAGTATAAATTTTAAAGGCGCCTTGTCGTAATGCCATCTGTTGGAATAATAGGAATTGAGTTTCGCTTCTGCCAAAATACAATTCATCATACGCATAATCATTCGATCCACGCACGCCATTCCTGTCAGAAAGAAAGTAGCCATATAGTCCATCGAGATTATCGTTTAACATTTTTCCAGCAAAAAACCGAATGTCAGCACCTTTTCCTTTTTTAGCGTAGTTGAAGTGATAGTTGAATTCTACATCTGCTTTTGCAAAATCCGCATTGGCTTCCAATTGCATTTTCAGCGAAAAGGGATCAACGGTTCTGCGATTTGATAATTGATATTTCAATCGATAAAAATCTTTGTATTCTTGGTTTACGGATCCCGCGGCTTTTCCATTGTTGAAACGATAAATTACATTGTCTTCCCAAATATGAATGCTTTGCAATTTGATCTGTTGTTGAATGGAACTGTGGATGTTTGATTTTCTCAATGAAAAGATAACTTCCGGACTAAATCGCATATACCCCAGATTTTCTTCCACCAAATTCCCATCTCCATTTTTATATAATTCTTGGGCATAACTAAATTTTCTAAAACTATTTACCCATGTAATTTTTTGTAGAAATGTTGATGAGCATGGAAAGGTAACCTGAATATTACCCGTACCATTTAATGTTTTGTCTCCGAAAGCGTATAATGGAGTGATGGTGTATTCAATTCGTCGGAAAGGTAACATTACATTATAAATACTTGCACCCAGCATAAATTTGTTATACTGATTCCATGCAGCTACAGGAGTGACGAAAAGGGAAGGTCGGTCGAAGGCATGAATTTTAGGAAGCATACTAAACTTCAACTTCGTGTTTCGTAGGCTGGAATTGTTTTTGCGATTTACATCTAACGACGCTTGTTGAGCATCGATGGTAATTTCATCGCAGTTCACGCAGGGAAAGTTGAGTGTTGTATTTAATTGCTCTCGCTCAAACCAAGTTGTAGAAATGAGTTCTTTATTTTTAAATCCGCTGATGGAAAATGGTGCACGAGTTCCGCTTTTATCTTTTACGGAAAATTCAAAACCAGTTTTCGACTTCTTCACATTCTTGAATTTAAAATCCTGCGATTTTTTCGAGGAGAAGAAATCAACAAAAAACCATGATAAATCTTTCCCACTCGCTTTTTCAAACGATTTCTGAACATCGGAAGGGTAGGGGTGTTTGAATTTCCATTCTTGAAAATAGTTTTGCATCCCCGCGAAGAAGATGGAGTCGCCTAAATAATTTTGTAAATAATTAAATGCAATCGCTGTTTTCTTGTATGCAACAATACCATAATTGATATAAGTAAAATCTACCGCTTTATTTTCTATCGCTTGATCGGTAAACGTGCTCGTCGCTAATTGATATTCAAAATGTCCGGTTTCTTTGAAATTAAACTGATTGGTGCCAAGCATAGCAGACGCTATCCCAAGCGAGTTCATTTCATTGAGATTTCCATATTGTTCTGGAGGATATTTATACATTACATACAAAGCCTCCATAAACGAATTCATGCCTTCATCCATCCAAGGGTGATTTCTTTCATTCGAGCCAAGTATGCCTTGAAACCAATTGTGTCCTACTTCGTGCGCCACAACCATATCAAAAGAAAAGGATCATACGTCTTTCCAATGATGGTGATATTTGGATATTCCATCCCTCCACCTGCTGCTATGGTTCCATCAATAGCGGTACACTGTTGGTAAGGATAATCGCCAACCAATGCAGAATAATGATACAGTGCATCGTTCATATTTCTCACTGCATTTTTCCAAAGATGAGGTTCAGAATTGGTGAACAAAGCCCAGGTTGTTACTTCGTTTTTGCTATTCGGTAGAACCACTTTTCCTGTGCGAACATGAAATCTTTTATCGGCAAACCATGCAAAGTCGTGTACCTTCGATTGTGTGTAGCGAATGGTTTTAAATTCTTTTGAGGAAGGAGGAAATAGTAAACTGTCGTTGAAGTTATCGGGTTCCTTTGACAATTCATTCATCCAATCTATTTCAGTTTGTGTTTGACAATCGCCCGTTGCACCCACCACATAATTTTTAGGCAGCGTAATAGTGACATCATACGATCCAAATTCAGCATAGAATTCACCTATGTTTAAATAAGGCATCGCATGCCAACCTTGTTGATCGTAAACTGCTGGTTTTGGATACCACTGTGTAATGGCATAAGCTTGTCCAATATGTCCTAAACGAGAAAAGCTGGCCGAAGGAAGCTTCACATAAAAAGGAGTTTTTATAATCACTCTATTCCCTGGCAACAATGGATTTTTAAGTTGCAAGAGCGCAATGTCTTTGTTCAATGAATCATAACTCCATAAAATATTTTCATCGTTGGCTGTAAATTGCAATGAATCTATAAATCCTCGATCTTCTTCTTTCGCAAAGTAAAGCGCTGCATCACCATTTAAAACCATCTGTTTGCACAATGCAGAGTTACGGTCTTTATAAGCGTTGGGCCAAAGATGAAACCAAATTTCAGATAAGGTATCTGACGATCGGTTGATGTATTCAATTTCTATCGTTGCACTCAATGAATGCTTCTTATCATTCAGGCTTACCGAAATTTTATAATTTACTTCTTGCTGAAAATACGATGTGTTATTTCCTGCAAGTGCAATTAATCCGTGAAAAAGCAGGGGGAGGAGAAGGAATAGAATCCGTGGAGTCATACCTTCAAAAATAGTCAAGAAACGCATGTGACAAAATGTTTATCCCCGAACTTATGAAGATCGTGGAGTTCATCTCAAGAAAAGAAAATATTTAGATTAATTACTAGCTACTTTTTGCTTGATGTGGTCCTTAATCATACTCACAAAATCATCAAATAAATAAGCCGCATCATGCGGACCGGAGCAGCTTCTGGATGATATTGTACCGAGAAAGCAGGCTTTGATTTCATTCGAATGCCTTCAATAGTTTTATCGTTTAAGTTAAAATGGGTTATTTCAACTTCCTTCGAATTCTCAATATCTTCTTGCATCACCGCAAATCCGTGGTTTTGACTGGTAATTTCACTCGTTCCTTGAATCACATTTTTTACGGGGTGATTAATCCCTCTGTGACCATGGTGCATCTTGTAAGTTCTCATCCCACAAGCCTCCGCCAAAAGTTGATGTCCCAAACATATACCGAATAGGGGAGTTCCACTGTCTAAAATTTCCTTTACTGTTTTTACTGCATCGTGCATCGTTGCAGGATCACCAGGACCATTTGATAACATATAGCCATCGGGTTGCCATTGATTCATCTCGGCAAAAGTGCTGTTGTATGGGAAAATACGAACTTGGCATCCTCTCTCAGCTAAGCTTCTTGCAATATTCATTTTATAGCCTGCATCCAGCAAAGCCACTTTCATTTTTCCTTCTGTATTAAAATCCCAAGCCGTTTCCGAACTCACCTGACTCGATAGCTCCAATCCTTCCATCGACGGAACTTTCGCTAATTCTTTTTTCAGCGTTTCAATGTCTTGGGTAGCTGTGCTAATAATGGCATTCATACTTCCCTTGCTCCGAATATGACGCACAATAGCGCGGGTATCCACATCCGTTAGTGTCACCATCTTATTTTGCAAAAGAAAATCTTGTATGCTCATGTCCGAATCTTTCCGACTTGGAATTGGACTTAAGTTTCGGCAAATAAGTCCTGAAATTTTAATTTCTGTCGACTCTGACTCACTCAATTTTATTCCATAATTCCCGATGTGCACACTGGTCATCACCATCAATTGTCCGGTGTAGGATGGATCGGTGAAGATCTCTTGATAGCCCGTCATACCCGTATTAAAACAGATTTCGCCGGTAGCAATTCCGATGGCTCCGGCAGCTTTACCATAAAAAACGGTACCATCTTCAAGGAGTAATAATGCAGGACTTTTAGGAGTATATTTCATGTAGGGAAGAAGAGGATGAATTCTAAAATGCAAAAATACAGAAAATGACCCTTTCACGAAAATGAATGTTCGGCTTGTTATACAAAATTAGCGTAACTGTTTAGTTGTAGGAGTGTTAGTTGTGAATAAGTTCTGGCTACAAGCTTCAAGCTGCAGGCTGCAAGTGAGTTTTAGGTGCTAATTAATTCTTTCTCCAAAATTCTTTCTTCGCTGCACCCGCTGCGTAAACGTTGCGCCCGCTGCGTTTAAAAGCTCAGTATTAAATGTAATAGTATTTCAAAATCTAGTGACATAAATTTCGCATTTCGTGTTCATTCGCATTTCGTGTCCCAAGAAATACGTAACCGCCGACTATTTCTTATTTACGTCCAAAGTCCGCCGGTATCTCCCCCCAAACTTCCGTTTCCCATTTAAGGATTGGGTTTTTGTAGTCGTTGTTTTCCAGCCATTTTTCAGCTCTGTGAATCAAATCAAACAACTCCCCATTCTTGCGATTCATTTCTAATTTGGTGCCGCATTTTTTTTTCTTGATCCAAACCATCGCCGTTTTGGAATCGGTGTACACAATTTTAGTGTGGAGCTCTTGCTGTTTTAATACGGCGAGTCCATGCACGATGGCTAAAAATTCTCCTACATTATTGGTCCCTTGTTCGTACGGTCCACGGTGAAAAATTTCATCCCGCGATTGAAAATCAACACCACGGTATTCTAATAATCCTGGATTACCACTGCACGCAGCATCCACACAAATACTATCCTTGTTCGGACTTCCTACATTACTTTTTGATGTGCTTGAAGTAGGAGAGAAGGAAGGGCTTGCTTTTTTATAAATATGTTTTGCAGGATTTTGCGAGTACGCTAATTCTGCTTCTTGTTTGTTCGGATACGATTTATATTTCGCATTAGGCCATCCTTCAATATTCTTTTTGCACTCGTCCCACGACGCATAAACACCCGGACGACGTCCTTCCCATACCGTATAAAATTTCTTCCCCGCCATGGTGCAAATTTAATCTAAAAAGAAATCTTTTGCTCACACTGTTCATAAATGAATCGAACAAAGACGATTAGAAATTGTTGCATAACTGCCTTTGTTTAACTTCAATCGACGTAAGTTTCCTCGAAGAAAATTTGCGTCCGCATCGAAATCATTTTGTATGTTCCGATAGCTATGGGGATTGCGCCTTTAGGCGAGAAATAAGTTGGAGGTTTGAGAGGGTTGCAGGCGATTCCTGGGCCGCCTGCGAGCTGCTTCGGCTTTCCTTGAGAGAAAATTAGCGAAGAGAAATTTGTTTAGCTCAGCCTTTGATATCATTTGAGAAAATTTACCTCAAATCAACATGATTAATGATTGCGAAGACTTGCAATAATAAAATAAAATTAATTTTTCTCTACCAAACTATTCTCAATGATTTTACCAATGGAATCATTTAAGAATGCAGGGATAATACAATTTTGTGTTAAGTTAATTTTATCCGGATCGTTCAAATGCAATAACATCTCATTGTATTTATCTTGTCCGTGATGCTTCACCACAATTTCTTTTTGTCTGAACGCAATAAATAATGCAACATCCCAACGGGATCTGCTTCGGGATGAAATTGTGTGCCGATCATCTCTGGACTAAAACGAAATCCCATCACGGCTCGTTCGTAATCAACATGCGAACGGTCTTTTTCAATCGCTAAAATTTCAACACCTAGTTTTTCGAGACGTTTAATATCGGGTTGTACTACTTGCCAATCTCTGCTATCCACCGCATGAAAAGGATCGGGTAATTCTTCAAAACAAACTTCTTTTTTACCTGCTTCCGTCTTATGAATTGGAAAAATTCCAAACGCTGTAGAGTGACGTTTTATCACATCAGCAACATCCAAATGTCGACTCATCAATTGGAACGAATGACAAATAAAGAAAACGAATTTTTTATTTTTGGCTGAAGATTTGTTATGATTCCAAAGGGTATCGATTAAATTGAAATATTCTTTTTCCCATTGTGCACCTACATCTTCAAGTGGACTCCCAGGTCCGCCGGTGCTGATGTAAATATCAAAACTATCATCTGGAATCTCATCTTTAAAGCGAACATCAAAAATTTTCCACCTTAGTTTAAAAGGATAGGTGACTATATGTTCGTTTAGAATAGACTGTATTCCTCTCATTCCCTCATTCGGCTCGTTGTTATAGAGGTCGAGGATCGCTACATTAATTGTTTGGTTTTCCATCTCACAACTGCAAAGCGTAAACCCAGCAGTTTTCTATTTTCTTAGATTAATTTAATTTTTAGAAAATGCAATACTATTTAAACGTTACAATCCTTGATTAGTTTCACTGACAATATAATCCACTACATCTTTTAAGTCGCCGGTTGCTTCATAGATCTTTAACTGTCTATCCGCCCCGGTTCCATTTTCAAGCATTTTTTCGATATACTTGATTTCATGACGAGAACCCAGTTCATCCACTACGTCATCTACAAATTCCAATAATTCGTAAATGAGGTCTTTGGTAGGAACTTCTTCTTGTTTTCCAAAATCAATTAAGCTTCCATTTATTCCATAGCGTGCCGCTCTCCATTTATTTTCGTTGATTAAAGCCCGACTATAATTTCTGAAAGATAAATTAGCTTTCATGAGCTTGTAAATTTTTGCCACTACGGCTTGAATTAAGGCCGCCAAAGCAATGGTTTCATCCGTGCGCATTGGAATGTCACAAATGCGAAATTCGATCGTCTCAAAGAAAGGATGTAATCTTAAATCCCACCAAATTTTCTTTCCATTGTCGATGCAATTGGTTTTGATGAGCAAATTCACATAGCTATCGTACTCAGCAACACTTTCAAAATATTCGGGAATACCAGTACGGGGAAATTTATCGAAAACCTTGGTACGATACGCTTGAAATCCAGTATTTCTTCCTAGCCAAAACGGAGAGTTCGCAGAAAGTGCGTAGATATGAGGAAGAAAATAACGAGCTTGGTTCATCAGTTGTAAACCAATTTCACGATTCGGAATTCCGACATGTACATGCAATCCAAAAATTAAATTTCCTCTTGCTGTGTCTTGTAATTTATCAACGATTTCATGATAACGCGGATGATCCGTAATTTCTTGATCTTGCCAGCGTGAAAAAGGATGTGTTCCAGCAGCACCAAAGACAAGACCTTGTTTCGCTGCAATTTCACCAATCATTTTTCGCAAGTAAGTAACTTCACGGCGGGCTTCATCAATGTCTTTGCAGATATTGGTTCCCACTTCCACCACACTTTGGTGCATTTCTGCTTTTACTTGCTCCTTCAGCGTCGTCTTACCACCCTCTACAATTTGGTGCATGTGACTGCGCAATTCACGAGTTTCGGGGTCAATAATTTGAAATTCCTCTTCAATCCCTAAGGTAAACATGGTCATAATTATTCGGATTGTTTTTGATGGGTGAGTCGTTGTTTTATTTTAAAAATACACTCCGTCAATCTGGATTGCAAATTGACGGAGTGGGGATAACTAATTTAATTTATTTTTCAGATATTTCACCGACATGCTTAAACGACGGTACTGCGTTACCGATAGCTTTTCCCATGGTAGCCGTCTTCATATACGTGCCCCAAGTTAAGTTATCTGCATTTTCTTTATGTGCTTTTGCACGGTTGATACACATCATAGCAGCCGCTTCAATAACCCAATCGAAATTCTCTTGACCTACGCTGTTAATGTCAGCGTCTGGTGCAGGATTGCAAAAATCGATGGCATAAGGAATACCATCACGAACAGCAAATTCAACCGTATTGAAATCATACCCTAAAGCTTCGTTTAAACGGAACGTATAATCACGAAGGGTGTCTAGCATTTTTTGATCGGCATTGAATTTATTATGCACATAACGCAAATGATGTGGGTTACGTGGCTCATATTCCATGATGCGAATGTTATCTTGACCAATGCAATAAATTCGATAGTAAGAATCGAATTTAATCTCTTCTTGAAGCAACATCACAAGTTGTCCAGTGGTTTGATGCGATTGAAAAAATCCATCCGGTGTATCCAACTGATAAACGTTCTTCCATCCTCCTCCAGAATGCGGTTTCATGTATACGGGAAAGCCGGTGTATTCAAACATTCCTTGCCAATCCATCGGCATGGCGAGGTTGCGGAATGACTCTTCACTCGTATCGGTTGGCCATTCGTTAGAAGGTAATAAGCAAGTTTTAGGAACGGGAATTCCTAAACGCGTAGCTAAGCAATTATTAAAGAATTTCTCATCGGCACTCCACCAAAACGGATTATTGAGGACTGCAGTTCCATTCAGGGCAGCGTTCTTCAAAAAGGCTCTGTAAAAGGGCACATCTTGCGAAATTCTGTCCATAATAACGTGGTATTCAGAAGTTTCACCTTGAATAACTTTGTCGATCTTTAGAATTTCTGCATGAATTCCTTTGATGTTTTTAGAGTTAATTCTTTCTACAAGCGCATCGGGGAAGCTGCGCTCCTTGCCATGCATTATTCCTATCCGTTTCATAATAATTTTGCTTTAAATTGATGTACGAAGGTATAAAATATCGAGATGTCCTTTTCCTTTTTTGTCAACAATTCTTCCTATGAAAGGGGTAAATTTACCTTCCAACGTAAGAATCAATAGCTGCCTATTTAAAATTGCATTCTTCCGAGGTAAGTAGGAAGCATTTCGCGCCAAGCGGGCCAATCATGGGGCATTCCAGGGCGGATATCGAGCCAATAAGGCATGCCTTTGTTCGACATGATTTCGGCTAATCGTTTATTTTGAGGGAGACAAAAATCTTCTTCGCCTACACCGATTACAATGCCCATTTTCCACAAATTTTCATCGTTTAAGCCTCCTAAAAAGTCGACTGGATTATTGTAGTACACATTTTCGTCATAGTACCCATCCATATGGTTCGTGATATCAAAAGCACCACCCATACTGTAAACATTTGAAACCACTTGAGGATGACGAAAAGCAAAGTTAATAGCTTGGTAGCCACCAAAACTGCAACCCGCCACCGTCACTTGAGAATGTCCCGTTTCATGGCAAGCACGACTCACCACTTCTTCCAAAATAAATTTATCATAAACGGTATGTCGACGAATTCGCTCTCCAGGGTGAATCATTTCTTGATAAAAGGAATGCTCATCTACACTGTCGGGACAATAAATTTTTACCAGTCCATTATTCACAAACCATGCAACGCTATCAATCAAATGAAAGTCCTTGTTTTGATGATAAGTACCCATTGAAGTTGGGAAAATGATGATGGGTTTACCACCCGTACCAAATACTAGCATATCGGTTTCTTGTCCTAAAACGGGTGAAAACCATTTAATATGTTCTTCTTGCATAGAGATTTTTTTGTTGATTTGTAAAAATAGGTAATGTTGGTGAAAGGCATAGCAACATGGGATGCTGAAATGGGAAAATTGTGGATATTTTTTTAATACTTTATGTTTACTCAATAGGGGATCCCTGCTTTGATTGGTAGCTTTGCACCATGTTTACGTATCAATCCACGCTCAGCAAAACGCAACTCGATGAGTTGGTTCTAATTTGTGGAGCAAGCCATGTGTTGTTCAAGGAAGATGAAAAGGAAGTTTATGGAAGTGATGAAACGGAGGATTATTTTTTTGTTCCTGCCGTAGTCGTTAAGCCTTCTACAGCTGATGAGATTTCTAAAATTATGAAACTCGCCAATCGCGATGGGATTCCAGTCACACCTCGAGGAGCAGGTACTGGTTTGAGTGGTGGCGCCCTTCCTATTTTTGGAGGTATCGTCTTATCAACAGAACGATTAAATCGAATTATTGAAATCGACGAACGTAATTTGCAAGCTACCGTTGAGCCTGGAGTAATTAATCAAATTTTTCGAGATGCGGTGGAAGAGAAAGGATTGTTTTATCCTCCGGATCCTGCCAGCAGAGGAAGTTGTTTTTTAGGAGGAAATCTGGCTGAAAATGCCGGTGGACCCAAGGCCGTGAAGTACGGCACCACGAAGGATTATGTATTGAATTGCGAAGTCGTGCTTCCAACAGGGGAAATCATCTGGACAGGAGCCAATGTGTTGAAGAATTCGACCGGCTATAATTTAACACAATTGATTGTTGGTAGTGAAGGCACATTAGGCATCATTACAAAAATTGTTTTCCGATTGATTCCTTTGCCTACCCAAAATTTATTAATGCTGGTTCCATTTTTCTCTCCTGAAAAAGCTTGTGAAGCGGTGTCTGCTGTTTTCAGAGCAGGCTTTACACCTTCAGCAATGGAATTCATGGAGCGTGATGCCATCGACTTCGTATTGAAGTTTGTGGATGTGAAATTAGCTGTGAAGGAAGAACACAAAGCGCATTTGTTGATTGAAGTGGATGGTCACGATTTAGATGCACTTTTTAAAGATTGTGAAAAAATTACAGAGATCATGTACGAATTTGAATGTGACGAAGTGTTGTTTGCTGATACCGCTCAACAAAAAAATGATTTGTGGCGGATGCGAAGAGCAGTCGGTGAAGCGGTGAAATCACATTCTATTTACAAGGAAGAAGATACTGTGGTTCCTCGTGCTGAACTTCCCGTATTATTGAGAGGCGTGAAGGAGATAGGAGCGAAGTATGGATTTAAATCGGTTTGTTACGGACATGCTGGCGATGGGAATTTACATGTGAATATTATCAAGGATACCATGAGCGATTCCGACTGGGAGAACAAAGTTCCCTTGGGTATTCGTGAAATATTTGAGCTTTGTGTAAAACTTAAAGGAACGATTTCGGGTGAACACGGTATTGGTTTTGTCCAAAAGTCGTATATGGATATTCCATTTGATGCCAGTACTTTAGCGTTACAAAAAGGTATTAAATCACTTTTTGATCCAAAAGGCGTACTTAATCCTGGAAAGATGTTCGAATAATCGGCTTGCAAGGTTGACGTTTTCCTCCGAAATTAGAAACTATAATACGCTTTTTTGCGTTGAATAGAGATATAGTACGTGATGATGAATCGTTGGATTTTATTTCTTGTTTTTATTTGCATGTCGATTTCGAAAGTCGATGCACAAGAAATGTGGGGTCCTTCACACAGTAATTACGCCGGACAATATGGTCTCGACTTAAATCCTGCTTCTATTGTTGGTGTTCCTTATCGATGGGAAATTCACTTTTTATCGATGGACGCATCGATCCTGAATAATTACATGTATTTGAAGAGTCAAAGTAAACTCATAACAAAAAGTTTTAGAGGGGAATCTATTGATGAAGATAAACTAACCGATCGTTATACTAAAAGTCCAAACAAGTTTGGCTATGGTTCAGCGTTTGTGAAATACCCTGCTTTTATTTGGTCTGCTAAAAAATGGTCAGCAGGATTTCATCTTTCTACTCGCGCAGAGCTAAGTGCTTCTAATGTTCCCTATCATTTAGCAAAATATTTAAAGGAAGGCTTTGATTACGATCCCCAGCAGAATATTCCTTATGAAGTTCGAAATGCAAAGGTGGCCGTTTTGAATTGGCATGAGCTGGGTATCACTTTTGGACATGTGCTGAAAGATGATCAAGAATATTTTATAACGGGTGGCATTACCGTAAACTCTTTGTACGGATTAAATGCGTTGTATTTGAATTTAGATTACGCGGATTATATTGTTCCTGCCGATTCTTTGCTTGTCGTGAATGATATCGTTGCAGAGTATGGTCACGCCTTGCCAGAGAATGGAACAGGAGGCGGTGATAGCCCTTTAGCAAAACGCGGCTATGGATATTCTTTTACAACCGGTGTGCAAGTATATAAAAATCGAAACGATAATTTTTATAATCCTTGTAAACGAAATAAAGGCGAAAAACCTTACGACTATCGTTTGGGTGTTTCATTGATTGATGTAGGTTATTTGAATTATACGAGTGGAACACGCACTTATGCCTTTAATCATCTTAACACGGATTGGTATGGTGTTGATACCACTTCTTTTGGTGGATTGGTACAAACCGATTCTATTCTGAGTGAACAGTTTTATGGAAATTATCGTCAGTCACGCGATAAAAGAAAGTTGACGATGTATCTACCCACCGCAGCTTCCGTGCAGTTTGATGTTGCATTTACAGAAAATTATTTTATTAATTTAAGTGTGATTCAGCGTGTTCCGCTGGGAAAGAATTCAATTCGAAGAGCGAATCAAATTGCACTTACTCCGCGATTCGAGTCGCGCAGAATCGAAATTGCATTGCCTATTTCGTATTATGAGTTGTTTCGACCTCGCGTAGGATTAAGTTTCCGTTTTGGTGTATTCACCATCGGTACGGATATGATCGGTCCTTTCTAGGTCTCACGGATTCTTACGGGGCGGATTTGTATATGGGAATTGCTTGGCGTAACTTTGGTGGATGTGATGGAAATAATAACCGCGCAAGACGAAAGTCTAAAATTGAAAATTGTTTTGATATGAAGAAATCGAATTGATTTATGAATGAAAAAGCATTTTTTTGAATTGTTTTTTCAATATTAAATTAATCACTAAAGCTTGTTTTATATAGATAGTGTTGAAAAATTTCGTTGTTCCTTTTTCTTTAGGGCTTTTTTAAGGGTTTAAATGCATTTCAATTTTTGATTTAACGATGTAAGATTGAGCTTGCTTTTGCTTATAAAATCTGAAACTATCCAATATTTCCGTCCGTTGAAAATTAGATGTATACTATTAATATGAGACGTTCGATCTTAATGTTTGCTATTTCTTTTTTGTCGATTTCAAATGTCGGTGCTCAAGAAATGTGGGGTGCTGCGAATAGCAATTATGCAGGACAATATGGAGTTGGTTTAAATCCGGCTTCTATAGTAGGTGTTCCTTACCGTTGGGAAATTCATTTTTTGTCGATGGATGCTTCGGTCATGAATAATTACCTGTATTTAAAAAGTCAGAGTAAATTTCTGTCTAAGAGTTTTAAAGGGGAATCCTTCGAGAGCGAAAAAATTACGGATCTCTACTCAAAGAATCCGGAAAAGTTTGCTTATGGGTCCATGAATTTAAATTATCCTTCGTTTATATGGGCAGGGAAAAAATGGTCGGCAGGATTCCATCTATCCACCCGATTAGAGGTGAGTGCAACCAATATACCTTATCATCTTGCTAAACACTTGAAAGAGGGGTTTGAATATGAACAACAGCAAAATACCCGATATGAAGTAAAAGATGCAAGAGCTGCACTATTAAATTGGCACGAAATCGGATTGACATTTGCTGGAGTATTATTCGACAATCAAAAATATTATATTGCAGGTGGAATTACAGTGAACAATTTATATGGATTAAATGCCATGTATTTGGACATTGAGCATGCTGATTATATTGTTCCTACTGATACTTTATTAACTGTGTATGACTTTGCAGCAGAATATGGACATGCTTTGCCTGATAATGGAACGAAAGGTGGAGATGATCCATTAGCCAAACGCGGTTATGGATATTCTTTTACGACTGGCTTTCAGATTTACAAAAATAGAAATGAGAATTTTTATGATCCATGTCTCAAAACGAAAGGTGAAAAACCTTATGATTACAGATTGGGAATTTCAATGATAGATGTAGGATATTTGAAGTATACAAAAGGAACACGTACGTATAGTTTCGATCATCTTAGTACCGATTGGCTCGGTATTGACACTACTAATTTTGAAGGAGTGGAGCAAGCGGACTCAATCTTGAGTCAAAATTTTTATGGAAAATTTCGTGAGTCGAGAGATGAGCATGAGTTGACCGTTTTTCTTCCGACTGCACTATCAGTACAAATGGATGTTCCATTTAACGGAAATTTTTATGTCAATTTAAGTGTGATTCAACGTGTGCCGCTCGGTAAATATTCGATACGAAGAGCAAACCAAATTGCCATTACACCTCGCTTTGAATCCCGAAGGATTGAAATAGCATTGCCCGTTTCTTATTACGAATTATTTCGTCCTCGAGTAGGGTTGAGCTTTCGATACAATATTTTTACCATTGGAACCGATATGATAAGCCCATTAATGGGGATTACCGATTCTTATGGTGCTGATTTGTATTTCGGAATCTCATGGCGAAATTTCAAAAGTTGCGGAGAAAACAGTCGTAAAAGCAAACGTAAAGTGAATAAAAAAAATCACTTTACTGATTTCAACTAGTTGAAGAATCAGCGGTAAATAGCAATTTTATTTTCTGTATTTTTTCATTCCAGGCTCGATACATGCCCTCTCAATTAAAAACAAGGCTGATATTTCCCGCGGCATCAACTGCGATGAGTCCACCTTCGCCGCCTAATTTAACGAGTTTGTCCATCACGACTACTTCGCATGCAGCTTGTAAACTCAGTCCTTTGTATTCCATTAAACAGGAAACATCATAAGCTACCACCGCTCTAATAAAGTATTCGCCGTGACCAGTACATGAAATGGCACAGGTTGCATTGTTCGCATACGTTCCACTGCCAATGATGGGAGAATCACCAATGCGATTAAATTTTTTATTTGTCATTCCACCCGTGGAGGTACCGGCGGCTAAGTTGCCATGCACGTCTTTTGCCACAGCGCCAACGGTTCCAAACTTTTTATTTTCGGTAGTTTCTGTATGATCTAAAACAATTTTGCCCTCATGAATCGCTTCTCTTAATTGCTGAAATCGGTATTCATCGAAAAAATACTCTTCTGTTTCAAAAATTAGTTTTTGCTGTTTTGCAAATTCTTCAGCACCTCTTCCCGAGAGCAATACATGGTCTGAATGTTCCATGATTTCTTTTGCAAGTAAGATGGGGTTTTTAATTAATTGCACCCCCGCTACAGCCCCAGCTTCTAAATTCTCTCCTCTCATGATGGCGGCATCCATTTCATGTAGTCCGTCCGCTGTAAATACAGCGCCCTTACCTGCATTGAACAACGGACAATCTTCCAAAGAGATAATAGTTTGTGTAACGGCATCCATAGCCGTTCCTCCCTTCTTTAAAACCGATTCTCCAAGGGTAAGTGCTGCTAGGAGCGCAGCCGTATATGCTTTTTCTTTTTCTTCGGTGAGTGAAGCACGTGTAATGGTTCCTGCACCGCCGTGTAAAGCTAAACTGTATGTCGACATCATTTCTTTTTTTTATTTTCTTTCTCCGAAAAGGGTACTTCCAATACGAATCATGGTGCTTCCACAATCCAATGCAATTTTATAATCACTACTCATACCCATTGATAGAGTATCAAATTCATCCGGATCGAGGGACATGAGTTTACTATTGTTGCATAAATTTTTAAGACTGCTAAATTCTTTTTTTAATAGTGAAATATCTGTGCTCAGTGAAGCCATCCCCATCAAACCTTTAATTCGAATATTTTCGAGTTCAGCTAATTCAGGAAATAGCATGAGCGCTTCTACTTCTTCTTCAGAAAATCCAAATTTAGTTTCTTCTTGAGCAATATGTACTTGTATTAAGCAGTCAATGACTTTATCAATTTTTTTTCCTTCTTTATTAATTTCCTGGAGTAATTTGAAACTATCGACTCCTTGAATGAGCGTTACAAAGGGAGCTATCATTTTCACTTTATTGCTCTGTAAATGTCCAATAAAATGCCAATTTACTTTTCTTTTGAAATGCGCTTCTTTCTCCACCAATTCTTGCACATAATTTTCACCGAAACTTTTTTGTCCAGCATCAATCGCTTCCTGAATATCTTCTATGGGTTTTTTCTTCGAAACCGCTATTAGTTTTGCTTGATAGCTTTCAAGCTCTTTTTTGATGGAATTATATTCGCTGATCTGAAAGGCCATATTACTTGATAAATCTTTTTATTTCTTCTGCTAGATGGGTGTGTGCTATTTTTTCAAAAAGATGTGGCGTTTCAGGCATTACGAGTAAGGAGGCGTTCGATAATGCAGTATAGGTATGTGCACTTTCTTCCAAGGTAACCATATGGTCTCTGTCGCCTAGTGCGATGCGTACATCGCAAGAGATATTTCCCAATTCATCGTTGGAAAGAGGATGCTTTGCTAAATGCTGCATGAGATGTGCTGTTTCTGTGCAAAGTCTTTTCCAGTCGTAAGGAAAGTGTCGAGCAATCAATGTACTCACAAAACTTGGTGCTTTTAACTCTAAGAATTCGGGTGCAATTAATTTAGATTCCTTCGCTGCAATATCTGTTGTCCAATTAAATTTTGTTCCTAAAGTCATGATGGATGAAAAGATTCCCGCTTTATTGGCTTCCAACCAAAGCGCTACGTAACCACCCATGCTGTAACCAAAAACATGAGTACCTATTAATTGAAATTCGCGAAGGTGATCCAGTAAATGTTCACCTAAGATGGGTACGGTGAGGGAATGTTCAGCAAAGTCTTTACCACCGTGCCCAGGAAAATCGTACGTGTGGATGGTATAATGGTCCTTTAATAAATCTTTCAGTGGAAGCATTTGCTGTGCTGAACCGAGAGCACCGTGAAGTAAAAGAAGGTTGGGTTTAGAAGCCATGGCTTAAAGATACGATTCAAATTTAGATTTATTTGAACTTTTGGCAAAGGTAAAATCAGTTTTTATTCTGATTTAAATCTTCTATAAGCCGATTGAGGATATTGTCCTTGACGAAGAACGCATCACAAATTTTTAAGCCTTCTTCTGTGATACGAGCAAGGGTATCGGTTGAATTTTTGGAATCTTTTTCTCGTTTTTGGTGGATTTTTCTTCGCCAAGAAGCTGAACTTGATTCTCGTAATTTAACCCTTCATCTTTTAAATTGCCCAATGCTTGAATCATCCAGCTCAGAGCGGCAAAGTTTTCGAACCTTAAGTTGATTGGCTCAACACCAGCTGGACAAGGAGGCAGTTTAATAAAAGAGGAGGAGATGATTTCTTCTGTAAGGTACTTCTTATATTCACTGTTGACTTTTTCGCTCTTTTGAGTTTGAATAAATCCACCCGATATTTTTGCATAAATGGAAATCCATCGAATATCTCTTCTCATCTCATGAATTCCTTCCTCAAGTAAATGTGGATCTAATTCTCCTTTACGATATTCTTCATCGATTTTGGAAATTGTCTTAGTAAGAAATTTGATAAAGTCTTTTCGAAAGTCATCACTGTCCGTAGCGAGAATATCTTCCATTTGTTCGAGTTGCTTCGAAACATTCTCCGTGGCATCAGGAAGCCAGTTTTCCTTCTGTAAAAATTGTTTTAATTCAATTCTCGCTTTTTTCTCTTGATGATTTATCTTCTCTTTTATTTCTTCAGGTAACTTACTCTTCGATAAAATTTTGATACCTGATGAACTGATAAAATCATATTTCCCTAATGCATCCTCCGCCGATTTATAAATATCATACAAAGGTTCCGCTACGTCTTTGGAATGCGTCTTCCTAAATATTCTAAACGCCGCTTCTAAATCGAAAAAATTATTCCGTGCATTTTGCTGAAAGAAAGTAAGCGTTGGATCATCCGTTTTAGCAGCCTCCTTCGACAAAGAAACTAACCCATGTAATGAATCATAGGTATTAAATAATTTAATGAGTTTCATTTTCGTTTGGATTAATGCAGTCCCGATATCTATCGGGATCAGAATTCAGAATTCAGAATTTTTATTTCTTTCGAAGAGTGTCAGTTTGTAAAGCAAAGACTAATAAAACCTTCTCGCGTTTAGCAAACAGATAATCCATCAGAATAATTAAATAAATTTAATGCGCAAGCAGATTTTTTTTTGTAATTCTGAATTCTGAATTCTGAATTCTTAATTTAACGCGTGCACCACCAACCCACTTCTCAACTTCGGTTCAAACCATGTTGTTTTCGGTGGCATAATCTGATTCGTATCTGCAATATCAATCAGTTGTTTCATGGTAACTGGATACAGGGCAAAGGCAATTTTCATATCACCTGAATCCACCCTCGACTTCAATTCTCCAAGTCCTCTGAGTCCACCAACAAAATCAATGCGTTTGTCTTTGCGTAAGTCAACAATATTAAAAATAGGCTCTAATACTTTTTTGGATAGAATAGTAACATCTAATACTCCAATCACATCGTTGTCGTCGTATGTTCCTGCTTTTGCTTGGAGTGCATACCATTTTCCATCTAAGTACATACTGAACTCATGCAGTTTTGCTGGACGATATTCTGTACTTCCTTTTTCGGTGATTTCGAAATTCTCTTTTAATTTTTCAAGGATATCACTTGCCGAATGTCCATTCAAATCTTTGATCACACGGTTGTAATCCATGATGTGCAATTGATTATCGGGGAAATGTACAGCTAGGAAAAAATTATAGCTTTCTTGTCCTGTATGATTTGGATTTAATTTACGCAGTTCTTGTCCTACTAAAGCAGCCGCAGCCGTGCGATGATGTCCATCTGCAACATACGTATTCGGAACTTTTGCAAACAAAGTGATGATGTCATTTACTGTTTTTGCATCACTGATCACCCAAAAAGTATGACCAATTCCATCATCAGTAATAATGTCGTAAGCAGGAGTTGCTTTTATCACTTCAGCAACAATGGCATCAAGTGCTGCAACATGTGGATAAGCGAAAAATACAGGTTCTGCATTCATGTTTCCAACACGAACATGGTTTTTGCGATCTTCTTCTTTGTCGGGACGAGTGAGCTCATGTTTTTTGATGACATCATTCAAATAATCGTCAACCGAAGCACAACCCACAATTCCATATTGGGTGCGACCATTCATCGTTTGACTATAGATGTACAAACAGTCGGTTTCGTCTTGTTTAAAAACACCCATTGCGCGCATCGCAGCGAAGTTGTCACGTCCTTTCTCATAAATTTCTGGAGAATAAACATTGTATCCATCGGGGAAATCTATTTCAGGTTTGATGACGTGGTAAAATGAAATTTTATCGCCATTCGCTTCTATTCTTGCTTCTTTTTCATTGAGCACATCGTATGGACGACATGCAACACGCTTCACTAATTCTTGAACGGGACGTATTCCTTTAAATGCTTTTAACTGGGCCATGTTTTATTTTTATGTAGATTGTAATTGTTATTTTATTTTAGTTTGCAAAGTGCGCAACAATTTTTTGTGCGATTTCAATGCCGATTCGTTCTTGCGCTTCGGGAGTAGATCCTCCAATATGTGGACTCAAGGAAACGCGTGGATGCTGGCGTAATTCTTCACGAATTAAGGGTTCGTTTTCGAAAACATCTAATCCCGCCGCAGCCACTTTACCCGAGTTTAAAGCTTCTAATAATTCTGATTCATTCACGGCACCACCGCGGGCCGTGTTCACTAAGTAAACACCATTTTTCATTTGCTCTAATTCTCTTTTTCCGATGATCGCTGGAGCGCCTTTTGGAAAAGGAACATGCAAGGTGATGAAATCGCTTTCAGCTAATAATTTTTCAAATGGAACACATTTCATGGTTAATACCATCTTCGCATCCGTCACCGTTCTGAAAATATCGATTTCAATTTTTACATCTTCCGCTCTTAGCTTGAAGGGTAAAATATGCATTCCTAATCCAATGCCCATTCTTGCTACCGCTTGACCAATATTCCCAAATCCGATAATGCCTAAGGTTTTTCCTTTTAGTTCGATGCCGGATGAATAAACTTTCTTTAATTCGTTGAAACGTTCTTTGGTTGAGGTAGACGGCATCTCTCGATTGCTCAGGTGTAAACAACGCGCCATGGTAAAAAAATGAGCGAATACAAGCTCTGCTACGCTCTCTGAAGAAGCTTCGGGAGTATTGATAACTTTTAAACCTTTATCGCGCGCATACGCCACATCAATATTATCCATGCCCACACCGGCTCGACCAATCAACTTTAAATTAGGGCAAGCATCAATCAAATCTTTCCTAACGGTGGTGGCACTACGAACTAGGATACCATCAAAATTGTTTAAAGAACTCATTAAGTCTTCCTGCGCAATCTTTGTCGTTTCCACCTCAATACCGGCAGCTTCAAGAATTTGTTTGCCGGATTTATCGATCCCGTCGTTCGCTAGAATTTTTGGCATAGTATGATGTTAGGAGGTAAGAGAGAAAGAGAAATTATTTTGTTACGCTGTTTTCAATGCGAAATCTTTCATCAAATCGGTCAAAGCTTTTACGCTTTCCAACGGAAGTGCATTGTACATCGAAGCACGGAATCCACCCACCGAGCGGTGACCTTTAATTCCAACGATGCCTTGTGCCTTCGCTTGTTTCATAAATTCTTCGTCGAGGGCTGGATTGTTCAGCAAGAAACAAGCATTCATGCGAGAGCGATCTTCCACTGCACATGTTCCTTTGAAGAGTGGATTAGTGTCCACTTCGTTATAAAACAACTCTGCTTTTTGTTTGTTGATTTTTTCGATGGCAGCTACTCCGCCAATCGACTTCAGCCATTCCAAGGTAGCCATGCAAACATAAATGGAGAAGACAGGAGGCGTATTGTACATCGATCCGCCTTCAATATGGGTTGCATAACGCATCATGGTTGGAACCACGCGTTTCACTTCTTTCAAAATATCATTCTTGATAATAACAAGAGTAACACCTGCAGGTCCCATGTTTTTTTGTGCACCTGCATAAATCAAATCGAATTTTGAAACGTCGATAGGTCGACTAAAAATATCACTCGACATGTCACATATTAATGGAATGGGACTGTTAGGAAAAGCCGACATTTGAGTTCCGTAGATGGTATTATTCGAGGTGATATGAAGGTAATCACAATCGGTAGGGATGGTATAATCTTTTGGAATGAAACTGTAGTTTTGGTCTTTGGAAGACGCAACAACATTTATATCACCAAACAATTTTGCTTCCTTGATGGCTTTGTTTGCCCAAACACCAGTATCGATGTACGCTGCTTTGGTATGCAATAAATTCATCGGCACCATGGCAAATTGAGTGCTTGCACCGCCTTGTAAAAATAAGATGGAATAATTATCAGGAACACCTAACAATTCTTTTACCAGTGAAGTGGTATTTTCCAATACTTGTTCAAAATCCTTGCTTCGGTGGGAAATTTCCAAAATGGACATTCCAATATTGTTAAAATCAAGTGCAGCTGCTGCTGATTTTTGCAATGCGGATTCAGGCAATACACCTGGACCAGCGCCTAAGTTGTGTTTTCTCATCTTTTATAGAGCTGATTATGTTCTTTTTAAAGTGAACAGTTTGCTGACCTCAAAGAAAGCAGGAATTCGGCTAAATGGCAAGGAAAAGAGGAGGGAATTATCCTTTAAATCTATTTATTACGCACATCAATATCGCGCTGTAAAATCCATAGCCCTTTTTCAAATTTAAGTCCGTCGTAACTTAAGTCAGGCCCATATAATTGATACATTCCCTTTGACTCTGGTCGGGGATCGGATGAAGAGAGATGATCCATCACAATCATTTTCTTGCTTTCGTTGTATTTCAAACTCGTGCTTACTTGTGCATTGTATTCCAAAATCAATCGCGTTTTTGCTTTTCCACCAGCTTTAATCACAGGAACTCCTAAATTAATTTTACTCGGTGTGATGCTGATGGCTTCTGCCATTTTACGAGTGGTAAAAAACGATTGAGGCGCCCATCCTAAGAGCATAAAATAGTCTTTCTTCTTATAACGTTCAGCCATCACCGAATAATAAATACAGCCCATCCAAGTACTGGAATCGCCTTTTAAAAATTCTAATTCATCGCGAATGAGGTCTTTGTTTTGATGCAATCGGGTGATGGCTGCGGGCTTTTCAGGATCCAATTTTGTGATGAGATAACCGAAATATTGAAATTCATTTCCATTTTTTTTGGAGACCATCCAGGTAATGGCTTTCACTTTTTTAGATGGATCCTGCGCTACCGACAAGGATTTCACCTGATAAAAACTTAACGAAGAACCCGATGGAGTGTAAAGAATACTATCTAATAATTTTGAAAACTCCGAGTTTAAAGAATCCTTCAGTCCATCTTCCCTTAACTTTAAAACACTGTCGCCCAAAGCGATTAATCGGGAAATGCTGGGTTTAAAAGCCAAAGTGTCAGAAGTACAGAACCCCTGAAAACCCATTAGCAGGAAAAAAAGAAAGAAAGGAATGCGCCTCTTCATTTTCATCGAACGCAAATCTAATAGATTCATTGTTAAGTCGTAGATATCCTTAATGTGAGCAGAGCGGGTATATGAATTATTTTTTAGCTGCCCTGATTTACTAATAGGGAATAAAAAAACCCTGCAACTTACGCTACAGGGTTTCATTTATTTTGAATGCATTAAGCTGCATGCATGCTATCTTTTTTAGCGGTGAGGGTCTCTTGCGACTCACGGAAATCAGGATCATCTACACAGCAATCAACAGGACAAACAGCAGCGCACTGAGGCTCATCGTGGAACCCAACGCACTCTGTACACTTGTCAGTTACAATGTAATAGATATCCATAGACTTTGGTTCTTGAGGAGCATCCGCATCAATTGAAGTTCCATCTAACTTGGAAAATGCGCCTTTTACGCTCGTTCCATCAGAGAAGCGCCATTCAGCACCACCTTCGTAGATTGCATTATTTGGACATTCGGGCTCGCAAGCTCCACAATTGATACATTCGTCAGTAATTTTGATTGCCATAGTGATTCAGTAAGTGTTTAAAGCAATATTTTTGCTATCATATTTCAACACAAAAATAATCAGAAAAGTTTCATTTCCATAAAAACGCGAAAGAATTGTATGAAAAAAAGTGAAAGAATTGAAAAGTTGAGTCTTTGGGGACATGCATTGGGCGCTTTGGTTGATGAAATAGAATCGGCTGGAGATCATTCACGAAATCCATTGCATCGGGTGATGACACAAGCAAAAAACGCTAATGCATGGTTTTCTACGGAAAATATTTTGCGATCGATGAATGCTCATGTTTCGTGGTTGGAAAAAGCGAATTTAGAAAAATGGGTAGCGAACTATCCAGCATTGGAGACAGTAAGTGGGAATAAGAAAGTGGGCATCATCATGGCGGGAAATATTCCGGCAGTTGGATTTCATGATTTACTTTCGGTGTTAATCAGCGGACATTCGCCTGTGATTAAATGCGCTTCCGATGATAAGTTTTTGTTGCCTTTTTATATTGAGGTATTAAAAAAGATTTCACCTGAGTGGGCAGATATGATTTCGGTGCAAGAGCGATTTACGGATATTGATGCCGTTATAGCCACTGGAAATAATAATAGTTCAAGATATTTCGATTATTATTTCGGAAAGTACCCGCACATCATTCGAAAAAATAGAAATTCAGTCGGCATTTTGAAGGGTGATGAAACGGAGACTGATTTTGTAAATTTAGGAGAGGATATTTTTGCGTATTTCGGATTGGGTTGTCGGAACGTTTCGAAATTGTATGTGCCGATGGGTTATAATTTCAATTCGTTTTTTAATGCGATGGAGAAGTACAGCGAGTTGATGAACCATAATAAGTTTATGAATAATTACGATTATCATCGGGCGTTGTATTTGTTAAATAGCGAGCAGTTTTTAACGAATAATTTTTTATTGCTGAGGGAAGCTGAGCCCATTGCGACGCCTGTGTCGGTGTTGCATTTTGATTATTATGAGGATGAGAAAAAGCTGGAAGAAACTTTGAAATCAGAAGAGAAAAATATTCAATGTATAGTAGGAGGGAAGTACTTGCCCTTTGGAACTTCGCAACAGCCCAGGTTGGATGAGTATGCGGATGGAGTGGATACGTTGGAGTTTTTGATAGGGATTTAGGGCAATAAAATGTTTTTTTTGCCGCAGATTTGTTATGATTTAATTAAGATTTCTTATGATTGGCTTTAGTATCGTAAAAATCTCGATTCTGATAATGCTTTTTTTTGGAACACGGATGACACGGATTAATCGGATGATCACGGATTTTTTTCATTAATTCATCCAAAAAGAAAACCTCATTTTCAAATCTTCAAATTAAATCATTTTCAAATCAATCACGCTCAAACGCCCCGAGGTCTGGTTGCGTTCCTCCGGTAGGACGGGTAAGACCTTTGATATCGATATTCATCGGTGGTAATGCCGACTGATTGATAAGCGAAAAATCACCTTTCTCTCTTGCAAAGGCCAGTGTGTCGAGCGTTAAGTCATTATCAAAAGTATTTTTAAATTGTGGATTGTTGTTTCTGTAGATTACATTAAAATGATTAGGGTCGCTTGTCTGTGTATTGATATCGGCTTTGATAATGCAATTTTGGAAGTAGTGGTTTTTTAATGCTCCCGAAACTAAATCTAATTCGAGTTCGTTGTCGTTGTTGCCGTAGATGATGCAGTTTTTGAAATCCGCTTTTATCATATCAACAGGGACTTCATTTTCATCTTCATCAAGTACATAATTTGTCAAGCGCATAACCGGTGTTGATCTTTGTCCGAGATTCCAGAAATTTCCAAAAGTGCAATGAGTGAAATCGTATCTCCCCACCAATTGTCAAATCTAAATTGAAGAGACCGCAATTTGAAATAACATCATTCCAGCCATCTATTTTATAATTACGAGCTAAGACACCCCAGCCACTCATGTTTCGAATCTGCGTATTTGTTAGTTTGAGAGAGACTGGTAGGGCAGGATCAAAAAGTGTTTCTAATTGCAAGCCAATAAAACCATTTTTGATGATGGCATAGTCAATCTCATGAATCCCGCCGTCGTTGATCCAAATGCGATCCCATTGTCCGGGCTCCTCTTGTAAAGCGGTTTCGCGTCTCAACCCTTGAAACACTACTGGATTATCTTTTGTTCCTTGTACTTTGAGCGTGCCGCTTTTGTAGATCCAAAGTCCGCCTGCATTACTAAAATGAATTTGCGTACCTTCTGTTATAATGAGTGTAGTTGATGAATCAACCACCGCATAACCACCATAAATGACATACGGTAAGTTTTTATCCCAAGTGATTGTTGAATTCAAATTCGTGTCAATAATTACATAAGGAGGAAGGTTAGGACTTTCCTTCTTGGCGACAAAGAAATGAGCATTTTGTCCCCAAGCTACTAAGTCAATATCTTGAATATTTCCATTTGTTTCAAAAACGATGGAATCTTGAACCACATAGGGTAGGGTTTGACTATTTGGATTTACGGTCACTTCCACAAATACCCAGATACTATCACCGCCTCTGATCTCAATATCGGAAAAAGAGGTGCCCGGCGTACCATTTACATTAATACGGAATAGAGAAGCGGCGCCGCTGGCAAGACGAATGCTAGAGATCTTTAGAACCTCATCATAAGGATTATAAACCCTAAAATTCTTAGTGACAGAGCCTATGCTAGCGAAAACCGTATCGAAAAGAATGGTGTCCGTAGAAAAATTTAACTTCGCATTCGAGTCGGTAAGGAGTACATCCTTCTTACATGAGCTGATTGAAATAATGGCTAATAATGTGATTATTAGTAGCTTTACGTTATTGAGGATCCGCATTCTGGTACAAATATACACCTTGTAAATTATTGATCCTGCTTGCAACAGGCAGGCGCTAAGGATTATAATAGAAAATTAACAGAAATTAATATGAGTTATTGCCTAACTCGGAAAAATACTTATCTTTGCCCCCCTATTACGATTATATCCATGAAGAAAGAAATTCATCCAAAGAACTACCGATTTGTCATATTTAAAGACATCTCTACAGATTATGCATTTATGACAAAATCTGCTATTGATTCAAAAGACACCATTACTTGGGAAGACGGTAAAGAGTATCCATTAGTAAAGCTTGAGATTTCACATATGAGTCATCCGTTTTATACCGGAAAGATGAAATTGGTAGATACCGCTGGTCGTGTTGATAAGTTCCGCACACGTTACCAAAAAGGTAAAAAGCCTGCTGGAGAAGAATAGTTGAACACAAATCCCTTATATTGAAACCGTTCCGTTTGGGACGGTTTTTTTTTGGACATGAATTTTTCCGTTGGTAAACACTTGTATTCGTTTAATATTCGTTTATTTAAAAAAAAATGTTTTTATTTGTCGGAGTCAAAATGATCGTATTACAATCATATCAAAAAGTTACCTAACAATCAAAAAAAATAAACACATGGCAACAGAAGCCGCGGAAGCGAAAGAGAAAATGAAAGTCTTGCAAATGGCAATAGACAAGATTGAAAAGACCTATGGAAAGGGCACCATCATGCGGATGGGAGATGAGGCAGTAGAAAATATGGAGGCTATTCAAACAGGCTCTATCACTTTAGACAGTGCATTGGGAATAGGCGGCTTTCCGAAAGGAAGAGTTATTGAAATTTACGGACCTGAATCGTCTGGTAAAACGACGTTGGCTATTCATGCTATAGCGAACGTGCAAAAGAATGGTGGTATCGCAGCCTTTATTGATGCGGAACATGCATTCGATCGTTTCTATGCACAGAAATTAGGAGTGGACATCGAGAATTTATTGATCTCTCAACCTGATAATGGTGAGCAAGCATTAGAAATTACAGAGAACTTAATTCGCTCTGGAGCGATTGATATAATCGTGATCGATTCTGTGGCGGCATTAACCCCAAAAGCAGAGATTGAAGGCGAAATGGGTGAGAGCAAGATGGGCTTACAGGCGCGTTTAATGTCTCAAGCATTGCGTAAATTGACGGGGACGATTAGTCGTACTGGATGTTGCTGCATCTTCATTAACCAATTGCGTGAAAAGATTGGCGTGATGTTCGGTAATCCAGAAACTACTACAGGTGGAAATGCATTGAAGTTTTATGCTTCGGTACGTTTAGATATTCGTCGTATCGGACAAATAAAAGACGGAGATGCTGTAGTGGGTAACCGTACAAAAGTAAAAGTGGTGAAGAATAAAGTGGCACCGCCTTTCCGAATTGCTGAATTCGACATTATGTATGGAGAAGGAATTTCTAAGAATGGTGAAATCGTCGACTTAGGCGTTGAATTTAACGTGTTGAAAAAAGCAGGATCCTGGTTCAGTTATGGTGATACCAAAATTGGTCAAGGTCGCGACGCTGTAAAAAATATGCTAACCGACAATCCTGAAATGAGCGAAGAAATAGAAGCTAAAATCCGCGCTGCCATTGCGGAAAAAGCAAACGCACAATAAGGAGAGTTTGCTAAAATATTTATTCTGATTATGCAGAAGCCTAGTTAGAGTTTAATGATGTTTTGAATTGGAGAAGGGTGGAACTTAGGTTTCACCTTTTCTTTTTTTTTAATGTTTCACCCGTTGCGTCCGCGGCCATCCCGATGTGTCGGGACGTTGCGAACGCTGCTTAACGTTGCGAACGCTGCGTTTAAATGACAATCTCTATAAAGGGTTAGAATTTGTCTAACGCTGAATCATCAACTTCCCAGTCGTTTTCATTATATTCTCTTCCATCAACCTATATTGATACATCCCATTCGGAAAATCCTTCACTGAAAACTGCACTTGCTGAGAAGAAATAATTTCGTTCAGCACCATTTTTCCTTGTACATCCATCAAAAGGAAATTCAATTCATTCTTTAATGGATCACTCAGTTGAAGTTGAATAAAATCGGAACTTGGATTTGGGAAAATACTCATCTCAATTTCTTGTTCTTCATCAATCCCTGAACAAATAATAAAACTAATATTTATCGTATCACTACCCGTACATCCTGCCTGATTGGTGACCATTACTGAATAAGTAACATTTGAACTGGTAGTACTAGAAGCAATGATGTTAGACGTAGTTGCTCCTGTGTTCCAAAGATAATTGGTGATTCCGGCAGCTCCTGCATTGAGCGACATGAATTGAGTGGTGCAAAGCGAGGTATCCTGAGGTAAATTGATTACTGGATTGTTGGATGGAATCGCCACCACCGTATCTATTCGTGATGGACATCCAACAGCAGTTCCATAAGGAGTACTCGAATAAATATAAGTACCGGGAGAATTTACACCAAGTGTATACGTACCCCAATAAGTATTTGTCAGTGGACTTGGACCTGTCCAGGTTCCAGTGTTTACGGGATTGTTCGTAAGCGAGGAATATAAATTTACAGAATCGAGGTTTGCACATGCGAATACCGCACGCGAAGAGCTTACAGAAACGCATTTTTCAAATTTGAAATCATCACATGAAAGATCATTGCCGTTACCACCATCCACATTGGTATACATCGTAAAAGTAATGTTAGGTGTTGAAGAAACTACTGTACCACTTATGTATTGAGTCCAAGTAGGACTTAAGGGTGCTAGAACACTATTGGTTGAATCGAGTACCAATCCGTTTCCATCTCGAATTACCATTTTCATATTACTTTGTGGAGCATTAAAGGTAGTGGTGAGCCACATCGTAATGCGAACGGGCATGTTTTCACAAACCGTTAAACTCCTCTCATAAACTTTAGCCCCAGCACAAGTGCCAGTTCCACCATCACAATTAATAAAATTCATATACATTGACTTAGATCCACTATGTACAGAAAAGGTCTGGGGTACGTTTTGATAAGTAGTGCTCGGAATTAAATCGGGAATAATGGTTGAATATTCAAATCCATCATTTATAATAGTTTGCCAGCTGCATTGAGCATTTGCTTTTTGTGAATGGAAACCAATTGCTAGGAAGATTAAGAGTGATGTACAGATGTTTTTCATCGAGATTATTTTGAATATTCAAAAGTAGATGGATTATCTCAAAAATGAATTTCCAAATGATTCCTAAATATAGGGATATCACTAAGTTGAAAGTTGACAGTAAAGATGTAAACAATCCATCCTTTTGCTTATTTTTGGGCGAAACTCCGACTTAAACCTATCGATTTCCCATGTTGATACGAACCAACTATATTCTCTTATTCCTGTTTTTAATTCTCACGAGTATTACATTCAATTCCTGCACTCAAAATAAAACTACTGATGAATCAGGCAAGGTGCTACAAGACACCACACCCATCGGAAAAAGAATTGCCGATATTTCCATCAAAATAGGAAAAGATCCAAAGAACCCTCAACTTTTTAATGATCGCGCGAAGTTGCATCTAGAAAGAAATGATGTGGCCAATGCGCTGTTGGACATGGAACGGGTGATTTCGATGGATACCACCAATGCCAATTTTTTCATCACCTTGGCGGATGTGCACCTAGCTTCAGGTAAGCCAGGAAAATCGAAAGCCGCTTTAGAGAAGTGCATGAGCATCGATCCTAAAAATAAATTGGCTTATGAAAAATTAGCGGAATTGTATTTCATCGCACAACAATACAAAGATGCCATCAAGAACCTCGACGAAGTATTGAAACTCGAAATCACAAATCCGAAAGCGTATTTCATGAAAGGGATGTGCTACCGTGACATGGGCGATACCACAAAAGCCATTTCCAGTTTTCAAACGGCCATTGAACAAAGAACTAATTTTGATGATGCGTATTTGCAGTTAGCGATGATCTTCCATAACCGAAATAATAAGTTAGCACTTCAATATTATGATGGAGCGATAAGAGCCAATCCAAAAAATACAGATGCGCTGTATGGTCGCGGATTATTTTACCAAGAGAACGAAAGAAATTACGATATGGCTGTTCAAGACTATACCAATGCTGTTTTAATTAATCCGAAAGCAGCGAATGCACATTATGCATTAGGATATATCCATTATCAATATTTGAAAGTGTATAGTCAAGCCATTGTGCATTTCAATGATGCGATCAATGCTAATCCGAACTGGCCGGAAGCCTATTTCAACCGCGGACTCACGTACGAAACACAAGGCAACGTAGCCGCAGCACAAGCCGACTACGAAAAAGCACTTAAACTAAATCCAAACTACAAAACTGCAGAAATTGCTTTAGCGAGAGTGAAAGCAGGAGGGAAGCTGTGAGGTTGGATGTTGGATTTTAGATGTTAGATTTTTTTAAGTGAGAAGTGATTGTATTTCGAAAATAAGGTTCGTAGCGACCGCCGCATGAACGTTGCCTCCGCTGCGTTTAAGCTGTAAGTAATATAAGAGCTATAAATTTAAAACCTTTCAACAAATAAATTTCGCATTTTGTGTTCATTCGTTTTTCGCGTCCCCGATAATTCGTATCCAACTAAAATGTGAAGGACTTTTCATTATTCATCTTATCTAATTTCTTATTTATAGATAAACTCCAAATCACCATCTCCATGCAAAACAGTTTATCGAGCGGAGATAAATCAGGACAATACTCTTTTACTAATTTTACTAAGGGAGTAATTTTATTTAAAGATGCATTGAAATCTTTGTCAGTGTCGGTATAATTAAGTTCTAATGTGTTTGTATTAAACCAAGCAATGACATCTGTATAGGGAGTTTTTACATTCGGCTTTTCTAACTTAGGATATTTTAGGAAAAATCTTTTCAAATTCGGTGACGATGGCTTGATCGATGAGTAGCTGAGCCACTTCAGCAGCGCCTTCTTGTTCGCCTTCATACACCAATTCAATTTTTCCGGTGATGGCTGGAATGATAGAGCTAAAATCAACTAAGCGAATGGCGGTTTTTTCGGCTCCCGTTTCAATTAATCGTAGTTTCGCAGCCGCCATTAAGTTTTCCATAGCACTGATGGTTAAACGAGCACTCACACCACTTTTAGCATTTACATATTCGCTGTCTCTCGCTGTAAATGCAACTTGTTCTAATAAATCCCTAGCAATCTCACTCATCACAATGGCATCTTTGTCAACTGCTGAAAGTTGCGCTTCCTGTTCCGTAATTTTTCGAGCGAGCGCAATTGTTTTTGGATAGTGTGTAAAAATTTGCGAACCAATTCTATCTTTCAAGGGAGTAACAATGCTTCCTCTATTGGTATAATCTTCTGGATTAGCCGTGAAAATAAATTGAATGTCTAAAGGCATTCTTAATTGAAAACCTCGAATTTGGATATCTCCTTCTTGTAAAATATTGAATAAAGAAACTTGGATTCTTGCTTGTAAATCGGGCAATTCATTGATCACAAAAATGCAACGATTGGCTCGTGGAATCATTCCATAGTGGAGGACTCTTTCATCGGAATAAGGTAGTTTTAGCGTAGCCGCTTTTATGGGATCAATATCTCCAATTAAATCAGAAACATTTACATCGGGCGTTGCTAATTTTTCAAAAAAACGATCACTGCGATGCACCCAGGCGATAGGCGTGTTTTCTCCCAGCTCCCCTAATACATCTTTCGAATATTTTGAAATAGGCTGAAACGGATTGTCGTTGATTTCAGAACCTTTTACAATCGGCATGTATTCATCCAACAACTCAATCATGTTGCGCGCAATTTTTGTTTTTGCTTGTCCGCGCAAACCCAATAAATTGATATGATGTCCAGCTAAAATGGCTTTTTTTAGTTGAGGGATCACGGTGTCTTCGTATCCCCATAAGCCTTCAAAAACGGGTAATTTAGCTCTTAATTTTTGAGTTAAATTGGCCTTCATTTCTTCGTTGATGCTGCGATCTACATAGCCCGATGCTTTCAGTTCTTTAAATGTTATTTCTTGCTTCATATAACCGAATGTCTTTTTTTAAATCTTTTTAATTCTATTTTTTTCGTAATCTTCAAAAATCATTTCTCCCAACCCTTTCAATCCCGTTAAAAATGCTTTGCCTTTATTTTGTGCAGTAAACAATTCAATGAACCGCCTTAAGTAAGGATCTTGTGCAATCATAAAGGTGGTGATGGGTATTTTTAATTTTCTGGCTTGTGCGGCTTTGTTTAAACATAGATTGACAATCATCTCATCTAACCCATTACTATTTTTATAAAACTCACCGTTCGGCAATTGAACACAACTGGGTTTGCCATCGGTAATCATAAATATCTGTTTATTGGTATTTCTTTTTCTTCGCAAAATATCCATGGCCAACTCTAATCCGGCAACGGTATTCGTGTGGTACGGACCTACTCTCAAATAAGGCAAATCTTTTACTTGTATGGGCCATGCTTCATCGCCAAACACAATAATATCAATCGTGTCTTTTGGGTATTTCCGATGTATCAACTCTACCAAGGCCATGGCTACTTTTTTAGCGGGAGTAATTCTATCTTCTCCGTAGAGTATCATTGAGTGACTGATATCAATCATCAATACGGTACTCATCTGCGCTTTGTGTTTTGATTCCTCAACGATTAAATCGTCTTCGGTTAATTGTAAATCATTTATTCCATGGTTGATTTGCGCATTCTTTAAACTTTCGGTCATGTTGAGCAACGACATGTCATCACCATATTGATAGCTTCTGTTTTCTCCCTCCCGCTCGTCGCCAACGCCAAGTTTAGAAGTTCGATGATTCCCAATGCCACTCTTTTTTAATTTCCCAAAAATTTGGTCGAGTGCAAACTCCCGAAGCGCCGATTCCATTTTTGCCGTTAGCAATTTTTTGCCATTTCCTTCTCCCGCATTTCCTTCTTCACCGGGCTCAATCTCTTCCTTGATGTATCCCTTTTTCTTTAAGTCGGCTTCAAAATCTTCGAAGGTATAATCGTCCGTAAATATGTTATATTCTTTATCTAACATCTTAAGCCAATCAAAAGCTTCCTCAATATCACCAGAAGAATGGGTGAGTAGATCTTTGAAAATATCAAAAATCCGCTCAAAGGGCGATATATCTTTAGGAATATGCTTACTAAAAATAAAGCCTTTCCCAAAGTCAAAATTTATTCCATCCATTGTTTATTGTTTGATTCCCTGTAAGTAAACTATCGCTATAACATAGCAACGCCCATTTAGTTTTATAAAGGTAGCGATTTTCGATTAAAAAGGTAGTTTTTTGGCCTCTCACTTCAAAGTTGCTTTAAGTGGCGAAGTGATTTGGCTTCAGGATGGAAACAAGCTACAAGCCTCAAGCTTTAAGCTGCAAGGTTAATTTTAGGAGCGAAGTAATTTCACTTTCAATGTTTTTTCCGCTGCTAGCGTTGCGTGAACGTTGCGCTCGCTGCGTTTAAGTGTAAATATTATGCGTCTAGAATTTCATAACCTTACCTTGAATTTTATCTTTTTCAGTAGTTAATATTTAATAATTTTAACAGTCTGAAAATGGTTCTTTGCATATAAATTGCAGAAATAAATTCCTGCATTTAATCCGCTTAAATCTAACTGCAGTTGGTTGTTTCCTTTTTGCAATTCAGGAGAATAAAATGTTTTTACAGTTCTTCCTTGAATATCTGATATGGTGAGATTTATTTTGCAATTTACATTAAGGTTGAAATTCAAAGTTGTTGTGGTGGAAAAAGGATTTGGATAAACAACCATATTCATTTCGTTTGCTGCATTATTTTCGTTAAGCGCAGTAGGAGTGGAGCATAATTGTAAGCTTTTGTTCAAACAATCGTAACCCACTACTCCTGTAGGATTAAAAATGGCAATACCCATTCCTTGTGTGGTGATCCAAATATTGCCGAGTGTGTCGGCTGATAATCTTCTGACCAATTGTTCGGGTAATCCAGAGTTTGTAGTTGTGTAGGTCAACCACGTGGTTCCATCAAAAGAAAGTAAACCATGAGGAACACCAGGAAAAATAGCATCTTCAGCATGAATGTAAAGAAGTCCATTGGCATCAAACACAATCGAATTTACCCAATCACCAAACATCGGTGTGTTGGTGTGATCAAATAGAGTCCATGTGGTGTTATCGAATTTATACAAGCCGTGCTCAGTGGCAATCCATTTATTTCCTAAACTGTCGAATGCAATGTCGTTTACAAAACCTGCTTGCAACGGTGAATTAAATGATGTATAAAATGTCCAATTGGTTTGATCAAATTTTGCAAGCCCCATAGCTCCGCATACCCATACATTGTTTGAATCATCTACACGGATGGAATTGATTTCCATAACTCCACCAATCTGCGAAATATTAAAGTTGTTTGTCCAGGAATTGGTAGCATGACTGTACCTTGCTAGAGTAGTGCCAAGACTTGAACCTACCCAAACATTTCCAGATTTATCTGCACAAATGCGAGCAGCGAATCCCAACGGAATTCCGGCAGAAACATTATCCCACACTACCCATGCTGCTGAATTTTGAACATCACCATTGGGTATTTGTACTACACCACCTGGTGATCCATCATACAACATCCAAATATCTCCATAACTGTCTTCGGTTGCACCCATCCCTGATCCTGTATAATTGATCGGCTGTGGAAAGTGATTCCGATTATTAGGCCCATAACTTTGCCACTGTGGACAATCGAACATGCTGATACCACCATTGAGTGCACTGCCCACCCATGCACGATTTTTACTATCAATAAACACATCGTGATTTTGCATCGCAGGTAATCCTGTATTGAATTTATCGTAAGTTGTCCAATTTATTCCATCGTATTTTTCTAGAAAACCAATTCCGCAAATCCAATATTTTCCATTCTCACCAATACGAACATCATACACATGGCCTGGGGCAAGATGAGTTGTCCACGATGTACCATCATATATGAATGCACCAGAACTACTATTCAAAGAGCCAATGATGATGGTATCGCCATGCGCATCAACCTCTGCTAAGTTGGCATTTCCCACAGGTGAATTTGTGTTGTTGATATGCGTCCATGTTCCGTTATCAAACACATCAACAGAAAAGACTGTGACAGCATAAACCTTGTTGGTTACTTCATCCACCTCTACATCTAGGACACCATTGTTTACCGACAATCCAGAATTTGCAGCTGTGTAGAGTATCCAATTAATCCCATCAAATTTTATTAAGCCTAAGTTGCAACCAATCCAAATATTATTTTGTGCATCTACATCAATGTCTTTAACTTCTTCTGAAGGTAAGTTTGAATTCGCCATTGTGTAAACTGTCCATGTTGTTCCATCGTACTTCGCAACACCACCATCACCTGTTTGATTGTTGTAAAAAGTGATCCACACATGATCGTTGTGATCAACAACTATTCCATCAACATAGTCATTTGTAAGTGGAGAGTTGGTGGAGTTCCACATTTGCCAGGTAGTACCATCATAATGAGCGACGCCACCATGTAAACCAAAGTTTTGGTTTTCATCGCAACCCACCCATACGCCATCTTGACTATCAAAAGCAATTGCAGTGACAATGGAACCAGGAATAAATCCGTCGAAATTGCTCCAGTTTGTCCATGTAGTATCGTTAAATCGAACTAAGCTTCCCTGTGCATGAAAAGGAAGATATCCGCCTGTCCAAATATTACCGCAATGGTCGGCCTCAGTTACAAAAGAGTAGTCGCCACCAATACCTGTGTTGGTCGTTCTAAGATATTTCCAATTAGGATTATTTATTTGCGCTATTGCTGAAAGGCTTAGTAGACAGGAAATCAAGATGTAAAAAATTTGTTCATTTTAGTTTTTAATTAGTTTGGTGACTTGTAAATTATGATTTGTTTGAAGTATACAGAAATAAATGCCATTTTGTAGATTGGAGAGATCGATAATGGATTTATTTTTTCCTGTAGTAAAGTTTTGCATGGATATATTTTCTACCAATCGCCCTGTAACATCAATTATTGAAAGCGAAGTGTTTTTTATTTCTTCGAGTTTGAATTCGATGGTGGTCGTATTCGTAAATGGATTGGGATATATTTTTACTGCGTTATCGTTTTGTAAATGACTATTAATTGATGTTGTCATATTATCATAGTGAAATACAAACATGTTTCTTGATCCAATGGCGAACAGACTTCCATCACTAGCAATGTGGGTTGCTAAACCAGTTCCTGCATAAATGTTGGGAGTACTCACCCAATTTTGAACCCCTGTATTGCTGTATTGAACTATGGGCATTTGATTGAAAGAGGGGCTTGATGGGTTAGGTGTTGGACTCCCAACCCCCGTTACTATGACCTCGCCGTTTGGTTTGGCTAAAACATAATGTGGATATTCATCGCTTGCAGTTGGATTAATGGGTACTGTATAGGGTGAAGACCAAAGCAATATTCCGTTAGTATCTGTTTGAAATGTTTCCCATTCAATTCCGTTTGCATTTCCATAGCCTATTGCACTAATTCGATGATTTACATAAGTCATTCGAGTTGCAAAATTGTATCCGCCAAAATCATAATTGTTTGTCCACACTAAACTACCTGTGGAGTTAAATTTTGTAAGTTTTACATCATAATCCCAAGTGATGGGATTTACCAAGTGATATAGACTGCCTAAAACATATACATTTTCATTCTCATCGAATTCTACATCAGCAGCAAGTGTTCCAACTGCATTTGCTGTCCAAAGTAATGTTCCTGCAGTATCCCATACAAATACAGGGGAGACATTTGATGTTATACTACTTGTTGCTATAGCAATTTTATTATTTTTAATGCGCATGCCATTAAAATTTTTAGGTGCATTTACTGTACTTGAGTTGGAGAAAATTAAATTTCCATTAGTATCTAATTTATATAAAGTAGCTCCATTGGTAATTGAAGTACCAATATACATATTGCCATTAACGTCTACTACACTTCTGCAATCAAAAGATGTCATACTATTTATTAGAATAGTTATTGGGATTACAGTTCTCCAAAGTAATGTCCCTGTAGGACTATATTTTAAAGCTACAATAGCATTTGGATAGTCATAAGAAGTACCAATCGAATAGAGATTGCCAACTACAAGAATGTTATTATTAGAATCGCAACTAATCCAATTTGGTTTTTCATAGATGCTTTGAATTCCGGATGCATCTGAAACTTCCCAAAGTAATGTCCCAGCTATATCGTATTTGCGAGTAAACATTTGATTGCTTTGTAAATAACCAGTAACAACAATATTGTCTAATGAGTCAACAACGCTCATGACCGATTGTTTTTGATCAAGACTTGCATTTTGTTGCCAGTCAAGAGTGTATTGTGCTGTTGAATCTGTTGTATTTAAAAGTAAGAAGCATCCAAGAAATGTTAGAAATTGTTTCATCTTTTTATAAGTCTAATAGTTTGTAAGTTTTCGAGTGAATTTATTTGACAGAAATAAATTCCAGGATTCAGTGCTGATAAATCAATAGTGATTTTGTTTTCTCCGGATTGAAGTTTTTTCGTTGGAATATTTTTAACTGTTCTCCCAACCACATCAAGAATGGAGATGGAAATGTTTTTAGTTTCAGTTGCATTGAATTCTAAAGTAGTGCTAGATGTAAATGGATTTGGATATGCAATCAGGTTTGCAAGCGTTTGGTTTTCTGTAATGGCATTAGTAAGACAAAGGTTTGTTTGCGTTCCACCTGCGTTTACTAAGGTTGCAGGATACGAGATGATTCCGCCCGAGGATGTTAATGTGGGTGGTGCAATCACTCGAGGAAAAAAGGCTGAAGTCGTTGTAGCTGGTGATCCATGGTTGCAGCCGCTATTACCCAATGCGTCCGTTTTGATAAGATATAAATTAGTAAATCCTACTCCAAAACTGAATGTTTCGCCAGTTACAATGTATCCACCATCAGTAGTTTGTTGTACAGAGTACCCAATATCATTTGCGGTAGCACTTCCTGATCCACCAAAAGTTTTAGACCATTGCAGAATTCCTTGACTATTTGTTTTAACAATGTAAACATCATAATCGGAACTCGTACTAAAACTGAATGATTTTCCACACAGGATATAACCACCATCCGATGTTTGAACAACTTCATAACATTCATCGATCATTTGTCCACCGTATAAATTTGTCCATAAAATATTTCCAACTGAATCTGTTTTTATGAGGCACATGTCCGGACCAAGTGGGCCGAGTGTATTTTCTGAAGTTCCACCAATAATGTATCCTCCATCTGTAGTTTGACTTACACTCACTCCAGCTTCTGAGCCAGGAATGCCATAGGCTTTTGTCCAAACAACATTTCCTGTTGGGTCAGTTTTTATTAAGTAAAAATCACCAGCTCCCGCTCCATAACTATCAATTTGTCCTGTAAGAATATAGCCACCATCCGTAGTTTGTTGTACGGCTGAACCTACTTCAAGACTCGAACCTCCATACGTCTTTGACCACATCAAATTTCCCGATGCATTTAATTTAACGAGATATGCATCAAATCCTCCTGCACCAAATGCTGGTGTTTGACCGATGATAACATAACCTCCATCATTGGTTTGCTGCACAAAGGATCCCCACTCATAACCAATTCCGCCAAATGTTCTTGTCCATAAAGTATCCCCGGTTGCATTTAATTTTATGATGTACATGTCGCCAGCCACATCATCAAATGACGAGGCAACACCTGAAACAATATACCCGCTATCCGTTGTTTGTTGAACGCAAAATCCATATTCGTTATCGAGTGCCCCACCAAATGTTTTAGTCCATGTGGTATCGCCAAATGCATTCGTTTTTATAACTAGAATATCTCGACCGCCCGAACCAAAGCTTGTTGTTGTTCCTGCTATGATGTAACCGTTATCGAATGTTTGTCGAACACTTTTACCATAATCCATAGCGGAACCCCCAATTGCTTTTTGAAAGGTTATTTGTGCAAATCCAGTTAAACTGGTAAGGATGTAAAATGCAATCATTAAATATGTTTTCATAAATTCTGTCTTTTAGTTAGTTTAGTTTGATGAGGTATTTTTTCTGATTATACTTTTACGAGTCGTATTGTTTTAGTTTTATTTGATGATTTTATTTGACAGAAGTATATTCCACTTTTTAAATGGGATAGATCAATTGTGATTTTATTTTCTCCGGCTTGAAGATTGTTTGCTGAAATATTTTTCACGGTTCTTCCAACAACATCAAGAATAGAGATGGAAGTGTTGCTAGCTTTTGATAATTGAAGTTCTAATGTAGTAATTGATGAAAATGGATTGGGATAAACTATTAGGTCTCGTATGATATCTTCATTCATTTCTATGACTGCTGTGTGAACAGAGGTGTTGTCCAAAAATTTTACCATAATCATTTTGTATGGCGGATTATAGTATCCATTTACCGTGTCTTCACATTGAGGGATTGATAAGTTAATGTATGGCAGTCCCGGATTAAAACCATTTCCAGTTCCATAGAATACAGAATCATTGCCCAAGGCTAATGCTTGTAATGATCTTGCTTCTTGTAGTTTTTGTGTGTAAAGCAAATTTCCGGAGGGGTCATATTTAACTATGCCACCATGCCACTGTGGAATTGTGTCAGTATTAAAGATGAGTCCACTTACAGATTGTTGACTAGAATAAACGGAGATTATTGAATTTCCCCATTCATCGGTAGCAAGGTCAGAAACGTTGTCCATTCCATCACTACCTCCATGTTGCAACCATATTTCCTGACCACTACTATTTAGTTTTGCAATGTAAATGTCCTGTGCATAGCTATCGTTTGGCGAAATTCTGTGATTAAAACTCAATGAGCCAATAACCGTTGAGTCTCCATTGCCATTAGCGGTAACATAAATATTGTCTAGTTTGTCAATTTCAATGCGTCTAAGGCATGAAACACTTGATCCTACCGTTTGGTTTAAATGTAAATAGGTATTGCATTTTTTTGCCCATAAAGCGGTAAACGAAGAATTCATTTTAACGATAAATGAATTTTGTGCAGCAGCCGTATGGGTCAATGTTTGTGCATCAACAGTAAGATTAGAAGAAATGTGTTGACCAACTAAATAGATTTCATTTGAGTTTTTAGAAACTTCTATTCCATGTATTTCATTTGTGGAATTTGAATCAAGTAGCTCCGCATGAAGAATGTTTCCATTTAAGTCTAATTTAGCAATGATACCGTTTTGTGAATAAGATGTATTGAAGTTAAAAGTTCCAAACGATTGTATTCCAAAACCCATAATTCCGCAAACGTAAATAGAACCATTTACAAGTTCCATATCGGTGAATGAAATATAGGTGGTTCCTGTACGAGGTACATAAGCACACCACAAATTGTTCCCGCTGCTGTCATATTTTGCAACATAACCACTTCCAACGGGATACCAATTAGGTGCCATATAAACACTGTCATCAATACTAAAGGTTCCACAAACATAAACGTTCCCGAGGCTATCGCATTTCATTCTTGATGAAGTCATGATGCTGTTAATGGTAGTGCCCATCGCCTTTGCTGTCCATAACCTGTCTCCAATGTTATTATATTTATTTATGTAAAATCGATTATTTCCCATGTCTATAACGGTGTCCATTGCAAACCAAAATCCACTAAAATTACCCGAGTTGTAAGAGTTTCCATAGGTATCAGCACAAACTGCATTTCCCCATACATCGCCACCAAGCAAGTTAATTCCATTGGTATACCCACACGTATGACGTAACCATAGTGCGTTTAAATTTACTTGAGCTTGTAATGCTTGTGCAACAAAGAGAGTTAGGACAATAATTATTTTTTTCATTGGTTTAGTTAGATGCTTAACATTATATTTTTTCGAATGTGAGATAGTCGGTTCCGCTACCACCACCACTCACATCTTCCAATTTAATGATGGAAGAGTTTTGTTGAATAACATGCCAATCGTCACTTAATTCGTCGAAAGGAGTACTTGTGAAGTTTAATAGCAGTTTAGTCTGACTATCATCATTGCCGTTTGACCATGTGCCGTTTGTCGAGTTTCCGCCGTTTGTAGCCACGATCGTTCCGTTGGAATTAAATTGAAAACTGTATCCTGTGAAATGATTGGTTTCGTTGTTTCCACTATCTTCATAAAATGTGATTCTCCATTTTCCTGATTGCATGGTGGTGCTAATGGACGATGATGAATTGGGAGATGTGCTATCATCTTTTTTACAAGATGAAATAGAAACCATCATGATGATGGCTAATGTTGTGGATTTAATGAAATTTTTCATGGTGTCGTTTTTAGCGTTATTGTAATTAATAATGCAATCTAGTATATTAGTAAAGTGAAGTGTAAGCAGGGTTTTGGTTTTAATCTTATTAATGTTCATAGAAATGCAGTTTAATTTTACATCATTTCAATAACTTTTTCAATTCCGTTGTCGAAAACCATTCTTAGATTTAATAGGGTATTACCTTGATTTTTTTTGTTGGTATAAAGATACCTTTACTGTATAAGCTCCTAATATATTTTTCCCGAACAAGGTGAATCAGGATTTGAACGGGCTTAATTAAACCTTAAGAAAATAGCTACTTTGCGAAACAAAGTGAGAAAAATCATGTTTTTGATGAAATTTTAGGATGAAAATGCTTTTAATGATTAATTGAAATGAAGTGATGTACGCCTGATTGCGACTCTTCGCTTGGTTTTTCAAAATCCAAAGATTTGTCAAATGTAGTCTTTAGATTTTGGCTCTCCTACGGAAAGAATCGGTTAGTGGAATGGACTAGTGCAGCGCTGTTATATTTACTTTCTCAATTCCTTTTAAATGCAGTTCTATATGCTTGTTATGCGCTTTGTTATGATACTCACTTACGATTTCTAATATGTCGTAGTCGATAAAGTTGCTTTCGCTACCATCAATGATGAGGACACTATATTCTGGAATTTCGTCGAGGGCCTTACGTAACTTTACTTTATTAAGAAAGGTAACATTGCTGTTGAGTTTGATAATATACGTTTCAATATCATGCTGAGTCGACTTGGTGATTTTATATTCAGCTTTGAAATTGTTTTGTATGATAAAGTAAATGGAAACTAATAGTCCAATGCTCACACCAATTAATAAGTCGCTGGAAAGAATGACAAGTATTGTAATTAGAAATGGGATGAATTGTTTCCATCCTAAACTCCACATGTTACGAAATAATTTTGGTTTCGTAAGATTATAGCCCGTCACCAAAAGTATAGCAGCAAGTGAGGCGTATGGTATTTTGTTCAGTAGAAATGGAAAGAGTAAAACAGCAATTAAAAGGAATAGACCATGCGTGAAGGCAGAAAATTTTGTACGACCACCTGCATCTACATTAGCAGCACCGCGTACTACCACTGCCGTTATCGGAATGGCTCCAAATAAACCGCAAGTCATGTTGCCAATTCCCTGTGCAATAAGCTCGCGGTTGACAGGTGTGATGCGATTGCGCTTGTCTAATTTGTCAACGGCTTCTATGCAAAGTAATGTTTCTAATGTGGCTAAAAGTCCAATGATAATTCCATCTTTCCAAATTTCCGTTGTCGAAAATAGCTTTGAGAAATCAGGGAAAGTGATACTTGCAAAAATGTTTGAAGGAATATTTACGAGTTGAGTGGGTTTGAGCGAGAAGTTGGAAGTAGCGTCTGTGAAAAGAATGTTGGTGATGATTCCAACAATAACAACTAAAAGTGGAGCTGGAATTACTTTTAACTTTTTGGCAAAAGGTTGTTGAAGTAAAACAAGAATGATTAGTGAAATGAATGTAATTAAGAGGGCTCCTCTAGTGATGTGATGATTAAAGTTGTCGATAGTACCTAGAAAGTTGTCCGGACTAAATAACTGTGGAAAGCCACTGGTCCAAAAGTCGGGTTGGTCGTAGCCAATGGCTAGCGGAATTTGTTTTGAGATGAGGATGATTCCAATCGCTGCTAACATTCCTTTGATCACCGAGGAAGGAAAATAGTTGGCAATGGTTCCAAGTTTTAAAATTCCAAGTAGAAGTTGAAAAAGACCCGCGATCATTACGGCTAGTAAAAATATTTTGTAGTCGCCCAGTGAAATGATGGAAGCGGCAACTAAGGTTGTTAAGCCTGCAGCCGGACCTGAAACGGCAAGCGGAGAGCCACTAATGAGAGATACTACCAATCCGCCAATGATCCCAGATAAAAGTCCGGCATATAGTGGTGCACCCGATGCTAAAGCAATACCCAAACATAGGGGGAGTGCCACCAAGAATACCGAAAGTCCAGCCGGCAAGTCATGCTGGAGCCAAATGATTCGGTAGTATTTAATGGTTCTTTTCATCTTTGGCCTTTACAAAATGGGTGTGGAATTGTTGTGTTCGTGATCAAGCGTAGAGACTTTAACTGTTGTTTAGTGGTGCTCTGGTTAATTACAAACTCCCTTTCAATAACAAAGATAATTTATTTTATGTAATAGTGTATTAAACACATTTCTAGTTTGAATGATCGACGAAGTTCTTAATGTACTCTTCCTGTAAAGTGCCTTGCAGTCAGTTTGATTTTCTTTTGGAGGAATACTTTGATTTATTTTGGGTTGAAAACATGAGTTTATTAATAGGAGGGAAGTAGTTGTAATTTCCACCAACAGAATACCGATTTAGTTTGCAAGCTTGATTTTTATTAATTTTTTTATGTCTTCCAGGTTTGATAGATCTTTCACTTCAATTCTTATTCCGCGCCCTTCAGCATATTGTTTTGCTGCTAACAATTCTTTTTTTATGGATTCAGCAATATCACTTTCTATTATTTGATCAAAAGCTTTGGCCCCAAAAACAAAAGCTACTCTAAAAAAATGATCGCGAGGAAGTAAGTAAATGATAACTCTTTTATTGTCTTTAATTTGATAACTCCAGCCATTTTATCTCCTGAATAGTTCCATGCTGCTTTTGCAAGTGGGTAATTCTTGTTCGTAAAAGCTTCAAGTTTTTCCAGAGGTCAGTTGTTTTCCCTAAACCTAATTTGAGATCGCCTAACGTTGGAATTCTATTTTTGTCGGTAAAGATGCTTTTCATATTGATTTTACTAAAGCTGGAATCTTGGTTTTGAATGTTTATTTATCCAACGAGTAATCTTATTGTCTTTCTTCAATATGCATGGTTATGCCACTCTTAAAATCTTTTCCATCTTTCGACCTTTTGCCAGTTCATCCACCAATTTATCTAAATACCTTGTTTGTTTTGTTAAAGGATTTTCAATTTCTTCAATTCGATACCCACATATGACTCCTTGAATGAGATGGGCATTGGGATTTAATTTTGCCCGCTTAAAAAAGGTTTCAAAAGTAATTTTTTCATCAATACATTCTTGTATTTTTTTGTCGTCAAATCCAGTTAGCCATTTTATGACTTGATGCAATTCGGCTTTTGTTCTGCCTTTGCTCTCCACTTTTTTGATGTAATGTGGATAGACCGATGCAAATGTTAATTTAGCTATTCGCTCATCGTGTTCAGGAGTGGTTTTCATTTCTGCTGATTTTAAAGTAAAGATGTGCAAGACAAGATGCCGTGGTTGCCTCTGATCACAATCGATTTCAACGCAAATATAAATAACATAGCCGTCGAACCAGAATCTTTAGGAGAATTCGAATGAATAGGGTAGAGCACCTGCCACAATTAAAGCAATCACATCAAATAAACATTCGAGTATGCTGATTTTATGTGTGGATTCGATATATCATCACTTTTTAACTTTTTCTAATTAATCATCATGATCATTCTCAATGGGAATAATATTAGCATCGCTACGTATCTCGGAGTGTCTGATTTCACCACCACTGACCCCCACATTGTACGCTAAAACACCATCGGTCAAAGCGAGTAAGAGAATAAGTATTTGTAAATATCGAAAATGCCTTGACTCTATCAATAAAGCTATGAATCCAATGATGGCGATGGCTCCTAGAATGAGCGTGAGCGTAAAGAATGTTTCGGCAAACTCTTCATGGTTGTGTAAAAGTGTTTCGCTGATGCCTAAATTGTTTTCTACAATTTCTTCAGCACCTTCCCCAGTATAGAATGCAAGAATCGATGTGATTGCTGCAAAGATATAGATACCAAGTCCAGTAAGTTTAACCTCTGATTTCTTGATCAATAATCCAGCAACGAATACAAGTGTTCCTATTATTAACCCAACAATAGGAAGGTGATTTACGATTAAGTGATAATGTGCGTTATTCATAATTATTCTTTTATTAAGTTAAATGCTCCTTTGGTTAAGAATTGTGTTTGTTCGTTAAAGCTGTTCTGGTTTAAGATTTCTACAAATCCATTGTTTGTGTCACCTGTTTTAATTTCTCGTTTTATAAACGAGTATCCATTTTTTGTTGAATCTTGAAGAACCAGTGCATAGAATTTACCTTCCACTTCTACAATGGCGTCTTCAGGTAATGAAGCCTTTGAAATGGCAGTGGAATTGATATCCGCTTCAACATACATGCCCGGACTGAACTTAGATGCCGCTTTTTCAGAGGAGGGATGTGCATGTATAAGAATTTTTCGACTTGTTGGATCTACTGTTTTGTTTACCAGATGAACGGTAGCTTCGTACTCGTTTCCTTTATCTTCTTGTATTCTAAATTGAATGGGTTGACCAACTCTAACTTTGGTAATGTCTTTTTCGAAAATGTTTAATTCAAGGTGTAGATGATCAGTATTTACAATCGTAATGGCCGATTGTGATGAGTTTAGAAAGGCTCCTTGTGAAATATCAACTTGAGTGACGAAACCATTGATTGGCGAAGTGACATTCACGGTTGTTCGGATGTTCTTTATCGTAAGTAGATTGGGTGGTATATTCATTAGAGTTAACTTCTTCCCTAAGGATTCTAGTGTTACTTTAGCTACTGTATAGTCAGATTCTGCTTTCAGAAAGTTTTTTTGCGATGATACATTGTCTTGTACCAGATTCTTTTGCCTTTCATAGTCTGATTTTAAATAGGCGAGTTGTCCTTGTATCTCGAGATAGTTTTGTTGTATCTGTACAAAGTCAGGATTTTCAAGGGTGAACAGAATTTGTCCTTTCTTTACTCTTTCACCAGGAAGGAGTTTTATCTCTTTAACAGTACCATCAAAATAGGAACTTACAGAGGCTCTATTTTCAGGCGGTACATCAAACATTCCCGTGGCTTTTATGATTTCATTAAAAGATTTTTTTTGTAATCCTCCAATACTCATTTCGGAAGATTGGAATTGTTTTTCGCTTAACTCATATTTACCTTCTAATGTTTTTTGAGATTCTGTTTTTTCTTCTGCTTTTGATTCTGTTTTTGATGAACAGGATGCAGAAGCGAGCAGAATGGAAAATAGTATATAGCTTGCAGCATATTTTTTCATGGTTGTATGGTTTTTCATTTTTAATTCAAGATGTAGTTTGCTTCCAAAACCGTAACATTGTATTGGAGAAGTGTGTGGAGATAATTGGATTGAATGTTTTTTGCATTTTCCAATAGTTGAGTGTACTGGAAAAAATTTATTTCTCCATTTTGGTAGGATTTATTGGCATGGAAGATGGTTTCTGTAGCAAGTTTATTTCCTTTCGTTTGATAATAGTCTATTCCTTCTTCATATTTACGGATGTCAGATCGCAATGCATTATATTTTGTGAGAAGTTGAGTTTTTAAATTTTCACTTTCTGTCTCAATGATTATTTTTTCGGTTTTTGCAGCTTTTATTTTCGACCGTTGACTTCCAAACCAAAGCGGAATCCCAATTCCTACTTGAAATCCAGAATAAGATTGTGTTCCTACACCCTGATTTGTACCTTGAAATACGGAGGCATTAATGTCGGGCAGTAATTTTTGTTTTTCTAATGAGGCTGTATGATTCGAAAGTTTTTTAGCATTTTCTAAGTAGAGGAGTGCAGGATGTGTTGTGCTGTCATAAGCAAGCAATGTTATTTTTTCGAAGTGTTCTTCACTTACTTTAAAGCTGCTGTCAGACTGAAGCCAATGATTTAACATAATGTAATTCCGGTATATGTTTTCGCGTACTTGATTGAGCTGAATTGAAATTTCTTTTTTCTTGGTTTCTGCAGTTAATTTTTCAATGTAATTGGATTCTCCTTGTTCAAATCTGCGGTTTGCTGCATGTTCAAATGAAGCATAAAGGCTATCGAGATATTCATAATTAGTTTGCATCTGTTGCCAATACACAATTTCATTGTAAACTTTATGAACTTCTTTGGTGACCATTCGTTTATCGATTGAAAGTTGATCTTTGGTCAGTTGAGATTTTTGTTTCATTACTTTTCGTTGTGCACCATATACCGTTGGAAATTGTATGGTTTGACTGACACCCCACACATTCAGGGGGAGATTATTTGGCGCTATATTGTTTTGGTCTTTGTTGTAGTAGATTTCAGTTTTGTTGATGTCAATGGCACTGTTAATGAGTTGCTCGCTTTGAATAATTCGCTGCGATGAAACTTTTAATCCTAGGTTGTTTCGTAATGCAATTTCAACCGCTTGCTCTACCGTAATCTTATGATCTTGGCTCTGTCCATAAATGGGTAAAGCAAGTAATAGGATAGTTGCAATGACTACTGCTGGTTTCTTAGATTTTTTTATTTGTCTTTTTCTATCAAAAATGGCATAGAGCACAGGAAGGACTATAAGAGTAAGTGCTGTTGCGGAAATGAGTCCGCCTACAACCACCGTTGCGAGAGGTCGCTTAACTTCCGCTCCCGCTGAACTGGAGATGGCCATAGGTAAGAATCCTAAGGCCGCTGCTGAGGCGGTGAGCAAAACTGGACGCAACCTATTCTTGGTGCCCAAAAGGATTCGTTGATTGATGTCCGTGATACCATGCGCTTTTAATTCTTTGAACTCTTCGATCAACACGATTCCGTTTAATACAGCAATTCCAAAGAGTGCAATGAATCCAACTCCAGCAGAAATACTGAAGGGAAGATCACGCATGTAGAGAAAAATAACTCCTCCTACCGCCGACATCGGAATGGCACTGTAGATAATTAATGCTTCTTTGATGGAGTCAAACGCAAAGTAGAGTAGAACAAAAATGAGTAACAATGCAATGGGAACAGCAATCATTAGTCGTTCTTTTGCGGTTCTTAAGTTTTCAAATTGGCCACCATATTCGATAGTGTATCCTGTTGGTAATTTAATTTTTTGATCAATGATTTGTTTAACATCTTTTACCACCGATTCTAAATCTCTGTTTCTTACATTCACGCCCACTACAATTCTTCTTTTGGTGTTGTCTCTGGAAATTTTCGCAGGACCTTTTGTATAGGAGATGGTTGCAAATTCGCTCAACGGCACTTGATTGCCATTGGGAAGTTGGATGGATGCCGTTTCTATGTCTTGAATGTCCTGATGATGGGCCGTGTCAAATCGAACAACAAGGTCAAACTGTTTTTCACCTTCAAACACAGTTCCTGCGGTTTTTCCTGCAAATCCCATGGTGATAATGTTGTTTAATTCTTCAACATTCAATCCGTATTTTGCGATTTTTTGTCGGTCGTATTGAATCGACATCTGCGGTAGACCAGCTACTTTTTCTACAATGATATCCGCGGCTCCTTGAACTCCTTTTATTTCTTTTTCAACTTCTACTGCTTTTTTATAAAGCACATCTAAGTTTTCACCGAATATTTTAATGGCTAAATCAGCACGAACTCCTGTGATCAGTTCATTGAACCGCATCTCGATGGGCTGCGTAAATTCAAATTCTACTCCTGGAATTTCAGTCAATGCTTCTTTAAACTTGTCGGCCAATTCATCTTTAGTTTTAGCAGATGTCCATTCTTCTTTTGGGCTGAGTTTGATGATTACATCACTTTCTTCCATCGACATGGGATCGGTGGGTACTTCTGCAGCTCCAATTCGACTGACTACTTGTTCTACCTCTGGAAATCTTTTCAGAATGGATTCAATTCTTGTGGTCGCGATTACTGTTTGACTTAAGGAAGTTCCTGTTTTTAAAACAGGCTGTATCACAAAATCGCCTTCATCTAATGTCGGCACAAATTCTCCACCCATCCGTGTAAAGAGAAATCCCACTGCGAGTAACAACATTAAGGCCATGCTTAATACAATTTTCTTTTTTTCGAGAGCCCAGGTTATGGTTGGAATGTATTTGTTTTCTAAAAAAGTGATGAAGCGAGTAGAAATATTTTTTTTGGAAGTATCGGATGGCTTTATAAATAGAGAGGCCATTACGGGCACATAGGTAAAGCACAAAATCATAGCGCCGATCAATGCAAAGCAAAATACTAAGGCCATCGGTCTGAACATTTTTCCTTCTACGCCCACTAATGAGAGTATCGGAATGAAAACGATAATAATAATTAACTGTCCAAAAACAGCGGAGTGCATCATCTTGCTTGCCCCCAAATGAGTGATGTTGTCAATGAAGTTCTGTCTTTCGGCTTTCGGTAGTGCTAATAAGTGAGTGCGTTCGGCTGTGATTTTGTACGCAATAAATTCGATGATGATTACCGCTCCGTCAATGATGATTCCAAAGTCGATGGCGCCCAAACTCATCAAATTCGCATCTACACCAAAAATGTACATCAGTGAAAGTGCAAATAACATACACATGGGAATAACCGAGGCTACCACTAGACCAGAGCGTATATTGCCGAGCAACAGTACAACAACGAAGATGACAATTAAACAACCTAAAATGAGATTTTCTGCAATGGTAGATGTTGTTTTGTCGATCAGCTCACTCCGTTCTAGGAATGGATTGATGCTAATGCCGGGAGGAAGTGATGGCGAGATCTGCGCTACTTTTTCTTTTACAGCATCAATGACTGCTTTTGAATTGCCTCCTTTTAGCATCATCACTTGCCCTAATACTTTTTCACCTTCACCATTGCCAGTGATAGCACCAAAGCGTGTAGCATGACCAAATCCAACAGTGGCAACATCTTTAATGAAGATGGGAACACCATTTCTGCTTTCGATAACAATATCTTCAATGTCTTTCAAAGAACCCACTAAACCTTCGCCTCTGATGAAATAAGTTTGATTTGATTTTTCAATGTAACCACCACCGGCAACACTGTTGTTTTTTTCTAATGCTAAAAATGTTTGCGGAACGGAAATGTTTAAACTTCTTAGTTTTTCTGGATTGATGGCAACTTCATATTGTTTGAGATAACCACCCCATGTATTTACCTCTACCACTCCTGGGATACCCGAAAGTTGACGTTTCACAATCCAGTCTTGGATGGTTCTTACATCAGAGAGTGAATAGTCGTTTTTAAATAAGGAGTCTACTTCAATCACATATTGATAAATTTCACCTAAACCCGTTGTGATGGGTCCCATGAATGGTTTTCCAAATCCAGCAGGAATCTTTTCTTCAGCAGCTTTAATTTTTTCTGCAATTAATTGTCGGGGTAAATACGTTCCAATTTTGTCATTAAAAACAACAGTCACCACCGAAAGACCAAACTTGGAGATCGAACGAATCTCTTTCACGTCTGGCAAGTTGGCCATTTCCAATTCGACAGGGTAGGTAAGAAACTTCTCCACATCTTCTGTTGCTAAATTTCTGGAGGTGGTGATAATTTGTACTTGATTATTCGTAACATCAGGGACAGCGCCTATGGGAATCTCAGAAAGAGAGTAAAGTCCAAAAGCGATGATGCCTGCAGAGAATAAAAGTATAATCAGTTTGTGGTGGATGCTATATTGGATGATTTTCTCTAACATTAGGGTACTTGACTAAATTTATACAGCAAAAGTAGACTAGCATCCTAAGGCTGATCTCAAGCCTTTCTTAAGATTGACTTAAGAAATTGGCTGGTGGTTCAGTTTGAGTAAGGAAAGTGGTTTGTAAAGACTTTTTAAGCCTTTTTATAGCATTGAAAAGAAAATAAATGGTAATGTACTTAGAAACGAATAGTTGTCTTTACTGCTTAGAAAATTTTAGCAGTGCTTTTCTTCAATTTAAAACTTGATGGTAACAAGGGTCCCTTTTTCTAAAACACTTTCTACGTTCAGTGTTGCCTTAATGGCATCAGCACATTTTTTCACGATGGAAAGCCCAAGCCCATTCCCAGCAATGTGTTTATGACTAAGTGCATCCGAACGAAAGAAACTATCAAAAATATTCTTTAAATCTTCTTTGGTAATACCAATTCCATGATCTTGAATGGAGCAAATAACATGGTCATCAATTTCATTCATGTTGATTATAATAGTAGAATCGCTCTTTGAATATTTGATCGCATTATTGATTAAATTTTCAATTATGAGGTTTGTGTAGTATTGTGGAACTAAAAGTTTTTGGTTTTGATCGAACTGAAGTTCTACTTGAAGGTGTTTGTCTTCAATTTGTTTTTTAAATCGATTCAGCGAATCATCAACTAAAGTAGGTAGGTAAACTTTGTTTTTAATAATGGTTTCTGATGGCGAATCAAGACGAGCAAGTAAAAGTAAATGCTCGAGGGAGTTTGCCATCTTTTCGAGTTCAGAGAGACTAAATTTTATTTTCTCTTCGTACTCATGTTGGTTTCTTGGTTTTCGGATGAGGACTTCGAGCGTTCCGATAAGGGTGGCCAATGGAGTTCTTAATTCATGCGATGCATCGGAAGTGAATTGTCTTTCTCTTTCAAATGTATTTTCTATTCGATCAAGCAAAGAATTAAAATTGGTTGATAGCTCGTAGATTTCATCTTTGTGAGGAGGTAATTCGACACGATCTTTTAAATTGAATTTGGTGATTCGGGTGATTGTGTTGGTCACTTCTTTCACGGGTTTTATACTTCGACCTGCTAAGAATCTCGAAACAAAGTAAAGTCCAATCAAAATAAACAAATAGGATACTATTAAAATGTTTCTGAGTTGTAAGAGTGTGGAAATAGCGGCCTCTGACGACATGGCTGCTAGGATGTATCCCGCTATTTTTCCTTCATGCTCTAACGGAAGTTGTACTTGCCTAATTTTTCTTAAGCCCATTTGAGAGTTAAAATGTCCTCCAAATTTTAGTTCATTAAAACTTAAGTTATTCTCTTTCAAGTTAGGAGATTTATCCATAAACCGACCTTTAATATCGATCAGTTGGATGAAAACAGGGTTGACTTGAACTTCACTATGTTCGCGTTCTTTCCATTCTTCTTTGTTCTTGAACTTAATACTGTCTCCAATAATATTTATTTCATTGGTATGCTTGTGTGCTTCGAAGGATAAATCATTGTCAAGATTTCTGAATACTGAATTAGAGACAACAAAGTAGATCGCCGTAAATGCTATCGCTATAATGAGAGCAGTAGCCAACATATAATGAAATGCAATTCGGTTTCTAAAGCTAAGGTTCATAATTCTTTGGCGATATAACCCACACCACGTACGGTTTGGATGTAATTTTCATTTTCTGATAATAGAAGTTTTTTTCGCAGCGCATTTATATACACATCAATGACGCCTGTATCATAGTCGAAATGAATGTCCCAAACACTCTCTATGATTCTTGTTCTTCTGCAAACTTTGCCTTTGTTGCGAATGAGATGTTCAAGCAAGGCAAATTCTTTTTGCGTTAAATGGATCTCTCGCTGGTCTTTAAATACTTGATGCGTTTCTGTATTGAGCGAAATTGGACCCAAATTAAAAACGGAGTGATCCCCCGATTTGGGTCTCAATTGAACTTTAATTCGCTCTAATAACTCTTCAAAATGAAAGGGTTTTTTAATGTAATCATTGGCTCCCGACTGTAATCCAAAAATGGTTTCGTCTAATGTATCCTTCGCCGTTAAAAATATGATGGGTGTTTCGTGAAATTCCTTTCTAAACTGTCGACAAATTTCAATGCCACTCAATCCCGGAAGCATCCAATCTAACAAGAGCAGATCATACTCCCCGGATAAAGCCAGTTGCAAGCCCTTTTTCCATCTTCTGCTACATGTACAGCATGAGACTCCTCTTCCAATCCTTGCTTCAAGAAAGCAGCGATTCCAGGTTCATCTTCTACTATCAGTATTTTCATTTTTCAAAGATTCAGTTTTTAACTTAAGTTCCAACCTTTGTTTTCTTAAGATTTGCTTAAATAATGCTATTAAGGCTAAAAAGTGAAGCGGAATGTAGCTCAACTACCCTCCATTCTGCAACAAATATAGGGCTTTGAGGGAATTGAGCTTGTGAAGTTGGTATTGTATGATAAAATGAATAGAGTCGGGTTCATGCTCCCAAAATGTAAATCGAGAGGAACCTAATTGAATCATCTTGCAATGTATTTTATCATTTCAATTTAGAAAAGTATGGAATGTGCTAATGATTTGTTCGCTCACAAAATCAATGGGAATGATTTAATAAAACTTATAAATTATTTCGTGTCCTCCAGTTCTTTAATCCTTTCGTTTACCCATCGATTGTCGGAGTTAAGACTTAAGCTTTCTTTGAAATATTTTATGGCTAATTCTTTATTTCCCGTCTCCATATAACCTTCTCCTAACCATTGTATGCTTTCAGCTGATTTTGGATGAGCAAATGCATTCAGTTCTAAAATTTGAAGCGCCAGATCTCCATTGCCATTGTCCATCTGGTTGAATCCTTCATCGCGCATGATGTAGATTAAAAGTTGTTCCGATTTCTTTTTAAGGCTAAGTTCTTCTTTTGCTTTTTCTAATCCTCCTTCTTCAAGCGTTTTTAAAATACGAATGGTGAAGGTTCGGTTTTCTTTATTGTCGGCAATGGGAATGATGGGTGTGAAGTTCGGATTAAAGATCATTTTTGAAATGTGAAAACAAACATTGTTGAAGTTGGGATGCGATTTGTTCGTTAAAAAAATCATGGTGATGTCTTCATCAATGAATCTTAAAAAATCAGCATATAAAATGCGATTCGATCCGTTATGCCAAACCTGTGTAGTTTTCCGATTGGTAGTGGAAACATCCCAACCATACGCATAGATTGTGTTTTCGTCTTCTTCCTTTCTTAGTTTTGGATGATACAGTTTTTGTTTTGCTTCTTTTGATAATACCAAATCAGTCATTAAGCAAGTATGCCATCGGTACATATCTTCCGTAGTGGATAGTATCCCTCCATTCCCTTTTAAATGCCAATAGGGAGCGTTTTGATCCCACTCCTTGTCGGTAGGCTTGCCCCACAAACTATCGTCTTGGTAATACCCGTTTGAGATGAGCGATGGGTCGAAAGCAGGTCGAGAGTAACCCGTCATTTCCATCTTGGCGGGCTTCCATAGGTACTCATAACAGTAAGCTTCATAATCCTGACCAGAAACTTTTTCGATGATCATCGCCAGCAAAGAGTAACCAATATTGGAATAATAGAAATTGCTACCCGTTTCAAATTTTAAAGGAGATGAAAAAACTTTATTTAAAAATTCTTCATCGTTAATTTTTTCAAAATCTCCGCCCACATTACTCGTGAGCCCCGATTGATGTCGGAGTAAATCGTGTAAAGTAATGTTTGCTTTATCAGCAGGCACCTGATCAAAATATTTTGCAAGCGAGTCGTCAGTAGAAAGTTTGCCTTGCATCTCTAATTTTAAAATAGCCGTGGCGGTAAATTGTTTGGTAATGGAACCAATATCAAATACAGTTTTTGGGGTGTTGTAGATTTTTTTTTCTTGATCACTAAAACCATATCCTTTGGAAATGATCATCTCGCCATTCATGGCCACCAATACGGAGCCATTTAATCCTACCTTTTCTAATTCGGTAAGATATTTATTTATTTTCTGTTTGGATTCAATCGCCTTGGTTGTTTGCCCATCAGTTGTAAATATTCCTAGGTAAGAGTGAATAGTAGGGTAAAAAATAGTTTCATTTGTTTTTGCTTTCTGATGATAGTTAAAGGTTTGGTTGGAATGGATGGTCTCAATTATAGACGCCGATTCTCGAGCAAATATAAGAATTATCGAAATTGGTATGTTCCTTCAGTGCCCCGCCCCCCTCATGGATAGGCTGAAGACATCGCAGCGATATAATTATCATTCTGTAATAGAATCCCGCCCCTCAACGATGGGCTGCACCCATCGTTGGGTATATGCTGCCCCCAACAACCCCGGCGCACAATTGCGAGGCGGCATCGCCCCTCGCCCTAATAGCATCGTCCTCTCCTTTCTGCGATGGGCTACACCCATCGCAGCGATATAATTATCATCCTGTAATAGACTCCCGCCCCTCTCAACGATGGGCTATACATCGCAACGATATGATCATCATTCTACCATAGACTCCCGCCCCCCTCAACGATGGGCTGCACCCATCGTTGGGTATATGCTGCCCCTTCAGGGCAGAACAATAGCCTGAAGGGGCTATTATAGCGGGAGGCACGCCTCTCGCTTATTAAGCCACCAAAACCTAGCCCTGAAGGGGCGCAATATTTATTGCGAGGCGGCATCGCCCCTCGCCCTAATAGCATCGTCCTCTCCTCTCCTTTCTGCGATGGGTGTAGCCCATCGCAGCGATATAATTATCATCCTGTAATAGACTCCCGCCCCCTCAACGATGGGCTATACATCGCAACGATATGATCATCATTCTACCATAGACTCCCGCCCCCCCTCAACGATGGGCTGCACCCATCGTTGGGTATATGCTGCCCCTTCAGGGCAGAACAATAGCCCTGAAGGGGCTTAATATTATAGCGAGTAGGCAACGCCTCTCGCTATAATATTAAGCCACCAAAACCTAGCCCTGAAGGGGCGCAATATTTATTGCGAGGCGGCATCGCCCCTCGCCATGTTCGAGGTGAATACGCCCATCACTCATCAATCCCAAACATACCGCTCATCATATTCCACTTTGAATTTTTTAAGAATTGATCGGTATTCATCTTGAAATTTTTTCTTGCTATGGTGTTGATGTTGGTTGGTTATGTATGCAATTACTCTATCCACCTCTGATCCCTTCACAGAAAACGCTCCATAGCCATCTTGCCAAAAGAAATTTTCATAACCCGCACCTTTCGTTTTAATCCATTTTGATGAATGTCCTTTTAATTCTTCCATCAATTTCATTAAAGCTATTTTTTTAGAAAGCTTGCAGAGTATATGAACATGATCAGTATAACCACCTACTTTAAGAACTGTACATTCAAGTTTATTACAGATGCCACCTAAATAGCTGTGTAGTTCTGATTCAACGGGTGCATGAATTAATGGTTGACGGTGTTTTGTACTGAATACAATGTGTAGATAGTTTTGTACGAGTGATTGGCCCATATTTATTTTTTATTTTAGATAGAATGTTCATCCCCCCCCAACGATGGGCTACACCCATCGTTGAGTAGATGCTGCCCCTACAGGGATATGCATAATAGCAATTGCTAAGATAATATCTTCATCAATCCCAAGCCCTGAAAGGGCTTAATAACATAGCGAAGAGGCAACGCCTCTCGCTATGTTATTAAGCCACCATATCCCAAGCCCTGAAAGGGCTTAATCAATGCAAGGTGGCAGCGCCCCTCGTACTAATAACATCGCCCCGCCCCCCCCTCAACGATGGGCTACACCCATCGTTGGGTATATGCTGCCCCTTCAGGGCAGAACAAAAATTGTGTTGTTCACATTAGGAATCTTTTCATGAAACTGTTTCAACAAAGTTAACCTTCACTAAAGCTATGGTTAACAAAGTACATATCTATCTCTCCCTTATTCTTCGCTTGAATTTTCCCGCGGTGAACACAAGTGAATTTCCCTTTTACTAATTCATACGTGCTGCCGCTGATATTTATTTTTCCAGACTCACTGTTTTGTTCCATGCGTGCTGCAAGGTTGACGGTGTCGCCCCAGATGCCGTATGCATATTTCTTGATGCCCACAATGCCCGCTACCACAGGACCTGTATGAATTCCGATGCGCAGTAAGAAGGGAATTTCTCCTCTTGATTCTTTTTCTTTTTTTCGCTCCAACATAAAATTTTGAAACTCGATAGCCGCATGAATCATATCACTCGCATGGGTGTAGGAGGGAACAGGCAATCCGCTAGCACACATATACGCGTCACCAATCGTTTTTATTTTTTCAATTTTGTATTTCTGTATGATGAGATCAAAGGCGCTAAAGCAATGGTGTATTTCGTCCACTAATAATTCTGCGCTTACTTTTTCGCTGATGCCCGTAAAGTCTTTGAAGTCGGTGAACATGACGGTAACCATCGTAAAAGCTTTTGCCTTGGTGACACCATTCGCTTTTAACTCTTCCGCCATTTCTGCAGGAAGGATGTTTAAGAGTAGCTCTTCGCTACGCTGTTTTTCGTGGATAATGATTTCCGTTGACTTTTTCTGATTCCGATAATTTTTAAAAACAAAGAGGAGCAAGAGTGTAATCAGTAAAATTTCAGCTAATGCGGCATAGGAGTAGATCCTTTGCTGAGAAACCTCCGCGTCTTTTAATTGAAGTTGAGCGTTGGCAATTTCATCCCGTTGCTTGATTGCAATGCCTTCTATTTTGCCTCTCGCATTTTGCCCATACAAACTGTCATTTAAGCCTACGAATTTTTCAAGAAATAAAATTGCATTTTTTGAATCACCCTTTTCTTTGTGTATTAAATATTGTGACTGATAGCAATTTAGAATTCTGGTTTGATATTCTATTTCAAAGGCCTTTTGTAGGGATAAATTGGAATAGAACAAGGCGCTGTCTAGAAACTTTTTATCAGTCTTTGATTAAAATAAATAAGCATCAACTAATGTTCCATAGCCTTCAGAAAATATTCTTTTCTCATGAATCGATTCAAGATAGGCATTCGTTTTTTTTTGTTAAATAAATACAGGTGTCATACTGCTGTTTTATAAAATAAATATCGGCTAGTCGGGCGGTATTGTGCGCCTCCATAAATTTTTGATTGTATTTTTGAGATTCAGCTATTGCTAATCGAATTAAGCTATCGGATATGTCAATATTAGCCTCGCTATTAAATGCATTCCCAAATCCACCGATGGTTCGGATATACCAAACTTTCGATTCAATCGTATTAACTTCAGGTAGAATTTTAGAAATTGCACTATACCTATGTTCGTTAGAAATATTGGGATTCCATTGAAAGGCTATCAATTTTGAAAGTGGCAAAATATCCTTCACTTTATATTCTGTATTGTACTTTAGTGCCAATAGCGCTAATTCATATGATTTAACAATATCATTAAAAAAACCATAGGCGTAACTTTGATACAAATAAATTTCACCCAACTTCTTATCGTAATGAATATTTTTAGCAAGAAGTTCGGCTTGTTCACCAAACACAATGGCTTTGCGCGGCAGCAAATTGCGGTACTCATACGCGAGCATAGCCAGCACATCCACTCTTTCGGTATCCGTGATATTCACATTTTTTAATACCTGCTCCAGCGAATCCGCTAAAGGTTGCCCTTCTTTTTGTGCATTGGCTGGTTGCCATGAACCGAAAAGGAATATGAGGATAATGAGTTGTTTCATGTTTGAGGGTTTTAATTCGTCCAGTAATTACCGAAGATTGAGTTACACTGGTCGCTTAATATGGTTATGTAGGTTATTGAGTCTTTGCTTTTGCAATCTGTTTTCAGAATTTGTAAATTTAGCGTTAGAAACGACATCCACCTATTTTAATAGGCAGGTGCAACAGTCGCCACCTTCTCTAGTGATCGCCGCGAACGCCGCAAAAACGCTGCGCCGCTGCGCCTGCCTGCAGCAGGCAGGTTTAAACCTTAATTTTATCCGAAGTGATTTTTTTCTTAGTTTAGCATTCTCATATCCCCGAATTTTATGTCCCACCGGATATTCGCCTTTCT